>NZ_JBXASL010000009.1:0-339845 GCF_058809275.1 Shinella sp. GW821-FHT10F02 | reverse complement strand
GGCGTCAGATCGCCTCACTGGCGGGACTGGCTCCCTTCACGCGGCAATCGGGCAAGTGGCGCGGCAAGAGCTTCATCGGCGGCGGGCGCGGCAAGGTTCGCGCCGTGCTGTTCATGGCTGCCCTCGTTGCGGCCCGTCACAACCCGGTGCTCAAAGCGTTCCGCGATCGTCTCGTCGAAGCCGGAAAGCCAAAGATCGTCGCCATCGTCGCGACAATGCGAAAGCTCCTCACCATTCTAAACGCCATCATCCGGGACAGCAAACCATGGAAAAGCGCTTGACTGACAAGACAGTCGCTCTCCCCGCGAGCGGGGAGAAGGGAATTGCGGCACCGTTGTCCAGCCCACGACCCTACCGTTCTGCTCCTTCTCTCCGCTTGCGGGGAGAAGGTCGCGGCAGCGGGATGAGGGGCAGCTCTTTACTGCCCTGCGCGAAATTTCTCCTTGAGCCGCGCAACATCCGCCTCGCTCCAATCCGCCACCCCCGTCACCGCGATCCACGGATCGATATAGTGCTCCCCGGCATAGACATGGCCGAGCCCCATCGGCGTGGTCGTCGCCATCGCCATGTCGAGCATCAGTTGCAGGAAGGTAACGACGGGATACCAGGCAAAATCCGGCGAGACATCCGGACCGCGCGGCACCGCCATCCATTCCGGTTGGCGATAGAAGGAATAGGGATCGTAGAAGACGATCGGGTCGCTGGCATATTGCAGGTAGACGATGCGCATCGGCCCCCAATGGTCGCCCGCCTGCGGCAGCACATTGCGCTGGCTGGTGAAGCGCACATAGGAGCCGTCGCGAAAGCGCGGCAGCCAGGCGGGCGTGCCGGGATTGCGGTCCGCCGTCATCTTGCGCCAGATGCGGCTCGGAAATGGCGGGCCGGCCCAGAGCGCACCCTGGTAGGGATCGCCGATCACCTCGAAGAGCTCGGCCGACTGTTCGGAGGAGAGCGCACCGAGGCTGAGGCCATAGAGATAGAGTTTCGGGCGGCTCTCCTTCGGCAGCGTCGTCCAGTGGCCGTAGACGGCGCGGAACAGCGCGCGGGCGGCCTCCGCGCCATAATCCGGCTCGGCCAGCAGCGAGAGCCAGCTCGCAAGATAGGAATACTGGATGGCGACGCTCGCGATATCGCCGTGGTGCAGGTACTCGACCGTGTCGATCCCCTCCGGATCGATCCAGCCGGTGCCGGTCGGCATGACGACGAGCAGCGTCGAGCGCTCGAAACCGCCGACACGGATCAGCTCGTCGAGCGCGATTTTTGCGCGCGCCTCCGGCGTCTCGGCCGCGTTGAGGCCGGCATAAACACGCAGTGGTTCCAGCGCCGGTTTGCCGGTGAAGGCGGCGATATCCTTGGCCGCCGGCCCCGTGGCAACGAAGGAACGGCCCATGCGGCCGAGGTCGTCCCAGCGCACCAGCGAGGCGGCGCTCCCGGATTTCAACGGATCGGAGGGCTCGGCCGTGTCCGGCTCGATCACCTGGTCGAGCCGGCGGAAGGACGAATCGGCCGTGTGCAGCACGAAACGCACGAGAAGCCCGTCGGCGAGCGTCCAGAACAGGGTCGCGGCCAGCGCCGTACCGATGACATAGGAGAGCCGCCGCGGCGCCGCGCGGCGCGAAGTGCTGGCGAAAAGCCGGACAAGAAACGCAAAAAGACGCCCGAGGCCGAACAGCACGAGGAAAAGGGCAAGCGCGATGAGGCCGACATAAAAAGGATGCGTCGTCTCGATCGGCGGCAGGTCCATCAGCGCGCGGATGGAGTTCTGCCATTCGGCGGTGCGCCACAGGAACACCAGCACCACCACGCCGCACACACCGCCCGCCACCGCCTTCAACCACAGCCGCACACGATCCTTCGGCTCCGGCAGCTCGAGCCAGAACCAGAGCGCCGCCAGAAGCACGCCGAGGCCATAGCCGCAAGCCATGGCAACGCCGGAAAGCAGGCCCTGCGTGACATAAGTGCGCGGCAAGAGGCTTGGCGTCAGCGACGCCGCGAAGAGCAATGTGCCGAGCACGAGGCCCGTGGCGGAGAAGGACAGGACAAGGCGCCAGAACCAATCCCGCACGACTATCCTCCCTTCCGCTGCCTGTGTCATGGCCGCAAGCTTGCATGCCGAGGGAGTCGGTGCAACCGCTGGCACGTCGACGGCTGTTCGCGATAGGATCGCTGAGCGGGAGGAAAGCCGATGATGCGCAAGGAAAAGCCTGCGGAGAGCCCCGAAGTCTATGTCGCCGCCCAGAGCGGCTGGCACCGCGAGATCGTGGCGGCTCTGCGCGCTGCGGCGCTTGCCGCGGGCGACCTCGACGAACGCATCAAATGGGGCCACCTCGTCTACTTCTCCAACGGCCCCGCCCTCTTGATCCGCGCCGAGGATAAGCGCGTGCTCTTCGGCTTCTGGCGCGGCCAGCGGCTGCGCGGCATCGAACCACGCCTGAAGCCCGGCGGCAAATACGAGATGGCGACGATAACCTTTGTCGAGGGTGACAGCGTGGATGCGGAAAGTGCAAGCCGGCTGGTGCGCGAAGCGATACGGCTGAATGCCGAGTTCGGCGATCCGACAAAGCTGGCCTAGATATAAAAAAGCCCCGCGACCTTTTGGGTAACGGGGCTTTCTTTGTCTATCTATCGCCTCAGCTATCCAGGAACGAGCGCAGCTTCCGCGACCGGCTCGGGTGCTTCAGCTTGCGCAGCGCCTTCGCCTCGATCTGGCGGATACGTTCGCGGGTGACCGAGAACTGCTGGCCGACTTCTTCGAGCGTGTGGTCGGTGTTCATGCCGATGCCGAAGCGCATGCGCAGGACGCGCTCTTCGCGCGGCGTGAGCGAGGCCAGCACGCGGGTCGTCGTTTCGCGCAGGTTCGCCTGGATGGCGGCGTCGATCGGCAGCAGCGCGTTCTTGTCCTCGATGAAATCGCCGAGATGCGAATCCTCTTCGTCACCCACCGGGGTTTCGAGCGAGATCGGCTCCTTGGCGATCTTCAGGACCTTGCGGACCTTTTCGAGCGGCATGGCGAGCTTTTCGGCCAGTTCTTCCGGGGTCGGCTCGCGGCCGATCTCGTGCAGCATCTGGCGCGAGGTGCGCACGATCTTGTTGATCGTCTCGATCATGTGCACCGGAATGCGGATCGTGCGGGCCTGGTCGGCGATCGAACGGGTGATCGCCTGCCGGATCCACCACGTCGCGTAGGTGGAGAACTTGTAGCCGCGGCGATACTCGAACTTGTCGACCGCCTTCATCAGGCCGATATTGCCCTCCTGAATGAGATCGAGGAACTGAAGCCCGCGGTTCGTGTACTTCTTGGCGATCGAGATCACGAGACGGAGGTTGGCTTCCACCATCTCCTTCTTGGCGATGCGCGCCTCGCGTTCGCCCTTCTGCACCATGTGCACGATGCGGCGGAATTCCGAGATGGAAATGCCGGTCTCGGTGGCGAGGTTCTGGATCTCCTGGCGGATGTCGCGGATCGTCGTGTTTTCGCTCTTGGCGAATTCCTTCCAGCCGCGGGCGGCCAGATTGGCGATCGACTTCATCCAGTTCGGATCGAGTTCCGCGCCGTTATACTGCTCCAGGAACGAATCGCGCTTGACGCCGTAGCTTTCGGCCAGACGCAACAGGCGGCCCTCGTTCTGCACGAGGCGCTTGTTGATGTCGTAGAGCTGCTCGACGAGGCTGTCGACGCGGTTCTGGTTCAGCGACAGCGACTTGACGGCCGTGATCAACTCGTCCTTGAGCTCCTTGTAGCGGCGCTCCTGGGCGGGCGAGAGCGTGCCGGTCGCCTGCAGGCGGGCTTCCACCTGCTGGTCCTGCAGCTTGCGCAGCTTCTTGTAGGTCTCGGCGATCGTGTCGAGCGTCTCCATGACCTGCGGGCGCAGTTCCGCTTCCATGGCGGCGAGCGAAAGGTTCGACTCGTCGTCGTCCTCTTCCTCTTCCTCCGGCGGCATGCCGTCGCCGCCGACATTGGTGATGTCGTCGTCGTTGGCGGCGCGCGGGCGGCGGTTCTTTTCCTTCTCTTCGGCCGCCTTGCGGTCGGCCTCGATCTTTTCCGGGCTCTGGAACTGGGGGGCAGCCTTCGCCTCGGGACCGGAATAGGTCGTCTCGAGGTCGATGATCTCGCGCAGCAGCGTCTGGCCTTCGTTGAGTTCATCCCGCCAGATGATGATGGCCTGGAACGTCAGCGGGCTCTCACAGAGGCCGGCGATCATCGTCTCGCGGCCGGCTTCGATGCGCTTGGCGATGGCGATTTCGCCCTCGCGCGACAACAGCTCGACGGACCCCATTTCGCGCAGGTACATGCGCACCGGGTCATCCGTGCGGTCGGTCGGCTCCTTCTTCTTGGCGGTCGCAAGCGCGGTGCCGCTCGAAGAAGCGATTTCGCCGCCCTCGCTCTCGTTGTCGTCGTCGCTCGACTCGTCGTCGCCGCCCTGGCTCGCCTCTTCGGCGTCCTCGTCCTCGATGACGTTGATGCCCATGTCGGAGAGCATGGCCATCGTGTCCTCGATCTGCTCCGAGGTGACTTCCTCGGAAGGCAGGACCGAATTCAGCTCGTCCATGGTGACATAGCCGCGCTTCTTGGCGGCCTTGATCATCTTCTTGACTGCATCATCGGAAAGATCGAGAAGTGGGCCGTCGGATGCGCCTTCGCGTTCGTTTTCGACTTCCTCGTTCTCTTTGACCTTTGTCGCCATTTATTTCGTCGCTTTCCTGAGCATCCAGTTTTCAAGCGGTCAGGGTTTCCGCAGCCGATCGCCCTTCGGCATGCGCAATCGCCTCACGGCATCCCTCACCTAACGGATTGACAATTAAATCCCGATTAACCACATCCCGGCCCGCGGGACTGTGGACATGTTGCCGAGGCAACACAATTGACATGACTTCCCGATCCGCCGTACCCATTCCTTGCTCGCCAACAATGGTGATTCCCAGAATTTTCGGTTACGTCAAGCTTTTCCGGCAAAAAAGCCGCAAAAGGTTCCGATTCGGGTTCGCGGACAGGAAAGTCGGCGGATCCGGGCGATTGAGCCTTCATGTAGGCGCAAATCCCGAAAAGACAAGAGCCGCATTCCCCGCGCCCCCACGCGTCTCACGACAGCGATTCGCACGCCAGGGTTTCAAAACGACTTTCCGTCCACCTTGGTGATCGCCAGTGTCTCAAGATCGATCGCCGGAATGCAGCGCAGATTGACCGCCGCCATGCCGTTTCCCTTCGGGTCCTTGCCCTCGCCATAGGGCGCAATGCCGCATTTGGCACAGAAATGATGCTCGATCATGTGGCGGTTGAACTGGTAGGTCGAGACGTTCTCCTCCGGCGTCGTCAGCACCAGGCTGTCCCGCGGCACGAAGGCGAGCAGGCCGCCGCGCCGGCGGCACAGCGAACAGTTGCAGTCGAGCCCCGTATCGAATTCGCCCTCCACCTCGAAGGCGATGGCGCCGCAATGACAGCTTCCCTCGTATTTCATTCGAAAAACTCCTCCCGATTCTTATAGCGCACCGCTGCACGCATTCGCGCGGCCTGCTCAGTGCCAGTCCATGACGACCTTGCCGGAATTGCCCGAGCGCATCGCCTCGAACCCGTCGCGGAATTCGTCGATCCCGATGCGGTGGGTGATGATCGGCGAGAGATCCAGCCCGCCCTGCACGAAGGCGATCATCTTGTACCAGGTTTCGAACATCTCGCGGCCGTAGATGCCCTTCAGCGTCAGCATCTTGAAGATCACCTTGTTCCAGTCGATGCCGAAGCCGTCCGGCGCGATGCCGAGGATGGCGATCTTGCCGCCATTGTTCATCGTGTCGATCATCGAGCGGAAGGCCGGCGGCGCGCCGGACATTTCAAGGCCGACGTCAAAGCCCTCGGTCATGCCGATCTCGGTCATCACCTCGGCGAGATCCTGCTTGGAGGCATCGACGACATAGTCGATGCCGACCTTGCGGGCGAGATCGAGCCGGACAGGATTGATATCGGTGATCACGACCTTTCTTGCGCCGGAGCGCTTCGCGACCATCGCGCCCATGATGCCGATCGGCCCCGCGCCCGTCACCAGCACATCTTCGCCCACCAGATCGAAGGAGAGTGCAGTGTGCACGGCATTGCCGAACGGGTCGAAGATCGCGGCGACCTCATCGGGAACATCGTCCGGGATGGGCACGACATTGTGCTCGGGAATGCAGACATATTCGCCGAAGGAGCCGGGGCGATTGACGCCGACGCCCTTGGTGTAGTGGCAGAGGTGTCCGCGGCCGGCGCGGCAGTTGCGGCACTTGCCGCAGACGATGTGCCCCTCGCCCGAGACCCGCTCGCCGACATGGTATTTCGTGACCGACGAACCGATCTCGGCGATCTCGCCGACGAATTCATGGCCCACGACCATCGGGACCGGAATGGTCTTCTGGGCCCAATGGTCCCAGTTCCAGATATGCACGTCCGTGCCGCAGATCGCCGATTTCTTGACCCGGATCAGCACGTCGTTCGGCCCGACCTCCGGCACCGGGACATTCTCCATCCAGAGGCCGACTTCAGGTTTCGCTTTAACCAGCGCACGCATCATGTTCGACATGACGAAATCTCCGCAAGGGATTCAGAGGATTCTTTAAATCACACCCAGTTCGCGCCCGACCTCGGCGAAGACGGCGATCGCCTTGCGGACATCCGCCTCGCTATGCGCCGCCGACATCTGGGTGCGGATGCGCGCCTGGCCGCGCGGCACGACGGGGAAGGAAAAGCCGATGACATAGACCCCCTTCGCCAACATGCGCGACGCCATGTCCTGCGCGAGTGCCGCATCGCCCAGCATGACCGGAATGATCGCATGCCCCTCGCCCGCAAGCGTGAAGCCGAGCTTCGTCATCTCGCTGCGGAAGAGATCCGCATTGGCATAAAGACGCTGGCGAAGCGCATCGCCATTGTCGATGAGGTCGAAGACCTTCAGCGAGGCACTCGCGATGACGGGGGCGAGCGTGTTGGAGAAGAGATAGGGACGCGAGCGCTGGCGCAGCCACTCAACCACTTCCCTCTTACCCGACGTATAGCCGCCCGAGGCGCCGCCCAGCGCCTTGCCGAGCGTGCCGGTGATGATATCGACGCGGCCCTCGACGCCGCAATGCTCCGCCGAGCCGCGGCCATGTTTGCCGACGAAGCCGACCGCATGGCTGTCGTCCACCATGACCATCGCGCCGTATTTTTCGGCGAGATCGCAGACGCCGCCGAGATTGGCGATGATGCCGTCCATCGAGAAGACGCCATCGGTGGCGATCAGCTTGAAGCGCGCGCCTTCCGCCTTCTTCAGCTCCTCCTCCAGGGCCGCCATGTCGTTGTTGGCATAGCGGAAGCGCTTCGCCTTGGAGAGCCGCACGCCGTCGATGATCGAGGCGTGGTTCAGCGCATCGGAGATGATGGCGTCCTCCTCGCCGAGCAGCGTCTCGAACAGCCCGCCATTCGCATCGAAACAGGAGGAATAGAGGATCGTGTCTTCCAACCCGAGGAAGGCTGAGATGCGCGCTTCGAGTTGCTTGTGCTCCTCCTGCGTGCCGCAGATGAAGCGCACCGACGCCATGCCGTAGCCATAGCGGTCGAGCGCGGCCTTGCCGGCCTCCGCCAGTTCCGCATTGTCGGCGAGGCCGAGATAGTTGTTGGCGCAGAAATTCAGCACGCGCTCGCCGGAGGTCACGGTGATCTCGCCGGCCTGCTTGGAGGTGATGACGCGCTCGGCCTTGTAGAGGCCGCCGGCCTTGAGGCCGTCGATTTCGGATTGCATATGGGCGATGAAGGCGGAGGTCATGGGCACGCACTCACGGCTTTGAGAAAGGGGCGGCTCAGGCGATGCTCGCGGCATAGCCGGCCATCAGCGGCTGAAAATCCTCCATCGGGGGGAATTTTTCATAGCTGTGCTTGGCGGGCGTCGTCGCCCAGGCGAGCTTTTCGCTCACATAGGTCTCGACGAAAGGGCTGTACCAGCTCACATCGTTGAGCATGGTCGGGCGCACATTGACGAAGAAATCGAGCCCCTGCGGCCGCGTGAACATCCATGTCATGCAATCCGGGCAGAAATGATGGCCGGCCTCGGGGCTGGCGCCGGCAACGACCGGCTCACCCTCGACGACGGCAAAACCCTCCGTCGGGATCGCCGCGCTCAGCGAATAGGCACTGCCCGACATGCGCTGGCAACCCGTGCAATGACAGGCCATGGCGATGAGCGGCGGCGCGCTGATGCGGATTTTGACGCGCCCGCAGCGGCAGGCGCCGTCGAGCGGCAATTTCAGTTTTCCCATCGCTTGGCTCCCCTTCCGATTGAACGCGGGCTGTCTTTTTGATCGTGATGCCGGCGATTTCCACGGGGATAGTTCTAGCGCAGCCGCAAGCCGCGTAAAGGGCTCTCGTCGCCCTTTCGCTGTTTTCAACCGCGCGCGCAGGCGATCAGCAGGAACATCGGCCGGTTCAGTTCCACCTGCCATTCCGGATGCTCGGCAAGCTGCGCCGCGCTCGGCCGCCACTCCTCGACATGCCGGATTGTAAAGCCAGCAGCAATCAGCACATTCATCGTCGTGCCGAGCGTGCGGTGATATTTGACGACGCCCTTGGCGAGCCAATCCGTCGTGCGCGGGCCTTCGACCAGATAGCCATCGACCGGCCAGACCGTCCGCCCGCCGACCTCCGCCCAGTCCGGTGCCGACGGCGCCATGAAAAGCGGATGTTCGATGGTGAAGACGAAGGACGCGCCCGGCGTCAGCGCGGCATGGACCGTACGCACCAGCCGGTCGAAATCCGCGACATAGTGGAAGGCGAGCGACGAATAGGCGAAATCGAAGGCGCCCTGCGGCAGGTCGAGCCGGTCGAGATCGGCGATCTCGTAGCGCACGACCGGCGAGACCGTTTCCGCTCGCGCACGCGCGATCATGTTTTCCGAAAGATCGAGGCCGAGCACGCTTTCCGCCCCCTGCGCCGCCGCATGCCGCGCGAACCAGCCGAATCCGCAGCCGAGATCGACGATGCGACGGCCCTTGAGATCGGGCAGCAGCGCGCGCACCGAGCCCCATTCCGCCGCCCCTGCAAGTCCGTGCACCGAGCGCGGAAGACTGCTGTAGCCTTCGAAAAAGGCGGGCTGGTCGTAGATGTTCTGGGCCATGGCAAAGTCCTTTTCCTGCCGGACATAGCCGTTTTTTTCCCGGCAGGCAAAGCTGCGGCGGGTTGACAGAGCCGGCCTGCGCCTGTCCGGTGGCGGCCGGAAAAAGGGTGCGACGATGACGATACTGGACAGGTTTTCCCAGAAGGGCCGCGTGGCGCTGGTGACGGGTGCCGCCCGTGGCCTCGGCTTCGAGATCGCCAAGGCGCTCGCCGAGGCGGGCGCCCATGTCGTGCTGACCGGCCGCACGGCCGCAACGCTGGAGGCCGCCGTGGCCGCGATCACCGAAGCAGGCGGCAGCGCGTCCGCGAGCGCCTTCGACATCGCCGACCGCGCCGCCCAGCGCGAAACGCTGGCCGCGATCGACCGCGAACATGGCCGGCTCGATGTGCTCGTCAACAATGTCGGCGCCCGCGACCGCCGGCCGCTTTCCGAGATGGATGACGAGGCCATCGACGAGCTGATCCGCACCGATCTTCTTGCCGCCGCCAGCCTCGCCCGAGACGCGGCCGCCCTGATGAAACGCCACTGCCACGGCCGCCTCATCTCCATCACCTCGATCGGCGGCCATGTCGCCATGCAGAACGACGGCATCTACCCGGCCGCAAAACACGGCCTGACCGGCCTGATGCGCAGCATGGCCGTCGAATACGGCCCGCACGGCATCACCAGCAACGCCATCGCGCCCGGCTGGTTCGCCACGGAAACCAACGCCGTGCTCGCCGCCGACGAGGATCTGATGCCCTTCGTGCGCCAGCGCATCCCCGTCCAGCGCTGGGCGCGCGCCGACGAAATCGCCGGCGCCGCCCTGTTCCTCGCCAGCGACGCCGCCTCCTTCGTCAACGGCCATGTGCTGGTGGTGGATGGCGGGATGACGGTCCGGATGTAAAGGCGCCCCTCAGCCAACGCCGGAACAACGGTCTATCAACGCGCGGCGGCGGCCGCCTCCAGTCCGGCAATGTCCAGCTTCACCATCGTCAGCATCGCCTCGGTCACGCGCTTGACCTTCGCCTGGTCCGGGTCGCTCATCAACTCGCCGAGCCGCGCCGGCGCGATCTGCCAGGAGAGGCCCCAGCGATCCTTCAGCCAGCCGCACTGTTCCACCGAACCGCCCTCCCTCAGCGCATCCCAAAGCCGGTCGAGATCGCCCTGCGTCTCGCATTCGACCATGATGGAAAAGCTGTGGTTGAACGGATCGAGCGGGCCGGCCTCGATCGCCATGTAGCGCTGGTCGCCAAGCGTGAAGCTCGCGATCTTGACGCTGCCCGGCGGGCCGCTCGGCGTTTCCGCAAGCAGCGGCGAAACCCAGTGGACCGAAGAGCCCGGGATCAGCGACGTATAGAGGCCGATGGCGGCCTCCATGTCCTTTTCGAACCAGAGATGCTGCGTGACTTTCATCGTGACGTCCTCCTTGGTGAACTACAGCAAGGACGAACGAGCCACGAACGTTCCGACAGGCTTATAAAAAACTAGCCGGCAAATTCCTCGATGACGGCCAGGAAGGCATCGCCGAACCGGTCGCGCTTGGAAACGCCGATGCCGGGAATGTCCAGAAGCTCCTCCCGGTCGCGCGGCCGCTCCTTGGCGAGCGCGATCAGCGTCGTATCCGGGAAGACAACATAGGGCGGCACGTCCAGGTCCTTGGCGATGGCGAGGCGCTCGGCGCGCAGCAGCTCGAAAAGCTCGCGTTCCGAGCCTGCAAGGTTGGAGCGCTCGCGGGCGGCGGGTGAATTGCCGGCCTTACCCTTGCGGCCCGCCTGCGGCCGGTCCTTGCGGAAAAACACCTCCCGCTCGCGGCGGAAGACGGCGCGCGCCTCCTCCTCCAGCTTCAGCGCCCCGAAGGCGGCATGGTCGACGCTGATCAGGCCGGACGCCAGCAACTGCCGGAAGATCGATTGCCAGATGCGCGGCGCGATATCCTTGCCCGCGCCGAAGACCGGCATTTCGGTATGGCCGAAGCGCTCGGTCTTCTCGTTGACCGATCCCATCAGCACGTCGATGACATGCGCCGCGCCAAAACGCTCGCCGGTTCGGTAGACGGCGGCAAGCGCCTTGATGGCGGCCTCGGTGCCGTCCCAGGTCTCGACCGGGTTGCGGCAGGTGTCACAATTGCCGCACTGGCCGGCATGCGATTCTCCGAAATGCGCCAGGATCGCCTTGCGCCGGCAGCCGGACGTCTCGCAGATGGCAAGCAGCGCCATCAGCTTGGCGCGCTCGATGCGTTTGATATCGTCGGCCGCATTGCCCTCGTCGATCATCCTGCGGCGCTGCACGACGTCGGCCATGCCATAGGCCATCCAGGCATCAGAAGGCAGGCCGTCACGCCCGGCGCGCCCGGTCTCCTGGTAATAGGCCTCCACCGAGCCCGGCAGGTCGAGATGGGCGACATAGCGCACATCCGGCTTGTCGATGCCCATGCCGAAGGCGACGGTCGCGACGAGGCAGAGGTTCTCCTCCTTCAGGAAGGCATCCTGGTTGGCATCGCGCACGGCGCGGTCGAAGCCCGCGTGATAGGGCAGCGCGCGAACGCCCTGCGTGTTCAGCCATTCGGCCGTGTCCTCCACCTTGGCGCGCGACAGGCAGTAGACGATGCCACTCTCGCCCTGATGCCGCCCAAGGAAACGCAACAACTGCTGGCGCGCCTGGTCGCGCTCGGCGATCTCGTAGGAAATGTTCGGCCGGTCGAAGCTGGTGGTGAAAACCTCGGCATCCTGCAAGCCGAGCCGCTCGATGATATCGCCGCGGGTGTGCGGATCGGCGGTCGCCGTCAGCGCGATGCGCGGCACGCCGGGATAGCGCTCGCCGAGCATGCCGAGCGTGCGGTATTCCGGCCGGAAATCGTGCCCCCATTGCGAGACGCAATGCGCCTCGTCGATGGCGAAGAGCGCGATCCGGGCATCGGCCACCAGCTCGGCGAACCCCTCCGTGACGATGCGCTCCGGTGTGACGTAGAGCAGGTCGAGCGTGCCCGCACGCATCGAATCGCGCACGGCAAAAAACTCCTCGCGCGTCAGCGAGGAATTGAGCGCCGCCGCGCTGACGCCAAGCTGCTTCAATGCCTCCACCTGGTCGCGCATCAGAGCGATCAGCGGCGAGATGACGATGCCGACACCCTCGCGGCAGAGCGCCGGGATCTGGAAGCACAGCGATTTGCCCGCGCCCGTCGGAAACAGCACGACCGCATCGCCGCCGCCCGCCACATGCTCCACCACCGCCTGCTGCTTGCCGCGGAAGGCGTCGTAGCCGTAGACGCGCTTCAGCACGTCGAGCGGCGCCGACGGCGCGTCGAACAGCGCGGAGAGAGAACGGGACGATTTGGTCTGGGTCATCAATGGCACCTTCCTCCTTTCATTCTGGCCAAGTGCACCACCATGGGCAACCGCCCGACCACCAGCTTTTGCCTTCACACACAATGTTCTTGATTTGTTCCGATTTCAAGGCTAAGTTGCAAATAAATTGAAAGAGGGGAGAAAAACGGTGGGCATCTACGCGACACTTGCCCTGTTGGGCGCCGTCCTCTGCGGATTGTTCCGGCAGGCCGGGCTCGCTCCCATCGGGGTCGCAAGAGCGCCCCTACTTTCCCGCCGGCCCCTTCACCCTGCCGGACAGCACGCCAAAACCCTCGATGATGGCTTCCTGGTTTTCCATGCGCATCGTCTCCATCTGCACCTCCTGGAGGGCGCGCAGGATTTGCGGCACGCGTTCGCCGTCGCCCTCTTCGGTCGAGACCGCGAGTTCGCGCTCCAGCTCGCGGCGCTGCCAGAGCAGCGCGCGGGTGCGCTTGTGCAGCGCGAGCGCCTGGAGAAAACCTTCGCGGGCGTCCTCGGGGGCGGCCTCCGCCGTCGCGGTCCAGAGGCGGGAGTTGCGGACCTGCTGGTCGAGGCCCTTGAGCAGCGCGTCGAAACCGGCGGCCTCCAGTTCCTCGATCAGCCGGTCGCGCGCAAGCCTCGCGCCGACGGAGCCGGCAATGCCGAGCAGCGACGACCACAGCCGCTGCAGGTCGCGATGCTCGTATTCGATGATGGCGATCTCGTCGTAATCGCTGAAGAACAGGCCGGGATGGTTGACGACGGTGAGCGCCAGCACGCTTTCGCGCAAGGGCGGCAGCCCTTCCGCGCCGCGCACCAGCGACGATCGCGCCAGCCGGTCCGATATGCCGGACGAGACCGCATTGCCCTGCGGCGCATTGCGGCCGCCCCGACCCTGCCGATTGCCGGAAAAGTTGCCGCCACCCTGCCGCTGCTGGGCGGGGCGGAAGAAGGCGTTCAGCCGGTCGCGCATATTCTGCTGGTAATGGCGCCGCACGTCCTCGTCGACGATCGCGGCCGTCACCTGGCGCAGGCGCGCTTCAAGTGCGGCGCGGCTTTCCGGCGTGTCGAAGGAGGCACCCTGCACTTCCCGGTTCCAGATCATCTCGGCAAGCGGGCGCGCGGCGGCCATCACCTTGTCGAAGGGCGCGCGGCCCTCGTTGCGCACCAGGTCGTCCGGGTCCTTGCCATCCGGCAGCAGCGCGAAGCGTATGGTGCGCTCCGGCTTGATGAAGGGCAGCGCGAGTTCGGCGGCGCGGTTTGCCGCGCGGATGCCGGCCCCATCGCCGTCGAAGCACAGCACCGGTTCCGGCGTCATCTTCCACAAAAGATCGAGCTGGTTTTCGGTGAGCGCCGTGCCGAGCGGCGCCACGGCGTTCTCGATGCCCGCCTGGTAAAGCGCAATCACGTCCATATAGCCTTCGACGGCGATGATCGTGCCAGCGCCGTCAACCCCTTGAGCGCCTTTTCGCGCGCGCGCGTGGTTGTAGAGCACGCTGCCCTTGTGGAAGAGCTCGGTCTCATTGGAGTTGAGATATTTCGCCTGCGCATCCGGCGACATGGCGCGGCCGCCGAAGGCGATGACCTTTTCGCGCACGGAGAGGATGGGGAACATGATGCGGTCGCGGAACCGGTCGTAAGAAACCGGGCGATCCGGCCCGTGCACGACGAGGCCGCAGGCCTCGATCGATTCCTTCGGCACGCCCTTGCCGGCCAGGAATTCCTTCAGCGCATTGCGGCTTTCCGGCGCGTAGCCGAGGCGGAAGGTCTCGATGGTGCGGCCGGTCAGCCCGCGGTCGCGCAGATAGGCGCGCGCCTTGGCGCCCGCCGGCGTCTGGAGCTGGTCCTCGAAGAAGCGCGCCGCCATCTCCATGACCTCGACGAGGCCGGTGCGCTCCTTTTCCCGCTGCTCGGCCTCGCGGTCCGGCTGGGGCATGGCGACACCCGCCAGGTCTGCGATCTGCTGCACGGCCTCCGGGAAGGAGAGCCCGTCGAGGTCGGTGAGGAAACGAAAGTGATCGCCGGAGACGCCGCAGCCGAAACAATGGTAGCGGCCCTTGCGGTCCTCGCAGTGGAAGCTCGGCGACTTTTCACCATGGAACGGGCAGCAGGCCCAATAGTCGCCGCGCGACACATTGGTCTTGCGGCGGTCCCAGGTCACGCGCTTGCCGATCACGTCGGAAATGGAGACGCGGTCGCGGATCTCGTCTAGGAAGGCGTTGGAAAAGCGCATGGATACCTCGATCAGGCTCCATATAACCATGCGGGGGAGCTATCGCCAGCACTACTCGGCTGCCCACAGCAATTCACAGGCTGCCCGTCAAAAGCCCATGTCCGGCGCGTAGAAACAGCGCGGTGTGTCTTCGGTCGGGTAGAGGCAGAGATGGTATTCGCCATCGGGCGAGTGGCGGGTCGTATCCTGCGGCAGGCGGAAGATATGGGCGCGCGTGGCAAGCCGGTGGTCGCCGGGCGCGAGCGTCACCTGGTAGCCGCCCTTGATGATGCGCACGGTTGTCGCCGGGATCATCTGGCAGTCGCCATTGTGGCTGTTGCCGTTGCAACAGAACTGCTCGTATTGCCAGCCGCTCGCCGCGTCATGCGCAAGGGCGGGGCCGGCAAGGGCGAACATGCCAAGGGGAAAAAGAAAGGTCACGCGCATCGGCTCGGTCTCCGTTAACGAGAACGGCCACCGGGGCGTCTACGCATGAACAAAACCGGCGGCACAGCATGCACTTCGCCGGGGCGGGCCGATGCGCGAACGCATCGTCAGGCTCCTGTTTCGCGGGTTTTTAACTGTGCTTAGCGTTTTTGAGTCCTGTCAAGTGCGCGGGATCGTGCCGCGGCACGAAACGCCCACAAACAAAAAGGGCGGCTGGCGCCGCCCTTCCCTATAGACCCGGTCGTTACCGGATTATTTCAGCAGTTCCTTCACCACGCCGGAGGCCTTGGCGAAGTCCATCTGGCCGGGATAGCGCTCCTTCAGAGCATTCATGCACTTGCCCATGTCGCGCAGGCCATGCGCACCGGTTTCGCTGACCAGCGAGGCACAGAGTTCCTTCATCTTCTCTTCCGGAATCTGCGCCGGCATGAAGCTTTCGATCACGACGATTTCCTGGCGCTCCTGGGCGGCAAGCTCCGGGCGGCCGTTTTCGCCGAAGATCTTGGCGGATTCCTCGCGCTGCTTGATCATCTTGGCGAGGATCTGCATGATCTCGTCGTCGGCGACTGGGCCCTTGCCCACGCCGCGATTGGCGATATCGCGATCCTTGATCGTTGCCTGAATCAACCTGAGCGTCGAAACGCGGCAGGAATCCTTGGCCTTCAGCGCATCCTTCAGCGCATTTGCGAATTGCTCGCGCATCATTTTCTCCATAGGAAGCCGCCCGGCGCCGGATGCGCGAGCGGTCTTCGATAGTGCTTTCTCGTGCATGCTCATAGACCGGCAAAGGGGCCGCGGGCAAACGGATTACATAAGCGATTGAATTTTAACGCTTTATAATTCCACGCAATCCACAGGCGGCGGTTGACCCCGTCATCCGCTTTGTCTATTTTCCGGCACCTGCACGAAATTTGGCAATCAGGGCGAACCAACGCGGGTTTCCGCGCGCCCTTGCCTGCGAGATAAATGGTGCGCGGCCGCCCGGCTTTCAAGCCTCACGCCCGGCACCGGAAACGGGATACTCATGACCTCGACCCCCGCATGGACCACCGACAAGCCGACCGCCCTGCTCGTCCTCGCCGACGGCACGGTGATCGAAGGCAAAGGCATCGGCGCCACCGGCAAGGTGACCGCCGAAGTCTGCTTCAACACGGCGCTGACGGGCTACCAGGAAATTCTGACCGACCCCTCCTATCTCGGCCAGATCGTCACCTTCACCTTCCCGCATATCGGCAATATCGGCGCCAATGACGAGGACATCGAAGACCTGACGCCCGCCGCCCGCCACGGCGCCGTCGGCACAATCTTCAAGGCCGACATCACCGACCCTTCGAGCTACCGCTCTGCAAAACATCTCGACGGCTGGCTGAAGGCGCGCGGCATCATCGGCCTCTCGGGCATCGACACACGCGCGCTGACCGCCTGGATCCGCGAGAACGGCGCGCCGAACGCGGTCATCGCGCATGACCCGAATGGCGTCTTCGACATCGAGACGCTGAAGGCGGAAGCGAAAGCCTGGAGCGGCCTCGTCGGCCTCGACCTCGCCAAGGTCGCCTCTTCCGGCCAGTCCTCGCGCTGGAGCCAGGAGCCCTGGGTCTGGAACGAAGGCTACGCGGACCTCGCGGACGCCGACGTGAAGTACCACATCGTGGCACTCGACTACGGCGTGAAGCGCAACATCCTGCGCCTCTTCGCCGGCCTCGGCTGCAAGGTCACCGTCATGCCGGCCACCTCCACCGCGGACGAAGTGCTGGCGCAGAAGCCGGACGGCATCTTCCTGTCGAACGGCCCGGGTGACCCGGCGGCGACCGGCGAATATGCCGTGCCGGTCATCAGGACGCTGATCGAGACGGGCATCCCGGTCTTCGGCATCTGCCTCGGCCACCAGATGCTGGGCCTTGCCGTCGGCGCCACGACCGAAAAGATGCACCAGGGCCACCACGGCGCGAACCACCCGGTGAAGGACCACACGACCGGCAAGGTCGAGATCGTCTCGATGAACCACGGTTTCGCCGTCGCCTCGGCCTCGCTGCCGGAAGGCGTGGAAGAAACCCATGTCTCGCTGTTCGACGGTTCGAACTGCGGCCTGCACCTCGTCGGCAAGCCGGTCTTCTCCGTGCAGCACCATCCCGAGGCCTCGCCCGGCCCGCAGGACAGCCACTACCTCTTCCGCCGCTTCATCAACCTAGTGCGCGAGAAGAAGGGCAAAGAAGCCATTCCGGAACGCGCATAAGCGTCTGCTTCATGAAAACAAAAGGCCCCGGACGTCGCGTCCGGGGCCTTTTTGATTCAGGCGGGCCTTGCCGCGCCCTGTGTCACCAGGCGATAAAAACGCCAGTTGAGCAGGATGGCGGCGGCGGCAAGGCCGCTGACGAAGCCGAACCAGACGCCGACGCCGCCGAACCCGGCCGGGAAGGCGAAGAACCAGGCGCAGAGGAAGCCGATCGGCCAATAGGAGATCAGCGCCAGGATCATCGGGATGCGCGTGTCCTTCAGCCCGCGCAGCAGGCCGGCGGCAATCGCCTGGAGGCCGTCGACGAGCTGGAAGATGCCGGCGATCACCACGAAGGGACCGGCGATTGCCAGGACGGCGGCCGAATCCTTGCCCGCCGTGTCGAGGAAGATCGAGGCGAGCGTGGTGGGCGCGAGGGCAAAGAGGATGCCGCCGCCAACCGCGATGGCCGCCGCAACGGCCAGCACCGCCCAGGAGGCCCGGACCACGCCGAGGCGATCACCCCGGCCATGCGCCACGCCGACGCGCACCGTGCCGGCCTGCGCCAGGCCGAGCGGGATCATGAAGGCGATCGAGGCGAGCTGGAGCGCGATGCCATGGGCCGCCAGTTCCAGCGTGCCGATATTGCCCATCAGCAGCGACGCGCCGGTGAAGAGCGTCACTTCCGCCAGCATGGTGAAGCCGATCGGCAGGCCGAGCTGCACGACCTCGCGGAAGGCAGGCCAGTCCGGCCGCCAGAAGCGCACGAAGAGCTCGTAGCGGCGCAGTTCCGGCCGAAGCTGGATATAGGCCGTAAGCAGCACGAAGCTCAGCACGTTGACGCCGACGGAAACGATCGCCGCCCCCTCGATGCCGAGTGCGGGAAAGCCGAAATGGCCGAGCACCAGCGCATAGGCGAAGAACGCGTTGACCGACAGGATGACGATCGTGACATAAAGCACGACGCCCGCCCGGCCATGCGCGCTGACGAGGCCGCGCAGCGTCATGAAGAGCAGCGCCGGCGCCATGCCCCATTGCGCGATCTTCAGGTAGCTGCCGGCGAGCGCCGCCACCTCCGGCTTCTGGCCGGCATAGAGCAGGATGCCCTCGACATTGTAGAAGACCGGGATCATCAGCGCCGCATAGATCAGCACCACCCACATGCCCATGCGCACCGAGCGGCGCACGGAGACGGCGTCGCCCCGGCCATAGGCCTGCGCCACCATCGGAATCACGGCATTGGCGAAGCCGGAACCGAGGATGAAGATGGTGAAGAAGAACTGGCTCGCCAGCACGATCGCCGCCAGATGCGCGGCCCCAAGGCGGCCGAGGATGACCACGTCCGTCGTGTGAATGCCGAGCTGGGCGAGCTGCGCGCCGATCAACGGCACGCCGAGGGTGAAGGTCGCCCGGAAATGGGCGCCCCAGCTATTGTCCGCGCGGTGCGTGGCCATGTGCATCATAATTCTCACTTTCGTGAAGCTTCGGATCACAAAGTCCCGCCGCGATCAATCGAGTAGCTGTGATCTTTTCATCAAAAATGCGCTGAATCGGGTTTCTCGCGCAGGTTTTGCGCGAAAATTTCGTCAAAACGTCACGGTTGAAAGCGCTTCAGGGCGATTGCGCGGCCAAAGTCTCGCTTGGCCCCGCATCGGCGCCGCGCAGCTTCACGATGAAAATCACGAGACCGATGAAAAGGATCACCGCCGCCAGCGCATAGGGCGCGCCGGCAAAAACCACCGGCGCGGCCGGCCCCGTGAAGTGGCTGAAGACCTGCGTGAAGATCAGCGGCCCGATGATCGTCGTGATGCTGGAGACGCTGGTGAGCGCACCCTGCAACTCGCCCTGGGCCGATGGCGGCACGCGCACCGATGCGATCGAGCGCAGCGGCGGGTCGGCAAGGCTTTCCAGCGCCGTCAGCGCGATCACCGCATAGACCATCCAGCCCTGCCAGGCCGCGGCATAGCCGGAGAGGCCGAGCGCTGCGAAGGCGAGACCGACGATCGCGGTGCGATATTCGCCGAGCTTAGGCACGACGCGCGGCAGCACGAAAGCCATGACGACCGCCCCGCCGATGCCGAAAACGCCGAGCGACAGCCCGATCTGCCCCTCGCTCCAGCCGTAGCGGAGCGCCGCAACGAAGGGCCAGACGGAGGGGTAGACGGCATGCGCCAGCCAGTAACAGAAGAACACGAGCCCGACCCAGAGCACGCCCGGATATTGCCGCATCTGCAACAGCGCGCCGAGCGGATTGGCGCGGGAGAATTCGAAGCGGCGGCGGTTGGCGGGCTCCAGGCTTTCCGGCAGCAGGACCCAGGCCGCGACGAAATTGAGAAAGGCCAGCGCCGCCGCACCATAAAACGGGATGCGCGGCCCGAATTCGCCGAGCAGGCCGCCGATGACCGGCCCGAGCGCGAAGCCCGTGCCGAAGGCGATGCCCATCAGGCCGAAATTTTTCGCGCGCGTCTCGTCCGTCGAGACGTCGGCGATATAGGCGGCGGCGGTGCCGAAGCTCGCGCCGCTGATGCCGGCCAGAACCCGGCCGATGAAGAGCATCCAGTAGCTGGTGGCGAGCGCGCAGATGAGATTGTCGATGGCGAAGGTGAGGATGCAGGCGAGCAGCACCGGGCGGCGGCCGAAACGATCCGACAGGTTGCCGATGAAGGGCGCGAACAGGAACTGCATGCCGGCATAGACGAGCAGCAGCCAGCCGCCATCGATCGCCGCCTGGCTGATGTCGTCACCGGTCAGTTCGCGCAGATAGGTCGGCAGCACCGGCATGATGATGGCGATGCCGATCACGTCGAGAAACATGATCATGAAGACGAGAAAGAGCCCCCGCCGGGTGGACCTGGCATCGATCATGGTGTCACCTCTGGAATGATCGGCGCCCATCGCGGCGGGCAAAACGTCAGGCGAGGAGTTGTATTTCACTTTTTCCCGCGAAACAATCCGTGAACATCGCAAAATTTTTGATGATGCGGATGTGGCACACTGATGCTTCGCCTCATTCGGGCCAGGGATTGGCCTTCACGAAGTCGACGAAGGCGCGCAGCGGCGCCGGCATCAGGATGCGGCTCGGATAGTAGAGGAAGGGGCCGGAAAAGGTCTGGATCCAGTCCGGCATGACGATCCGGAGCGCGCCGGTGGCAAGCGCCGGCGCGAGGAACTCCTCGAAGGTGCAGACGAGGCCGAGGCCGGCCTCGGCGGCATGCAGTTCCACCTCGTTCGATCCGGAGATAAGGCAGGCGGGCGGCATCAGGGACATCTTCTCCTCGCCGCGCTCGAAGGCCCAGGGCAGCACGCGGCCGCTGGCGAAGCGGTGCAGGATGCAGCGATGCTGCATCAGGTCGCGCGGATGGTCCGGCGCGCCATGCTCGGCGATATAGGACGGTGCGGCGGCGACGACGAAACGCTGCCGGCGCGGGCCGATCGGCACGGCGATCATGTCCTGGTGCAGCGCCTCCTCGTAGCGGATGCCGGCGTCGAAACCTTCCGCGAGCACGTCGACCAAAGCGTCGTTGGAGGCAACCTCAAGCGTGATGCCGGGATAGGCCTGGAGGAAGGGCGTCGCGATCGGCGGCAGCACGAAGCGGGCGACGACGCCCGGCACGTTGAGGCGCAGCCGACCGACCGGGCGGTTGCGCAGGCTGTTGACGCCGTCGATCGCCGCCTCGACTTCGGCAAGCGCCGGCGCCAGCCGCTCCAGCAGGCGCTCGCCAGCATCCGTCAGCGTGACGCTGCGCGTCGTGCGGTTGAACAGGCGCAGGTCGAGCCGCCCTTCCAGCCGCCGCATCGCCTCCGACAGCGCCGAGGCGGAAACGCCGCGGAGCTTTGCGGCCGCGCGAAAACTCTTCACCCGGGCGATCGCCACAAAGGCATCGAGATCGGCAAGGGGGATTTGGCTCATTGTTTGGAAAACCGCACAAGCTGTTCAGGAGAGGACGGATTATCGCACAAAGGCCGAAGCGGTAAAAGGCTCTCGACCGAACGGCAGATCACAGGAGAGACGCCATGAAGACCACCCAACTCGGCAAGACCGGCCCCGTCGTTTCCACCATCGGGCTCGGCTGCATGGGCATGTCCGGCATGTATGGCCCGGCCGACCGGGCCGAAAGCATCGCCACCATCCACGCCGCCCTCGACGCCGGCATCAACCTGCTCGATACCGGCGATTTCTACGGCATGGGCCACAACGAGATGCTGATCGCCGAAGCGCTCAGGGACCGCCGGCGCGAGGACGTGGTGATCAGCGTGAAGTTCGGCGCGCTGCGCGGGCCGGACGGCGCTTGGAGCGGTTACGATTCGCGCCCGGCAGCGATCCGGAACTTCCTCGCCTATTCGCTGCAACGGCTCGGCACCGACCATATCGACATTTACCGCCCCGCCCGCCTCGACCCGGCCGTGCCGATCGAGGAGACCATCGGCGCGCTCACCGACCTCGTGAAGGCGGGCTACATCCGCCATATCGGGCTGTCGGAAGTGGGGTCGGAAACCATCCGGCGCGCCGCCGCCGTTCACCCGATCGCGGATTTGCAGATCGAATATTCGCTGATCTCGCGCGGCATCGAGGAGGATATCCTGCCGACCTGCCGAGCGCTCGGCATCCCGATCACCGCCTATGGCGTGCTGTCGCGCGGCCTGATCAGCGGCCATTGGCAGAAGGGCGCGAGTGCCGGCGGCGATTTCCGCAGCATCAGCCCGCGTTTCCAGGAAGGCAATGTCGAGCAGAACCTCGCCCTCGTCGAGGCGCTGCGCCGCGTCGCCGAGGAAAAGGGCGCAAGCGTCGCCCAGCTCGCCATCGCCTGGGTCGCCGCGAAGGGCGCGGATATCGTTCCCCTGGTCGGCGCCCGCCGCCGCGACCGGCTGGCCGAAGCGCTGGGCGCGCAGGCGGTTTCGCTGAGCGAGGCCGATCTGGCGGCCATCGAAGCCGCCATGCCGAAGGATGCGGCGGCCGGCGAGCGTTACCCCGCCGCGCAGCTCGCCCATATGGACAGCGAAAAGCGCGCTTGATTCCCCTGATGACGGGCCGCACAACACTGCCCGTCGTCAGCGTCCTGTCAGGTTCCTCGTGAGAGAAATGCGCGGATACACACGGATTGTCATGCGCCGGTAACGGTGCGCGCCGAGATGTGTGCCTGCGCATCAGTTCTTGAGGACCGGCAATGTCGACCCGCTCTGCCCCGAGCCATCTTTCCGCCCGACCCACCTTCGCGAGCCTCACGGTCAGCCTTGCCACCGGCCTCTATCTCTTCCTGATCACCAGCCGCGATTTCTGGATGGAGACCTGGGCGCTGCTCGGCGCCCGGCCGGACACGCTGGTGCTGGTGACGGGCGGCTTCTTCTGCCTGTTCATCGCCACCTGCGTCATCTTCTCATGGAAAAACGTGATGAAGCCGCTCTTCATCCTGCTGCTGCTCATCGCCGCGGCCGCCGCCTGGTTCATGGACGATGACGGGGTGTTTCGCGCCGCGGAACAGGGCGAAGGTGCCCCCTTCCAGCCGCTGCGCTTCGCCTTTCACATGCTGGCCTTCGCCGGCATTCCGGCAGCCTTCCTGCTGTGGGTAAAGGTCGTGCACCGGCCGTTCTTCTGGCAGCTGCGCGGCAATCTCGCAATCGCCGTGCCGACGCTCGTCGTGGCGCTGGCGGTCGCGCTCACCCATTCCGGCAAATATGCCTCGATCGTCGAGGAAGACCTGAAGGTCGCCGACGGCGGCAGTGCCGCCGGCGCATCCCTCATCACACATCGCCCTTGAACGTATCGCAGGCATCGACCCGGCCGGTATCGAAGCCGCGCTTGAACCAGCGGCGCCGCTGCTCGGACGTGCCGTGGTTGAAGCTTTCCGGCACGACGTAACCCTGCGTGCGCTTCTGCAGCGTGTCGTCGCCGATCTGGGTTGCGGCGTTCAGCGCCTCCTCCAGGTCGCCGCGCTCCAGAAGACCCTTCTGCTCGGTATACTTGCCCCAGATGCCGGCGTAGCAATCGGCCTGGAGCTCGACGCGGATCGACATCTGGTTGGCCTCGACCTCGCTCATGCGCTGGCGCTGCTGGTTGAAGCGCGGCAGCACGCCGGTGAGGTTCTGCACATGGTGGCCGACCTCGTGCGCGACGACATAGGCCTGCGCGAAATCGCCCGACGCGTCGAACTTGTTGGCGAGTTCGTCGAAGAAGCTCATGTCGAGATAGAGCTTGCGGTCGCCCGGGCAGTAGAACGGGCCGGACGCCGCCGAGGCAAAGCCGCAGGCGGACTGCACTGAGCCGGAGAAGAGCACCATCTTGGGCTCCTCATAACGTTCGCCCGCCGTCTGGAAGATGCCGTTCCAGGTGTCTTCGGTCTCGGCGAGCACCGTTGCCATGAAGGCCTTGCGTTCCTCTTCCTGCGGCGAGGAGCGCTGGCTGGCGCTTTCCGTCTGCTCGAAGCCCGGCACGCTGACCTGCCCGCCGCCCTCGCCCATCACCTGCAACAGGTCGATGCCCATCGCCTTGAAGATGAAGTAGATCACGACGAGGAAGATGATCGTGCCGATGCTCATGCCGCCGCCGGCGCGGCGTCCGCCGCCCATCGGAATACGGAACCCGCCATTGCCGCGGCCGAGCGAAGGGCCGCCTCCGGCCCCGCGCTGGTCCTCGACATTGCTCGACTGACGGCGACCTTTCCATTCCATGGCGCATTTCCCCGAATTGATTGCCGACGAACGCCCACAAAGTGAATTCGTTCCTCAGCACCAGCTTATAGGGCCTGGCGGGCGCCTTGCAAAATGAAAAGCAGCCGTCAGCGCCGCCGGAAAACCGCCGGCAGGCGATCCAGCCAGCCGGCCTCGCGAACGGCCAGTCCGCCCGCCGCGACGAGCAGCACGCTGACGATGGCGGCCGCCAGCCCGCTGGCCAGACCGGAGGCGCCATCGAAGATCATGGCGCCCATCACGCGGTGCGGCGCCAGCGTGAAAAGCCCGGCCACGACGATGCCGCCGAAATACATGCCGGCGACATGCGCACGGTGCGCGCGGATATCGCGGCGGCGCGCAGCGCGGATCGCCGGCACGCTGCCGACGATGACGTAGACGGAGAGCAGATGGATCGGGCTGAAGTCGCCGACCACCTTCAGGTCATGGATGAAGAAGGTCGAAAAACTCGTCGCAACCATCAGCAACAACCAGATTTTTCCAAGGAGACGATGCGCCGGCGTGCCCTTCGGGCGGGCGAGCAGGACGGCGCCGAGGACAGCCGCTGGCAGCACGGTCGCGACATGGAACTGCACGGCGGAAGGGGCGTTGAGAAGCGGCTCGAAGGTCATGGCGGGCTCCGGATGCGGTTGAAATCGCTTCGGTCTTCAGACATTGATCGGATCGCCTCAAACGCTTTGGCCCGAATGGACGGAAAACTTCGTGGAACGCCCCTTCCTGCAATCCGCGCTTCGTGAACTGCAGGTTTTCCTGGGCTCGCCCCGCTTCTGGGCGACCTTCGGCGCCGTCGTTCTGATCTTCTGGGTGACCGGTCCCTACGGCACGTCGCAGCGGCTTGCCGCCGTGCCGCGCCTCGGCTTCTGGCTCGTGCTGCACGCCGTCGCCTGGGGCATTGCGATCGTCACCATCGTCGTCGTCAACACGCTCTTCGCGCACAGGATCGCGAGCCTTTTCGGCCGCATGGCACTCGGCACGCTGATTGCCGGCGTGCCCGTCGGGCTTGCGACGGAAGCGATCAGCCTGCTGACCTTCGGCGGCGAAGTAACTCCTTCCGTCCTCGCCGAAAGCATCGCGACCGGCCTCCTGCTCTCGGCCCTGTTCTGCGGCCTGACCTTCATGACGATGAGCAGCAAGCAGGCGCAGGCGCTGTCTCCTTCGCCCGCCCGGGAGGAGCGCGCCGAGGTCCCGCTGCTGCGCCGGCTGAAGCCGGAAAACCGTGGCGCGATCCTGCATCTCACCGTCGCCGACCACTATACCGAGGTGACGACGAGCCGCGGCCGGGAGCTGATCCTGCTGCGCTTTTCCGATGCGCTGGAAGAGCTCGGCCCAACGCCCGGCCTTTCCGTGCATCGCTCGCATTTCGTCGCCGACGCCCATGTCGAAAAGCTCCTGCGCGGCGATGGCCGGCTTTCGATCCTGCTCAAGGACGGGCGGGAAATACCGGTGAGCCGCAGCCGGGCCGAGGCGGTGCGCGCCCGCTGGGGCCGCGGCTGATAATTTTTCAGGGCCGTGTCGGATCGCCCTTTGGCCGCGCGTCTCTAGATATCAGTGAAGCGATCACGCGAGGAGAAGACCCATGAGAAAGATCAATGTCGGCGCATTCGTCAGCCTCGACGGCGTCATGCAGGCGCCGGGCGGGCCGCTGGAGGACCCGATCGGCGGCTTCAAGTTCGGCGGCTGGGTGGCCCCGCTTTTCGACGAGAAGGGCGGTGCCGCCGTCGGCGAGATGTTTGCAAAACCCTTCGACCTGCTGCTCGGCCGCAAGACCTATGACATTTTTGCCGCCCATTGGCCCTATGTCGAGAAGGACGACCCGATCGGCCCGCTCTTCGACCGCATCAACAAATATGTCGCGACCCGAAACCCGGCCTTCCGGGCCACCTGGCAGAACAGCCACGTTCTTGGCGCAGACGCGATCGCCGCCGTGAAGGCGCTGAAGAGCGAGGACGGACCGGACCTGCTGACGCAGGGCTCGACGGAATTCCTGAAGGCGCTGTTCGAAAACGACCTCGTCGACGAGATCAACGTCTTCACCTTCCCGGTCATCCTGGGCAAGGGCAAGCGGCTGTTCGGCGACACCGCCTTCCCGCGCGCGCTGACGCTCGTCGATTCGCGCAGCAGCGACACCGGCGTCGTCATCAGCAAATATGCCCGCGCCGGCGAGGTCACCACCGGCTCCTTCGAGTTCGACACGCCGACCGATGCCGAACTGGAGCGTCGCCGCAACCTGACTTGACCGCGCCTGCCGTTCCCGCTCCTAATCCTCTCGAGGAAAATGGGAGGACGGCATGAAGGCGGCGCGGCTGGAAGCGATCGGCGGATTTTTCGTGCGCGAGGTGGAAAATCCGGTGCCCGGCCCGGACGACCTGCTCGTGCGCATCGAGGCCGCCGGCATCTGCGGCACGGACCGCCACCTCTTTCACGGCGAATTCCCCTGCAAGCCGCCGGTGACGCTGGGCCACGAATTTTCCGGCATCGTCGAAGCGGTCGGCGATGCCGTGATCCATTTTCGCCCCGGCATGCGCATCACCGGCGATCCCAACATCCATTGCGGCCGTTGTTCGCAATGCCAGCGCGGCCGCGTCAACCTCTGCGAAAACCTGCAGGCGATCGGCATCCACCGCGACGGCGGCTTTGCCGAATACGTTCTGGTGCCGCAAAAGCAGGCCTACGAACTGCCGCTCTCGCTGCCGCCGGAACACGGCGCCTTCTGCGAGCCGCTCGCCTGCTGCCTGCACGGCATCGATATGGCGGGCATAGAGCCCGGCAGTTCCGTCGTGGTGCTCGGCGGCGGGGTGATCGGCATGCTGGTCGTGCAGCTCGCCCGCCTTGCCGGTGCCGCCTCCGTCATCCTCGTCACCCGCCAGGCCGTGCGCCGAACGCTCGCCGAGCAAATCGGCGCGACCGGTTCCTTCGACCCCACCGCCGGCGACGCCATCCAGGGCATCGCCGGAAAGACCGGCCTGCTGCCGGGCGGGGCGGACGTGGTCATCGAATGCGCCGGTGTGGCCGAAACGGTGGAGCAGGCGCCGAGACTTACGCGCAATGGCGGCACGGTGGTCATTCTCGGCGTGATGCCGCAGGGGGAAACCGTGGCGTTCGAGCCCTTCGACCTGCTCTTCCGCGAGGTGAAAATCCTCACCTCCTTCGTCAATCCCTTCACGCACGGCCGCGCCGCCGCCCTCATCGCCGCCGGCACGATCAAGGTCGACCGCCTGGTCTCCCGCCGCATCGGCCTCGATGCGTTACCCGATGCGGTGATCAATCCGCCACGGCCGGGCGAGGTGAAGGTGCTGGTCATGCCGGGACTGGCATAGGACCAATCGACATTCAGTCCAGCCCTTCCTCCGCCACCGCCTGTTCCAGCCAGGCCGCGAAGGCGGACATGGCGGGGCTGACGCTGCGCGATTGCAGGCGGGTCAGCCAGTAGCTGCCAAGCGTCACGCTGGTCTTGAACGGCTGCACCACGGCCCCCGCCCCCAGCAACCGCGAAAACATCAAGGGCGGCGCGAGGCCGACGCCCGCCCCTTGCAGCACCACCTCCATCATGGCGAGCGAGGTATCGAAGACGATGGCATTCTGCGGCGGCGGCGTGCGCGGCAGGCCGGCGGCCTCGAACCAGCGCGTCCATTCATCGCGGCGGTAGGAGCGCAGCAGCGTCATGCCGAGCAGATCGGCGGGCTCCTTCAGGTCGCGCGCCACGGTGGGAATGGCCAGCACCGAGAGCGGGGCATCGAACAGGCGGACCGCATCCGTGCCATGCCAGGCGCCGGCACCGAAGCGGATGGCGAAATCGAGGCCCTCGGCGGCGAGGTCCACGCGGTTGTTGTTGGTGGAAAGCCGCACTTCGACAAAAGGGTGGCGCTCGCGAAAACTCGCCAGCCGCGGCAGCAGCCAGCCGACCGCAAAGGTGCCGACGGCGCCAATCGTCAGGATTTCCCGCACATGCCCGCCGCGAAAGCGTTCCACGACATCCGCCATGCGGTCGAAACTGTCACGCAGCACCGGCAGCAGGCTTTCGCCCTCCGCCGTGATCATCAGCCCGCGCGGCAGGCGCTTGAACAGCACGACGCCGAGTTGGTCCTCCAGGCTCTTCACCTGGTGGCTGACGGCCGCCTGCGTCACGTTCAGCTCGATCGCCGCCCGGGTAAAACTCAGGTGCCGGGCGGAGGCCTCGAAAGCGCGAAACGCGTTCAGCGGCAGATATGGCCGAACCATGGCAATGCCCCAGTTTTCCTCATGGCTGAGACCAGTATTGATCTTTTGCCAGGCCATCAAAGCATTGCTATTCAGAATGCGCAAGCCATTCAAAATTCGAGGAAAACGTGATGGACATCCGTCTTTTCGCGGCCGGCGCCCTGCTGGCTGCGGGCATGAATGTGCCGGCGCAAGCCCGCATTATTTGTACCATCGTTGCCGATGCGGGAAGCGACGAGGTCTTTCTGGAAAAGGGCGACTGCGCGACCCGCGTGACGCCCGCCTCCACCTTCAAGGTGCCGCTCGCGGTGATGGGCTACGATTCGGGCTATCTCGAAGACGCCGAGGAACCGGTGCTGCCCTTCATGAAGGGTTATCCGGACTGGGGCGGCGACGCCTGGCGGCAGCCGACGAGCCCGAAGCGCTGGATGGAATTTTCCGTCGTCTGGTATTCGCAGCGCATCGCCGAATTCCTCGGCTACGAGCAGTTGCGCGACTATGCCGATGCCTTCGGCTACGGCAATGCCGATATGGCGGGCGACCCCGGCAAGGACAACGGCCTGGAACGCGCCTGGATCGCCTCCTCGCTGAAAATCTCGCCGCGCGAACAGGTGGAATTCCTGAAGAAGCTGGTGAACCACGAACTGCCGGTCGCCGCCGACGCGATGGACAGGGCGATGGAGATCGTCGAGCGGCGCGATATCGAGGACGGCTGGGGCGTGCAGGGCAAGACCGGCATGGCCTATTCCCGCAAGGCTGACGGTATGCCGGAATACGGCCGCCCCTATGGCTGGTATGTCGGCTGGGCGCGCCGCGACGAGCGCACCGTCGTCTTCGCCCGGCTGATACAGGACGAGAAAAAGCAGGAGCCGCGCACCAGCCTCAGGGCACGCGACAGCATCCTGAAGGAACTGCCCGGCATTCTCGCGACGGACTGACCCGCGCTCACCGCGACGGGACCATTCCAAGCCCCTTGCGGGCAAGGCCCGAGACGTTGAGGGCGAGCTTGCGGCAGAAGACCGGCGAGGTGCCGAGAAGCCGCAGGGCGATATTGCGCAAGGTCCGGCCGATGCGGCTGCGGACCGTCGCGATCTTCGTCAGGCGGCCTGCCAGTTCCAGCACCTCGGCCGCCGCCGGCCGGCGCTTCTCCTCATAGAGGTCCAGCGTCGCCTCCGGCGCCTTGCCGGTGAGCACATCGGCCAGCAGCCGGCCGAGCACGACGGCATCGACGAGCCCCGTGTTCATGCCCTGCCCGCCGGCCGGGCTATGCACATGCGCGGCATCGCCCATGAGGAAGAACGGGCCGGAGCGGTAGCGCGAGGCGACCCGGTGGTGCACGCGGAACCGCGAGCTCCAGATCACGTCGCGCACGCGGCTGACGCCCTTGCGCAGCCCGCGCGCGTCGAGAACCGCCTGAACCAAGGCCACGTCCGGCGCCTCCGGCGCGTCCACGACGGGGGCCACGATACGGTAACGCCCGCCCGGCAGCGGCGCGACGACGGCCATGCCCTCCGGAGAGAAGAACAGCGACACCTCGTCGCTCAGTGCCCAGTCCATGTGTACGTCGGCGAGCACGAAGGATTCGCTGTAGGTCTCGCCATCGAAGGTGATGCCGGCTGCACTTCGCACCACGCTGTGCATGCCGTCGCCGCCGACGACATAGCGGGCGCGGATGCTCTGCACACCCTCCGGCGTATCGAGGTGGACGACCGCACCCGTCGCGTCCTGCTCGATCGTCGTCGCCGAAGCGCCGCGGTATATCGTGCCGCCCAGGCTCGACAGCCGCTCGGCAAGGATCGCCTCCGTCTCGTCCTGCGGGATCATCAGGATCTGCGCATAACGCGAGGGCAGCATGGAGAAGTCGAGCTCCAGCAGCGCCTTGTCATGCTCGCGCAGCGCAAAGCGCGTAAGCGGCAGGCCGCGCTGCTCCAGCACGTCGGTGACGCCGATATGCTCCAGCACCTCCAGCGTATGGGCATGGATGACGGCCGCCCGCGAGGTGTTCTGGCCGGTGGCGAGCCGGTCGACAATCACATGGGCAACGCCTGCCTGTTGCAGGGTGACGGCCAGCGCAAGGCCGGTCGGCCCTGCCCCGACGATCAGGACATCGGTCTCGTGCGGCAGCATGGTTGCTCTCCAAATATCAACATGCGTTGACTTTTATGCGGGACGCTTGAATTTGTCAACACGCGTTGGCATTTTCTTCGCATGCGTGATTCTCGACCCCAAAAAAGCAAATCGGACCGCACGCGCGAGACCATACTAGAAGCGGCGCGCACCCTCTTTGCCGAAAAAGGCTATGACGGCACGACAGTGCGCGACATTGCCACCGCTGCCAATATCGACCCCGCCATGGTCATCCGCTATTTCGGCGGCAAGGAAACGCTCTTTGCCCGCGCGGCGGATATCGACCTGCGGCTGCCCGATCTCTCCGACCTCCCCGCCCCGTCGATGGGCGAGGCTTTGGTGCGCCATTTCCTCTCCGTCTGGGAAGGCGACGGCGGCGGAAGCGCGCTACCGATCGCGCTGCGCTCCGCCGCCGTCAACGAGCTTGCCGCCGAGCGGCTGCGCGAGATTTTCGCGACACAGGTGGCCCCCGCCATCGCGCGGATCGCAGGGCCGGATACGCCGGCCGTTGCCGGCCTCGTCGCCACGCAGATCCTCGGTCTCGCCTTCACCCGATACGTGCTGAAACTGCCGCCTGTCGTGGCGCTGCCGCGCGAACGCCTCGTGACGGATGTCGGCCGCGCGATCCAGGGCTACATCGACGGCGCACGGCGCTGACTTTTCCTGTCGATTGCTCCATTTTCGGGGTTCCGCTCGCCTCCGCATTTGCCTATAAGCCGCTTCTAGCCTTGACAGACCATTTTTGCGCGCCCGGCCGGTGAACCCATCACCTTGGCCGGATTTTCGCGCACGCGGAAGAACGGATAGAGACATGCCCAAGCGCCAAGATTTGAAATCGATCCTCATCATCGGCGCGGGGCCGATCGTCATCGGCCAGGCCTGCGAATTCGATTATTCCGGCACCCAGGCCTGCAAGGCGCTGAAGGAGGAAGGCTACCGCGTCATCCTCGTCAACTCCAACCCGGCAACGATCATGACCGACCCGGGCCTGGCCGACGCCACCTATGTCGAGCCGATCACGCCGGAAGTCGTCGCCAAGATCATCGCCAAGGAACGCCCGGATGCGCTGCTGCCGACGATGGGCGGCCAGACCGCGCTCAACACCGCGCTCTCGCTGAAGCGCATGGGCGTGCTCGAACGCTACAATGTCGAGATGATCGGCGCCAAGCCCGCCGCCATCGACATGGCCGAAGACCGCGCGCTCTTCCGCGAGGCGATGGCCCGCATCGGCCTCGAAACGCCGAAATCGCTGCTCGCCAACGCCACCGAGATCAAGGACCTCGACCGCAAGGTGCACGAGGCCGAGCGCGCGAAGGTTAAGGCCGAGCTTTCCGGCGATGCGCTGGACAAGGCGCTGGACGAGCTGGAAAACCAGTGGAACCTCGGCGAGACCGACCGCAAGCAGCGCTATATGAGCCACGCCATGGCGATCGGCGCGCAGGCGCTCGACGTGATCGGCCTTCCCGCCATCATCCGCCCGTCCTTCACGCTCGGCGGCACCGGCGGCGGCATCGCCTACAACCGCTCGGAATTCTTCGAGATCGTCAATTCCGGCCTCGACGCCTCCCCAACCACGGAAGTGCTGATCGAGGAATCGGTGCTCGGCTGGAAGGAATACGAGATGGAGGTCGTCCGCGACACGGCGGACAACTGCATCATCATCTGCTCCATCGAGAACATCGACCCGATGGGGGTTCACACGGGCGACTCGATCACCGTCGCGCCTGCCTTGACCCTGACGGACAAGGAATACCAGATCATGCGCAACGCCTCGATCGCGGTGCTGCGCGAGATCGGCGTCGAAACGGGCGGCTCGAACGTGCAGTTCGCCGTTAACCCTGCCAATGGCCGCCTCGTCGTCATCGAGATGAACCCGCGCGTTTCACGCTCCTCCGCACTCGCCTCCAAGGCGACCGGCTTCCCGATCGCCAAGATCGCGGCAAAACTCGCCATCGGCTACACGCTCGACGAGCTGGAAAACGACATCACCGGTGGTGCGACCCCGGCCTCCTTTGAACCGTCGATCGATTACGTGGTGACGAAGATCCCGCGCTTCGCCTTCGAAAAATTCCCCGGCGCCGAGCCGACGCTGACCACCGCGATGAAATCGGTCGGTGAAGTGATGGCCATCGGCCGCACCTTCGCCGAATCCTTGCAGAAGGCGCTGCGCGGCCTCGAAACAGGCCTGACGGGCCTCGACGAGATCGAAATCCCGGGCCTCGGCGACGGCAACGACCGCAACGCCATCCGCGCCGCGATCTCGCGGCCCACGCCCGATCGCCTGCGCATGGTCGCCCAGGCGCTGCGCCTCGGCCTCACCCCCGAAGAGGTGCATGACGGTTCCAAGATCGACCCGTGGTTCATCGAGCAGTTCAAGGCGATCGTCGACATGGAGGCCCGCATCCGCGAGCACGGCCTGCCGGAAGACGCTGAAAACCTGCGCATGCTGAAGGCCATGGGCTTCTCCGACGCGCGCCTCGCAACCCTTTCGGCCAAGCGCCCGAAGGAAGTGGCGGAACTGCGCAACCGCCTCGACGTGCGCCCGGTCTTCAAGCGTATCGATACGTGTGCGGCCGAATTCGCTTCGCCGACCGCCTATATGTACTCGACCTACGAGACGCCGTTTGCGGGTGCTGCACGCTCCGAGGCCGGCATTTCCGATCGCAAGAAGGTCGTCATCCTCGGCGGCGGACCGAACCGCATCGGCCAGGGCATCGAGTTCGATTATTGCTGCTGCCACGCCGCCTTCGCGCTGAAGGATGCCGGCTATGAAGCGATCATGATCAACTGCAACCCGGAAACCGTCTCGACCGACTACGACACCTCCGACCGTCTCTATTTCGAGCCGCTGACGGCCGAAGACGTCATCGAGATCCTGAAGGCCGAGCAGACCAGGGGCGAACTCGTCGGCGTCATCGTGCAGTTCGGCGGCCAGACGCCGCTGAAGCTCGCCGAGGCGCTGGAAAAGAACGGCATCCCGATCCTCGGCACCGCGCCCGACATGATCGACCTGGCCGAAGACCGCGACCGCTTCCAGAAGCTGCTCCAGAAGCTCGACCTCGCCCAGCCGAACAACGGCATTGCCTATTCGGTCGAGCAGTCGCGCCTCGTCGCCGCCGAGATCGGCTTCCCGCTCGTCGTGCGCCCGTCCTACGTACTCGGCGGCCGCGCCATGCAGATCATCCATTCCGAATCGATGCTGCAGACCTACCTGCTCGACACCGTGCCGGAACTGGTGCCAGAAGACATCAAGCAGCGTTACCCGAACGACAAGACCGGTCAGATCAACACGCTGCTCGGCAAGAACCCGCTGCTCTTCGACAGCTACCTGTCGAACGCGGTGGAAGTCGATGTCGACGCGATTTCGGACGGCAAGGACGTCTTCGTCTCCGGCATCATGGAGCATATCGAGGAAGCCGGCATCCATTCGGGCGATAGCGCCTGCTCGCTGCCGGTCCACACGCTCTCCAGCGAGACGGTCGACGAACTGGAACGCCAGACCAAGGCGCTTGCCAAGGCGCTGAATGTCGGCGGCCTGATGAACGTGCAATATGCCATCAAGGACGGCACGATCTACGTGCTGGAAGTCAACCCGCGCGCCTCGCGCACCGTGCCTTTCGTCGCCAAGACCATCGGCGCGCCGATCGCCAAGATCGCCGCCCGCATCATGGCCGGCGAGAGCCTCGACGCCGCGATCGCCGCCTATGGCGAAAAGCCGGACCCGCGCAACCTCAAGCACATCGCCGTCAAGGAAGCCGTGTTCCCCTTCGCCCGCTTCCCGGGCGTCGACACGCTGCTCGGCCCGGAAATGCGCTCGACCGGCGAGGTCATCGGCCTCGACACCGACTTTGCGCTCGCCTTCGCCAAGTCGCAGCTCGGCGCCGGCGTCGACCTGCCGCGCGAAGGAACCGTCTTCGTCTCGGTGCGCGACGAGGACAAGGACCGCGTGCTGCCGGCGATCAACATCCTCACCGGCATCGGCTTCAAGGTGATGGCTACCTCCGGCACCGCCCGCTTCCTCGCCGAAAAGGGCATCGAGGCGGTCAAGATCAACAAGGTGCAGGAAGGCCGCCCGCATATCGAGGACGCCATACGCAACCGCCAGGTCCAGCTGGTCATCAACACGACGGACGGCAACAAGGCGATCTCGGACTCCAAGTCGCTCCGCCGCGCCGCCCTGATGCAGAAGGTGCCCTACTACACCACCATGGCCGGCGCGCTTGCCGCCGCCCAGGCGATCCGGGCGCTGAAGCAAGGCCAGCTCGAAGTAAGGCCGTTGCAGTCGTATTTCTGAGAACGGCGCTTAAAAATGTGTTTGAAGCCGGGCGGTAATATCGCCCGGCTTTTTTATGCAGCCACGAGCGTCTCTCCCAAATGCCGGATCAGCCGCATGTCCTCGACGAACAGCGCGTGCTGGCGCTGGCGTTCGGCTTCGTCCGGCAGACGGAGCAGGTAGGAGGGGTGGATGGTTGGGTATAGGATCATGTCGCCCTGCATGGTGATCGGCTTGCCGCGGACCTGGTTGAGCGGCCTTTGTTCGCCGCTGAGCGCATAAAGCGCGGTGGCGCCGAGAGCCACGATCAGGCGGGGTTTGACGAGTTCGACCTCCTTCGCCAGCCACCAGCGGCAATGGTCGATTTCGCCGCGGTCCGGTTTCTGGTGGATGCGGCGCTTGCCGCGCGGCTCATATTTGAAATGTTTTACCGCATTGGTGAGGTAGAGGGACTGCCGGGGAATGCCGGCCTCCTTCAGCACGGCGTCAAAAACCTTGCCCGCCGGGCCGACGAAGGGGCGGCCGGCGAGGTCTTCCTGGTCGCCCGGCTGCTCGCCAACCATCATCACGCTCGCATCCTGCGGCCCATCGCCGAAAACGGTCTGCGTCGCCGTGCAATGCAGCGGGCAGCGCGTGCAGTGGCGCGCCTCCTCGCGCACCGCCTCGATCGTGCCGGCGCCGGCAGGCACGATCTGCGACAGGGGCTGCGCGGCCTCCTGGAGGCGATAGTGGAAGAGCGGCGGATCGCTCGCGGCGCGCTCGGCCATGGCGCGCACATTCGCCTCGGCATTGGCGATCATCTCGGGGATGAGATCGGCTTCCGGCAGGTTGCGCCAGTATTTCTTCGGCATTTCCGCCTGCATGGCCTTCAGCTTCAGGCGGGCCGGATTGAAGATGCTCGCATAGTAGGTGCGCCAGAGTTCGTCGGTCGGGTCGCCATGGCCAGGATTTTCGCCGGGGCGCGTGTCGAAGATCAGGGTCTCACCATCCCAGCTTGCCGTGCCGTTCGGCGTCGCGATGATCCAGTCCATGTCGGCAAAGCGCCGGCGGAAGAACGGTGCAGTGCGCGCCACGACGAAATGCGACGGCTCGAACCAGGCAAAAAACCGCCGGCGCCCCGCCGTCTCGCCGGCAATCTCCTTGAAGCGCACGAAGGCCGTCATCTTGTGGCTGTCGCGGTGGACGTTCTTGGCGAGAAGCCGCGCCCAGGCGACATCCTTGTCCGCCGTCAACTCCAGCAGGCGACGATCCGATTGCAGGCGCCAGAGCAGCCGGTAGAGCATGTGAAACCGGCCGGGCTCCGTATGGCAGACGACAGCCTCGGCCAGGGGCAGGAAGGCGGGCGGCACAGTGAGCGGCGGGGCGGCGGCGTCCGGCTTCCGCAATTCCGGCGGCGCGACGGCGTCGAAAAGCTCGTCCTCCACCCCGCAAATGCGCCAGTCCGCCTCGCGCGGCGAAATGCCGGCGGCAGCGAGTGCACGGGCGGCGTCGCGCCACTCGGAAAAATCGCCCCGTCCGACAAGAGGGATCGTGTGCATCAGAGCAACGAAAGCTGTTCCGGTTTGCGCGCAAAAAGCGTCTTCAGGTCGGCGCGATCGGCAAGCCGCCGCGGCGTCCAGCCCTCCGCCTCGATGAAGGCGCGCACCTTGCGCAGCGACACGCCGAGCCGCGCCAGATCCTCCAGCCGCAGGCGGCGGAAGCGGCGGCTGGAGAGGATGGCATCCACCGTCTTCGTGCCAAGGCCCGGCACGCGCAACAGCCGCTCGCGCTCCGCCCGGTTGACGTTCATCGGAAAGGCATCGCGGTTGGCAAGCGCCCAGGCGAGCTTGGGGTCCATGTCGAGATCCAGCATGCCGCCGGTTCCGGATGTGATCTCGTCCACGCCGAAGCCATAGAAGCGATAGAGCCAATCGGCCTGGTAGAGCCGGTGCTCGCGCACCAGCGGCGGCTTGATCAGCGGCAGCGCGCGCGAGGCATCGGGAATGGGGCTGAAGGCGGAATAATAGACGCGCTTCAGGCCGTAGCTGCCGTAAAGCCGGGCGCTCGTCTTCAGGATCGTCGCATCATCCGCGCCATCGGCGCCGACGATCATCTGCGTGCTCTGGCCTCCCGGCACGAAGCGCTTGCGGCGCTTGGTCTGGAGGGTGGGGTCGTCCGCCGCCTCGATCTTGCGGCGCAGGTCACCCATGGCGCGGCGAATGCCGTCCGGTCGCTTTTCCGGCGCAAACCGGCCGATGCCGGCATCCGTCGGCAGCTCGATGTTGAGCGACAGGCGATCGGCATAGAGCCCCGCCTCCTCGATCAGCTCCGGTGCGGCGTCGGGAATGGACTTGAGATGAATATAACCGCGAAAGCCGTGCACGGTACGCAGGTCGCGGGCCACCCGCACCATCTCGCCCATCGTATGATCCGGCGAGCGGATGATGCCGGAGGAGAGGAACAGCCCCTCGATATAGTTGCGCCGATAGAATTCCAGCGTCAGCCAGACCACCTCCTCCGGCGTGAAGCGGGCGCGCTCGACATTGCTGGAGGAGCGGTTAATGCAATAGGCGCAATCGAAGATGCAGAAATTGGTGAGCAGGATCTTCAAGAGCGAGATGCAGCGCCCGTCCGGCGCATAGGCATGGCAGATCCCCGCCCCTTCCGTCGAGCCCAACCCGCCGGACGCGACGGAATCGCGCTTGACCGTTCCGCTGGAGGCGCACGAAGCATCGTATTTGGCGGCATCCGACAGAATGGCCAGGCGTTGTTGCAGCGATTTCTTCATATTTGTTCACTATATGTTCTAGAGAGCGCCGTCAATGAAAAAGCGGCTGTCATCGGCGGCTCAATAGCCGCCGATAATGGGAAGGACTTCGCCGGTGATGTAGCTGGAGCATTGCGGCGAGGCGAGGAAGACATAGGCGGGCGCCAACTCCTCCGGCTGAGCGGGACGCCTCATCGGCGTGTCGGCGCCGAATTTGGCGACGTCTTCCGCCTCTTTGTCCGAGGGGTTGAGCGGCGTCCAGACTGGGCCGGGTGCCACCGCATTGACGCGGATGCCGCGCGGCACGAGCTGGCTTGCCAGCGAGCGCGTGAAGGCATGGATGCCGCCCTTGGTCATCGAATAGTCGAGCAGGGCCTTGGAGCCTTCGAGGCCGGTGACGGAGCCGGTGTTGATGATGGCGGAACCGGCCTCCATGTGCGGCACCGCCGCCTGCGCCATGAAGAAATAGCCGTAGAGATTGGTCTTCAGCGTCTCATCGAAATGCTTTTCCGAGAGGTCCAGAATATCCTTGGCGTGGACCTGGAAGGCGGCATTATTGACGAGGACGTCGAGCCGGCCGAGTTCCTTCACCGTGCGCTTGACCGCATTGCGGCAAAAAGCCTTGTCCTTGACGTCGCCGGCGAGTGCGATGCAGCGCCGACCCTCCGCCTCGACGGCGGCGATCGTGTCCTTCGCGTCGCCACCTTCGGCAAGATGGGCGATCGCCACATCCGCACCCTCGCGGGCGAAGAGCACTGCGACTGCCCGGCCGATGCCGGAATCGCCGCCGGTAATCAGCGCCACCTTGCCCTTCAGCTTTTCCGAGCCCTTGTAGAACGGCGCGTCATACATCGGTGCAGGATCGAGCTTGGCCTCGTTGCCGGGCTTCGGCTGGTGCTGCTCGGGAAAGGGCGGCACGGGATAGAGGCGCGCACCGGCCTGCATGGCCTTCGGCGTGTCCTCCCCGGCTTTGCGGTCGGCCGCCGCCACCTCGTCCTGGATGTCACGCTGTTTGGCCGCCGTGCGGGCGGATTGGCTGCGGGTCATGGCGGCCTCCTCAAAGCTCGGTTGGGCGGATATTGTCGACACGTACGGTGCCGGCAACGACTTCACGCGGGCCGTCCAGCGGGTAGGCCGGATCGCTCTCATCGACGACGGTATAGAGTTTCTCGTTGCGGAAGGCGCTGGACGAGGTGGTGGAATTGCCATCCGCCGGCAGCGCGTCGATTTCCAGATAGTCGAGCTCCGCTTCAGCCGCGACCACGCGGGCATCACCCGAGGAGCGGGCACGCACCACCACCTCACCCTGGTTCGGCGCGATGTCCCAGTTGGTGTCCGTGGCCGACGCGATCGGAACGAGGCGGTAGAGCTTCAGCTGCTCCGGATCGGAATAATCGGTGATGCCCGTCTCGGTATCCTGCCGCGGCGCGGTCTCGTCGAAACCGGCGGACCAGTCGCGGGCGGGCGCCTCCATGCCGGGCGGCGTGCGGTGCACCGTGGCATCGTCGCTGCCGGTGATGACGCGCGGCTTGGCGCTCGAAACGCCGTCATTGCTGCGGCCGGCCTGCGAAACCTCGAACTGCGGTACGGCATCGGCATGGATGACCTTTTCGCGGCCGGTCTCCGCCGACACGACGCTTTCGGCACCGGGCACCGTGCGCGGCTCGACGGGCACGACCTGCTCGTGTTTTTCCTGGTAGCCGGTCTCCGCCGCCTCGCGGCGTCCTTCGTCGTGCATGGCCTGGTTGCCCGACACTTCGCCGGCGAGCTGTTTGAAATAACCGGAAATCTTCTGCATCACGCTCATGGTCTGCTCCTCATGTCCGTGTCCGAATTGTCGATCGTCATGCACGCCTCCCGCGATATTCGGCTAACTGGAAGACGCGGCCGATTGTTCCGGGCGCTGTGGGCGGATGCTGTACCTGCGGCGAAAAAACTGGCTTTCGCCCGACGCAATCTGCTATAAGGATCGTTCAAATGCTTTCGACGGTTCCGGGGAATCTTCTCCGGAGACCGTTTTCTTTTGCGTTCATGCGGGCGGGAGCCCGCGCGACGCGGGCTGAAGGACGGGATAAAATGGTTGAAAAAGTACCGATGACTCACGGCGGTTTCGTCAAGCTGCAGGAAGAACTGCGCTGGCGCCAGCAGGAAGAGCGTCCGAGAATCATCGAAGCGATCGCCGAAGCACGCGCCCATGGCGACCTGTCCGAAAACGCCGAATACCACGCTGCCAAGGAAGCCCAGAGCCACAATGAAGGCCGCATCGCCGAGGTCGAGGATTACGTCGCGCGCGCCGAGGTCATCGACCTTTCCAAGATGTCCGGCGCCAAGATCAAGTTCGGCGCCAAGGTGAAGCTCGTCGACGAGGACACCGAGGAAGAGAAAGTCTATCAGATCGTCGGCGACCAGGAAGCCGACGTGAAGCAGGGCCGCATCTCCATCTCCTCGCCGATCGCCCGCGCACTGATCGGCAAGGAAGTCGGCGATTCGATCGAAGTGAACGCACCCGGCGGCGCCAAGGCCTACGAGATCCTCGCCGTCACCTGGGGCTGACCGCGAGCGGCCGTTCGAAGGAGAACCGCCATTCTTTCCGAAGACGACAATAGCCCAGCCGGTGGCGGCAGCACTGCCACCGTGGTCAAGGTCATGGGCCCGATCAACCGGGCGCATGGCATAAGCCCGCTCGCCCGGCAGCTTTCGGCAGGCTTTGCGCAACGCCACGGCGTGACCTTCACCTTCGATCCGGATGCGCGGGACTACGACTGGCTGGCGGTCTACGAGAACATGCCGCCTGCCGGTGGCGAACGCCGCCCGATGCGGGTGGAAAAGCTCGCCTGCGCGCCGCAAAACACCATCCTCTTCACGACGGAACCCTCCGGCATCAAGATCTACAGCCGCGCCTATACGCGGCAGTTCGGCCATGTGGTGACGAGCCAGGAGCCCTTTGCGCTGCGCCATCCCGGCCGGATCTACAGCCAGGCGGGCCTGCGCTGGTTCTACGGCAACGGCAGCCAGCACCTGATGACCGCCGATGAAATTGCCGGGCACTTTCCGGAAAAGACAAAAGTCATCGGCACCGTCTGCTCGACCAAGCGGCAGGGCCACACCCTGCACCGCCTGCGCTACGATTTCACGCAGGCCATCGCCGCCCGCATGCCCGACCTCGACGTTTTCGGCCGCGGCCACCGGCCGGTCGACGACAAGGCGGAATCGATCGATCCCTACAAGTATCACCTGGCGATCGAGAACCACCTCGCCCCGCACCATTTCACCGAAAAGCTCGCCGACCCCTTCCTCGGCCTGTCGCTGCCCTTCTATTTCGGCGCGCCGAACGCCGCCGATTATTTCCCGGCCGAGAGCTTCATCGCCATCGACATCCGCAAGCCGGACGAGGCCTTCGCCATCATGCGCGCGGCAATCGACAACGGCGAACACGAGAAGCGCCTGCCCGCCATCATCGAGGCGCGCCGCCGCGTGCTGGAAGACCACAATATCCTCACGCTGATCGCCAATGTCGTCGCCAAAAACGGCACCGCGGCGCGCGGCAAGGACACGGCGGTGCTGAAGAGCCAGCGCGCCTCCCGCAAGGGTCATCCGCTGCTGACGGCAGGTGATTTTGCCTTCCGCGAGGCGCTTCACCTGAAGAACCGCATCGCCGGCCTGCTGGCGCGATAAGGTCGGCCGCCCGGATTCGGTGGTTGATCGTCCGGGCGTTCGGGTTTAAGCCGCTTGCACCTTCACCCTGGAGAACAGACTTGTCCAAGAAACCGGTGGCTTTGATTACGGGCGTAACGGGTCAGGATGGCGCCTATCTCGCGCAATTGCTGCTCGACAAGGGCTATATCGTGCACGGCATCAAGCGCCGCTCCTCCTCGTTCAATACCGGGCGCATCGAGCACATCTACGAGGATCCGCACGAGCCCGATCCGCAGTTCTTCCTGCATTACGGCGACATGACGGATGCGACGAACCTCGTGCGCATCGTGCAGCAGACGCAGCCCGACGAAATCTACAACCTCGCCGCCCAGAGCCATGTGCAGGTGAGCTTCGAGACGCCGGAATATACCGCCAACGCCGACGCGATCGGGACGCTTCGCATGCTGGAGGCGATCCGCATCCTGGGACTGGAAAAGAAGACGCGCTTCTACCAGGCCTCCACCTCCGAACTCTACGGCAAGGCGCAGGAGGTTCCCCAGAGCGAGACGACGCCGTTCTATCCGCGCTCGCCCTATGCGGCGGCCAAGCTTTACGCCTACTGGATCGTCGTGAACTACCGCGAGGCCTATGGCCTGCACGCCTCGAACGGCATCCTCTTCAACCACGAAAGCCCGCTGCGCGGCGAAACCTTCGTGACGCGAAAGATCACCCGCGCCGTCGCCGCCATCAAGCTCGGCCAGCAGGACCAGCTCTTCCTCGGCAATCTCGACGCCAAGCGCGACTGGGGCCATGCCAAGGAATATGTGCGCGGCATGTGGCTGATGCTGCAACAGCCGCAGGGCGACGACTACGTGCTGGCGACCGGCACCACGACCACCGTGCGCCAGTTCGCCGAATGGTGCTTTGCCGAGGTGGGCATGACCATCCGCTGGGAGGGCCAGGGCGTCGACGAGAAGGGTTTTGACGCCGCGACCGGCAAATGCCTGATCAGCATCGACCCGCGCTATTTCCGCCCGACGGAGGTCGACCTTCTGCTCGGCGACCCGAAAAAGGCCGAGACGGTGCTCGGCTGGCGCCACGAGACGAGCGCGCACGAGCTTGCCCGCGAAATGGTCCGCGAGGACCTGAAGCTCATGCAAAAAGAGTTCTCCGACAAGGGCCGCCTCTGACATGTATGACCTCACGGGAAAACGCGTCTGGGTTGCCGGCCATCGCGGCATGGTCGGCAGCGCCGTCGCCAGGCGGCTGGAAGCGGAGAATTGCGAAATCCTTTTCGCCCAGCGCGACGCGGTCGATCTCGAAGAACGGTCCGATGTCGAGCGCTTCCTCACAGAACACCGGCCGCACGCCGTGGTCATGGCGGCCGCCAAGGTCGGCGGCATCCTTGCCAATGACCGCAACCCGGTGGAATTCCTCCAGCGCAACCTGACGATGGAGCTGAACGTCATCAAATCCGCCCACGAGGCGGGTGTCGAGAAGCTGCTCTTCCTCGGGTCGAGCTGCATCTACCCGAAATTCGCGCCGCAGCCGATCAAGGAAAATGCGCTGCTCACCGGCGACCTTGAGCCGACCAACGAGTGGTACGCGATCGCCAAGATCGCCGGCATCAAGCTGTGCCAGGCCTATATGAAGCAGCACGGCGCCCGCTTCATCTCCGCCATGCCGACGAACCTCTACGGCCCCCACGACAATTTCGACCTCCAGACCAGCCACGTCGTGCCGGCGCTCATCCGCAAGGCGCATGAGGCGAAGCTTGCCGGCCTCGACCATGTGACGATCTGGGGTTCCGGCACGCCGCGCCGCGAATTCCTGTTCAGCGAGGACTGCGCCGATGCGCTCGTCTTCATCCTGAAGAACTATGAGGACTATGAGCACATCAATGTCGGCTCGGGCGAAGACATCCCGATTCTCGACCTGATGAAGCTCATCGCAGAGGTCGTCGGCTTCGAAGGCCGGATCGAGACCGATCCGTCAAAACCGGACGGCACACCGCGCAAGCTGATGTCGAACGAGAAGCTGGGGCGCCTAGGCTGGCGGCCGGCCACGGACCTGCGAGAAGGCATTTCCCGCGCCTATCGGTGGTATCTGGAGAACGTGCGCTGAGCATTTCCAGCCGAAGCGGCATCGCTTTGGCGTCGGACAATGCGGCAAAGCAAAAACCTAGCGCCAGTTCTCGTCGATCCACTTGGTCGGCCGAACGTGTTTGTAGGCCTTCTTCCACCAGGCCTTGACCGGCCATTCGCCGATCACCGCCTCGTCCGGGTCCGGCTTTCCGGTGAAGGCGACGATGCGGGTGGCCGACGGCAGCGGCACGTCCTTGAAGAAGTTCATCGGCCAGCGCGGCAAAAGCGTGTGCTTGAAGCTGACGCACCATTCGGCCGGCCAGTAGGTCATGCCCTCGGCGGCCGCCGAGACGTAGCGCTGCGAGATGATATGCTTGTTGACCTTGGCATCCGGGTCGCGGATGAAATCGTCGAAGATGTGCGTGTTGGTGCCGACGGTCCAGCGATAGACCGAGGTATTGCCGATGCCCTTGCCGAGCTGCGTCCAGTTTTCCGCGATGCAGAAGCGGCCCGGCGCATAGTCGAAGAAGTCATCGAGCGGCCCGGTGATGACCACGTCGAGATCGACGAACAGCACATCCCCTTCGAGATCGGCCAGCGGCGCCTGCCACAGCGAGATCTTGCGCCACGGCTTCCAGGCCACGCGCTCGGGAATGTTGATCGGCGGCAGCGGGAAGACGGCGACGGCCGGGTCGATGCCGCTCGGATCTTCCGTAAAACAAACGAGCCGGGTCGGGCGAACCGTGTTGCGCTTGATCATGGACCACAGGCGGTTGACATAATCCGCCGGATATCGCGTGCCCCATTTCATGCATGCTATCGTCTGCATTCGTCATCGTCTCCTGTCGCGCGCGCCTCCATAGACCATATCGGCCCGCGGTGATAGGAGTTCTGCGAAACATGCCGCCGCCGTCGCGCGCGGGCAGCCCCATCGAGCCCCGACAGCCTATCATCACGATGAACATCCTTATACTGACGCAATGTTTTCCGCCTGACGTCGGCGGGATCGAAAACATGATGGGATCGATGGCGCTCGCGCTTCAGGAAAGCGGGCACGCCGTCACGGTTCTCGCCGATGGCAAAGCGGACGCGGCGGATCCAAAGCGGCCGTTCCGCATCACGCGCTTTTCCGGCTGGAAGCCGCTGCGGCGCTGGCGCAAGGCGCGCGCGGCGGAGAAACTGGTCCGTAACGGCGCCTTCGACCAGATTATCGCCGATACGTGGAAAAGCGTCGAAAACCTCGGCGCTGTCGCGGTGCCGATCACCGTGCTCGCCCACGGCATGGAGTTCCCGGCAACGCCCTCCGCGCGCAAGGCCGAGCGCATCCGCGCGGCCATGGCCAAGGCGGCGGACGTCATCGCCAATTCCTCCTTCACCGCCGGCCTTGCGGCCCCTTACGTGAAGGCCGAGCGCCTGCGCGTCGTCACCCCCACGGTTCCCGCGCAGTCGGACGCCGATCCGGAACGGGTGCGTGCGCTGCGCACCCTCCATGGCGACGGGTTGCAGGTCATGACGCTCTGCCGGCTGGAGCCGCGCAAGGGCGTCGACAAACTGATCGAAGCCGTGGCGAAACTCGGCCCGGCCTATCCCGGCCTGAAACTCCACATCGCCGGTGACGGCGCGGATCGCGCGCGGCTGGAAAGCCTCGCCCGGGAGGCCGGCGCCGCGGATGCCGTGGTCTTCCACGGCCGCGTCTCGGAGGACGATAAGGCCGCCCTTCTCCAACTCGCCGATGCCTTCGCCATGCCCGCCCGCCGCGAGGGCAACTCGGTCGAAGGATTCGGTCTCGTCTATCTCGAAGCCGCCTGGCATGGCGTGCCGAGCCTCGCCGGCCGCGACGGCGGCGCGTCCGACGCCGTGCTCGACGGCGAGACCGGCCTGCTCTGCGACGGCGCCGACGGCGCCTCCGTGACGGCGGCGCTGGACAGGCTGCTCGGCGACCGTGCGCTTCGCGAGCGCCTTGGGGAAAACGCCGCCCGGCACGCCCGCGAACAGACCTGGCAGCGCAAGATCAAGGATTTTGCCGTGCGCGACGGAGAGGCCGCGGCACCGCGCATCATCCAGCTCCTGCCGGCGCTCGGCGATGGCGGGGTGGAGCGCAGCGCGGTGGAAATGGCCGGCCATCTCGGCACCCTCGGCGTAGCGAACTGGATCGCCAGCGCCGGTGGCCCGCTGGTGGCCGCGGCCGAGGCCGCCGGCGCCCGGCATGTGACAATCCCGGTCGGCAAGAAATCGCCCTTCGCCGCCGTGTCGGCCGCCCGCGCCATCGCACGTCTGGTCGATGCGGAAGGCATCGACATCATCCATGCCCGCAGCCGTGTGCCGGCCTGGGTGGGCCTGCTGGCGCGGCGTCTCGCAAAACGGCCGGTGCATTTCGTGACGACCTTTCACGGCGTCTATAGCCACGGCAATGCCCTGAAGCGCTTCTACAACAGCGCCATGTTGCGCGCGCCGCTGGTCATCGCGAATTCGCAGTTCATCCGCCGGCACATCACCGAGGTCTACGGTTTTCCGGAAGCCCGCGTGGTCGTCGCCCCCCGCGGCGTCGAGCCGGCGCTTTTCGACCCCGCAAGCATTTCGGCCGAAACCCGTGCGGCGCTCCGGGCAGAGCTTGGGGCGACGGCGAACGGGCCGCTGGTGGTAATGGTCGGCCGCGTCACGCGGTGGAAGGGCCATGCCGTGCTGCTGGAAGCCGCCGCCCGCCTTGACCGGCCAGACCTGCGCCTCGCCTTCATCGGCGGCGGTTCGGAGGCATTGGTTGCCGAATTGCAGCGCGACAGCGCTCGCCTCGGCCTCGAAGGCCGGCTTCATTTCACCGGCAGCCGGCGCGACGTGCCCGCTATCCTCGCCGCGGCCGACCTCGCCGTCTCCGCCTCGACCGATCCGGAAGCCTTCGGCCGCGCGGCGATCGAGGCCCAGGCGATGGGAACGCCCGTGATCGCCACGAACCACGGCGGCAGCCTCGAAACGGTGCTGCCCGGCGAGACCGGCTGGCTCGTGCCACCCGGCGATGTCGCAGCCCTTACCGCAGCTCTGGAAGACGCTCTTTCCAACCCCGAACGTCTCACCACAATGGGCGAAAACGGCCGGCGACACGTCCTGGCGAATTTCACGACGCAGCAGATGCTGGAAAAGGAGTTTTCCGTCTACGAAAAGCTCCTGACGGGGTCGCGGTCCTGAGATGGCGGAAAGCGGCGCCCCCGTCCTCTGGGTCCTGACGGACGGCAAGGCCGGCGACGAACAGCCGCTGATCGGCCTTGCGGAAGCGTTGGGTGCCGCGCCAATCCTGCGCCGCGTCACGCCGCGCCGCGCCTTCACCTGGCTGATGCCCTGGGGGCCGATCGACCCGAAGCACGCGCCGTCGAAACCGGGCTCGCCGCTCGCGCCACCGTGGCCCGACATCTGCCTCGCCACGGGCCGGCGCGCGGTGCCCTATCTGCGCAAGCTGAAAGCCCTCTCGCCGGCCACCTACTGTGTGCTCTTCAAGGACCCGCGCACCCGCCGCCACGGCGCGGACCTGATGATCGTGCAGCAGCACGACGCACCGCGCGGCGAGGATGTGCTCGTCGTCACCACCGCCCCCAACCGGCTCTCGCCGCAACGGCTGGCAGAGGCCCATGCCGCCTTCGAGGCAGCACTCGCACCCCTGCCCCAACCGCGCATCGCCGTACTCATCGGCGGCAACGGCCGGCATCACCGGTTCACGCAAGGCGATATCGACCGCCTGCTCGGCGGGCTGCGCGCAAAACTCGACGAAGGATGTGGGCTGATGATCACGGCCTCGCGCCGCACACCGCCGGCACTCGTCACGGCCCTTGCCGATCTGGCAACGGCGCCGCATGCCCGCTTCTGGGATGGCACCGGGGAAAACCCGCTGCTCGCCTATCTCGCCTGGGCCGACGAGATCGTCGTTACCGGCGATTCGACCAACATGGTGGGCGAGGCAGCCGCTTTGGGCGTGCCCGTGCAGATCTTCCAGCCCTCCGGGCGGCACGACAAGATAGACCGCTTCATCGCGGCACTTTCGAGGGAAGCCACAATCGGCCGGTTTCCCGAGGCGCCTGCCAGCGGCGGCCATGCGCCGGTGAATTCCACGCCGGAGCTTGCGGAAAAAATCCTGTCGCGTTTTCGGGATTTCAGAGCTCGACCAGCCCGACCTTCTTGACCTGGCGGATGGTCAGCATGGTGCGCACGGTATCGACCTGCGCATTGGCCGTCAGCACCTCGATGACGAAATCCTGGAAGCGGGTGAGGTTTTCGGCAACGCAGTGCAGCAGGAAATCGCTGTCGCCGGAGACCATCCAGGCCTGGCGCACCATCGACCATTCGCCGGTGGCGGCGGCAAAGGCCTTGAGGTTCGCCTCCGACTGGTGCTTCAGCCCGACCATGCAGAAGGCGACGAGATCATAGCCGAGCGACGGCGCGTTCAGGAGCGCCGTATAGCCCTCGATGATGCCTGCCTCCTCCAGCTTTCGCACGCGGCGCAGGCAGGGCGGCGCAGAAATTCCGGCGCGGGCGGCCAGCTCCACATTGGTCATCCGGCCGTCGGCCTGAAGCTCTTTCAGGATACGCATGTCGATAGCGTCGAGTTCGGCACGGAACATGGGACTTTTCGAAACCTTTCAGGATGACGACCGGATGTGACCCGAATCGCCGCATCAGCGCAACATTGTTAGTGCAAGAGGCACAAATATGTCACGCGCCTTCGCTTGTCTGTTGGCAAAGCCGCACGCGCACTTGAAACTCGCGGCACTCCCTTCATAAATGAAGGTCGAACAACGACACGCTGGCCGATGCCTGCGCGCAACCGCGCGGCTTGGCGATTGGGGCAAGAACCCCGAAAGGAACGACCATGTCTGCCCGTCATGTAAAGGTGCTCATCATCGGGTCCGGCCCTGCCGGCTACACCGCCGCCATCTACACCGCCCGCGCCATGCTGGAGCCCGTGCTGATCGCCGGCATGGAACAGGGCGGCCAGTTGATGATCACCACCGACGTGGAAAACTATCCGGGTTATGCCGATCCGGTCCAAGGCCCCTGGATGATGGAGCAGATGCTGAAGCAGGCGCAACATGTCGGCGCCGAGATCGTCAACGACCTCGTCACCAATGTCGACATGAACGTGCGCCCCTTCCGCATCTCCACCGACAGCGGCACCGAATGGACCGCCGACGCGCTGATCATCGCCACCGGCGCCAAGGCGAAGTGGCTCGGCATCGAGACCGAGCACAAGTTCATGGGCTTTGGCGTGTCGGCCTGCGCCACCTGCGACGGCTTCTTCTACCGCAACAAAGACGTCATCGTCGTCGGCGGCGGCAATTCGGCCGTCGAGGAGGCGCTGTACCTTTCGAACCTCGCCAAGACCGTCACCGTGGTTCACCGCCGCGACGGTTTCCGCTCGGAAAAGATCCTTCAGGAGCGCCTGTTCGCCAAGGAGAACGTCAAGATCGTTTGGGACCATGAGGTCGTCGAATATCTCGGCGCCGATCCGAAGCCCCCGATGCCGGCCTCCGTCAACGGCGTGAAGCTGCGCAACGTGAAGACCGGCGAGACGCGCGACGTCGCCATCGACGGCGTCTTCGTGGCGATCGGGCACGCGCCTGCGGTCGAACTGTTCAAGGGCAAGCTGCGCCAGAAGCCGAACGGCTATCTGTGGACGGCGGCCGATTCCACGGCGACGGACGTGCCGGGCGTTTTTGCCGCAGGCGACGTCACCGACGACATCTATCGCCAGGCGGTCACGGCCGCCGGCATGGGCTGCATGGCGGCTCTGGAAACCGAAAAATACCTTGCAGGTCATATGCCTGTCGCAATTGCGGCCGAGTAGAAGCCGCCAACTAAGGGAGGCGGATACGATCCGACCTCCCACGTGGGAACAGTTGAATCAGCGACCAGGCGGGAAACCTATGGTTCCCCGCCATAAAGACATATGGGGGATAGAATGCCGCTGGATTGGGACAAGCTGCGGATTTTTCATGCCGCGGCCGAGGCCGGCTCGTTCACGCATGCGGCAGACAAGCTGCACCTCTCGCAATCGGCCATCAGCCGCCAGGTGAGTGCGCTGGAGCAGGATGTCGGCATCAAGCTCTTCCACCGCCATGCCCGCGGCCTGATCCTCACCGAGCAGGGCGAAATCCTCTATCGCACCGCCCACGACGTGCTGATGAAGCTCGAAAGCGTGCGCGTGCAGCTCACCGAAAACACCGAGAAGCCGAGCGGCAAGCTGCGCATCACCACCACGGTCGGCCTCGGCCAGGGCTGGCTGACGGACAAGGTGCAGGAATTCCTCGCGCTCTACCCGGACATGCAGGTTCAGCTCATCCTCGACAACGAGGAGCTGGACGTGAACATGCGCCACGCCGACTGCGCCATTCGGCTCCGCGAGCCCCAGCAGTCGGACCTCATCCAGCGCAAGCTCTTCACCGTGCACATGCACGTCTATGCCGCGCCCTCCTATATCAACCGCTACGGCGAGCCGCAGTCGATCGACGATCTCGACAACCACAAGATCATCACCTTCGGCGAGCCGGCGCCGAACTACCTGCTCGACGTCAACTGGCTGGAGATCGCGGGCCGCGATTCGGACAATCCCCGCCCCTCCATCCTGCAAATCAACAGCCAGACCTCGATCAAGCGCGCTTGCCTGCTCGGCATCGGCGTCGCGATGCTGCCGGACTATATTGTCGGGCGCGATCCCGGCCTCCTGCAGTTGCCGGTGAGCGCCGACATCCCGTCCTTCGATACCTATTTCTGCTATCCGAGCGAGATGAAGAACTCCGCGAAACTCAAGGTTTTCAGGGATTTCATCGTCGCCAAGGCACGCAACTGGAACTTCTAAAAAGGGTGATCGGCAAGGCCTGCGCCCAATGCATGGCTGGCATGCACATTAAATGATTGATGTATGCCCAAAAAACCACCATATCGCACCCAGCTGATGCACTTTGGTGGCTTTTTCCTCCCAGTGCCACCGCAGCAGCTGTTCCCCTCTGGAGGTTTTATTACCTTCAAAACTATAAAGGGCCCAAGTTCATCTTGCGGCCCTCTTTTTTTGCCTTTCATTAACCAAGGCAAAATTTTCAACATTGTTAGAAAACTTGGCACGTCCTTCTCTTGAAGAAGCGGCTCCCCTTCTCCATATTTATGACAGCCAACGCACTTGCGGTCTTTCTCCTCCCAGTGCCGCGCGTTGGCTGTTCCCCTCTGGAGGTTATAAACCTTCACAACTGTAGGGCCCAGGCTTCGCTTGTGGCCCTCTTTTTTTGCCGATTTTTTTGGCCCGTTTTTTTGAGGTGGCCCCCTTGTATCGGCAAGCGGCGAACACAATATCGGGAACATCCGATATAATCATCGACAGATCACGATAGAGATGACCACGCCCGACACCGACGAAATCGAAATCCTGAAGGCGCTTGCCCATCCCAAGCGGCTGGAGATCCTTGCCTGGCTGAAGGAGCCGGGCGAGCATTTCGCCGGGCAGGAGCATCCCCTGGACTTCGGCGTCTGCGCCGGCCAGATCGAAAAGCGCTGCGACCTCTCGCAGTCCACGGTTTCAGCCCATCTTGCCACCCTGCAGCGCGCCGGTCTCGTCACCACGCGCAAGGTCGGCCAGTGGGTGTTCTTCAAACGCGACGACGAAAAGATCGCGGCCTTTCTCCACCACATCAACCGCGCACTCTGAGCGCTTCCCAAGCCAGAATAGGACCCTTCATGACCTCGCTCTTCGACCCCCTCAAGATCGGTGATATCCAGCTCGCCAACCGCATCGTCATGGCGCCGCTGACGCGCAACCGCTCGCCGGGCGCCGTGCCGAACACGCTGAACGCCGCCTATTACGAGCAGCGCGCCACCGCCGGCCTGCTGATCACCGAAGCGACCGCCATCACCCACCAGGGCCAGGGCTATGCCGACGTGCCGGGCCTCTACAAGCCGGAAGCGCTCGAAGGCTGGAAGCAGGTGACCGACGCCGTGCACAAGGCAGGCGGCAAGATCGTCGTGCAGATGTGGCATGTCGGCCGTATCTCGCATGACACGCTCCAGCCGAACGGCGGCAAGCCGGTCGCCCCGTCGGCGATCCGCGCCAAGTCGAAGACCTACCTCATCAACGAGGACGGCACCGGCACCTTCGCCGAAACCTCCGAGCCGCGTGCCCTTGAGCTTAACGAGCTTCCGGGCATCATCGAGGATTACCGCCGCGCCGCCCGCGCCGCGATCGATGCCGGCTTCGACGGCGTCGAGATCCATGCCGCCAACGGCTACCTCATCGACCAGTTCCTGCGCTCCGGCAGCAACCAGCGCACCGACGAATATGGCGGCTCGATCGAAAACCGCGCCCGCCTGCTCTTCCAGGTCGTCGATGCGATCACCGCGGAAATCGGCGCTGGCCGCACAGCCATCCGCATCTCGCCGGTAACGCCCGCCAACGATTCCTCCGATCCGAACCCGCAGCCGCTCTTCACCTATGTCGTTGAAGGCCTCGCCAAGTACGGCCTCGCCTATATCCACGTCATCGAAGGCGCCACGGGCGGCCCGCGCGATCACCAGCAGGGCGACACGCCGTTCGACTATGCGGCACTGCGCGCAGCCTACAAGGCTGCCGGCGGCAAGGCGGCCTGGATGGTCAACAACGGCTACAACCGCGAACTCGCGATCGACGCCATCGAAGAAAACAAGGCCGACCTCGTCGCCTTCGGCAAACTCTTCATCGCCAATCCCGATCTCGTGGACCGCCTGAAGAACGACACCGTGCTGAACGCCCCGGACCAGGGCACCTTCTACGGCGGCGGCGCCAAGGGCTACACGGATTACCCGATCCTCGAAAACGTCGCCTGACATCCCGTGCGGGCACGTCGCCGCAATCCGGCGCGCCCGCACCCGCCTCCCCCGTGGAGGTAAAACGCCCGCGGTTTCCTCCACCGCGGGCGTTTCCTTTTGGCGCGGCTCGGCTACATCTATGGCAAGCGCATCTGCCGAGGAGCCCGCCCGCCCATGCTCTCCAGCCTCATCAAGGAACGTGTCCTGTTCGTCGGCCTTGCGGCCGCAATCCTCGCCTATGCGACGGAACACAGCCTCCTGGAGATGGGGCGCCTGCCGCTGCTCGTCGCGGCCTTCGCGCTGGTCGTCGCGATCATCCTCGTCTCGACCCGTATCGCGCACCACGCGGAAATCCTCGCCTCGAAGGTCGGCGATCCCTATGGCACGATGATCCTGACGCTCGCGGCGGTGCTGGTGGAGGTCGTCGTGCTGGCGATCATGATGCAGGGCGAAACCTCGCCGACGCTGGTGCGTGACACGATCTATGCCGCGGTGATGCTCGACATCAACGGCATCCTCGGGCTCGCCGCCCTGCTCGGCGGCATCCGCCACGGCGAGCAGCCCTACAATGACGATTCGGGAAAGACCTATGGCGTGATGATCCTGACGGCCATGGGCATTTCCATGGTCGTGCCGGAATTCGTGCCGCGCGAAAGCTGGCACCTCTATTCCGCCTTCACCATCGGCGCGATGATCGCGCTCTACGGCGTCTTCCTGCGCATGCAGGTCGGCCCGCACAGCTATTTCTTCAGTTACGCCTATCCGCGCGCCGAGCGAAAGGAAGGCCTGCCGAGCAAGGCACCGGACGAAAACGAGCCGGCGACCTTCTCGATTATCGTCATCGTTCTCGGCGTGGTGCTGATCGGCGCGCTTGCGGAAGTGATGTCCGTGTTGCTCGGCGTGGGCCTCAAGGGCTCCGGCGCACCGCCGGCGCTGATGGCGGTGGTCGTGGCGGCGATCTCGGCGGCACCCGAAATTCTGACGGCGTTGCGCGCAGCGCTTGCCAACCGCATGCAGTCGGTCGTCAACATCGCCATGGGCGCCTCGCTCTCCACCGTCATCCTGACGGTGCCGGTGATGGAGGCGATCGCGCTCTATACCGGCCAGCCCTTCGTCATGGCGATGACGCCCGTTCAGACGGTCATGGTGATGATCACGCTGATCGCCGCCGCCATCAACCTCAATGACGGCGAGACGAACGCCATCGAGGGCATGACGCACTTCATCCTCTTCGCCACCTTCATCATGCTGACGATGATCGGCTTATAGAGGGAGGATCGGCCTTTAGCGGTCGTACTCGCGGGTCAGGCCCTTGTAATATTCGCCCGGATCGAAGCGCACGGTGCGGGACTTGCCCGGATTGTTCAGGAAATAATCATAGATCGACATCGCCTCAGCGCGGTCGTTGACCACGATCCTGCCATGCGGCGCTGCATCGCCCCGCTCGGCATTGCCATAGCCGTCCGCGGCAGGCGCGGATGTGGCGGCGAGAAGGGTCACCAGGCCGGCGATGGGGAGTGACTTGGCTTTCATGGTCCTGCTCCGATGTTCGTCTTTTCCCTATATCGGAAGCGAAAGCGGAAATGTCACGGCCCGAAAACAAAAAACCCGCCGTCTCCGGCGGGTTTCGATTGTGGTGGCAAAGGCCGTGTTACTTGCAGGCCGCGCAGAAGCGCTGGATGCGCTTGCAGGCCTCTTCGAGTTGCTCTTCCGAGGTGGCGTAGGAAATGCGGAAGTTCGGGCCGAGGCCGAAGGCCGAGCCGTGCACGACGGCCACGCCTTCCGATTCCAGCAGTTCCGACACGAAATCCTCATCCGTCTCGATGACCTTGCCCGACGGCGCGGTCTTGCCGATCAGCCCCTTGCAGGACGGATAGACGTAGAAGGCACCTTCCGGCGACGGGCACTCGATGCCCTTGGCCTGGTTCAGCATGGAGACGACGAGGTCGCGGCGGCCTTCAAAGATCTTCTTGTTTTCCGGAATGAAGGCCTGCGTGCCATTCAGTGCCTCGACGGCCGCCCACTGGGCAATCGAGCACGCGCCGGAGGTCTGCTGGCCCTGGATCATGTCCATCGCCTTGATGAGCGAGAGCGGGCCGGCCGCATAGCCGATACGCCAGCCGGTCATCGCATAGGCCTTCGAGACGCCGTTCATCGTCAGCGTGCGGTCGTAGAGACCGGGCTCGACCTCGACCGGGGTCGCGAACTTGAAGTCGCCATAGGTCAGGTGCTCGTACATGTCGTCGGTCAGCACCCAGACCTGCGGGTGGCGCATCAAGACGTCCGTCAGCGCCTTCAGCTCGTCATGGCTGTAGGCAGCGCCCGACGGGTTGGAGGGCGAGTTGAAGATGAACCACTTGGTCTTCGGCGTGATCGCCTTTTCCAGGTCTTCGGCCTTCAGCTTGAAATTGTTTTCCTGCGTCGTCGCGACGAAGACCGGCGTGCCGCCGCACAGCGACACCATTTCCGGGTAGGACACCCAGTAAGGTGTCGGGATAACGACTTCATCGCCCGCGTTCATCGTGGCCATGAAGGCGTTGAAAAGAATCTGCTTTCCGCCGGTGCCGACGATCGTCTGCGCCGCGGTGTAGTCGAGGTTGTTTTCGCGCTTGAACTTCTTGGCGATCGCCTCGCGCAGCTCCGGAATGCCGGAGACCGGCGTGTACTTCGTCTCGCCGCGGTTGATCGCGTCGATGGCCGCCTGCTTGATATTGTCCGGCGTGTCGAAGTCGGGTTCACCTGCACCAAGCCCGATGACGTCACGGCCTTTGGCTTTCAGCTCGCGCGCTTTCTGGGAAACGGCGATGGTGGCGGAAGGCTTCACACGGGAAAGGGCGTCGGCAAGAAAGGCCATGATGGAGATGTCCTCATCGGGTTCAAAGACGGCTTGACGCCATGGACCCGGAGCGCCGGGCTCCATAGCGGTTAGGTCTATGTCGAATGTGCGCCGGTCTTGCAAGCGCGAAGGGCGAAAAAAGCGGAAAAGCCGGGCGTGCACGCAAAATTTCATGAACGCCATCAACGACGCGAATGAATTGGGGCGACGTCGTGAAATCATCACACTAATTGGTTGAAACGACTTTTAACAATAGAGATTTTTACGCGAAAGATTAAGGTGCCGTTAAGGGGTGCCGCCTATGCTGGCCCCGTCGTGATCGTTCCGGCGGATGGTGCGCTGCATGAGCGAAAGAAGCATATTTTCCAATCTCGTCCGTCAACCGGACGGCGCCCTCAGCGCGCTCTATGGCCCCTATCTGCTGCAATCAGCCCTCCAGCCGATCTTTTCGGAACGGGCGGACGGCCGGTTGCAGATCTCGGCGTTCAAGGGCCTGATCCGCGCCAGCATGGGCGACATGCCCTGCTCGCCGGCCGATTTCTTCCAGCGCGTGCCGCCGGAGGAGCGCGCCGCGGTGGACGGCCTTTGCCGCAGCCTGCATATCCTGAATGCCGGGGCGCTCGGCCGCCGAGACGCGGCGCTCATCATCAATTTCCAGGCAGGCCTCTACCTGACGCAGCCGGCGATCCGCCAGGAGGTGGAGTGGCTGCGGCTTGCCGCCCACGAGGCTGGCCTGCCGCCGGCGCGCATCGCCTGCGAGATTCGCGAACATCCCTATGACGACCCGGACGTGCTGTCGCGTTTCGCCATGCGCCTGCACGAAAGCGGCTTCGCCATCGCCATCGACGACTATACAGGCGAAGACCGCGACCTCGAACGCCTGCAACGGTTGCAGCCGCAATTCGTGACCTTCGACACGGCCTGGCTCGGCAGCTTCGCCGAAAACTCCGCCGGCCTTGCGCTGCTGCGCGTCGTTATCGGCCAGTTCGCCCAGAAGGGCATCACCGCCATCGTCGCCGGCATCGAGGAGCCGGAGATGATCGAGATGTGCCGCGAGATGGGCGGGCCGCTGATGCAGGGCTACCTGCTCGCCCGTCCGGAACTGGCGCCGACGAGCTTCAACCTCACCTACCCCGAGCTTGAGGACGAGCCCGTGCAGGCGCTGGCCGAACTCACCGCGGCAGCAAGCGCCGCACCCGCCGAAACGCGCGTCGTCCGCCCCCTCCGCCAGTTCGGCCGAAGAGGCATCTAGAACGGCGGAACCGGGCGGTCTATTCGACCGAACACACTGAAAATCCGGCTTTTTTACCCTGCCATCTTTTCGCCACAATAAATGCCGTGCCTTGCCGCAATTCGGTCCTTCAAGCGCCGACTTCGGCGGGCTTTTTCGATGTCACGGCAAAGCGAAAAAGACGAAGGGGAAAACGATGTTTCTGGACGAGGACAAGGTCGGCAACAAGCCGAAGGTGCGCGAAGCCCGCGCCATGTTCCTGATCGCCATGACGGCGCTTGCCGCCTGCGTCGCGATGGTCATCAGCCTGATGTCGCCGCCGGCCGTGGCACTCGACACGATCAAGACGTCCGGCATCGAGAAGACCGCCACCGACCTTCAGCCCACGCAAAAGTGACGCCACCGCGCCGACTGCGCTCTTGAAAGCCGCCCCGCTCTGGGCCAGTTAACGGCGAAGGACGGGAGACGGTGATGCGACAGGACATTCGGCGCGTGCAGGCCATTGTAAAGAGCGCGACCGCGGCATTCCTCCTCGCCGCCATGCTCGCCACCTCCCCCGCCGCCGCAGAAACCCGCGAATTCCCCAGCAAGAAGGCCCCACTCGTCGTCGAGACGCTGGCGACCGGCCTGAAACAGCCCTGGTCCGTCGAAGTCCTGCCGGATGGCGGCTATCTCGTCTCGGAAAAGCAGGGCACGCTTCGCCTCGTGAAGAACGGCCGGATTTCCGCCCCGATCAGCGGCGTGCCCGCCGTCGCCACGAACGGCCAGGGCGGGCTGCTCGATATCGCGCTGGCCCCCGATTTCGCGACGAGCCGCACGCTCTACCTGACCTATAGCGCCAGGGGCGATGGCGGCGCGGGCACGGCGGTCGCGAAGGCAAAACTCTCAGCCGACGACACCGCGCTAGAAGACACGACACACATCTTCCTGATGAGCCGGCTTACGCCGCGCGGCCAGCATTTCGGCTCGCGCATCGCGGTTGCCAAGGACGGCAGCCTGTTCTTCGGCATCGGCGACCGTGGCGAGGACGAACGCGCGCAGGACCCGCGCGACCATGCCGGCGCCATCCTGCACATCAATCCGGATGGCAGCCCGCATGCCGACAACCCCTTCCTCGGCACCTCCGACGGGCTTGCCGAGATCTGGTCGAAGGGCCACCGCAACCCGCAAGGCCTAGCGATCGACCCGAAGGATGGCACGCTGCTGTCGGCCGAGCATGGCGCGCGCGGCGGCGACGAGATCAACAACCCGCAGCCCGGCCGCAACTACGGCTGGCCGCTCGTTTCCTATGGCCGGCACTACTCGGGCGCCGAATTCGACCTCGGCTCATCGGCCAAGGGTTTCGAGGACCCGCTTTATTATTGGGACCCGTCCATTGCGCCGGGTGCGATTGCCGTCTACCGCGGCGCGATGTTCCCGGAATGGGACGGCAACCTGCTCGTCGCGGCGCTCAAATACCAACTCCTCGCCCGCCTGGAGCGTGACGAGAGCGGGGCGATCGTCTCGGAAGAGCGGCTGTTCGACGGCGAATTCGGCCGCATCCGCGATGTGGTCGTGGCCCCCGACGGAGCCCTGCTTCTCCTGACCGACGATGCCAGCGGCACACTACTGCGCGTGTCCCGCGCGAGCGCGACGGAGTGACGGCGGCGCCCGCCGCGCACGTTGCTTTGAGCCTCACAATATAAGTCATACCAGACGGTGCGACGCGCCTGTAACCTGCGGCATTTTTCGGCAATCGCCCGGAATTTGACCAAAGTGAGGCACATCAAACACACCCCAAAACTTTTGCTTGCCAATTTCACACAAACGCATCACTCTTGCGCCGTTCGGGCAATTTGCGAACACGGGAAGACCTTGAATAAAAGCGCGCCGGAGACGCGAAATAATTCCGGGCAGCCAAGATCCGCACAGTCCATAAGATTGTCTGGGGATGGCTGGCTGCGGTGAAAACAGGACCCTTTCCTCAACCTCGAGAACTGCCTGCCTAACGCCCCTTGGGGCAAAACTATATGCTGCCCGCCGCCAAATATACGGGCAGAGAGAAAAGGACCTGACGCATGGCCGAGACTGGCACCGTAAAATTCTTCAACACCGAGAAGGGCTTTGGCTTCATAAAGCCCGACAACGGTGGTGCGGATATCTTCGTACACATTTCCGCTGTGCAGGCTTCCGGCCTGAACGGCCTTTCCGAGAACCAGAAGGTAAGCTTCGACACGGAACCTGATCGTCGCGGCAAGGGGCCGAAGGCGGTCAACCTGCAGATCGCCGGCTGAACCGGCTTTCACTCAGGATTTTCAAGTTGGAGCCCGGCAGAGATGCCGGGTTTTTTCGTTCAGCCACCGTTCAGCCGTACTCTTTTAGTTTGTTCCCGTCATCACCGGCAAAGGCCGGCGTCCAAAGGAACGGCACTATGAACAAATTCATCAAGACACTCGTGTTGTCCGCTGCCGTCGCCGCGACGACGCTCACCGCAACCGCGGGCGTCGTTGAAGCACGCGACCGCAATCGTGACGGCTACTGGCGCGAAGGCGACCCCTACGAATATCGCAAGCCGCGCCGCCATAACCGCGACCGCGACTATGGCCGCAATCACGGTCGCAACCATGGCCGCGATGCCGTCATCGGTGGCGCCCTGGGCCTGGCCACGGGTGTCATCATCGGCAACGCGATCGCCAACCAGCCGCGTTATGAAGAACGCCGCGTCTATGTGGAGCCGGATTATTACCCGGAGCCCGAGCCGCGCGTGATCTACCGCCAGCCGGTCGTCGTGCCGACCTATGAGCCCTGGACCCAGTCCTGGTATAACTACTGCTCGCAGCGCTACCAGTCGTTCAACCCGAACACCGGCACCTTCGTCGGCTATGACGGCCTGGAGCACTTCTGCACCGCCGGCTGAGGCGAGCGGTCCGACATCAAAAGGCGGGCGCCATGGGCGCCCGCCTTTTTCGTTTCTAGAGGCCCCGCAGGAACGGGTTTGTGCGGCGCTCCTCGCCGATCTTGCCGCCCGGGCCGTGGCCGCAGAGGAAACCGACCTCGTCGCCGAGCGGGAACACCTTGTCGCGGATCGAGTCCAGCAGTTGCTGGTGGTTGCCGCCCGGCAGGCCGGTGCGGCCGATCGAGCCCTGGAACAGCACGTCGCCGAGATGGGCGAAACCCTGGCCGCGGTTGAAGTAGATGACGTGGCCCGGCGCGTGGCCCGGCGTGTGATAGACCTCGAACTCATGGTCGCCGAAGGAGACCTTATCGCCATCTTCGAGCCAGCGGTCCGGCACGACATTGCTGACCTTCATCGGCACGCCGAACATCGAGGCCTGCGCCTCCAGCCGCTGCAACAGGGAGAGATCGTCCTTGTGCGGGCCGACGATGTCGATGCCGAGTGCTTCCTTCAGTTCCTTGGCGCCGCCGGCATGGTCGATATGGCCGTGGGTCAGCCAGATTTCCTTCACCGTGATGCCGTTGTCCTTCACCGTCTGCAGGATCACCTCGACGTCGCCGCCGGGGTCGACGACCACGCCTTCCTTCGTCTCGTTGTCGAAGAGAATGGTGCAGTTCTGCTGGAAGGGGGTGACGGGAATGATGCCCGCCTGAAGCATGCCCATGGGGTCCTCGCTCGGTTGCCGCTTTGCGCCTGATATAGCCGCAAGGCAGAGCGAAGACCAAGCGCCAACTCAGCGCAGGCTTGCCAGCTCCTGCGCGGGGCCGGTCGCAAGCGTCGGCGAGACGGTGGAAAAGAGCAACGCGACGACGGCGATATTGACCGCGGCATAGAGATAGACGACGGGACGCAGGCGCGTCGCGACCGGGTTGTGCTGGCTGGTGGAGTTCGACTGCATTGTCCTGTTCCCTGACATCTTGTCCGTGTGTGTCTGGTTTCTACAACGGCACCGGACTCCAACGTGTTCCGCCGGGAACAGGGCAATGCGGACGGCTGTTGCCGAAGGGCAACAATTCTCAGAGCGGCAAGGCGGTCGTTTCCTTCAATGTATCGAGCACGATCGCCGTCTTCACATGCGAGACGGATTCGTGCGGCAGCAGCACGTCGTTGACGAAGGCGGAGAGCGCTTTCAGGTTCGGCACCACCACCTTGATGATGTAGTCCATCTCCCCCGTCAGCGAAAACGCCTCCAGCACTTCCGGCAGGTTGGAAATCAACCGCGCGAAGCGCACCGCATTGTCGCGGTTGTGCGTGGAGAGCGTCACCGTGACGACGATGACGATGCCGAGGCCGAGCTTTTCCCGGTCGAGCTCCGCGCGGTAGGCGCGGATGACGCCCTCCTCCTCCAGCCGGATGCGCCGGCGCGAACATTGCGAGGGCGACAGGTTGATGCGCTCCGACAGCTCGTTGTTCGTCAGGCGCGCATCCTGCTGCAAATGCAGCAGCAGCTTTCGGTCGAAGTCGTCGAGCTGCATGAATTTCCCCCCTTTTTCGCTATTCATGCAAGAACATCGCATCGATTTGCCAAAAGGCAAGCACTATGCACGCACATTGCATGGAAGACGCGCCATACTCCTCCCAGATCCAATCGAGGAGGACGAACCATGGGACCTTTCCCGCATGACGCACCGCCGGCCGTGATCACCGCCGACAACCCGGCCGGCACCGACGGGTTCGAGTTCGTCGAGTTCGCCCATCCCGAGCCGGAAAAGCTGGAAGAGCTTTTTGCCCGCATGGGCTACAGCAAGGTCGCCACCCACCGCGAGAAGGCGATCTCCGTCTGGCGCCAGGGCGACATCAACTATGTCATCAATGCCGAGCCCGGCTCGCATGCCATGAAGTTCGCCGACGTGCACGGCCCCTGCGCCGCCTCGATGGCCTGGCGCGTGGTCGACGCGAAACATGCCTTCGAGCATGCCGTTTCCAAGGGTGCCACGCCCTATGACGGCGACGACAAGGCGCTCGATGTGCCTGCCATCGTCGGCATCGGCGGCTCCCTGCTCTACTTCATCGAGAAATACGGCGCCAAGGGTTCCGCCTATGACGCGGAATTCGACTGGACGGGCGCGCGCGACCCCAAGCCGGAAGGCGTCGGCTTCTACTTCCTCGATCACCTGACCCACAATGTCTATCGCGGCAACATGGACAAGTGGTGGGATTTCTACCGCGAACTGTTCAACTTCAAGCAGATCCACTTCTTCGACATTGACGGCCGCATCACCGGCCTCGTCTCGCGCGCCATCACGTCCGCCTGCGGCAAGATCCGCATTCCGCTGAACGAATCGAAGGACGAGACGAGCCAGATCGTCGAATACCTGAAGAAGTACAAGGGCGAAGGCATCCAGCACATCGCCGTCGGCACGGACGGGATCTACGACGCCACCGACAAGCTCGCGGCAAACGGCGTGAAATTCATGCCCGGCCCGCCGGAGACCTATTACGACCGCTCCTATGTGCGCGTCGTCGGCCATGAAGAGCCGGTGGAACGCATGAAGAAACACGGCATCCTGATCGACGGCGAAGGCGTCGTCGACGGTGGCATGACGAAGATCCTCCTCCAGATCTTCTCGAAAACCGTGATCGGCCCGATCTTCTTCGAGTTCATCCAGCGCAAGGGCGACGAAGGTTTCGGTGAAGGCAACTTCCGCGCCCTCTTCGAATCGATCGAGGAAGACCAGATCCGCCGCGGCGTCATCGCGGCAGCAGAATAACGACCGCGGCACCAAGCCATGCGGGGAAGGAGGAGGCGGTCGCGCAAGCGGCCGCCTCTTTTCATGGCCAGATCTGCGGGGCAAATCTCCGGTGCAGGACGCACACGGGTAAATTGACTTATCCCAAAATTGTTCGCACGTTGCAGCTGCCGAATTTTTCGGCAACGGCGCGCGGGCTCCAGACCGCGCCCGGCAGCGAGGCAAGCGTCCGGCTCGGGCACTCTCATTCCGGGCGGACCTTTCGGAGGGGAAGTCATGGAAGCATTGGTACCCATCATCACGCAGCTCATCGCCGGCGCCATCGGCGGCAATGTGGCCGGTGCCGCGTTGAAACAGGCAGCCGTGAGCGCGATCGTGCGCACCGTGGTCGGCGCCATCGGCGGGGTCGGGGGCGGCCTTCTCTTGCAGATGCTGGGCGGTGAAGCCGGCCTCAGCGGCCTGGTCGCCGACGGCATAGGCGGCCTCGTCGGCGGCGGTGTGCTGACCGCAATCGTCGGCGCCGTGCTCGGCAAGCGGTAAGCTGCGGGCCTATTTGAAAAAGAGAAGGCGGCCCTTGCGGCCGCCTTTGTTTTGGTGGGGTTTACCCCCCTCTGCCCTGCCGGGCATCTCCCCCTCAAGGGGGGAGATCGGCAAGACGAGAGACCACAGCTTCAGATGCAACGTCTATGATGGGCGAAACATTGCCCCATCCGATCTCCCCCCTTGAGGGGGAGATGGCCGGCAGGCCAGAGGGGGGTGTTTCCACACCCGCAGCTGCTTATTCCGCAGCGGCCGCGACCGGGTAGACTTCCTTCATATAGTCGTTCATCAGCGTTTCCGAGATCGTGCCGGGCGTGAAGCGGTAGGGACCGATTTCCGAGACCGGCGTCACTTCGGCGGCCGAACCGGTCAGGAAGCATTCGGAGAAGTCCGAAAGCTCTTCCGGCATGATCACCCGCTCGACGACTTCATAGCCGCGGCGCTTGGCGAGACCGATGACCGTGCGGCGCGTAATACCGTCGAGAAAGCAGTCCGGCACCGGCGTGTGGATGACGCCGTCCTTGACGAAGAAGACGTTGGCGCCGGTCGCTTCGGCCACCTGGCCGCGATAATCGAGCATCAGCGCATCCGCATAGCCCTTGGCTTCGGCGGCGTGCTTGGAGATCGTGCAGATCATGTAGAGGCCGGCAGCCTTCGACTTCGACGGCGCGGTCTTCGGGTCCGGGCGGCGGTACTCGGCGATGTCGAGGCGGATGCCCTTCAGCTTTTCGGCCGGGTTGAAGTAGCTGCCCCACTGCCAGATGGCGATCGCCACGTTGATGCGGTTGTTCTGCGCCGAAACGCCCATCATCTCCGAACCGCGCCAGGCGATCGGCCGCGCATAGGCTTCCGAAAAGCCCTGGCGCTTAAGGAGTTCGGTGGTGGCCGCATCCAGCTCTTCCACGGAGTAGGGAATCTTGAAGCCGAGGATTTCGGCCGAGGCATGCAGGCGCTGGTTATGCTCGGTGAGCTTGAAGATGCGTCCGCCATAGGCGCGCTCGCCTTCGAACACCGCGCTTGCATAATGCAGGCCGTGCGTCAGGACGTGAATCTTCGCGTCCTTCCAGTCGACGAATTCGCCGTTGAACCAGATTTGTCCGTCCAGTTGGTCAAAGGGAACTGCCATCGTGTCATCCTCCGGCGCTGCCGCGCCATTCTTTCAAGTTGATTGTTTCGCCCGTTACGGTCTAACCAGAAACGGGCAGGATTACCTGATTGAGAGCGTAATCCGGATTGGGGATCGGCAAAACACCGGAATTCTTCGGCGCCCGGGGACCGCAATGCGCGCGGACCCTATCAAGGGCGGAAAAATATGTCAATAAAACTGACGTATTTTGCTATAAATTATGCGGGGACGGCAAGGCATGAAAGGAAATGACAACGTGGCCCGGCAGGTGGCGGACAAGAGCGGCGAAGACGAGCTGCACGAGGATGCCATGACAGGCGGCGGACGCATCGATTTCGAGATCATCGAGGGCTTCTTCTTCGCCTATCGCGACTTCATTTCCGATCCCGACGCGATCCTGGAAAAGAGCGGCTTTGGCCGCGCCCACCACCGCGTCGTGCACTTCGTCAACCGCGAGCCCGGCATGACAGTCGCCGACCTGCTCGACACGCTGAAGATCACCAAGCAGAGCCTGGCGCGCGTCTTGAAGCAGCTGATCGATTCCGGCTATATCCAGCAGGTGGCCGGCCCTGAGGATCGCCGCCAGCGAAAACTCTACCCGACACGGGCTGGACGGGACCTGGCGCTGGCGCTTGCCGAGCCGCAATCCCGCCGCATCGCCCGTGCATTTGAGGCGATGAACGCGGACGACCGCCGGGTGGTGATCCAGTTCCTCACCGGCATGCAGAACGCCAAGACCGAATGAAAGACTGAAAAGGAGGAAGACGATGACCGCTGCCGGCGCACCCTCCGACGACGCATCCCATCTTCTCGTCGTCGACGACGACACCCGCATCCGCGAACTGCTCAACCGCTACCTGATGGAGCAGGGTTTTCGCGTGACCGTTGCGGGCGATGCCGACGAGGCACGGCGCAAGCTCCGCGGCCTCGACTTCGACCTCATCATCATGGACGTGATGATGCCCGGCGAAAGCGGCCTGTCGCTGACCAAGAGCCTGCGCGACATCCGCCCCGTGCCGATCCTGATGCTGACGGCGCTTGCCGAATCCAAGGCCCGCATCGAAGGCCTGGAGGCCGGCGCGGACGACTACCTCTCCAAACCCTTCGAGCCGCGTGAACTGGTGCTGCGCATCAACAACATCCTGAAGCGCAACGCCCCGCCGACGACGCCGAAGATCGAGCAGGTCATGTTCGGCCCCTACACCTTCTCCATCGTGCGCAAAGAGCTGAAGCGCGGCAGCGACGCCATCCGGCTGACCGACCGCGAGCAGGAGATCATGCTGCTCTTCTCGCTGCGCGCCGGCGAAACCATTCCGCGCCACGAGCTGATCGGCGAAGAAACAGAAGTGGGAGAACGCACAATCGACGTGCAGATCAATCGCTTGAGGCGTAAGATCGAGGACGATCCGTCCAACCCGGTGTGGCTGCAAACCGTGCGCGGCATCGGCTATCGATTGAGCGTGGAGCAAGGCTGACCGTGCGCTGCCGAGGTCACTTCAACAAAAGCTTTAACGCGGTTTTCCGTGCGCCTCTGCATGAAAACCCGAAGGCAAGCTCTTGGCGCGACTCGGAGAAACGCCGCCGCGCCCATAGGGAAATACTGGTCCGATGACCACGTTCGAGACCTTCAAGCGGGATATCGAGCGCGCGCCGGCCGCCGGCTGGAAGCGTCTCGGCCGCTGGCTGCGCCGCCAGTTGCCGACGGGTCTCTATGCGCGCTCGCTGCTCATCATCATCATCCCGATGGTGCTGCTGCAATCGGTCGTCGCCTTCGTCTTCATGGAGCGCCACTGGCAGCTCGTGACGCAGCGCCTGTCGACCGCCGTCACCCGCGACATCGCCGCCATCATCGATCTCATCGACACCTATCCGCAGGATGCCAACTATACCGAGATCATCCGCATCGCGCGCGAGCGGCTGGAGCTGAACGTCGCGATTGAGCCCGGCACCGAGCTGCCGGCGCCGCGCACCAAGCCGTTCTTCAACATCCTGGATGAAATCCTGAGCGAAGAGATCGTGCGCCAGATCCGCCGCCCGTTCTGGATCGACACCGTCGGCGAAAGCAATCTCGTCGAGATCCGCATCCTGCTCGACAACAAGATCCTGCGCGTCTACGCCCGGCGCAACCAGGCCTATGCCTCCAATACCCATATCTTCCTGCTCTGGATGGTCGGCACCTCGCTGGTGCTGATCACCATCTCGATCCTCTTCCTGCGCGGCCAGATCCGGCCGATCCTGGCGCTGGCGCAGGCCGCGGAAAGCTTTGGCAAGGGCCAGAAAATGCCGGAGGATTTCGCGCCGCGCGGCGCCGACGAGGTACGCCGCGCCGGCCTCGCCTTCATCCTCATGCGCGAGCGCATCGAGCGGCAGATGGAACAGCGCACCGCCATGCTGACCGGCGTCAGCCACGACCTGCGCACCATCCTCACCCGCTTCAAGCTGCAGCTGGCGCTCGCCGGCGACAATCCGGACCTGCAGGGCCTGCACAAGGATGTCGCCGACATGCAGACCATGCTCGAAGGTTACCTCTCCTTCGCGCGCGGCGATGTCGAGGAGGACGTCGGCCAGTTGCGGCTCTCCGACCTCTTCGACAAGTTCGCCATGGAAGCCGAGCTGCACGAACGCGCCTTCTCCAGCGAGATCGACGGCGAGGAGGACGTCATGGTGCGCCCGAACGCCTTCAGCCGGCTCGTCGGCAACCTCGTCTCGAATTCGATGCGCTACGCCAAGACCGTGCATGTCGAGGCCCGCCACCGCGCCAAATGGCTGACGATCACCGTCGATGACGATGGCCCGGGGATTCCGGAACGCTCGCGCGACGACGTCTTCAAGCCGTTCTTCCGCCTCGACGAGGCGCGCAATCTCGATGCATCCGGGACCGGCCTCGGCCTGGCCATCGCCCGCGACATCGCGCGCAGCCACGGCGGCAATGTCACGCTGTCGGACAGCCCGATGGGCGGCCTGCGCGCGACGATCCGCATTCCTGCATGATCGACAGGAGGAACCGATGAGCGATTTTCCCTTCGACGGCATGGCCTGGTTCAATCCACCGCCGGCAGGTGCCGTCCGCGACAGTCACCTCCACATCAAAACCGGCCTCAAGACCGATTTTTGGCAGCGCACCTATTACGGCTTCCAGCCCGACAGCGGTCATTTCCTGCACCGATCGTGGACCGGTGACTTCACGCTGGAGACGACGTTTCGCGGGCATTACGAAACGCTCTACGACCAGGCCGGCCTGATGATCCGCCACGACGAAACCCTGTGGGTGAAATGCGGCATCGAATTCACCGACGGCGCAAAACATTTCAGCGTGGTGGTGACGCGCGGCCATTCAGACTGGTCCGCCTTCCGCATCGATCACGACTTCGACCTGATCTCGGTGCGGGTGACACGCAACGGCGACGCGCTTTTCATCCAGTACCGCACGGATGCCCTGACGGAATGGCGGGTGGCCCGCCTCGCCTATTTCCCGCCGGAGGTTCCGGACCTCTCGGTCGGCGTCACGGCCTGCTCGCCGCAGCGCGAAGGCTTTGAAGCCGAGTTCACCGACTTCCGGCTAGGACCGCCGGTGTCGCGGGATATCCACTAATCAGCACATCTTCTTGCCGTTGGGCACCGGCTGGCCGACGCCGGCGAGAACGATCGCGCCGGTCTCGTCCTCGAAGCCGAGCGTCAGCACCTCCGAACGCACCGGACCGATCTGGCGCGGCGGGAAATTGACGACGGCCAGCACCTGGCGGCCGACGAGTTCTTCCAGCGTGTAGTGCACGGTGATCTGCGCCGAGGATTTCTTCGTGCCGATCTCGGGGCCGAAATCGATCGTCAGCTTGTAGGCCGGCTTGCGCGCTTCCGGAAAGGGCAGCGCCTCGATGATGGTGCCGACGCGAATGTCGACGCGCTCGAAATCGGCATAGGTGATGGTGTCGCTCATGGGAAATCCTTGGAAGCAATTCCGGGAAAGGTGCGAAGCGGTTTTCCGTCAGGAATTGCGTAAAAACAACGAGCTCAGCCCGCCAGTTCCTCGGCGCGCGTGCGGGCGGCGGCGATGGCCTTGTCGAAGAGCGGCTGCATGCCGTCCTCAGCCATCAGGACCGAGAGGGCCGCGGCCGTGGTGCCGCCGGGCGAGGTGACGTTCTGGCGCAGGCGTCCGGCGTCGTCGGGGGACTGGTGAAGCAATTCACCAGCCCCCGCGACGGTTTCCCGTGCGAGCCGCATGGCGAGGTCCGCCGGCAGGCCCAATTTGCGCCCTGCCTCCGCCATGCACTCGACGAGATAGAAAACATAAGCCGGGCCGCTGCCCGAGACTGCCGTGACGGCGTCGATATCGCCTTCGGTCGCGACCCATTCGACGGGACCGCTGACTTTCAGAAGCGAATGCACGAAATCGCGCTGCGTTTGGGAAACCAGGGCATTGGCAAAGGCGCCGGTGACGCCGCGGCCGATCATCGCCGGCGTGTTCGGCATGGCGCGCACGGTGGCGGCCTCGCCGAGATGACCTTCGAGATTGGCGATCGTCTTGCCGGCGGCAACCGACACCACGACGGTCTCCGGTCCGACCAGCCCCTTCAGGCCCGGCAGGACCTGATCGATAAGCTGCGGCTTGAGCGCGACAAAGAGGATGCCGGCCTTCACGCCCTCGGGGGCTGCCGTTTCATGGCGCGCACCGTTGTCGGCGATCAGCTTGGCCATGGCCGGCTGCGGGCCGGGATCGATCACGATCACCGAGGAGCCGGCAATGCCGCTCTTCAACCAGCCGGCCAGCATCGCGCCGCCCATATTGCCGGCGCCGATGAGAACGATAGGCCCTGAACCTGCAACTGCCATTTTCACGCTTCTCCGACGGTCTCGAAGAGCACTGCATCGACGGCGGCCTCGGCCGCCATGCCGGACCAGACGACGAACTGGAAGGCCTGGAAATAGGCTTCGCAGGCTTCAAGCGCGCTGGAGAGCAGCACTTCGACCTGCTTGTTGGTGGGCTCGGCGCCGCCGGCAAGCAGCAGCGACTGGCGGAAGATCACCACGTCCTCGCGGCGCCACAGGTCGAAATGGCCCATCAGCACCTGGCCGTTCACATGCGAAAGCAGGCAGTGCACCTCGGCGACGCGGCTTTCGGGAACCTTGATGTCGAAGGCGCAAGCCAAGTGCAGCGCCTCGAACTCTTCCATCCACGAGAAGGAGACGTGGTAGTCCGTCCACTTGCCCTCGACGGTCATCGCGATCTCGTCTTCGCCGGAGCGTTCGAAGGTCCAATCATTGTTGGCCGCGACGAACTCGATCATGTCGACCGGGTTGGACTGACGCCCGATATCCAATTCCATAAGGCTCATGCATCACCTTCTCGACCGGCAGGCGTGCAAAATCGCGCTCACACCGCGACGCTGCAAACCATACTCGGAGATACAACACTGAATGATTGCTCGGCACTAAACGCAATCTGGACGACTTACCCTGTCCGAACCTTGCGCTGCCCGTCTCGAATCATCATTTAAAATCAGTGTATAACGGCGGAGTCACGACGCCAGCCCCCGCCCCGCCATTTTCTCCGCCCGGTTGTGGACAGAGGTTGTGAAAAAGATTCAGGTCGGACGCTTAAGAGACTCTGCGAAAAGGGCTTTTCGGATGTGTCCACAGGGGTAAAAATTTTATTAAAAAAAACGGTTGGCGCGATGTGAATCACGCCAACCGGCTCTCGTCTAGCAAAACCTGTCCTGAAACGGCTCAGTTGCCCGTGTTGAGGCGGGCTTCGAGGGCCTCGATACGCTTCAGCAGCGCGTCGTTTTCGTCCCGCGCCTTGATCGCCATTTCGCGCACCGCCTCGAACTCCTCGCGCTTGACGAGGTCCATGCCGTTGATGAAGCGCTCGGCCTGCGCGCGGAACACCGTCTCGGCCTCCTTGCGCACGCCCTGGGCGGCGCCGGCGGCATCGGTCATCAGCTTGGCGAAGTCGTCGAGAATGCGGTTGGCACCGGTGGTCATGGTCTGCCCTCCTCGGGTGTCGATGGTGGTCCTGCGGGCAATCCTCGCCCGCACCTTGGCACTGAGGTAGGGTCTGGAACCGTTCCTTGCAAGCGGATTCCGGTGGATCGCCGGCCGTTCGAGCCACTCGGCGGCGCCCTATCACGATTTATCGCCTTGACCCTGCCGTAAGGCGCCTCCATCTTCCGCGCGAAAACCGGAAGACATTAGCCTTGACGAACATAGCCCAACTCTTCGCCATCATGCCCTACCCGGAGATCGATCCGATCGCCTTCTCCATCGGCCCGGTGGCCGTGCACTGGTACGGCATCGCCTATGTCGTGGGCATCCTGCTCGGCTGGCTCTATGCGCGCCGGCTGATCGAAACGCCGCGGCTGTGGGCGGCCGACGCGCCGATGAGCCGCACCCAGCTCGACGACTTCCTCGTCTGGGCCGCCGTCGGCATCATTCTGGGTGGCCGCATCGGCTATATCCTGTTCTACGATTTCCCCAATGTCGCGGCCGACCCGCTGCGCGCCCTCCAGGTCTGGAACGGCGGCATGTCCTTCCACGGCGGGCTTGCCGGCACGACGCTCGCCATGATCCTCTTCGCACGCCGCAACGGCATCGCGATGTGGAGCCTGTTCGACATCGTCGCCGCCGTCGTGCCGATCGGCCTGTTCTTCGGCCGCATCGCCAATTTCGTCAACGGCGAGCTCTGGGGCCGCCTGTCGGACGCGCCCTGGGCCGTCATCTTCCCGGAAGCCGGCCCCTTCGCCCGCCATCCGAGCCAGCTCTACGAGGCGGGCCTGGAAGGCATCGTACTGCTCGCCGTGCTCGCCGTCGCCATTTACCGGTTCGGCGCGCTCAAGCGCCCCGGCATCGTTACCGGCATCTTCGTCGCCGGCTATGCGCTGTCGCGCATCACGGTGGAATTCTTCCGCGAGCCGGACCCGCAGCTCGGCTACCTCGTCGGCGGCTGGCTCACCATGGGCATGCTGCTCTCGCTGCCCATGCTCGCCCTCGGCCTGTGGGCGATCGTTCGTGCCCGCGCGGCCCGGCCGGCAAGCGCCTGAGCACGCCCATGCCGACACCCCTCGCCCGCAAGATCAAGGCGCTGATCCGCACCAACGGCCCGATCAGCGTCACCGACTATTTCGCGCTCTGCCTCGCCGATCCCGAACACGGCTATTACCGCACTCGCGATCCCTTCGGCCGCGCCGGCGATTTCGTCACGGCACCGGAGGTGAGCCAGCTGTTCGGCGAGATGCTCGGCATCTTCCTCGTCCATGCCTGGCAGAAACACGGCGGGCCTTCCGATGTGCGCATCGCCGAAATCGGCCCCGGCCGCGGCACGATGATGGCCGACATGCTGCGCGTCATCGCCAAGCTCGCGCCGCAGCTCTATGACAGCGCGACGATCCACCTGATCGAGACGAGCCCGAAGCTGCGCACCATCCAGCACGAGACGCTCGGCACGCACGCCTCCCGCGTCACCTGGCACGACAGCTTCGAGGAATTGCCGGACGGTTTCGTGCTGCTCGCCGCCAACGAGCTGTTCGACGCGATCCCGATCCGCCAATTCATCAAGACCACGGCCGGTTTTCGCGAGCGCCTGGTCGGCCTCGATGCCGAGGACGAACTGACCTTTGCCGCCGGTGTCGCCAGCCTCGACCCGGCGCTGATGCCGGAACACCACAAGTCCGTGCCGAACGGCACGATCTTCGAGATCGCACCGGCCCGTGAAGCCGTGATGGCGACGATCGGCGAGCGCATCGCCCGCTTCGGCGGCACGGCGCTGGTGATCGACTACGGCCATTTCGTCACCGGCTTCGGCGATACGCTGCAGGCGGTGCTGAAACACGACTTCGACCCGCCGCTCGCCCATCCCGGCGAGGCGGACCTGACGAGCCATGTCGACTTCGAACGCCTGGCGGGTGCCGCGCTTAGTGCGGGCCTGCATGTGCACGGCATGCTGCATCAGGGTGATTTCCTCGTCGGCTTGGGCATCGGCGAACGCGCCTCCGCGCTCGGCCGCCACCGCGACGAGGCGACGCAGCAGTCTATTCTTGCCGATGTCGACCGGCTGGCAGGCTCAGGTGCGGGTAAAATGGGCGATCTTTTCAAGGTGTTAGCCGTCGGCAGCACGCAGCTTGCGCTGTCTCCCTTCCGCCAGCCGGATTGACACCGGGTCTCGGGCCGGACAACATCCGGCCCGATTTGCACCCCGAATGCCCCGGCGGAATCCTTGCCCGGCAGCCCGTCCCCAAGCCCAGCCGAGAGACCATGCAGGACCAAGCGCTTCCCTCCCCGATCGAAAGCCCGCTGCTGGCGAAAGGCGCCGGCGACGTCGCGCGCCACGGCTTCTTCACGCGGGCCGGCGGCGTATCGGACGGCATCTATCGCGGCCTCAATGTCGGCCTCGGCTCGAAAGACGAGCGCGGCAATGTCGAGGAGAATCGCGCCCGCGTCGCGCGCTGGTTCGCAGCCACGCCGGCGCGGCTTGCCACCGTGCACCAGGTTCATTCGCCTGACGTTATCGTGGTCGACGACAGCTATGACGGTGCGCGCCCGCAGGCCGACGCGCTGGTCAGCGCCACGCCCGGCATCGTGCTCGGCGTGCTGGCGGCCGATTGCGGCCCGATCCTGTTCTGCGACCCGCAGGCGCGCGTCGTCGGCGCGGCGCACGCCGGCTGGAAGGGCGCGCTCTATGGCGTGCTGGAAAACACCATCGCCGCGATGGAAGCGCTCGGCGCGAAACGCGAAAACATCCTTGCCAGCCTCGGCCCTTCAATCGGGCGCGAAAACTACGAGGTCGGCCCGGAATTCGTCGAACGCTTCCTCGCCGTCGATAAAGCCTACGAGCGCTATTTCACGCGCTCGCAAAAGGCCGGACATTCCATGTTCGACCTGCCGGGACTGACCACGCAACGGCTGAACGATGCCGGGGTGACGGCAGAAAACCTCGATATCTGCACCTATCCCGACGAGGATCGCTTCTACTCATACCGGCGCACGACGCACCGGCAGGAACCCGATTACGGACGCCAGATTTCGGCGATCATGATAAGGGCGTAAGCCCACAGATTAGATGAGGACGGGGGAGAACACCGCCATGGCCCTTCACTTCGACACCGAGGAATACGCCAACCGGCTCCAGCGCCTGACGTCGCGCATGCGCGAGGAGAAGATCGAGGCCATGCTGCTGTTTTCGCAGGAGAGCATGTATTGGCTGACCGGCTACGACACGTTCGGCTACTGCTTCTTCCAGACGCTTATCGTCAAGGCGAACGGCCAGATGGTGCTGCTGACGCGCTCGGCGGACCTGCGCCAGGCTCGCCACACCTCCAACATCGAGAAGATCGAAATCTGGGTCGACCGCGTCAATGCGGACCCGACGATGGACCTGAAGAACCTACTCTCCGACCTCGACCTTCTCGGCTGCCGCATCGGCATCGAATATGACACGCACGGCCTCACCGGCCGCAATGCGCGCCTGCTCGACAACCAGCTCCAGAGCTTTGGCCAGATCGTCGACGCCTCGGCGATCGTCAGCCGCCTGCGCCTCATCAAGAGCCCGGCCGAGATCGCCTATGTCGAGCGTGCCGCCGCCCTGTCCGACGACGCGCTGGCGGCCGCCCTGCCGCTGATCGTTCCCGGCGGCGACGAGGCGACGATACTGGCCGCGCTTCAGGGCGCGGTGCTGGCCGGCGGCGGCGATTATCCCGCCAACGAATTCGTCATCGGCTCGGGCGCCGATGCCCTGCTCTGCCGTTCCAAGTCCGGACGGCGCAAGCTCGATGCCGAGGACCAGCTGACCCTCGAATGGGCCGGCGTCAGCGCCCGCTACCATGCACCGATGATGCGCACCGCCCTCATCGGCACGCCGTCCAACCGCCACCGCGAGCTCTACAGCGCCTGCCGCGAGGCGATCCAGGCCATGGAAATGGTGCTGCGCCCCGGCAATACCTTCGGCACCGTCTTCGAGACCTTCGCCCGCCTCATCGACGAGCGCGGCCTTGCCCGCCACCGGCTGAACACCTGCGGCTATTCCGTCGGCGCGCGCTTTGCGCCCTCCTGGATGGACCAGCAGATGTTCCTGCTCGGCAATCCGCAGGAGATCGAGCCGAACATGTCGCTCTTCGTGCACACCATCATTCTGGACTCCGACACCGGCACCGCGATGACGCTCGGCCAGACCTATCTGACGACGACGGACACGCCGAAACCGCTGTCCCGCTACGGCTTGGATTTCATCGAGGTCTGACGGGCCGGCGACGGCCCACAAGATCCCGCAATTGACAGGCCATCGGGCGCCACCCATAAATCGTTGCGGGGACGGAGGAGGCAAAAAGGCCTCCCACAGGACACGGACGAAAACGATGCAGGAGCTGATGAAGCGGCTGGCACTGATCGGCCTCATTGCCACCCTTGCCGGCTGCAACAGCACGGATGCGCTGACGCCGCAGGTCGATGTCGGCGGCGGCAGCTTCAACTCGCCGCCCGTCACCCAGAACGACCTCGACCAGATGAGCGCGCAGTCGACGCCGGTCACCACGACCACGCAGGAAACCGCCTTCACGCCCTCGAATGGCAACGGCACCTCGACCGGCGCGGACACCGCCGGCACGCTCGAAGCCCAGGCCGATGCGCTCGCCCGCAACAGCGGCACGCGGCGCGACACGACGCAATCCGACGCCGCCCTCGCCCGCACCACCGCGCAGCGCTCACTTGCGGCGGAAACCTCGGTCGGCGCCGAAGAGATCGCGGCCGTCCCGACCGCTGCCGAGGCCGGCGAGACGATCCGCTTCCTGCCGATCATCGGCGCTCCGGTCGAGGCGGTCACGCCACTCTCCAAGCGGCTGGGCGCGGAAGCGCGCACCAACGGCCTGACGATCCGCAGCGCCTCCGACAATTCCAGCAAATACATCCTGAAGGGCTATTTTTCCGCGATGAACGACAACGGCAAGACGACCGTCGTCTATGTCTGGGACGTGCTCGACGGCAGCGGCGCGCGGCTTCACCGCATTCAGGGACAGGAAAGCGTGGCGGGCACGGCATCCGATCCGTGGGCGGCCGTGCCGGCGCGCACGATGGAGGGCATCGCCCAGAAGACGATCCGCGAGTATCTCGACTGGCGCGGCGCCACGCGCGGTTAAGCACGTCCGGGGTTTAATCACAGGCAAATGCGAAGAAACGCTTTTCCCATACGGCAAAGCCCTTGCATTCGCAGGCATTGCCGGTAAAAGGCCCCCCATCAGCATAAGCACAGGCGGACCATAGATGAAGGTTTTCGCGGGCAATTCGAACCGGCTTCTGGCCGAAGCGATCTGCAATTATCTGAATGTCCCGCTCGGCCGTGCCACGGTCAGACGCTTCGCAGACCAGGAGATCTTCGTCGAAATCCAGGAAAACGTGCGCGGCGAAGACGTGTTCGTCGTGCAGTCGACCTCGTTCCCGACCAACGATCACCTGATGGAACTGCTGATCATGATCGATGCCATGCGCCGCTCCTCGGCGCGCCGCATCACCGCCGTAATCCCCTATTTCGGTTACGCCCGCCAGGACCGCAAACCCGGCCCGCGCACGCCGATCTCGGCAAAGCTCGTCGCCAACCTCATCACCGAGGCCGGTGCCGACCGCGTGCTGACGCTCGACCTGCATGCCGGCCAGATCCAAGGCTTCTTCGACATCCCGACCGACAACCTCTACGCCGTGCCGATCCTGGCGCGGGACGTGAAGGAAAACTACAATCTCGAAAACGTCATGGTCGTCTCGCCGGACGTCGGCGGCGTTGTGCGCGCCCGTGCGCTCGCCAAGCGCCTCGATTGCCAGCTGGCGATCGTCGACAAGCGCCGCGAACGCGCAGGCGAATCCGAAGTGATGAACGTCATCGGCGATGTCACCGGCAAGGACTGTCTGCTGATCGACGACATCGTCGATTCGGGCGGCACGCTCTGCAATGCGGCGGAAGCGCTCCTGAAGAACGGCGCGACCAGCGTCACCGCCTATATCACGCATGGCGTGCTCTCCGGTGGTGCCGTGGCCCGCGTCACCTCCTCCAAGCTCAAGGAGCTTGTGATCACCGACTCGATCCAGCCGACCACCTCCGTCCAGTCCGCGCACAACATCCGCGTCATCTCGACGGCCAACCTGCTCGGCGAGGCGATCAACCGCACCAGCGCGGAAGAGTCGGTATCGAGCCTCTTCGACTGATTTTCCGCGTTTCGATTTTTGCTAGCGGCCGATACCGGCTCCTCGCTTTATGCGCTAAGTTCCCCCCTAGATTCGTTAGGGGAAATCCATGATTTCGATGTCGCCATTCTTCCGCCGGCTGGCGGGCCGCCTCGCTATCCTTCTTGCCGCCGGCACGCTTGCCGCCTGCTCGGTCGAGGTCGACCAGGGCGGCAGCGGCTACAATCCACGTCCGCCGCAAATGTGCACGCGCGAATATGCGCCGGTCTGCGGCGAGCGCGGCCGCGACCGCCAGACCTTCGCCAATGCCTGCGAAGCCCGCGCCAGCGGCTACGGCATCGTCGGCCGCGGCGAATGCCAGTTCCGTCGTCCGGATCGCGACAATGTCGGCTGGCAGGACCAGGATCAGGATCGCGACGGCTGGAGCCGTCCCGACCGCGACAGGGACCAGAACCGCGACCGCGATCGCAACGACAGGGATCGCCGGGAGCGCGAGCGTGAACGCGACAATCGGGGCGACCGCGAGCGGCCGCGCGACCAGCGCGCCTGCACGATGGACTTCAACCCGGTCTGCGGACGCCGCGGCGACGACCTGAAGGAATTCGGCAATGCCTGCTCGGCCGAAGCCGCCGGCTTCCGCGTCTTCAAGCCTGGGCAATGCCCGGTGCGCTGAGAACGTCATTATATGAAACGACGAGCCCGCCGTTACCGCGGGTCAGACTGCTGACACAGTCCGCCAAACCTCTCCTCCGTCATGGTCGGCCTTGACCCGACCATCCACCCTCCGAGCGTGCAGATGGATCCTCGGCTCAAGGCCGAGGATGACGTCGGGGATGGAGCGAGGGGTTTTCTTCAATTTCAACGCCCCGGCAGCGGGCAGGCCTCGCCACCGCCGAACAGGCGCGAGCGGGTGAGGAACCGTTTCTCGCGGCCGTTATCGAGCGAGAACATGCCGCCACGGCCGGGCACGACGTCGATGATCAGCTGCGTGTGCTGCCACACGCCGAACTGGCTCTCGCTGATATAGACCGGCACCCCGCCGATCTCGCCAAGCTTCACGTCGCGGTCGCCCACAATGTAATCGTCCGTCGGGTAACACATCGGCGAGGACCCGTCGCAGCACCCGCCGGACTGGTGGAACAGGATTTTCGGATAATCCGCCTGGATCTCCCGGATCAGCGCAAGCGCTGCATCGGTCGCCACCACGCGCGGCTCGCCAGTTGTCTCGGTCATGCGGCTCTCCTCCAAAAGCGTACCCTCTCCCCGCTGGGGGAGAGGGTCGGGCGGTTGGGCAAGGTGGGGGTCACGCCCCGGTCCGCCCGTCTGTTGCCTTCGCCCCGCAGGCGGGGAGAAGGAAGGCGGTCGCTCAGAAGAAGCCGAGCGCCTTGGGAGAGTAGCTGACCAGCATGTTCTTGGTCTGCTGGTAGTGGTCCAGCATCATCTTGTGCGTTTCGCGGCCGATGCCCGACTGCTTGTAACCGCCGAAGGCGGCGTGGGCCGGATAGGCATGGTAGCAATTGGTCCAGACACGGCCGGCCTGGATGTCGCGGCCGAAATGGTAGCACCGGTTGGCATCGCGGCTCCACACGCCGGCACCGAGGCCGTAGAGCGTGTCGTTGGCGATTTCGAGCGCTTCCGCATCGTCCTTGAAGGTCGTGACCGAGACGACCGGGCCGAAGATTTCCTCCTGGAAGACGCGCATCTTGTTGTGACCGCGGAAGATGGTCGGCTTGACGTAGTAGCCGCCGGCAAGGTCGCCTTCAAGTTCGTTGCGCCCGCCGCCGGTCAGCACTTCCGCACCTTCCTGCCGGCCGATATCCATGTAGGACAGGATTTTTTCGAGCTGTTCGGAGGATGCCTGCGCACCGATCATCGTCGCCATGTCGAGCGGGTTGCCCTGCACGATCTTCTCGACGCGCTTGACGGCCTTTTCCATGAAACGATCATAGATCTTCTCATGCACCAGCGCGCGGCTCGGGCATGTGCAGACCTCGCCCTGGTTCAGCGCGAACATCGCAAAACCTTCGAGCGCCTTGTCGAGATAATCGTCGTCCTCGTTCATCACGTCGGCGAAGAAGATGTTCGGCGACTTGCCGCCGAGTTCCAGCGTGACGGGAATGAGGTTCTGGCTGGCATATTGCATGATCAGGCGGCCGGTCGTCGTCTCGCCGGTGAACGCGATCTTGGCGATGCGCGGGTTGGAAGCGAGCGGCTTGCCGGCTTCCAGGCCAAAGCCGTTGACGATGTTGAGCACGCCGGCCGGCAGCAGGTCGCCGACGAGTTCGGCCCAGAGCAGGATGGAGGACGGCGTCTGTTCGGCGGGCTTCAGCACGACGCAATTGCCGGCGGCGAGCGCCGGAGCGAGCTTCCAGGTCGCCATCAGGATCGGGAAGTTCCAGGGGATGATCTGGCCGACGACGCCGAGCGGCTCGTGGAAGTGGTATGCGATGGTCTCATGGTCGACCTCGCCGATCGAACCTTCCTGCGCGCGAACGCACGAGGCGAAGTAGCGGAAATGGTCGATGGCGAGCGGAATGTCGGCCGCCATGGTTTCGCGCAGCGGCTTGCCGTTGTCCCAGGTTTCCGCGCGGGCGAGAAGGTCGAGATTGTCCTCCATGCGCTGGGCGATCTTCATGAGGATGTTGGAGCGCTCGGTGGCGGAGGTGCGGCCCCACTTGTCCTTGGCGGCGTGTGCAGCGTCGAGCGCGAGCTCGATGTCGGCGGCGTCGGAGCGCGCGATCTCGCACAGCTTGCCGCCGGTGATCGGCGTGATGTTGTCGAAGTAGCGGCCGGCAACCGGCTCCTTCCACTCGCCACCGATGAAGTTGCCGTACTTCGTCTTGTACGGGTTTTCGACGATCTTCTGATGCAGCATGGTCTTTCCTCCCACGAAAAGGCCCCGGATGGGCCGTCGGAGAGGATGGTGCTGCGCTTCGCGCGTTCATGATAGGGGCGTGCCGGCGATGGCGGCGGGGACTGTTTCAGAATTGAGACAGAGCGATGCGACAGGCTGTGCTGCGGCGCAGCATCAGTTGATCGAGAGCTTCTTCATCTTGCGGTAGAGCGTCGCGCGGCTGATGCCGAGCTGGTCGGCCGCCTGACTGACATTCCCGCCGGCGCGCGAAAGCACGCGGCGAAGCGCTGCGCGCTCGGCATCGTCGAGGTCGCCGCCCTCTTCCGCCCGGTTCTCATGCAGGAGATCGGACGCGGGAACACCGGCGGCGATGCGCCGGTCGTCGAGACCCAGGAACTGGCGTGCCGCGCGGGTGGCGCCGAGCACGAGGTCGTCGCGGTCGACGGCAAGAAGCGCCGGCGCCGCGCGGCCATCCACGGGCACGAGCAGGATGCGGGCGGCGGCGAAGGCGCGGCGGAACAGCCCCGCCTCGATGCGCGCGGCCGCGTCGCGCACGGCCTGCGAGAGGATCGACATGGTCATCTCGTTGGCATCGTCGCGGCAGGTGGAAATGTCGATCGCGGCGGCGATGCGACCGGTATGGTCGCGGATCGGCGCCGTCGTGCAGGAAAGCCCGGTGTTCTGCGAGAGGAAATGCTGGTCGCGGAGGATCAGCACCGGCCGCTCGTCGGCAAGCGCGGTGCCGATGCCGTTGGTACCGACGCTCGCCTCGCTCCAAACCGTGCCGGACCAGAGCCCGACCCCGCGGAAATCGCGATCGTCGCCGGCCGCACCCCGGCGCTCCAGCGCGATACCGTTCTCGTCCGTCAGGAGCAGGCAGCAGCCCGCCTTGCCGACCGTGGCAAACAGCCTGTCGATCTCGCCGGATGCTTCCTCGATGAGGGCGCTGGAGCGGGCGCGGGCCTGGCGGAATTCCGATTCGGTGAGCCGCCAGGGCACACGCGCCTCTTCCGGCGAAAGGCCGTGCAGGGTAAGGCAGCGCCGCCAGGAGGCGGCAACGGGCGAACTCGCGGCAGCCGAGGCATGGGCCGCAACGGTCTGAACATGATCCGCGTGATCGAAACGCGCAGGCATCCGCTCTCCTCCCCGAAAGCTTCCGACCGATCGTCGCATTAGAATACAACGCTCAAGGACTATAGCCACGTTTCTGCCGGCTGGTCCAGCAGCACCAAGGTCGAAGCCTCCATGTGGTAACGGCGCCCTGCCCCGACAAGGCTGTTTCCAAGCCCGACGCCGCCTGTTACGACTGCGCCTCCCTTTCCATGACCGATTTCATCATGCTTCGTGATTTTTCCGCCCAGGCCCTTTTCATGGGCATCCTCACCGCCTTCGTCGGCTTTGCCAGCTCCTTCGCGGTCGTGCTGCACGGCCTCACCGGCGTCGGCGCCACGGAGGCGCAGGCCACGTCCGGCCTTATGGCCGTCTGCGTGGCGCTTGGCGTCAGCATGATCCTGCTCAGCGCCGTGACGAGGCTCCCGATCGCCATCGCCTGGTCGACGCCGGGCGCGGCCTTGCTCGCTAATTCCGGCCCCATCGAGGACGGTTTCCAGACGGCGGTCGGCGGGTTTCTCGTCTGCGGCGTGCTGATCGTCATTGCCGGCCTCTGGAAGCCGCTCGGGCGCATGGTCGCCGCCATTCCCACGTCGCTTGCCAACGCCATGCTTGCCGGCGTGTTGATCGGGCTTTGTTTCGCCCCGGCCAAGGCGATCGCGTTCAATCCCTTGCTCGGCCTGCCGATCGTGCTCGCCTGGGCAATCGTCGGCGCCTTCAACCGGCTCTATGCGGTGCCGGCCGCCCTTGCCGCCTTCATCGCCGTGCTCGCCTTCGGCGTCGAGGTGCCACCGGAGGCGCTGGCCGGCCTCGCCGATTCGCTGGCGCCGAACCCGGAATTCGTGACGCCGATCTTCACCGTGGCGGGCTTCGTCGGCATCGCCTTGCCGCTGTTCATCGTCACCATGGCCTCGCAGAACATTCCGGGCATCGCCGTGCTGAAGGTCAACGGCTACGAACCCGCCCCCGCTCCCCTCTTCGCCACGACCGGCGTCTTTTCCCTGCTGTCGGCCCCCTTCGGCAGCCACGCGGTCAACCTCGCGGCCATCACCGCCGCCATGTGCGCTGGCAGCGATGCCCATCCGGACCCGAAGCGTCGCTATTGGGCGCCGATCGTCGCGGGTGTCTGCTATGTGGTCTTCGGACCCTTCGTCGGCGCGGTCACGGCCTTCGTCGCCCTCGCCCCGCCGATCCTCATCCAGGCGGTCGCCGGCCTTGCGCTGATCAGCGCCTTCGCCAATTCCGCGCTCAATGCCTTCAAGGAAATCGAGGGACGCGAAGCGGCGGCGGTGACCTTCCTCGTCACCGCCTCGGGCGTCTCGTTCGCCGGTATTTCCGGCGCCTTCTGGGGACTGGTCGCCGGCGGCCTGATGCTGGCGCTCGCCCGGCTCACCGCCAGGCGCCGCGGCTGAAACCTTACTGCTGGAACGGCAACGGCTGGCCGTTGATCAGGACCTTGCCGTCCTCGCCGACCTTGAGGTCCCAGACCTGCGCGCCGCCGCCGGCGTCACGCGCAAGGCCCTTCATCATCAGGAGCCCGAAGGCCGCCTGGCCGAACTCCGGCACGGTCGCGGCATTCTTCTGGAGATAGGCGACCGTCTTGTCGAACTCGCGCATGGTGATCTTCACATCGGCGCTGTGGCGATCCTTCTGCTCGGGATAGACGAGCATCGTGCCGGACAGGTGCACGTCATAGATCGGCGAGACCGCCGAAACGTCCTCGAACTGCACCGTCATAGAGCCGTCGGGCAGGATGATGCGGCCGATCTCCTTGTTCTGCGCTTCGGTCAGCGGTTCCGTCTTGGTGAAATCCGCATTGTCGAGCAGGTAGGTGACGGCGCCGGCAAGGTCGAGATTGGTGACGGCCGCCTTGAAGGTCGCCCGCTCCGGCAACGCCCCCTCGAAGGCGACGGGCAGAATACCGGCCGGCGGCTTCGGCCCCTCGACGTCGAAGCCGAAACCGAAGCGCGTCGAATGCGCGATGCCGTTCATGTCGAGATTGTAGCTGACGGCCGCCGCCCCGAACGTGCCCTTGTCGGTTCCGACCGTGACGTTCGAAGCCTTGATCGTCTCCGTCAGGTTGTCGAAGATCGGCATAGAGGCGCGCAGCAGCTCCTTCAGCCGCGCCGCATCCGGCGCTTCGAGCTTGTCCTTGTGCATGTTGTCGAGCACGAAGAAGACGAGCTCCTGCATCACCTTGTAGCGCGCGCCATCCAGGCTGACATCGATATCGACCGTGTCTGCCCCGATATCGACGCGGCCGCTCGGGCCTCCGGTGATCGTCTCGGCAAAGGCCTTCATGACGCCGGTGCTGGTGATGTCGAGCGTGCCGGCATCCTTCTTCTCGGCCGCGACGCGCATCGCCGTCTCGCCGACGCTGGCCGTCACGCTCTCCTGCGAGGAGGTGCTGGTGAAGGCGAGCCGCTTCGCCGTCCAGTCGGCGGAGGTGAAGTAGAGGATTTCCGGATCGTAGACGCCGTCGAGCTTCATCGACTCGACGAGATAGGTGAAGGAGTTCTTGCCGGGTGCGGCGTCGATCGTGCCCTTGATGTCGAGACTGTCGTTCGCCTCGATGCGATAGGTGCCCTCCGGCATCGGCCGCAGATAGGCCGTCAGCGGCTTCAGGCCCTCGACCTGCACCGCACCGGTCTTCGCCTTGTCGACGAGCACCGTCGGGTTGAAGCGCAGTTCGTAGAAGGAGCTTGCGGCCTTCACCGTCACGAGGCCGGCGTCGATCATATCCTGCGGCAGGTAGCGCGTCAGCTTCTGCTGCATGCTCTCGGCCCCGGATGCCGAGACCTCCTGTGCCAGAGCAGGGCTTGCGCAGACGAGCGCAAGGGCGGCCGAGGCCATCAGGATCTGTCGTCGCATCGTGGTCTCCTTCGCCGATCTGGTCTATACCCAACATCCAATCGTGACCGCACCATGTCAATGCGGGGGGCAATCGGGGCGCGGGCCTTGCATTTCCGGGCATTCTCGTTTATCGAGCCCCCGTCCGCGTAGACACCCTTGGAGGCAATGCGGATGAGGCTTTCAAAAAATCCTCAAGTTTTACGCAGCCGCGGTTCACTCCGCCTGCGCAAAGCTCTCCAGTAACACACGAAAGGTTAAGCCATGAGCCACGACACTTACGAGCTCAAGGCCGAAACGCGCGAACGGGTTGGTAAGGGGTCCTCCCGTGAACTTCGCCGCAACGGTCTTATTCCTGCAGTTATCTATGGCGACAAGCAGTCCCCGCTTTCGATCGCCATCTCGACGAAGGACGTCACCCAGCGTATCCACGCCGGCGGCTTCAAGACGACGGTCGCCACGATCGACGTCAACGGCGAGAAGATCAAGGTGCTCCCGAAGGACTACCAGCTTGATCCGGTCCGCGACTTCACCATGCATGTCGACTTCCTCCGCGTTTCGGGCGACACCCATGTCGTCGTCGAAGTGCCGGTTCACTTCGTCAACGAAGAGAAGTCCCCGGGCATCAAGGCCGGCGGCGTTCTGAACATCGTACGCCACGCTGTCGAGCTGCATGCTTCGGCCGGCGACATTCCGGAATTCCTGACGGCCGACCTCGCTGGCCTCAAGGTCGGCGACGGCATCCACATTTCCAACATCAAGCTGCCCAAGGGCACGAGCCCGGTCATCACCGACCGCGACTTCACGATCGCCACGATTGCCGTTCCGGCTGCTGGCGTGAAGGAAGAAGAAGAAGTGGCTGCTACGGAAGAATAATCCCTCCCAACGGGATCCTTCTCGAAAACCCCGCATCCGCCCGGATGCGGGGTTTTTCTTTGTCAAAATGCCAGCGCTACCGTTGCGGGAAGTCTGAATTATCAGCACTTTTCCGGATCGGCATTTCAGCAACATTTAAGACTTTGGTGAAAGGCTAAGCCCCGGAAGAACGACGAAAGCCTAAGAGGGGCACTATGGGCTGGCTTCGCATCATGGCAGGGGGGCAACCGGCATGAAAATGCATTCGGTGGAGAGCCGCTTCATTGCCATCGTCATCGGCGCCCTGCTCGTCTTCGTGGCACCGCTCTTCGTGCTCTTCCTCATCCTGTCGTCCGACCGCGTGGCGCGCGAGCGCCTGGAAAACACCGAAGTGCTGCTGAAGGCCAATGTCCAGGCACTCGGAAAACCGCTGTGGGATTTCGACAAGGACAGCATCGACCAGATCGTCGGCGCACTCCAGGCGGATGCCGATATCAGCTTCGTGCGCGTGCGCGACACCTCGGATGTGATCGATATCCGCAAGCCGGAACTCAGCCCCGATCCGAACGACGCGCGCTCCATCGTCAAGACCGATATCCTCTACCGCGCCAGCGACGGCATCAAGAAGGTCGGCTCGGCGGAGATCTGGATCCGCAAGGAGGGCCTGTTCTCGCGCTTCACGAAGGACGAGATGGGCATCTTCGCCATCTTCTTCTTCGCCGTGGCAACGCTCTTCACCGCCGCCATCATCGGCAACCGCATCACCATCATCCGCCCGCTGATGCGCCTGACGGCGGCGATCGAGGCGACACGGCGGCTCGGCTCGCGCCACCACGTCGACTGGACCTCGAACGACGAGATGGGCGCACTCGCCCATAATTTCAACGAGATGCAGAGCAAGCTGGAGCGCGAGGAAAACGAGCTGAAGCTGGCGCATACCCGCGCCACCGACATCTACAACCTCACCCCCGCCATGCTCTTCTCCATCGATGCGGCGAACCGCATCACCGCCGTCAGCGACTACTGGCTGACCGCGACCGGCTACCGCCGCGAGCATGTGATCGGCCAGGAATTCACAGATTTCGTCGCCGAGGAATGCCGCGAAACCTACCGCAAGCGCCACGCGACCAACAAATCGGAGGCCGGCATCTGCGAGGTGACGGTGCGCTTCCGCTGCGCCGATGGCAGCGTGATCGACGTGCTGATCCTCGAAACCGGCGCGGAGGCGAGCAGCGGCCGCCAGGCGCTGTCGCTCTCGGTCATGACCGATGTCACCGACCTCAAGGAGGCGGAAAACCGCAACCACCGCCAGGCGATCACCGACCACCTGACCGGCCTGCTCAACCGCCAGGGCTTCGAGGGCGTGCTCGACGAGCTGATCGGCGAGGTCGACACGCTCGGCCACCAGCTCGCCTGCCTTTTCGTCGACCTCGACCGCTTCAAGTGGATCAACGACAATCTCGGCCATGCCGCCGGCGACGACGTGCTTTGCCAGGTCGCGATGCGCCTGCGCCGGCAGTTGCGCGCCAACGACCGGATCGCGCGGCTCGGCGGCGACGAATTCGCCATCCTGCTTTCCGCGCCCAACGCCCGCCAGCTCGCCCTGGATGTCAGCGAACGCCTGGTTTCAAGCCTGCGTGCGCCGCTCGTCGTCAACGGCGCCGAGCTCAATGTCAGCGCCAGCATCGGCGTCGCGATCTATCCCGACCACGCCGCCACCGCCGCCTGCCTGCTGCAGAAGTCGGACATGGCCATGTATGCCCGCAAGCGCGACGGCAAGAATGGCGTGCAGCTCTTCGACAACAACATGGTCGACATCGCCCGCAAGCGGCTGGAAACCGAGCAGTTCATCGACCAGGGCCTGCGCGACGACTGGTTTACCGCCTATCTCCAGCCGATCGTCTGCCTGTCCGACGGGCGCGTCGCCGGCTTCGAGGCGCTGATGCGCCTCAACCACCCCGAGCGCGGCCTGCTGCCGCCGGCCGAAATCATCGGCATTGCCGAGGAGAATGGCTCGATCGGCCGCATCGGCGATTGCATCCTGTCGAAATCCATCGCCAGCCTTGCCGTCATCTCCAAGCTCGACGGGCTGTCCGACACCTATCTCGCGGTCAATTTCTCGCCCTTGCAGTTCGAACCGGTCCTGCCGAACCGCCTTGCCGCGCTGCTGCTCGAAAACGGCATTACGCCCTCGCGCATCGTCGTGGAAATCACCGAGGCCGTGCTGATGCTCGACAATCCGGTGGTGCGCGACGTGCTCGACGCACTCTCCGAGCTCGGCTGCCGCATCGCGCTCGACGATTTCGGCACCGGCTATTCGTCGCTCTCCTACCTCAACCGCTTCCCCGTCGATATCGTCAAGGTCGACCAGTCCTTCACCCGCTCGCTGTCCTCCGACCAGCCGGACGTGCGCCGCAAGAGCCGCATGCTGGTCGAGGGCATCCGCACCATCTCGCACCAGATGGGCTGCGCGGTCGTCGCCGAGGGCATCGAGACGGAGGAGCAATGGGACATCCTGCAGGCGATGAACATCGAGTTCGGCCAAGGCTACCTGCTGAGCCGGCCCCTGCCGCTTGACGCGCTGCTTCAAAAGCTGGACGAATTCACGATGCCGGCCAGGCCGCCCGAGCGCCTGGCCGCCGCCTCCTGACGAGGAACGAGGACGAGACGATGAAGACGCTGTTTTTGACGCTCAGCCTGTCGCTCGCCCCCCTCTCCGCGCCGCTTGCCGAAACGCTGCATTTCGTCACCGAGGAATACGCCCCGTTCAACTACACGAAGGACGGCAAGATCACCGGCATCGCGGTCGACCAGGTCGAGGCGATCGCCAAGGCGGCCGGCATCGACTACAAGCTTGAAATCATGCCCTGGGCGCGCGCCTTCGCCATGGCCGAAAACCAGCCGATGCATTGCGTCTTCACCACGGGCTACAACCGGGAGCGTGCGGAACGCTTCGTCTGGGTCAATCCGCTCCTCAAGGACCAGATGGTTCTCCTGAAGCGCAAGGGTGAAAAATACGATGGGCTGACGATCGTCAAGGCGCGCGAACTGAGGGTCGGCTCGCAGCGCGGCGACTTCGCCGTCGAGGCGCTGGAACTGATCGGCTTCAAGGACATCGATCTCGCAAGCGATATCGACATCACCGTGCGCAAACTCCTGAGCGGCCGCATCGACCTGATGCCCACCTCCATCAAGACCTACGAGAAAATGGTGAAGGACGGCCAGCCGGTCGAAAAGGCGATGATGTTGGCCGGCCAGGTCTACGGCATCGCCTGCCACAAGGACACGCCGCCAGACCTTATCAAAAGCCTCCAGGCCGAACTCGACAAGCTGATCATGAGTGGCGAGCAGGACCGCATCTTCACCGCCTACGGCCTGCCGCCGAGCACGCGCACCGCGGAGAACGGCGCGAAGAAATAATCTTCAACGGTTGACTTTGGGCCGCTTTCGCGGTGGTGAAAGCGGCAACAGATCGTTTTGACGGATCCTTCCATGCTGATCATCGCCGGGCTCGGCAATCCGGGCGCAAAATATGCGGGCAACCGCCACAATATCGGTTTCATGGCGGTGGACGCGATCCATCGCAAGAACCCGTTCTCGCCCTGGTCGAAGAAGTTCAAGGCGGAAATCTCCGAAGGCGAGATTGCCGGGGAGAAGGTGCTGCTCGTCAAGCCGCAGACCTTCATGAACCTGTCGGGCGAATCCGTCGGCGAAGCGATGCGTTTCTACAAGCTCGAACCCAAGGACATCGTCGCGATCTATGACGAGCTGGACCTCACACCCGGCAAGGCACGCATCAAGACCGGCGGCGGCCATGGCGGACACAACGGCATCAAGTCGATCGACGCCCATTGCGGCCGGGAATACCGGCGCCTGCGCCTCGGCATCGGCCATCCGGGTGTGAAGGAACTCGTCACCAACCATGTGCTCGGCGATTTCGCGAAAGTCGACCACGTCTGGCTCGACCCGCTGCTCGACGAATTGGCCCTCAATGCCGAGATGCTGGTGCGCGGCGAGGATTCGCAGCTGATGAACAAGCTGGCGCTCGCCACCGGCAGCAAGCCGGACGGCGAAAAAGCACCCGCACAGAAACCCGCCGCCCAATCCCACATCCGCGCGGCCCGCAACCACGCCCAGCCCAAAATCCTCCCGACCACGGGACCGATGGCGGAGATGTTGAAGAAGCTGCTGGGCAACAAGGGCGAGTGATCGCTACAGCCAGCGCAGCGTCTGGAGACGGTAGAGGAACAGGTCCCACAGCCAGGCAAAGCCGGTCTCGATGCCGTGCGCGATGACGCCGGATGCCCCTTCGGAGCACAGCATCACGGCGATGCCGGCAAAGCCGCAGCCGAGGGTGGAATTTCGGAAATTCCGCCAGGAATCGAGCCGGTAATAGCCGGCATCGTCATATTCTGTGCCGAGGATATGGTCGTCCATATTGTAACCGTCGCTGATCATGAGATCGAGCATCGGCTTGTCCGACAGCCGGTCGGGCAGGACGTTGAAGACCGCGCGGCAGACATGCCCGACCGCCCCCAGAATGAGGAAGAGCACGAAGGCAACGGCATAATGCCAGGTGGAGGCTTCTTCGAACATGGCTTCATGTTAGACAGAAACCGCTAATATCGGGTGAAACTACTCTTCCGGCTCCGTCTGGAACATCAGCGGGAAGCCCGCCTCCTTGGCGAGGTCGGTCGCCTCTTTCGCCTTGGTCTCGGCGATGTCGCGGGCGCAGACGACGACCACGCAGGTGCCGAGCTTGTGCGCGGTGATCATCACGCGCTGGCTCGCATCCGCGTTCATGCGGAACACGGCCTTCAGCACCAGCACGACGAATTCGCGCGGCGTATAATCGTCGTTGACGAGGATGACCTTGTAGAGCTTCGGCCGTTCGAGCTTGGGCTTCGTGTCGATCTTCGGGGTGAGGGTAACATCACCATTGCTCATCGAAAGTCTCCTCGCGATTTGCCTTCGAGCGGTGTCAGAAACCTATTGTGCACCGCACGAAGCGCGACTTCAAGGCCTTGCGTGCCGCAAACACTTGACCCTGCCCCGTCCTTCGCCCATAGCGATGGCAACGAATTTCGAGACGAATGGACCACCTCAATGGGTTTCAAATGCGGTATCGTCGGACTGCCGAATGTCGGCAAGTCGACCCTCTTCAACGCGCTGACCAAGACGGCGGCGGCGCAGGCGGCAAACTATCCCTTCTGCACCATCGAGCCGAACACCGGCGAAGTGGCGGTGCCGGACCCGCGCATGAAGGCGCTCGCGTCCATCGCCGGCTCCAAGGAGATCATCCCGACGCGCATCTCCTTCGTCGACATTGCCGGCCTCGTGCGCGGCGCGTCGAAGGGTGAAGGCCTCGGCAACAAATTCCTCGCCAACATCCGCGAAGTCGATGCCGTGGTGCATGTGCTGCGCTGCTTCGAGGACGACGACATTACCCATGTCGAAGGCCGCATCAATCCGGTCGGCGACGCCGATACGATCGAGACCGAGCTGATGCTCGCCGACCTCGAAAGCCTGGAGCGTCGTGTCGAGCAGACCCGCAAGCGCGCCGCCAGCAAGGACAAGGATTCGCTCGCGCAACTGCCGATCATGGAAGCCGTGGTCAAGCTGTTGAACGAGGGCAAGCCGGCCCGCCTGCTGCTGAAGACGCTGGCGCCGGAAGAGATCGAGGTCTTGAAGGGCCTGAACCTGCTGACCTCGCATCCCGTCCTCTACGTCTGCAACGTTTCGGAAGCCGACGCCTCGACCGGCAATGCGCATACCGAAGCCGTCGCCGCCATGGCGAAGGAACAGGGTGCCGAATGCGTCATCATCTCGGCCGCGATCGAATCCGAGGTCGCCCAGCTTCCGGAAGAGGAATCGGTCGAATTCCTCTCGGCGCTCGGCCTTGAGGAAGCAGGCCTCGACCGGCTCATCCGCGCCGGTTACCACCTGCTCGACCTGATCACCTATTTCACCGTCGGCCCCAAGGAAACCCGCGCCTGGACCATCGTGCGCGGCACGAAGGCCCCGCAGGCGGCCGGCGTCATCCACACGGATTTCGAACGCGGCTTCATCCGCGCCTTCACCATCGCCTATGACGACTACATCGCCTACAAGGGCGAAGTGGGCGCCAAGGAAGCCGGCAAGGGCCGCGACGAAGGCAAGGAATACGTGGTTCAGGACGGCGACGTCATCCACTTCCGCTTCAACACCTGAAGCAACAGCCCGACATTTTCGACCCCGTTCAAGCTGTCGCCCTTCACCGAAGGGGCGGCAGTTTTTCTTTGAGCGTCGCGGGCAGCGGCGTCATCGTCCAGCGCCGGAAATGCGGCCAGCCGATGCCGATGGTCAGCACCACCAGCCCGACGATCAGCAGCGTCAGGAAGACATAGCTTTCGGGCGCCGCCTCGACGCCCTGGAGCAGGCTCGCGACCGCCAAGCCGAGCGACACCAGCCCGGAGGTGACGAAGGCCCGCCGGTCGAGGACCAGTCCGATTGCCATGAGCACCACGACGACGCCGACGATGATAAGCGCGTCCGGCAGGCCCTTGCTGCCGCTGAACAGCCGCTCATTGGCAAAATCGCCGAGGAAGACGAAGGCCAGCGTCGAATAGAGCAGCGCCGGCGCCGTGATCAGGTGCAGCCAGAAGGCGACGTCGGAGCGGCGCGTGACGCGGAACCGGTCCGACAGGTCATAGACCATCGCCACGGCAAACAGCACGAGTGCCGCCGCCAAGAAGATGGCCGACGCGACGATGGGATGATCGGCGATCACCTCCGCACTTCCGGTGAGGCGCGAAAGCCCGAGGAAAATCAAGGCGAGAACGAAAGCGGCGACCCACAGGAAGCACAGGCTGAGCGACAGCGGAATGCGGTAGCGCCAGTAGAAGGGCGGCAGCAGGACGGCAAATGGCACGATAACGAGCAGGAAATGCAGCACCGGTTCCGGCTCCGGCTGCCCCATGAAACTGTCCAGCGCGATGATCGTCGTGACGAAGACCCAGTGCACATAGAGCAGCGTCAGCAGCACGGCCGGCAAAGCCAGCCGCTGCCGCCTCACCAGGATTTCCGCCAGAATGATGATGGCCGGCAGTGCGGCGAAGAAGGCGCCCACGCCCCACACACCCGCCATGACGATGGCGACGCCGATGGTGATCAGCACGTCATGGAAACCGCGCACGAAACGCGGCGCCTCGGTATCCTCGATCGGCGCAATGGCGCGATCCTCCGCCGCGCCGGCAATATCCAGTGCCGCCGTGCGCGGCGGCTGCAAAAGCACGCCGCGCGCCTCCATATAGGGCAGCAGGCTGCCGGCCTGATCGGCGGAGATGATGCCCTCGCCGGCTGCGCCCTCCAGCACGGATTTCAAGGTCTGCATGGATCGTCGTCTCCTCGTGTCCGCAACCGGCGCCACCTTACGCACGGGGGACCTGCTGGCAAGCGATCGGCCCGTCAGGACCTTGCAAAACCCTGCCGCGCTCGCCATTGTTCGCCCGCAACAAGACGGATCTGGATGTGACGAGTTACACTTTTGAAGATTTTACGCCGGGCCGACGCTTCGACTTTGCCGAGCGGACCCTGACGGCAGACGAGATCATCGCGTTCGCGAAGGAATTCGATCCGCAGCCGATGCATCTCGACGAGGAGGCCGGCCGCGCCAGCATTCTCGGCGGGCTCGCCGCCTCCGGCTGGCACACCAGCGCGGTGATGATGCGCATGCTCTACGAGGCCTATATCGATGGCTCGACCTCGGAGGGCTCGCCCGGCGTGGACCTGATGGAATGGAAGCGGCCGGTGCTGGCCGGCGATACGCTCGGCGGCCATTGCGTGGTGCTCGACGCCCGCGCCTCGCGCTCGCGCCCGGAGATCGGCATCGTGCGCTTTCGCGCCGAGGTGACGAACCAGCGCGGCGAGATCGTCGCCGTCAGCGAATATATCAACATGATGCGCCTGGCGCCGAGCGAAGGAGCCGCCCATGCGAATGGTTGAACTCTATGCCCTCGGCCAGACGGTCGAGATCGGCAGCCTCACCTTCACCGCGCAAGACATCATCCGCTTCGCGAAGAACTTCGACCCGCAGCCCTTCCACCTCGATGAGGAGTTGGCGAAACAGGCGCTGTTCGGCGGCCTCTGCGCCTCCGGCTGGCATTCGAGCGCCGGCTGGATGAAATGTTTCGTGCCGTTCTGGCTCGGCGAGTGCAAGCGGCTTGCCCGCGAAGGCATCACGCCCCCGAACCTCGGCCCCTCCCCGGGCTTCACGAAACTGAGCTGGCTGAAGCCGGTCTTCGCCGGCGACACGATCACCTATTCGGTGACCCTGCTGGCGTCCCGCGAACTCACCTCGCGCGCCGGCCGCCTGGTCAACACGATTCTTTGCGCAGGCAAGAACCAGCACGGCGAGCCGGTCATCCGGTTCGAAAGCACGGTGCTCGAATTCGTCTGAGTGTCGAGGGGTTTAGTGCCCCTCGAACGCCACCAGGGTGCGCACTTCCACGTTCAGCGCTTCGAGCTTCTTGCGCCCGCCGAGATCCGGCAGGTCGATGACGAAGCAGGCGGCGACGATGTCGGCGCCGATCTGGCGCAGGAGCTTCACCGCGGCCTCGGCCGTGCCACCGGTGGCGATGAGGTCGTCGACGAGGATCACCTTCTCGCCCGGCTTGATGGCGTCCTTGTGCATTTCCATCTCGTCCACGCCGTATTCCAGGCTGTAGGCGATGCGCACGGTTTCGTGCGGCAGCTTGCCCTTCTTGCGGATCGGCACGAAGCCGGTCGAGAGCTGGTGCGCCATGGCCCCGCCGAGAATGAAGCCGCGCGCCTCGATACCCGCCACCTTGGCGATGCCGATGCCCGCATAGGGATGCACCAGCTCGTCCACCGCGCGGCGGAAAGCCCGCGGGTTGCCGAGCAGCGTGGTAATATCGCGGAACATGATGCCGGGCTTGGGATAATCCGGAATGTTGCGGATCGCGGCGACGAGTTCGTTTTCGAGCGTGGACATGGGGATTCCCGACTGCGGAGGGCTTTCCTCCGGTTATTGCAGGTGAGGCGCTGGCCCTCAACAAAAAAGGCGGCCCGGAGGCCGCCTTTGCTGCCGAGCGGTGAGACCGCTCAGTGTTCCTTGTTCGCGTAGACCGACTTCTTCGTCAGGTAGATCAGGCCGGTGAAGATCACCAGGAAGACCATGACCATGAAGCCGGTGCGCTTGCGCTCTTCGAGATGCGGCTCTGCGGCCCACATCAGGAAGGCGGCAACATCGTGCGCGTACTGGTCGACCGTCTGCGGCGAACCATCGTCATAGGTGACCTGGTCGTCGGAGAGCGGCTTGGCCATGGCGAGAGCCGCGGCATTGGCGAAGTACGGGTTGAAGTGCGTGCCTTCGGCGACTTCGAGATGCGCCGGCTTCTCTTCGTCGTAGCCGGTGAGCAGCGAGTAGATGTAGTCCGGTCCGCCGGACTGGTACTGCGTGAAGATGTCGAAGACGAACTGCGGGAAGCCGCGGGTGATGCCGCGCGCCTTGGCGATCAGCGAGAAGTCCGGCGGCGCCGCACCATTGTTCGAAGCGGCTGCCGCCTCGTGGTTGGCATAGGGCGACGGGAAATAGTCGGACGGAACGGCCTTGCGGGTGAACATCTCACCGTCGCTGTTCGGGCCGTCCTGCACTTCGTAGTTCGCCGCGAATGCCTTGACCTGCGCCTCCGAGTAGCCAAGGCCTTCCAGTGTGCGGAAGGAGACGAGGCTCATCGAATGGCAGGCCGAACAGACTTCGGTGTAGACCTTCAGGCCGCGCTGGAGCTGGCCCTTGTCATATTTGCCGAACGGGCCGGCAAAGGACCATTCCTGTTCCTTCGGCTTATGCATCGGATAGTGCGGCGTGGCGTGTTCCGCCTCCGCACCGGCGGCGGGCGCTGCCTCTTCCGCCGTGGCGAAGGAGACGCCGAGACCGGCGACGAGTGCGAGCGACAGAAGGCCTGCAACAAGCTTTTTCATTGACATGGTTCCTAGTCCTCGCTCTCAGGCCTTGGCCAGCTTGGCGTTCTTCTTTTCCAGAACCGCTTCCGTAATCGAATTCGGAATGCGCTTCGGGGTCTCGATCAGGCCGAGGATCGGCATGATGACGAGGAAGAAGCCGAAGTAGTAGAGCGTGCCGAGCTGCGAGAGGATGACGTAGATGCCTTCTGCCGGCATGGCGCCGAGCCAGCCGAGCAGGATGGCGTTGGCCACGAAGATCCAGAAGAACAGCTTGTACCACGGGCGGTAGACGGCGGAGCGAACCTTGGACGTATCGAGCCAGGGCAGGAAGAACAGCACGATGATCGCGCCGAACATCACGAGGACGCCGCCGAGCTTCGAGTCGATCGGGCCGACGTTGAAGGTGATGGCGCGCAGCATCGCGTAGAACGGCAGGTAGTACCATTCCGGAACGATGTGGGCGGGGGTCTTCAGCGGGTCAGCCGGGATGTAGTTGTCCGGGTGGCCGAGATAGTTCGGCATGTAGAAGACGAACCAGGCGAAGATGATCAGGAAGACCGAGACGCCGAGAGCATCCTTCAGCGTCGCATAAGGCGTGAAGGCGACCGTGTCGGTCTTGGACTTCACCTCGACGCCGGTCGGGTTGGTCTGGCCGGTGACGTGCAGCGCCCAGACGTGCAGGACGACGACGCCGGCGATCATGAAGGGCAGCAGGTAGTGCAGCGCGAAGAAGCGGTTCAGCGTCGGATTGTCGACCGCGAAGCCGCCGAGCAGGAACTGCTGGATCCACTCGCCGACCCACGGGAAGGCCGAGAAGAAGCCGGTGATAACGGTCGCACCCCAGAAGGACATCTGACCCCAGGGCAGAACGTAGCCCATGAAGCCCGTCGCCATCATCAAGAGGTAGATGACCACGCCGAGGATCCAGAGGATTTCGCGCGGCGCCTTGTAGGAGCCGTAGTAGAGGCCGCGGGCAATGTGCAGGTAGACCGCGATGAAGAAGAACGACGCGCCGTTGGCGTGCATGTAGCGCAGCAGCCAGCCGTGGTTCACGTCGCGCATGATCTTCTCGACCGAGTTGAACGCGACGGTGGTTTCGGCCGCATAGTGCATGGCCAGAACGATACCGGTCAGGATCTGCACGATCAGCATCACCGACAGCATGGCGCCGAAGGTGTAGGCATAGTTCAGGTTGCGCGGAACCGGGTAGGAGACGAAGCTGTCATGGATCATGCGCGGCAGAGGCAGGCGCGAGTCGACCCATTTTTCGATGCCAGTCGTCGGCTGGTAGGTGGAATGATCAGCACTCATTATCAGGTGTCCCCTCAACCGATCTTGATAACTGTGTCGGTAACGAACGCGAAGGTCGGCACGGCGAGGTTCTCGGGGGCCGGACCCTTACGAATACGACCAGCGGTATCGTAGTGAGAACCATGACAGGGACAGAACCACCCGCCGAAATCGCCGGCCTGGCCGAGCGGAATACAGCCGAGATGGGTACAGACACCGACCATGATGATCCAGTTTTCCTTGCCCGCGCCCGCCGAACGATCGAGGTCCGTCGCCTGGGCGTCGGTCGCGATATTGGCATTGCGTGCGACCGGGTCCTTGAGGTCGCCAAGCTCGACGGCCTTGGCTTCCGCAACTTCCTGGTCCGTCCGGTTACGGATGAACACCGGCTTGCCGCGCCACTTGACGGTCAGGGACATGCCGGGCGTCAGGCTGGAGACGTCGACATCGATGGCGCCGAGCGCCAGCGTCGACGCATCCGGACGCATCTGGTCGATGAACGGCCAGGCAACTGCCACGCCGCCCACGACGCCAGCCATCCCGGTGGTCAGGTAAAGGAAATCGCGGCGAGTGGGCTCGCCCAGGGATTCGCTTGATGTCTCGTGTTCGCTCACGGCTAAACCATCCTCTCACGCAAAGTCTGCGGAAACCCGCCACGCCCCTTGGAAACCGGTCAGATCCGGACACAATACGGCCATAGATTCCCCGTCAATCCGGCGCGTTCTATGCTTGATCGCAAATTATGTCCAGCCTTGGCAAGGGGAGGTGGGCACATTGTCGCGGGAAAAACGGGGCATCTTGACAAGCCACCCCCATCACCTTGAACATCCAGCGCTTCCCGTCTGAAAAAGCAGTCGCGAAACGACGCTTTGCGGCCCTATTGCGCCGCTTCCTCGTGTCCGAGGAACCCGCCGGACTGGCGCGACCAGAGATCCGCATAGAGCCCGCCGCGCGAGACGAGCTCGGCATGCGTGCCCTCCTCCACGATGGAACCGCGGTCCATGACGATCAGGCGATCGAGGGCGGCGATGGTGGAGAGCCGATGGGCGATGGCAAGCACGGTCTTGCCGCGCATCAGGCGTTCGAGATTGGACTGGATCGCCGCTTCGACCTCGCTATCGAGCGCCGAGGTCGCCTCGTCGAGCACGAGGATCGGCGCGTCCTTCAGCATGACGCGGGCGATCGCGATACGCTGGCGCTGGCCGCCGGAGAGTTTCACCCCGCGCTCGCCGACATGGGCGTCATAGCCGGTGCGGCCGCGCTGGTCTTCGAGCGACAGGATGAAATCGTGCGCCTCGGCCTTCTTCGCCGCCTCGATCACCTCGGCCTCGGTGGCATCCGGATTGCCGAACAGGATATTGTCGCGGATCGAGCGGTGCAAAAGCGCGGTATCCTGGCTGACCATGCCGATATTGGCGCGCAGGCTCTCCTGCGTCACGCGCGCAATGTTCTCGCCGCCGACGAGGATGCGGCCGCCTTCCAGATCGTAGAAGCGCAACAGCAGGTTGACCAGCGTCGACTTGCCGGCGCCCGACCGGCCGACAATGCCCACCTTCTCGCCCGGCCGGATCGACAGCGTCAGGTCGTCGATGACGCCGGACTGGCGGCCGTAATGGAAGCGGACGTTCTCGAAGCGGATTTCCGGCCGCGTGACCTTCATCTCCGTCGCATCCGGCACATCGACGAGGCCGATCGGCTGTGAGATGAGGTCGGCGGAATTCTGGATCGTGCCGATATTGCGCATGATGCTGTTCAACTGCGTCATCAGCCGGTTGAGCAAAAAGTTCAGCCGCAGCACCAGCGCCATGGTGAAGGCGACAGCGCCGGAACTGGCGATGCCGCCGAGCCAGAGATGGATGGACAGCACCGCCATGGCGACGATCATCAGGCCGGAAACGAGCGCCATCGAGGCCCGCACGCCGGTGAGGAACCGCGTGAAATTCAACGTGGTCGTCTGGAAGATGTCGAAGCCGTTGCGCATGTAGCGGTCGTTCGCGTCGTCGCGCCCGAACAGTTTCAGCGTCTGGATGTTGGAATAGGCATCGACCATGCGGCCGCTGAGCATGGACGCGGCTTCGGCGGTCTGGCGCGAATGTTCGCGGATGCGCGGCACGAAATAGCGCGCGAGCACCGAGAAGACCAGGAGCCACACGGCCAGCACGGCGGCCAGCCGCCAGTCCAGCCCGCCGAGCAGCACCAGCGTCGAGGCCGTGTAGATCGTCACGAACCAGATGCTTTCCATGAACGACGTGATGACGTCGCCGGTCGCCTGCCCCGCCGACCAGACCTTCGTGACGATTCGGCCGGAGAAATCGTTCTGGAAGAAGGAGAGCGACTGGCGCGCGACATGCACATAGGACTGCCAGCGCACCAGATTGTAGAAGCCCGGCGTGATCACCTGCTGGTCGACCAGCGCCGTCAGGAAGGTGACGACGAATCGCACGAGGCCGATGAGACCGAGCATCAGGAGCAGTTCCGGCCCATGCGCCGCAATCAGCCCGCTCCACCCGTCCCCCGGCTTGACCGTCGCCAGGATGTCTACCAGCCGCCCGACGAACCAGAAGGTCGCCGCCTCGATACCCGCCGTAATGCCGCCCAGCACCAGCATCGCCGCAAACGGCGCCTTGGCCTGGCTCACATAGAACCAGATGAAGGCGAGCAGGCCCTGCGGCGGACGAAGATCGTCCCGCCGCGCAAAGGGCTGAATCCAGTTCTCGAACCAGGAGAAGAGCGTGCGGAAGATCATGCCTCCGATATAGGCGGTTTTGGGCGGGGGACAAATTAAAGATTGGAAAGGTGGGGACGATCTTGAGCCGACCGCTCCGGAGACGTTCGGGATACTCCGCGCCGTGAGTTTTTTGGCCGAGAATAGGCAATAGATCTTCAGATCGATGAAACCAGCAAGCTGCCGATTTTTCCATATGCGCGACGCCGGGGGAACTCAACCTCGGAGAACGCTTATTCAAGAAAATTCATAATCTTCATAAAACGCCACTATTCCAATTTTGCTGTCTTCGGTCGTGTTTTCGCTCCTCAAAAATAAAATAACGGGTTGATTGCCTTTCTTGTTTGACAACACTTGCACGCGGATCATTCTCCACCCAGACGGATCTGGGAGTGCATTTATCTCAAGAGTCCAATTGTAGTTCATGTCGACAACAATTTTTGAGGTCGTAATGAACTGAGAGCGCATATTTTCCATATTGGAAAATTCTTCTTCGGACAGGGACTTGAACAAATCCCATGATCCTGTCTGAGCAGCCGTGAGGATTTTGGCGACCCTCTCCGACTCGGTATCTGTCAGGGCGATGGTTTTCAACGGTCACTATCCTTGCGCGGACCCGCGGCATGGAGATAGGCGGCTTCCGTTTTCAGTTCCCCCCAGAAGGCGGCGTCGGCAACGTCACCCTTGCCGGAGGCGAGGCCCTCGAGCAAAAACGCTTCGAGCTGGGCTTCGTTCTCCTTTTCCTGCTCGTCGCGCAGCAGGTTGCTAAAATATTCGCTAGCATTCATCGGAAGCTCCTTACGCACCGTCGCATAGCGCGTGGAAAAATCCCAATAGATAAGAACTATTATGAAGACACCCCTTCTGCTGGAAAGGGGTGTCTTCTGTCCGGTTACTCCGCCGCCACTTCCGCTTCGGCGTCGTCGGCGATGAAGCCGCCGGACTGGCGGGCCCAGAGGTCGGCGTAGATGCCGCCCCTGGCGACGAGCTCGGCATGGGTGCCGGTCTCGTGCAGATGGCCCTTTTCGAGCACGACGACACGGTCCATCTCCGTCAGCGTCGAGAGGCGGTGGGCAATCGCGATCACCGTCTTGCCCTGCATGAGGGCGAAGAGGTTTTCCTGGATCGCGGCCTCGACTTCCGAATCGAGCGCCGAGGTTGCCTCGTCCAGCACGAGGATCGGCGCGTCCTTCAGGAAGACGCGGGCGATCGCGATGCGCTGGCGCTGGCCGCCGGAGAGTTTGACGCCGCGCTCGCCAACCTGGGCATCGAGGCCGGCACGGCCCTGCTGGTCGACGAGGCTTTCGATGAACTCCCAGGCATTCGCGCGCTTGGCCGCCTCGATGATCTCCGCATCCGTCGCTTCCGGCTTGCCGTAGGCGATGTTGTCGCGGATCGAGCGGTGCAGCAGCGAGGTATCCTGCGTCACCACGCCGATCTGCGAGCGCAGGCTGTCCTGCGTGACCGTCGCGATGTCCTTGCCGTCGATCGTGATCTTGCCGGATTCGAGATCGTAGAACCGCAAGAGCACGTTCATCAGCGTCGTCTTGCCGGCGCCGGAGCGGCCGACGAGGCCGACCTTTTCGCCCGCACCGATCGACAGCGACAGGTCCTCGATCACGCCCTTGTTCTTGCCGTAGTGGAAGCGGACGTGGTCGAAGCTGATCGCACACTTGGAAACCGGCAGTGGCGGCGCTTCGGGACCATCCTTGATGTCGTGCGGCTTGGTCATCATGCCCATGCCGTCATAGACCGTGCCGATATTCTCGAACAGCGCGGTCACTTCCCACATCACCCACTGCGACATGCCGTTGATGCGCATGGCAAGGCCCACGGCCACCGCCACGGCACCGACCGAAACGTCGCCGTTCATCCAGAAGTAGATGCCGACCGCCGCGGTGAAGAACATCGTCACGACATTGTTGATGTCGATCGTGATGTTGAACAGCGTGATGAGTCGCATCTGCTTGTGTACGGTCTGCAGGAAGCCATCCATGCCTTCGCGGGCATAGGTTTCCTCCCGGCCGGCATGCGAGAACAGCTTGACCGTCGCGATATTGGTGTAGCTGTCGACGATCCGGCCCGTCATCATCGAGCGCGCATCCGCCTGCTCGCGCGAGATCACCATGAGCTTCGGCACGAAATAGCGCAGGATGCAGACATAGACGACGAACCACACGAGCAGCGGCACGACGAGACGCAGGTCCGCCGACGCGATGATCGCGATCATCGAGATGAAATAGCTGACGACATAGATGAAGACGTCGATGATCTTCATCACCGTTTCGCGCACGGCAAGCGCCGTCTGCATCACCTTCGTCGAGACGCGTCCGGCGAACTCGTTGGAGAAGAAGGTCATGCTCTGGCGGATCAGGTAGCGGTGCATCTGCCAGCGGGCGATCATCGGGAAATTGCCCGCGAGCGCCTGGTGCATGGTCATGGTGTGCAGCGCGCCCACGCCCGGAATGACGATGAGCAGCAGCGCCGCCATCCAGATCAGCGTGCCGCCTTCACGCGACAGGAACGTGTTCGGATCGCTGTTCGACAGCCAGTCGATGATGTTGCCGAGGAACTGGAACAGCAGCACTTCCGCGATGCCGAGCACCATGGAGCAGAAGCCGAGCACGAAGAGCCACAGGCCTGCGGGCCTGGTATAGTGCCACAGGAAGGCGAAAAGGCCCTTCGGCGGCAGCGAGGGCGCCTCGGAAGGATAGGGATTCAAACGTCTTTCGAACCAGCCGAACATGGCTTTCTCCGTAATACATAAAGACGGAACCGAGACGGACGACGCAAAACGGCGCGGTCAGGAACGGAGTTCCGGCAGGACTGCCGCGCGGCGATGAAAAACGTCACACAGCGAATTGAATAAGGTATGCGATGGGATTTTGTGCGGCGAGGCGCCTAAGCGAGAAGAGGCGTGATTCCAGCCGGGAGGCGCAATCGATGCGTGGTATCCATCATGATCCTCCCTCTTCTCGCGTTGTAGATGCGCCTTGGTTAGCCTGAAACGACGCAATTTGCCAGTGACTTTGTCGCAATTTCATCGCTCCGGCCAATTCTGTTGCCTTGTCGCCACATCTGGAATAGGCGACAGCCCATGTCCGCGCTCCACATCGCCCTCTACCAGCCCGATATTGCCGGCAATACCGGCACGATCCTGCGTTTCGCCGCCTGCCTCGGCCTGTCCGTCGACATCATCGAGCCGGCCGGCTTCGACATCTCCGACCGCAGCCTGAAACGCGCCGGCATGGACTACCTCGCCGCCGTGACGCTGACGCGACATGTGAGCTGGGAGCATTTCGAGGCGTGGCGGGCGGCAAGCGGCCGCCGCCTCGTGCTCGCCTCCACCAAGGCGGCGGAGCGCTACACGGATTTCACCTACCGGCCGGACGACATCCTGCTCTTCGGCCGCGAAAGTGCGGGCGTGCCGGACCGCGTGCACGACACGGCGGATGGCCGGGTGCTCATTCCGATGGTCGAGGGACAGCGATCCATCAATGTCGCGCTCTCCGCCGCGATGATCTGCGGCGAGGCGCTGCGCCAGACCGGCTTCGCCTGACCTAACCATGGCCCGGCCGCGCCAGCCGCACGGCCGCGGCCGCGATGCCGAAGACCAGCACCACCGAGCCGACGATCATGTAAGCGCCGTCGTAACCCGTGGCGGTGATCAGCGGCTGCGAGACGATCGGCGACAGGAACTGGCCGGCAAAGATGCTCGACACCAAGAGGCCCGAGATGCGGCCGCGCAGTGCCGGCGGTGCCAGCAGCATGGCGGCGGCGGCGAAATTCGGCATGATCGTGCCCATGCAGATGCCCGATACCGCCATGGCGGCCAGCACGCTGCCATAGCTTTCCGCGCCGGAAAGCAGCAGGAACGACAGCCCGGCCGAGATGAAGCCGAGGCCGAAGACGCCCATGATGCCGAGCAGGCGGCGGAACGGCGCGAAGGCGAGCGCGCTCACCACCCCGACGAGCTGGCCGGCGCCGATCGCCGTGCCGGCAAGGCTGGGTGCGGCGAAGCCAAGCGATTCGAGATAGAAGGGAAGCTGCGTAGGGATCATGTAGAAGGCGATCATGTTGACGGCCGCGGCAAGAAACAGCAGGGCAAGCAGCGCCGTCGTGCGCCCGTCGAGCCTGCCCTCCCCCGTGGCGGGACCGGCCGGGCGAACCCGGCGCGGCTCCGGCAGGAAGGCGAGTGCTGCCGGCACCAGCAGGATCGCCACCGTGTAGATGAAGAACGGCCCGCGCCAGTGCACTTCCGCAAGGAACCCGCCACCCGTCAGGAAGATCGTCCCGCCGATGCCGACGAAGGCCTGTTGCAGGCCCATGTAGCGATCGCGCGCCGGCCCCTGGAAAAAATCGCCGACCAGCGCCGTCGTCGCCGTCATGATGCCGCCGACGGCAAGACCCAGCACGGCGCGCCCGATGAGCAGGCCGGGCAGCGTATCGAGGACGAGGCCGGAGGCGCCCGCGACGGCGAACAGCCCGAGCGAGGCAAGCAGCAGCGGCTTGCGCCCGAAACGGTCGACGAGAAAACCCGCCGCCGGGGAAAACAGCGCGATGAACATGGCCGGCAGCGTCAGCACCAGCCGGCTCAGCAGCGCGACATTCTCCACATCGGCAAACCGCGCGGCGATGCCCGGCAGCGAGGCGGAGATCGTCGCACCCGACATGATGGTGAGCGTGCTGATGAAGAGCAGCGTCGCATTGCGCCGGCGTTCGTCGCGGGAGCGGGCGACTTCCGCCGTCGCATAAAAGTCCGGCCTCATGCCGCCACCTCGTCATAGCGCGTCGCGATGCGCGCCGTCTTCAACGCATGCGCCCACCAGGAAAGCCGCTTCATCAGCACGGCAAGCTGGCCGTTGAGCTGGCCGGGGCGGAAGGGATTGCCGACCGGGTCGAACTGCGTCCAGGCGTGCGCCAGGCTCACCGTCTCGCGGATCGCCACCGCATGCAGCTCGGCAAAGACCAGCCGCAGCTGCTCCACGGCGCGCAGGCCGCCGGAAACGCCGCCATAGGAGACGAAGGCGATGGGCTTGGCATGCCAGGGCCGGAAGCAGCAATCGATGATCGCCTTCAGCGCCGCCGGATAGGCGTGGTTGTATTCCGGCGTGACGATGAGGAAGGCATCCGCCTGCGAGATCCGGCTTTCGACGAGCTGTGCCGAGGCCTCGTCAAGGCCGCCGGGCGTGAAGGTCAGCTCCACCGGATCGATGCGGATGATGGTGTATTGCCCGAAGCCGGCCAGCGCCGGTTCCAGCCATCCCGCGATCGTATCGGCGAAACGCCCTTCGCGGCCGCTGCCATAGATGAGGGCGATGGTCAGTCTGTCTGTCATGCGGTTCAGCTCCATGTTGGAAAAGCAGGGAGCCGCTGGTATAAAACCTCAAGCAAAGTTGAGGTCAACAGCCATGACTAAAAAAAGCGCGCGCGACGCCATCCCCCGGGAACTCAGCGTCGGCGAGGTCGCCGAACGCAGCGGGGTGGCGGTATCCACGTTGCATTTCTACGAGACGAAAGGGCTGATCCGCAGCCAGCGCAACCGCGGCAACCAGCGGCGCTATCCGCGCAGCATCCTGCGCCGTGTCGCGGTCATCAAAGTGGCGCAGCGCACCGGCATTCCCCTGTCGGAAATCGCGGACGCGCTGTCCGTGCTGCCGCACGATCGGCCGCTGACGGCGCAGGACTGGCGCAAGCTCTCTGAGACCTGGCGCGGCCTGCTCGACGAGCGCATCGCGCGCCTCACCAAGCTGCGCAACCAGCTCGACGGCTGCATCGGCTGCGGGTGCCTGTCCATGCAGGAATGTCCGCTGCGCAACCCATGGGACACGCTTGCCGCGGAAGGGCCGGGCCCGAGATTGCTCGAACCCGATCCGGCTTAATCGAGGCGGGTGGCGAGCAGCTTGTCGACGCGGCGGCCGTCCATGTCGACGACCTCGAAGCGCCAGCCCTGGGTTTCCGTGACCTCGCCGGTCTTCGGCAGCTTCTGCAGCGATTCGATGACCATGCCGGCCGCCGTCTGGTAGCTGCGGCGGGCCGGCAGCAGCAGGCCGAGGCGATCGGCCATCTCGTCGATCGGCATGGAACCGGCGATGAGCCAGGAGCCGTCCTCGCGCTGCACGGCATGTTCGTCGTCGCCTTCCTCGATATCGGCGCGGAAAACGCCGGCGATCGCCTCCAGCACGTCGGCGGGCGTGATGACGCCTTCGAAGTGGCCGTATTCGTCATGCACGAGCATCATCGGCACTTCGGAATTGCGCAGCTTTTCAAGCACGCGCATCGCATCCATCGTATCCGGCACGATCGGCGCGGGGCGGATGAAGGTGCGGATGTCGAGCGGCTGGCCGGTGAGGAGCGCCGAGAGCAGCTCGCGCTTCTGCACGATGCCGACGATGGTCTCCGGCCCGCCATCGGCGACCGGCAGGCGGCCATGCTGGCTGTCGACGAGCTGCTGGTGGATTTCCTCCACCGTATCGCCGAGGTCGATCCAGTCGACATCGTTGCGCGGCGTCATGAGGCCGCGTGCCTCGCGGTCGGAAAAGCGCATGACGCCGGCGATCATCAGCTTCTCGCCGCCCTCGATGACGCCGGCGGCCTCGGCTTCGGCGACAATCGTCTTGATCTCCTCGTCCGTGACGATGCTTTCGGCAACCTGGTGCTGGCCGAGCAGGCGGAAGATCAGCCGCGTCGAGGCATCGAGGATCCAGACGGCCGGCGCGCCGACCTTGGAGAGCAGCGACATGGCGGGCGCCACAAGCGTTGCGAAACGCTCCGGGTTCTTCAGCGCGATCTGCTTGGGCACCAGTTCGCCGACGACGACCGAGAGATAGGTGATGAGGAAGATGACGATACCGTAGCCGAGCGGATCGGCCAGCCAGTCCGGCACGCCCTCGGCAAACAGGATGTCGCGCAGGCGGCTACCGAGCGCCGCACCGGAAAAGGCACCCGCGAGAACGCCGATCAGCGTGATGCCGATCTGGACGGTGGAGAGGAATTTTCCGGGGTTTTCGGCCAGCCGCAGCGCAGCCGCGGCACCGCGCGAGCCCTGCGCGGCCATGGTCTTCAGGCGCGGTTTGCGCGCGGAAACGATGGAAAGTTCGGAAAGGGCAAAGACCCCGTTGAGGAGGATGAGGAAGACGGCAATCGCGAGTTCGAACAAGGACTGTGAGCCGTGCTTTAGAACCGCAACGGCGCCTTTCTGTTGATGATGATGGCGGCAAGATAGGGGTGCGGCGGTCCGGCGTCAATCGAACTTCCCGCGGTTGGTGCCATCAGGACGGGACAACAAGCATTTCGAGCAGGATATCCCGCAGCCGCGACACCGGTGCGGCGGGCACGGCCTCGGCCGTGTGCAGCATCAGGTCGACGCTGCCGAGCGCCGGCAAGCCGGCCCGTTCGGGATCGAGCACGCGCAGATGCATCGGCATGCCGGTCGTGGTGCGGATGGTCACGCCGAGCCCCGCCGTCACCGCCGCCCAGAGCCCGGCAAGGCCGGGGCTGGCAAAGACCTGCCGCCAGTCGCGCCCCGTGGCGGAAAGCGCATCGACCGCGGCGGCGCGGAAGGAACAGGGCGGATCGAAGGCGATGAGCGGCACCGGCTCGCCGGGCGGCAGGTCATAATCCGCAGCCGCGATCCAGACGATCGGATGCGTTGCGATATGCCGGCAATGGGCGCTGCGCTGCCCGCCCCAGGTGACCGCCATGTCGAGATCGCCACGCTCGACGGCCGCCACCAGCTTGGCGCCGCGATCGACCCGCGCCTCCACCCGAAGCTTCGGATGCGCCCGCGAAAACCGGCCGAGCACCGGCGGCAGCGAGGTTTCGGCAAAATCCTGCGGGATGCCGATGCGCAGCCAGCCATCGAGCGAGCGGCTGGAGCCGAGCATCATCATCGCCTCGTCGTTCAGTTCCAGAATGCGCACCGCATAATCATAGAGCGCCTCGCCGGCATCGGTGAGCGCCAACCCCCTGCCCTGTTTGGTGAACAGCGTCTGCCCGCTCAGATCCGAGAGCTTTTTCAGCTGCAGGCTGACGGCCGGCGGCGTGCGTCCCAGCGCCTCCGCGGCCTTGGCGAAACTGCCGAAGCGCACGCCCGTAACGAAGGTGCGCAGCACGTCCATGTCGAAATTGCGCGACGAGACCATTCAGTTTTCCAAAACTATTGTGGCAACACTTCTCAATTTTAAAAACGATAGTCGCGCAATAGGCTCATCCCGTCAACAGCGACAGGAGACGACCATGCCCTTCCTTCATATCCGCATCGCCGGCCGCAGCCTCACGGATGCCGAGCGCCTGCATCTCCAGGACGAGGCCACCCGCCTTGCCGTCACCCTGCTCAACAAGCGCGCCGAGGCAACCGCCGTCTTCATCGAAGAGACGAACGCCGAGGCCTGGACCGTCGGCGTGCGCCGGCAGCCGTCCGCGGGCTATCTCGAAGTGACCGTCAGCGAGGGCACCAACACGGCCGAGGAAAAGGAGCGCTTCATTGCCGCCGCCTATGCGCTGCTGGAAGAAGCCGTAGGCGCGCCGCTCCACCCGGTCACCTACGTCATCGTGCGCGAAGTCCCGATGGAAAGCTGGGGTTATGGCGGACGCACGCAGGAAAGCCGGCGCATTGCGATGGCGGCGTAGGACCGATCGATTCAGCTCAGGCCGTGACGAAAATGGCGGTTTTGCGTGACCCGGAGCGCAGCGTACTCAATGTACGTGAGCACCGGAAGCACGCAAAAGCGCCATTTGCAGACCGGCATGGGCTGAATGCCGATCGGTCCCAGGCGTCAGTCGGCGCTGGGCAGGCGGCGCATGGTGAATTCGATGCGGTCGCCTTCCATGGCGCGCCAGCTCTCGACCTCCGTCCAGTAGGCGGCTTTCGGCCATTGATCGAACCATTCGCGCGCCTTTTCCCGCGCCGCCTGCCGCTCGAGGCAGAAGGTCTCGCGCACGAAATGGCCGTCGCCCGCGGGGTTTTCGCGACGGCGGCGCTCGATCTGGCGCCGGAGCCCCTGCATCGGGGGCGGACCGGGAACACGCGCCATGCAGATTTCCTCCGGCAGCACATTCAATGAAAGGAAGATAAGCCGCCATGGCACGTTTTGCGAGTCCCGCGCCCCGGCCGATCGCGCTGCGCGGTTGCCAAATGGCGCAAAGTTGGGAACTGTGGCGAAAATGCGATTCGGCGGCGCTCCGCCGGCAGCGGGAAGCACCATGGAACGACCAGACCTGCCGAAAGGCCTGCCAGAGGATATCGAAGAAAAGAAGGCCGACGCCCGCGCCTGGTTCGAACATCTTCGCGACGCGATCTGCGCCAGCTTCGAGGCGCTGGAGGACGAGCTGGAAGGCCCGCTGTCCGACCTGCCGCCCGGCCGCTTCGTCGGCAAGGATTGGCAGCGCGACAATGGCGAAGGCGGCGGCGGCCGCATGTCGATGATGGACGGCCGCGTCTTCGAGAAGGTCGGCGTGCACACCTCCACGGTCCACGGCGAGTTCTCGCCGGAATTCCGCGGCCAGATCCCCGGCGCCGACGAGGACCCGCGCTTCTGGGCCTCCGGCATCTCGCTGATCGCCCATCCGGTGAACCCCAACGTGCCGGCCGTGCACATGAACACCCGCATGGTCGTCACCACCAGCCGCTGGTTCGGCGGCGGCGCGGACCTGACGCCGGTGCTCGACCGCCGCCGCGTGATGGACGATCCCGATACCCAGCTCTTCCACAAGGCGATGGAGATCACCTGCAACCGCCATCCGGTCGCAGACCACGCAAAGTTCAAGGACTGGTGCGACGACTACTTCTTCCTGAAGCACCGAAACGAACCGCGCGGCACCGGCGGCATCTTCTACGACTGGCTGCATTCGTCGGAAGAGCTTGGCGGCTGGGAGGCGGATTTCGCTTTCACCCAGGATGTCGGCCGCGCCTTCGCGATGGTCTATCCGCGCATCGTGCGCTCGAACTTCAACAAGGGCTGGACGGAAGAGGACCGCGACGAACAGCTCGTGCGCCGCGGCCGCTACGTCGAGTTTAACCTGCTCTATGACCGCGGCACGATCTTCGGCCTGAAGACCGGCGGCAATGTCGATTCCATCCTCTCGTCACTGCCCCCGGTGGTGCGCTGGCCGTGAAATAACGGTGGGCAATACGGCCTTGTGATTACCGGCCCTACCCCTTTCGTGGTATCATGCCCGGGCATGATCTCATGGAGGAGGTTATCATGACAGTCGCGACACAGCATGCGGCAACGTCGGGCATCGACCCGCAATCCGCCGATTTTCTCGATCGTTTTGCAGAAACCATGCGCGTCGAAAGCGGCATGGACCTTCCACATTCCTATTTCGTCGAAGAAGCTCGGCGGCGCATTGCCGGTGGCACCGTCCACCACCTCGCCGACCACCATACGCGGCCGGAACAGTTGCAGTCGTCCGCCTGCTTCGACGCCTGGGCAAAGGACGAAGACGCCGCCTGACGGCGTTCCGGGCGAGCCTCGAATATTCCTCAGCCGGAGCGGAACTCCGGGCGGGTTTTGCCGTTTCTGACGACGGCTTTTCAGCCGCGGGTCCGGTCCCGGTTTGGCCGATCGGGCCTCATCTGCTACACTGATCCCGTTGAAACGACAGGAGATAGGTCATGAGACTTTTTGAATGCGGTTCACTCGTCCCCGGATGCGACTGGCATACGCGGGCCAATGACGACGCCGAAGTCGTGCGCCGCGCCGTCGAGCACATGCGCACCGCGCATGACGAGACGATGATCCGGGAAAGCACCGTCGATCACATCAAGGAACGCATCGTCGACGAAAAAGCCGCCGACGCCGCGTGACATTTCTCAGCCTTCCCTGACGAGGGCTTCCAGCCGGGCAAGCAACTTTGCCCGGCCCTCATGGAAATTGCCCGCCACCCATTCCTCTTCGATCGCCCACAGCAGCGTGCCGACCTTTGGTCCCGCGGCGAGCCCGGCTGCCAGCACATCCGCGCCGTTCAGCGGGAAGGATGGTTTCTGCCATTTCTGCACCCGCGCCAGCAGCCGCTGGCACAGGCCGGCGAAAGCCAGCGCGTCTGCATCGCCGAGGCCGCGTGCCCGGGCGCCAGCGAGCGCCAGTTTCAGCCGCATCGTCAGCCCCTGCGGGCCGTTGCGATAGAGCAGCCGGTCGAAGGCCGTTTCCGCCAGTTTTGGCGCGATCTCCGGCGCAGAAGCCCAGTAATCGAGCGTCGCCGCCTCCGCCTTGGACAGGCGCAGACGCTCGGCAAGCGCCTTCAGCCGCTCGCGGTCCGCCGGCACCATGGCGGCCAGCCGCAGCAGCGCATCCGGCGTCCAGCCGAAGGCCTTTTCGGCGTCGATCAGGCCGGGAATGGCATCGATGCCCCATTTTTCCGTCTCGGGCAGGATTTCGGTGAGCACGCCGGCCTGACGCATCCAGAGTAGCGCGCGGCCGGGATCAGGTGCCGCCAGCAGCTTCTTCGTCTCCGACCAAACCCGTTCGGCCGACAATTTTCCGAGCTTGTCCTTCGCCCGCGCGCAGGCCTTCAGGCCCTCGGCATCCGGCCGCCCGCTGCCATAGAGCGCGAAAAAGCGGAAGAAGCGCAGGATGCGCAGGTGATCCTCCGCGATGCGCGTCGCGGCATCGCCGATGAACCGCACCGTGCGGCTCTCGATATCGGCCAAGCCGTTCACGAGATCGACGACGGTGCCCTCCGCAGTGGCGTAGAGCGCGTTGATGGTGAGGTCGCGCCGCTCGGCATCCATCTGCCAATCCGCGCCGAAGGCGACCTCGGCGTGCCGCCCGTCGGTCGCGACGTCGCGGCGCAGCGTCGTCACCTCGAAGGGTTTCCCGTCGATCACCAGCGTCACCGTGCCATGCTCGATGCCGGTCGGCACCGCCTTGATGCCGGCGACATTCGCCCGCTCGACCACCACCTCCGGCTTCAGCGTCGTGGCGATATCGACGTCGGCGACCGGTAGGCCCATCAGGCTGTTGCGCACGGCACCGCCCGCCACGCGTCCCTCGCCGCCGTCGCTGTTGAGCAGCGCCAGCACGCGCACGAGCGCCGGATCGGTAAACCACGCCTCGCCCGAAACAGAGGTCATGCATAAAGCCTTTCATAGATCATCCGCACGATGCCGGCGGTGATGCCCCAGATGTTCCGCCCCTCATAGGGCAGGCGATAATAGTGCCGCTCGGCGCCGAGCCAGACGCCGCTGCCGCGTTCGTGGTTGCGCGGGTCCATCAGGAAGGAGAGCGGCACGTCGAAAACCGCCTCCACCTCGTCCGGGTTGGCGATGAGCTCGAAACCCGGCTGCACCACCGCCAGCACCGGCGTGATGGAAAAGCCGGACAGCGCCTTGTACTGCGGCAGGCGGCCGACGGGCTCGACGAAACGGCGGTCGAGGCTGATCTCCTCCTCCGCCTCGCGCATCGCCGCCGCCTCCACGTCCGCATCCTCGTCATCGACCGCCCCGCCCGGAAAGGCGACCTGGCCGGAATGTTTGCGCATGGTGGTGGTGCGCTGCGTGAAGATGACACGCGCCTCCTCGCCGTCGTCCACGACGGGGATCAGCACGGCGGCATCGCGCAGGTGCATGCCTTCGAGATGGGGAATGACCGAGGGGTTGAGCAGGCTGTCGCCGTGGTCGCGCCAGCTCTCGTCGCGAAGCGTCAAGGTCTGTTGCATGGCCCGGCGGCGGAATTCCGCGGCACTGTAGGGTGGAAAACTCATCGGGAAAGCTGATCCAGCTCGGCCGCCAGCATGACCGGGAAGACCACGCCGCCGGAGCGCAGCGCAAACATCTCGACACCGTCGATCTCGATGGTTTCGCCGAGCTCCACCAGCTCGTACATTACCGCCCGCGAGACCAGCGCCTCCAGCCGGCCGCGAATGAGAAGATACGGCTTCAACTCATTGTTTTCACCGGCAATCACAAAACGCAGCGGATGCTCCACTCCAGCTTCTACGACATCGCCGACATTGGTGCGGAAGGTCAGCGTCCGCGCCTCCCCCTCGCCCGCCGCATTCATCTCGACCGCCAGGAACGGTGCATCGACAACGCGGATGCCGACCCGCTCGACCGGCGTCACAAGATAGGTGTTGCCATCCTCGTCCTTGCGCAGCACCGTCGAGAACAGCCGCACCAGCGGCGCGCGGCCGATCGGCGTGCCCATGTAGAACCAGGTACCGTCGGCGCGGATCTCCATGTCGATATCGCCGCAGAACGGCGGGTTCCAGCGCTCGACCGGCGGCAGGCCGCGCCCGCCGGTTTCCGCGGCTGCCCGCGAGATCAAGGCGGCCAGTCCCGCCGCGTCGCTGCTTTCGCGAATTTCGCCCGTTGCCATTGTTCCGTCCCGGTTGAACCCTATCTCCGCGAGAGGGTCCTCTTGATTGAGGCCCTCTTGATCGAGGAAAGGGTGGATACACCTCTTTCTCACGAGATAGTCATTTCGTGGCCGCTTGTCAGCCACGGGTGAGCTAATAAGCTCTCGATGAAGCATGCGAACATGGCAAAGCCACGATTCGTGTTACGTTGGAACCGACACTGGAGACGACCATGGGCGTTCAGAATTCCCCCGAGGCAGGCCTGGACGAAAAAGCGGTCATCGCCGCCGCCGAGCGCGCGCTCTCCGATATTGCCATCATCCGCCAGGAAGTGGGCAAGGTGATCTTCGGCCAGGAAAGCGTGGTCGAGCAGACCATGCTCGCCGTGCTCTCCGGGGGCCATGCGCTTCTGGTGGGCGTGCCGGGTCTTGCCAAGACCAAGCTGGTCGCCACGCTCGGCACCGTGCTCGGCCTTGCCTCCAGCCGCATCCAGTTCACGCCCGACCTGATGCCCTCCGATATCCTCGGCTCCGAAGTGATGGACCAGGACGAGAACGGCAAGCGCTCCTTCCGCTTCGTGCCCGGCCCGATCTTCACACAGCTCCTGATGGCCGACGAGATCAACCGCGCCTCGCCGCGCACCCAGTCCGCCCTGCTCCAGGCCATGCAGGAATATCACGTCACGGTCGCCGGCCAGACCAACGACCTGCCGAAACCCTTCCATGTGCTCGCGACGCAGAACCCGCTGGAGCAGGAAGGCACCTATCCGCTGCCGGAAGCCCAGCTCGACCGCTTCCTGCTGCAGGTCGACGTCGATTATCCGGAACTTGCCGCCGAGCGGCAGATCCTGCTGGAAACCACCGGCGTGCACGAGGCGCATGCCAGTGCGGCGATCTCCGCCGAACGGCTCATCGAGATCCAGACCCTCATCCGCCAGATGCCGGTCAGCGAAAAGGTGCTCGACGCGATCCTCTCGCTGGTGCGCTCCGCCCGCCCCGGCAATGGCGTCGCCGGCACCGACAAGCACGTCGCCTGGGGTCCAGGCCCCCGCGCCGGCCAGGCGCTGATGCTCTGTGCCCGTGCCCGCGCACTCTACGAAGGCCGCCTCGCGCCCTCCGTTGACGACGTGCTGGCGCTGGCCGAACCCGTCCTGCAGCACCGCATGGCGCTGACCTTCGGCGCACGCGCCGAGGGCATGTCTGTGCGTGACGTCATTGCAAGCCTTGTCCGGCAGGCGGGCGGCTGAGCGGAGCAAAGAGCATGGCGTCCGTCGGCCAGATCGTCCAACCGACCCCGAACCGCGAGGTGCTCTCGCGGGCACAGGCCCGGGCTGCCCTCATTCCCGATTGCATGGTCGAGGCGCAGCGCCTCGCCAACACCGTCATCGCCGGCTGGCACGGCCGCCGCAAGCGCGGCATTGGCGAGAATTTCTGGCAGTTCCGCCCCTATGTCGACGGCGAAAGCCTGTCGCGCATCGACTGGCGCCGCTCGGCGCGCGACGACCATACCTATGTGCGCGACCGCGAATGGGAGGCTGCCCACACCGTCTGGATCTGGGCCGATCTCTCGCCATCGATGATGTATAAATCCACCTTCGGCAGTGTCTCGAAGGAGAGCCGCGCGCTCGTCCTACTGCTGGCGCTCGCCGAAATCCTCGCCCGCTCCGGCGAGCGCATCGGCTGCCCCGGCATCATGGAGCCGATCGCCGCGCGCAACGCCGCCGAACGCCTCGCCACCGCCCTCATGCACAACGCCGCGACCGGCGGCTTGCCGGATACCAGTATGATCCGCGGCAGCAGCGACATCGTGCTGATCGGCGATTTTCTCGATCCCGTCGAGGATGTGATGGACCGGCTCGGGCCGCTCGCCCGCCGCGGCCTGCGCGGCCATGTCGTCGAGATCGCCGATCCGGCGGAAGAAGTGTTCCCCTATGTCGGCCGCACCGAATTCACCGATCCGGAATCCGGCCAGAAGCTCACCGCAGGCCGTGCGGAAACGCTGAAGGACGAGTATGCCCGCGCCTATGTCGCGCGCCGCGAGGCGCTGGCCGACAATCTGCGCCATCTCGGCTGGAGTTTCGTGCCGCACCGCACCGACCGGCTCGCCTCCGAGGCGCTGGTCGCCGTGCACATGTATCTCTCCGGCATGCCGGCGATGAAGACGGAGGGCCGCGGCCGATGAGCGCTTTCGCCTTCGCCTTTCCCGCCGTGCTGACGACGCTGGTGCTGCTGCCCGTCATCTGGTGGCTGCTGCGCCTGACGCCGCCAAAACCCCTCGTCGAGGTCTTCCCGCCCTTCGCCATCCTCGCTTCCATCATGAAGCGCGAGGAAACGCCGGCGCAGAGCCCCTGGTGGCTGACGCTGCTGCGCATGCTGATGGCCGCCGCCATCATCTTCGCCATCGCCGACCCGGTCTTCAACCCGCGCACCAACACGCTGGCGAGCAGCGGCCCGCTGGTGCTCGTGGTCGACAATAGCTGGGCCTCCGCCACCGACTGGCAGCGCCGCGTCGATACCGCATCGACGCTGATCGACGATGCGGAAAGCCGCGACGTGCCGATCTCGCTGGTGCTGACCGCCGACCGCCAGCACGACGCCGTGCCGGTCGATGCCGCGACCGCCCGCAACCGCCTCGCCGCCGCCGAACCCCGCCCGCTGCCCTCCGACCGCGCCACCGCCGTCGCATCGCTCAGCACCGCGCTCGATGGCACCGCACCGGGCACCATCGCCTTCATCAGCGACGGCATGGCCACCGGCGAGACCGACGAGACGGTCGCCGCCCTGCAAGCGCTTTCCCCCGCTGAGTTTCGCGTGATCCAGGGCGACGGCGCCTCCGCCGTCGCCATCACCGCCGCCACGAACGGCGCGGACGCACTCTCCCTGACACTCACCCGGCTTGAGGGCGGCGCGGCGCAGAGCCTGTCGCTGACCGCGCATGATTCGCGCGGCCGGCCGATTGCGACAGGCACGGCCGATTTCGCAGCCGGCAGCACGACCACCACGGGCACGATCACCGCGCCCTTCGAACTGCGCAACGATTTCGCCCGCGTGACGATCGACGGGCTCGCCAATGCCGGCGGCACCTACCTGCTCGACGATGGTTTCCGCCGCCGCCGCGTCGCCTTCCTCTCCGGCGAGGTGGTGGATGCAAGCCAGCCGCTGCTCTCGCCGCTGCACTATATCAACCGCGCGCTCGCCCCCTATGCCGACCTGCTGGAGCCGAGCGTCGCCGACCTTTCGGTGGCCATCCCCGAACTGCTCGAACAGAACCCGTCCGTGCTGATCATGGCCGATATCGGCCGCTTGCCGGAGGATGCGCAGGGCGAGGTTCGCCGCTGGATCGAGGCGGGCGGCATGCTGATCCGCTTTGCCGGCCCGCGCCTCGCCGCCGCCCCGGCCGACGATCCGCTGGTGCCGGTGCTGCTGCGCAAGGGCGAACGCGCGCTCGGCGGCGCGCTGTCCTGGTCGGAGCCGCAGCCGCTTTCCGCCTATCCGCAAAACAGCCCGTTCTTCGGCATGCGCGCGCCCGACAACATTCTCATCAAGCGTCAGGTGCTCGCCGAACCGACGCCGGACCTTGCCGAGCGCACCTGGGCAAGCCTCGCCGACGGCACGCCGCTGGTGACGACCGGCCCGCTCGGTTCCGGCCGCCTCGTGCTGTTCCACATCAGCGCCGAAACCGGCTGGTCCAACCTGCCGCTCTCCGGCGATTTCGTCGAAATGCTCCGCCGCACCGTGCAGCTTTCGCGCGGCGGCGGCGTCTCGACAAGCGATGGCGAACAAAGCCCCGGCCTGCCGCCCTACCGCCTGATGACCGCGAACGGCACGCTCGCCGCCGCCACCGGCGAGGCCAAACCACTCGCCACCGGCGACGGAACGCGCCGGATCGCAAGCTTCGACAACCCGCCCGGCCTCTATGGCACGGAGGACGGTTATGTCGCGCACAACCTCTTCCCGCCGGGCCACGAAATCCGCCCGCTCATGGTCGCCGAGGGCACGTCGGTCCTGCGCGAGCCGCTGGCCGGCAGGGAGACTTGGTCGCTGAAACCGCATCTCTTCACGCTCGCAGCCCTGCTGCTCCTGGCCGACTGCGCCATCGTGCTCTTCATCGGCGGCGCCTTCGCGGCCGCCGTCCGCCGCCGGCCGACGCGCGGCGTCACCGCCGCCCTGCTGCTGGCGCTCTTTGCCACCGCCCTCCTGGCGCTTCCCTCGGAAAGCCGGGCGGACGATGCCAAGCCCGGCGACGAGGCGATCCTGTCGCGGCTCGACACGACGCATCTCGCCTATGTCGTCACCGGCGAGGGCGAGGTGGACCGGATTTCCGAGCGCGGCCTTGCCGGCCTCACGGAATTCCTCACCTACCGCACGACGCTGGAGCCCGGCCAGCCGGTCGGCGTCGATATTTCCAAGGACGAGCTCTCGCTCTACCCGATCATCTACTGGCCGGTGAGCGCCACGGCCGCGATGCCGTCGAGCGCAGCGATCAGCCGCATCGACGCCTATATGCGCAATGGCGGAACGGTGCTGTTCGATACCCGCGACCAGTTCGTCTCGCTCAACGACACGGCGACGAGCCCGAACACCGAGCGCCTCCAGGCGATCCTCGCCAATCTCGACATTCCGCCGCTGGAGCCGGTGCCGGCCGATCACGTCCTGACCAAAGCCTTTTATCTGCTTGCGAATTTCCCGGGCCGTTATGCCGGAAGCCCGCTGTGGATCGAGGCGGAGCTCGACCGCGCCGAAGACCCGACCCGCCCGGCACGCGCCGGCGACGGCGTCTCGCCGATCATGATCACCGGCAACGACTTTGCCGGCGCCTGGGCGATCGACGCCAATGGCATGGCGCTCCTGCCGACGGTGCCGCCGGACGAGGTGCAGCGCGACCACGCCTTCCGCTCCGGCGTCAACATCATGATGTACATGCTCACCGGCAACTACAAGGCGGACCAGGTGCACGTGCCCGCCCTCCTCGAACGGCTGGGACAATGACATGACCATCCAGTTCTCCCCCTTCCTGCCCTGGATCGCCATCGCCTTGATCGCGCTGGCCGGCGTGGCGCTGGCCGCACTCGGCTTCTGGCGGGGCCTGCGCGGTTCCTTCGTGCGCGCGGTCGCGCTGGCGCTGCTGGTGCTGGCCCTCGCCAACCCGGTCTTCCTGCAGGAGGACCGCGAGGCGCTGTCGACCGTCGTGCCCGTCATCGTCGACCGCAGCCAGAGCCAGGACAGCGAGGTGCGCACCGCCGCGACCAATGCCGCGCTGGAAGGGCTCAAGGAGCGCTTTGCGCGCTATCCCCGCATCGAGCCGCGCATCGTGGAGGCGGGAGACGACGGCACGTCCGACACGCCCTCGACGCGCCTGTTCGACGCCCTCAACGCGGCCATCGCCGACGTGCCGCGCTCGCGCGTCGGCGGCGCGATCCTGATCACCGACGGCCAGGTGCACGACATTCCGGAGGCCTCCGCCTTTTCCGGCTTCGACGCACCGATCCATGGGCTGATCACCGGCCGGCCGGATGAATTCGACCGCCGCATCGAGGTGGTCAGCGCCCCGCGCTTCGGCATCGTCGGCGAGCCGCAGGAACTGAAATTCCGCGTGGTGGACGACGGCGCCGGCACGGATGCGGCCGCCCGCGTAACCGTGCGCCTCAACGGCAACGAGATCGCCTCTGAGATCGCCGAGCCGGGCACCGAGCAGCCGCTCGGCTTCACCGTGCCGCGCGGCGGCAACAACATTCTGGAATTCGAGGTCGCGCCCGTCGAGGGCGAGATCACCACGGCAAACAACCGCGCGGTCCATGTCATCGAGGGCATCCGCGAGAACCTGCGCGTGCTGCTGGTCTCCGGCGAGCCGCATGCCGGCGAGCGCGCCTGGCGCAACCTGCTGAAGTCCGACACCGCCATCGACCTCGTGCACTTCACGATTTTGCGGCCGCCGGAAAAGCAGGACGGCACGCCGATCAACGAACTGTCGCTGATCGCCTTCCCGACACGCGAACTCTTCGTCGACAAGATCAACGAGTTCGACCTGATCATCTTCGACCGCTACCAGCACCGCGGCGTGCTGCCGATCCTCTACTACGACAACATCGCGCAATATGTCGAAAACGGCGGCGCGCTGCTGATCGCGGCGGGGCCGGAACATGCGGGCAATGATTCGATCGCCAGCACGCCGCTGTCCGTCGTGCTGCCGGCCAACCCGACCGGCTCGATGAACGAGGCGGCCTTCTATCCGCGCCTGTCCGAACAGGGCCGCAAGCATCCCGTCACCCGCGGCCTCGAAGGGGCCGGCGAAGAGCCGCCGCGCTGGGGCCGCTGGTTCCGCACCGTCGACGTGCAGCGCCCCGAGGGCAACGTCGTGATGGAGGCGAACGAGGGCAAGCCGCTGCTCGTTCTGAACCGCGCCGGCAAGGGCCGCGTCGCCATGCTGCTCTCCGACCAGGGCTGGCTCTGGGCGCGCGGCTTCGAAGGTGGCGGACCGCATGTCTCGCTCTATCGCCGCACCGCCCACTGGCTGATGCAGGAGCCGGCGCTGGAAGAAGAAGCGCTGACAGCGCGGACTTTCGGCCGCACCTTGCAGATCAACCGCCAGACGATCGGCGATGCGCCCGGTGAGGCGACGCTGAAGCTGCCCTCCGGCGCCACACAACAGGTGGCGCTGACCGAAGCCGAGCCCGGCCTCTACCGCGCCGAAGTGCCGACCACCGAGACGGGCCTCTACGAGATCACCAATGACGACCTGAGCGCACTCGTGCATGTCGGCGCGGTGGATGCGCCCGAGTTCAAGGCGACGATCTCGACGACGGAGACGCTGAAGCCGCTCGCCGACGCCACCAAGGGCACCGTGCGCCGCCTCGTCGACGAGAATGGCGACGCCATCTCGCTGCCGCCGCTCTTGCCGGTCACCGGCCAGGTGCGCACAGCGGATGCAAACCGCCTATCGCTGCGCATGACGGACGAAACGGTGCTGAAGGGCATCAACTCGCTGCCGCTCTTTGCCGGTTTTGCCGGCGTCGGCCTGCTGCTGCTCGCCTTCTCCGCCACCTGGTATCGCGAAGGGCGCTAGCTGCCTTTTCCATCTGGCGTCGCATCACCCATTCGGCTAGTCTGGCCGCACGGCCGGAGGCGGCCGGCAGACCCGCGCCTTTCCAAGGCATGGCGAACGCCTCCCCAGAAAACCTTTCTCCACCGTTCATCGCTGGGCGAAGGCGTCGGCAATGCGGGCACTGACGAAGACTTCGCCGGAGATGAGGAACGGATATGCGCGACTATCGCGATGCCAAGACCATGGCAAAAACCCTGCGGGAGACGCTCGCCGCCCGCACGATCGAGATCACCCACAGCGAAGCGTTGGAAATCGTCGCCCGCCAGTTCGGCGTCGAGACCTGGAACATCCTGTCCGCGAAGATCGAGGCCAAACCGGCGGTCGGCGGCCCGCAATTCGAGCAGGCCGTGCCGATCGTGCGCATCTTCGACGTGGCGAAGGCGCATGAATTCTACCTTGGCTTCCTCGGTTTTTCCGTCGACTGGGAGCACCGCTACGGCGACAATTTCCCGCTCTACACGCAGGTTTCGCGCGCCGGCCTGCGGCTGCACCTTTCCGAACATGCGGGCGACGCCACGCCGGGCGGCAACATGGTCGTCTACATGAAGGGCATCCGCGGCTTCCAGAAGGAGCTGATCGGCAAGGACTACCGCTACATGAAACCGGGGCTGGAGGACGAAGGCTCGCGGTGGGAGGTAACGGTGACCGACCCCTTCCAGAACCGCATCCGCTTCATGGAATTGAAGGACTGATCAATCCCGACGAGGGGCTTGCCCCTCGTCGCACCGCCAGGCGATGACGCCCTTCAGCCGTTCATGCGTATCCGCCGCAAACGGCATGACCAGCACCCGCGCCGGATCGACCGGCCCCGGAAATGTCAGCGCGTTCCACGCGACCTTCTCGAAGCCGAGCGGGCCGTAATAGGGCGGATCGCCGACGAGGACGACCGCTTCCGAGCCCTTGCGCTTGGCGGCGGCGCAGGCGATGCGCAGCAGTTCGCGGCCGATGCCCTGGTTCTTGTGGGAGGGGCGCACGGCGAGCGGGCCGAGCAGGTGGCCCTTCACGCCGCCGGCCATAACCGGCGTCATGCGCACGGAGGCGATCGTCTCGCCGTCATCGGTGCAGATGAAGGAGAGCGAGAGGTCGTGCGGGCCCTGCTCGCGGATGCGGGCAGCGGCGCGCACATGCCGGCCGGGGCCGAAGGCTTCTTCGTTGATGTGTTCGATGGCCGCGTCGTGGGACGCATCTTCCGTCAGGTAGACGAGATCGTGCTTGAGCATGTTCATGGGAAGCGAGAAACCGTATGCGAAGCTGTGGATGCGGGTGATCGCGCACCGTCGAGGGGTGCGTGCGGGGGCATCAGCGTCGTCGTGGGCTTCCCGGGTAGAACATTCGCTCAACTTCCTCGCCGGCCAATCGCGCCGGTCCTGACCAGCGCGGATAGCAGAAAATCGCCGCTTGTCAAAGAGCAAAACGCACTGTTCATCAAAATGCGCCTATCCACGCCCCGCCCGTGCGCTATCTAAAAGCGAGTGACAAAGCGGAAGGAACGATCATGGGCATGCTGGTGGACGGCGTCTGGCACGACGTCTGGTACGATACAAAGGCGACGAAGGGCCGTTTCGAGCGCGCCGCCTCGCAGTTCCGCAACTGGATCACGCCGGATGGCGCGCCCGGCCCGTCTGGCGAAGGCGGTTTTGCGGCGGAGGCCGGCCGCTACCACCTCTACGTCTCCTATGCCTGCCCCTGGGCGCACCGCACGCTGATCTTCCGCAAGCTGAAAAAGCTGGAGGACCTGATCACCGTCTCCGTCGTCGATCCGCTGATGTTGGCCAAGGGCTGGGAGTTCAAGGGCGAGAACGGTGGCACGCTCGATCCGCTGTTCGGCGCGTCCGCCCTCTACGAGGTCTACCAGAAGGCCGATCCGCATTATTCCGGCCGCGTCACCGTGCCCGTCCTGTGGGACAAGAAGCAGAACCGCATGGTCTCGAACGAATCGGCCGAGATCATCCGCATGTTCAACACCGCCTTCGATGGTATTACCGGTTCGCGCGACGACTTTTATCCGCAAGACCTGCGCGCGGAGATCGATGCGCTGAACGACACGATCTACGACAGCGTCAACAACGGCGTCTACAAGGCCGGCTTTGCGACGACGCAGGCCGCCTATGACGACGCTGTCGTAAAGATCTTCGAGACGCTGGATGGGCTGGAAACGCGGCTTTCCAAAAACCGCTACCTCACCGGAGATTGCATCACCGAGGCCGACTGGCGGCTCTTCACCACGCTGGTGCGCTTCGATCCGGTCTATGTCGGCCACTTCAAGTGCAACATCCGCCGCATCGCCGATTATCCGAACCTTTCAGGCTATTTGCGCGAGCTTTACCAGGTGCCCGGTATCGCCGGGACGGTGAACATGCGCCATATCAAGGAGCACTATTACCGCTCCCACACGACGATCAACCCGACGGGCATCGTGCCGGTCGGCCAGGAGATCGACCTCGACGCGCCACATGGGCGGGAGCAACTCAAGGCCGCCTGACGCTACCAGAAATCCGCAAACGGCGCCCGGCCGGCGAGTTCCTCCAGCCGCCGGCTCGTGGCGAGCGTGGTGGCGACCGGCAGCGCATCGAGCGCAAAGAAGCCCGCCTCGACGATCTCGCGGTCCTTGAGGCGCGCCGCCGTCTGCGTGACGCCGTCGCAGCGGTAGAGCAGCACATGGTCGCGCCGGCTGGTCTGCCGGTTGAAATAGACGTGCACGAGCGCCGGCGGCGCGCCGAGGGCGAGGTTGCCCTCCTCGCGCATTTCCTTCTCCAGCGCCTCCAGCGCCGTCTCGCCGCGCTCGATGCCGCCACCCGGCAGGTGCCAGCCCGGCACGTAGCTGTGGCGCACCAGGAAGACGCGGCCGGCCTCGTCGAAACAGGCGGCGCGCACGCCCATCGTCATGCCGCGGGCAAGCGCGAAGTAACCATGCGCCATGCGCGTCACCAGCCGCGCCAGCAGGCGGCGGGTCGGCGGCGTGGTGCTCGTCGGCGTGTCGTGTTCCATTCTGGCACTTCGCCGGAACCTTTGGGCCAAATCAAGTCTTGCAGCGTCAAAGCGTCGCGAATATCCACGCCTTGCGTTTCCCTTAACGGCCTTATGCTCTAAGGAAAGGTATGTTCAGACTTGCCCATATATCGGACGTCCATCTTGGGCCTCTGCCCGCCCTGACGTTCCTGGAGCTGTTTTCCAAGCGCATCACCGGCTTCGTCAACTGGCACCGCAACCGCCGCCGGCACCTGTTCACCAACACGCTCGACCTGGTGCTTGACGATATCGAGCGGCGCGATCCGGACCATCTGGCAATCACCGGCGACCTGGTGAACCTTGCCTCTTCGCTGGAAATCGCGGCCGTGAAGAAATGGCTGCCGGAAGCGGGCACGCCGGAGCACGTCTCGGTCGTGCCGGGCAACCACGACGCCTATGTGCGCGGCGCCTACGAGAAATCGACGCGCGCCTGGTATCCCTACATGCGCGGCGACGCGGCCCCGGCCGAATGGGAAGAGGACGTGCACGTCTTCCCCTATCTGCGCGTGCGCGGCCAGGTGGCGATCATCGGCTGCTCGACGGCGGTGGCGACGCCGCCCTTTTCCGCATCGGGCTATTTCGGCAGCCGGCAGGCGCGCGAGGCGGTCAACATGCTGCGCGCGGCGGGTGAAGCGGGCCTCTTCCGCGTCGTGATGATCCACCATCCGCCGATCCGCGGCGCCACCTCCTTCCACAAGCGCATGATCGGCATCCGCCGCTTCGCCGCCACCATCTCCACCGGCGGCGCGGAGCTCGTGCTGCACGGCCATACCCATCTCAACACCGTGCACTGGCTGCCCGGCCAGACGAAGCAGGTGCCGGTCGTTGGCATCGCATCCGCCTCGCAGGGACCGGGCGGCCACAAGCCGCCGGCCGGCTACAATCTCTTCTCGATTTCCGGCGCACCGGGGAACTGGAACGTCATGCGCGAGCGCTACGCGCTGACCCAGGACGGCCTTGCGCTGACGCTCGCCGAGACGACGCGTTTCTAAAGCGAGGCCGAATAAATCCCTCCCGCCATCCGTAACAACTCCTCAGAGAGACCTGCCTGCGATATGCTGCAAGGCAGGTCAAAACGAGACGGCCAGCGCCCGGCAGACGATCCGATAGAGAGGGGAACCCATGACAATGCTTCGCCACACCATGCTGCTTTCATTCTGCGCCGCCGTCTCGCTGACGGCGCTTGCCGCCGCCCGCGCGGCGGATTCCGACACCACGACGCCGCCGGTCGCCACCGAAACGACGACCACCTGCACGGACGGCAAGATCTGGAACGAGGAAAAGAAGGAATGCGTCGCGCCCGAGGACCTGAAGCCGGCGGAAGTGACGCCGACCGAAGGCACGCCGGCCGAGGAAAAGCCGCCGGAAGGCGAAGAGAAGAAGAGCCAGATCGATATCGACAACAAGCTCTATGAGGCGGCCCGCGAATTCGCCTATGCCGGCCAGTACGAGAACGCGCTTCGCGCGCTGCGCGCCGCTTCCAACCAGGAAGACCCGCGCATTCTCAACTACATGGGCTACAACACCCGCAAGCTCGGCGACATGCAGCTCGGCATGACCTATTACAAGCGGGCGCTGCAGAAGGACGAGAACTACATTCTCGCCCGCTCCTATATGGGCCAGGCCCTGATCGAGCAGGGTGATATCGAGGGTGCCCGCGTCCAGCTCGTCGAAATCCGCGATCGCGGCGGCGAGAACACCTGGGCTTACCGCGCCCTGCTCCAGTCGCTCGGTGGCGAGCGCACCACTTACTGACATCGCTGGCCGCGCCGTCCGAAAACGGGACGGCGCCGGCCAACAAAAGATCAATCGTTGAGGGAACGCAGGAAACTGCGCTCCGGGTTGCCGTTCATGCTTGCAGAGCTTAGGAAGAATGTTTCATATCAGACACTCGCTGCCCACCCGGGGGCGAATAGAGTTTTGATCCCGAACGTTTCCTTGGAAAAGCAATGCGTCCGACGGCAGAATCGAATGAGTTCCGACGAGAATTGGTCAATTTGCTGCCGAAGCTGCGTCGTTTCGCCATGACACTGACGCGAAACGGCAGCGATGCCGACGACCTCGTACAGGAGGCATGCGAGCGAGCCATCACGCGAAGCCATCTCTGGAACGGGGAAGGCCGGCTGGAAAGCTGGGTTTATGCCATGACGCGCAATCTCTGGGTGGACGAAATCCGCAAGCGAAAGGTCCGCACAGGGTCCGGCACGGTAGATGTTGCCGAGCAGGATAACCTGCATGTCGAGGCATCAGCGGACAAGGCGGTCTATGCCAAGCAGTTGCACAAGTTGATCATGACCATGCCGGAAGGCCTTTCGAGCGTCTTCCTCCTGGTGAATGTGGAAGGCCATAGCTACCGGGAGGCGGCGGATATCCTGGGGATACCGATCGGCACCGTGATGAGCCGGCTTTCGGCGGCCCGCATCAGGCTTGCGGCCATGATCTCCGAACAGATGGAAAGGAGGGCCTGATCGTGGAAAGCACACAGGGTCTCCCGCTCGAAGTACGCTTGTCGGCCTATCTCGATGGCCAGCTTCCGGATTCGGAAGTGGACGAAATCAACGCCATCCTCGCCGAGGACGACGACGCGCGCGGCGTCTACGAGAAATTGAAGCTCGGCAGCGAATTCGGTGCGCGCGCCTTCGACAGGCTGTTGCAGGAACCGATCCCGCTCGATCTGGTGCGCAACATCAAGGACGCCGGCAAGACCGAGGACGAACCGCCGAAATCGGGTTTCGCCGCCATTCCGGTCGCCACCGCCGCCCCGCGCAGAAAATCGCCGTTCTGGCCGAAGGCGCTTGCCGCCTCGATGGCGCTGTTCATTGCAGGCGGTGCCGCCGGCTACCTCGTCTCCGAGCAGCGGGATGCCGCGCAGGAACTCGCCTCCACCCAGTTCGCCCCTGCCCGCACCTGGCTCGACGACATCGCCGACTATCACCGCATCTATTCGCGCCAGACGCGCCATCTCGTGGAAGTGCCGGCGAGCGAGCAGGACCATATCGTCGAATGGCTTTCGGCCAGCACCGGCGTGAATTTTGCCCTGCCCGACCTGTCCGGCCAGAACCTCACGTTCGAAGGCGCACGCCTGCTGGTCGCCGGCGGCAAGCCGACAGCGCAGCTTCTCTACCGCAACGCCGAAAACGAAATCTTCGCCATCTGCTTCCTGCAGAGCGACCCGGTCGGAAGCGCAACTGCTCTCTCAGAGAGCATGCGCAACGATATCGGCCTCGTCTCCTGGCAGAAGGGCAACGCCTCCTATGTGGTGGTCGGCCCCTCGGCAGATCCGGGGCTGGAGCGGCTCGCGGAAACCGTGTCCGCGTCTATCTGACGGCAAAACGAAACCGGCCGGATTCGTTGGAATCTGGCCGGCTTGATCAGATTGCTGCAACGATCAGAAGTCTTCCCATTCGCTCGTCTTGAGGGCCGCATTGCCATGCGACGCCGGTGCGGGACGTCGTGCCGGGGCGGACCGCGCCTGCGACGACGCGACCGCCGCCGGGCGGCGCTGCCCGCCGTCGCGGAACTGCGCAAGCAAGCCCGAAAGCGAGACCGATTCGCTTGCAAGCGTCTGGCTGGCGGCGGACGTCTCTTCCACCATCGCCGCGTTCTGCTGGATCGACTGGTCCATGCTGTTGACGGCGGCGTTGATCTCCTTCAGCGCGGTCGCCTGCTCACGGGCGGCCTCCACGATCGAGACGACGTGACGGTTGATCTCCTGCACGCCGGAGACGATGCCCGTCAGCGCCGTGCCGGTCTGCCCGACGAGGGACACGCCGGCGCGCACCTGCTCGCCGGAACTGTTGATCAATTGCTTGATCTCCTTTGCCGCCGTGGCGGAGCGCTGGGCCAGTTCGCGGACCTCCTGTGCGACGACGGCAAAACCCTTGCCCGCCTCGCCGGCGCGCGCCGCCTCGACACCTGCATTGAGCGCCAGCAGGTTGGTCTGGAAGGCGATGTCGTCGATCACGCTGATGATGTTGTTGATCTCGGTGGACGAGCGCTCGATCTCGCCCATTGCGGCAACGGCCTGGGCGACGACGTCGCCGGATTTTTCCGCGTTGCGGCGGGTTTCGGCAACGAGCGAGCCCGCCTCTTCCGCCCGCTTGGTCGAGTCGGCGACCGTCGTCGAGATTTCGTCCAGCGCCGCCGCCGTCTCCTCGACGGACGCCGCCTGCTGCTCCGTGCGGCGGGCGAGGTCGTTGGTGGCGCCGCTGATCTCGCGGGCGCCGGCATCGATGGAGCCGGCAATGCGGCCGATCGCCTCGACGGTCTCCTGCAACTTGCCGATCGAGGCGTTGAAGTTGACGCGCAGCGTATCGAGTTCGGCGTCGAAGCCCTGCGTGATGCGGTAGTCGAGGCGGCCGTTTGCCATCTCTTCGAGGGCGAGCCCGATCTCGCCGACGGCGGTCGCCGTGCGCGAGGCCTGGATAGAGCGGGCATCCGCGTCGGCGCTCATGCGGGCATGTTCGGCGGCGGCGCGATCCGCATCGACACGCGAGCGTTCGTCAGCCCGGGCGCGGGTCGCATCGCGAACCTCGGCAACGGCGCGCGCCAGGTCGCCGATCTCGTCCTTGCGGCCGTCGGTCACCGACTGGCTGTCGAGTTCGCCGCGGGCCATGGCGCCAAGCGTGGTACGCAGCTGGCCGACCGGGCGCGTGATCGAGCGGCTCGCGAGGAAGGCGGCGGCGAGCGCCAGCACGACGGCGACCGAAAGCTCGATCATCGCCAGGTTCCCGAAGCCGCTCGCCGACATGCGAACGTCGCCGCCGATCGTCTTGTTCAGGTTCTCCTGGTAGTCGATGAACTTGTTGATGGCGCCGAGCCACGAAACGAAGAGCGGACGGGCCTTTTCAAGCAGCACAGTGTGGGCGTTTGCCGCGTCGCCCTTTGCGGTCAGATCGATGATCTCGGCCACGAGCGGATTGGTCTTCGCCTGGATGTCGGCGATTTCCGCGAGGATCGTGCGTTCCTCGGCGGTCGCGCCATCGGGCGGCGTCACCATGTCCGCCATCTTCTTCTCGTTTTCGGCATAGGTGGCGGCGAGCTTGTCGATCAGCGCGATCGCCTCCTTGCGCTCGTCGTCCGAACTGACGAGAACCACGTCACGAATGGCGATGGCGCGGTCGTGCACGCTGCCGCGATAGTTGATCGCGAAGCGCTGCTTGACGCTGTTAACATCGTTGATGCGGCCAAGGTCGTGGTTGATGCTGTTGACCTGCGAAACCGATGTCCACGTCAATACCATCATCAAAACGACGAGAAAGCCGAAGCCTAGCCCGAGACGGGCGGATATTCCGAAGCGCATGCCCATAGTCACATCTCCCCCGATGAGTAGCCACGCGACAATGGCCAGCCATAAGCCGGGTCGCGACTGGCATTCCGTAATGTCATGAAAAGCAGAAATTTGCGGCTTTTCGCGCCGCGTACGCAATGGGTATCGGCCGCCAAAGGCGGCTGCACGATCAAGCAATCATTGCCGCCACCTCATCGATCGAGGCAGCCTTTCGCTATGAACTATAATATTTCACAGGATAGTTAAGAATGTACTGATACAAAAACCCCGGCCGCGAGGCGACCGGGGCGCATTCGATTGTGGCGCGCAAACGGCTCAGCCGCGGATCGCGAGCACGCGGTTGGCGGCCGAAACGATGGCTTCGAGCGAGGCCGTCACGATGTTGGTGTTGATTCCGACGCCGAACAGTTTTCCGCCCGGATGCTCGACTTCCACATAGGCGATGGCGGCTGCGTTCGAGCCGTGCTGGAGCGAGTGCTCGGAATAATCCGCCACCGACATCGGGATGCCGAGATAGATCGACAGCGCGTTGATGAAGCCGTCGATCGGGCCGGTGCCCTTGCCTTCAATGCGCTTCGTCTCGCCGCCGTCGGTGACCTCGGCCGCAACGATGCGCGTGCCCTTCTGGCCGGCATCGTCCGGATAGGTGTGGTGATCGACGAAGCGCAGGCGCGTGCCGGGCTGCGTGACGTAACGGTCCATGAAGCTCTGGTGGATGCGCTTCGAGGGGAGCTCGACGCCCTCCTCGTCGGTGATGCGCTGGATCTCCTCGCGGAACTCCACCTGCAGGTTGCGCGGCAGGTTGATGCCGTAGTCTTCCTGCAGGATATAGGCGATGCCGCCCTTGCCGGACTGCGAGTTGATGCGGATGATCGCCTCGTAGGAGCGGCCGACATCCTGCGGGTCGATCGGCAGATACGGCACTTCCCACAAGGGCTTGTTGGCCTTCTTGATGGCCTTCATGCCCTTGTTGATGGCGTCCTGGTGCGAGCCGGAGAAAGCGGTATAGACCAGTTCGCCGACATAGGGGTGGCGCTCCGGAATGGCCATTTCGTTGGAATATTCGTAGACGGCCTTGATGCGCTCGATGTCGGAGCAATCCAGCTTGGGATCGACGCCCTGCGTGTACATGTTGAGCGCCAGCGTGACGACGTCGACATTGCCGGTGCGCTCGCCATTGCCGAACAGGGTGCCCTCGACGCGGTCCGCGCCGGCCATCAAGGCGAGTTCGGTGGCGGCGATGCCGGTGCCGCGGTCGTTGTGCGGGTGCAGCGAGATGATGACGTTCTCGCGGTTGTCTATGTTGCGGCACATCCATTCGATCTGGTCGGCATAGATGTTCGGCGTCGCCATCTCGACGGTGGAGGGCAGGTTGAGGATCAGCTTGTTGTCGGCCGTCGGCTTGACGATCTCGACGACCGCGTTGCAGATCTCCAGCGCCACTTCCAGCTCGGTGCCGGTGAAGCTTTCCGGGGAATATTCGAAGCGGTAGCCGCCGCCGGCCTTGGCGGCCATGTCGGTGATCATCTTGGCCGCATCGGTGGCGATCTGCTTGATGCCGGAAACATCCTTGGCGAACACCACGCGGCGCTGCAATTCGCTGGTGGAGTTGTAGAAATGGATGATCGGGTTATGCGCGCCTTCCAGCGCCTCGAAGGTGCGAGTGATCAGCTCCGGCCGGCACTGCACCAGCACCTGCAAGGAAACATCTTTCGGCACATTGCCCTGCTCGACGCACCAGCGGGCGAAGTCGAAATCGGTCTGCGAGGCGGAGGGGAAACCGATCTCGATTTCCTTGAAACCCATGTCGAGCAGGAGCTGGAACATGCGGGCCTTGCGGTCGTGGCCCATCGGGTTGATCAGCGACTGGTTGCCGTCGCGCAGGTCCACCGAACACCAGATCGGCGCCTCGGTGATCACCTTGCCGGGCCAGGTGCGGTCCGGGATGTTGATGGTCGGGTAGGCCTGGTACTTGGCGGCGGCCTCGGGCATGCCCTGCTTGGGCGTATGGGTCTTCAAAATCATCGTCTTCGTCTCTTCGTCGTCCCGGCATTCGCGAAAGCGTCTTAGCGCAAGCGTGCGCATTTTGCGACGGCGAATGCTGGCCGTGGGCGGCCAAACCGGAATTAATACGTAGGGTGAAACGAGGAGCTATGGCCTGGGCGGGCTTTTCGGCCGCCGGGCGCTCCTCAACGAACCCGGCAACCGCGCGTAAGGCCGAGAAGAAGAAGCGAGGAGAAGCCGCGCGAACGCTCACGAACAGCTGCGCTGCCGCGGGAAACTCGTTCGATGATCTGTGCGCTGGTCTTCAACATGAGGCCGTCTATACCGGCGGGAGGCGCAAAGCGCAAGCGCCCAAAAGAAAAAGCCCTCCACGACGGGAGGGCTTCGTCAATTCGGAAAGGCAAAAAAGCCTCAGATGTCGCCCTGCGAGGTGACGATGCGCGAGACCAGGCCGTAGCCCTTGGCCTCTTCAGCCGAAAGCCAATAGTCGCGGTCCGTGTCCTTGGCGATCTTCTCGATCGGCTGGCCGGTGGCCTCGGCGAAGATCCGGTTCAGGCGCTCGTTCATCTTGATGATCTCGCGGGCCTGGATCTCGATGTCAGACGCCATGCCGCGGGTGCCGCCCGACGGTTGATGAAGCAGGAAGCGGGTATTCGGCAGGCAAAGCCGGCGTTCCTTCGGCGTCGCGACATAGATCAGCGCACCGGCGGAGGCGACCCAGCCCGTGCCGATCATCCAGACCTTCGGCTTGATGAACTTGATCATGTCGTGGATCGAATCGCCCGATTCGACATGGCCGCCCGGCGAATTCACGTAAATGCGGATGTCCTCGTCGCTGGCTGCGGCGAGCGCCACGAGCTGCGAGCAGACCTTCTGCGCCAGTTCCTGGTTGATCGGCCCATAGATGAAGATCGAACGCGACTTGAAAAGGTTCGCCTCCGTTTCCTTGCCCAGGGGCAGTTCCGTCTTCTTGTCGTCCTCGTCGCTCATGCAAAATCTCCGATTGCTCGTCAGAATAGTCCTGTCGCTGTCAGATAATGCGACTCACCGGCCAAGACAATGCAACAAAACCGATAGCGCGCGATAGAGCACGTCCGCGCCACTCGAAAAGACGGTAAATGCCGCGGCCACTTGTCGTACAACCTGGGGAATTGCGCATTTTGCGTATGGACGGGCCCAAACGCCCTTCATAGGATACAAAAATTCGTGACGAAACGCCGGGGCTCCCACCGGCGCAACAGGGGACATCATGATCAGACGCATTACGCTGGCGCTTGCAGCGCTCGCCGCCACGACGGCACCGGCCTTTGCCCATCTCAACCCGCAAGAGCACGGCTCCTTCATGGCCGGCTTCTCGCATCCGCTGTTCGGCCTCGACCATATCCTCGTCATGGTCGCCGTCGGCCTGTGGGCGGCGCAGATCGGCGGCAAGGCGCTGTGGGCCGTGCCGGCCGCCTTCGTTGCGACCATGGCGCTTGGCTTCGGCCTCGCGCTCGCCGGCATCGCCCTGCCCTTCGTCGAACCCGCGATCCTCGCCTCGGTCGTGGCACTCGGCCTGCTGGTCGCCATGGCGGTGAAGCTCGACACGGTCGTGTCGGCCGCCATCGTCGCCGTCTTCGCGCTCTTCCATGGCCATGCCCATGGCGGCGAACTCGGCTCGGCCGGCGCGCTGCCCTTCGGCATCGGCTTCGTCATCGCGACCGCGCTGCTGCATGGCGCCGGCATCGGGCTTGGTCTCGGCATCGCGCGGCTTTCCGGCGGCGCGATCGCGGCCCGCATCATCGGCGGCGCAACGGCGCTTGCCGGCCTCGCCCTCGCCTTCGGCTGATCTTTAAGGGGCGGCGGGCGACCGCCGCCGCCTTATCCGCGTCCGCGATAGGGCTGCACGCCCTGGTCGGGCAGCCAGACGCCCTTCGGCGCCTCCCCCGTCTGCCAGAACACATCGATCGGAATGCCGCCGCGCGGATACCAGTAGGCGCCGATCCTCAGCCATTTCGGCTGCAAGAGATCGACGAGCCGCTTGGCGATGTCGATCGTGCAATCCTCGTGGAAGGCGCCGTGGTTGCGGAAGGAATGAAGGTAGAGCTTCAGCGACTTCGATTCGACCAGCCAGCCATCCGGAATGTAGTCGATGACGATATGCGCGAAATCCGGCTGGCCGGTCATCGGGCAGAGCGAGGTGAATTCCGGCGCCGTGAAGCGCACGACGAAATCCGTGCCGGCGTGGTTGCTCGGCACCTTTTCCAGCACCGCGGTTTCCGGATTGATGGGAAGCTCCACGGCCTGCCCCAGCTGCGACAGTCCCGATACGTCCGTCTTGCTCATCGTCATGCCTCCTCGATCTTGACCCTGATACCATGCGCCTTTTCCGTCTCGGGCTCGACATGGATGGCGATCTGCGCGCCGGGCTGCACGGTGCGGATGGCATCCTCCATCCGGTCGCAGATGTCATGCGCCTGCCCGACCGGCATGGATGCCGGCACGACCAGGTGGAAGTCGACGAAGGTCGCCGAGCCGGCCCGCCGCGTCTTCAGATCATGCACGCCGAGCGAGCCCGCGCCATGGGCGGCGATGGCCGCCTGGATGGCATCGGCCTCCTCCGGCTCCACCGCATGGTCCATCAGCCCGTCGACCGAATGCGCGATGACCTTCCAGCCCTGATACAGAATGTTGAGCGCGACCAGCACCGCCAGCAGCGGATCGAGGACCGCGTATCCCGTCGCGATCGCCAGCACGAGGCCGACGAGCACGCCGATCGAGGTGACGACGTCGGACAGGATATGCTGGCCATCCGCCGAGAGCGCCGGCGAGCGATAGCGCCGGCCGGCGCGGATGAGCACGAAGGCCCAGATCGCATTGATGACGCCGGCCAGGAAGTTGATGGCGAGGCCGAGCGCCGGTGCTTCGATGGGCGTCGGCGCCATGACCGCGGGCAGTGCTTCCGCCACGATGAGCAGCGCCGCGACGACGATCAGCACGCCCTCCAGAACCGCCGAAAGATATTCCGCCTTGTGGTGGCCGAAGGGATGCGTCTTGTCGGCGGGCTTTGCCGCATAGGTGATGGCCGCGAAGGCGACGATGGCGGCGACCACGTTGACGCTCGATTCCATGCCATCCGACAGCAGCGCCACCGAACCCGTCACCCACCAGGCGACGAGCTTCAGCCCCATCACGCCGAGCGACAGCGGAATGCCCCAGAGCGCCAGCCGCTTGACCGTCTTGCTATCCGTGTTTTCCATGGCCGTTCTTTCCATGCAGATGCAACCGAGTTGCAAAAGCCGTGCCCATCAACGCAAAACCGCGCGCACGGGGACGTGCACGCGGTTTTCTCTTGGGCCTGCTATCGGCCAGTTCGGCCGTTTTGTCAAAGCCTCAGGCGGCTTTTACCTTGGCTTTTTTGGAGAGGTGCGCCACCACGTTCTCGATCATGCGCATGCCGGCATCCTGGCCGAGCGTCATGATCGATTCCGGATGGAACTGCACCGCGGCGACGGGTTCGCTGGCATGTTCGATGCCCATGATCGTGCCGTCCTCGCTCTCCGCCGTGATGATGAAATCACGCGGCAGGGTCGAGGGATCGGCGAAGATCGAGTGGTAGCGGCCGACCGTCACCTCGCGGCCAAGGCCGGAGAAAACGATGCCGGGCTCCAGCACGCGGATGCGCGAGGGCTTGCCGTGCATGGGAATGGCGAGCTGGCGCAGATCCCCGCCATAGGCTTCGGCGAGCGCCTGGAGGCCGAGGCAGACGCCGAAGATCGGCAGGTTGCGGGCGCGCGCCTTCTTGATCGTCGCCTTGCAGTCGAAATCCTTCGGCGAGCCCGGACCCGGCGACAAAACGACGAGATCGGGCTTCAGTCGGTCGAACACCTCTTCCGGCACCGGGGTGCGCACTGTCGTCACGTTCGCGCCGGTCTGGCGGAAGTAGTTGGCGAGCGTGTGCACGAAACTGTCCTCGTGGTCGACGAGCAGGATATTCACCCCTGCCCCGACGGAGGCAACGTCGCGCTGGACCTTTGCGGCATTGCCGGCCTTGGCGTCACGAATGGCTGCAATCATGGCGGATGCCTTCAGTTCGGTTTCGGCTTCTTCTTCTTCCGGGTTCGAATCGTAGAGCAGCGTCGCGCCGGCGCGCACTTCCGCAATGCCGTCCTTGATGCGGATGGTGCGCAGCGTCAGCCCCGTGTTCATGTCGCCGTTGAAGCCGACCATGCCGATCGCCCCACCATACCACGCGCGCGGGCTCTTCTCATGCGCCTCGATGAAGCGCATTGCCCAGAGCTTCGGCGCGCCGGTGACGGTGACCGCCCAGGCATGGGACAGGAAGCCGTCGAAGGCGTCCATGTCGTCGCGAAGCCGCCCCTCGATATGGTCCACCGTGTGGATGAGGCGCGAATACATCTCGATCTGCCGGCGGCCGATGACCTTGACCGAACCCGGCTCGCAGACGCGGCTCTTGTCGTTGCGGTCGACGTCCGAGCACATGGTGAGTTCGGACTCGTCCTTCTTCGAATTGAGCAGCTTCAGGATCTGTTCCGAATCGGCGATCGGGTCTTCACCGCGCTTGATCGTGCCGGAAATCGGGCAGGTCTCGATGCGCCGGCCGGACACGCGCACGAACATTTCCGGCGAGGCGCCGACGAGATATTCCTGGTTGCCGAGATTGATGAAGAACGAATAGGGCGACGGATTGATCGCCTTGAGCCGCTTGGAGATTTCCGAAGGCTTGCTCTCGCAGCGCTCGAAGAATTTCTGGCCGGGCACCACCTCGAACAGGTCGCCGCGGCGAAAACTCTCCTTCGCCTTGACGACGAGCTCGGCATATTCGCCGGGGCGATGGTCGCCGTGCGGCGGGATGACGTCGACCGTCTGGAACGGCTCGGGCTCGATCGCCTCCCCCTTGCCTTCCGTGGAAAGCCCGTCCTTGGCGAAATCATAGCGGTCGATCCAGGCCTTGGCGGCATAGTGGTCGACGACGAGGATCTCGTCCGGCAGGAAAAGCACCATGTCGCGCTGGTCGTCCGGGCGCTTCAGCTTCAGCTCGATCGCATCGAACTGGAAGGCGAGGTCGTAGCCGAAGGCGCCGTAGAGGCCGAGGCTCGCGTCCTGGTCCGAATGGAAGAGGTCGGTGACGGCGCGCAGCACCGTGAACACCGTCGGCATCTTGGAGCGCTCTTCCTCGGTGAAGACCCGGTCGGGCAGCTTCACGTCGAGATCGAGACGGGTCGCCGTACGGGCGCCGAGAGCGAGTTCCGGCACCGCAGCCAGGCGATCGGCGATCAGAGAGAGCAGCACCTCGCCGCGCGCATTGTAGGCCTCGATCCAGACGGCACGGCCGAAGGAGGAGATGCCGAGCGGCGGATCGACGACGGCGGTGTCCCAGCGGGTGTAGCGACCCGGATATTCGTAGTTCGACGAGAAGACCGCACCGCGCCGCTCATCGAGCTTGCCGACATAGGCGGAAATCGAGTTCGCATAATCTGTCGCGCGCCGGCGACGCGTGACGGTCACGCCGCCCTTCGTCTCGTAGGCTTCCGCGCCGTCTTCCAGAATTTTCGTGGCCATTCCCCAACTCCGTTTCAGGCCCGCTCCCTTGAAGGCGGCTTAAAAAAGCAAAAGCCGCCTCGAAGGTTTCGGGCGGCTTGTCGTCTCAATCACGCATGACTGGTCAAGGCCGCCTCAGCGAGCCCACCACCAACCAGCAATGATGATCATCTTTTCCATGGCGACGAGTGTTAGCCTGAAGTTTTGCGGCGCGCAAGACCGATTGCGGCCGTTTACCGCTGGCTTTCCGGATGTTGCGCCGGCGCACCACCGGCCGTTACACACCGTGCGCGGCGGCTTAGTGCGGCGAAACAATCTGTCAATATGGCGAATTTTCACCATGCCGCGGCATTTGCTCCTTTCTTGAGCATGTGCTAATGGCGGCCATAGAAGAGTATTGATATCAAGGCAAATACCCATGGTTTCCGTCATGGTGGAACAGTTCCGCGAAATGCAGCTCCTGCTGGCGGATACGATCGAGCAATACGAGTCCCCCGAATTCAAGGCGCTGGACGGCCGCATCGCCAGCGTCTTCGATGCGATCTATCGCCATGAGCCGCGCACGGTCGACGAGGCGCACGCCATGGTGCGCCTGTTCCTCGAACTGATCGAGAGCAACGACGCCGGCGACAGCATCCACCTCATCGAGCGCGTGCGCACGATCATCGACGACTGTGCCGGCTCCTGCCCGCCCTCCATGGAAATCGTGTACGGCGCCGGCATCTAACGAAAATCCGGCAACCAAATCCATTCCCCGGCGTTTCCCCGCTGATACGATCAGCCTGTCGGCTGATATAATCAGCCGGGGGACGGACCCATCGCAACGCTCCATCGCATAGTTCTGCTTGCCGCCACGCTGGTGCTCACTGGCGCCGCCGACCTGCCGAAGGAAGGCCCGCTTCCCGCTGCCCGGCCGGAACAGCAGGCCAAGGAGGACGCCAAGGAGACGCCCGATCAGGCCGTACCCGATCCGGCCGTGAAGGACGACGCCGCGAAGACCGAGGCCGCGCGCAAGGCGAAGGAAGAGGAAGACAAGGCCAAGGAGCGCCCGCAGGAAGACGGCCAGGAACAGGCGGCCTGCCGGGCGGAGCTCAAAAGCATCGGCGCGACCTTCGAGGAGGCGCCCGCCGTCGAGGACGGCAAGGCCTGCGGCATCGACAAGCCGGTGCTGCTCAAGGGCCTGCCGGGCGGCATCAAGGTCGAGCCCGAGGCAACGGTGCGCTGCGACACCGCGCTCCAGCTTTCGCGCTGGATGGAGGGATCGGTCAAACCCTCGCTCGAAGCCGCCATGCCGGGCGAGACGATCACGGTCCTCGCCCAGGCCTCCGCCTATGTCTGCAAGAACCGCAACGGCGCCGAAGAAGGCAGGATTTCCGAGCACGCCTTCGGCAATGCGGTGGATGTCGCGGGCTTCACGCTGAAGAGCGGCAAGACCCTCACCATCCGCCCGGCCGACAAGGATTCCACCATGGAAGGCGCCTTCCAGCGCGCGATCACCGAGGCCGCCTGCCTCTATTTCACGACCGTGCTCGACCCCGGCAGCGACGCCGCCCACCAGAACCACCTGCATCTCGACGTAAAGGAACGGCGCGGCGGCTACCGCTATTGCTGGTAGGCACCGTTTATTTCCTGGTAATTCCAGCAAAAGTGCGCAGCGGTTTTGCGTCCGGAATTGCGTTAAAACAAAGAGATAGAGCGTTTTCGCGATTCGAAGAAAAGCGGAAATGTTCTAGCACTCCTCAAAAGGCGGCACGGCGGCACCTATCTGTAGGGCGGCCGGCTCCGGCCCAATCATTCCACCTCAAAGGTCCCCCACCATGTCGATCTCCCCTTACGAAATCTCGATCCCCACCTTCCAGCGCGGCTTCACCGTGCTGACGAAACTGCTGGACAAGGCCGAGGCCTTTGCGGAAGAAAAGAAGATCAAGACGGACGTGCTGGTGAATGCCCGCCTCTCGCCCGACATGCTCTCGCTCGCCGGCCAGATCCAGCGCCTGAGCGACACGGCAAAGGGCGCCGCCTCGCGCCTCACCGGCACGGACGCCCCGAGCTTCCCCGATGACGAGACGACGCTGGCCGACCTGCGCACCCGCATCGCAAAGACCGTCTCCTACCTCGCCACCGTGCCGGAATCGGGCTTCGAGGGTGCCGCGGAACGCACCGTGGTCATAAAGTCGCGCGGCCAGGATGTGACCTACACCGGCAAGGATTACCTGCTGACCTTCGCGCTGCCGAACTTCTACTTCCACCTCACGACCGCCTACGCGATCCTGCGCCACAACGGCGTACCCGTCGGCAAGCTCGACTTCCTCGGCCGCACGTAAGCCGAAAGCGGGAGGGGCGCCGAAGCGCCCCTCTTTTGTCAGAACAGGCCCTCGATAAAGCCTTCTTCATTCAAGAAGATCTTCTCCGAGGACGGCACCTTGGGCAGGCCGGGCATGGTCATGATCTCGCCGGTGATGACGACGACGAAGCCCGCGCCGGCCGATAGCCGCACCTCGCGCACCGGCACCGTATGGCCGGAGGGCGCGCCGCGCAGGTTCGGGTCGGTCGAGAAGGAATATTGCGTCTTGGCCATGCAGACCGGCAGGTGGCCGTAGCCCTGGTCCTCCCAGACGCGCAGCTGGTCGCGCACCGATTTGTCGGCGATCACCTCGCCGGCATGATAGATGTCCTTGGCGATCGTCTCGATCTTCTGGAACAGCGGCATCTCATCCGGATAGAGCGGCGAGAACTGCGACAGGCCGGATTCCGCAAGCTCAACGATCCGGTGCGCCAGCGCCTCTATGCCGGCGGAGCCCTGCGCCCAGTGCTTGCAGAGGATGGCCTCCGCGCCGAGCGTCGCCACATAATCCTTCACGGCCTGGATTTCGGCATCCGTATCGGAAATGAAGTGGTTGATCGCAACGACGACGGGCACGCCGAACTTCTTGACGTTCTGCACATGCCGGCCAAGGTTCGCGCAGCCCTTCTTGACGGCCTCGATATTCTCCTTGCCGAGCTCGTCCTTCTTGATGCCGCCGTTCATCTTCATGGCGCGCACGGTCGCCACGATAACCGCCGCATCCGGCTTCAGCCCGGCCTTGCGGCACTTGATGTCGAAAAACTTTTCCGCCCCGAGATCGGCCCCGAAACCGGCTTCCGTCACCACATAATCGGCAAGCTTCAGTGCCGTCGTCGTCGCGATCACCGAGTTGCAGCCATGCGCAATATTGGCGAAGGGGCCGCCATGCACGAAGGCCGGGTTGTTCTCCAGCGTCTGCACCAGGTTCGGCTGCATGGCGTCCTTGAGCAGCACCGTCATCGCCCCATCCGCCTTGATATCGCGGGCGAAGACCGGCGACTTGTCGCGGCGATAGCCGATGATGATGTTGCCGAGGCGCTTTTCGAGATCCTTGAGGTCCATGGAAAGACACAGGATCGCCATGACTTCGGAGGCCACCGTGATGTCGAAACCCGTCTCGCGCGGATAGCCGTTGGCAACGCCGCCGAGCGAGCCAACGATGTGGCGCAGCGCCCGGTCGTTCATGTCCATCACGCGCCGCCAGGCGATGCGGCGGATGTCGATGTTCTGCTCGTTGCCCCAGTAGATGTGGTTGTCGATCAGCGCGGAAAGCAGGTTGTGCGCCGAGGTGATGGCGTGGAAATCACCGGTGAAGTGGAGGTTCATGTCTTCCATGGGCACGACCTGCGCATAGCCGCCGCCGGCAGCCCCGCCCTTCACGCCGAAGCACGGGCCGAGCGAGGCCTCGCGGATGCAGGTGATGGCCTTCTTGCCGATGCGGTTGAGGCCGTCGCCAAGCCCGACCGTCGTCGTCGTCTTGCCCTCGCCCGCCGGCGTCGGGTTGATGGCGGTGACGAGGATCAGCTTGCCGTTCTTCTTGCCCTTCTGCGCGGCGATGAACTCGGCGCTGATCTTCGCCTTGTCATGGCCATAGGGCAGCAGGTGCTCGGGCGGAATGCCGAGCTTGCCGCCGATCTCGATGATCGGTTTCTTGCTTGCGGCGCGGGCAATTTCGATGTCGGATTTCACGTCGGCCATGCAGTGTCGCTCCCTCTTGGCAAAACGTCCGCCGCCGGGTCTCCTCTCCCGAAGGCGGCGTTTTCCCTTGTTATTTGCCCCGCCATTTCAGCGTGAAGCCGCCCGCCGCGCCACGCCGGAATTTGCCGCTTGCTGGGTTAAAAACGACACGGAGCGATAAATTTGCGGCGGAAGCGAATAGCGAATAGCGAATAGCGAATAGAATTTAGCCCTGCTCGCTATTCGCAACTCCCTATTCGATCACCGTGCCAGCACGTCGCGCATTTCGACGAGGTTGGAGCGCACGCGCAGGATATAGAAGCCCATCGTCGCCAGATGGGTCGGCATGATCCAGCCGTCCTCGCGGCCGTTCGAGATGATGGCCGGCTGGATGCTGAGTGCGGAGCGCAGCTGCTTGATGCTTTCCGCCCAGATCGGCTCGATGCCGCGCGCCTTGATGACCGCGTCGAAATCCGCGCCGGCCGCAGACAGGATGCCGTAATAGCCATAGAGCTGGCCATAGGCGAACCAGAAGCGGTCGTCGGCGCGCGTATCGAACCAGCCGCCATTGTGGAATTCCGAGCGCTCGCGGATGATCGCGGAGGTCGAGCCGATATCGTTGGCGATGCGGTCGAGGAACTCGATCAGGTTGTCCGATCGGCCATCGAAGATCGCCTCGCAGGATTCGAGCGAGGTGTTGAACTTGCGCAGGTCCGCCATCGCCGTGCGGTAATAGTTCGGCGTCGGCGTCTTCGGCAGCAGCGAATCCGAGCCGAAATACCAGGTCTCCTCATCGAACTGGATATTGCCGCGGGCGCGCTGGAGATCGGCATTGATGCCCGACGTGCCGCGCACGCGGCCGAGCGAATCGACCAGCTCGACGGAGGTGCGGCGCACCGCCTGGTTGATGCCGCGCTGGAACGATGCCTTGTTGTCGAACCACGGCGTCTTGTCCCAGTCGAGCCCGAACAGCCCGAGCTTGTAGAGCAGCATCGAGGAGATCCAGGCATTCTGGTTGACATTGTAGTCGATCAGGTCCGCCGTGACGTCGACGATCGCCGAACGCACGCAGGTTTTCGGTTCTGGCTCCGCCACCTCGCCCGCTGCCGGCGTGGTTGCGGCCGCGCCCGTCGAGGCGACACCGGCATCCTGCTTGCGCTGGGCGAGATTGTAATTGTTCACATAATCCGGGTTGAAGCCGCTCCACACCTGGGCCTGCCAGACGAAATAGGCATAGAGCCCGAACAGGACCAGAAGGCCGATGCCGATCGGCCCCTTGATGATCCAGCCGCGCGCCCGATACCAGTTCGCCGCCGCCATGAACGGCCAGAGGATCCAGGCGATCACCAGGCCGATGCCCCGGCCGATGGCCGCGAAGATGCGCTGGAAAAACGCCACGATCGGGTCAAGCATTGGTATCGTCCTCTCTGATGCCGTACAGCTTTCGGCGGAAGCCAGCCTTGTCTTGCAGATAGGTCCGCGTCAACGTCGCAACAACGTACTCGCGGAACTTTTCGCTATATTGCTCGTAGGCCGCGTAGAAACCCTGCTTGTCGAAGACGAAGCGAGACACAAAGTCATAGGGAACCATCTGTGAAATCAGGCGGTTGACCAGCCATTGGTCGGGATGTTCGGGGGCTGCGCGCACCACGAGGAAACGCCGTTCCGGCGGCACCTCGTTGATCTTGATCTCGCCCGTCGCCGCCACGGTGCGGATCGCCTCCTGCAGGAACGGATAGGTGCCGTCACGCGCCACAAGCTCGGAATTGCGGTGCATCCAGGTCTGCAGCCAGATCCTGTCGGCCTTTTCAAGATCGCTCGTCGGATCGCCCTGGTTGACGAGATTGACGACCGTCATATCCGCCCGGTGCTGGAAGAGGCCGGATTGCTCGACCCAGGAGGCGCGCGGCAGCTCCAGCCGCTTGGTCGAGGAGAGGAACTCGAAGATGCGCTTGTGGTCGTTCAGCGCGATGTAGCTCACCTGCCAGGGCCGCGAACGGCGGAAACCCGGCACGGTCGGATCGCAGATCACCGTCGTCGTCTTGTCGTCGAGGAAGACATAAACGCCGCCGAAATGGTTCGCCCAATAGGCCTCGTGGCGGAAGACGAGCTGGTCGGGCACCAGCGCGTTCTGGCGGATGTCACCGGTCTGCTTGGCAAGCTCCACCATGCGGTTGAGCATGGCATCGTCCGACCAGGCATTCGGCACCGTCTTCAGCCGGTCGACCAGCCCACGCAATTCCCCCGCCTTGCCGAGCATGTCCTCGGCCGAAAGCACCTTGAAGCGCACCTCGTTGATCGACAGCAGGTCGTCGATGTCGTTGACGACGGACACGGAGTCCTCGATCTCGCCATAGAGCGCATCGCGGATGGTGATCGCGTTGATCGCCCGCGCATTGGCCGAAAAGAATTCGTGCATCAGGGCTGCGGTGTTCGAAAAACTCGTATGCACCACCGGCAGGTTCACCTGCTCCGGCGTCATGATGACGAAGCGCCGGTTGACCCGGTTCGGATCGAGATAGTCCCGGTCGCCGAGTTCATCGGCGATCTCCGGCGAAAACCCCGTCATGTCGATGCGGAAACTGGTAAGCGCCGTGCGCCGCATGCCAAACCCGTCCAGCGCCTTGTTATAGCGCTCGACCAGATGCGGCTCATCGACTGGCAAAAGCCGCCCATAGATCAATTCGGCTTCGAGGAGGCGTTTCATGCGTCTTGGATCACTCGCTTACCGGCCGTTTGCTGTCCTCGCCCCAGAAGAGGTCGTCGAGGTCGACGCGAAGCGCCTTGGCGATGCTCCTGAAAACCGAAAGGCTGCCTTCCTTCTTGCCGGTCTCGATCTCGGAAAGATAGCCCGCACTTATTCCGATCGCCTTTGCCAGGTCCTTGCTCGTCATGCCACGGAAATCGCGCCAGACACGGATCGGGTTTTCTCCATCGATCAGCCGGTCGACGAATTCGGAGGGGACCCGTAGATCGTCGCCTTCCGCGATGCGCCGTTTCGCTTCGTCGTATGCGGCAACGTCCTCAAGCATTTCCGCCATTTCGACGAGCGCATCATATTCGGCGCGCGCAAGCACGACCATCTCATCACCGCTCGGCGTGGTAAACTTGGTTACCTTGTTCATCACACGCTCCCTTCAGTAAATGCTTCCGCGACTATCAACTTCAAGTACGTCAAGAACGTCGCCATTCTCGTCGAAAATCACACGCCAGTTTCCAACCCGCAATCTGAAGCCCGTCCGTCCCTGGAGCTTCTTCACATTCGCCTTCAGCGCGTCCGGATCAGCAGCATACTGATAAATCTTCGCTCTGATCCTGTCGGCCTCGTTTCGCGGTATCCGCGCGAGCGTCCGCAAGGCAGGGGCATGGAAAACAACCTGTTTCATAGACACTAAGCCCCGCCATCGGAACAGGCAATAGAATTCGCTGTCAGCTAATCCCCACCTCTACCACCGCCCCTCCGCCTTCATCGTCTCCATCTCGCGGATCGCCTTTTCGCGCTGGCGCTCGCGGCGGATGATGTCGGTGACGGCGGCGTCGTCGGATTTGTCGGTGTAGCGGAATTCGGAATCGGCGTAGCGGTTGATCTCCTGGAGCACCATCTCCATCGAGATGGGGCCGCGCAGCTCCTCGATCATCGCCTTCTTCTCGTCGTAGCCCTTGTGCATGAAGGCATCCGCCGTTGTGAACCAGTCGTCCGGCAGTTCTACGTCCATGGCGCGCATCTTGATCGCGTCGGTGATGTTCTTAATGGCACGGCCGGTGAAGCGCGGTTCGGCGATCTTGATGCGGTGCAGGTAGGCGCCGACATCGGCGAGCGACTTGACCGCGCCGTGCTCCTTCTCATGCGCCTCCCAGACGGCGAGCAGGCCGTCTTCCTGGGGCTTGGCATGCTGCTCGTAGGAGGTCGAGACGGCGCGCTTGATCTCCTGGCCTTCGAAGAGCTTGTGCTCGCCGAGCGGGATCGAATGGTTCTTGCCGACTAGCATGGCGAAGATATCGATATAGTCGTCCTCTGTCTGCGGCCCGTCGACCAGCCAGCGGGCGCCAGCGCGCTGGCGCAGAGCGTCGTCGACGTTTTCGGGATAGTTGGAGAACATGCCGAAGGTGCAGTTGCCGCGAATGACCGTCGAGGCGCCGGCGAAACTTTCCATCAGCACCGCCGTCACCTCGTGCTGGCCGGCCGACGCCCGGTCGTCGGAGCGCTTGGCCGCGACCTGGTCGACGTCGTCGATCGTGCCGAAGCCGATCGCCTTGGGGTTAATGACGTTGTTGACGAATTCCTTGCAGTTCTGGCCGGATTTGCCCTGGTAGGAAGAAATCTGGTCGACGCCGAAATTCTCGTAATGGAAGGCGTAGCCCGCGGTCTGGCAATAGTCGTTGACGAGGCCGGCGAGCATCTGGATGAGGATCGTCTTGCCGGTGCCCGGCATGCCGTCACCGATGAAGGTGAAGAGGAAGCCGCCGAGTTCGACGAACGGGTTCAACTGCCGCTCGAAATCATAGGCGACCAGCATCTTGGCGAGTTTCATCGCCTGGTATTTGGCGATGTGGTTGCCGATGATCTCCTCGGGCTTCTTGAAAGTCATCGTCAGCGGCTTGCGCTTCTGGCCGGGCGCCACGTCGAAGCCGGAGAGCGTGAAATCGTCCTGCTCGATGCGGATATGCGCATTCTCAAAGCCGGCAAGGCCGGTGAAGCGCGCACGGCGGCCAATCAGGCCCTCGATGGCGACGCGCGAAAAGGCGCGCGCGCGGCTGACGAGTGCTGCATCGTCGGGCGCACCGGCGATGGTGTGCTCAAGGCCGGCGATCATGCTTTTCAGTGCATCCTGCGGCGTGTCGAAGAGATAGTCGGGCTCGCCGCCGTCCTCCACCGGCTCCCCCTCGCCCGGCAGCGTCGAGCCGAGATAAGCGGCGAAGGTGAAGGCGGCGATATAGGCGGAGGCGGCGAGCAGTGCCTTGAACTGGTTCGCCTCGTCGCCAGCCAGGGGCGACGCGAGATTGCGCGATTGCAGGCCTTCGAGATTGGTCTGGCGGGAGAAGGCATCGGTGACGGCGAGCGCCACCTGCAGGCCGCGCCGTGAGCGGAACAGCACGGCATGCTGCTGGGGCGAGAGCAGCGGATCGGCGGCGCGCACGGACTGGATGGTCTTGGCCAGCTCCACCTCGCGCGTGCGCCGCGTGCCCGCCGTCGAAACGGTGGAGACGAAACGCCGGCCGGTGCCGGCGAGCGTCGTGCCGCTCTTGCCGTCCTCGCTTTCGAGGATGACGAGCTTGGTGACGAGGCTCTGCGCCGCCGCCTGATGTTTGGCGATGTCGTCTTCGTGGATCGTCGTCAGTCCGGCATTGAGGCTCATGGCGGAGTCCTTTTGAAAATTCGGCGGGAAGGGTTTCTACCCCTCGCTGATCACCTGGTTTCCGGAAATCACATGCACCTTATAGGCGCCGAAGATGCCGGCGGTCTCGCCTGCGGCATAGAGCGCCTGGTAGGCATCGTGCGGCACAAGCGCATGTTTCTCGTATGTGCTGACGCCCATGCGGGCGGCTTCGAGATCGTTGGTCTCGATGTGGAATTCTTCCTGCGCCGGCGTGGAACTCCAGAAACCCTTCTGCGCCGGGCGCTCGGCCTTGGAAAACACCTCCTGCACCGTCCAGGTGAGCAGCCAGGCGTTTTCCGGCTTGCGCACCTTGGAGAGGATCTCGTTGACCCGCGCATTGTTCTCGGTGATGCCAGCCGAATAGAACGGCCCGAGCACGATGCGGCGAAGCTGCTTGGGGTGCAGCGTCGGGAAATCCTTGTCGAGATTGGTGGCGATCGTCGCGGGCGTCAGCGAATAGGCGCTGTTCTTCAGCGTGAAATCGTCGAAACGGCTGGCAAGCTCCGGATTGAGCAGGCCGCCGACGGGCAGCGGGATGTCCACGTCCGGGTTGAGCTTGCCGTCCTGCCCGACCAGCATCTTCACGACGTTCTCGCTCGAATCCTCGATCGTCGCCATGTAGACCATCGGCAGCGTCGCCGTGCCATCGAAGGCGCCCCAGCAGACGATGTAATAGGGCCGCATGGTCTTGGGGTTGACCGCGACGCGGATCGTTTCCGGCAGCACGAAGGGCGAAAAGATGTCGCCCTTGCCGATCTGCTCCAGATAGAGCCGCTCGGCCATGCGCCCCTGAAGATCGGTCGGGAAGGCCTTCTGGCGCAGGATGAAATCCGCCATCTCGCCGCGAAGCTGATCGGCATTCGGAATGGCGGCGAGCCGCTTTTCCGCCGTCTGCCGGTCGTTTTCCAGTTCCAGCACGTTCTGGAACACCGGAAAGCCGCTTTCGGCGCGCGAGACGCGGAACTGGTCGATGAAGCCGATGCGGTTCTCCCAGCAGGCGAAGGAGGCCTTCAGCCGGGCGAGATAGGGCACGACGATCTCGCCGACTACGGAGTTGCGGTAGAGCGGCGAATTGCGGTCGGCCAGGAAGATTTCGAGGCCGCCGAGGGCGGAGCGGATGGTGGAGAAATATTGCGCGACGGCGCTGTCGGCGGGGGCGTTCATTGGACAGCATCCTCACGGGCAGGTCCGGGCTGCCCCTCATCCGGCCTGCCGGCCACCTTCTCCCCGTAAACGGGGCGAAGGAGATATGCCGCGCCGGTTTCCCAAAACAATGACCGTTCGTGGGGCACGTCCCCTCTCCCCGCTTGCGGGGAGAGGGTTAGGGTGAGGGGCAATGGCATGCCTGCAACCATCACTGCTTCACGTAATTCGCAGTGTTGTGCTTGTCCATCACAGCCTGGAACCGCCGCGCAAACGCATCGTCGGCGAGCTTCTTGCGGCGCTGGATATCCTGGGTCGACAGCATGTTCTTCTCGTGCATTTCGAGAAGGTCGCCGATATGGCGCTGGGCGGCCGAGCCGATGCCAGCCATGGTCTCTTCCGCCGCGGTATCGACCTGCGAACCGAGCGTGTTGATCTTGTGCGCCACGTCCTGCTGGGCGGCCGTCTTCAACGAATCTTCCAGCGCCTTGTAGAGCACGATGCGCTGCTCGGTATCGATGGTCAGCTTGTTGATCAGCGTGTTCTGCGCGGCGATCTGGTTGTTGAGCGAATCGACGAAGGTCTGGAACATCGAGGTGTAGCGTTCCAGCGTCTGGCTTTCGGCCAGCAGCTCCTGCTCCTTCGCCTGCATCATGTTGTATTCGGTCGCCAGCGCCGAGCGCTCGCCTTCCAGTTCCGTACGGCTCTTCTGGTCGGTCGAGGCGGCGATGCGGTTTTCGAGGTCCATGAGCAGCGGGTTCAGCTCCTCGATGCGCTTCTGGGTCGCTTCGAGATTGACCATCGTGCCCTTGCGGCGCTCGATCACCTGCACGAGGCTCGCTTCCGAGGTCTTGTAGCGCTGGTCGAGGATCGACTTCTGCTCCTTCAAAATGCCGACGATCGTGTCGGACTTGGAGAGCAGTTCCTGGAGGTTGCCGGCGAGCGACATATTGCGCACGCGGTCGGTGCGCATGCGCTGCATCTTCTGCTTGGAGAAGATGCCGATGAACTTTTCATAGCCCGTATAGCTCTTCATGCTCTCGAATTCGGTGCCGAAGATGTTGGTCGCATCCTCCAGCCCGATGATGAGATCGGCAATATTGCCCTCCATCACCTTCTGCTGGTTGATGACGTCCGAGATACGGGCGTTCTCGATGTCGAAATTGACGTCGCCGAGCTTGGTGTCCGCCTTGGCGAACTGGTCGAGCACGACGCCCGACTGTTCCATCTTGCTGCGCATCTGGCTGACGACGCTGCGGGTCTTCTCGATTTCCGCATCGAAATTCTGAAGTGTGGCCATGCCTTGTCCCCTTGAAACTCTCCACGGCAGACGTCTTCGCCGCCCGATTTATTCCGTTGCGGCAACACTATACGATTTCAGACGGATAGGAACCTGCCCGACGGCGTTACCGGAACAAGATGTGGGACAGTACGGGACGCCCGCAAGGCCGGCGGGCAAAAATTCTTGGGCACGCCTACTCTTGCGCCGGGCTCTTCAAGTAGGCAATGAGATTGGCGATGTCCTCGATCTTCTTGAGCCCGGCAAAGGTCATGCGCGTGCCCGGCACCATCGCCTTGGGCGCCATCAGATATTCGGCAATCAGCCCCTCGTTCCATTGCTTGCCGCCCTCGGCAAAGGCCGTCATGGCCGGGGAATAGCTGTAATCCGCAATGGAGGCGACCGGCCTGCCGATAATACCGGACAAGGTCGGCCCGACCTTGTTGACCGGCTCCGTCGAGTGGCAGGCCATGCATTTCTTGAACACCGCCTTGCCGGCGATTGGATCGCCCTCCGCCAGCGCGGAGGTGGTCAGACAGAGGAAAGCGGCTGCACCTGCAAGAAGATGTTTCATCGTCCGTCCTTCGCCGCTCGATGCCGTCAATCGGCGTTCATGATGTCGTCCCAGTGGCGGCGGCAGTAGGAAACGTACTTGTCGTTGCCGCCGATTTCCACCTGTGCGCCCTCGCGCGCCACCTTGCCGTCTGCGCCCAGCCGCACGACCATCGTCGCCTTGCGGCCGCAATGGCAGATGGTGCGCACTTCGCGCAGCTCGTCGGCGATGGCGAGCAGCGCCTGCGAACCCGGAAAGAGCTTGCCCTGGAAATCGGTGCGCAGGCCATAGGCCATGATGGGGATGTGCAGGCGGTCGGCGGCGCGGGCGAGTTGCCAGACCTGTTCTTCCGACAGGAACTGCGCCTCGTCGACGAAGACGCAAGCGATCTCGCCATCGCCATCGCCATTCAGCTGTTCGATATGGCGGTAGAGATCGTCGGTATGGTCGAAGGCGATGGCATCCGAGGTCAGCCCGATGCGCGACGAGATGCGGCCCTGGCCGGCGCGGTCGTCGAAGGAGGCGATGAAGATCGCGGTGCGCATGCCGCGTTCACGGTAGTTGTAGGACGCCTGCAGGAGCAGCGTCGACTTGCCCGCGTTCATCGTCGCGTAACTGAAATAGAGCTTGGCCATGATTTTCTCCGTCCCCGCGTCATGGCGCGGGAGCACGCGATTTTCCAGCCGCCAAGGGCGGAAAACCACAGAAAACAGCACGGCCCATCCGTTGCGACATTCATGGGCGCAATTGCGAACAGGCGCGAAATTTATTGGACGTTTCAGTGGCTTCGGGCTACGCCAAGGTGCTTGAAAGCATGTCGTTTTGATGATTGGCTATACCACCAATTATAAGGGGAGCAAAAAATGAAGACTGCATCACCATTCAAAACCATTCTTGCCGCAGCCGTATCCGTCCTCGCCCTCGGCGTCGCCCATGTTTCGGCCGCCGAAGCCGAAAGCTGTGGCAAGGTTCGGTTCTCGGATGTGGGCTGGACGGACATTACCGCCACGACCGCGACGGCCGCCACCATCCTGAAGGGTCTCGGTTACGAGACGGAAACCACCGTTCTCTCCGTGCCGGTTACCTATACCTCGCTGAAGAACAAGGACATCGACGTATTCCTCGGCAACTGGATGCCGACCATGGAAGCCGATATCAAGCCGTTCCGCGAGGACGGCTCGGTCGAGACCGTGCGCGAGAACCTCGAGGGCGCGAAGTATACGCTCGCGACCAACGCCAAGGGCGCCGAACTCGGCATCAAGGATTTCAAGGACATCGCCGCGCAGAAGGATGCGCTCGGCGCCAAGATCTACGGCATCGAGCCGGGCAATGACGGCAACCGCTTGATCATCGACATGGTCTCCGGCGACAAGTTCGGCCTCACCGGCTTCGAAGTGGTCGAATCCTCCGAGCAGGGCATGCTGGCGGAAGTCGCCCGCGCCGAGCAGGATGGCACCCCGGTCGTCTTCCTCGGCTGGGAACCGCACCCGATGAACGCCAACTTCAAGCTGACGTACCTGACCGGCGGCGACGACGTCTTCGGCCCGAACCTCGGCGGCGCGACCATCTACACCAACGTGCGCCAGGGCTATGTCGCCGAATGCCCGAATGTCGGCAAGTTCCTGCAGAACCTCAAGTTCTCGCTGGAAATGGAAAACCAGATCATGGGCAAGATCCTGAACGACGGCAAGGACCCGGAAGCGGCCGCGACCGAATGGATCAAGGCCAACCCGGCGGCCATCGAGCCGTGGCTTGCCGGCGTCACGACCAAGGACGGCAGCGGCGAGGCCCTGCCGGCCGTAAAAACGGCACTCGGTCTCTAACAGGCCAGAATAGGGCGGGAAGGAAACTTTCCCGCCCTTCTTGCCTCTGGATACTGCAATTCCAGCAAAAGTGTGCGACGGTTTTGCACCCGGAATTGCGCGGGCATTTCTGCTCATCCTCAACCTCCAGAACGGGGCTTGCTGCCGTGGATTGGCTTACCGTTTCTAAAATTCCGATCGGCCCGATTGCCAAGGAAGCCGTCAACTGGCTGACGACGAATGGCAAAGGCCTGTTCGATTTCCTGAAGGTCTTCCTGCAGGCCGGCATCGATGCCGTGCTCTTCCTGCTGCAAGGGCCGTTCATCACCAGCGCCGGCGGCAAACTCGCCTATGCGTTCTTCTTCATCGCGCTGGTGACGGGGTTGAGCTGGTATTTCCGCCGCTCGCTCGGCGTGGCGATCTTCACCTTCCTCGGCCTGCTGCTCATCGTGAACCAGGGCTACTGGAAGGAGACGACGGAAACGCTGGCGCTCGTGCTGGCTGCGACCGGCGTCAGCATGGTTGTCGGCGTACCGCTCGGCATCGCCGCCGCGCGCCGGCCCTGGTTCTACTCGATCCTGCGGCCGATCCTCGATCTCATGCAGACGATCCCGACCTTCGTCTACCTGATCCCGGCGCTCATCCTGTTCGGCCTCGGCATGGTGCCGGGCCTCATCGCCACGGTGATCTTCGCCATTCCCGCGCCGATCCGCCTCACCCGCCTCGGCATCATCTCCACGCCGCCCTCGCTGGTCGAAGCCGCCCAGGCTTTTGGCGCGACGCCGAGCCAGGTCTTGCGCAAGGTGGAACTGCCCTATGCCACGCCGCAGATCATGGCGGGCCTCACGCAGACCATCATGCTGTCACTGTCGATGGTGGTCATCGCGGCCCTCGTCGGCGCCAAGGGGCTTGGCGTTCCGGTGGTACGCGCGCTCAACACCGTGAATATCTCCATGGGCTTCGAGGCCGGCCTCTGTATCGTCATCCTGGCGATCATCCTCGACCGCCTCTTCCGCTCCTCCGATGACGGAGACGCCCAATGACCGACACCGTCATCTTCCAGAACGTCTCGATCATCTTCGGCGACAGTCCGCAAAAGGCGCTCGCCATGGTCGATGCGGGCAAGACCCGCGACGAGATCGGCGCGGAAACCGGGCTGGTGCTCGGCGTCGCCGATGCGACCCTGTCGATCACCGAAGGCGAGATCCTCGTGCTGATGGGCCTTTCCGGCTCGGGCAAGTCGACGCTGCTGCGCGCGGTCAACGGGCTTGCCCCGGTGGTGCGCGGCGATGTGCAGGTGAAGGCCGGCAACGGTTCGGTGAACCCGTACAAATCGACGCCCAAGGCGTTGCGCGATTTCCGCATGCACACCGTCTCGATGGTGTTCCAGCAGTTCGCGCTCCTGCCTTGGCGCACCGTCGCCGACAATGTCGGCTTCGGCCTCGAACTCGCCAACGTGCCGGACAACGAGCGCAAGGCGCGCGTCGCCGAACAACTCGAACTCGTCAACCTCACCAAATGGGCGAGCCGCAAGGTGAACGAACTGTCGGGCGGCATGCAGCAGCGCGTGGGCCTCGCCCGGGCGTTTGCCACCGGCGCACCGATCCTGCTGATGGACGAGCCGTTTTCCGCGCTCGACCCGCTGATCCGCACGCGTTTGCAGGACGAGCTTCTGGAGTTCCAGCGCCGGCTGAAGAAGACCATCCTCTTCGTCAGCCACGATCTCGACGAAGCCTTCCGCATCGGCAACCGCATCGCCATCATGGAAGGCGGGCGGATCATCCAGTGCGGCACGCCGCAGGATATCGTCAAGAACCCGGCCAACCAGTATGTCGCGGATTTCGTGCAGAACATGAACCCGATCAACATGCTGACGGCGCAGGACGTCATGCAGCACGGCGCCTCCAGCAATGGCGGCGTCACCGCGACGGCAACCCCGCAGACGCCTCTCGTCGACATTCTCGATGCCATGTCGCGCACGCCCGGCAATGTCGGCGTGGTCGACAACGGCACGGTGATCGGCACGATCAGCGCGCAGGATGTCGTCAACGGTTTGACGCGGCATCGTCGCCGCGGCTGACAGCCGCGCCCAATCGGACTAGAAAAGGCAGCGCTCCGCAAGGGCGCTGCCTTTTGCATTCGCGATACGGGGAGCAAGCACCATGGCCGAGAAGGACAAACCCAGCGTTCTGCGCGAAACGGACGACGACGCCCGCCGCCTCGCGCGCACGCTGCTGCGCTCGGCGCGAAGCTGCGCGCTCGCGGTCATCGAGCCGGAAAGCGGCGCGCCCTTCGCCAGCCGAACGCTGACCGGCACCGATACGGACGGCACGCCGGTCATCCTCGTCTCGGCGCTGTCCGTGCACACCCAGGCGTTGCGGCGCGATCCGCGCGCCTCGCTGCTCGCCGGCGAGCCCGGCAAGGGCGATCCGCTCGCCCATCCGCGCCTCACCATCATCTGCGAGGCCGAGGAAGTGGTGCGCGAAAGCGATTTGCATGCGGCGCTGCGGGAACGCTTCATCCGCCGCCATCCGAAGGCGAAACTCTATGTCGATTTCCCGGATTTCGCCTTCTTCCGCCTCGTGCCGCTGCGCGCCCACCTGAACGGCGGCTTCGGCAAGGCCTTCGTGCTCACTGCAGACGACCTGCTGATTCGCTCACCCGCCCGCGGCGCGCTCGCCGAGATGGAAACCGGCGCCGTCGAGCACATGAACAGCGATCATGCGGAGGCAGCTGGCATTTACGCCCGCCATTATTGCGGCGCAAAGGACGGCGAATGGGTCATCGTCGGCCTCGATGCGGCCGGCGTAGACCTTGCGAGCGGCGATAAATTGAAGCGATTGGAATTTTCACGCGAACTTGATCAGGCCTCGGAACTCAGGGGCGAGCTTGCGCGTTTGCTTCGCGAAGCACGGGCGGCTGGCTGAAAAGCGGCGTTTCCGCGTCCGTCCGCTTTGGCGTGTTCCGGGTTTTCGGCCTGCGCCTATCGCTATGCGTGCAGCATACCCCCATTTCTGGCTCTTGATGAGGGGTATTTTGTTTATATGCTAACAAGCGGATTCACATAAAATCATATGATTTGAAGCGGAAACGCCCAAAGGAGTTTCAGATGGACAAGATTTCAGACGCAGAACACGCGCAGGCCGAAGTTGCATCGGACTTTCTTTCCGCCATGGCGAACCCCAAACGCCTGCTCATCCTGAAAGTGCTGGTCGAAGGCGAGATCGCGGTCGGCGCCCTGGCAAACCAGGTCGGCCTCAGCCAGTCGGCGCTGTCCCAGCACCTTTCGAAGCTGCGCGCACAGAACCTGGTGACCACGCGCCGCGATGCCCAGACCATCTATTATTCGAGCAAGTCGGATGCCGTGCTGACCATTCTCGACGCGCTCGAGCGCATCTACCGGGCTTCCGGCAGCGGCGCCGCCGAAAAGAAGCTGCGCATCGCCTGAACAGAATGAAATCACCCGGCATAGGCCGCCCCGGATGCCCGTCCGGGGCGTTTTGCATGGCTGCGCGCCCAAGGCTGCTTGACGCCCCGGGGCGCCTTGATACTTTGACCGCCGGGTAAAATTTGCCATCCGCATGGACCCGCATTCAAAAGCCCCCGCATTCAGAAGCACCGGAGAGACCGCATGTCCAACCGCCTCAACACCCCCAACGATCTGCGCGCCTTCTGGATGCCGTTCACGGCGAACCGGCAGTTCAAGAAGGAACCGCGCCTCTTCGTCGGCGCCAAGGACATGCACTACACGACCCATGACGGCCGGCAGGTGCTCGACGGCACGGCGGGCCTCTGGTGCGTCAATGCCGGCCACTGCCGCCCGAAGATCACCGAGGCGATCCGCGAACAGGCCGGCGAACTCGATTATGCCCCCGCCTTCCAGCTCGGCCACCCCAAGGCCTTCGAGCTCGCCAATCGCCTGGTGGACATCGCGCCTGAGGGCATGAACCACGTTCTCTACACGAATTCCGGCTCCGAATCGGTCGAGACCGCGCTGAAGGTGGCGCTCGCCTATCACCGCGCCAAGGGCGACGGTTCGCGCTTCCGCCTGGTCGGCCGCGAGCGCGGCTATCACGGCGTCAATTTCGGCGGCATCTCCGTCGGCGGCATCGTCTCGAACCGCAAGATGTTTGGCACGCTGCTCACCGGCGTCGACCACATGCCGCACACCCATTTCCCGGACAAAAACGCGTTTTCGCGCGGCGAGCCCGAGCATGGCGGCGATATCGCCAGCGAACTCCAGCGCATCATCACCCTGCACGACGCCTCCACCATCGCCGCCGTCATCGTCGAGCCGGTCGCCGGCTCCACCGGCGTGCTCATCCCGCCGAAGGGATACCTCCAGAAGCTGCGCGAGATCTGCACGCAGCACGGCATCCTGCTGATCTTCGACGAGGTCATCACCGGCTTCGGCCGCCTCGGCGCGCCGTTTGCCGCGCAATATTTCGACGTGAAGCCCGACATCATCACGACAGCCAAGGGCCTCACCAACGGCGTGATCCCGATGGGCGCCGTCTTCGTGACCTCCGAGATCCATGATGCCTTCATGAACGGCCCGGAGCACATGATCGAGTTCTTCCACGGCTACACCTATTCCGGCAATCCGCTCGCCTGCGCCGCCGCCCTCGGCACCCTCGACACCTATAAGGAAGAGGGCCTGCTGACCCGCGCCGCGGAACTCGCCTCCTACTGGGAGGACGGCCTGCACTCGCTGAAGGATTGCCCGAACGTCATCGACATCAGAAATGTCGGCCTGATCGGCGCCGTCGAACTCGCCCCCATCGCCGGCGAGCCGACCAAACGCGCCTTCAACGCCTTCCTCAAGGCCTATGAAAAGGGCCTGCTCATTCGCACGACGGGCGACATCATCGCACTCTCCCCGCCGCTGATCATCGAAAAGCACCATATCGACGACCTGTTCGGCAAGCTGCGCGAGGTCTTGCAGAACAACATCTGATCGCCCCCCTCCTCCTCCGTCATGGTCGGGCTTGACCCGACCATCCATCGCCCGAATACGCCAGCGGATCCTCGGCTCAAGGCCGAGGATGACGTTGTGGGTGGGGTGAGGTTGTCACTGATCGAATTGGCGGCTTCGTCCGCCATTTTCGTTTGTGCGGGTCAGATCCGCCTCAGGCGGCCGGAATAGTGCACGATGGTGCCGATGCCCGGCAGCGCGATCGGCACGTCGAAGCAGAAGTCCTCGCCCTCCGCCCATTCCCGCGCCTCGCTGCGCGGCGCCAGCCATAGCGGCATGGGGATGCCAAGGACGGACCATCCGCGCATCACCATCGTGAGGCCGGTGGCGTCCGAAGGCAGGTCGAAGGAGAAGCGCATCGGGCCGAAACGTTCGGTGAGACGGTCGCCCTTCTGGCTGAGTTCGCTCATGAAAGCATGGCCAGCAAAATCGCGCGTCCAGCGCTCGGCGCCGTCACGCTCCTCAAAGGAGACATGCAGGTCGTGTTCGCCTTCCGGCGGAAAGCGCATGACGGCGCAGACGATACGCGCGGGCAGCGAGGTTCCACGCCGCACCCTTGCCCGCCCGGCGGCGCCGGCATCGCCGATCAGGTCGTGCATGGCGCGAACAGGTTGCGGCAGGGTCGCATAAGCCGGGCCGATGACGCGGCGGTAGAGAGGCTGGTAGGGCCGGCTTTCGATTTCCCGAAAAATGGCGAGCTTGTCGAAATGCGGGGTAAAATCGTCAAGCACCACCTCGCCCGCCGCATGGCGCGCAGCCGGCTCCAACCGCCCCGCCGCCATGGCATTCGCCAGCACATGCGCGGCAATCGTCGGAATCTCCGGCCCGTCGCCGTTCTCGGCAATCAGCGTCCAGCGGCGCACCTCCGCTTCGCCACCGGCAAATCCCTTGAGCTCGACCGCCATGGCGGAACGATCCGTGCCGAAACGTGCGCTCAGCTTCTGCAGCGGCAGCAGCCATCCGGCGAAGGGTGAAAGCGAGCGAACACAGCCCCATTTCACCGGCCAGCTCAGGAGCCAGAGCGTCAGGAGCTGGAAGGCGAATTCCGGCCCCGCGCGAAAAACCGTCGCCGGCTTTCCGGGGACGGCGACCGGCACGATATCGTGGTCCGGCACATCCGCGAGCGCCACCAGCCGGCGGATCGGCGCCCGGCCGGCAATGCGGTAGCGCGCGACATGCAGCCGGTGCCAGCCGGTCTCCTGCCGAGAGCGCCGTCCGCGCCACAGCCGCACCGGCTTTCCGACATAACTCAGGATCGCCGCCGCAACCGACGCGCCCGCCGTCGCCCGGTTGGAGGCACTGATCGAGGTTTCGACCGAACACACATCCTCCATGTCCCGCGACAATTCAGCAATGACGGCGCCGGAAAGCGCTGGCACGCTGGAGCCGCCGGAGATGACCGCGACACCGGCCGCCCGTGCCGCATCATCAAGCCGCCCGATGCCGCAGACGAAATCCCGCGCATCCGCAAGGTCGAGATAGTGCACGCCGCTGGCGATGCAGGCTTCCGCGACCTGGTAGCCGCTCCCCTGGAACGGCCCGGCCGCATCGACCAGCAGGAAGGGGCGATGAGTTTCGAGGAGCGGGCGGAGGTCGGCATTGCGATCCGCCACCAACGCGCGGGCATTGGGCAGGTCCGCGGCAAGGCGCTCGGCCGCGGCACCGTTGCGGCCGGCAACCAGCACCGCCCAGCCATCCGCTGCCAACCGTCTCGAAAGCCGGGCACCAAAACCGCCATAGCCGCCGAGCACGATAACGCTTTTCACAGCACCCTGTCCGCATCGTCCGGCGACGGCACCCAGCAGGCGTCACGTCGCCCGAAAATGCGATAGCGGTTGCGCGCAAGCCAGCGATAGGCCGGGTCGCGCAGGACACGAGGAATGAAGCGCAGCGCGGCAAAAGCCTTCCACGGCCAGCCGAGGCCGGCATAGATCGCCAGAACCGCATCGCTGTCCTTGAACAGCCGGTCGCCCTCGACGACGATCATCGATTCGGGATCGGCGGGATCGATGCCAAAGCGGCGGTAGAGGCTCGCACCCACCGCATTCTGCATGGAGGCGAGGCGGAAACGGCGGGCGTGATCGTTCCGGAGCACGAATTGCGCATTGGCCGAGCAGAGAATGCACTCCGCATCGAAGACGATGATCGGGCCTGCCGCGTCGTTCCGGTTCATGACTTGAACATATGGCGCCGGCCTGCCGCCATCAACCACTATGCGGCCGGGACAAGCGTCTTTTCATAGCGCCAGACATCGAGATCGAACGGACCTTCGATTGTGTCCGTCCTGATGGTGACCGTGCCTGTGAGCGTCCAGCCGCATTTTTCATAAAAGCGCGCGGCCCTGTCGTTGCCGATCGCACAGGCAAGCCAGGCCGTTGTCACGCCATGAGCGGCAAGCCGCGCTTCGGCATCGGCCACGAGGGCTGCGGCGATGCCCGCACCGCGCCCCTCCGGCGCCACGAAAAGCTGGTCCAATTCGTCATGCTTGATGTAGCAGAAGCCGAGCAGCGCGCCGGGCTCGCCGATGACGCGCACATCGTCCAGCATGGCCGGCAGGCGGTTTTCAAAACTTTCCAGTGTGCGCAGGCGGATCAGTTCGGCTGGGAGCACCGCCGCATGTCCATCCTGCCAACCGGCATGCCAGAGCCGCGCGAGGGCCGCGATCTCCGACGTCTCGGCCGGGCGAATGGTATGTGCCATCTGCATCTGCTCCTCCATGCGGGGCCGAAGGTTAGCCACGGCCTGTTAGCGCTTGCAAGCCCGCCCGGTTTCGGGGCTATTGTGCCCACGACAAAACCTGGGGAGAGCCTCATGCCGACCATCACCCGCATAGAGAACGACCACCTCTCGATCGATGTCTCCTCGCTCGGCGCCGAAATGCAGGCGATCACCGCGCGCGACGGGACGAACTGGCTGTGGAACGGCGACGCCGCCTTCTGGACCGGGCGCTCGCCGGTGCTCTTCCCGATCGTCGGCAAGGCGCCGGACGACACGCTGCTGATCGACGGCAAGCCCTACCCGATGGCGCAGCACGGCCTTGCCCGGCGGCGGGAATTTTCGCCCGCCGGCGCCAGCGCGACGGCCTGCCGCTTCACGCTCGAAGCCTCCGACGACACCCGCGCCATCTACCCGTTCGATTTCCGGCTTTCCGTCGAACACAGCCTCGACGGCGCCACCCTCACTGTCGCCGCCGAAGTGGAGAACCGCGGGCGAGAGCCCATGCCCTTCGGCTTCGGCTTCCACCCCGCCTTCGCCTGGCCCCTGCCCGGCGCGGAAGGCAAGCCGCATCGTGTCATCCTCGATAACGGCGCCGAGCCGGAACGCCAGCCGCTGGAAAACGGCTTGCTCTCCGCGGAGCGCCAGGCCTCGCCCTTCGATAAGGGCCGGCTCGTGCTTGTCCACGGCCTGTTCGAGAACGACGCGCTGGTCTTCCCCGAAGGCGCGGGCGATGGCCTGACCTACGAGGCCGACGGCGGGCCGGCGCTGAAATTCCGCTTCGAAAACCTGCCGAACCTCGCGCTCTGGACAAAACCCGGCGCACCTTTCCTCTGCGTCGAGCCCTGGCACGGTACGGCGGCGGAATTGGGCGGATCGCGCGAGTTGAGAGACCGGCCCTCCACCACCGTGCTTTCCGGCGGCGAAACGAAGCGCTTTGCTTTTTCCGTCACCTTCCCTGTCTAGCAATTCGGCGCGCCGGCCCTTCCCTCTCGCCGCCGGGCCGCTAGAGTCTCCGCAAAAGGATTCGGAGACTTTGCCATGACCGACTTGGAACGCTTCATCGACCAGGGAACCGGCCGCGAACCAGCCGACATCGTGCTGAAGGGCGGGCAGTTCTTCGATCTCGTGACGGGCGAGCTCGTCGCCTCCGACATCGCGATTTCCGGCGACCGCATCGTCGGCACCTGCGGCGATTATACCGGCCGCACCGAGATCGACATTTCCGGCCGCATCGTCGTGCCGGGCTTCATCGATACCCATCTGCACATCGAATCCTCGCTGGTCACGCCGCATGAATTCGACCGCTGCGTGCTGCCCTATGGCGTGACGACGGTGATTTGCGATCCGCACGAAATCGCCAATGTACTGGGCACGGAGGGTATCCAGTTTTTCCTCGACAGCGCGCTGGAAACCATCATGGACATCCGCGTGCAGCTTTCAAGCTGCGTGCCGGCGACGCATCTGGAGACCTCCGGCGCCGACCTGCCGATCGAGCGCCTGCTGCCCTTCCGCGACCACCCGAAGGTCATCGGCCTTGCCGAATTCATGAATTTCCCCGGCGTCATCCACAAGGATCCTATCTGTCTCGCCAAGCTCGAAGCCTTCCGGGGCGGCCATATCGACGGCCATGCGCCGCTCTTGCGCGGCAACGACCTCAACGGCTACCTTTCCGCCGGCATCCGCACCGAGCATGAATGCACGACCGCCGAGGAGGCACTGGAAAAGATCCGCAAGGGCATGCACATCCTCGTGCGCGAGGGCTCTGTCTCCAAGGACCTGCTGGCGCTGCTACCAATCATCACCGAGCGGCTGTCACCCTTCATCGCGCTCTGCACGGACGACCGCAACCCGCTCGACATCGCCGAACAGGGCCATCTCGACTATATGATCCGCACCGCGATCGGCCACGGTCGCGCGCCGCTCGCCGTCTACCGCGCGGCCTCGATTTCCGCCGCCAAGGCCTTCGGGCTCGGCGATCGCGGCCTGGTCGCGCCCGGCTGGCGCGCCGACCTCGCCGTCATCGACACGCTGGAGAACTGCAAGACGGAGATCGTTTTCTCCGCCGGCCGCAGGGTCGACGACGCGCTGTTTGCGACACGTCAATCCGTCGCCCCGGTCGGCCTCGACAGCGTCAAGGCGCGGCCGGTCAATGCCGCGCATTTTGCCGTGCCGGTCACGGATGGCGAGACGCCGGTCATCGGCGTGCTGCCGGGAAAGATCATCACCGAGCACCGGCGCTACCGGCTGCCCGCGAAAGGCAACCAGACGACCGTCGATCTCGCGCAGGACATCATCAAGGTCGCCGTCATCGAGCGCCACGGCAAGAACGGCAACCACGCCAACGGCTTCGTGCAGGGTTTCGGCTTGAAGAAGGGCGCGATCGCTTCGACCGTCGGCCATGACAGCCACAATATCTGCGTCGTCGGCGTCGACGAGGACGACATGGCGCTCGCCGCCAATCGTCTGGGCGAAATCAAGGGCGGCTTCGTCGTGGTCGAGGACGGCAAGGTGACCGGCGAGATCGCGCTTCCCGTCGCCGGCCTGATGAGCCTCGAACCATACGAGACGGTGCGCGACACGCTGCATCACTTGCGCCAGGCCGCCTTCGCGCTTGGCGCGACGCTGCAGGAACCCTTCCTGCAACTCGCCTTCCTGCCCCTGCCGGTGATCCCGCATTTGAAGATCTCGGACAGGGGGATGGTGGATGTGGACCGGTTTGCGCTGATCGGGTGAGGTTTGCCGATGCCTGTGGTCTTCCGCCACCAGAATCTCACCTTCTTCTTCTATTCGAACGAAGGCGATCCACGCGAGCCAGTTCACATTCACGTCCGCAGCGGCGGAGCAATTGCAAAAATCTGGTTGCAGCCGGCGATCGGCATTGGCGAAAGCCGCGACTTCAACAGCAAGGAGCTCTCTGTTATCCTACGCCTCGTCATCGACAACAGGCGTCTCATCGAGAAAACGTGGCATGACTATTTCGGCAACTGATATTCGCTTCGACGACCATACCATGTGGGTGTCGCTCGACGACGGTCGAACGCTGGGCGTACCGCTGGCCTGGTTTCCCCGCCTTTTGACCGCAGGCAACGCAGCACGCCTGCGCTACGAACTCAGTCCCGGTGGCATCCACTGGGATAGCCTCGATGAAGATATTTCAATCGCCGGCCTTCTGGCCGGCCGCGGCGACCAGACGGTGAACCGTCCGGCCGCCTGACCGTCAAATCCGCACGCAAGCCATATCCAGCCCATCCAGCTCGATCGTCCCATCCTTCAGCTTCGCCCCAAAGCCGGGCACGGGCAGCGGCTCGCCGAGCTTCAGTGATTTCGCGGGCACGAACTCGGCCTTTTCGCGCGTCAGGTTGAAGACGAAGAGCAGTTTTTCGCCGCCCTTTTCGCGGGTGAAGGCGAGGATATCCTGGTTGGAGTGCAGGAAGGACATGTCGCCGTCGTGCAGCGTCTCGTGCTCCTTCCGGAACGCGAGCGTGGCGCGGTAGTGGTTGAGCACGGAGCCGGAGACCCTTTCCTGCGCGTCGACGGCCAGGCGCGAATGTTCCTCCGGCACCGGCAGCCAGGGTTTTCCCGTGCTGAAGCCGGAATGGGCCTCGCTGCGCTGCCAGGGCATCGGCGTGCGGCATCCGTCGCGGCCTTTGAAGGCCGGCCAGAAGCGGATGCCGTAGGGGTCGCGCAGGTCCTCGAGGGCGAGGTCCGCTTCCGTGAGCCCGAGTTCTTCGCCCTGGTAGAGGCAGATCGAGCCGCGCAACGTCGAAAGCAGGGTGACCGCGAGCTTGGCGACGCGCTCGCGTTCCTCCGACGTTTTGATGAAGCGGCTGACATGCCGGTTGACGTCGTGGTTGGAAAAGGCCCAGCAGACCCAGCCGTCCGTCACCGCGCGCTGGAAACTCTGCACGCATTTGCGCACATGTTCTGCCGTGAAATCCGGCCCCAGCAGGTCGAACGTGTAGCACATGTTGAGCTTGTCGCCGCCGCTCGTATACTCGGCAACCGTCTTCAGCGAACGTGCGCCATCGCCCACCTCGCCAACCGTCATACGGCCCTCATATTCATCGAGCAGAGCGCGAAACCGTCGGAGGAACTCGACATTCTCCGGCTGCGTCTTGTCGTAGCGGTGCGTCTGCATGCCATAGGGGTTGACGTCCGGCGCATCGAGGCCGACCCCGTCGGGATCGGGTTCATGGGGCGGGTTGTCGCGCAGCTTCCTGTCGTGGAAGTAGAAATTCACCGTATCAAGCCGGAAACCGTCCACGCCACGGTCGAGCCAGAAGCGCACGGTTTTCAGCAAGGCCTCCTGCACATCCGGGTTGTGGAAGTTGAGATCCGGCTGCGACATGAGGAAATTGTGCATGTAATATTGCTTGCGCACGCCGTCCCATTCCCAGCCCGGCCCGCCGAAGATCGACAGCCAGTTGTTGGGCGCCGTACCGTCCGGTTTCGGATCGGCCCAGACATACCAGTCGGCCTTGGCATTCGTGCGGCTGGAGCGGCTTTCGACGAACCAGGGATGCTGGTCGGAAGTGTGCGAGATCACCTGGTCGATGACGACCTTGAGGCCGAGGCGGTGGGCTTCGGAAAGCATCGCATCGAAATCGGCAAGCGTGCCGAACATCGGGTCGACGTCGCAGTAATCCGAGACGTCATAACCCATGTCGGCCATCGGCGACTTGAAGAAGGGCGAGAGCCAGATCGCATCCACCCCCAGCGAGGCAATGTGCCCGAGCCGTTTGGTGACGCCCCGAAGGTCCCCCATGCCGTCACCGGTCGTGTCCTGGAACGAGCGGGGATAGACCTGGTAGATGACCGCGCCGCGCCACCAGTCGTCGGCCTTCTTGCGGGGCTTTGCCATGCGTTCTCGCTCCGGTTTCCAATTGCGTTCAACAAGATGTAACGCGCGCACCTTGGGGCGTAAACGGCACAACCCGCGATTTTTCGAAGGTTGACGAAGGGCGGATCGGTCGGGATGATGCCGGCGATTTCCAGAGAGAAGGCTGACCGCATGACCGATGACGTCACCCTTTCCCCCGCCGAAGCCATCGAGCTTGCCAAAACGGCGCTGATGCGCGTCGGCATGGTCGAGGCGGGGGCCGCAGCCCTTGCCGGCGCCACGGTGGATGCAGAAATGGCCGGCAAGCGGGCGGTCGGCTTCGCCCACCTGACGGACTATCTCAGGAGCCTTGTCGACGGGCGGATCGTCGCGCGCGCCGAGCCCCTCCTCACCTCGCCGGTGCCGGCAATCCTGAAATGCGATGCGATGGGCGGCGTGGCACAGCACGGGTTTTCCGTCGCGCATGAGGAACTGGTGACGAAGGCGAAGGCGCTCGGCATCGCTATCTTCACCGCACACAACAGCTACACGACGGGCGAACTCGGCTGGTATGTCGCCCGGCTGGCGCAGGAAGGCCTCGTTGCCGTGGCCGCGACCAACGGGCCGGCGCTGCTTGCCGGGTCGGGCAGCCGCCTGCCGGTCTATTGCACCAATCCGCTCGCCTTCGCCGCCCCCCTTCACGACGGCCGCTTCCTGCTGATCGACCAGGCTTCCAGCGCCACCGCCTTCGTGAAAATCCGCGAGGCGGCGGCGCGCGGCGAGACTATCCCCGAGGGTTGGGCGCTCGACCAGGACGGCGAGCCGACCACCGATCCCTTCGCGGCCATGCAAGGCGCGTTGCTGGCCTTCGGCGGAGAGCGCGGGGCCAATATCGCGCTGATGGTGGAAGTGCTCGCCGCCGGCCTCACCGGAGCGAACTGGTCGGTCGACGCACCGGATTTCCAGGCGGGCGAGACCTCGCCCGGCGCCGGCCTCTTCGTGCTGGCGCTGGCGCCGCAGCTTCTCGCCGATGGTTTTTCCGCCCGCCTCGCCGCGCATGTGGAGCGGCTTTCGGGCGAATACGGCGTGCATATTCCCGGCATCGGCCGCGTGGAGCGGCAACGGCAGGCGGAAAGCGCCGGCATCGTCTTGCCCCGCCAACTCTTTGACAGTATTTCCTCTTTCCGGCGGAATTAGCCGGGAGGATTTCGACATGGCGGGACGGCTGCTCTCGATCGGCGAGTGCATGGTGGAACTGATGCAGGCGGACGGCGGCCTGATGCGCAAGAGTTTCGCCGGCGACACCTTCAACACCGCCTATTATGCCCGCCAATACCTGCCGGCCGACTGGAGCGTCGATTATTTCTCCGCCGTCGGCACCGACATGATTTCAGACGAAATGCTCGCCTTCATGGCAGGCCACGGCATCGGCACCGGCCATGTCGCGCGCATCGAGGGCCGCTCGCCGGGCCTCTACATGATCCACCTGAAGGACGGCGAGCGCAGCTTCTCCTACTGGCGCTCCGTCTCCGCGGCAAAGCTGCTTGCCCGCGACGGCGACCGGCTGCGCGCCGCAATCGAGGCCTCCGACGTGGTCGTCTTTTCCGGCATCACGCTGGCGATCCTGCCCGCCGAGGATATCGAAACCCTGCTCGCCGAGCTTCGCCGCGGCAAGGCCGCCGGCAAGCGCATCGTCTTCGACCCCAACATCCGCCCGCGCCTGTGGGACGATGCCGAACGCATGCGCACGACGATCACCGAAGGCGCACGCGCCGCGACGCTGGTCATGCCGAGCCTCGACGACGAAACCACCCATTTCGGCGATGCCGGGCTGGAAGAGACGATCGCCCGCTACCGCGCGCTCGGCGTCGGCGAGATCGTCGTGAAGGACGGCAGCGAGGGCGCAACGCTGGTCTTCGACGGCGCGCGCAGCCACGCGCCCTCCGCAAAAGTCGAAAAAATCGTCGACACGACAAGCGCCGGTGACAGCTTCAACGGCGCCTTCCTCGCCCGCCTGGCAACGGGCGCAAGCCCGGACGACGCAGCCCGATTCGCCGCCGATGTCGCAGCCAGCGTCATCCAGCACCACGGCGCGCTGGTGGCGAAGGACAAGCTGCCGGGCTGCTGATTGATCGGATCGGTGCCAAAATCGATCGATCTCGCGCCGACCGTTGCCCTGAATCGTCCTAGTTTCTCCCCGTTGCCCCCGAAAACGGAAAGAAACCATGACGACATCACGCTTCATGGCGGCCTTCGCCGCCGCGCTCTCCCTTTGCCCGCAGGCCGGCTTGTCGGCCGATTTCAACGTTACCAGCGCCGCCTTCTCCTCCGGCGCCGTGCAGCCGGAACAGTTTGCCGACAGCATGGGCTGCACTGGCGGCAACATCTCGCCGGATATCCGCTGGTCGAACGCACCGGCAGGGACCAAAAGCTTCGTCGTAACGATCTACGACAAGGATGCGCCGACCGGCTCCGGCTGGTGGCACTGGGTTGTCATCGACCTGCCTGCCGACGCAAACTCGCTTGCTGCGGGTGCCGGCAACGGCAAGGCTGCGCTGCCGCACAGCACGCGCATGACGCCAACGGACATGGGCACACCCGGCTTTCTCGGAGCCTGCCCGCCGGAGGGGCCGGAGCATGACTACACGATCACAGTAAAGGCGCTCGGCATCGAGAGGCTGCCGGTGCCGGACGACGCCACGCCCGCCATGGTCGGCTTTGTCAGCAACATGAACACGCTTGCCACCGCAACAATCTCCGCCAAGGGCAAGCGCTGATAGGCCAGCCTTTTGTCTTCGTTTGTCTTTTCGGGAAAACCGGTTCCCATTTTTCCCTGACAAACTCCATGTCCTTGCCCGGGCCTAGCCAACGGGGGTAGGCTCGGGCGGGACGACAGGATGGAACCGGATGAACATCGCCATACGCCCGGAAATCGGCGCTTCTGCCCGCATCGTGCAGTATAATCGGCTGCGTTATGCCAACATCCTGATCACCCGCCCTCTTCTCATCCTCGTCGAACACGGCACCAAGATCCTGCGCGCCGGCGAAGAGGAATGGGGCGTTCCGGCCGGCGGCTGCATCGCGCTCGCCCAAGGCGAGACGTTCGACGTGATCAATGCCGCGGATGGTGCGAGCGCCTATGTCGCGCGCTGGATCGCCTTCGAACCGGAAACCGTGGCCGCCTTTGCCGCAACACCGGGCAAAGGCCGCCCTTTCGAGCGCGCCTTCACGATCGACCACCCGCATCGCGGCTTTCAGGACGCCTTTGCGGATTGCGCGCAGGCAATCACGGAACCCGCCAGCATCCCCGTCGAAATTGCCCGCCACCGGCTTTCAGAACTGCTGCTTTGGCTCGATCTCGCGGGAGGGCGTTTCGTTGCGCCGAAGCCCGCGGGCGTCAGCGACCGTGTGCGCGCTATCCTCTCCGCAGAACCGCACGCGAATTGGACAAGCGTCGATCTGTGCCGGGCGCTGAATGTCAGCGAGGCGACGCTGCGGCGAAAGCTTGCTGCCGAAAGATGGTCTTTTCAGTCGCTGCTGATCGATGTGCGCATGTCGCTTGCCATGCAGCTCCTGCAATCGACGGAGCTTTCCGTCCTCAGCATTGCGCAAACCGTCGGCTACGAATCGCAATCGCGGTTTGCCACGCGCTTCCGAGCCCGCTTCGGCTTCCCGCCGAGCGCGATCCGCGGGCACATGAGGCCCGACCCGAAAATCAGCGCCGCTTCTTCGCCTTGCTGGCGAACGGATTGTCCGACGCCTTGAAGTGGATGCGGATCGGCACGCCGGGCAGGTTGAAGTCGTTGCGCAGGCCGTTCGTCAGGTAGCGGATATAGGATTCCGGCAGCGCATCGGGGCGCGTGCAGGAGATCATGAAGCCCGGCGGGCGGGCTTTCACCTGCGTCATGTATTTCAGCTTCAGGCGGCGGCCGGAGACGGCCGGTGGCGGATGCTGGATCTGTTGCGCATCGAGCCAGCGGTTGAGCTTGGCGGTTGAGATGCGGCGGTTCCAGGTACGGTCCGTATCGATGACAGCCTGCATCAGCTTATCGAGGCCGCGGCCGGTCTGACCGGAGACCGGCACGGCGCGGATGCCGCGTGCCTGCGGCAGCAGCCGGTCGGTTTTTTCGCGAAGCTCCGCGAGCACGGCCTGCGGATCGTCGATCAGGTCCCACTTGTTGAAGGCGAGCACGGCGGCGCGGCCCTCGCGCAGCACGAAATCGACGATCTGCAAATCCTGCTTTTCGAAGGGGATCGTCGCATCGAACATGATGACCACGGTCTCGGCAAAGCGGATGGCGCGCAGGCCATCGGCGACGGAGAGCTTTTCCAGCTTCTCCTGCACGCGCGCCTTGCGCCGCATGCCGGCCGTGTCGAACATTTTTATCGTGCGGCCTTTCCAGTCCCATTCGACGGAGATCGAATCGCGCGTGATGCCAGCCTCCGGGCCGGTCAAGAGCCGGTCCTCACCAAGGAAGCGATTGATCAGCGTCGATTTTCCGGCGTTCGGGCGGCCGACGATGGCGACGCGCAGCGGCTTCGTCTCGTCATATTCCGGTTCGAAATCCTCGTCCTGCTCCGCGCCTTCGGCAGCGGCTTCCGCGCGCACGTCGACATCGGTTTCGGCCTCGTCGTCCTCGGGATAGGCGCGCTCCTCACCGATCGCGGCAACGATCGCGTCGCGCAGGTCCAGCATGCCCTGGCCGTGTTCGGCAGAGATCGGCGTCGGCTCGCCGAGGCCGAGCGTGTAGGAATCGTAGAAGCCGCCGTCGGAACCGCGGGCTTCCGACTTGTTGGCGACGAGCACGACCGGCTTGCCCTTGCGGCGCAGCATGTCGGCAAGCGCCGTATCGACGGGCGTCAGACCCGTCTTGGCATCGACGACGAAGAGCGAAAGGTCCGCCTCGTCGATCGCCGCTTCCGTTTGCGCCCGCATGCGGCCCTGCAACGTCTCGGGCGCGGCTTCTTCGAGGCCGGCGGTGTCGATGATGCGGAACTTCAGGTCGATGAGGCGCGCATCGCCGGGGCGGCGGTCACGGGTGACGCCGGGCGTGTCGTCGACGAGCGCGAGCTTCTTGCCGACGAGCCTGTTGAACAGGGTGGACTTGCCGACATTGGGGCGTCCGACAATGGCGACGGTAAAGCTCATGATGTGTTCCGTTTCGGTGACCGGCGAAGGCCGGTTTAGGAGGACAGCTTGCCGCTTGCAGCAATCAGGTCAAGCAGCATCTGCGCGCGGTTGGCGACGTTGCGCGGGCTTTCGCTGTCGGCGAGGATCGCGTCGAACCATTCCTTGGCGCGGGCGTAGTCCTCGTGTTTGTAGGCGGAGAGGCCGAGAACCTCGCGGGCCGAGTGGCGCAGCGCGCTCTGCGGCGTGGCGAGCTGTTCGGCCTCGGCGGAAACCTGGTCATAGGTGCCGGTATCGACGAGCAGGTAGGCGGCGCGGAGGCGCGCTGCGTCGCGCAGCGCCTGCGGCACCGAGGTGTCCTTGGAAATCGCGGTGAAGGCGCTGACGGCGCCTGCGGCATCCGTCGTCGCCAGGAGCGAGGCGGAGCGCATGCGGGCGAGCACCGGATAGGAGCCGAAACCATCCTTTTCCAGCGCGGTCAGCGCGGCAAGCGCTTCCTCGTTCTTGCCTTCGCGGGCAAGCGTGAGGGCGGCAAGGAAGCTGTCGCCGGCGGCGGATGCCTCGCTGTCGCGCCAGTAATCGTAGCTCACCTTGCCGATCGTGCCGAGAACGACCAGCACGGCGATGCCGATGAGGATACGACCAAAACGCCTCCAGACCAGACGCATCTGGTCGGAGCGGAGTTCATCGTTGACCTCGCGGATAAAGCTGTCGTCCTGATTTACCATTCCCTGCCCGGCTCTTGCTGACGATTGGAGTTTGCGCCTTCTACTCCATTTTGGCCGCAAAGTAAGGGGGCAGGCGCGAAAAGCCCGGGATCAGCGCGCCGATCACGCCATCGGCGCGACGCCGATCACCCACTCGTGAAGCCAGAAGACGATGACGACATAGAGCGCGAGGCCGACGACGACGGCAATCAGGTCGTTTTTCGCCGAGACGAAGACCGGCAGTTTCGTCTCGCCGGCGGCAATGCGCTTCTTCAGCGATATGCGCAGAATGACCGCCCATGCGAGGATCGTCACGAAGAGCAGCACCGAATAGCTTTCGCCGTTCGCCAAGAGATGGGCGAGCGCCCAGATCTTGATGGCGACGAGGATCGGGAACTTCAGCTTCGTGCGGATATGGCCGGCCGGCAGGAAGCCGGCGACGAGACAGATCGTGGCGATCAGCATCAGCGTCAGCGCGATATGCGCCATGAAGGTCGGCGGATAATAAAGCATCGCGCCGCCATTCGCCCGCGCCTCGACAAAGCCGTAGGCGATGAGGACGAGGCTTGCGAGCGACAGGATGCCGTGCAGCGCCATCCAGACGGGCTTGCCGAGCGCTGCGATGCCGGCATTGCGCAGGCCGGGCGCGAAGGGCCGGATGAGATGGGTGACGATGAAGAGAACGAGACCGGCGATGAGCAACGTCATGGAAATGTCCCTGGAAAAAAGGCGGCGCGTGGCCGATCCCGTCTGGAATAGCCGTCAAGGCCGGACAATTCCAGCCCGATCAAAGGATTGCCGCATTCGGAAACCATGACAGACCCTTTGCAAATTGCCGCAGGTGCCCATGTCTTTCGCAATATCGTCCCGAATCCTCCCTTCCCTTCTCGCCGCCGGCTTCATCGCAGGCCCGGCGCTTGCCAAGGACGACACGATCGGGACGCCGAAGCGCAAGCAGCTCGTCATCGTCTCCTTCGACGGCGCGCATGACAATCTTCTGTGGGAGAAGAGCCGCGCCATGGCGAAACGCACCGGCGCGCATTTCACCTATTTCCTCTCCTGCACCTTCCTCTTCCCGAAAGACGAGCGCGCCAAATACCAGGCGCCACATGAAAAACGCGGCCGCTCCAATGTCGGCTTTGCGCCGGACCGGGAGGACACGATCCTGCGGCTCGGCGAAATCTGGCTGGCGAAACTGGAAGGCCACGATATCGGCAGCCACGGCTGCGGCCATTTCGACGGCGGCAAGTGGAGCGCGGACGACTGGAAGGCCGAATTCGCCTTCTTCCACGAGGCGCTGAAGAACGGCTGGCAGAATGCCGGCGTCGGCGAGCGCGAGCCCGCGGACTGGCAGCGCTTCGTGAAGGAAGACATCAAGGGCTTTCGCGCGCCCTATCTTTCCGCCGGCAATGGGCTGGTCAAGGCGCTGGAGGCCAACGGCTTCACCTACGACGCCAGCCTCGTCTCGAAAGGGCCGGCCATGCCGGTGGCAAGCGGCACGCTCGCCCGCTTCGCCCTGCCCCTTGTCCCGGAAGGCGACGCACAGCGCCCCGTCATCGCCATGGACTACAATCTCTACGTCCGCCATTCCAAGGGCAAGGAGAAGCCGGAGAAGAGCGCCGCCTTCGAGGAAAGCACGCTAAAGGCCTATCGCGACGCCTTTGCCAAACAATATGACGGCGAGCGCATCCCCCTCCAGCTCGGCTTCCACTTCGTCGAGATGAACGCCGGCGCCTATTGGCGCGCACTCGACCGCTTCCTGACGGAGACCTGCGGAGAAAAGGACGTCGCCTGCGTCAGCTATGTCGAGGCGATGGACATTCTCGCAAAAGAAAAAAGGGCGACTGGCGCCGCCCTCTAGGTCTTGATTATCCGGGCAGACGCCGATCAGGCGGGCTCGGCGTCTTCCTCCGTCTGGCGTGCCAGGTAACGCTGGTCGATCTCCGGCAGCGGCTTGTCGTCGATCGCTGCCTCGAAGGCCTTCAGACGTTTGTGGATCGACAGCAACTCGACGATCGTCGACCAGTAGTTCACGAGATACTGGAAGGAATTGCTGACCTCGCCAAAGGCGGTGGCGATCTGCTGCCAGGTGCCCATGGTGATGCGGCCGGCCACGATGGTCGGGATCAGGATGAAGTTCAGGAAGATTGCGTCGAGCTGGCCATAGCCGAAGCGCGCCACGTTGAAGTAGCAATAGTGCCAGTACATGCGGAAATAGTTGCGCCGCACGTTGGAGAAGAGCTCGCGCACGCTGACGGGATCGGCGCGGTCCGCATGGTCCTCGCCATAGACGAGCTCCTTACGATAGGCCGCCTCGACGCGCTGGTTGCGGAATTGCAGGCCCGGCAGCTTGATGCCGGCGACGGCCAGCAGCACCGTACCGAACAGCGACCAGCCGATCGCCAGCCAGAATAGCGAATGCGGCACGGCGCCGAGTATCGGCAGGTCGCCGACGAATTCCGACATGCGGAACAGCAGCGGCAGGAACACCACCAGCGTCATGATCGAGTTGATGAAGGTGACGCCCAGCCCTTCGAGGATATTGGCAAAGCGCATCGTGTCTTCCTGCACACGCTGCGAGGCGCCTTCGATGTGGCGCAGCTTCGGCCACATGGACATGTAGTAGTCGTTCATGGCGGTGCGCCAGCGGAAGACATAGTGGTTGGTGAAGAACGCCGTGATCACGTTGAGCGCCACGCCGACCATGCCGATTTCCAGGAAGCGCAGCTGTAACGAGAAGAGCTGCTCGGCCGTGACGTTGCCCTGTTTCGAGAGCGCGCCCTGGAACAGGTCGAAGAACGGCCCGCGCCAGTTGTTGAGCGCCACCGATACCTGGACGGAGAAATAGGCGATAAAGATGATGAAGGCGGAGCCCCAGATCGACCAGTTCGTCCAGGGATGATCGCGCGCGATCACCTTCCAGGCGAGGCCGAAGATCAGCACGAAGATCGTGAAGTAGAGGTAGAACCAGAGGTTATCCGGCGAAACGAAATAGGCGAGGCCGATCGCGGCCTTCTCGTTCGGGCCGAGCGGCGGCAGGCCGATCGCGGCGCCGATTTGCGGCCCCACCGTATACCAGACGGCGATACACACGGCGGCCCAGAGGATGCCGGAGGTAAAGAACAACTTCGGCTGCGGGAAGAAGGAGTGGAACAAGGTGCGAAACTCTCGTTTGCATAGGGCGGCAGCGCCGCCGGTTCGCGCAGAACCTAGAGGAGTTTGCGCATCGCAACAATCGTTCGCGGCTTGTATTACCGAGATTTAATGGAAAGCGCCCCACCCGCGACGGTGATGGCGGCGGCCAGAAGCAGCGTGCCGGCGGCAGCAAGGCTCGGCAGCACGTAGCTTCCCGTGCGTGCCGCTAGAAAGCCCGCGCCGAGCGGCCCGAGGATTTGCCCGACGCCGAACGCGGCCGTCATCAGCGCCAGCACACGGCGCGGGCTTTCGCTGGCGAGTACCCGGCCGAGCTGCAAGCCATAGGCCGTGATGACGATGAAGGTGAGGCCGAGCAGCGCGCCGCCGATGAGCGCCGAGGCCGGAAAGGGCAGCGTGACCGTGACCGCGACGCCGACCATCTCCACGAGGAGCGCCGCAAGATAGGCCCTCGCCACGCCGTAGCGCCGCTCCATCGGCTTCCAGACCATGAGGGAGATTGCCGCGCAAGCGCCGGTGACGAGCCAGGTGAGGCATTCGAGCAGCGGGCTTTGCGCGCCCTCCCGCGCAATGGCGACGATGAAGGTGGCCGTCACGACATAGCCGATGCCGAACAGTCCATAGCTTACCGTCAGCGCCACCATGGGCCGGGTCCAGACGATCGGCGGCTCGCGCACCGCCGCTGCACCGCCCACCGAGCGCGGCAGCAGCACTATGACGACGGCAAGGCCGATGGCACCGAGCACGGCGCCGGCAAGCCAGTCGACGCGCCAGGGGGCAATCGTCGAGACGTGAATGAGCGACAGCAGGTAGACGAGCACGGCCGACACCGCGATGCCGATGCCGACGCCGGAAAAATGCGCCATCTGCACGCGCGGATCCCGATGCGCGAGGCCGACGGAAAGCACGATGCCGGTGGTGAAGATCAAGGCAAAGGCGCTGGCGAGCCCCGCAAGGAAGCGCACGACGGAAAGCGCGGCCACCCCGGACAGCAGGCCCATGGCGAGGAGCAGCAGAACCGTCGCGACAAGCGAGCCGAGCGCCAGGCGCCGCTCGATACCAGCCGCCCAGCCATAGGCGGCGAGCACCGCGCCGAGCAGGTAACCCGCAAAATTCGCCGCCGCGATGATGCCGGCATCGGCGGCGTTGAGCCCGAGGCCGGCCATCATGCCGGGCAGCACGGGCGTATAGAAGAAGCGGCCGAGCCCCATGGCGACGGCCATGGCGAGCGCGCCGGCAATGGCCGCCCGGACGGGTTCGCGCGACAGGACGTGCGTACTTTGTGTCATCGTCATGCCGCGACCATTGCACTGCAACATGAGACCGGCAAACGACAATTATTGATCGACGGATCAGCGCCGCTGAAGGCTTAACCTGGCAGCGTCACGACAATTGGCCCGCTGCGGGTGGCGACGACCGTGTGCTCGAACTGCACCGTCGGCGCGCTCGGCTCGCTGTAGAGCGTCCACTCGTCCTTCGTGCCGCTTTCCGCCCAGTTGGCGCCGAGCGACAGGAATGGCTCGACGGTGAAGACGAGGCCGTCCGTCATGCGGCGCTTTTCCTGCGGATCGGGCCAGGTGGCGATTTCCGTCGGCTCCTCGTGCAGCGAGCGGCCGACGCCATGGCTCGCGAGGTTCGCGATCAGCGTATAGCGGTTCTTGCGCGCGAATTCGCCGATGGCCTTGCCGACCTCGGCAAGCGGCTTGCCGGCCTTCACTTCCTTGAGGCCGACCCAGAGCGCCCGCTTGCCATCGCGGCAGAGACGCTCCACGGCCGGCGTCGAGCGCCCGACGGTGAAGGAGGCACCGGTATCGGCGAAATAGCCGTCGAGCTCGGCGGAAACGTCGATGTTGATGAGGTCGCCCTGCTTGATCACCCGGTCGCCCGGAATGCCGTGCGCCACCTCTTCATTGATGCTGATGCAGGTGGCGCCCGGGAACTTGTAGCAGCTCTCCGGTGCCGAAACTGCGCCCGCCGCCTCCAGCATGCGCCGGCCGATCAGGTCCAGTTCGGCGGTGGTCATGCCCGGCTGGATGGAGGTCGACATGTGCTGGAGCACATTGGCGCAAATCCGCCCGATCGCCTTCAGGCCGTTGAGGTCTTCATCGTTTTCCAGGGTCATCGCATCTCTCTTTCGCGGGCGGTCTTATCACGCCCGCGGGTGCTTGTCAGGCCGAAGCGGCCGCCGGCGCCTCCGCCAGCATCTCGCGCACCAGCGGCGCGACCTTCGTGCCGTAAAGCTCGATGCCACGCATGATCTTGTCATGCGGCATCTGGCCGATCGCCATCTGGAGCAGGAAGCGGTCGTTCTGGAAAATCCGCTGATGGGCAGCGATCTTCGTCGCCACCGTCTCCGGATCGCCGAGGAAGAGATGCCCCGTCGGGCCGGTCGACTGGTCGAACTGCGCCCGGCTCGTCGGCCCCCAGCCACGCTCGCGGCCGATGCGGTTCATCACCTCCGCCTGCGGGCCGTAGAAGGCATCGGCCGCAGCCTCCGTCGTGTCGGCGATGAAGCCGTGCACGTTGATGCTGGTCTTCAGCTTCGCCTCGTCCTGCCCGGCGCGGCGCGCGGCCTCGCGGTAGAGATCGAAAAGCGGCGCATACCGCGACGGCGTGCCACCGATGATGGCAAGCGCCAAAGGCAGGCCATAGGCGCCCGCGCGGGCAACCGATTGCGGCGTGCCGCCGACGGCGATCCAGATCGGCAACCTGCCATGCGCCGGGCGCGGATAGACACCAAGCCCCGGCAGTGGCGGCCGCATCGTGCCGTTCCACGAGACCTTTTCGCTCTCGTTCAGCGCCAGCAGCAGGTCCAGCTTCTCCTCGAAGAGTTGGTCGTAATCATCGAGCGCATAGCCGAAGAGCGGGAAGGATTCGATGAAGGAGCCGCGCCCCGCCATGATCTCCGCCCGGCCGCCCGAAATGAGGTCGACGGTCGAATATTGCTGGAACACCCGCACCGGATCGTCCGACGACAGCACCGTCACGGCGCTCGTCAGCCGGATGTTCTTCGTCCGCGCGGCAGCCGCCGCCAGCACGACGGCGGGCGCGGACGCCGCATAATCCGGCCGGTGATGTTCGCCCAGCCCGAAGACATCGAGCCCCACCTGGTCGGCAAGCTCGATCTCTTCCAGCAGGTTCTTCAGCCGCCGCTCCCCTTCCCGCCCCTTGTCGGCGGCATTGGGATCGACGTCGGCGAATGTGTAGAGGCCAAGTTCCATGGGAGTTTCCGGACGAGAGGGATTTGACCCGAGATATGTCCCGCGGCGGCGGTTTGAAAGGGCGCATCGGGAAACAGTGTGTTTACCGATAGGGAACGGGGCGGTTACCCGCCCCGTTCGTCCGTTCAGAGCTTCGAGGCAACCTCTTCGAGCTGCGTGGCAACCTGCCCCCAGCCTTCATGGAAGCCCATCTTTTCATGCGCCTCGGCGTCCTCGACATTCCAGTGGCGCGCGATGGCCGTGTAGCGGGTCTGGCCGTTGCCGAGGTCGTCAAACAGGATTTCCGCGCTGAAGAAGGCCTTTTCCGTCGGCTTCCAGTCCGGGCCGAAGGCATCCGTGGTGATGATGCGCTTGTCCTTCTCCACCTTCAGGAACACGCCGGTGCTGTCCATGTGGAAGCCGTCCGGGCCGGTCATGACGGTGCGGAACTTGCCGCCATCACGCGGCTCCATGTCCACCAGCGCCAGCGCATAGGGCTTCGGCATGAACCACTCCTTCAGGATCTCCGGCGTCGTCCAGGCCTTGAAGAGCTGGGCGGGCGTGGCATTCAGCACGCGGGTCAGCACCAGTTCGCGGTTGTTGGCGGGCTTGATTTCGTTGGTCTCGGTCATGGTCCGTTTCCTCTTTGGGTGTGATCGGTTGGTTCGTATCAAGGACGGCCGGCGGGCGGCAGAACCGACATCGACGCCGGATTATTTTTCCGCATTCGCCATCTCGCGCTGCACGCTGTCGAGGTGCTGGCGGATATGGGCCGCCTCGGCCGGCGTGGTGGCGAGCGCAATCGCCCGGTCGAAGGCCTCATGTGCCTCGCGGTAGCGGCCGAGTTGCTTCAGAAGGCCGCCGCGCAGGCCATGGAAATAGAAATAGCCATTGAGCTTTTCGGCCAGCGGCTCGACCAGCGCCAGCGCCGCCTCCGGCCCCTCGCGCTTGGAGACGGCGACCGCCCGGTTGAGCCGCACCACCGGCGAGGGCTGCAGGCGTTCGAGCGTCTGGTAGAGCAGGTCGATCTGCAACCAGTCCGTCTCCGCCGCCGTTTTGGCGCGGGCGTGAAGGGCCGCGATCGCCGCCTGGATCTGGAAGGCGCCCGGCGTGCGATGGCGGATCGCCTTGTCGATCAGCACCAGCGCCTCGTCGATCAGCCCGCGATCCCAGAGCGAACGGTCCTGGTCTTCGAGCAGCACGATCTGACCCTGCTTGTCGAAGCGCGCATCGAGCCGCGAATGCTGGATGAGGATCAGCGCCGTCAGCCCCATGATCTCCGGCTCGGAGGGGAAAAGCGTGAGCAGCAGCCGGCAAAGCCGGATCGCCTCCGCACAGAACGGCGCATCCGCCCGCTCCGGCACGCCGGCCGAATAACCCTCGTTGAAGACGAGATAGATCATCGCCGCGACGATGCCGAGCCGTTCGGCCCGCGCCACCGCATCGGGCGTCTCGAAGGGAATGCCGGCTGCCCCCACCTTCGCCTTTGCCCGGGTGATGCGCTGCTCCATCGCCGCTTCCGAAACGAGGAAGGCCCGCGCGATCTGCTTCACCGAAAGGCCGGAGACGATGCGCAGTGCCAGCGCGATCTGCTGCGTCGCCGGCAGATCCGGATGACAGCAGACGAAGAGCAGGCGCAGGATATCGTCGCGGTAATGCGCGCCGTCCAGCCTATCCGCGAGGTCGCTTTCGGTATCCTCCAGATCGGACAGAACCTCTTCGGGCGGAAGCGGCTGGTGCTTGGCGCGTTTGCGCACCTGGTCGATGCCGCTGTTGCGGCCGACGAAGATCAGCCATGCTGCCGGATCGCGCGGCGGGCCTTTTTCGGGCCAGTTTTTCAGCGCGCGAAGGCAGGCCTCCTGAAAAGCCTCCTCCGCAAGGTCGAGGTTGCGGAAGTAGCGCAGAAGCGCCCCCATGGCCTGCGGCCGTGCCGATGTCAGCGCCAGGTCGATCCAGGCAAGCTCTGTCATTTTATGGGACCTCCCGGATTGAAGAACTGCAACGGCCGGATTTCATAGGTGCCGTTTGCCGGATTGGCGGCGGAAAGCTCGCGCGCAAAGGTGATCGCCTCCTCCAGCGTTTCCACCTGGATGACGAAGAAGCCGAGGAACTGTTCCTTGGTTTCGGCAAAAGGCCCGTCCATGACGATATCGTCCGTCGCGCCCTTGCGCACCGTGACCGCCGCCGTGGTCGGCATCAGCCGCGCGACCGGACCGAGCTTCCCGGCCTCCGCATAGCGGTGGTTGACGGCACCGAGATCCGCCATGACCTTGTCGTCCAGCTCCTTGCTCCAGGCGCTGACTTCACTTTCGCTATCATAACAAAGAACGGCATACAGCATGGTGAACTCCCGTTGGTTGGAAGACGTAGAAGTAGCGTCTCAACCGACAGGGCGGAACGGAATATTTTTGATTTTTGGACGGAATGGTGCCGCGCAACGCGCGACCGCGGCGAAGAACCTCAGTTCAACCGCGACCCGAGAGCGACCGGCCGCTGGGTTTTCTTCATGAGTGCCTTGAAGACATGGTAGCGGCGCCGGCCCGCCTCCTTGGCCTGGTAGAGCGCAAGATCCGACTGCTCCAGCAACTGCTCGAACGGCGCCTTGCCGTAAGCGACGCCCACGGAAGCACCGATGTTGATGCCGCCGATATTCACATCCTGCTTGGTCGCCTCCGCCGCCTCCACGACCACTTCGGCGAAATCCTGCGCATGGCCGAGCGACGTGTTGTCGAGGATGACGATGAATTCATCGCCGCCGGTACGCGCCGCAAAACCGCTGACGGAAACGACGGCCGTCATCAGCCGGGCGGAAAACGCCCGCAGCACCTGATCGCCCACCTCGTGGCCGAGGCGATCGTTGACGTCCTTGAAGTGGTCGAGGTCGATATGCAGCACGGCAATGGGCACCGTCCGGGGCGATCCGCGCGCGGCCAGGAACCGCTCCAGGCCGCGCCGGTTCGGCAGGCCGGAAAGGAAATCGTGCAGGGCAGAATGCTCCAGCAGCCGGTGGCTCTCCTCCAGCTGCTCGGCGCGGCGCATCAGCTCTTCCTGCATCATCACATCGGCGGTGACATCCCATTCCGCGCCGATGAAGAAGGGCGTTCCGTCCTGGTTTTCGTAATAATGGGCGCGCGAACGCACGTGGCGCATCTGGCCGTCCGGCAGCAGGATGCGGAATTGCGAGGAATAGCCGCTCTTGTTTTCTATGGCCCGATCAAAATCGGCGCAGGCGCGCTCGCGGTCGCCGGGATGGACATGATCGATCCAGGTGACGACCGAACCGAATTCAACGCCGTAGAGATCACAAAGCCGCTTGTCCCAGACCACCGCGTCGGTGACGAGATTGTGCTCCCATATGCCCATCTGCGACGCTTCGAGCGCAAGCGCCAGCTTGCGGTAGAGCAGCCGAAACTCTTCCGCAGATTCATTGGGGAGCTGAACTGGCTCCAATGCTCGCTCCTCTACGCCAATGGCCTCGGAACGATGGCGGCACGCTCATCCGTGATGGCAGCCTCTCCTAACCCTTATCGTCCCCACACCCCGAGCCTACCGCACGTTTCTCAACATCCCGTTGCCGGCTTTCGCTAAAATCGAATATTTCGGGGTGGTTCATGGGCATGCCGGCAGGGGTGTCGCGCCGGTTTACGCGTCGCTCAGCGTCCGCCGCACCGCGTCCTTCCAGCCCTTGATCTTCGTGGCCCGCGTCTTCTCGTCCATCTTCGGCTCGAAGCGCGTATCGCGCGCCCAGGACTTGGCGAAACCCTTGCGATCCGGCCAGACACCGGCGCGCTGCCCGGCAAGCCAGGCCGCACCGAGCGCCGTCGTCTCCAGGATCGTCGGGCGGTCCACCGGCGCGTCCAGGATGTCGGCGAGGCGCTGCATGGTCCAGTCGGAGGCGACCATGCCGCCGTCGACGCGCAGCACGGTTTCCTTGCCGTTGGCCTTCCAGTCCTTGTGCATGGCGTCGAGCAGGTCGCGCGTCTGGTAGCAGACGGCCTCCAGTGCCGCGCGGGCGAATTCCGCGGGGCCGGTGTTGCGCGTCATTCCGTAGATCGCGGCGCGCGCTTCCGGGTCCCAGTGCGGCGCGCCAAGCCCCGTGAAGGCCGGCACGAGATAGACGTTCTGCGTCGGATCGGCCCGTGCCGCGAGATCGCCGGTATGGGGGGCGGCCTTGATGACCTTCAGCCCGTCGCGCAGCCATTGCACGGCGGCCCCCGCGATGAAGATCGAGCCCTCCAGCGCATAGGTCGTCTCGCCGTCGAGGCGGTAGGCGATGGTGGTGAGCAGGCGGTTCTTCGAGCGCACCATGTCGGCGCCGGTGTTGAGCAAAGCGAAGCAGCCGGTGCCGTAGGTGGATTTCATCATGCCCGGCTCGAAGCAGGCCTGGCCGATGGTGGCGGCCTGCTGGTCGCCGGCAACGCCGAGGATCGGGATTTCCGCGCCGAACAGACCCTTCTCCGTTACGCCGAAATCGGCCGCGCAATCCAGCACCTCCGGCAGCATGGCTTTTGGCACGCGCAGGATGTCGAGCAGCTCGTTGTCCCAGTCGTTGGCCGCGATGTTGTACATCAGCGTGCGGCTGGCATTGGTGGCATCGGTGACATGCGACTTGCCACCCGTCAGCCGCCAGATCAGGAACGTGTCGATCGTGCCGAAGCAGAGGTCGCCCTTGGCGCCCCGCGCCCGCGCACCCTTCACGTTGGAGAGCATCCACGACAGTTTCGTGCCGGAGAAATAGGGGTCGAGCAGCAGGCCTGTCTTCTTGGTAAAGGTCTTTTCGAGGTCCTGCTTCTTCAGCTTCTCGCAATAGGAGGCGGTGCGACGGTCCTGCCAGACGATGGCATTGTGGATGGGTTTGCCGCTCTCGCGCTCCCACACGACGACCGTCTCGCGCTGGTTGGTGATGCCGATGGCGGAAATGTCGGAAGCCTTGACCTCGGCCTTCTTCAGCGCGGCCTTGACCGACCAGACGACGCTGTCCCAGATCTCTTCCGGATCGTGCTCGACCCAGCCGGATTGCGGAAAGATCTGCGTGAATTCCTTCTGGCCGGACCCGACGACCTTCTGTTTGCCGTCGAAGACGATCGCCCGGCTCGAGGTCGTGCCCTGATCGATCGCGAGAACATATCCGCCCATGCTTGCCTCCCAGCTGAAGGTCGCTCCCAGACCCTTCGGAATCTTCAATACGACATCAAAACGAATGTCAAAGGAAAATAAAACGCAAATCGCGTTACCCGCCCCACGCCACTCTACAGCGCGGAAAACGCAATTGTCATCGCGTTGTTTTTAGGCGTAGGCTGACGCGAAGCAGCATATCGGGAGTTGAAAAGCATGAAGAGTGTCGTCGTAACCGGCTCCACCAGCGGCATCGGCCTCGCCATCGCCACCGCCTTTGCGGAAAGTGGCGCCAATGTCGTCATCAACGGTTTTGGCGCGGCCGACGAGATCGAGGCGGCCCGCGCGAAGCTCGACGGCCTCGGCAAGGGCCGTGTCATCTACCACCCGGCCGATATGACCAAGCCGCACGAAATCTCCGACCTCATCCAGACGGCCGTGGAACAGTTCGACGGCGTCGATATCCTCGTCAACAATGCCGGCATTCAGCATGTCGAGAAGATCGAGGACTTTCCGCCGGAAAAGTGGGACCAGATCATCGCGATCAACCTGTCGAGCTCCTTCCACACCATCCGCAACGCCATTCCGCACATGAAGCGCAAGGGTTTTGGCCGCATCATCAACGTAGCCTCCGCGCACGGCCTCGTCGCCTCGCCGTTCAAGGCCGCCTATGTCGCGGCGAAACATGGTATCATGGGCCTCACGAAGACCGTGGCGCTGGAAGTGGCCGAAAACGGCATTACCGCCAACGCGATCTGCCCCGGCTACGTGCTGACGCCGCTCGTCGAAAAGCAGATCCCCGATACGGCGAAGGCGCGCGGCATCAGCGAAGCGCAGGTGAAATCCGACGTCATGCTGAAATTCCAGCCGACCAAGGAATTCGTCGGCGTCGACGAGGTGGCGGCCATCGCGCTTTTCCTCGCGTCCGATGCGGCAAAATCGATCAACGGCACCCATATATCCGTCGATGGCGGCTGGACCGCCCAATAAGGATAAAGATGCACACGGACACCGGCAGCATCCGCTTCATCCTGAATGGCGAGGATATCACGCTCCGCCATGTGCCGCCGACGGGCACCCTGCTCGACTGGCTGCGGCTCAGCCGCCGCCTCACCGGCACGAAGGAAGGCTGCGCGGAGGGCGACTGCGGCGCCTGCACCGTGCTGGTCGGTCGCGTGGTCGAGGGCCGGCTTGCCTATGAGAGCGTCAACGCCTGTATCCGCCTGCTGGGCTCGATGAACGCGACCCATGTCGTGACCGTTGAGTATCTGGCGGGTGCGGATGGGCTGCTGCATCCCGTGCAGCAGGCGATGGTGGACTATCACGGCTCGCAATGCGGCTTCTGTACGCCCGGTTTCGTCATGTCGCTGTACGGACTTTGGCTTGCCGATCCGGCGCCGGACCGCGCGCGTATCGAAAAGGCGCTGCAAGGCAACCTCTGTCGCTGCACCGGCTACGAACCGATCGTCCGCGCGGCCGAGGCGATTGCGGAGGCACGGCCGAGCGCCGTGTTCGACCCCATCGAGCGCACGCGGGCGGCGGTGCTGGCGAAGCTTACGGCCATGGCGCCGGCGAAAACCATCCGCATCAGCGACGGCGACGGCCGGGTGATCGTTCCCGCCTCGCTCGACGATCTCGCCGGCATTCTGGCGGAGGAGCCGAAGGCGACCGTCGTCGCCGGCTCCACCGATGTCGGCCTCTGGATCACGAAACAGTTCCGCGACCTCAACCCCGTCGTCTTCATCAATCACCTCGCCGAGCTGCAATCGATCGAGGAGACGGCGGACGGCGTGCGCATCGGCGCCGGCGTCACATATAGCCAGGCCTTCGACGCGCTCTGTCGTTTGATCCCGGCGCTCCGCCCGCTGATCGACCGCATCGGCGGCGAGCAGGTGCGCAACATGGGCACGATCGGCGGCAACATCGCCAACGGCTCCCCCATCGGCGACACCCCGCCGCCGCTGATCGCGCTCAGTGCGACGCTCACCCTGCGCTCCAAAGACGGCCGGCGCGACCTGCCGCTCGAAAGCTACTTCATCGACTACGGCAAGCAGGACCGCCGCGCCGGCGAGTTCGTCGAAAGCCTCTTCGTGCCCGCCCTTCCCGCGAACACCCACTTCGCCGTCTACAAGATCACGAAGCGCCGCGACGAGGACATTTCCGCACTGTGCGGCGCCTTCCGCATAACACTTTCGCCGGACGGCACCGTCACCGACGCCCGCCTCTGCTTCGGCGGCATGGCCGGCACGCCGAAGCGGGCGAGCAATGTCGAGGCTGCACTGATCGGCAGGCCCTGGACGGAAGCCACCATCGACGCCGCTCGTGACGCCTTCGACGCGGACTACAAGCCGCTGACCGATTGGCGCGCGACGGCCGACTACCGCATGCTGGCGGCCAAGAACCTGCTGACGCGGTTCTATCTCGAAACCTCCGGCGAAATCGCGCAGGTGCAGCGGTTCGAGGAGGTGGCGTGATGCTAGCTGATGCGGTGAAATTGCCCCTCACCCTAACCCTCTCCCCGCAAGCGGGGAGAGGGAACGTGGCCCACGCCACGCTTTTGGATGGGAAAACGGCGCGGCATATCCCCTTCGCCCCGCTTGCGGGTAGAAGGTGGCCGGCAGGCCGGATGAGGGGCGAGCCCCTCGGAAGGAGGTAATAGGATGGACCAGTCCACCTTCGAAGACCGCAAGACCATCTCCGCGCCCATGCACGCATCGCTGCGCCACGATTCGGCGCACAAGCACGTCACCGGCAGGGCCGATTACATCGACGACATGCCGGAGCCCGAGGGCACGCTGCATGCGGCGCTCGGCATGAGCGACCGGGCGCATGCCGACATTCTCGCCGTCGATCTTTCCGCCGTGAAGGCCTGTCCCGGCGTCGTGCTGGTCCTGACCGGCGCCGACATGCCCGGCGTCAACGACATCAGCCCCTCCGGCCGCCATGACGAGCCGGTGCTGGCGGAGGGCAAGGTCGAGTTTCACGGCCAGGCGATCTTCTGTGTCATCGCCGAGACCCGCGACATTGCGCGCCGCGCCGCGCGGCTGGCGAAGATCGACTACCGCGACCTGCCGCACTGGACCGACGTCACGGACACACTCGCCCACGGCGCGGCCCTCGTCACCGAGCCGCTGACGCTGAAGCGCGGTGATGCGCAGGCCGCGCTGGAAACGGCGCCGCGCCGCTTGAAGGGCCAGATGCGCGTCGGCGGGCAGGATCATTTTTATCTCGAAGGCCATATCGCGCTCGCCATTCCCGGCGAAGACGACGAGGTCACCGTCTGGTCCTCCACCCAGCATCCAAGCGAGGTGCAGCACATGGTGGGCCATGTGCTCGGCGTGCCCTCCAATGCCGTGACCGTGCAGGTGCGCCGCATGGGCGGCGGTTTCGGCGGCAAGGAAACGCAGTCCAACCAGTTCGCCGCGCTTGCCGCTGTTGCCGCAAAGAAGCTGAACCGCGCCGTCAAATTCCGCCCGGACCGCGACGAGGACATGACGGCGACCGGCAAGCGGCACGATTTCCTCGTCGACTACGAGGCGGGCTATGACGATGACGGCCGCATCCAGGCGGTAAAGGCGAACTATGCCGCGCGTTGCGGCTATTCTTCCGACCTCTCCGGCCCTGTAACGGACCGGGCGCTCTTCCATGCGGACAATGCCTATTTCTACCCGCACGTCCTGCTCACCTCGCAGCCGCTGAAGACGCACACTGTCTCCAACACCGCCTTCCGCGGTTTCGGCGGGCCGCAGGGATTGGTCGGCGGCGAGCGCATCATCGAGGAGATCGCCTATGCGCTGGGCAAGGACCCGCTGGAGGTGCGCAAGGCCAATTTCTACGGCCTGCCCGGCTCCGACCGCGTGCTGACGCCCTATCACCAGACGGTCGAGGACAACATCATCCACCGCATCGTGGACGAGCTGGAAACCTCGTCCGACTATCAGGCGCGTCGCCAGAAAATCCTCGCCTTCAACGAGACGAGCCGCGTCATCCGCAAGGGCATTGCGCTGACGCCGGTCAAATTCGGCATCTCCTTTACCGCGACCTGGTACAATCAGGCGGGCGCGCTGGTGCATGTCTACCAGGATGGCTCGATCCACCTGAACCATGGCGGCACGGAGATGGGCCAGGGCCTGTTCACCAAGGTCGCGCAGGTGCTCGCCGATGCCTTCCAGGTCGATATTTCGCGGGTGAAAATCACCGCGACGACGACGGCCAAGGTGCCAAACACGTCGGCCACCGCCGCCTCCTCCGGCTCGGACCTGAACGGCATGGCGGCCTATGACGCCGCGCGCCAGATCAAGCAGCGACTCGTCGCCTTCGCCGTTGAAAAATGGGGCGTGGCGCCGGAAGACGTCGCCTTCGTGCCGCATCATGTGCGCGTCGGCGATGCGCTCATCCCGTTTCCGGATTTCGTCAAGCAGGCCTATATGGCGCGCGTGCAGCTTTCCGCCGCCGGCTTCTACAAGACGCCGAAAATCCACTGGGACCGGGCGAAGGGCATGGGCACGCCCTTCTATTATTTCGCCTATGGCGCTTCGGTCTCGGAAGTCTCGATCGACACGCTGATCGGCGAATATCTCGTCGACCGCGTCGATATCCTGCACGATGTCGGCCGCTCGCTGAACCCGGCGATCGACAAGGGCCAGGTCGAGGGCGCCTTCGTGCAGGGCATGGGGTGGCTGACGACCGAGGAACTGTGGTGGGACGGCAAGGGCCGGCTGCGCACGCACGCCCCTTCGACCTACAAGATCCCGCTTGCCTCCGACCGCCCGAAAATCTTCAACGTCAAGCTCGCCGAATGGGCGGAAGCGGCCGAGCCCACGATCGGCCGCTCCAAGGCCGTCGGCGAACCGCCCTTCATGCTGGCGGTCTCCGTTCTGGAGGCGCTTTCCATGGCCGTCGCCAGCACCGCCGGCTATCGCCAATGCCCGAAACTCGATGCGCCGGCCACGCCGGAACGCGTGCTGATGGCCATAGAGCGCCTGAAAGCCCGCAAAGAAGGATGAAATGAACTTTCTGCAGGATAGTCTTGAGGGCTTTCTGGCCCGGGAACACCGTGTCGTCATCGTCGAAGTCACCGCCGTCAAAGGCTCCGCACCGCGCGACGAAGGCACGTTCATGCTGGTGGCGCCGACCGAAATCCACGGCACCGTCGGCGGCGGCCAGCTCGAACATATGGCGATCGAGAACGCGCGAAAGATGCTAGGCAGCGCCGGTGGCGAAGCAACGCTCGACATCCCCCTCGGCCCCGATATCGGCCAATGCTGCGGCGGCCGCGTCGAGCTCACCTTCGCCTTTGCCGACGAGGCGGCGCGCGCGGCACTCGACAAGCGCGTGGCGGACGAGGAACGGCGCAAGCCGCAGGTCTGGGTGTTCGGCGCCGGCCATGTCGGCCGGGCGCTCGCCGAGGCGTTGACGCTGTTGCCGCTCAAGGTCTTCGCCGTGGAAGCGCGCGAAACCGAGCTCAACCAGCTGACCTCGGAGGTTCACCGCCGCATGGTCGCCATGCCGGAATCGCTGATCGCGGATATTCCCGCGGGCTCCGCCGTGGTGATCGTCACGCATGACCACGCCCTCGACTTCCTGATCGGGCAGGAAGCGCTCAAGCGCACCGACCTGGCCTATATCGGCATGGTCGGCTCCAAGTCGAAGCGCGGCGCCTTCGTCCACCATCTGGAGGAACAGGGCGTGGATCGCGCGGAAGCCGACCGGCTGGTCCTGCCGATCGGCGGCACGACAGTCGATGACAAGCGCCCGGAGGTCATCGCCGCAATGACCGCCTCCGAAGTGCTGCTCGCATTCGCCGCCTGGCGCAACAAATCGGCTTAGCGTCCGTCGAGAAATCCGAGGTCGCGCTTCATGTAATCGGACAGCGCGCGCGGGTCGAGCCTCGGGACGCGATCTCTCTTCTTCCTGCGAAAGACGAGAGAGAGCTTATACAAAAAGCCTCGCCTGCGGAATTCCAGCGCGCTCATCGGCGCGTCTTCGGTGATGCATGTCATTGGGAGAACCTCGTAAATTCTTTTCCATTGCTTGCAGGGTGCGCCGAAAGGTGATGAAATTCCAATCGAACCTTTGTCTGCATGCATGAAGAGAACTTGGCCATGAAGATGTCGCGCAACTTTCCGCTGAATGCGCTCCGCGTCTTCGAGGCCGCCGCGCGGCATGCGAGCTTCACCCGTGCCGGCGACGAGCTCGGCATGACGCAGACCGCCGTCAGCTACCAAGTCAAGCTCTTGGAAGAGACGTTGGGCGAGACGCTGTTCCTGCGCCAGCCGCGGCAGGTGATGCTGAGCGAGGCCGGCGAACGGCTCGCGCCCAAGGTCGCCGAAGGGCTCGCCAAGCTCGCGGAGGCGGTGGCGGACCTGCGCGGGGCGGCGGAGCAGAAGCTGCACATCCACTCGACGCCCACCTTCGCCACACAATGGCTGAGCCGCACGCTCGGCGATTTCCAGCTCAAACATCCCAACATCGCCGTCAGGCTTTCCACCTCACAGGAGGTGATCGACTTTTCCAGGGAGGAGGCGGATGTCTCGATCCGCTGGGGCAAGGGCGACTGGCCGGGCCTCGAATGCCACCGCGTCATGCGCATGGACTTCGGGCCGATGCTGAGCCCGGCGCTGGCAGAGACGATCGGCGGCGTGCATGAGCCGGCCGATCTCCTGAAACTGCCGATCATCAGCGCACCGGATATCTGGTGGCCCCTCTGGTTTTCGGCCGCCGGCATCGACAATCCGGGCCTGGAACGCTATCCCCGCAACGAACTCGGCGTGCAGACGATCGACGCGCAGGTGGCGATGGCCGGCCAGGGGGTGGCGATCCTCAATCCCGGCCATTTCCGGGCGGAGGTCGCCGCCGGCCTGCTCTACCAGCCGTTCACGCTCACCTGCAACGACGGCCGCGACTACTGGCTGGCCTACCCGGAAAACCGCCGCAACATTTTGAAGATCCGCGCGTTTCGCGAGTGGATTCTGGCGACGCTGCCGACAGAGGCGTAAGGTGGCTCGCACCAAGAGCCTGGAAGTGGAGTTTTGATCTTGAGCGTTGCCTTCATGAAGGAAGAAAGTGCCGAAGCGGCATCGGAAACCCAGCTGCCCGACCGGCCGATCTCGCCGCATCCGAACCTGGTGACGCCGGCCGGCCTGAAGGCGCTCGAAACGCAGCTTGCCGAAGCGCGCGCGGCCTGCGAGGCCGCAAACACCGTCGAGGATATCAATGAGCGGCGCCGGCAGACGGCGGGTCCGCTGCGCGACCTGCGCTATTTCGCCGAGCGCGTTCACACGGCGCAGGTGATGCCTGACCCGGCCTCAAGCGAGACCGTCGCCTTCGGCAGCACCGTCACCTTCAGCCGCGACGACGGCCGCACCCAGACCTACCGCATCGTCGGCGAGGACGAGGCGGACCCCAAGGCCGGCTCGATTTCCTATGTGTCGCCGGTGGCGCGTCTCCTCATGGGCAAGGCCGTCGGCGAGGTGGTGAGCGTCGGCGCGCAGGAACTGGAGATCACCGCCATATCCTGAGGCCCGTCCCTATAGGGTCCCTTCCCTCGCCCGCGAATATTGCGCAATGTGCACACCGGGAGACAGGACGGAAGGGAACGCGCACACATGTATGAATATGCCATCGCCTGGGAATGGCTGACTTTCGCGGTCCGCTGGCTGCATGTCATCACCGCCATCGCCTGGATCGGATCGTCCTTCTATTTCATCGCGCTCGACCTTGGCCTTGTGCGGCGGCCGCACCTGCCGCCGGGGGCTTACGGCGAGGAATGGCAGGTGCATGGCGGCGGCTTCTACCATATCCAGAAATACCTCGTGGCGCCGGCCGCGATGCCGGAACACCTGACCTGGTTCAAATGGGAAAGCTACGTGACGTGGCTCTCCGGCTTCGCACTGCTCTGTCTGGTCTATTATGGTGGCGCGGACCTTTTCCTGATCGATCGCAACGTGCTGGATGTCTCGACGCCGGTGTCGATCCTCATTTCGCTCGCTTCGCTCGGCCTCGGCTGGATCCTCTACGACCTGCTCTGCAAGTCGCCGCTGGGGAAAAACACCTGGGGGCTGATGATCGTCCTCTACTTCATCCTCGTCGCGATGGCCTGGGGTTATACGCAGGTCTTCACCGGCCGCGCCGCCTTCCTGCATCTCGGCGCCTTCACGGCGACGATCATGTCGGCGAACGTCTTCTTCATCATCATGCCGAACCAGCGGGTGGTGGTGGCGGATCTCATCGCCGGGCGCATTCCGGACCCGAAATACGGCGTCATCGCCAAGCAGCGCTCGACGCACAACAACTACCTGACGCTGCCCGTCATCTTCTTCATGCTGTCGAACCACTATCCGCTCGCCTTCGCGACGGCCTTCAACTGGATCATCGCGGCGCTGGTCTTCCTGATGGGCGTGACGATCCGGCACTGGTTCAACACGACCCATGCGCGCAAGGGCAAGCCGACCTGGACCTGGCTTGTCACCGCGCTCCTTTTCGTGCTCATCATGTGGCTTTCCACCGTGCCCAAGGTGCTGACCGGCGAGAGCGCCGGCCTTGCGCCGTCCGCGCAGCGCTTCGCCTCGAACGACCATTTCCCGGCCGTGCGCGATCTCGTCTCGACGCGCTGTTCGATGTGCCATGCGGCGGAACCCGTTTGGGAGGGGCTGCGCGCCGCGCCGAAGGACGTGATCTTCGAAAGCGAATCCCAGATTGCCCTCCATGCCCGCGAGATCTATCTGCAGGCAGGCCGGAGCCACGCCATGCCGCCGGGCAATGTCACCGGCATGACGAAGGAGGAGCGCGCGCTCATCACCGCCTGGTTCGAAACCGCCGCAGAAGGAAGCTGACCGCCCATGACGAAAACCCTCATCCGCGGACGCCTGCTCTCCTTCCTCCGCCGGCCGGACGCGATCGACGATGCGGCGAGCTATCGCTACGAGGAAGACGGTGGCCTGCTGTTCGAGGACGGCCGGATCGCAGCCGTCGGCCCCTATGCGCAAGTGCGCGCCGCCGCTCCCGACGACGTGGAGGAGATCGATCACCGCCCGCACCTCATCCTGCCCGGCCTCATCGACACGCACCTGCATTTCCCGCAGATGCAGGTGATTGGCTCCTATGCCGCCAACCTGCTGGAATGGCTGAACACCTATACGTTTCCGGAGGAATGCCGCTTCGTCGAAAGCGCGCATGCCGCCCGCATCGCCCGGCATTTCTGCGACGAGATGATCCGCCACGGCACGACGACGGCGGTCGCCTATTGCTCGGTGCACAAGGCCTCGGCTGACGCCTATTTCGCCGAGGCGCTGGCGCGCGGCATGTGCATGGTCGGCGGCAAGGTGATGATGGACCGCAATGCGCCGCAGGGCCTGCTCGATACGCCCGAGATGGGCTATGACGAGACGCGCGCGGTGATCGCCGAGTGGCACGGCAAGGGCCGAAACCACGTCGCCATCACCCCGCGCTTCGCCATCACCTCGACGCCGGCACAGATGGAGATGGCGGCGGCGCTGGCCCGCGAATTCCCCGACCTGCATATCCAGACGCATCTCTCCGAAAACCACGACGAGATTCGCTTCACCAGCGAACTCTATCCCGAGGCGATCGACTATACGGACGTCTATGCGAAATACGGCCTGCTCGGGCGCAAGAGCCTGTTCGGCCATTGCATCCACCTGTCGGACCGCGAGGCCGATGCGATGAGCGAGGCGGGTGCCGTGGCGGTGCACTGCCCCACCTCCAACCTCTTCCTCGGCTCCGGCCTCTTCCCTCTGAAAGCGCTGTCGCGGCGGGAAAAGCCGGTTCGCATCGGGCTTGCCACCGATATCGGCGGCGGCACGAGCTATTCCATGCTGAAGACGATGGACGAGGCCTACAAGATCCAGCAATTGCTCGGCGAACGGCTGAACCCGTTCGACAGCTTCTACCACATGACGCTCGGCAACGCCGAAGCCCTGTCGCTCGCCGACCGCATCGGCACGCTGGAGGCCGGCACGGATGCCGATTTCGTGGTGCTCGACGCCGCCGCCACACCCGCCATGGCGCTGAAGATGGAGGTCGTGCGCTCGCTCACCGACGAACTCTTCCTGCTCCAGACGATGGGCGACGACCGCGCGGTGCGCGAAACCTATGTGGCGGGCAAGGCGATGAAGGCGGCGCTCTAGCTCCCGCGATAGGTCGAGTAGCTGTAGGCCGAGAGCAGCAGCGGTACGTGGTAATGGCTCGATGGATCGGCGACGCTGAAGCGCAGCGGGATGCGGTCGAGGAAGGCGGGCTCGGTGACGGCGGCACCGCTGGCGCGCAGGTAGTCGCCGGCGTGGAACACCAGTTCATAGGTGCCGGCCATGAAGCCGACGCCTTCGACCAGCGGCGCATCGACCCGGCCATCGTCGTTCGTCACCGCGCTCACGATATGCTGGTGCTCCTCGTTCTCGATCCAGTAGAGGTCGATCTTCAGGCCGGCCGCCGGCTTGCCGAGCGCGGTGTCGAGGACATGGGTCGTCAGGCGGCCGGGCTTGGTCATGGTTTCCCTCAGGGCTGTTCGATGATGAACGGGGTCTCGAAGAAGAACTCTTCCAGGTTGACGCCGCCGCCGAGGCGATCGACCACGAGGAAATCGCTCGCCGCGCCGAGCGTCATCAGCGGATGGTGCCAGACATTGCGGCGGTAGTTGACGCCCTGCCGCCCGCCGGCGCGAAAGACCTGCGGCCTGCCCGGCCGGCCACCCTCGTCCTCCGCCGCGATCACCAGCCAGGGCCGGTCGTCGATCGGCGAAAAACTCTGGCTGCCGAAGGGATGGCGCTCCATCATGTCGACGGCATAGGGGAAGGCGCGCGGGGCGCCGCGAAACAGGTTGATGATCACCTTCGCATCCTCGCCCACGGCCTCGGCCTCGGCGAGCGCGTGATAACGCTCCGTCGTGCCGCCGTTGATATGGCGCATGGATGCGGGATCGGCCTCGATCACCGTGCCGAAAGGCGCGAAGGCCTCCCGTGTCAGCGGCTGGATGGTCAGTCTTTCAGCCATCAGACTGCCCTCCCGGGGAGAGGAAGGGCGGTCATTCGGTCGTCGGGCATTGTCAATCTCCGGGGAGAGAAGCTTTTAATCTGAGGAGCGCGATGCGTTCCACCTGGGTTTTCGCGGTTTCGAATTCCTCGTCGGTCGTGTTGCCGACGCGGGCTTCGAAGGCCGCGAGAATATCGTCCTTGGTAAGCCCCTTTACCGCGATGATGAAGGGGAAACCGAATTTTTCCACATAGGCGGCGTTGAGCGCGGTGAAACGGGCGTGTTCGTCCGGGCTCAGCCGGTCAAGGCCGGCGCCGGCCTGTTCCTTCCGGCTGTCCTCGGTGAGCCCGCCGGCAATCGCCAGCTTGCCGGCGAGGTCCGGATGGGCGGTGAGCACACCGAGCTGTTCGGCCGCGCTCGCCCTGCGGAAGGCATCCGTCAGCGCGGCATGCACCCCGTCGGCCGTCAGCGGCAGTGCGACAGCGCCCGCATCGAGCGCCCGCTCGGCGATGAAGGGCGAGTGCTCGAAGACGCCGCCGAAACGGGCGAGGAAATCGGCGCGGTCGATCATGCGCCCTTGCTCGTCGTCGGGTGGTAGTTCTCGATCCAGTGGTGCGCGATATCGATGCGGCGTGGAATCCACACCTTCTTGTGCTCCAGCACGTAATCCACGAAGCGGGCGAGTGCCGCGACGCGGCCGGGGCGACCGACCAGGCGGCAGTGCAGGCCGATATTGAGCATCTTCGGGCTGCCCTCCTTGCCCTCCTGGTAGAGCACGTCAAAGGCGTCCTTCAGGTAGTTGAAGAACTGGTCGCCGGCGTTGAAGCCCTGCGGCGTCGCAAAGCGCATGTCGTTCGTATCGAGCGTATAGGGGATGATGAGGAAGGGCTGGCCGTCGAGGCCCGGCACGAAATAGGGCAGATCGTCGGCATAGGAATCGGAAGAATAGACGAAACCGCCCTCCTCCATGACGAGGCGCAGCGTGTTGGACGACGGCTTGCCCTGGTACATGCCGAGCGGGTGGGAGCCGGTCAGTTCCTTGTGCAGGCGCACGGCTTCGAGGATGTGCTCGCGCTCCTTCTCCTCGGAAAAATCCTTGTATTCCAGCCAGCGATAGCCGTGGCTGGCGATTTCCCAATCGGCTTCCTTCATGGCCGCGACGGCATCCGGGTTGCGCGCCATGGCGAGCGTCACGCCATAGACGGTGACCGGCACGCTGCGGCTGGTGAACAGGCGGTGCAGCCGCCAGAAGCCGGCGCGCGAACCATATTCGTAGATCGATTCCATGTTGAGGTTGCGCTGGCCCGGCCAGGGCTGCGCGCCGACGATTTCCGAGAGCAGGGATTCCGACGCCGGATCATCGTCGAGGATGCAGCTTTCGCCGCCCTCTTCGTAATTCACCACGAACTGCACGGCGATGCGTGCGTCGCCCGGCCAGCGCACCTTGGGCAGGTTGCGGCCATAGCCGATGAGGTCGCGCGCGTAAGTCTTCTCGGTCATTCTGTCACCTCGGGAATGGGCATTGAGGAACCAATACCGCCTTGCGCCGTTTCCTGTCCATCACAACCAAGGAGAAACACCTATGGCCATGCAGGACGCAAACATTCGCGAAACCCAGGACCTGATTTCCAGCGACAAGGTGGAAGGCACCAGTGTCTACGGCGCCGACGGCAAGCATATCGGCTCGGTGGAACGCCTGATCCTCGACAAGCGCAGCGGGCATGTCTCCTATGCCGTGCTCAGCTTCGGCGGTTTCCTGGGCATCGGTCACGATCACTATCCGCTGCCCTGGGGCAAGCTCAACTATGACGAAGGCCTCGGCGGCTACCGCGTCGATGTGACGAAGGAACAGGTCGAAAAGGCGCCGCACTATGAAAGCGACGCGGAATACGACTGGAACCGCCGCAACGGCAAGGTGATCAGCGACTATTACGGCGTGCCGCCGTACTGGATGTAAAAGCGGGTTAATCCCGTCCGGCTTCCTCCAGGTGGGCTGAGACGGTGAACGAGGGCGGTACGTCAAGCGTGCCGCCCTTGATTTCGTGAAGGACCTGGCGCGCCAGCGCATGCGCCATGCCGAAACTCACCTTGAAGCCGCCGGTCATCAGGCTGATATTCGCATGATCCGGATGCCGGCCGACCATCGGCTCCCGGCCGATCGCCTTGGGGCGCAGACCCGCCCAGCGCTCCACGACGGGTGCCTCCGCCAGAATTGGTGCCATGCGCCGCGCCTTGTCGATGAGGGTATCGAGAAGGCCGTCGGTTGCCAGTGGATCGGCAAAGGTGTTTTCGCTGGTACTGCCGATGGCGACGAGACCGTTTTCATGCGGCACGATATAGAGGCCGTCGGCGAAAATCACCGGAAGCGCCGGATCGACCGGGGCCTTCAGCAGCGCCGCCTGCCCCTTGACCGCGGCACCGACCGGCTTGGCGAGCGGCGGGTTGAGGGGCGCGAGCAAACCGAAGGTCTCGACACCGGCGGCCAGAACGCAGTGGCCGAAGCGCAAGCTGGTGCCGTCATCGAGGCTGGCAAGACCGGCAGCGGACTCGATCGCCTCAACGCCGACGCCCTCGGCAATCGCAACATTCGGCAGACGTTCAAGCGCCGCGCGCAAGGCCGCCAGCAGGCTGCGCGGCGCAAGGCGGGCGGCGAGGTGATCGTGCACGAGCCCGTGCGCCATCGCCGCCTCGGCCGGCCAGCCGGAAACCGGGGCAGCGTCCAGCACTTCGAAAGAAAACGTGCGGTTGGGGGTGTTCCAGACCGAAAGCGCATCCCGCGCATGGCCGAGTGCGATGTCGCGATTGTGCGGCTTCGGGAGTGGAATGAGGCGGCCGGAGCGGCGGTAGCCGGCGGAAAAACCGGTTTCGGCTTCGAGTGCGGCAATCTCCGCTTCGAGCGAGATGAGGGCGGCGAGCTGAAAGGCCTTCTTGGCGTTCCAGCGGTCCGGCAGATGCGGCATCAGCGCGCCGAGCACGCCGCCGCTGGCACCGGCGCCAATCCCGCGGCGTTCGACGAGGCGCACGGAAAACCCCTCACGGGCGGCGAAAAGCGCGGTCCACAGGCCCATGATCCCGCCGCCGACCACGAGCAGGTCCACGCCCGGTTGACCGGCGGCCTTCACGCGACTATCGGCATCCGTCATGGCTGAGCACGATCCTGAAAACGTCCCGCAAAACGAAGCGGTCCTCGACTGGCACGAGGGCGATATGCCCTATTCCCGGGCCTTTGACGACCACTTTTATTGCCGCAGCGACGGCCGGCTGGAATGCGGCCACGTCTTCCTCGCCGGCAACGAGCTGCCGCACCGCTGGCAGCGCGGAAAACCGTTTCGCATCGCCGAGCTCGGCTTCGGCACGGGCCTCAATCTCTGCGAGACGTGGCGGCAATGGCGGGACACGGCGCCAGACGGCGCGAGCCTCTCCTTCACCTCCTTCGAGCGTTTTCCGATGGCGCGCGCCGATATCGACCGGGCGCTCTCGCACTGGCCGGAGATCGACCGCGAGCGCGCCATCCTCACCGAAAACTGGCCGGAAACGCCGGCCGGCCGCGTCGAGATCGACCTGGAACCTAACGTCCGCCTCACCGTCATCTGCGGCGCGGCCCTCGAAAGCCTCAGCCGGGAGGAAACGCCCTTCGATGCCTGGTATCTCGACGGTTTCGCGCCGTCGCGCAATCCGGACATGTGGTCGGCCGAGTTGATGGCGGAGGTTTTTCGCCTGACCGCGCCGGGCGGGCGTTTCGCGACCTATGCGGCGGCGGGTTTCGTGCGGCGCAACCTGGCCGCCGCGGGCTTCATAGTGGAGCGCCGCCCGGGTTTTGCCGGCAAACGCGAAATGCTCTGCGGGGAAAAGCCGGCGGCCTGAAGCCTCAATGCAGGGTGCCGGTTGCAGCCTGCGTCTTGCCGCGCTTCAGCCAGCGGTCGAGTTTTTCTTCCAGCTTCTCGATGCTGATCGGCTTTGCCAGATAGTCGTCCATGCCGGCGGCAAGGCATTCTTCACGGTCGCCATCGAGCACATGGGCGGTGACGGCAACGATCGGCACGCGATGGCCGCTGCCACTTTCGATCTCGCGGATCGCCCGGCTCGCCTGCAGACCGTTCATGACCGGCATGGAAATATCCATCAGGATCATGCGGGGGCGAACGGCACGAAAGACCGCGACGGCCTCTTCGCCATTGCCGACAAGCCGGAACTTCAGGCCCGAAGCGAGCAGCATCTGGGTGAAGAGGATCTGGTTGACCTCGTTGTCCTCGGCGACGAGCACGTCCAGCACCTCGCCCTCCGCAGCGACGGGAGCGGCCGGAGCCACAAGGGGGCGGAGCGGCAGGACCTTGCCCTCGGGTGCGGTCGCGGCCGGCCGGACGCCGCGCGTCGCGCGCAGCACTTCCGAGACCGTCTCGCGCAACAGGTCGGCGCGGGCCGGCTTCATGAGATGGGCCTGGATATCCTGCGAGGAAAGGAGCCTTTCCTCCGACGACAGGTTCATGGAGGTGAGCACGATCACGGAGACATCGGCCGTCGCCGGGCTTTCCCTGAGCGCGCGGATGAAATCGGGCGCGTGGTCCGGCTGATAATCGAGCAGGATGGCGTCCACGGAAAGGCCCATGCCGGTCGCCGCGGCGAGCACGGCGAGCGCCTCGGTCTCGGAGGCCACGGCGGTCGCATCGAAACCCCAGTCCAGCAGCATGTCGTGCGAGGCCTTGCGGGAAAGATCATGCGCATCGACGACGAGGATGCGCGCGTCCGGCGTTTTCGCTTGCACGATGCGGGCCGGCAGCGAGGCAACCGCGAGCGTCATCGGCAGGCGCGCGGTGAAGACCGAACCCTTGCCGACCTCGCTCATCGCCTCCAGCGTGCCGCCGAAAAGCCGCGTCAGGCCGTCGGTGATCGCAAGGCCGAGGCCGGTGCCCTCGTGGCGGCGGGTCGAGGAGGCATCGACCTGCGAGAACTTTTCGAAGATCGATTCCATCTTCTCGGTCGGGATGCCGGCACCGGTATCCTCGACGCGGATGACGATCTCGATGCCGCCATCGGCCTTCGTGTGGCATGCGAGGTCAATCAGCACATGGCCGCGATCGGTGAACTTGACGGCATTGCCGACGAGGTTGGTGACGATCTGGCGGAAGCGGCCCGCATCGCCCATCACGGCGGCCGGCATGTTGGCCGCGCCGCGCACGACGAGCTCGATATCCTTCTCCGCGGCCTTGGCCGAAAGCAGCGTCGCCACGTCCTCGATCGCCTCGACCGGGTTGAAGGCGACATCGCGCAGCGTCATCTGGCCGGCGTCAATCTTCGAAAAATCGAGGATGTCGTTGATGATGGTCAAAAGCGCATTGCCGGACTTCACCATGATGTCGATGAAGGTTTTCTGCCGCGTATCGAGGTTCGACTTGGCAAGCAGCTCCGCCATGCCGAGCACGCCGTTCATCGGCGTGCGGATTTCATGGCTCATATTGGCCAGGAATTCCGACTTCGCCTTGTCGGCCGTCTCGGCGCGGGTGACGAGCTGGCGCAGCTCCTCCTCGCGGCTCTTGAGGTCGGTAATATCGGAAAAGACCATGACGGAGCGCCCGCGGCCCGTCGGCGTCACATCGAGGCGCAGCCAGCGCTGGTAGCCGCTAAATACCGTCAGCGAGGCCGGCTTGCCGGTGAAGAGGATGGTTCGGAACTTGCTCGCATCGACCGGCTCCTCGCCAACGAAGCCGGCGATCTTGCGGTCGATGCAGCTTTGCAGCACGTCCTTGACCAGCGCGCCGGGCTGCAAAAGTTCGCGCGGCATGGCGATCATCGTCGCAAGCGCCTCGTTCGAGAGCACGACCCGGTCGTCCTCGATGATCAGCAGGCCCTGGCTCATGGAGGAGACGGCATCCTTGACGAGGCTGCCGACCTCTTCCAGCGCGCTGCGGGTTTCCAGCACCTCGCGCTCGCGCTCGCGCCGCTCGGTGATGTCGATATAGGTGAGCAGGCAGCGGCCGCCGGAGATCGCACAGCCCGCCTCGATGACGGTGCGGCCGTTGGCATAGGCGACTTCGCGCACCGGCATCTCGCCGGAGCGGATGCCGGAGAGGCACTGTTCGTAGCCCTGGTCGCAATCGCCGTCCTCGCAGGTGCCGCCCTGCGCCTGCTGGAAGCGCAGGAGCACGCCGAGCGCCTCGCCCCTGATCGGCGGCAGAGCACCGTCCCACAGGTCTTCGAAAGCGCCGTTCACCAGTTCGATGATGCCGGTTTCGTCGACGACGACGATGCCGACGGGAAGCGAGGCGACGATGCTTTCGAGGTCGGAGCGCGCCGCCTCCGCCGCGCGCTGCGCCTCGATAAGCTGGTCTTCGCGCTTCTTCAGCACCGTCGTGTCGGTGATCGAGCCGATCAGGTAGCTCTTTTCGTCGAGCGTCGTGACACGGTAGAGCCTGGAGATCGTCGGCAGCGTGGAGCCGTCCGGGCGCACATAGTCGATCTCGGATTCGACGAGTTCGCCGGTGTCGAGCACGAACTGGTTCTGCTTGTGGAATTCCTGCCCCTGTTCCGGGTACATTTCGAGCGTCGTCAGGCCTAGCAACTGTTCCGGCTGCTTGCCGGTCATCTCGACATAGGCCCGGTTGGCGAAGATCATGCGTTGGCTCTCGTCGCGCATGAAGCTTGCGACCGGCAGTTCGTCGAGCAGCGCCCGGTAGAGACTGATCTCCTGCGAATGCTGCTTCAGCCGCCCTTCGCTCTCCTTGAGCGCCGTCACGTCCAGCCGCAGTGCCACGAGCGCGCCATCCGGCCGGCGCTGCGTGACAAGGCGCATCCAGCCGCCCGCAAGACGCGCAACGGATTCGTAGACCGGCAGGTCGTAGCTCGCGAGCCGCGCGGCAACCCAGCGCTCGCGCTCCGCCGCGGGCGTGCGCCCCACTTCTATATCGTGCAGCGCCTCCGTGAGCGTCGTCAGGCTCACCGGCCCATCCGCAAGCTCGCCGACGAGCACCCGGTAGAATTCCCGCATGCTGCGGTTGGCATAGCTCAGCCGGTTGTCGGCATCGAACACGGCGACGCCCGCGCCGAGCGCATCGAGCGCGCCCTGGACGTGATCAGACGGGCGGTCCTGCCCGTCATCGTCGTAAGCGTTCGACGGCCGCACGGCATCGGCGTTCGCATTGGCGGCAGCGCGCAGCGTCGTGGCCAGCGCCTCGATCGACGGCGTGAAAAGACCGACGAGGATCGACAGCGTGGGAGAAATGCGCTCGCGTTTCAGCGCGATCTCGAAGCTGCCACCGCCGAAGGGGTGAATGTAGCGGGCGCGTTCGGGATTGCCGAAAATCAGGCAGCGGCGTTCGGGATCGTCCCGGTCGCCATGGCCGAGCGCTTCGCCGATCTCGTCGCTGCGAAGGCCGATCATCTCAGAGGCTGTATGACCGAACAGGCGGGCATAGGCGTCGTTCACCGCCAGGTAGCGCAGCTCGCTGCTTTTGACGTAAGCCGGATGCGGGTGTTCGCGAACGCGCTCACAGGCCGCCACCAGCAATTCGTCTTGAGATTCAGCCACGCCAAGCGCTCCCCGAAGCGGGACGGAGGGAGAGATTCATACCCCTTGGGGAGTACCAGCAATCCTTGAACGGATGGTTAACCGTTCGTTGCCGGAAATCACTCATGGCGGCTGCGAGCGCCCTCTTATCCAAGAGAGCATTTCCCTGTCGCAAATGACGGGGCATCGCACGGCGGGATATGCAACAAGGAGAAAAGACAAACCAGACCGGGGTTCTCTTGCACATGGGCGACGTGATCAAACTCGAAAATCACCTCGAACAACCGGAGGCCGAGGCCGCCGAAACACCCGTCGAACGCCGGCGCCGAAGCGGCGGGCGGGGCGCTGAGCGCAGCCGGCGCGCGCCGGCCAGCTCGAAATATCTGAACCTCGTCAACACGACCGCCAAGTCCACCGTGCTGTCCGAGGATGCGCTGGAGGCCGTGCACCAGGCCTCGCTGACCATCCTCGAAGAGATCGGCATGGACGTCATCCTGCCGGAGGCGCGCGAGCGCATGAAGGCGGCGGGCGCCGACGTAACTTCGGGCACCGACCGCGTGCGCTTCGACCGCGGGCTCATCCTCGACATGATGGCGAGCGTGCCGCCGGCCTTCACGCTGCATGCCCGCAACCCGATCCGCAATGTCGAGATCGGCGGCAACAACCTGGTCTTCGCGCAGATCGCCTCCGCCCCCTTCGTCGCCGATCGCGACGGCGGCCGACGCGCCGGCAACCAGGAGGATTTCCGCAAGCTGGTGAAGCTCGCGCAATCCTACGACATCATCCACACGACGGGCGGCTATCCCGTCGAGCCGATCGACATCCACGCCTCGATCCGCCATCTCGACTGCCTGTCGGACATGGTGAAGCTCACCGACAAGGCCTTCCACGTCTATTCGCTGGGCAAGCAGCGCAACCTCGACGGCATCGAGATCGCCCGCATCGGCCGCGGCATTTCCATGGAGCAGATGGAGCGCGAACCCTCGCTCTTCACCATCATCAACACCTCCTCGCCGCTCCGCCTCGACGGACCGATGTTGCAGGGCATCATCGAAATGTCCTCGCGCAACCAAGTCGTCGTGGTGACGCCGTTCACGCTCGCGGGCGCCATGGCACCGGTGACGATCGCGGGTGCTGTCGTGCAGCAGAATGCGGAAGCGCTGGCCGGCATCGCCTTCACCCAGATGGTGCGTCGCGGCGCGCCGGTCATGTATGGCGGCTTCACCTCCAATGTCGACATGAAGACGGGCGCGCCCGCCTTCGGCACGCCGGAATATATGAAGGCGGTGGTGGCCGGCGGCCAGCTCGCCCGCAAATACAACATCCCCTACCGCACCTCGAACACCAATGCCTCCAACACGCTCGATGCGCAGGCGGCCTATGAATCCGCCTTCTCGCTCTGGGCACTGACGCAGGGCGGCGGCAATTTCATCATGCATTCGGCGGGCTGGAGCGAGGGCGGCCTGACGGCCTCCTTCGAAAAGTTCATCCTCGACGTCGACATGCTGCAAATGGTGGCGGAATATCTCCAGCCGCTCGATGTCAGCGACGATGCGCTCGGCCTCGATGCCGTGCGCGATGTCGGCCCCGGCGGGCACTTCTTCGGCACGCCGCACACGCTGGCGCGCTACGAGACTGCCTTCTACGCGCCGATCCTGTCGGACTGGCGCAATTTCGAGACCTGGACGGAAGCCGGCCGGCCGACCACCTACGACCATGCCAACCGGGTTTTCAAGGAAAAGCTCAACACCTATGAACGGCCGCCGCTCGACCCGGCGATCGAGGACGAACTGGATGCGTTCGTCGCAAAGCGCAAGGAAGAGGGCGGCGTTCCGACCGACTTCTAAGCGTCGAACATGATGGAGCGGACGGAGGAGATCAGTTTCTCCGTCGGCAGGTTGGAAAAGTTCTTGTCGATCTCGGCCATGGTCAGCGTGCGGGATTTATCCGAAAGCTTGTTGCGCAGATCCCCCAGCGTCTGCGGTGCTGCGCACACGACCAGCCGGTCGAAGGCGCCTTCGGCGGCGTAGTCGTCGATCCGGCCCGCGACTTCGGCGGTGAATTTCTGCTGTTCTTCCCGCACCGGGTCGCTCGAATATTCCATGGCGGAACGGCCGGGGCCGACCGACGAGTGGCTGCGGCCGGGCTTGTCGGTCATGATGTCCTGCGCCTTCTTCGTCTCAGAGCGATAGACTTCCTGCTCCGGGCTCTGTTGGCCATCCTTCAGCAGGTTTACCCCCTTGAGCAAGCGGGCCTGATTGCCATCGGCGGCGAGAATCCAGGTCGTAGCGGTCATGTTTCACTCCCGTAGCGAGGTTCATGGATAGGCAGACGAATCTGCGTAGGAAAGCATCCTGCAAGATTGTGGCCAGGATGCGCATTGACCCAACGCAACAGGTCGGCCGCATGTTCCGGGTGGCGCTGGACACGAAGCTGTTGGAAAGGCGAAGCGACCCCTATCGCCATGCCGCAAAGGCTGGCTAGGGTGCCCGAAACGACAGGAGAAGACCGTGGCCGAACCGCTGAAAAACCTGCTGCATCCCGGCCTGGTGAAGGACATGGCGGGCCACATCTCCCGCCACGCGCCGGATTTCGACGCGGCCCGTTTCACGCGTCTGGCAACCGACGGCATGGCGGCTCTGGAACTCATGCAGCGCGCGGAGCGCATCAAGGATGCGCTGGCCGAGACGCTTCCCGCGAACTACGCGGCCGCGGCGGATATCCTGCGCAAGGCACTGCCGCAGGATGGCAATCCCGGCCTGAGCGGCTGGGCGCTGCTGCCGGTCAACCAATTCGCCGCCCAGCACGGTCTCCAGCATTTCGACCTCTCGCTCGCGCTCCTCAAGGCGCTGACGCCGCATTTCACGGCGGAGTTCGGCATCCGCCGCTTCATCCATGCCGAACAGGACCGGGCGCTCGCCGAAATCTCCGGCTGGACGGCCGACCCCAACCACCACGTCCGCCGGCTTGCCAGCGAGGGCACCCGCCCGCGGCTGCCCTGGGCGATGCGCCTGCCGGCACTCGTCAAGAACCCGCAGCCGATCCTGCCGATCCTCGTCGCCCTGCTGGACGATCCGGAGGACTATGTGCGCCGCTCCGTCGCCAACAGCCTCAACGACATCGCCAAGGACCACCCGGCGCTCGTCACCGATTTCGTCGAGCGGCATATCGCCGGCGCCTCGGCCGAGCGGCGGCAATTGCTGCGCCACGCCTCGCGCACCCTGCTCAAGAAGGGCGACGCGAAGGCGCTTGCCAATTTCGGCTTCGCAGCCGCCAAGGGCATCCAAGCCACGCTGGCGCTCGCCACACCGGTCGTCGACTTCGGCGACAAGCTCGGCTTCTCGATCGTCGTGACGAATGCCGAGGCCGCGCCGCAGCGGCTGATGATCGACTACGCCATCCACCATATGAAGGCGAACGGCACGCTGGCGCCGAAGGTCTTCAAGTGGAAGCAGCTCGACCTGCCGGCCGGCGGCAGCCAGGCTATCGCCAAGGACCACGCGATCCGGGCGATCACCACCAGGCGCTACTACCCCGGCGCGCACCGCATCGAGATCCTGATCAACGGCGCGATCTGCGCCTCTGCCGACTTCGATCTCCGCATAGAATGAGGCCGGTCTTTTCGCACCTGCGAAAAACTAGGGCTTGACTTTCCGACGCAAAACAACGACATGAGCCCCAGCGTCGCCCTTCGGCCGCCGCGTGAGCGAGCCAAAGATGTCCCGATATCGGGATGCTGAGAAGGACTAGCGCAAGAGAACGATCCGCCTCCCATTTGCGGATGCCTGCGCAGACGACTACCCAACCAACCCACAAGTTCCCAATTCACGCGGGGTTCTTGACGCCAGACGAAACCGGAAGCGCATGATGCGATTCCGGTCCAAAGCAGTTCGAGCAAAAGTGTGACGCGGTTTGCGTCCCGAACTGCCTATGGAAAAGTCGTTTGGTGCCCCGAAAGGTATTTGACTTGACCACTTTCCACGACCTCGGCCTCTCGAAGACCATCGTCGACACGCTCACCACGCTCGGTTTTGAAAAAGCAACGCCGATCCAGGAAAAGGCCATCCCGCTCGTCATGGAAGGCTCGGACCTGATCGGCCTCGCCCAGACCGGCACCGGCAAGACGGCCGCCTTCGGCCTGCCGATGATCGAAAAGCTTCTTGCCGACACCCGCCGTCCCGACCCGCGCAACATCCGCGCCCTCATCCTCGCGCCGACCCGCGAGCTGGTGAACCAGATCGCCGACAACCTGCGCGACTTCGTGAAGAAGACCCCGCTGCGCGTCGTCACCGTCGTCGGCGGCGCCTCCATCAACAAGCAGTCGGAAATGCTCTCGCGCGGCACCGACATCCTCGTCGCCACGCCCGGCCGCCTGCTCGACCTCGTCAATCGCAAGGCCGTGACGCTGACCCAGGCCCGCTACCTCGTGCTCGACGAAGCCGACCAGATGCTCGACCTCGGCTTCATCCATGATCTGCGCAAGATCTCCAAGATGGTGCCGAAGAACCGCCAGACGCTGCTCTTCTCGGCCACCATGCCGAAGCTGATCGGCGAACTTGCCGGCGAATATCTCGTGAACCCGAAGAAGGTCGAAGTGACCCCGCCCGGCAAGGCCGCCGACAAGGTGGAACAGTATGTCCACCACGTTCCGGGCAAGGACCAGAAGGCGCAGATCCTGCGCAAGACGCTCACCGACAATCCGGACGGCCTGTCGCTCGTCTTCTCGCGCACCAAGCATGGCGCCGAGAAGCTGATGAAGCATCTCGACCATATCGGCTTCAAGGCCGCCTCCATCCATGGCAACAAGAGCCAGGGCCAGCGCGAACGCGCCCTCAAGGCCTTCCGTGACGGCGAAATCCGCGTGCTGGTCGCCACCGACGTTGCCGCCCGCGGCATCGACATCCCGGGCGTCACCCACGTCTACAACTACGACCTGCCGGAAGTGCCGGACGCCTATGTCCACCGCATCGGCCGCACGGCCCGCAACGGCCGCGACGGCATCGCCATCGCCTTCTGCACGCCGGACGAAGCGCACCTGCTGCGCGATATCGAAAAGCTGATGGGCATCCAGATCACCGTCGCAAGCGGTGAAGCGCCGGCCGTCATCACCGCCGGTCCCGGCGGCAAGTCGCGCAAGCCCCGCTCGGGCAGCGGCCACCGCGCCAGCCAGGGTCGCGCAGGCCAGCGTCCGGCGCGCAAACCGTTCGGCGAAGGTGCGCAGGCCGATGGCGGCACACCGGCAGCCGGCAAGCGCGCGCATGGCAACCGTCCGCCGCAGAAGCAGGGCGAGCGCCAAAACCGCAACCACGGCGCCGGCAACGGCCAGGGCCGCCCGAACCAGAGCGGTAAGCCGCGCCGTTCGGAAGGCCAGCGCCGCGAACAGGCGTAAGCTACAGCGTTAGGAAATGAGGAAACGGCGGGCTTCGGCCCGCCGTTTTCGTTTGCTCACTCCGCGGGCGCGGGGTCCTTGCGGTTGGTGAGGTAGACGCCCACCACGACGATCAGCGTGCCCAGGATCATCGGGATCGTCAGTTCCTCGCCGAAGATGGCGGCGGCCTGGAGGGCGGCGATCGGCGGCACGAGATAGATAAGCGAGGCCGCGCGCGAAACCTGGCCGCGGCGCAGCAGGTAGAGCAGCAGCAGGACCGCCCCCATCGAAATGCCGAGCACCGACCAGGCGAGCGCGGCGACGAAGGCCCAGCCGAAATCGACATGCAGGCTTTCGAGGCCGAGCGCAAGCGGCACAGTGACGATCAAGGCCCCGGCATATTGCAGGGTCGCGATCGCCCTGATGTCCCCCGTCGGCAGATATTGCTTCTGGTAGATCGTGCCATAGGTGACGGCGGCCATGCCGAGCATGTTGAGGACAAGCGCGAAGGCCGGGATTTCCGCTGCCCCCTGTCCGAAGAATTTCGGCAGCACCGCGAGCAGGACGCCGAGGAAGCCGAGACAGAGGCCCGCCTTCTGCGTGCCGCTCAGCCGCTCGCCGATGAAATAAGGCGCGGCCAAAGCCGTCATCAGCGGCTGGAGTGCGGCAATGATAGAGGAGAGCGCCGCCGGCACGCCCTCCCCGATCGCCCACCAGACCGCCCCGAGGTAAAGCCCGTGCAGGAAGGCGCCGGAGACCACGGCATGCACGATGGTGCGCCTGTCGCGCGGCCAGGCGACGCCGGAGACGACGCACAGCCCGCCGAAGAGAATGGCGGCGGCGATATAGCGAATGCTGAGGAAGGTCAGCGGCTCCGAGACGATGGCGCCGAACTTCGCGACGACCCAGCCGGTCGACCAGAGCAGGACGAAGATGGCCGGAGCCAGGCGATCGAGGGACATGGGACTTCCGGCAGAAGGACAATCGGTGGGCGAGCGATAGGCGCCGCCCCCGTGATGGTCAAAGGAATTTCCTTGATGATTAGGTTCAACGAAAGGCGCGACGGTGCAGCTTTTCGGCATCTGCCCATGTTTTCGGCACATCGCGCGCAGGACGCCGGCGCGGGGAATGCGTCGGCCGGTTCGTTCCCACCGGAAAACCGTCCTGCCGGCCGGTTTAGCCCTGCTCAAAGCGGTATGAGAATTCTTCAGCGCTAATTGAGCATGGTTCTTGCATTGCCCCTGATGTTGTACTCAAATGGCGAAAAATAGGGAACACGCCTTTGGCATTTGACGAAATGATGAGCGCGGACTCCAACCCGCGGCAGCCATATGAAAACTACCATGACTGGTACGAGGGGCAGGATCGGGCTCGCCTGATTGCCAAATCGAGGGACGCCGAAAACCTCTTTCGAAAAACCGGCATCACCTTCGCGGTCTACGGACACGAAGACAGTTCTGAAAAACTCATCCCCTTCGACATCATCCCCCGCATCATTTCCGGCCGAGAATGGCGCAGGCTCGCCCAGGGCATCGAACAGCGGGTCATCGCCCTCAACGCCTTCCTCGACGACATCTACCACAAGCAGGAAATCATCAAGGCGGGCCGCGTGCCGCGCGAGCTGATCGAGCGTAATGTCGCCTTCCTGCCGCAGATGATCGGCTTCAAGCCGCCGGGCGGCGTCTACACCCACATCGTCGGCACCGATATCGTGCGCACGGGCGAAGACCAGTTCTACGTGCTGGAAGACAATGCCCGCACTCCTTCCGGCGTCAGCTACATGCTGGAAAACCGCGAAACCATGATGCAGATGTTCCCGGAGCTGTTCCACCTGAACAAGGTGCGCCCGGTGGAAGACTATCCGAAACTGCTGCGCCAGAGCCTCGCTTCGCTCGCCCCGCCGCGCTGTTCGGGCAAACCGCGCGTCGCGGTGCTCACGCCCGGCATCTTCAACTCCGCCTATTACGAACACGCCTTCCTCGCCGACATGATGGGCGTGGAACTGGTCGAGGGTTCGGACCTGCGCGTCGTCGACGGCAAGGTGAAGATGCGCACGACCCGCGGATACGAGGCGATCGACGTGCTCTACCGCCGCGTCGACGACGATTTCCTCGACCCCCTCACCTTCCGCCCGGATTCGGCGCTCGGCATCCCCGGCATCATGGACGTCTACAAGGCGGGCAACATCACGATCGCCAACGCGCCAGGCACCGGCATTTCCGACGACAAGGCGATCTATTCCTACATGCCGGAGATCGTCGAGTTCTATACGGGCCGCAAGGCACTGCTCGAAAACGTGCCGACCTGGCGCTGCTCGGAAGAAGACAGCCTGAAATACGTGCTCGAACATCTCGAAGAGCTCGTCGTCAAGGAGGTGCACGGCTCCGGCGGCTACGGCATGCTCGTCGGCCCGACCGCCTCGAAGAAGGAATGCGCGGCCTTTGCCGAAAAGCTGAAGGCCCGGCCGTCCAACTACATCGCGCAGCCGACGCTGTCGCTCTCCACAGTCCCCATCCTCGTCAACAAGGGCATCGCGCCCCGGCACGTCGACCTCCGGCCCTACGTGCTCGTTTCCGACAAGGTGCAGATCATTCCGGGCGGGTTGACCCGCGTGGCGCTGAAAGAAGGCTCGCTGGTGGTGAACTCCAGCCAGGGCGGCGGCACGAAGGACACCTGGGTACTGGAGGACTGATGCCGATGCTGGGAAGAACTGCAAACGGCCTATACTGGATGTTCCGCTATATCGAGCGGGGCGAAAACATTGCCCGCCTCATCGACGCGGGCCTGCGCATGGCGCTGACGCGCAGCGGCTCCAGCGACGAGGACTGGGACGGCGTGCTGCAAAGTGCCGGCGTGCGCGAGGATTTCGACGAGGTGCACGGCAAGCTCACGAGCGCCGATGCCATCGACTACCTGCTGCGCGACCCCGCCAACCCGTCCAGCGTGATGTCCTGCATCGATTCCGCGCGCAACAATGCGCGCATGGTGCGCACGGCGCTTACCCGGGAGACCTGGGAAGCGACGAACGAGTGCTGGATCGAGTTCAAGGATATGCTGTCCAAGCGCGTCCGCCCGGCCGAAATGCCCGAGGTGATCGACGCGATCAAGCGGCGCACCGGCCTCATCCGCGGCGCCTTCCACGGCACCATGCTGCGCGACGACATCTACAATTTCTCGCGCATCGGCACCTTCATCGAGCGGGCGGACAATACCGCGCGCATCCTCGACGTGAAGTATTACGTGCTGCTGCCGGCGATCGCCAAGGTCGGTTCGTCGCTCGACAACATGCAGTGGGAATCGATCCTGCGCTCGGTCTCGGCACACCGCTCTTACAGCTGGGTCTATGACGGCGACTATTCCGCCACCAACATCTCGGATTTCCTGATCCTCAACGACCGCATGCCGCGCTCGCTCGCCTATAGCTATGACAAGATCGTCAGCAATCTCGGTTATCTCGCAAAACTCTACGGCGACAACCACGCGGCGCACGAGACGGCCTCCGCCACGCTGATGCTGCTGCGCAGCCGCAACATCGACGACATCATGGAACAGGGTCTCCATGAATTCATCGAGGAGTTCATCGTGCACAACAACCGCCTTGGAGAGGAAATCTCCGAAGGCTACCGCTTCTACCGATAGGCTGACGGGGCAACCAATGCGACTGAAGATCAGCCACACGACGGAATATCACTATGACGACCCGGTGCAGTATTCGCTGCAAAGGCTGCGGCTGACGCCGAAGACCCAGCCCGGCCAGCGCGTGCGTGACTGGAAGACAACGGTGCACGGCGCTCGCCTGGAGGCGGGCTACACCGATCATTTCGGCAACCATGTCGACCTCGTCAGCACCAATGCCGAGCAGGTGACGATCCGCATCGTCGCCGAGGGCGAGGTGGAGACGGAGGACCGCGCCGGCGTCTTCGGCCCGCACCAGGGGTTCGTGCCGCTTTGGCTGTATCTGCGCGAAACGCCGCTGACCAAGCCCGGCGCTCTGATCCACGAACTGGCCAAGGCCGCCAGCGGCGAAAACGAACTGGCGCGCATGCACGCGCTCATGGAAGCGATCCACCAGGCCGTCGCCTACAAGCCGGGCGAAACCGCCTCCGACACCACGGCCGAAGAGGCGCTGGAAAAGAAGCAGGGTGTCTGCCAGGACCACGCGCATATCTTCATCTCCGCCGCACGCTCGCTCGGCCTGCCGGCCCGCTATATTTCCGGTTACCTGCTGATGGAAACGCCCGAGCAGACGGCAAGCCATGCCTGGGCGGAAGTGCACCTGCAGGGGCTCGGCTGGGTCGGTTTCGACGCGGCCAACAAGATCTGCCCGGACGCCCGCTATGTCCGCCTGTCCACCGGCCTCGACTATACCGACGCCGCCCCCATTTCCGGCATGGTGGTAGGCACGGCGGCGGAAACGATGAGCGTTGCCATCACGGTGGAAACGTCCGGCCAGAGCCAGTCACAGAGCCAGAGCTGACGGCACTTGAATCAGGGTTCCCAAAGGGCGCCGTAACGCCCTGAATCTGCTGCACAAGCCCTCAAATCGAATCCGCTTTAAGGGCTTGTGCAATCGCTTTAACGCGACGCCGTTTCGAGCAGGCGGCAGAGTTTCACGAGGGCGGCATCATAACCGCCGCTGTCGACGCCGCGACAGCGCTTGATGAGCTGCATGCGATCGTTGCCGGAGAGCCGCGAGAATTCGCGAACGACCGTGCGGTCATCCGGATCGCCGCGCCGGTCGTCATCGCCGAGCGAGCGCGGCTCGCGGCGGTCCGGCCGGCCGAGCACGTCGTCGTCGCCGAGGCTGACATCCACGTCGGCATCCAGCAGGCCGCGACCGCCGACCGTCGCACCGACATCCGCCGCAAGTCCATCCCGCCCGCCAACGGTCGCCCGCACATCCGCATCCGCAAGGCCGCGCGATCCGCCGACATTCGCCCTGACGCTGGCATTGACGCCATCGCGCCCGCCGAGGCCGGCCTTCACATTCGCATCGGCAAGCCCGCGAGCACCGCCGACATTCGCCTTGGCATCGGCCTTCAGGCCGTTCCTGCCGCCGACCCGCGCGCCGACATTGGCATCGGCAAGCCCCTTGCTGCCGCCGACCCGGGCATCGACACCGGCCCGGACGCTACCGAGGCTCACGCCGACGCCCACACCGAGGCCTCCCCGATTGCCGCGATCGGCCGCGTGAACCGGCACGGCAAGAACCGCCGCGACCAGCACGACCGCGGAGAGTTTTGGAATCGATACACCGTCTGATGCTCTGAACATGGAAACCTCCCATTCAGCGACCGACCCGGGAGTGGACCGGTATCGTGAAATGGAAGGGGAAGACGACCTCCGCGGTTCCTCGCGCAGGACGACAGGTGGCTGCAAGGGGAAAGGAAAGGTTGCATTCGGCGCGCAAGGCGGGGCAACCTGTGCCGGAACGGCACAGATCGGGCGCGACCTTGAAAGCCGCGCCCGAAAAAGCTCAGTGGCTGTCCTTGCCGACCGCGCTGCCGCGACACCCCTTGAGGAAGTCGAGATCGGCGCCGGTATCGGCCCCCTGGACATGCTGCTGGTGCAGCCAGGCGTAACCCGACACGGGCAGATCATGGTTCGGCGTCCAGGCGGCAAGCCGGCGCGCCAGCTCCTCCTCGGAAATGTCGAGATGCAGGCGGCGGTTCGGCACGTCCAGTTCGATCATGTCGCCGTTCTTCACCACCGCAAGCGGCCCGCCGACGGCGGCTTCCGGCGAGGTGTGCAGCACAACGGTGCCATAGGCCGTGCCCGACATGCGCGCGTCGGAGATGCGCACCATGTCGGTGATACCCTTCTTCAGCACCTTCGGCGGAAGGCCCATATTGCCGACCTCGGCCATGCCGGGATAACCCTTCGGCCCACAGTTCTTCATGACCATGACGCAGGTCTCGTCGATGTCGAGAGCGTCGTCGTTGATCTTGGCCTTGTAGTCGTCGATATCCTCGAACACGACCGCCCTGCCCCGATGCGTCAGAAGATGCGGCGAGGCCGCCGACGGCTTCAACACCGCGCCCTTGGGCGCAAGATTACCGCGCACGACGACGATGCCGCCCGATTGCGTCAGCGCCTTTTCGGCCGGAAGGATGACGTCCTCGTTCCAGTTGACGACGTCCTTGACCTCGTCCCAGACGGTTTCGCCGGAGACCGTGATCGCATCCTTGTGCAGGAGGCCGGCCTCGCCGAGGCGCTTGAGAACGACGGGCAGGCCGCCGGCATAGAAGAACTCTTCCATCAGGTATTTGCCCGACGGCATCAGGTTGACGATGGTCGGCACGTCGCGGCCACAGCGGTCCCAGTCGTCCAGCGTCAGGTCGATGCCGACACGGCCCGCCATGGCGAGCAGATGGATGACGGCATTGGTCGATCCGCCGATCGCCGCATTGGTGCGGATCGCATTCTCGAAGGCCTCTTTCGTCATAATGTCTGACGGCTTCAGGTCGTCCTTCACCATCTGCACGATGCGCCGGCCGGTGAGCTGCGCCATGACCTTGCGGCGGGAATCGACGCCCGGAATGGCGGCATTGCCGGACAAAGCCATGCCGAGCGCTTCCGCCATGGAGGCCATGGTGGAGGCCGTGCCCATCGTGTTGCAGGTGCCGGAAGAACGGCTCATCGAGGCTTCCGCCTCCAGGAACTCTTCCTGCGTCATCTCCCCGGCCTTCACCATCTCGGAAAACTTCCACAGATGCGTGCCGGAGCCGACGCGCTCGCCGCGGAAATAGCCGTTCAGCATGGGGCCGCCTGTGACGACGATCGACGGCAGGTCGACGGACGCTGCCGCCATGATCAGCGACGGCGTGGTTTTGTCGCAGCCGACCATCAGCACGCAGCCGTCCATCGGCTGGCCGCGGATCGTTTCCTCGATCGCGAGCGCTGCCAGGTTGCGGTACATCATCGCGGTCGGGCGGAAGGTGTTTTCGGAGGCCGAGAACACCGGCACCTCCATCGGGAAGCCGCCGGCCTCCCAGATGCCCGCCTTCACCTTCTCGGCGAGCTCGCGCAGGTGACCGTTGCACGGCGTCATATCCGACCAGGTGTTGAGGATGCCGATGACCGGGCGTCCGTCGAACAGGTCGTGCGGATAGCCCTGGTTCTTCATCCAGCCGCGGTGATAGATCACGTCACGGCTGGTGCCGCCGTACCATTCCTGCGATCTCAGCCTGCGCGGCCATTCCGCTTTCTTCTTCATGTCTTTCAGTCCTTGAAGGGCCTGCCGCGAAAAGCCGGGCGGCCTTTGCCTCACGCCAGGGTGTAGGCGGTCTTGACGGTTGTGTAGAATTCGTTGGCGTATTTGCCCTGCTCGCGCGAGCCGTGCGACGAGCCCTTGCGACCGCCAAACGGCACATGGAAATCGACGCCCGCCGTCGGCAGGTTCACCATCACCATGCCGGCCTCCGCATTGCGCTTGAAATGCGTCGCATGCTTGAGGCTCGTGGTGGCGATGCCGGAGGACAGGCCGAACGGCGTGTCGTTTGCGACGGCCAATGCTTCCTCGTAATCCTTGACGCGGATGACCGCAGCGACCGGACCGAAGATTTCTTCGCGCGAAATGCGCATGTCATTCGTCGCTTCGGTGAAGAGCGCCGGCGCGAGATAGAAGCCGGGCGTGTCGCGCTTCAGCAGTTCGCCGCCGAAAGCGAGCCTGGCGCCTTCCTTCTGACCGATCTCGATATAGTCGGTGTCCTGCTTCAACTGGCTCTCGTCGACCACCGGGCCAATATGCGTGCCGGCCTTCAGCGCATCGTCGACGACAACGCTCTTCAGCCGCTCGCCAACGGCAGCGACGAAACGGTCATGAATGCCTTCGGTGACGATGACGCGCGAGGAGGCCGTGCAGCGCTGGCCGGTGGAGAAGAAGGCCGAGTTGACGGCGGCTTCGACGGCGACGGTGAGGTCCGCATCGTCGAGCACGACGAACGGGTTCTTGCCGCCCATTTCGAGCTGGTATTTGCGGTTATGCTCGACGGAAGCGGATGCGACGCGTTTTCCTGTACCGGTCGAGCCGGTGAAGGTGATGGCGTGCACGTCCGGACTGTCGAGCATGGTCTGGCCGACGACGGAGCCCTTGCCCATGACGAGGTTCAACACACCCTTCGGCAGGCCGGCGCGCACCAGGATATCGACGATCGCCCAGGAGCAGCCCGGCACCAGTTCGGCCGGCTTGAAGACCACCGTGTTGCCGTAGCAGAGCGCCGGCGCGATCTTCCAGGCCGGGATGGCGATCGGGAAATTCCACGGCGTGATGATGCCGACGACGCCGACCGGCTCGCGGGTAATCTCGACGCCGATATTCGGACGCACCGAGGGCAGCACTTCGCCGGCAAGGCGCAGGCACTCGCCTGCGAAAAAGTCAAAGATCTGGCCGGCGCGCACGGTCTCGCCGATGCCTTCGGCAAGCGTCTTGCCCTCTTCGCGCGACAGCAGTCGGCCGAGTTCGTCCTTGCGGGCAAGGATCTCGTCGGCGGTCTTGCGCAGGATGGCGTGGCGCTCAAGAATGCCGGAGCGCGACCAGGCCGGAAACGCTGCCTTTGCTGCCGCGATCGCGGCCTTGGTGTCCTCGACGGAGGCGCGGGCATATTCGCCCACCACATCGTCGGTGTTCGACGGGTTGATGTTGCGGATCGCGTCCGAGCCGACCCATTCGCCGGCAATCAGGTTCTGGTGGATGGTCATGGGCTGTCGAGCCTCCTGTGTGTCATGGCGGCCGCGTGGCCGTCGCATCGATTACAATTGGCGGATTTCGATCTCGTCTTCCCTCGCGATCGCCAGCGGATTGCGCAGCGGCAGGCCAAAACCGTCGGCGCCGATCTCGAACACGTCGCCCTCTTCCGTGCGGATGCCGTCGCCGAAGGACAGCGTCGCCGTGCCGAACATGTGGACATGCACGTCGCCCGGCGCGCGGAACAGGCCGTATTTGAAGTGGTGGTATTCGAGGTTGGCGAAAGTGTGGGACATGTTCGCCTCGCCGGAGACGAAGGGCTTTTCCCACAAGACCTTTCCGCCGCGCAGGATGCGCGAGAAGCCGCGGATATCCTCGGGCGCTGCGCCGACGCGGATTTCCGGGCCGAAACTCGCCTGCCGCAGCTTGGAATGGGCGAGATAGAGATAGTTGATGCGCTCCGTCACATGGTCGGAGAATTCGTTCGAGACGGCAAAGCCAATGCGGAAGGGCGAGCCATCGGCCGCGATGATGTAAATGCCGGCCATTTCCGGCTCCTCGCCGCCATCGAGCGCGAAGGAGGGCGATGTGAGCGCAGCACCGGGTGCGACGGCCTGCGAGCCGTTGCCCTTGTAGAACCATTCCGGCTGCACGCCCTTCTCGCCGGCTTTCGGCTTGCCGTTTTCGAGGCCCATGCGGAACATCTTCATGGAATCCGTCAGCGTCTCTTCGGCGGCTTCCGTCGTCTTCTTGTGCATGGAATCGCGCGTCGCGGCGGAGCCGAGATGGGTGAGGCCCGTGCCGGTCAGGTGCAGGTGTGCGGCATCCGGATGGGTGATCGGCGAAAGCAGCCGCCCATCGGCATAGGCCTCTTCCAGATCGACCTCATCGCCAAGGCCTTTGGCATCGATGACAGCCTTCAGCGACCGGCCGCTATTGCCTGCTTCCATGGCGAGCGCATAGACGCTTGCCGCACCCTTAACCGCGCGGCCATGGCCGCCCTCTTCCCGCACGACGACCGTGATCGAACCGTCGGCATTTCCGACCTGCGAAATCAGCATTTCCATTTCCTTCCTGGAGCCGGCTCTGGCCAAGGCTCCGCACCTGCGGTGGACAGACGCCACCACAGTGGCCGCCTCGGCGGCTCGTCAGATACACATGCAATTCGGAGGGTTGGCCGGTTCCGGTCAGCCCTTGTTCTTGTTGTAGACGTCGAAGAACACGGCCGCGAGCAGCACCAGGCCCTTGATGAGCTGCTGGTAATCGATGCCGATGCCCATGATCGACATGCCGTTGTTCATGACGCCCATGATGAAGGCGCCGATGACCGCGCCGGTGATTTTTCCCACGCCGCCGGAAGCCGAAGCGCCGCCGATGAAGCAGGCCGCGATGACGTCGAGCTCGAAGCCGACGCCGGCTTTGGGCGTCGCGGAGTTGAGGCGGGCGGCGATGATCATGCCGGCGAGTGCCGCAAGTGCACCCATGTTGACGAAGGTGTAGAAGGTCAGCCGCTCGGTATTGATGCCCGAAAGCTTCGCCGCCTTCTCGTTGCCGCCCATCGCATAGATGCGCCGGCCGATCGTCGTGCGCGTCGTGACGAACGTGTAGAGCACGATCAAGAGGCCCATGATGACCAGAACGTTCGGCAGGCCGCGATAGGTGGACAGCTGGAAGCCGAGGAAGATCGCCACCGCGCTGATGATCACCATCTGCCCGGCGAAGAAGGCGAAGGGCTCGTTCTCGGTCTCATGCAGCGCGTTCTGGCTGCGCTCGCGAAGGCCGGCATAGATGGCGTAACCGACCAGCAGGATGACCACGACGAGCGCGAAATAGTTCTTGATGAGGCTGGTTGCCGGATCGGTGATCGACAGGAAGTCCGGCACGAAACCGGTGGAGAGGATCTGGAAATCCTTTGGGAACGGACCGACCGGGCGGCCGCCAAGCACGACATAGGTCATGCCGCGGAAGACCAGCATGCCGGCGAGCGTGACGATGAAGGACGGGATCTTCTGGTAGGCGACCCAATAGCCCTGTGCCGCGCCCATGAGAGCGCCGACGAGAATGCAGGCCGGCACGACGATGATCGCCGGCACGCCCCATTTCACCAGCATGATCGCCGATATCGCCCCGATGAAGGCGACGATGGAGCCGACCGAGAGGTCGATATGCCCCGCCACGATGATCAGCAGCATGCCAAGCGCCATGATGACGATGAACGAGTTCTGCAGCACCAGGTTGGTGATGTTGACCGGGCGGAAGAGCACGCCGTTGGTGATGACCTGGAAGAAGATCATGATCACGACGAGCGCGACCAGGAGGCCATATTCGCGGATGTTCTTCTTGAGGTATTCCCCCACCGAAGGCTGGGTCGTCTTTGTCGCGGTGTCGGTGGACATCAGTGTTTCTCCCCGGAGCGCATGATGGCGCGCATGATGGATTCCTGGCTTGCTTCCGCCTTGGAGAGCTCGGCCACGATGCGTCCTTCGTTCATGACATAGATGCGATCGCAGGTCCCGAGCAGTTCCGGCATCTCCGACGAGATCATGAGGATGCCCTTGCCCTCGGCGGCAAGCTGATTGATGATTGTATAGATTTCGAACTTTGCGCCGACATCGATGCCGCGCGTCGGCTCATCGAGGATCAGCACCTGCGGATCGGTGAACAGCCACTTCGACAGCACCACCTTCTGCTGGTTGCCGCCCGAAAGATTGACCGCTTCCTGATAGATCGAGTGGGACCGGATGCGCAGCCGCGAGCGGTAGCCGGAGGCGACCTTCGTCTCCTGGTGATTGTCGATCACCGCCGCCTTGGAGACACCCTTGAGGTTGGCGAGCGTCGTGTTGTGCATGATGTTGTCGATCAGCACGAGTCCGAGATGCTTGCGGTCTTCCGTCACATAGGCAAGGCCCGCATCAATCGCCTTGGGGATCGTGCTGACATCGACCGGCTTGCCGCGCATCGCGACCTCGCCCGTGATCTTGTGGCCCCAGGACTTGCCGAAGATGCTCATCGCCGTCTCGGTGCGCCCGGCCCCCATCAGCCCGGCAATGCCGACCACTTCGCCGGCGCGCACGTTGAAGCTGATATTGTGCAGGAACTGGCGGTCGCGGTGGTGCTGGTGGAAGACGTTCCAGTTCTTCACTTCCAGCAGCGTCTCGCCGATCTTCGGCTCGCGGACCGGATAGCGGTCTTCCATCTCGCGGCCGACCATGCCCTTGATGATGCGGTCTTCGGAAATATCCTCGTGATGACAGTCGAGGGTTTCCACGGTGCCGCCATCGCGCAGGATGGTGATCTGGTCGGCGACCTTTTTGATCTCGTTCAGCTTGTGCGAGATAATAATCGACGTCATGCCCTGCGCGCGGAATTCCACGAGCAGCTTCAGCAGCGCATCGGAATCCTTCTCGTTGAGCGAGGCGGTCGGCTCGTCGAGGATGAGCAGGCGCACCTTCTTGGAGAGCGCCTTGGCGATCTCGACGAGTTGCTGCTTGCCGACGCCGATATCGGTGATCAGCGTGCCCGGCGGCTCCCTGAGGCCGACCTTGTTCAACAGTTCCTGCGTGCGGCGGAAAGCGAGCTTCCAGTCGATGATGCCGTTGGTCGCCACCTCGTTGCCAAGGAAGATGTTTTCGGCGATCGACAGAAGCGGCACCAGCGCCAGCTCCTGGTGGATGATGATGATGCCCAGATGCTCGCTGTCGGAGATCGTGGAGAAACGGCGGACTTCGCCGTCGAAATGGATTTCGCCCTCATAGGAGCCGGCGGGATAGACGCCGCTCAACACTTTCATGAGGGTGGATTTGCCGGCGCCGTTTTCGCCGACAAGGGCGTGAATCTCGCCTTCGCGGACTTTCAGGTTGACGTTGTCGAGCGCCTTTACGCCCGGAAACGTCTTCGTGATGCCACGCATTTCGAGAAGGGTCTTGCTCATGTATCAGTTTCCAGCAGCCGGTCCTCCACCATGCGGCGGTAAACCGAGCCTATTCGCTCTGCGATCCGGAGAAAAGAGGGTTCGCGCACGCTGGCGCGAACCCCGGAGAATGGAGAACGATCAGTTCTTCAGCTGGTCGGCCGTGTAGTAGGCCGAGTCCGTGACGAGGATCTTCTCGGCATTGGACTTGTCGACGGCAACCGGCTTCAGCAGGTAGGACGGAACGACCTTGACGCCATTGTCATAGGTCTTGGTGTCGTTCACTTCCGGCTCCTTGCCTTCGAGGATCGCGTTGACCATGCTGACGGTGACCTTGGCCAGTTCGCGCGTGTCCTTGAAGACCGTCGAATACTGTTCGTCGGCGAGGATCGACTTGACCGACGGAAGTTCGGCGTCTTGGCCGGTGACGATCGCCATCGGCTGGTCGCCCGAGCCGTAGCCGACGCCCTTCAGGGCCGACAGGATGCCGATCGAGAGACCGTCATAGGGCGACAGAACGCCATCGACGCGGCCATCGGTGTAGGTCGAGGACAGCAGGTTTTCCATGCGGGCCTGGGCCACGGCACCGTCCCAACGCAGCGTGCCGACGGTTTCCATGCCGGTCTGGCCGGACTTGATGACGATGTCGCCGCTGTCGATCAGCGGCTGGATGACCGACATTGCGCCGTCATAGAAGAAGAAGGCGTTGTTGTCGTCCGGCGAACCGCCGAAGAGCTCGACGTTCCACGGCTTGGTGTCTGGGAACTTCGCCTTGAGGCCGTCGACGAGGCTGGTGGCCTGGAGAACGCCGACCTGGAAGTTGTCGAAGGTGGCGTAGTAGTCGACATTGCCCGAATCGCGAATCAGGCGGTCATAGGCGATGACCTTCACGCCGGCATCGGCCGACTTCTGGAGAATGTCGGAGAGCGTCGTGCCGTCGATGGCGCCGATGACGAGAACCTTGGCACCCTTGGTGACCATGTTTTCGATCTGGGCGAGCTGGTTCGGGATGTCGTCGTCAGCAAACTGCAGGTCCGGCGTGTAGCCGGCTTCCTTGAAGAGCTTTTCCATCGTCTCGCCGTCGGAAATCCAGCGGGTCGAGGTCTTGGTGGGCATGGAAATGCCGACCATGCCCTTGTCCTGGGCGAAGGACGGCGCCACGAACGACGCGACGCTGATGGCGGCGGCGGCGAGAAGCGAAGTGATCATTTTCATTGAAAGGTCTCTCCCTTGTGCGCACTGGCCGATATTGCGGCCAGGCATTGTTCTGTGCGCGACGGGGTCGCATTCAGACGACGGTCCAGACTGGCCGGGCGCGAGACCCGCCGGTCCCCACTCCCAAGGACCCCAGCGCACATTGGCGCAAGGTCGTACGAATTGCCATAACTGTCAAATGCAATAAGCTTCTAAATCGATATCAGAACTGATATATTATGGGGCAAATATACTATTTTATGGATTGGAGTAACCATGCGTTTGGAGGACGATATCGACGAACGCCTCTTTTCCGATGACAGCGCCGACAACCTGCAGGGCGTCGGCCTGCTGCGCAGCGGCCTGAAGCTCAGCCACCTGCGCATGATCGTCGCGATCGAGGAACACAAGCAGGTGAGCGCCGCAGCCGATGCGCTGAACATCTCGCAGCCCGCGGCCTCGCGCATGCTGACGGAAATGGAGACGATCCTCAAGGCCCAGTTGTGCGAGCGCGTCTCGCGCGGCGTGGCGCTGACGGCCTTCGGCCGCGCCTTCGCGCGGCGCGCGCGCACCATCCTGCTCGAACTGCGCGAGGTGGACCGCGAGCTTTCAGCGCTGAAATCCGGCACCGGCGGCTCGGTGTTCCTCGGCTCGGTGACAGCGCCGGCAATCAGCCTCGCCGTGCCGGCGATCCAGCAGGTGAGTGCGGCCTATCCCGGCATCGAGGTGAATGTGCGCGTCGAGACGAGCAACGTGCTCGCCCGGGAGTTGCTGGCGGCGCGGCAGGATTTCATCATCGCCCGCGTGCCGGACGATCTCAACCCGCGCCTCTTCAACGTCACAGAGATCGGCATCGAAAAGGCCTGTCTCATCGTGCGCAAGGGGCACCCGCTTTTGGAAAAGCCCGTCGTCGGCCTTGCCGACCTGCCGCATTACGACTGGGTGTTCCAGCCGGCCGGCACGCTTTTGCGCCGGCGCATCGAGGAACTGTTCATCGCGGCGGGTGTCGCCCTTCCCTCCACCGTGGTCAACACCTCGTCGATCCTGCTCACCACGGCCATCGTCTGCGGCTCGAATGCGATTGCCCCCGTCGCCCGCGACATGGCGGTCTTCATCGCCGATGTCGGCGCGCAGGCGGGCGATGTGCGCATCCTCAACACCGATTTCGAGATTGACATCAAGCCGTACAGCCTCATTTCCGTCAAAGGCAGGGCGCTGCCGCCGAGCGCCAAACTGCTCTATGATCTGATCCTGCAACGCAGCCGGATGCTTTCGCCGGACTGAGGAGACTTTTGATGTTCGGCCTGACCGTTTTCGAATCCGTGCTGGAAAGGCTGAAGGCCGAGGCACGCCAGGCGGCCGAGGATGACGCGCAAGAAGAAGAAGGCCCGGGCGAGATCCGCGGCCTCACTTCCGGCTTTACGGGATTGGGAATGGGCGGAACCTTCGTCTCCGGCTCGCAGGCCGCTGCCGCCTATCTCGATCTCTATGAAGAGCCTGCCCCCGTGCCACCGGAGCCGGAGCCGTCACCGCCAGAGCCGCCGCCGCATCTCCTGCGCATCGCGCCGGAAGAGGTGGCGGAAGACCTCGCCTTGCACGGCAAGGAAAGCGTGGACGACTTGCTCGCCCGCCGCCGCAGCTTCGCGCGCGAAAACCACCCGGACGGCGTACCGCCGGACCTGCGCGACAACGCGACCCTGCGCATGAAAATCGCCAATATGCTGATCGACGAGACGATCCGGCGGATCAATGTCGAGAAGAGCCTGGGGTTGTCGCGCTAGCTCTTGGGCTGCTCTTCCGGCGGCTTTGCGGCCGGATCGGAGGGCTTGAAGAACAGGATGAGGTTGGCGAAGGCATAGGCGGTAACGACGAGGAAGATCGTGCCCCAGGTCTGCTCGCCGTTATAATATTCCACGCCCGTCCATGCGGCACAGACCCCGACCAGAAGCAGCCGCCGCCAGAGCGGACGGTAGAACGGATGGTCGGTATCGATGATTTTCATGAACGTCTCCTCACGCCTTCGCCCGTCTATAGGCGGTTTTTCCGCGCGGGGAAACCGGCTTTTCAGGCATCGAGACGATCGAGGAAGGCCGCAAGCTCCGAGGGCTCGATGCCGACGAGATGGCTCTTCTCCGGATAGGTGCCGGAGCGCACATCATCCACATATTCGCGGAAGGCGGCGATGCGCTCCTGCTGGAGCCGGTCATATTCGACGGCGAAATTGCGATAGACCTTGGCATGGCGCGGATAATGGCCGCGGTTCTGACCGAGCACGTCGTCGGCAAAGAGATATTGCGCATCGCAGCCCGTACCGGCGCCCATCGAGAGCATGAGGAGCGACGTCTTCGCGCTGATCGCAGCCGCAACCTCGCCCGGCACGACCTCGATTTCGGCGGCGAAGGCGCCGGCCTCTTCCAGCGCCTTCACCTGCCGCCAGATTTCGAGCGCACTCGCCGCCGTCTTGCCGACCGCCTTGAAGCCGCCCGTCCACGTCGCCTTCGAAGGGATGAGCCCGACATGGCCGCAGACCGGAATACCCTCTTCGCGCAGGCGCCGGACGGTGGAAAGGCCGGCCGCGCAATAGACCGCATCGCCGCCCGCCTTCATCACCTGGAAGGCGCCACGCAGATAGTCGTCCGCGGTGACGAAGTCGCCATATTCGAGGCCGGGAAAGGCGAAGACCGTGGGCGCCGCCTCGCGAAAGGCGGGGCCGAGCAGCGCGGGCGGCACGGAGACGAGGTCGATACCCGCCTGCTCGGCGGCGGCAGCTTCCTCCAGCGTCACGACGCGCAACATGGTGAGCTGGCGCTTGCCCTTCATCGCCTGAAGGTCGGCGACGGTCGGTCTCTTGTTCTTCACGGTGATCTCCTGGGTTCAGGCGGCAAGCAGTTTCTTAAGTTTGGTTTCCGGCGCGGCCAGTTCGGTCGGATCGGGATGGGCGCGTGCGGCGATGAGCATTTCCGCAAGACGGATATCGCGCGCCACCGCATTGCCCGGCCCGATGCCGCTTGCGGCAATCAGCCGGCCCTCACCATCGAGGTGGAAGAGGATAAAAGCCCCCTCGCCCATGTCGCGCCGGACTGTCGTGACCGCACCATCCGCAAGGCCTGCGATCTGCAGCGTCATGTCATAATGATCCGACCAGAACCACGGCACGGCCGAATGCACTTCCGCGGCGCCGAGCATATTGGCCGCGGCAAGCTGGCCCTGCTCCTGCGCATTGCGCCAGGATTCGAGGCGGATGCGGCGATCGCCGTAGAGGGGCAGCGGATAGGACGTGCAGTCGCCGGCCGCGAAGATATCCGGATCAGAGGTGCGCAGCATTCCATCAACGGCGATGCCGTTCTCGGTCGCAAGACCCGCCGCTTCCGCCAGTTCGGTGTTCGGCATCGCGCCGATGCCGACGACCAGAAGATTTGCCGAGACGGCGCGGCCATCCTCTAGCGCGATGCGCACCTCGCCCGGCAAGTCCTCGACACCCGCAACCTTTGCACCGCAAAGGATCTCGACACCCTCCGCCGCATGGCGCTCCGCCACGATCGCGGCGATTTCGGCCGGCACGCCGCGCGTCAGCACGCGGGGCAGCCCCTCGACCAGCGTCACCATCGCCCCAAGCTTGCGGGCGCTGGCCGCCAGTTCCAGGCCGATAAACCCGCCGCCGAGGATGGCGATATGGCTGCCATCGACCAGATGCGCACGAATGGCCGCGGCATCGTCGTGGCTGCGCAGCGCGACGATGCGCCCGCCGGCATAGGGCGCACCCGGCAGGGCGCGTGGCCGGGCACCGGTCGCGAGCAGCAGCTTGTCGTAGGCAAGCGCGGCGCCGTCGCCGAGCACGATGCGTTTTCCGGCGCGGTCGATCTCGGACACCGTCCGGCCGGTGAGCACGTCGATGCGCGCTTCGGCATAACACTCCGCATCCGCCACAAGCTTCGGGCCTGCACCGGCCACCAGCGCCTCCTTGGAGAGCGGCGGGCGCTCATAGGGCAGATGCATCTCGCTGCCGATCAGCGTGATCGTACCGTCGAAACCCTTGTCGCGCAGCGCGAAGGCTGCGCGGGCGCCGCATTCGCCGGCGCCGACGATGACGAAATCTGCCATGGACTGTTTCCTCAAAGACCGATGAAGACGGTGCCGCCTTCGACCTTGACCGGATAGGTTTTCAGGTCGACGCAGACGGGCGCGCCCTTGGCCTCGCCGGTCTTGTAGTTGAAGCGGCCGTTGTGCTTGGGACATTCGATGACGTGGTCCATCACGAGGCCATCGGCGAGATGGATTTTCTCGTGGGTGCAGAGCCCGTCGGTGGCGTGATAGGTGTCTTCCGGGCTGCGATAAACCGCGAAGGTGCGGCCCGCATGGTCGAAGCGGATGACATCCTCCTCGTCGATTTCGTCCGCTGCGCAGACCTCGATCCAGGTGTCGCTCATGGTCGTCTCCTCCAAAGACTGGGGTTTTACTCGGCGGCCGCGACGGCCGGTTCTGCGTGGAATTCTTCCTTGTAGGGCCGTGCAGTCGTGGGCAGGGCACGCTTCAAAAAGTAGTCCTCGTTGCGCAGTTGCCGCAGGAAGGCCGGCAGCATTTCGCGATAGCCGTGCCACATGGACGGGTTCGGCGCCGGCAGATCGTGCTTGATCATGGCGTGCAGCCGCGGCAGCGCGTGATAGGGCACCATCGGGAACATGTGGTGCTCCACATGGTAATTCATGTTCCAGTAGATGAAGCGGCTGAAGGGGTTCATATAGACCGTGCGGCTGTTCAGCCGGTGGTCGGTGACATTGTCGGCAAGGCCACCGTGCTGGAGCAGGCCGGTCAGCACATGATGCCAGGCGCCGTAGAGCCGCGGCAGGCCGATCAGCATGGCCGGCAGGATAGAGCCGGTGGCGAAACAAAGGGCGATGGTCGCGAGATAGATCGCCAGCCAGATGCGCGCGATGCGGATCGCCTTCGGCTGCTCCGATTCGGGGATGAAGGTTTTTTCCGCCGCACTCATCACGCCGGAAGCATTGCGCACCATATCGACGACAGCATGCCAGGCATCGAGCAGGCCGAAGAAATTGAGCACGAGGCGGACAAGATCCGGCGGGCGCATGACGGCGATTTCGGGATCGCGGCCGACGATGACCGTATCCGTATGGTGGCGGGTATGGCTCCAGCGCCAGGTCACCGGATTGCGCATGATCATGAAACAGGCGATCTGGTAGACGGCGTCGTTCATCCACATCGTCTTGAAGGCCGTGCCGTGGCCGCATTCGTGCCAGCGGGAATCCGATGCCGAGCCGTAGAGCACGCCATAGACCAGGAAGAACGGCAGCGCCCACCAGCTTCCCCAGAACCAGATGCCGAGAGCGCCGGTGACGAGCATCGTGCCGAGCCAGATCGCGGTGTCGCGGATCGCCGGTCCATCGCTGCGCTGCATCAGCGCCTTCATCTCCTTGCGCGGGATGTCGGTGTGATACCACTCGGCCGCGGCAAGGCCATTTGCCACGGCGGCCTCGGCATCGCGGCCAAGAAGGCTGTAGTCCCGCTTCGTCGGCTTCATCGCCCGTCTCCTCCATCTGATGGGCAAACGATAATACCGATGCTTGCGTCTCTCAATCCTGCCATGATAGAATGCGTCAAATCCTATCATTCGCCATCATTTAATTTTGATGGAAAGATTTCAGGGAGGGGAACATGGCATCGCGGCCCACCATCACGGATCTCGCCAACGCGGCCGGCGTCAGCGTCGCGACCGTCGACCGCGTGCTGAACGGTCGCCACAAGGTGCGCGAGGAAACGGCGCGCCGGGTCTATGATGCCGCCAATGCGATCGGCTATCACGCGCTCGGCCTCATCCGGCAACGCGTCTTCGAGGACCTGCCGCAATATCGACTGGGCTTCAGCTTCCAGCGTCCCAACCAGGCTTTTTATCAGAACTTTGCCCGCGAGATCGAAATCGCCTGCAATGCCTGCACCACCGCGCGCATCGTGCCCCAGATCGATTTCATCCCCACACAGACGCCGGCCGCGATGGCCGAAATGCTGCGCCAGCTCTCGACCCGCAACCAGGCGCTCGCCGTCGTGGCACCGGATTATCCGGCGACGACGACCATGGTGGAAGATCTGAAAAGTCGCGGCATTCCGCTGTTCTGCCTGCTCTCCGACTTCGCCATGGACGTGCGCCAGGGCTATATCGGCCTCAACAATATGAAGGTCGGGCGCACGGCGGCATGGATGATCGCCAAGGGCGCCAAACGCCCCGGCAAGGTGGCGATCTTCGTCGGCAGCCATCGCTTCCACGGCCATGAACTGCGCGAGATCGGCTTCCGCTCCTTCTTCCGTGAAAAGGGCCAGGGCTTCGAAGTGCTCGACACGCTGGTCAATCTCGACACCAGCGAAATCACCCACGAGGCGACCGCCAACCTGCTGGCGCAGCATCCCGATCTGGTCGGCCTCTATGTCGCCGGCGGCGGCATGGAGGGGGCGATTTCCGCTGTGCGGGAAGAGGGTTATGCGGGAAAGGTGCAGTTGATCGTCAACGAGTTGACTCCGGAATCGAAGGCGGGGCTTGCCGACGACGTGGTCACCATGGCCATCCACACGCCGCTCGCAGCACTTTGTCGCGAACTCGTCACGCTGATGATCACCGCCATCGAGAAGGGCGGAAACGCCGTGCCTGGCCAGACCTTCCTGCCGTTCGACATCTTCACGCCGGAAAATATCTGAAGCGGAAATGATGGTTTCCCCTCACACCCGCCGCTAATCTTTCAGCAATGAGGGCGCATCCGCGACCTTCGGCTTTGACGCCCGCAAAACCCTTCCCGATCCTCATGCGTGCATGCGAGGCCGCCCTGTTGCCGCCTCGAAGACCGGAGGACCCATTCCATGCCCGCCCTGACTTTCGCCCTCAACCACATGACGGCGCCCGCGCTGACGCTCGACGCCTTCTTCGCCCTTGCCGTCTCGCTCGGCATGAAAGCCGTCGAAATCCGCAACGACCTTGACGGCAACGCCATCCTCGACGGCACGACGCCGGCCGAGGTGAAGGCGCTTGCCGAGCGCCACGGCGTCACCATCATCTCGATCAACGCCCTCCAGCGCTTCAACGAATGGACACCGGCCCGCGCCACAGAAGCCAAGGAGCTCATCGACTATGCGAGCGCCTGCGGCGCCCGCGCGCTCGTGCTCGTGCCGAAGAACGACGGCACCGGCCAGGCCGACGGCGAGAGGCAGGCGAACCTGCGGGAAGCGCTGAACGCGCTGAAACCCCTGCTGGATGCCACCGGCATCATCGGCCTCGTCGAGCCGCTCGGCTTCGAAATCTGCTCGCTGCGCTCCAAGCGCGAGGCCGTGGAAGCGATCAGGGCCGTCGGCGGGGAACAAGCATTCCGTCTGGTGCACGACACGTTCCATCATCACCTGGCGGGCGAGCCCGACCTCTTCGCCAACCTCACCGGCCTCGTGCATATTTCCGGCGTCGAGGACCCCGCCGTCTCTGTTTCCGACATGCGCGACGGCCACCGCGTTCTCGTCGGCCCGGCGGATCGGCTTGGAAATATCAGCCAGATCAATGCCTTGCTTGCCGCCGGCTATACCGGTCCACTCTCTTTCGAGCCCTTCTCACCGGCCGTGCACGACGTTGGAGACCCGCAGGCAGCGGTCGCCGAAAGCGTTGCCTTCCTGCGTGAAAACATCTGAAAACCGGGTGCCGGCGGGCAGTCTGCCGGCACTTTTCCCCAAGCGGAATGAATCGCGCATCGGAAAAAATGGAACAGGCTTGACGTTCTCCGCAGAAAATGGAATAAACATTCCGTAAGACGGAATTCGCGGTTTGTTTATTCTGTTTTGACCCTTGCCTCCCGGGAGGAGCAAGGGTCGGCCACCCGCAAGGGCGCGCCATCCGGATCAGTCTGTGGTGCGACCGGACACCACGTTGAGGAGGAGAACGACATGAAAAAATTCATTCTTGGCTCGGCACTCGCCGTCATGATGTCCACCGCCGCCCATGCCGAGACGATCGGCGTGACGATGGCGCAGTTCGACGACAACTTCCTGACCGTCCTGCGCAACGGCATGTCCGATTATGCCAAGACGCTCGACGGCGTCGAACTGCAGATCGAGGATGCACAGAACGACGTCGCCAAGCAGCAGAGCCAGATCCAGAACTTCATCGCTTCCGGCGTCAGCGCCATCATCGTGAACCCGGTCGATACCGACGCCACCGCCGCCATGTCGAAGGCTGCCGCGGATGCCGGCATTGCGCTCGTCTACGTCAACCGCGAGCCGGTCAACGTCAACGAACTGCCGGAAAAGCAGGCCTTCGTCGCGTCCAATGAAATGGAGTCCGGCACGCTGGAAACCAAGGAAGTCTGCCGGCTCCTCAACGGCAAGGGCAAGGTCGTCGTCATGATGGGCGAGCTTTCCAACCAGGCCGCCCGCATGCGCACGCAGGACGTCAAGGACGTGATTGCGACCGACGAGTGCAAGGGCCTCGAAATCGTCGAGGAGCAGACCGCCAATTGGTCGCGTACCCAGGGCTCCGACCTCATGACCAACTGGCTCTCCGCCGGCCTAGAATTCGACGCCGTCATCTCCAACAACGATGAAATGGCGATCGGCGCCATCCAGGCGCTGAAGGCCGCCGGCCGCTCGATGGACAGCGTCGTCGTCGCCGGTGTCGATGCCACGCAGGACGCGCTCGCCGCCATGGCTGCGGGCGACCTCGACGTGACGGTGTTCCAGGATGCCGCCGGCCAGGGCAAGGGCTCGGTCGATGCCGCGCTGAAGCTCGCCAAGGGCGAAAAGGTCGAGACGAAGGTCTACATCCCCTTCCAGCTCGTGACCCCGGCCAACATCGCCGACTTCCAGTCGAAGAACTGATCGGCTCTCGCCGGTCAAGCAAGAACGGCTAGACTGTTATGGACGCGCGCACGCAGGCGTGCGCGCGTCCGACCCGTTTCAGGTTGCAAGGGAGGGGACGATGGTCAGTCCGACCACCATGGCCGCGGTTCGTGCCAGCGGCGCCATTCCGAATGCCGAATATCTCTTGTCCGCGGAGGGTGTCCGCAAGGAATTCCCCGGCGTCGTCGCCCTCGACGACGTCCAGTTCAAGCTGAAGCGCGGCACCGTGCATGCCCTGATGGGCGAAAACGGCGCGGGCAAATCCACGCTGATGAAGATCCTCGCCGGCATCTACACGCCCGACCAGGGCGAGGTGCTGCTGAAGGGCCAGAAGATCCGGCTCGGCTCGCCGCTCGATGCGCTGGAAAACGGCATCGCCATGATCCATCAGGAACTGAACCTGATGCCCTTCATGACGGTGGCGGAAAACATCTGGATCCGCCGCGAGCCGAAGAACCGCTTCGGCTTCGTCGACCACGGCGAGATGCACCGCAAGACCGCAGAACTCTTCAAGCGCCTCAACATCGTCATGGACCCGGAAGTGCAGGTGCGCGACCTCTCGGTGGCGAACCGCCAGATGGTCGAGATCGCGAAGGCCGTCTCCTACGAATCCGACGTGCTGATCATGGACGAGCCGACCTCGGCGCTGACCGAGCGCGAGGTGGAGCATCTCTTCACCATCATCCGCGACCTTCGTTCGCAGGGCATCGGCATCGTCTACATTACCCACAAGATGAACGAGCTGTTCGAGATCGCCGACGAGTTTTCGGTGTTCCGCGACGGCAAATATATCGGCACGCACGCCTCCACCGACGTGACGCGCGACGACATCATCCGCATGATGGTCGGCCGCGAGATCACCCAGATGTTCCCCAAGGAAGAGGTGCCGATCGGCGACGTCGTGCTGTCGGTCAAAAACCTCTCGCTCAAGGGCGTCTTCCACGACGTGTCCTTTGATGTGCGCGCAGGCGAAATCCTGGGCCTTGCCGGTCTCGTCGGCTCCGGCCGCTCGAATGTCGCCGAGACGATCTTCGGCGTGACGCCGGCGACGTCCGGCACGATCGAGATCAACGGCAAAAAGGTCACCATCGACAGCCCGAACACCGCGATCCGCAATCGCATGGCCTTCCTCACGGAAGACCGCAAGGAGACCGGCTGTCTGCTGATCCTCGACGTGCTGGAAAACATGCAGATCGCCGTGCTTCAGGACAAGTTCGTGAAGAACGGCTTCGTTTCCGAGGGCGCGCTGACCAAGGTCTGCGAGGAGATGAGCAAGAAGCTGCGCGTCAAGACGCCGAACCTGTCGGAGCGCATCGAGAACCTGTCGGGCGGCAACCAGCAGAAGGTGCTGATCGGCCGCTGGCTGCTCACCCATCCACGCATCCTCATCCTCGACGAGCCGACCCGCGGCATCGATGTCGGCGCCAAGGCGGAAATCCACCGCTTCGTCACCGAGCTCGCCCGCGACGGCGTCGCCGTCATCATGATCTCGTCGGAAATGCCGGAAGTGCTCGGCATGAGCGACCGTGTGATGGTCATGCACGAGGGCCGCGTCACCGGCATCCTCGACCGCGCGGACGCCACGCAGGTCGCGGTGATGGAACTGGCTGCCCAGTAAGTTTTTGGGCCGCTAAGCGGCCACAAGGGAGGTAATCATGAGCACGAATTCCGCAGCGCAAGCCCAGGTCGCCGCGCAGAAATCTGCCCGCCGGCTCCCGCCGGAACTCAGCATCTTTCTCGTCCTCATCGGCATCGCGCTGGTCTACGAAATCCTCGGCTGGATTTTTGTCGGCCAGAGCTTCCTGATGAACACGCAGCGCCTGACGATCATCATCCTGCAGGTCTCCGTCATCGGCATCATCGCCGTCGGCGTCACGCAGGTCATCATCACGGGCGGCATCGATCTGTCCTCCGGCTCGGTGGTCGGCATGACCGCCATGTTCTCCGCGAGCCTCGCGCAGTCCTCCACCTGGCCGCGCGCGCTCTATCCCTCGCTGACCGACATGCCCGTCATCGTGCCCGTCGCGCTCGGCATCGGCGTCGGCCTGCTCGCCGGCTTCATCAACGGCCAGCTCATCGCCAAGACGAAAATACCGCCCTTCATCGCCACGCTCGGCATGATGGTCTCGGCGCGCGGCATCTCCAAGTGGTACACGAAGGGCCAGCCGGTCTCGGGCCTCACCGACCAGTTCAGCTTCATCGGCACCGGCATCTGGCCCGTTGTCATTTTCCTCGTCGTCGCCGTGATCTTCCACATCGCGCTGCGCTACACCCGCTACGGCAAGTTCACCTATGCGATCGGCGCGAATGTGCAGGCCGCCCGCGTCTCCGGCATCAATGTCGAATCGCATCTGGTGAAGGTCTATGCCATCGCCGGCGCGCTGGCCGGTCTTGCAGGCGTCGTCACCGCGGCCCGCGCCCAGACCGCCCAGGCCGGCATGGGCGTGATGTACGAACTCGACGCCATCGCTGCGACCGTCATCGGCGGCACCTCGCTTGCCGGCGGCGTCGGGCGCATCACCGGCACGGTCATCGGCACCGTCATCCTCGGCGTCATGACATCGGGCTTTACCTTCCTGCGCGTCGATGCTTTCTACCAGGAAATCGTCAAGGGCGTGATCATCGTGGCCGCCGTCGTCGTCGACGTCTACCGCCAGAAGAAGCGCAAGACGTAGTTTCAAAGAGCGAATAGGGCGTGGCGAATAGCGAATAGTTCGCCGACAACCGCTCCCTATTCGCTATTCCCTATTCGCTACTCGCTCACATGAGGACAACATGACTGTAAGATTTGGTCTTCTCGGCGCCGGCCGCATCGGCAAGGTGCACGCCAAAGCCGTGACCGGCAATCCGGACGCCGTGCTCGTCGCGGTCGCCGATGCTTTCCCGGCTGCCGCCGATGCCATCGCCAAGCAATATGGCTGCGACGTGCGCACTATCGAGGCGATCGAAGCGGCCAAGGACATCGATGCTGTCGTGATCTGCACGCCGACCGATACCCATGCCGACCTGATCGAACGCTTTTCGCGCGCCGGCAAGGCGATCTTTTGCGAAAAGCCGATCGACCTCGATGTCGATCGCGTGCGCGCCTGCATGAAGGTGGTGGAAGACACCAAGGGCAAGCTGATGGTCGGCTTCAACCGCCGCTTCGATCCGCATTTCATGGCCGTGCGCAAGGCGATCGACGAGGGCAAGATCGGCGACGTCGAGATGGTCACCATCACGTCGCGCGACCCCGGCGCTCCGCCGGTCGACTATATCAAGCGCTCCGGCGGCATCTTCCGCGACATGACGATCCACGACTTCGACATGGCCCGCTTCCTGCTCGGTGAAGAGGTCGTCTCGGTCTCGGCAACCGCGGCCGTGCTGGTCGATCCGGAAATCGGCAAGGCTGGCGACTATGACAGCGTCTCCGTCATCCTCCAGACGAAATCCGGCAAGCAGGCCGTCATCTCCAACTCGCGCCGCGCCACCTACGGCTATGACCAGCGCATCGAGGTGCACGGCTCGACGGGCATGGTCGCCGCCGAAAACCAGCGCCCGGTCTCGATCGAAATCGCCAACGGCGACGGCTACACCCGCCCGCCCCTGCACGACTTCTTCATGACCCGCTACACGGAAGCCTACGCCAACGAAATCGCCGCCTTCATCGCGGCAATCGAAAAGGGCGCCACCATCTCGCCTTCAGGCGCCGACGGCCTCGCAGCGCTGGTGCTGGCCGATGCCGCGGTAAAATCCGTACAGGAAAAACGCCAGATCTCCGTCGCCTGACGGACAACGCCTCCCAAGGCAACTGGCCGGGCGATACTGTCGCCCGGTCTTTTTTGTGCGGCCCTCGTAATCGACCCGAGCATGACGGAGGAGAGGCGCCTGGGAAACCGGGAAAGCCGAAACGGGCTTTCCCCACCTGCCCTCAATCCCCATCCGCCCTGACCGCGATAATATCGTGGTCCATCTCCGCCAGCGCGCGGGCGAAGTGCCCCTCCAGCACCAAGGTTGCCTCCTCCGGCACGACCGAAATCGGTGGCGCGCCGAGCAGGCGAACCTGCTGCGACTGCGCGAGCCCCTCCTCCAGTCCGCGCTGGATGAGGTCGAAATAGCGGGTGCCGGGGCCGGTGATGGCGATGGGCATGTTTTCGTAGAGGCTCACCATGCGTGAAAGCCCCTGCCCCAGCGCGAGACCGGCCTGGCGGAAGGCGTATTCGGACATGCGGTGGCCCTGGCGGGCGCGCAGCGCGATCTTGTCCATCTCGGTGAGCGGCACGAACTTTGCCGGGATCGTGTCCGGCGGCACTTCGAAGGCGGTGCGCAGGATACCGTAGAAACCGGCCGAGGCCTCGATGCAGCCCTGCGAGCCGCAGCGGCACAATTTGCCATCCGATGAATTCAGCATATGGCCGAAATTCGGCGCGGTAACGGAGAGTTCGCCGGAGCGATCGAACCGCGCAATGCCGAGCCCGATGCTGTGGCCGAGCGACAGGGCCGCGACAGCCTGCAGGTTTTTCACGCCCGCTTTTTCCATGCGCAGTGCCATCGCGTGTGCCACGAGCAGCGTTTCGTTGCTGAGCAGGATTTTCGCCCGCCAATGCGGCTCCAGCAGCGCCGCAAAATCCACCTGCTGCGCGCCAAAAACCGGCGACCAGACGAGACGCGCCAGGGCGGGATCGACCAGGCCCTTGCTGCTGATGGAGACGACGAGCACCTGCCCCCGCTCGATGCGTGAGCGGCTCACGAGCTTTTCCAGCGCCGCGACAAAGGCCTCCGCAAAGGGGCGGGTCGAAGTGTCGGCGTGGTTGCGCGCCTCCTCGAACCGGTCGATCAGCGTGCCGGCATAGTCGGCCAGCGAATATTGCACGATATCGGACGAGATGCGCACCGTGACGAGATAACCGGCGCCACGCCGCTGGCCGAAGATGACGCGGGGGCGGCCGCGCGAGGCCGACGCCTGCTGCTCGCGGCGCTCCAGCACGTCGGCTTTTTCAAGCTCCGCGGTAATTGCCGAAACCGTCGCCGAGGCGAGCCCGGTATGCTGGGAAATGTCGGTGTGGGCGAGCGGACCATGCCGGCGCAGCGAGGCGAGCACGAGCGCGCTGTTCTGCTGACGCACAAGCTCCGTGCTCGACTTGGTCAGCATCCCCGGTTTCCACTCGTTTTCAAAGGCTGCAACACATGCCCCTCCCAAAGCATCTGTCGTGCTGCCGATCAAGGTCTCAATGCCTTGTTGACAGCCCGAAAAACTTCTGACATTTATTTTCTCGACTGTCGAGAAAAAAGTCCCGGCACCGTCGGGAGGGGCATCGAGACAGTATTATCGTGGCCGGTCGTTGAAAGGGCGGGAGGTTCGTCCAAGCGGCCGGTATTCACTTGGGAGGATAATATGAAGTTCGTTCTGAAGCTGATGGCAGGGGCTGCCATCATCGTTTCCCTGCATTCCGTTGCGCACGCCAAGGACCTCGTGGTCGGCGTTTCCTGGTCGAACTTCCAGGAAGAGCGCTGGAAAACCGACGAAGCCGCCATCAAGGCAGCACTCGAAGCCTCCGGCGATAAGTACATTTCCGCTGACGCCCAGTCGTCTGCCGCAAAGCAGCTAACGGACGTCGAATCGCTGATCGCCCAGGGCGCCAACGCCATCATCGTTCTCGCCCAGGATTCGGAAGCCATCGGCCCGGCCATCGAAAAGGCCGCTGCTGAAGGCATCCCGGTCGTCGGCTACGACCGCCTGATCGAAAACCCGGCCGCCTTCTACATCACCTTCGACAACAAGGAAGTCGGCCGCATGCAGGCCCGCGAAGTGTTCAAGGTGAAGCCGGAAGGCAACTATGTCTTCATCAAGGGCTCCTCGTCCGACCCGAACGCCGACTTCCTCTTCGCTGGCCAGCAGGAAGTGCTGAAGGAAGCGATCGACGCCGGCAAGATCAAGACCGTCGGCGAAGCCTATACCGACGGCTGGAAGCCGGAAAACGCCCAGAAGAACATGGAACAGTTCCTGACGGCGAACGACAACAAGGTCGACGCGGTCGTCGCCTCGAACGACGGCACGGCCGGCGGCGCAATCGCTGCGCTTACGGCACAGGGCCTCGCCGGCTCCGTCCCGGTCTCCGGCCAGGACGCCGACCATGCCGCGCTGAACCGCGTGGCGCTCGGCACCCAGACCGTTTCCGTCTGGAAGGATAGCCGTGAACTCGGCAAGCGCGCTGCGGAAATCGCAGCCTCGCTCGCCAGCGGCAAGACCATGGACGAAATCGAAGGCGTGACCACCTTCAACGGCGGCCCGAAGGGCGTCGAAATGAAGTCGGTCTTCCTCGCCCCGCTGCCGATCACCAAGGACAACCTGAACGTCGTCATCGACGCAGGCTGGATCCCGAAGGAAACGGCTTGCCAGGGCGTTGCTGCCGGCTCGGTCGCAGCCTGCAACTGAGTAACCGCCAACCGGTACTGATCTGACCATCGCCAGGCGCCGCAACGTCAAACGTTGCGGCGCTTGCGCAAGATGGGCAGCGGGCGGAGGATGAAGGCGGCGAACATCCTCGCAGCGGGATGCGGAAAAGTGGGAACCGGTTTTCCGTGACATCCCGCTTGAACTTCAGACCACGCCCGAAGAACACGTCAACAAAGTGGGGGGACGGCAAAGCCATGGCCGACATCACGACTACCGCACAAGCCAATCGCGCGCGATCGGCAAGCGAGAACCCGGTAAAGCGCTTCTTCCGCGCAACCGAGATCGACACGCGCCTGCTCGGCATGATCGGCGCCATGCTGATCATCTGGATCGGCTTCAACATCCTGTCCGGCGGCCTGTTCCTGACGCCGCGCAACCTCTGGAACCTCTCCGTCCAGACCGCCTCCGTCGCCGTGATGGCGACCGGCATGGTGCTCGTCATCGTCACGCGCAACATCGACCTTTCCGTCGGCTCGATCCTCGGCTTCGTGGGCATGAGCATGGGCGTGCTGCAGGCCGAACTGCTGCCGCAGCTGCTCGGCTTCAACCACCCCGCCATTTGGGTCGTCACGCTGCTGGCCGGCATCCTGCTGGGCGCCGCCATCGGCGCGCTGCACGGCTCCATCATCGCCTTCCTCAACGTGCCCTCCTTCATCGTCACGCTTGGCGGCCTGCTCGTCTGGCGCGGCGCCACCTGGTTCGTCACCAGCGGCCGCACGGTCGCCCCGATGGATTCGACCTTCCGCCTGATGGGCGGCGGCACCGAGGGTTCGATCGGCGCCACGGCGAGCTGGGTCGTCGGCATCCTCGCCTGCATCGCCATCGTCGCCACCATCATCAATTCGCGAAAACAGCGCCAGCGCTTCGGCTTCCCGCAGCGCCCGATGTGGGCCGAATATTTCCTCACCGCCGTGGGCTGCGCGCTGGTGCTCGGCGCCATCGCGGTCGTCAACAGCTACCCCTGGCCCGTCGCCATCGCCCGCAAATATGCCGATGCCAACGGCATCGCCTGGCCGGACGGCGGCCTGTTCATCCCGCACGGCATCGCCATCCCGGTTCTCATCGCCATCGTCGTCGGCATCGTGATGACCTTCATCTCGACGCGCCTGCGCTTCGGCCGCTACGTCTTCGCCATCGGCGGCAACCAGGAGGCCGCGGAACTCGCCGGCATCAAGACCCGCTGGGTGACGGTAAAGATCTTCGCGCTGATGGGCATTCTCTGCGCCATCGCCGCCGCCATCTCCACCGCCCGCCTCAATGCCGCGACCAACGCGCAGGGCGAGCTCGACGAGCTCTACACCATCGCCGCAGCCGTCATCGGCGGCACGTCGCTCGGCGGCGGCATGGGCACAATCGCAGGCGCCATGCTCGGCGCCCTCGTCATGCAATCGCTGCAATCGGGCATGGTGCTGGTCGGCATCGATACCCCGTTCCAGCGCATCGTGGTGGGCATGGTCCTTGTCGTCGCCGTCTGGCTCGACACGGTCTACCGCGCCCGCGCCAAGTAAGAGGAGCCCATCCAATGACGGACACCCGTACGCCCCTCGTGGAAATGAAGAACGTTTCCATCTCTTTCGGCGGCATCCACGCCGTGGACAATGCCTCGATCGACCTCTATCCCGGCGAGGTCGTGGCGCTGCTCGGCCATAACGGTGCCGGCAAGTCGACGCTGATCAAGATCCTCTCCGGCGCCTACAAGCGCGATGGCGGCGAGATCCTGATCAACGGCGAAGCCGCCGAGATCAACAACCCGCGCGACGCCAAGAAATACGGCATCGAGACGATCTACCAGACGCTCGCCGTCGCCGACAATGTCGACGCCGCCGCCAATCTCTATCTCGGCCGGGAACTCCGCACCCCCTGGGGCACGCTCGACGACGTGGCGATGGAAGCGAAAACCCGCGAAGTCATGGGCCGCCTCAATCCCAACTTCCAGCGCTTCAAGGAACCGGTCAAGGCGCTCTCCGGCGGCCAGCGCCAGTCGGTGGCGATCGCCCGTGCGATCCTGTTCAACGCCCGCATCCTGATCATGGACGAGCCGACCGCGGCGCTCGGCCCCCAGGAGACGGCGCAGGTCGGCGAACTGATCAAGCAGCTGAAGAAGGAAGGCATCGGCATCTTCCTGATCAGCCACGACATCCACGACGTCTTCGACCTCGCGGATCGTGTCTCGGTGATGAAGAACGGCCAGGTCGTCGGCCACGCCCGCACGGAAGACGTCACCAAGGACGAGGTGCTCGGCATGATCATCCTCGGCAAGGTGCCCCCCAAGGCCATCCCCGGCCCCGGCGCCATGCAGACCGCCTGAGCAGATGAGGACGGGCCGCCGGCAACAGCCGGCGGCCCGCACCACGAAACAGATCGCCTTTCGACATTTTCCCGATTGAAGCCCGCCCTCACCTAGGCTAAGAACCCTCTCATCGGACAGGCGAGTCATCGCCTAGGGCAAGCACCCGTAGCTCAGCTGGATAGAGTGTTGGATTCCGATTCCAAAGGTCGCAGGTTCGAATCCTGCCGGGTGCGCCACTTCCTTGCAAAACTGGACATTCTTCTACCGGGGCCACGTCGAGCGGGCTCTATCCAGTACGCTCAAGCGCCTTTCCCCGAGGCCTCTTCGATCACCCGGCCGAGACGTTCGAGTTCGAGGGCGTAGCAGAATGAGGCGAAGAGCAGGGCCATGACTCCGGCCGCTTTCGCCAAGCCTTGTTGTGGCGCGCGGCTGGCTTTGGCACACAGCGGCGACAGCTTTGGCACAGGAAATTTTTCAGCAGCTTGACGAAATGGGGTAGCAGCGCCATTTAGCGCAGCCGGGGCAACGAAATGACATGCGGCACATCTAAGCGAGGATGACGCATGTCTGAAAAAATCGTAGCCGAACTGCTGGACGGCCTATTTGGTGCCGACCGCCCGACTTTTAGCAACCTGTTGCAATGGTATGTTCTCGGCGGCCGGTGCCTAAGTTGCGGGCGCGATGGCTGGGTGGATCGATGGGAGTTAACTCGCCGGTTCGGCCGGTCTCAATACATACACCAACTAAGCCCGCTTTTGCGCTGTGTCGAGTGCGACAGCAAAGGGTCAAACAAGTGGATTGTCGGAAGGATGCCGCGATGATCCCATATGATGGAAAGTTAGCTACAAGGCCCCGCGATTAACGTGGGGCCTTGCGGCGCTAATGCCGACCTATGTGGGCAGCCTTGAGAGTTCGCCACGCATACGCCGCAGCCAGACTGACCACTCCGTTACCGGCCGCATCGGATCGGTCCATCCGATCGGCCATCCCATCACCCAATCCGAAAAGTTCGGGTTGAAGGTCAGGTCGCCGGGCAAGGATCGGTGCCCAGCGTTCAAACTCAGATGGAGCGGGCGGGAAGACGGGAAGCTGAAAGACCGCGTCGGTGTCGCCCCGCAAGCCTTCATCAGCAGCCAGATATGCGTCCACACCCGCGCCGCCTTGCCTATCCCGAACTGCGATCCCGCTGCTGCCGCATCGTCCCTCAGCCGGAAGCAGTTGTTGACCAGCTCCAGCTCGATCCTCGTACAGTAGAGGGATTTTGTCGGCGTGGGCCACAATGAAGAGCCGACGCCGTATATGGCTTGCACCGGCTTCGAGCGCGCTGAACAGGCCTGCTTTGACCGTAAAGCCCATCCCTTGAAGGTCCCGGAAGACTGCGTCGGCTCCCAGGGACATGTGTCCTTCGACGTTCTCGAAGAAGCACCACTCCGGATCGAGATCGCTAATGATCCGCCGGATGTGGGGCCAGAGGTGGCGGGGATCGTCTTCGCCAAGCCGCCTTCCAGCGAAGCTGAACGGCTGGCAGGGATAGCCGCCAGTGAGGATATGAACCTTTCCACGCCAAGGCCGGCCGTCGAAGGTGGTGACGTCGTCCCAGATAGGAGCCTGATCCAGGGCCGCGTCTGCCATCCTCGCCACGAGAGTGGCCGCAGGGAAGGCTTCCCGCTCAACGTAACAAACAGTTCGATAGTCGGGTTCGGCGATATGCAATCCAAGTTCAAGACCTCCGACGCCGGCACAGAGGGCAATTCCGGTGAAGTTATGGGCGGGATGTAGAGCCACACGAGTTTTTCCCTATCGGTCGCTCCTGGCGATCTTGTTCGGGCTCGATTGGCCTCAAATGATTGATGGTGCCGCATCGGCGGCATTTGATCTCAATGTCGTTAGAAATCGCGGCAGGCCGCGCCCTAAATAAGAGGGCGTGACAGGTGCCGCACCTTACGTCTTGCATTCCGTTTTGCTCTCGACTCAGTCACATAGAACGCGCCTCGCGAGGCAGGGTGTGACGGTTGTCGATAGGTGCTGTCATACGGGACTTGTTTCCACACGTAGCCCCGTAGTCGGTGCGTTAGAGCGCACCGGCCGCCCTCTGATATTCGAGGATGGCCTGAAGGTCTCGAAATTCCCGATCGGCGGTGGTTTGGCATCCGCCGAGCAGAACGCCCACCATAGCGGCGATGACGACGCGGCGGATCACGCTGCACCCCCAGCGGGAAGCCAGAGGTAGGCCGCCCATACGATCGCGTACACGATCATATTGCCCGCCATGTCGGTCACGTTGCTCCAGCGCGTCCACATCAGATACCACGCGCGCGGCGAGCCGGCCGGCAGTTTGAGCCCGGTCTCGCAATCCCGCTTTTCGCGCCCGAGATAGACGAGGATGCCGGCAGCGCCGCCATAGAAATAGGCCGTCCAGGCGTTCTGGCCGAGAAGGTTGATCAGGAGGAGCATGACGAGCAGCGCGATCAACTGCCCTTCGAGAATATGGCCGACGAAGCTGCGGTCGAGTTTGAATTCACCTTGCATTGAAGTCCCTTTAAACGTGTGAGGATAACGACAAGCGGCGAGCAGCTAGGCCGCCCGCACCTCCGGGCGCACCGAGACGATGAATGTCTCGCCGTCCGGCTGGACGACGAAGTGAGCGAGAAGGTCCGTGTCCAGGACAAGGCTCGGCGGCACCTCCTCGACTTCGTTAGGGGGCGTCTCCGAGACGAAATAGCGGGTCTCGCTAACGTCTTCCGGCACGGCATAGACCTTGATCGAGCGCCGCCAGTCGCTCGCCTCTAGTTCGTGACTGAAGGCGGGGAGGCCCAATGCGGGAATAACGCCCCAAGAGGTTTCGAGGCCGAATTCTGCCATAGTCATTTCTCCAGTGATGATGATTGCGATCAGACTTTTGCGAGGCGCGTGCCAGCGTCCCCGTAAGGGCTCGCCTGAAGATAATTTAGCTTCAGGAAAAACAGTCCCGCCTGGGCGCCGTTGTTGTAAGCACCGCCGTGAACCGCCATGCGAACATCACCCGAGCTGGCCTGACTGGTGAAGTTGTCGGGGAAGGTTCCGTTGACCGCCGAATCAACGGTGAGAGGAAGAAAAATGTCCCGGAGGTCCCAGTTCGCTGCCGTGCCATGGTTCATGCTAACGGGCGTGCCGCTCGATGGCGGCGACAGATTTGTCTGGAGGAACTCCTTGTTACCAAGGCGGTCCCAGAGTTCGAGTTTCACGTTCGTGTTCTGGCGGAGGCCATCAATCATCTGAGACACGTTGCCCCAAAGACCGACGATGCCACGCCATGTCGCTGCGACAGTGTCAACATTGGCTACGGTGGTATCGTCTACTCGGCCCGTGCCGATGAGAGCCTGCGCGTCGGAACCGCCGATTTCAATGAGCGCAAGCATCTGGATCGCGGCGAGCTGGTAGACGGACCACATCATGAAGCCATTCACCCCACCAGCATTGCGGGCTGCCGCTCGCGCTTTCATCGTCGCGAAGGCGATGCTGACGAGCGGTGCAGCGCCAGCGACGGAGCCGAGCTTTGTGCCGGCGTCGTTCGTCGCCTGATATTTCCCGACATAGAAATGCGGGATCGGGCTGCCGGCTTCCATGAAGGCCGGATGGAGCACATAACCGGGCAAGGGCTGGTCCGAAATCCACCAGCAGCGCTTGCCGGCACGATCGGAGCCGGCGGGCGCGTCCCCGACCTTGTAGTAAAAAGCCGGGATTTTGATCATCGCCTGCGCGTCGATCGTTACGCCCACGACGTTTGCGTAGACCGCATGGTTGCTGAAGAACGAGGCGTTTGTGGTGCGGTTGTTGCCGTCCTTATCGACGCGCGCCCAAACGCCCGCGCCGCCGCCCGAATTGACCAGCGCAAGGCCGATGACGTTCGCAAAGATCTGTTTGGTCTTGAACCGCGTTTCGGTGGACCACTCGGAATAGCCATTGGCCGTGCCCTTGTGGCGCGCACGCCAAAAATACTCGGTCACGCCTTCCTGAAGCAGCCCGGCCGGGACCTGGACCTGCAAGAGATTGACCGCGTCGTCACCGCTCGCCCATACGGGCGCGGCATAGGTGCCGTCGCTGCGCCTGATCTGCCATTGCGTGGCCGCATGCGTGTCGACCGCGCCATTGACCTCGAAGACCGAGGTGTAGAGCGTCGGCTGCGCGGCGATATCTTCCGCGCCGTTCGCCGGACTGCTGTTCGCGGGCGTCCGGACGTAGATGAAGCTCGCCGCCGCCATGAAGCTCGTCGGAAGCGACCACGACGACCATTCGCCTTCCGCATCTTTCACCCGTGCTCGCCACTGGTAGCTTCCGCTGGCTGTCAGGATGCCAGCTGGCACGCTCCACGAAAGACCGGGCGGAAGTTCACCACTCGCTGCAAGCGGCGCGTTGAAGTCGCCGCCCGTTGCGATGAGTTGGAAACTGATAGCCTTCAGAGCGCTGCCAGTCGGTGAAAGGTAGCTGGCGATGGCGAGCGTCGGCCGCTCCGGAAGGCCTACTGCGGCATTGGCTGGCGCTGCGTTGACCGGACGAACCGGCCCATTGTGTACGCCGCCGAGCTGCGTTGCGGCCGTAAGGCAGACCATGTTGTAAATCGTGACGTCGGTCTCGCTGACGCCGTGTTCGCTCGTGGCCTTCAGGCTGAAAACGCCAGTCGCAGGAACCTGATACTCCACGTCGATGATGCCGGGCGCGATCTGTCGCCGCCACGACCAGGGCGCTGCCGTCCAGGCAGGGTGCGCGGCATCCTTGAAGAACAAGGCGATCTGCGCGTCATTGTCCTGCCGGCGCACGACCACGGCACGCGGGCCGGCCGCGACGCCCAGATTGACGGGCTGTGAGAAATAGACGCCGCCGTCGCCGGCAACGGCCTTGCCGTGCTGGATCAGCCAGTTGGTGCGGGCAAGCTTGGCGGTGGCATTGAACGTGTTGACAAGCACTTCATCGGCGCGAAGGCGGTTCGCCGTCAAAATGCCGTCAATGATCAGCGTTTCCCGCTTCGTGGCGTCGAAAATGACGTACTCGCCGCCGACGACCAGCTTTGCCGTCGAGGCGACGTCCACGCTCTCGTCGCCGGCAACGGAAGCGATAACGGCGATCTGGTCGGTATCGAGCAGCGTCCAGTCGGCCTGGAAAAGCTCGATGGCGATCCGGTAGGACGAATAGAGCCAGTCGAGCTTCACGGCGCGGCTGAGACCGTCTTCGGAAGCGGGATCGCCCGGACCGCCGAGGCCAAGGCTGAGGAGCCGTTCGGCGAGCGATGCCGATGAACCGCGTGCGATTTCAACCTCGTCGGCAAACTGCTTGAGGAACGTCGTGCGGTTCGCAAGCGCCTTCGCCTGCGCGTTAGAAATGCCGTTCGGCCCGCCAACAACCGGGTCGGCGGTCTCGATCTGATAGACGGCGGGGGTAAATTCGGCAGTTTCGGTCAGGTTTGCCACGATGCTTGCTCCTTAAAAGATGATGGTCCAGATGCCGTCGATGGAGATGTCAGCGGCCTTCTCGATCGCCGGACGCGCCTTACGGGCGAAGAGCGTGCCGTCCACGGTCAAAAGGCCGAATTCCTTGATTGCCATGCCGTTGGCCTCGTTTTGCTCCAGCCGCCATTGGAAGCTGACGCGACCCGTCTCCGGGTACTGGTGGCCATAGAGGGGCTTGACGAACGCGCCCGTCAGGCCGACATCGGCCGGCGTCGGCCCGCCCCCATTCGTGCCGACACCAATCTTGGTGATGACCTTGCCCGCCCCATCGCCGGCAACGAGGCGGGCGAGCGCATCGCGCGCGGCCGTCATGATCATGTTGTCGTCGCGCCAGCTTTCGATCAGCACGTCGCCGCGTCTAACGTCGATCGCGAGCGCCCCGCGCAGGGTAATCGTGTCGGAAACCTTCATTGCGCTCCTCATGCAACAAGAACCTGCGGAACGACGCCCGCGTAAAAAATGCCGGTGTAGTAGGTGGATGAGCCGTCATGCTGGAGCGTGCCGTCATAGCGGTGGCCCGCATGGCGATAGCTGCCGTCGTAACGGATGTGCCGATTGACAATGATGGTCATCTCGGCATCCGCGATGACGGGCTGTTCACTGCCGTGGTTGTAGGCCGCATCATGATGCGCCGTACCATCGTAGAAGAGCACGATGCCGGGACGGTCCTCGGCGGCGTGCGTCAGCTCGGCCGCGAACTGTAAACGCTCATTGTCATGCAGCGCGCCATCACCCTGCCAGCGATCCGGCTGCAAGCCATTGTGCGTAAACGTGCCGTCGTAGCGCGCCACGCCACAATAAGGCAGCCGCATAAGCCGGCCTTCGGCTTCCACCGCTGATCGCCGCCTCGGCCCGCTGTGATGCGCGAGGCCGTCATAGTCATGCTGCCCGTCATAGCGGACATAGGCGGCGTGGTCGTAGCTGGTGCGGCCATCGTAGCGCAGGCCATCGGGCCAGACGTCAATCGGATCATGCACAACGGCGACCGCCGCCGTCTCGTCCAGGTCAACGACCTCTTCAAAACCGGCGCGGAAGCCGATCCGGAAATCAATGTCCTGGCTCTTGCGCTTCGTCGCCTCAACCACCTTGCCGATCGCGCGGCGGGAAGCGAGCGAAAGCAGCGGATGGCCGGAAAGGATGCCATCTTCCATCCAGGCGGTCACGACATGCGTATTGTGATGGCCCTTCGGCTCCTGCTGCCACCACTGTTGCCAGTCCACCTCGATACCCATGGCGGAAAGCGCGCGGCGCGTGCCGGCGACAAGGCCACTAAGGGCATGGATGTCCGGCGCCGCGTCAATCAGCGCGCGCAGAAGGTCTTCGCGAAGGTCGGGCGAAACGAAATCCGTCAGACTCGCTTCCACCACCATGATCGGTAGAAGCTCGGCCGGCGCTGTCCAGGCATCCTGCACCACGAGCGCAGGCGGCTTGAATTCTTCCAGCGCCGTGGAGAACGCGGCGATGAAATCCCGGTTGCGCTTGTCGCTGACGCCGGGCGCGATGAGGATCGGCGGGATGAGCGGCTCAGTCATCGGCATCCACCGTGACGTTGACGGTCACCGTGCCGAGGCGGGCGAATTGATGGCGCTGAAGGTCGGTGAAGGCAAAGCCCGTCGTATCCACCTCGATCACGGTCGGCAGTTTTCTAACGGCCACCGTGATATCGGCACGGGCGATCTGCGCGCCAAGCTGGTCGCGCCATCCCTCGAAAACGCCGGCCACCGCCGCCTCTGCCCGCGCTTCAAGATCGAATGAAGCTTCAGCCACGCGAATGTTGATGACAGGATTGAAAATCACCGCTTCGGGATCATGGATCGACACATAGTCGCCCATCGGCCGGCGAAGGTCCGGATCAAGGTATTCGAGGATTTCCGCCTTTAGCTCGGCCGATGGCAAAAGCCCGCCCTTCATGAGCGGGTAGATCTCGATATAGCCCGGTTCCGGCTTGATTACGGCGACGTCAACGATGTCCGGATGAACGTCTTTCACATATTCGCGGTAGCCCGCGCCGGGGCCAGCCTTCGAGATTTTATATAGCGCGTTGGCGGCGCGGCCGCGAAACCGTTCCTTGTCCTCGATGTCAGCGCCGCCACTGATATTCGTGATGTTGGCGGCGCTCACCACGTAGGCGATCGGATCGAGGATTTCCGTCACCTTACCAAGGCCAAGACCATTCCAGCGTGCGCCTGGCGCTTCGGCGGTGGCTGCGATCGACGCCGCATCCATCCCGGCCGGGATAACGAGATCGGCATCCGTCGCAAAGGTGATCGCCGTGCCGGCTGCAACCCGCGTGCCTTTCGGGATAGCGGTATCAAGCAGGCGCGGTTCGGACAGGCGGAATTCCAACGTCGTTGCTGCTCGCTGCGCCAGAAGACGGAACGTCGAGACATTGGCGGCGCGATTTTCGAGATGGACGCCCTCGGCGAAAACCACCGTGTTTTGCTCCACACCCGTCTGGCATGCCTCGCCGAGGAGGGAGAGCGCATAAGCCGCCGTCTCGATCAGGAACATTTCCGTCTGGGCGGGATAGAGCGTGCGACCCGATTCAGCTTCGAAGGCCGCTTTCAGCTTTGTCTTCCACGCTTCCGGATCGCGCTCGAAGAATTTGGGCGCACCGGCCGCGCGCAGCTCGGCGATCGTGCGCATGACGGGATCAGCCATTGAAGGTCACCTCCGTGACCTGCAATTCGGAAACGACGCCTTCGGCCGGCCGCCAGAGGATCGTTGCAACGAAGTGCGCGAAGGACACTTCGCCGATCGCCACCTTTTCGACGATGACACGCTTTTCCCAGATCGCGATGGCGTCCCAGATTTCGCGCGAGAGGTAGGGAATGCCGATGTCCGGGTGCTTGTCGATCGCGCCGAGGATATCGACGCCCTTTTCCGGTTCGGTCGGAACGCTGCCTTTCGGCGTCAGGACGAGATTGGCGATCGACTGCGAAAGGTCGCTGAGCGCCACCTCGATTTCGCCGTAGGTCTCCGGTGCAAGACGCGTCTCAGGATCGGCGCGGCCGACCCTGAGGGACCAATGGCGATGGGTGATTGCATCCTTGTCGATCATGCCGGCGACAATGGCGCGCGGCGGAAACGAAAACGACCGGACACATGTCCGGTCGGTTCATCCTATGAGCAACGGTAGCCGCAAAGCGGGCATGTGACAAGTCAGACGGCGCGCACGCGGCTGGCGGACCCCATGGCCGTATCACCGTCGCTGTCGGTATCACCCTTGCGGTGGAGAAGTTGACCGCCTTCTCCGCCGAGATCGACCTCCCCATCCAGAATGATCTGGGAGGCCTTGAAACGTATTACGCCGGAGGTCTCCAGCGTGATCGCACCCGAGGCCGTGTCCAGCGTAAACATGCCGCCACCCCATTTAAGGGCAACAACATCATTGCTTTCGGCCGGCGGCTTATCCTTGGCGTTGTACTTCGAAGAGATGATGCAGCCGGCTTCGCCCTTGGCATCCATTGCGCACCAGACCTCATCGCCCTTTCCAGGCATGTGGAAGAACGAAACCCCCGTCGAAGAATTTGCGCCGGCATCGATCCACTGTGTGACAACGTCGTCTTCGTCCTCGAACTGGACCTTGGCCTTCATCTTCTTCGGATCGCGATCGATGACGATGCCGCGCCTGATTTGCTGGTTTTGCCGATATTCGTCACCGTTTCGCACTAAGCAACTCCGCGCTGGATGTGTAGCCACTACGGGTCATGGCGTGGCTGGAGCGGTCCACCAGAAGCGGCCCGCTGTATTTCCCGAAATCAACCAGATCGACAATGACGCCGGCCAGCAGCCGTACATCGCCGACGACAGAAATGGAGCCGGAGCGCTTCTTCCGGTTCTTGAAGTGCAGGCGGGATTTTGCGAGCGCCTTGGCCTGCGCGACGTTCTCCACCCGCTCGCCCGCAATGCGCAACGTGTCGCCGGTCTTGACGTCGCTGTCCTCTTCATCCGCCTCAATCTTTTCCTTCTTGTCCTCGTCGAGCGCCGTCACCTTCGCCTTGCTATAGGTGTCGGCCGCCTGATCACGGATACGATAATCGAGCAGGGTCTTACCGATCTGAGTGTGGCTAATGGCCAGTGCCGCCGCCTGTCCGTCGATCGAGCGGATGGAGGTGAACACAGCTCGATTGCCGCGCGCTGAGAAATAATGGCCGGTGTCCTGGGCGAGCCGCGTTAAAAATTCGAGATCCCGTTCGCGGCGTTGGGTCACCCGCTCGAAGCGCTGATCCTCGATATCACCCTCAATCGACAAGCCCGTCTCGCCTGCCACCTTCTGGACGATCTGGCGAAGCGTCTGCTTCTCGAAGGCGCGGGTCTTTTCCGTGCGAAGGGCCTTGGTTATGGGAGCGGCAACCCCACGGATGGTCATGGTGTCGCCTTCGCGATTGCCGGACGCGTCAGGCTCATCCATCTCGAAGATGCCGCAGGGCAGCATGCCGCCGGCACCATCAAAGATGGTCAGTTCCATCGTATCGCCGGTTTCCGGTTTCCACTCACCTTTCCAACGACCGTCCTTGTCCTGCACGGTCACGTCGATCTCATCGACCTTGCCGTGATGGTTGTCGGTGTAGGTGATCGACGTCGTCAGGGGGTCCAACTCCGAAGAGATGTCCGTGCCCTGATAGATGAGCGAAAAACGGGGGCTTAGGGCCATCGGCGCATTTTCCAGTCGGCCACGCCGCCAGCAATGAACGCCGCAACGGCTTGGAAGGCAAAGGCGGTCGCGAGACCGACCTCGTGAAAGATCGAGATGGCCAACAAAACAAGCATGGCAGCGACGGCACCATCAATAACGCCAAGCAGGTAGACCAACGCCTTCAGTAGCGGAACGGTCTCTTCTTCCATGTCACGCTCCATAGGTCGGCTTCGCGCGCTTCCATGGCGGGAGCGCATCAAGATTGGTGGCCTCTTCGACGATGACGGGCACCTTCAGGACCAAGCCGCGCGGCAGGATCAGCGGTGGCACGCTCAGGTTATCAAGCCATAGGGGGCGGTTCGCTTCGAGCAGTACGGTTTGCTTGTCCGGATCGCCGTAGTACCGATAGGCGAGCAGGTCCCACCGATCGCCCGCAATTGTCTTGTGCTCGAAATACTCGCCGGTCAGGATATCCGTCATCTGCGGACCTCCGGATTGAAGCCAGCTTGTTTCGAGACGGCCACTGCGCGTGACTTGGCAATGGAGTTGATCAGTGCGTATAGGCCACCCGCAATGGGGTCTTCCAGTAGACCGATCGTAGCTTCGATCCGCACCGGGACGCCCCGGCTGCTGGTTTTGGTGATGCGGCCATTGAGCGTCTCGACAAGGTAGCGTTTGCCGTCATAGCCGCCGGACCCGAGGGAGAGGGAGTTGGGCGTCTTCGTCAGGAAAGCCATTTGGAGCTTGGCGAATTCCTGTTCCACGTCGCAGAATTCCTCTGAAAGGAAGAACTCGAAGTTTCGCACGTCCAATTCAGAGCCGACGTCCTGGACAACGGGCTTGCCCCGCGTGACGGCATGCTGGACGAAGGTGTTCGTGAAACTGAAGTCGTGATTGATCGGCCCGGTGACCGGGGCAATTCCTAACGGTATGTCGCCGAGGAGGTAGATCATGTGGACGTTCTCCCCTTGCGGCGATTCTCTTCATCGAGCAGACGGGCGATTTCGCGGGAGTGCTGGCGGAGCTGCTCCGCAAAGCTTTGCTGCGCCGAGGCCAGCTCACCGGAAAGGTGGATCGTCGGCGAATAGACGATCGAGGCACCGCCGCCCGCCTGTCCTGCCTGGGCGCTGCCGGCCGACTGTGTCGTGACGCGGGCAACCTCGGACCGTGCCGCATCGGCGCCGGTGATCGGGATGGCCGTCTCCGCCATCGATGGCGAGGCCATGCTTGCCGCGCCCATCGTCGCCAGGGCGGCGGCGCGCATGGCCTTCACCATCGGCTCGGACCTGATGCTTGACGCTATGGTTTCGCCGAACTTGAGACGATGGATATCGGACAGCGGCCCGACCTTGGCCGGTGACGATGGGAGATGATCGCGGACCATCTGCGTCACCTTGCGGATTTCCTCGACCACGACGGCGGCGCGGGCGCGAATGCCGGCCGCGAGCGTGTCCATCATGGCAACGCCCTGCGGATAGAAATTGACGGCCGCAAGCGTCGCCTCGGCCTGCCGTATGGCGGCCGTGATGGAGGAGGAAATCTTGCTGGCGGCAGCATCCAGCGCCGACACCCGCGCCATGGCTTGACTGGTATCGATCGCCGCCACGGCCTGAAGATCGGTTCTCAGGCCGGCCACGGCATTGGCGGTCGCCTGGATAGTCGCGGGATCGGCCGTATCGATCGACATGGACTGCTCGCCCCACGTAAACGCGGACTTGACCTTCGCCCAGGCTGTGCCGAGCTTTGCGGAAACTTCCCCGATCGCTTCCATGGCATCATCCGCGAAACCTGAGAGATAGGCGCGAATGTTCGGAAGCTCAGGCAGGCTCAGGGCCGGCAGTTCGGGCCATTCAAATGTCGGCAGCTCGGGCCATGAAAAGTCCGGAATGAGGTCGCCCCATTCGAAACCGGGGATGAATTCGAGCCACCGGATCGGGAAGATGTAGGACGCCCAATTCAGCGCCGTCAGCATGTCTCCCCATTCGAGCGATGGCAGATTGTCCCAAACCGCACTGAGTTGCGTGCCGATATCGGAAAAGGCTTCGAGCGCCATTTTGCCCGCCGCCCTATGCAGCTCGACAAATCCAGATATCGCCGCCATCGGATCAATGCCGGTGAACCGCGCGATGGCGTCAACCACCTTTTGCGCGCCGGCCGTGATCGTGTCCCAGAGATCGATGAAAAAGGCCTTGATCGGCTCCCAGTTCATGTAGATCACGGCAGCGCCCGCCACGATCGCGGCGATGCCGAGCATGATCGGGTTCGCCATCAGCGCCGCGCCGAGCATCGAAAGCCCTATGGCGATCTGGACGAGGCCGGCGGCCGTGGAAACGAGCGTAGGCGCGAACGCGATGCCTGCAAGCACCATGGCAAGATTTTCCCAGCCGCCGACGTAGTCTGCGGCCGCTTTGAGGTAGACAGCCATCTTTTCGAGGGTCTCCCAAACCTTAGTGCCGAATTGCCATGCACTGTCGAGGACCCAGATAATGTTATCGGAGATGCTCTTTGCCCAGGCATCGAGGGTGCCATCAGCCTTCATTTTGTTTAGGGTCTCAAGAACACCCTCAAGCTTCCCCTTCATCCAATCGAAAAGACCGGCGTTCATGATGGAAAGCTGAAAGCCGCTCCACAGATCGCCGAAGTTGGAAATCATGCCCTCCCAAGTGCCAGAGAGCTTATCCATAGCGCCGCCGTACTTTTCGCTGAAGATTTCCATTAGCTTCAACTGGATCGCCGTGCGGTCATTGGCCTTCACCACAGCCCGCATCTGTTCCCCGGCAGCGTTGGTATAGTTGTAGGTGATTTTATTGCCCGTTTTCTCGGCGGTGATACCGAACGCCTTCAGGCGCTCATTCTCGCCAGTCACGGCATCCGCCATCGCTTCCACGCCCTGCATGAGCGGAACACCCATGGCGGCCGATGTATCGCCGAGCGAAAGCAACAGGCCCTTGGTCGGGTCAAGGCCGCGCGTACGGAGCTGGACGAAGCTCTCCATGACCTGGTCCAGTTCATAGGGCGTCTTGACAGCAAATTCGGAGACCCAACTCATCGCCGTCTTCGCCTTGGCGCTGGAGCCCTCCGTGGTTTCCAGAATGGTTTGGAACTTTTCGAATTGCGAGGCCACGCTAACGAGTTTTCCCGCTGCCAATGCTGCTGCGCTGAACGCAGCAGCGGCTGCCGCCGCCGCAACCGTGAGACCGTTGAAAACCTTGCCCGCGCCGGACTTGATTTGACCGAAGCCCATCTTCCCCAACGCGACAGTCTTGTTGTGAAGGGCAACGGTGGCGCGCGCGGCGGCATTCGCGCCTGAGACAACGGCACTGTAGGCGGAGCGTGCAGCGCCGCCGATACGGGCCAGCGCAGATGCATGCTTGTCGGTTGCTTTGGCAGCGTCGTTGGATGCGGTAGCGCCGGCTTTTGCGCCGGCCTTCATTGCGCTGGCGGTCTTCTTCTCCGCCGACATTATTTTGGACATGACCTTCGTCGCGCGGTCGATGCCTTCGAAGACCATTGCAAAGCGCAAAGCAAAAACTCCATCCGGTATCCCGAATGGAGTTCGCACATTACTTGGGGGAGAACGACCGGACCTATGTCCGGTTATTTGCCAGAGGCTTTGCGGATCGCTTCCGCCTTTGCCTCTTCCAGCGCCACGGCCTCCTCATACCAGAAGCCGAATTCGCTCTCAGTCATGGCATCAAGCGCATCGGGCGTCCAGCCCCTCTCCACCATGAAAAGATGCTGAACCGGAGCGGACAGCGTCAGGCCGCTTCCGTCCCGTTTCCCTCGGCATCGTCGCCGCCGAAGATTTCGCCGATCAGCTCCATCGTATCGCCTGCCGGCATCAGTTCGGCAAGATCGGTGATGGTCAGCTGTTCGCCGTCGAAGAGGACCGTTTCGCAGACGAATGCCGCCTGCGCCTTGGCATTGTCACTCTTCGCGATGCGCTGCGCGGCCATCCACCGGCCGTGGTTGATGAAATTCGGGATGGTCGCGGTGACGCCGCTTTCGGAGAGCGGAAAATCGTAGGTGCCGCTCTTGGCGTCTTTGTTCGCCTTCAGCTTCTTGATGATTGCACGTTCGGGCTTGTCAGCCATATCGTTTCCTCGGATCGTCATTGAAGTGGGGAAGATGCCGGCCGCGCGTCTAACGCGGCCGGGAGAACTGCAAACGGGGCTCGTCAGCAGCGCAGCCGCGTTTCGATGAAGTTCAGCGCGTCGGTTTTCAGGCTCTCGGCATAGTCGGGATGGAGAACAGGCGCAGCGCGGAGCGAACTTCGCCGGAAGCCGGCGTCTTCGCCCTGGCGGATGGAGATCGCCGCCGGCATGGCATAGGGCGAGCCGTACTTGACGAAGTCAGCCGCCCCGAGTTCGAAGCTGGTAGAGTAGACCTGTTCATGGGCCGATGCCGGCGTGAACCAGAGAGACACGGCCAGCAGCGCGATGGCGGCGAGCCCGGTAAACAGCGGAAAGAGATGGTATCGCTTCATAGGTTCCTCGATACGCGTTACAAATTGCCCGGACGCGCGATCAGCGCGGCCAGACGGGTTCACCGTCGATGTTGTAGATGTTGTTGAAGCCATCATATTCGACGATGGGGGTCTGATCGCCGTAGACCTTCTGCATCCAGTACGTAATGGATACGTCCAGTTCGCCCGCGAAGGGCTCGCCGAGCTTGGCGGTACGGCCACCGGATTTCATGCACTGGAAGCGGATGTGCGTGATGAGCGTGTGTGACGCCGACACGTCGAGACCATCCGGCCCCATGACATCCACGTACGAATGCAGCTGAAGCTTCTGCGCGATCGTCGGATTGAGAACCTTCCGGCTGATGCTCGCTTCCAGATAGGAGAAGGTGATCTTGCCTGAGATCGCCTGCATGGGCCGGCCCGGCAGCTTCAGAACGCCGATCATGCCGAGCGCGCTGTGCTCGACTTCCTGATGTTCGAGCTCGCCGAGATCGATTTCGGAAATCCGGCCGACGAGATTGGTCTCGTTGACGTAGACGTCGCCGGCCGTGATCTGTCCAAGGTTCATGGGGCGCGCTCCTTACGCTGCGAGCGACAGGGCGTCGCGGATGAACGACGTATCGACATAGGAGTGCGTGGTGATGCGCTCCATGACCGATACCGGGTGGGACTTGAGGACGTAATGGAACTTGCCGTCAGCGACCTGCGCCGAGGTGTTCAGCTCGTGATCGAACCGGAACGATGCGCCGTAGAAGGCCGGGTCCGTGCCGCCCGATTTTAGACGCAACCAGCCATTGATGGCGTCCTCTGCTGCTTCCAGAAGATGGCGCGATCCGTTCGCATCGACATAGGTCATGGTGTAGAAAAGGATCGTCTCATGCGCCATGTCGAGAATTCGGCGCGCATGGATGAAGTTCTCGACGTGGTTGCTGGTCGGGAACGCGGCTGAGCGGTTTCCATACGTCCTGAAGCCGGTGGCGAACGACCGCATCGCCGTGACGATGCCTGCTTCATTGAGGAAATTGGTGTCGTTTTGGTAGTCACCGGGATAGAAGTTGATAGCAACTTCGAGATCCTCGACGCCTCTCATTTCGCGGTTTGACGGCGAGTGGTGCCATCCTTCCGTCAGGTCGGTCGCGATGATCACGCCCGCGAGGCGCGATGATAGAGGATCAAGGCGCGTCTCGGCCGCGCCGGTCGTGTCCTCGATCTCTACATGCGGGTAGCAGAGGACTGTACGTGCGCTCGACGTGTTTGCGGAGCCAGAAACGCCGCGCGCCTCGACCGCCTGCTGCTTTGTCAGGCCGAGCGGTAGATCGGCAAGGGCGAGCGCATTGAGACGATGAGCAATCACGTCCATTTCCGAGCGGACAATGCCAGTCGGAGAGAAGCCGGGCGTCAGCAACAGTTTCGGGAAATATCCGAATTTGCTGTAGCACTCGTAGGCACCCTTCGCGCCCGTGGCGAGACCTGCGGGCGTGATGACGCCGTTGATCTCCTGAGGCGTGACCTTTGAGACATCGGGCGTTGAACCTTCCTTGTGCGTGTCCGGATCAAAAACGTTGTTGACGATGATCGTTCCGCCAGCGCCCTGGTCGAAGATGGCATCCAGTGCAGCCGGGATCGTAAAGCCCGCCTTGTGCGGTCCGAACGCAGCGGCGGCCTCCGCCTGCGTGCGGATAATGACGCGCTTGTTGATGTACTTGGCGCGCTCGGTCGGCGTGGTGTGCAGCTCGTGGATCGGAGCCGTACCGTTCAGGTACGTCACTGCGGACTTGACGTCCCGCACAACGGCCGAGCCTTCCTTGTGCTCGACGATTTCTGGACCGTGATGAAAAGTGCCGGTCATGGATCAGGCTCCTGCGGGCGTTTCGGCGGGCGCGGATGCTTCACCGAGTTCGGCGGTGAGCAGCTTGCGCTCGATCAGATTGGCGATGATGGGGTGATCCACCGGCAGATCGGTGTACGACCGCCCTGGAAAGAGAGACCGTGTATGATCCGGGCTCTCGTCAAAACTGGTCACCGGCCCGGTGTAGGTGTACTCGGACCTGACGGCGGGCTGCGGTGTCTGGACGGGGGGCTGGTCAACGATGACAACCGGGGCGGAGGCGTCGTCGGCTTTAACGGTCGGCTGCTTTGCCATGGCGTTACCTTTCAGGGCTGAACGGGGATTGCCGGCCGCATCAGGGTCTGAAGCGGCGTGACGGGGTGCTGGCGGGGGACCGCCTGAAGCGGGAGGGCGATGGCGATCTGCCAGCGCCAGATGCCGCCCTTTTCCTCTTCGAGCGCATCGCGAACGATGCGAGCAGGACCGGAGCCGGCAAAAGGTTTGCCCTGCACGGCGAGGCGAATGTCTTCGAGGTGCCGATACGCGCCGCCTTGGCCGCGCAGCGATCGGCAGAGCAGGACAAGCGAGAACTGCATACCCCGCGCCTGGACGGCATTGGCTGGGCCGGCCGGGTCGGTGTAGCGGGAGGCCGAATAATGGATGAGCAGCGCGGCCGGCAGGCCGGAGAAGTCATATTGCGCCGGATCGTTCGGGAACGCCTCAACCTTGCACTGACCGGAGACGCTCTCCTTCAGATGCTCCAGAAGCGCATCCTCAATCTGCTCGATGACGCCGGGAGGGCGAACGTTTCTGACGACGTCGGTCATTGCCGCCACCCGTCAAGAATTGAAGGGACCGGCGATGGTGGAATGATCGATGTGACACGGGCAGAGCCAGCCTCGCCGTTAACGGGTTCACCCGCGATCGGCAGTTCGAATTTGCCGGTTGCGACGGCCTTGATGTTCGCCATCGCGGCGTCGTGGCGATCCTGTACGATCTTGTCGACCTGCCCCTGACCGCCGGAACGCGAACGCAGGCGATAACGGGCTACATCGCTAACGAGGCCCTTCACGAGGTTGGGCGTTGCTTCCGGGGTCAGGGTCTCGATAACGGCGTAGCGCGCGCGGGCGTAGCCGATAAGCAGGTCTTCGGCGTAGGCGATGGCCTCCTCGATCTTTGGCAGATCGAGCGTGCGGCCGGCCGCGTCGTTCAGGTTGCCGATGCCGGCAATTTGCGACAGCTCATCGAGCGTGATGGCGTCCCTGAATTCTTCGACCGTTAAAAACCGCATGGTGTCATCGTCCGTTGAAGGGAATGTGCGGCGCGGCCGATGTAGAGGCAGCCGCGCCGCTGAAAGCCTGCCTTGGGAGATCAGGCTTTCTTGATCGCCGCGCCCTTCTGGCCGGCCGGGTTATTGAGTGCAGCGGCTTCCAGCTCGGCGACACGCGCACGAAGACTGATCGCGTCGGCTTCCGCGGTGGCGCACCGAGCGGTCAGCAACCTCACACCCTCGGCGTGATCGGCCTCCAGGGACGCGATTGCATCTGCCTGCCGGTCTTCCGCCATGGTCTGGAAGTGATCGAGCGCCGTGGACCAGTTGGCTTCCCGGTCAGCGAGCGCGGCGGCAACATCAATCACGGTCTCGGAGCCGGACGCGGCGGGTGGAAGGTCGGGATTAATGACACCGGCAGCGGCAAGCTGGAGAGCGAGGACCAAGGTGACGGGAACCGATTTTCCGGCCGGCTCCCTGACACCGTTGACCTTTGCCGGCCCGGTGAGCGTGACGTGAAACGTCTGATCCATCACGCCCTCCATCACGCCGGAGCCGAACCGGCGTTCTGGAAGAGGAAGCCGCCTTCGGCCCCGGTGAGGATCGGCCGGCGCTCCACCGTCGTCGGGTAAATCCACGACTTGGTGGGCCGGTCATAGTACGGCTGCTCGACCATGGGATAGCCGTTCAGCTCATAGGTGTAGGCGTAGCTCGGCACCTGGAAATTATCGCCGGCCTCGGGAACGTAGGCGAGAATCGCGTCATCGCCCCAGACGTCATTGGCCAGATCGGCATCGGAGGCGGTTTCCGGCAGGTAGACGGAGGAGCCGACGACCACCTTCTTGACGTCGAAATACGCCGCCAGCATCTCGGTCGAAATGCTATCCTTCGACGTGTACTTGAACTGCTCTTTGATCTTCGGATGGTTCTTCAGAGCGTTCGCGGCGTTGGGGCCGAGAGCCAGCGTGTTCGGATAGCGGCCGATCTTGCGGCGGATCACTTCCTTCGCAGCATCGATATCGCCCTTGGGGTCGGATGTGTCGCTCGCCCAACGGTCAGTGCCGGCAAGCACAAGCTTGTTGCTGGCGGCATAGTTGCCTGCGTTGCGCGCGAGGTTGGCGCTGTCGATCTCCAGATTGAGATCGAGTACGTCGAGCACCATATTGACGGCACCCGCGCCAAGATCGATGCCGGGCACCTTCTCGGCCTCCTGCTGATGCTCGCTCGGCACGATGCCTTCCAGTGAATCTTGCACGAGCGCGACGGCGTCGGCTGCATAGCCATACTGGACGCGCTTGGTGACGGAGCCCGGTGCGCGACGGGTGTTGAGCTTGCGGAAAGCTTCCTTGCCGAACTTGATGGTCAGCATCGAGCGGTTCGGGATCGACACGCGCGGAAAGAGCGCGGCGGCAATGAAGGTCGAATTGCGATAGCCGCGCGCATGCGTGGACAGGATCGGATCGACAACGGCGGCAGTACGCTGGTTCAAAGGAGCCATGTGGGCGTTTCCTAACGAATAAGGATTTCGACGAACTCGCCGTCAGCGGCGGCGGTGAGCGCGGTGGCGAAGACGTTGGCGGGAGTGGCACCGGCAACCTTCACGCCGCCGGCAGCGGCGGAGATCAGCTTCGCACCCTTGGTGATCGCCCCACGGGCGCGCACCCGATGGATGCCGAGGGCGTTCAGGGCAACGTCCAGGCCGATCGCGGCCGGAGCTTGGGCGACACCTTTCACCGGCATATCGTCAGCCGTGATCTTGGCATCGCTGAAATCGACGAGGTCATGCGCCTCGAAGACGCTGGTCGCCGTGGCGGTCAGCGAAAGGATGGCGTGAAAATACTGCATGTCGGTATGGCCTCCTCAGGAAACGGCGGCGACGGCGGCGAGCCAGACCGTACCGGGATGGGCTTTCTGGTAGGCCGTCGCCTTGGCATGCAGCTCCATGCCGGTCGGATCGACCGCCTTGCCATCGGCGGCGAACGACGCCTGACGATTGCCATCGCCGGGATCGTCCGGCAGATCGAGCGCCCCGAAGGAAACGACCTTCGGCTGCGCGGCGAGAAGATCGCGAATCGCCTGCGCCACGGGAACGGCGGCTTCACCGGCCGCGAAGGAAACGGCGGTTTCTGCCGGCACGGCGTCGAGGATGGTAACGAGGCGGTCTTTGGAGGCCGGCAGAAGCCGCCCATCGGTCACCAGTTTTTCCGCGAAGGAAACGTTGGCATCGTGCGCGATTTCGGTTTCGCGCTTCTTCAGCGCCGCCTCACGGGCGGTAAGGTCGGCATCGCGCGCGGCGAAGGCCGGATCGGGCTGGGTCACAGCAGGCTCCTTTTTGACGGGGACGGGTGCGGGAGGGGCCGAGAAGGCAGGCTGGCTTGCCGGCTTCTTCTCGATTTCGGTTTCGGCGAGCCATTCGAGGCGGTAGGCCGGCAACGCCTTGTCGGCGTCTTCCATGCCAAATCGCTCGATGAAGAATTCGCGGATGCCGCGAAAAAGGCTGGCAGCGTCCTCAAAACCTTGCTCGCCGAAAGCGGCGGCGAAGGTGACGATCGCCGCCGGGTCCGAGAACTGGACGTTCTTCAGGCCGGTGACAGCCGGAGCTGCGCCGCCGAGGAAGCCGATGTGCTTCGGATACCAGGTGCCGGGGACAGGATTGGCGGCAGCATCAGGACGATGGAAGGAAAGCGACACCTTTTTATAGGTGCCCTTGCGCACGGCCTCGGCGAAGGCGGGGCTGATCTCGCCTACGGTGGCGTAGAGCCGGCCGGTGGTGGCGTCGAAATCGAAGGACTGCGCCCAGCCAAAAGCCGGCGCATCGGTTTCCGGGTGGCCCACGACGATCGGCGCGGGAGCCTGATCGTAGTCGTAGGCATCGGCGCTCGCCCGCAGATCGGCGGCGGTATAGGTCAGCGAACCACCCTGCATCGGCGTAAAGGTGCCGGGGCGGAAAACTTCGATGCGGGCGGTCGGCTTGGCGGGCATGGCGGCTCCAGAAACAATCTGGGGCGACCATGCGGCGGGCCTGAAAACAAAACACCCGGACATGTGTCCGGGTGGTCAGGGTTTTGGCTCCGGCCGCACAATGCGTCAGGTCGGAAATGGTTTCAAGCCTAGATCGCGATCCGTAGGGCGTGAGTAACGGGGTGATGGCCTCTCATTCGATTTCTAACGGGGGTCTAACGGGCCGCGAACCGAAATTCGGTATGAGCGGACGTCCCAGAGGCCTACGCGCGCCAGCGGCCGATATTTCGAGGGGTCATTCAACGGCCAGCCACTCTTCCGCGATGGCGAGAATTTCTGCTTCGTCGTCGGCCGAAATGCCAAGGTAAGGACGGGCCGGAATTACGGCATTCGACATGTAGCCCTTTGACTCGCCTCCGAAGTGTTGGATGGCGGCATAGACGAGCGCCGTCCCGATCCGGACCTCTGTGGCGCTGTGCTCCATGTTCACGGCACGAAGTGCGCCAGACACACGAAGGATCGGCGTCGGGCCGTGTCCGGCCGCCTCACGCCGGGCGACCGTGACGTCTGACAGGATTTGCCACTTTTCGCCGTCCGGTCCCTGCTCATTGTCGAAATTGTCGCCGACCGAGTTCAGCAGATGCTCGCCGACGTTCTTGTAGAAGCCCTCGGCATTCTCCATTCGGTCGATCAGCTCGGCGAGCTTTTCGCGCATATCGCGGTCATCGACCGTGACCTTGTAGCTGATGCCGGACATTGGACTTTTCCTCTTCGGCGCATTATCTTGTCAAAAGTGTCAGGTGACCATGACCGGTGAATGGTCCAGCTAGTTGCCTGATCGATCGGAGGCCGGATCACCCCGGCCTTTATTTTTTCGGGCGCTTGTAAAGCAGCTTTCCGCCCCTGCGCTTGTCCAGGGCCTTGAAATCGGGATCGCCCTTTTTGGTGGTGGGATTGTAGCTGGTGACCGCTTCCCAAAGACGCTCGCCGATCTCGAAGACGATCTGAATGCCCGTCACCGCGTCCACGCGGATATACCGGCGATCCACGACCAGGTCGCCGCTCTCGACCTTGCGAGCAACGCCGGTCCAGATTTCATCGGGATCGATCAGGGTTTCCGCCATCATGCCGACAAGGCGATGCCGGCCGCGCTTCATGATCTTCAGCACGCCCTCGGCGTCCCGGAAGAGCTGGTCGGAAATCGGAAGCTTCGTGCCCGTGTGGTCTTCGAACAAGACCGCGCTGCCGATATCGCCGCCGAAGGGCTTCAGGAACGCCCTGACATAGTCCTCGGGCTCAAGGCCATCGTCCATGACCTTGCTGGAGAAGGGTTTCGCGTCCTTCATAAGATCCGCTAACGGTTCGGGCGTGTCGATCGCCACCGCCATGCGGGGATTGTCGAAGAGTTCGCGACCCTCGTCCATCAATGTCGAGGGCGTAAGACCGCGTTCCCAAAGGTCACCGGGCATGTAGTCCCAGCCCAATCCGACGCCCTGGGGCTGCTCTATCAACTTGCCGGAAATCGGATCGATGACGGGCTCCATCAGTTCGGCCGGCGATTCATCCAGTTCCTTCCCCATGCGCTTCAGGTCCCGCAACGATCTAGACCGAACACCGCATGAGCAAAGCCATTCGTTGGGCGGGAAGTGCTTCTTCCACCAGGGATCATCATGCATGAGCAGCTTGCCATGCCAGGACAGGTGAAGGCGGCGCGGGACCTTCGGGCGGCGGGTTTCACCATGGCGGTATTCCCAGACGGGGCGAAGCTTCAGTACGTCAGGATCGCGCATCTGCTTCAGCCGGCCCGCCATATAGCTCGTCCGCATATTGGTTTCGAAGATCACGCGGGTTCGCCATCCGCGCTCGCCCTTGTAGGCCCAGCCGTGTTTCGCAACGATCCTGTCGAAGTCGCTACGGAATGCCTCCAGCGTCGTACCCTTTTCCATCGCCTCGGCAATGGCGGTTTGAAACTCCGACAACATGGAAAGATCGGTCGCGCCGGCAATGACGAAGGCGCGGTCGTGCGTGCCGCGCATGGCGTCCGTCCAGGCCTTCGTCGGCTTGCCGCGTTTCTGCTTAAAAAAGTCGATCTGCTCTTTGAAGGGCTGGTTGAAGACGTCGGGATCGGCGAAACCCGCCTCCTCCTCGTCATCCAGGTAGACCGCTTCACGCCCATGCAGGGCGGAAAGCTCCAATGCGCCGGCCATGAGAGCGCCTAGCGCGGCCGGCGTCCATTTCGCGGCGAGCTGAAGCACGGCGCGGGCAGCTGCCGGGAGATCGTCTGTAGTGTCGATCGCGGCGCGGATGGCATTCAATCGCCGGGTGAAATGTCCCGCCGCCAACTCTTCCAGATGATCGGTCAGCTGCTCGACCGCATCAGGCTCGCTTGCGAAGCCTACGCCGTCATAGAGTTTTTTTTTACGTCGATCGGGCCGAAGAGCGCCGCGAAGGTCGGGTTTTCCTTTTCGAGCTGGCGCAGATCGCGCGCCCGTTTTCCGCCTTCCATGAAAGCGAAACGCGCCTCAACAAGTCGATCAATCGCCGTGTCGGACAGCGCGTGGGTAAGCTCGAACGAGACGATGAACTCCCGTGCCACCGCGTCGTCATCCAGCATTGCCGCCGTCGAGATGATGCCGACGAGGGCCGCATGCTCAGATGTGGCGGCTTCCGCCCGCGCCTGCCGCGTCTCGGCCTTGGCCTTTTCATTGGTCGGACGGACGCGCCAGATACGCGGGACGCCAGCACCGGGGAAGTTGTAGTCGATCAGCCACGACACCAACTGCTCATAAAGCGTATCGGAGAAATTATCGGCATCACTATCGACAAGCAGGCTTAGCATGTCGGCATGGGTCTCGGCGGCGGCGCGAGAGCCGCCGGCGCCGATATCGGTGGTCAGCGTCTCGCCAAGGATGCAGATGGTGATCTGCTTATCCCAATAGGCGAGCCACTCCTGATAGGAGACGCTGCCGGAGCGGGCAGCCTCCAGGAATTTAACGTCCGTGCCGATCGGCACGGTGATCGCCGACGCGGTGCGGATCGCGGCAAGGTCGTTAAGCAGCTTTTGCTGTTCTTCCGACAGCATGCCGTAAGGCGTCTGCGCGACGACGGTCGGGCCGGCAAACTTGTCGAGGAAGTGCAGCCAAAAGGCTATGCCTTCCCGCTTGAAAAGGACGGCCCAGAACAGTTGGTGCCCGAGGCCCAGACCGTACGGGTTATTTCCGAGTGCACCATATCGGTGGACAATGAACTTCCGGTCCGGAAGCTCGATGCCGTCGGTGATGTTCGTCCAGGTGCGAAGACGCGGCTTCCAATCCGCGCCGAAGGCGAAACGGCGCTGATCGTGGCTGACGATCTTCTCCGGAACGATGCGCTCGCCCTTACGCGCCCAGACGACTTCGGAGACCGCGAAGCCCTTCAGAATGGAGCCGCCGGAAAGCTCTTCGCTGATCCGGTCAAACGGCAGTCCCTTCAGCGTCTCACGGACGAAATCCGCCGCCTCGACATCGCGAGGCGCTTCCGACGCAGGCTCCACCTCCCACTCGCGGGCGATCATTTGTTTGTCGCGCTTGGCCAGCATGGACGAGGCGTGGGTGTCACGCTTGATCTCGTCATAGATTTTGAGGCCCTTGCCGCCGCCGCGCAGCAAGAGCGTGTCGTCGGCATGCTGCAACGCGCCGCTGAAGTACGGGATGGTGATATCGTTCTGGACGGTGGCGATCAGCCCGCGCGCCTCGGCCGGCAGGTTCTTCCTATCAGCGACGGGAGCGGCAAAAGCGGCAGGTTTGTTGTGCTTACGGCGGCTCACAGGCGATAGTCTCCAAGTCGTTCGCCGCCAGCCGAGCTGGAGGCCGTTGCAATGCCGCCGCCAGCGCCGGGCGCTCCAGCCCGACCGCCTGCGTACATCAAGGTGTGCTGCCAGAGCATATCGAGGCAGTCGGGGCCGTCGTCATGATCGGCATCCGGCCATTGCTGCAGCTGGTCGATCAAGGTCTGTTGCGTGGTGTTGACGCGTATGAGGCCGGCTGCGGCAGGCGGCTGAAGACGCTCAATGCGCAAATCCTTGTCCGCGTTAGGAATGACCGGCACTGCGGAAATGCCGACGCCGAGCTTTGCGGCCTCCGTCATCAGCGTTGTGCGCAGGAATTCCTGAAACTGGACGGCCTCGACGAACCAGAGAAGGCAGCGATACTGCCGCTGGAAGGCGATGATATCGGAAATGATGACGTCCGGCAGACGCCTGCGGATCGACGCCTCGACAACGTCCATGGTGCCGGTGAGCCGATTGAAGCCGCCGATCAGGATTGCGGACGGATCGCGGCCCTTGCCCTTTTTGCCAAGCGACGGATCGACCGCCCCGAAATAGATCAGGCCCGGTTCGCGCAGCGTCCAGAAGGTCAGCTTGCTGAAGGGGCTTCCGGCGTTGATCGGCTTGTTCTGGTACTCGGTGGCGAAGCTGTCATGATCGGCGGCGCGCTCAAGCATGAGCCAGACGAGCGGCTGCATCGCCGGCCAATTGACCACCGCACCTTCGTCCATCTGCGCCTTGTTCGCGTCATAGAACGCGCGGGCTGCCTCTTCACCGTCATTGTTGAACGCCTCTTCAAACTTGTCCCAGAGGTCCATGCGATCGGGAAAGCGGATGATCGCCTGGAATTCGGCAACCCGCCAAACCGGCGACTTCGACGCGCGGACCAGCACGGCGTCATAATGCAGAACGGTCCCGACCCAGATCACGTCCATCGACCCATCGGGCGGGCCGACCTTCAAGGCGGCGCGCTTGATCCATGTCTCCAGCTTCTTACGCTGTTCGGGCGAGCGCACTGCCTCATCGTTCTCAAGATCGTCGAAGAACATGAGATCGGGACGGTATGGACCATGGCGACGGCCGCGAAGCTTCTGTCCAGCGCCGAGGCCTTCGACGCGCACATTGTTGGCGGTGACGATCTCGCTCTCGCGCCAGACGCGACCTTGACCGGTGACGTCGGGGAAATCGTTAGAAAGCCGGGGGTTTTCGGTCAGCTCCGCTTTGAGCGCCTCGATCAACAGCGCGGCCTGCGCGTAGACGTCGCAGACCTCCAGAATATAACGCTTGTGCCCGAGGCAGATGCAGTAGAGCGCGAAGCCAAGGGACAGGTGCGTGGACTTGGAAGAACCGCGGGGCGCGACGAACAAGTCTCGCACGCCCTTCTTGCTGGCGAGGATGTTCGGCACGCGGTCGAAAATCTCGCGATGGAAAAGGCTGTGCTCGCCCTTCACATAGTGCGGCAGATACGTTTCGAGAAAGAACTGAAAGCCACCCGGCCCGCGAACCTTGGCGAGGCGCTCGGCCTTCGCCTTCGGATCGGCCGGAAAGGCGGTAACGGACAGGTCCACCCACCGCGCAAGTTCGTCGGCTTTCTCGGAAATCCAATCGAGAAAGTCCTTTTCGCTGACCTTGGCTTTCAGGCTTGGTCGCTTCATGACCTGAAGGCGCTCGCAATCCGGTCACCGAACGGAACGATGATTTCCTGCACCACGGAAATGTGCTGCGGGAACTGCTCTTGGACGAAGGCGATGAGATGCTGCACGACGCTCTGCGCCACGCCGAGCTCGGAAATCTTCGGTGCAAGCTTGCCGGCCGACGCGGTGACCTTCACCATGGCATCGCCGAGCGCCACCATGTGCTTGATCTTCTGATCAATGGACAAGTCTTTGTTGTTCTTGACCTCGTCCAGTAGCGCCTGCGCCATGATGACGAAGTCTTCGACAACGGACGAAACAACCGTATCGAGACCTTCGCCCGCGATCACGGCGGCCGAGCGCGCCATGTCCCAATCGTCGCCGTCTTCCTTCGCGGCCTTCTTCCAGCGGCCGATCGTTGTCTGCGCAACATTGAGCGTCAGCGCGATCGTGCTGAGCGACATGCGACGGTAGATATAGTCGGCACGCGCCTTTCGGCGATGATCGTTATCAGAGGCCATTCAGGCCTCCTTTCAAAATGAAGGTGGCAAATGCGCCGACGACGGCGATGATGAAGGTCCAGACGATGCGCGACAGATTGCCGTCGATCTTGGTGAGGGACGCCTGGATGACGGACATGCGTTCATTGGAGACCGCCTCGTTGCGCTCTAGCGTCGTTACGCGATTGCCCAGGCCGTCGAGCCTCTCATGCGCCTTCTCGATGCGCGTATGCAGATGGGTGGTGGGATCGGTCACTGCGCAGAAAGCCTTTCGATGTCCTGGTACTGGGAGACGACGCGGCCGTGCTTGCGGCTGCATTCGGCAAGGGCGAGGCGCTGCCGGCCGATTTCGACCTGAGCGACGGCGTGATCTCTAACGCCCGGATCGCCGCAAGCCGCCCTGTCCTCGGCAGACAGGGGCGGCACAGGGCGAACAGCGGGAATGGCGATCCTGCTACCGGATAGCGCGCAGCCGGCGAGCGTCGTCGGGAGTGAGACGGCAAGAATTATCAGCGGGAGGAAACGCATTTTCGAGATTATCGACCTGTTCGCGAAGGATGGAGATGGCGGCGGCGTCAGTGGTGGCCCGCTCGACGGCGGCGGCGGAAACCGCGCGCATGGCGGCGATATCCTTCCGCAGTTCGGCATTCTCGGCTGTCAGCGCGGTGACGTTGCAAGAGGCAGCCCCATCTTTACGGCCGACCAAATAAACGCCGAAACCAGAGGCTCCGGCGAAGACAACGAGAGCGCAGATGACCGGCAACAGATCAATGCCGAGGAGCGACAGAAACCACTTCTTCATGCGGTCTTACCGGTGCGGTGATCCTCGGCACGCGCCTTGCCAGCGCGGATGGCCTGCCAGACGATGATCGCACCGCCGATCAGGATCGCGCCGCCGATCCACGGGCCAAGCCGGGTCAACGCGTCACCGAACACGCCCGCATAACCGGTCAGCTGCGACACGATGCCGGACGTCTGCTCAACCACGGAAAGCGCGCCACCGGCCGCAAACAGCCCGCCCATCGCGCCGCTGTTGAGAGAGGCCTGCGCGATACGGCTTCCGCTGCTGGCGAGGCTTGAGACCGTCGCGGCAGCGCGCTTCTCCGAGACGGGGCGAGGCTTCGCATCTTTCAGCGCCTCCCGGCAGGCCGGCCCAAAGACCCCATCCGTCTCCAGATGATTGTCGGCCTGGAACGCCAGCACCGCAGAACGGGTCCGTTCGCCGAAATGGCCGTCCACTGCGCCGGGGAAATAGCCAAGGTCCGTCAGCCGGCGCTGAAGGCCTTCGACGGCACTATTGTGGTTGCCGAAACGAAGGGTGGAAATGACCGCTGGCGTGAGGACCTCTAGCGGCGTGTCGGCCGCAAGCACGGGCGCCTGAAGGGACTTGGAGCCCGCCAAAACCTTGGAGCGGGCGAGCTTTCCGCCGCGATCAAGCGACAGGACCGCCTTATAGTCGAAAACCGGGCACGCCTTGTTGGCAACCTCACGATGACCATGGAACGTGACCTTGCCGTCATAGGCCTCGTTGATCTGGTGGCAGAGGGTCAGAAGCGACTTGAACTGCGCGTCGGTAAACTTGTCCACCGCAAGGCCGTGCAAGCAAATGGCGATCGTGCCGGTATTGTGGCCTTCCTGCGCGGCCGGCACCTTTTCCAGATCGCGGCCCTTTTCGATGAGACCGGACTTGCGGATGAAAAGATGATATCCGACGCCGGCCCAGCCACGCTGCTTGTGCCACTGATCCATCGTGGCGACATTGTCATGTTCCGGACGGTCGGATGCGGAACAATGTAGAAAAACCCGCGTTACGGGACGGCGTGGCTTGGTGAAAACGTAAATGCCGGTGTTGGACATAAGACCTCGCAACGAAAATATGCGAGGACCGTAGAGCAGTCGCGCAATGCGAGCGCCCGGACATGTGTCCGGTTATGTCCCGAAGAGATCGGCTTGGCGGGGTTTGTCCTGATTGGCAACGCGCCGAACGTGGCGCTGGGAAATGCCGAGAGCGCGGGCGATTTCCTCGCGGCTCTTGCCTGCCGCCTGTAGTGCCAGCACGTCCGGCTTGGCGCTCTTTTTTCGGTTCGGCACGTAGATCATGTTGCCGCCGAGCATACTGCATAGCGCATAGCCGTCCTCTCTGCCAAGAGCGCGGATGAACGGATGAGCTTCATCGGGAGATTTCGGAACCGGGACTTCGATGCCGGCATACTGCTGAAGCAGCTTCAACGCCACGCGCAGACCGAGGGTTTCGGCGACGTCGATCAGCGAGGCGGGAATGCCGGCAAGGTTATCGGCCGTCATCGTGAAGCCTTTCCACGCTTCTCCATGGCTTTCAGCGCATCAATGACCTTGGAGGCCTTGCCATAGTCGAGTGCGTCCGGATCGACGGCGACAGCGTTATTGTCAGGGTAGAGGCAGGCTCGGCAGAAATTTCGCAACGCCTGCCTGGAGCCGTCGTTAACGACGCCGAGGCGATGGCAAGATTTCCAGAGGGCGTGGATCAACCGGATATACGGCTTTGTCGACGCCGGCAGCTTCTTTCCGCCGGACGTCACGCGAAAGCCAAGCCGCTTCAGCTCCTCGACAACTGCAATGCGCTGACGCTCCGACATGGCACGCAAAGAGTTGATGCCGGTAACGCGACTATAGAGCGCCCGCACCGTATCTTCGTCCAGGCCGAGCTGCGCGCGGGCAATATTGATAACGGCGAACGTGTTCAAGGCGCACCTCCGGCCTGCCTGTTGAGCGCGGCGATTGCGACGTAGGAGGGTTGCGGGCACGGATGCAGCACCGAGATCGGCTTGCCGTCTGCCACGTCGAAAATCGCGGTGCAGGCGAACAGAACGCTGAACCGGCCGGTATCCGCGCCGTGGGCAGTGACTTTTGCGCCGCAGGCCGGGCAGTTCGAAAGATCGCGCAGAACGTTAAGGCGTGCGGATGCCAACATATCCATCATTCGCCTCCGGCTGGGGCAGCTCCGCCCGTGTCTGTGGCGTCGCGGGCAGCCTCGAACTGTTCCTTAGAAAAGTGCTCGCCGATGCTGTCCGAGTACCGTCCGAGGTGTCTTGCTGTCCGGAAAGCCGCAAACGGCTCTAACGCCTTGCGCAACTGCTCGCGCTGGCTTTTGAGCAATTCGATGCTTTCCCACGCCGCGAATGGGTCTTCGGTCTCGCCCATGTCGCTGGCGATGCGCAACATCTCGGCGGCGAGCGCGGTGATGGTTTCCGGGGCGGTATAGCCGGTGCCTTTGCACGCTCCGCAGAGGAGCGAGGGGAAGCCGACCGGGCAATCTTCGTCTTGCTCGATGGTCGTGCAGGGGCATTCGGTGAGAAGGTCACTCATCGGAAATTCCCTTCGATTTTATGGAGGAACCCTCCGGGTCCAAGGAAACGCCCTCGATCTCGTCGGGCGCGAGAAAGTCGAGCTCTAGCGGATGGCAGAGGCCGGGATGCTTGCAGCCATCGAATTGGACATGCACATAGTGCGTGTGCGTCTCGGCCTCCTTCAGGATGGTGCCGAATTCACCCGTGACGCTGTGCTCGACACGGCCGCCGATGACCGGCCGGACGCCGTAATAACGGAAGATGTATTCATACTGGCCCGTCATGACGCATTCGCCGCGCTTGCTGCCTTCTGAAGCTCGACCTCGTGCTGATCACGGGCGTTCTTCAGGACGGCCGGCCCAACCTCTTCGATCGTCTGCGCATACAAGGTGCCCAGTTGGACCCAATTCCAGCTGCTCTGGTAGGCGGTGGCCGGCGGGGGGAAGTAGTGCCGCACGCACACTTCGAACCGGACGATGAAGCCGGATCGGGAGTGCATGACCAGGGCGCGTGCCCATTCGGCAACATCGTCCACCATGACTGCCGCCAGTTCAGGCAGGGCAGAGAAGATGGGGTCGCTCGGGTCCTGAGCATCCTCCCATAGTTCGATGAGCCACTCAGGCGGATTTTCCGTATCGCCAATCATGCCGATCGGATGGATCGCGGTGACACGGGCCTCCTCCTCAAGCATCTCGTCGTTATAAGTAGCGGGGGTCATGGTCACCTCACGCCTTGGCGAGATTGATGGTGACGGCACGGAATTCGTCCTGATGCGACTTCCGCACTTTGAAATGCAGGTATTCGCGCACCATCACCGTGCGTTCGGCATCCGCAATCGCCTGCATGGCACGGACCCAGCGTTCGTCCTTGATATCGTACTTCCTCAAGTCCAGAATTTTCTGGCGATCCAGCTTGCCCTTCTTGTCGACCTCGAATGCGCCGAGGACGAGGGTTTTCAGTTCGGCGATCGCGTCGGAAGTGATTTCGCGCAGGTATTCGTCGATGAGTGATTTGGCGATATGGATTTCGGGGCCGAACTCCATAAACTTCCCGACCTTCATCTCCACGCGCATCAGATCGTCAAACGTGCGGAGTGAATAATTGCCGCCGGGGCCGCCGATCGTGACGCGATATTCCTGTTCGAGGAGCGCGATGATAGACGCCATGTCCTGTTCGGTATGGCGACGGAAGCGCGTTACCTGCGCCGAAAGGTCAAGCGCATAGGCGATGATCTTTCTAACGACCTCATCCTGAAGCTGATCTTTCGGCTTGACCAACGTCCAATCCATCCACCGGCCTTCGGCATCCTGGACGTGGTTGCGACCGTTGATTTCGATGAAGCCGGTCGGCGGGGAAAGCTCCTCATACTGATCGGCAGGGATGAGCCGGCCGCGAATGTCCTCGATGTAGATTTTCCCGTTCACTTCGTAGGTCGGGCGGGCGGTTTTCGGTTCTGCGATGATGCAGGCTTCCATGCTGAAATCCCTTGTATGAATCAGGCCACGCCGCCTTCGGGCGACGATGGACGGTTGAACTTGACGTGGATGACGTTGCCTTCCGCCGAATGGGCCGGAGCCGCTGCGGCGCAACGCTGGGCGTGCTCAAGCTTGAGAACTTCGCGTTCGCAAAGATCGAGCAAGGTGGTGACAGTGCCGGCGTAGCCCGGATGGATCGGAACGTCGGCTACGCTGTGCAGGTGGGCGAAAGCCTTCAGCAAGGCGATCATGTCGGATGTCCAGATCATGCGAGGCTCCCGATTTCGATCATGGGCGACGAAATGAGCCTGCCTTCCAAAGGCGCATGCGGCCTGCCGGTCAGGTATTGGATGCGCTCCTCCATGTTCCGGGCCTCCATCTCCATCGTCCGGAACGTTAGGACCAGCTCGGAGCGCTCCTCGCGGCTAACAAGCGGCAGCATCCGGTCTCGGAGCGCGACAAGGGCGTCACACAGCATCGTTCACCTCACTCTTTGGCTTCAGGGGATTAAGCGCGCAGGACTGGCAAGCAGCCCACTGGCGAAGCTTGACCGGATCACTGGTCGACATGGTCGCGCGGGCGTAGGACAGGCAAACGCGCTCGCCGATCGCCGCACGCTGATGGGGGCACCACACCTGATGGGCGTACCGCCGCACGACCTGGTCGGCGATCTTGCGACTAACCTTGTCGAGCTTCGCCGAGTATTTTCCGGCGCAGAGGAGCGAGATCGCCGTGCGAGAAACGCCGAGTTCATCGGCAATCTGCTGCTTTGACCGCTTTGGCTTCGCAGCCTCGGCGCGCAGGACATCGATCCAGGCGGGATCGGGCAACGGGATCAGGCTCTGCTGCCGCACGGCACATCCTCCCGCGTGTTGTAATCGTGCAGCGCCATCCGCTTGGGGCTGAAGGCAGGTGCGAGCGGCCCGGTGTTTTTAACGAGCCGGTAGCGCTTGAAGCCGCTGGAAGTCAGCTTCGTGCCGCGCCTGCGTTCGCGCAGCTCTTCGACGTAGCCCGCCCGGATGAGGTACGCGATGTAGCGGGAAGCGTTGTTTTCCGGCCGCATATCGCCAGCGCGTGCCGCCGCCATGACAAGGTCGGCGATCGTGAAGACGCCGCCCATACGCATTGCGCTCCAAAGCCGCCGCCGAAAAGTGTCGCGGACGGGCCGACGCGCGCGGGCCGTGTCCGGACGCCAAGGGCCGCTGGAGATCGTCTCGCCGGCCTGCGCCGCTGCGATGCCCACAGGGGTCAGCTGGTAGCAGCCCGTCTCCACCCTTTCGAGGTAGTCGCGCAGCACGAGCTTTGCCGCACCATCGGAAATCTGGCGACGGCTGAGGTCGAGCATCTCATCAAGCTCGTCGATCGTGCGGCAAGCGCCATCGGCAAGGCAATGCAGGATCGTGCTGGGGATTTCTCCCGGTTCAAGGCGCGCGTCCATCAGACAACCCTCGGGACCATGACGGGCTTGCTGGTGGCGCGATCGTCAATGATGATCTGACCTGCCATGTCACGCAGGGTCACGCCGTCGGAGCCGGGTGGGGAAATCAGGCCAAACCGCTCGATGCGCGCGATGGCCTCAAGGATTTCGCGGTTATAGCCGCCAGTCACCTTCAACACGAAGTCCACCAGATCGTCGGCAACCCGGACTTCGCAGCGTTCGTCTATGAAGTGACGGACATCTTCCTTGGAGGCGCGCGTGAAATGTACCCGCTGCGAAACGCGAGACGCGACCTGCGGATAGCGCTTCAGCTTGTCGTTGACCTTATCCATGCCAACGAGGATTGCCGGCAGTTCGAGATTGTCGGTGAGGTCGCGCACCGTATCGAGAATGGACTGTTTTCCGGCGATATGATCGGCCTCGTCGATGACGATGCCGAAGCTTCCGCCCTGAAGCGAAAGATCATGACGAAGGGTGGCGAGGACTTTTAACGCCTCTTTGAACTTCACTTTGAAACCATTCGGAGGAACGACATTCATCGCCTCCAGGAGGTCATCCATGAACCACTTGGCGTCCCATTCCTTCTTGGCGCGCAGGTAGATGCTGCCGGTCTGGGCCACCCAATGGCGCAGTGTCGTGGTTTTGCCGAGGCCGGGTTCGCCATCGACCACAATAAGGCAAGCTTCCGGTGCGCCGCGATCCTCAAGGGCGGAAAGCGCCTGAAAATAGCGCTTCACATTGCTGGTTCTGACAAAGGCATTCTTCATTTCATGTCTCTCTTGTGCATGGTCCTGTCAGGCGGCGGCGCGAACGATCTCGGTGAGAGCGTCCACGTCGATGCCGTCGAGGAGGAAGAGTTCAATCTCGGTCTGCCGGTTGAGGCAGTCCCGCAGTACGCGAACTTGGCTACTGGTGAGGCTGTCCGGATTGGCGAGCGCGAAACGGGCCAAATCCTGCTTGGAACGGATGATGGGCGCGGCCGGAAGGTCGGCCATGGGCGTCGGGGTGGATGCGCCGGGGCTGTTGTCCACGACCAGCACGGGGCCAGCGGGGATCGGCTCGGCCCGAAGGTCGATGATTGGCATGGGCTCCATGGAGGACTGCTCGACAAGGTACGGAGCGACAAACTCGCTCTGCACGTCCCGCAGTTTGCCCTCCAAGCGCTTGACGCGGCCCTGAGTGCGCTTCTCCTCTGCCTGCTTCTGGACAGACATCGGGACATAGTCGCGCTTGTTGCTATCCCAATCCGCCACACAGATCAGGCGGCCGGGCTGATGCTCGGCGTGATCGATCTCGCGCACCCAAACCTTGGACGCGTCATCGAAATCGTAGCCGACAAGCACCCACTCGTTGTTCCGAAGCTCCAGCTCCCGATGGTGGTAGGTATTGTTTTTCCACGAAACGAAACCTCGCTGGACCTTGCGCGCGATCGTGGGCCGGAACAGATCGTCAATCTCGTCGGCATCGACGGGAACCGGCTCGAAGCCGTCTGCGACATGCAGCGCCCAGAACTGGTTCGGCGTGTAATGCCGGTACTTTCCAGCCGCCTCGTCATAGAAGCGCGGCAGGCCCTCATGTTCGGTATCGTTATATTCCGCGACCGCTTCCGCGCACATATCGCGAAAATCGTCCCACGACGGCAGAAGGCGGGAGGAGCCGAATTCCTTCAGGTCGCGGCGGGTTTCCTTGTGCGCCGCCTTGGCGGCTTCCTTGTCCATCGGCTTGCCGAGATAGGTCGGCAGTTTCTTCGCAAGCGGGTTCCAGACCGAACCGTTAAACCGTTCGATGATGCCCTTTGCCTGTGAATTGTATGGCAAGGCATGCATCTTCGTGATGGAGAGCCGCCCCATGAGGCCACTGGTGTCGGCGTCAAAAGCCTTGTTCTTGTAGCCGGGGCCACGGTCCACGTAGAAGATCGCGCAAATGCCCTCCGCCTCGCAGGATTTGCGCAGGGCTTCCGTCACCGCGATGACGTTTTCCTTCAGCGAGACGGCGAAGCCGACGCATTTGCGTGTCGCAACATCCAGAATGGAGGTGATTTCCGGCTTAAACGCCTTGTTCGAAATCGGATGCGCCACCTCGGCGTCGAAGGTCTTGCCATCGGCCGTGTAAATCGTGGTCGGGAACAGGTTCTCCGTCGAGCGCTGGATGTAGGCCATGCGCGAACGCAGGGTCAGAAGTCCCTCACGGCCGACATTGCGCTCGATATCGTTCAGCTTGTGCTTCAGCGTGTAGCGAACCTGCTCAATGGAGAGCGTGCTGAAGGGATTGACTTTGAGATAATCCTTCAGCGCCTCTGTCGCGGCCGGTTTCGACGGCCGGGCATAGTAATAGAGGAACGACTTGAACTCTTCCGAGATCGGTTCCTCTTCATTCGTCAGTGCTGGGGCAAGAGCTGTGACGCCAGCGGCATCACGAAGGCTGAACCAACGCTGCACCGTGCGGAGGGAAACTTTGAAGGCATCGCCACAACGGTCGTTCGCCAAGCGCAGTGTGTCGGCAAGCAACCAGAGCCCGTTCGGGTCCTCAAGGCGGGAGGGACGCTCAAGCATCAGCAGCTCTCGCCCGTTAACCGGCTCGCCTGCCTTTGATTTCTCGCTCGCAACCACCCATTCTGCGTGGTGCTCCTGCGCCGAGACGAAATCTAGGATGGCCTTGCGACGGCCGACGTACCCGTGTTGCGCCGCGTAACGGTCGATCGAGAGGAGGATTTCGCCACGCGCTTCCATGGTCTGGCGCTGGCGGAACCGCAGCGACGTCACCGGCAGGGTCTCGACCTTCTTGCGCTCGACTTCCCGCCGCATCTCCTGCGCCGCCAATTGCAGCGCCTTGGTCTGTCGTGCGTGGATGACGTCCTGCATGAAGTCGGGCAGGAGCGAAAAATGGAATTCCTTTCCGCCGCCGCCCTCTCGGCCGGAACGTTCGCGGCAAAGGTTGTCCGGCAGGGAGGTCCATCCTTGCTCGGCAACCAAATTGTTGACGCCGCGCTTGCTCCAGGGAAAGTTTTTAACGCCGCGATCTTTCGCGATGGCGGCAAGCTCTCGGGCGCTGAACCATTCGTTGGAGGTCATCGTTTTGCTTTCCTGCGCGCGGCAAGCACCTGTCGGCGCGCCTGCATCTCTTCAATGTGATCTTCCAAGAGGCGCTCTTCGATCAGCGCGGCGTATTCATCCTCGATCACGGTCAGGCCGAACTCGCCGGGCACGAAGCCGAGCAAGCCCTTGGCTCCGGTCGCATGAACGAGGGCAACGAAGGCATCGAGCGGGATGCGGTGATCTTCCGAGCTTTCGGAAGTCCACTTGTAGAGCATGTCCGCTGAGACCTTCCGGCCGAGGAAATCACTGATCCGTTGCGCCACGTCGTCTCGGCTGAGACCTTGATCTTCGCGCGCATCGCGAAGGGCATGCGAAATCAGCCGCGCAATTTTGGCGTCCAGCCGCCCACGTCCGATCACGTCGGCGCTGTAGCCGATAGCCACCTTCGGCGGCTCCCAACTGAACAGGTCTTTCGTGAGGGGATCGCGGCGGCGGGACATGGTTAGATGCGCCCCCTGCGCTTGAGCGATGCGACGATGCGCTCTTCATGCTCCAGGACAACGGTATCCAGTTCATCGTCCTTCAGGCCGCCGAAGAATTTCGACAGCGTGGCGATGCCCTTTTGAAATTCTGCGAGCCGAGCAGCAGCGGACTGGGCACTGGCAATCGACGAGGCGACTGGCTGCGGTAGGGCCTTCAAGGCGTTCCGGGCGGCTTCCGCCTTTTTTTCGGAAGGTGTCTTTGCCGCGCCAGTCTTCAGGATTTCCACGGCATCGGCCACGGTCGATGCAACTGGTGGATCGGCCAGAACCATATCCAGCACCGTCACCTGATCGGCCGGCGACTGCTCGGAAAGCTCTTTCAAGGCAGATTGCCGTTTCGCGATACGCGTGCCGGTGGCGCGTTCCCGGCTTTCAGGCGTCAGGTCGGTCCAGATTTTAACGGCAAGCTTGATCGCACTCTCACTGAGGCCGATTTTTTCTGCCGCCGACTTCGTGAAGCCGAGGATTTCGGGCGCTTCCAGATCAGAAGCCAATTTTTGGCTTCTGATCTCTGATTTGCGGTCGCCGCCATTTCGGGTCTCTGGAAACAGGCGCTCATGAACCTGCTTCAGGTCATAGAGGTGGTGGCAACGGTCGAGTGCATCGAGATCGACACGGCCGAGATTTTCCATGACCTCTTCGAGCTTCGCCTCGTCATCGGTCGAAGCCGTCGAAATGGTCGCTGGGATCGCCTCCCATTGCAGTAAGCGGAAGGCCTCAAGGCGCTTGCGACCAGCTATCAGGCGAAAACGGTTGCCGACAAGGCGAACACGGATCGGGTGCTGAAGGCCGGTGGCGGCGATAATAAGGGAAAGCGCTTTCGCCTCTTGCTCATCGTAGGAACGGGCGCGATCGTCGGGAATGTCGATCTCTGCGAGAGGAATATCACGCACCCCTTCGGTGCGCTGGTCTGGAACGTAGGAATTCTCGGGATTGAACATGGTGTCCTGTGGGAATGTGTCTGCTGGACTGCTGCGGAGCCGCCGCGTCGGGGGCATTGAGACGGCGGCTCCGCGAGGCCACGCCGGACGCAAGACCGGATCGACGCGGCAAAGGGGGTGGCCGAGCGCAGCTTCCGACTACGGCTCGGCCGTCCCGCTGGCACATGAAGGCGATGCCAACGGGAAAGGCGTGAGGCGCTAGCTGGTCCGTTCCAAGTCGGCAGCAATCTGCCGGAAGCGCGCGGCGACATTCGCCCTCGCTGTGGCGCGCACATCCAAGTTGACGCGGGCAACCTCCTCTTCGATCATCTGCCGCGCGACGAGGACGAGCGCCGGGTCCGGCCGCCCCTCACTGAGATCAGGAGGCGTGATGCTCGCCCCCATAAGCGTGGAAAACACCGTCCCGCCAAACGTTGCGGGCGTCAGTTTTTCAAAGGCTTCCTCGGTCGGTGCAGTCGAACGAGGCGGAGTGAAGAGGTGCTCGATGCCGGCATCTTCTAGAACAGGCATCACCACGATCTGGCTCTCGGAAACAATCGGGCCGCCCGTATCATCGGCCGGTCGCCGCACCTTGCGCCCCGGCTTCGCTTTGGCCGTCTCAGCTTCCGTCTTGCCGTTGGCTCCGGGGGCAACTGTACCGAGCGCTCCCGGCCGGGCGATGCCGCCCGCCTGGACGCCGGCCTGCCAACGCTTCACCACGGAGCGCGGCGGCGCGATGATGCCCGCAAAGGTTAGGTCCTGCACGAAATCGTTGTAGGCCACGACGCCGTTATAGGCCGGCTGATGAATTGCATCCCAAAGACGGGACGCGGCCTTTACGGCCTTCTCAGGCAGATCGTTGAAAAAGGGAATGTTCTCGCGATGCGTCATGGTCATTGCGCGGCTCTCCAAATGAGAATGAGGGCTGTTGCAGTGCCGGCGAAGTAGAGGACGCCGAGCACAAAGGCAGTGATGGCCCAGAAGGCGAAGAAATCGCGGGCGGAGAAGGACAGGAGGGCGCGATACACGGCGGCGAGCGCGTTCATGTGGGGTCGCCTTCCGGCAGGTGGCCCAAATCGCGCGCTGCACTGAGGTAGCCCAAGACGTAGACTGCGCAGAGTTCAACGCGGACACGATCTTCGTCCTCTATCGGCAGATCGGCGAAGGTATCTTCATACCAGCGCGCAAAGCTTCTCTCGCCCGCATCGGCAAGTTCATATTCCGAGGCGTAGCCCTCGACCTTGTTGCGGATTTCCGCGTCGCTCGGGATTTCGAGCAGGCTGAAGATCGACGCCTGAAGTCGCAGACGACCGTTCTCGATGTCAGACGGTGTGTTTGTGTCCGACACGAAACGGATCATGCCGCCACCCGCATGTCAGACGCCCTACCCGATTTTTGACTTTCTAACGCCTCGGATTTCGCGGTATGGAAGATGCGGTTAGATTGTATGGGGTAGCGGTCGGGCCAGACCACTTCGACGGGATCACCAAGGAAGTCTGCGATCAGCTGTTCGTTCGGCCGGTTCCAGCGCGTCCAGATGCCGCGAAAGGTGTTGGGGTTGCGGCCGTTCTCAACGGCGAAGTCGCTGAATTTGACGCCTCGGCGGCGAAACTCGGCGAGGATCGAATGGCGGTCCCACTTGGGCTTGGCCTTTGCCATATGACTAACTCCTACAGGAAGCGGGTGGTAGCGCACCCGCTTTTTGCTCAGGGATTTGCAACATTTGCGGGTCGCCGAAGCGGGCCGCACAAATATGATTATGCCCAATTGGGAATTTCGTCAATTCCCAATTGGGCATGTTATGGGGCTGTTGTGTCTGAAAAGATCGACGCTGAGGAAATGCTGTTTCGTGAGCGCGTTCGCGACGCTATCCAGGCAGGGGGAAAATCGGGGGTGATGGCCCGGAAAACTGGCATTCCTGTAGGAACGCTGAACAAATATGTTTCGTTACGCTCGACCCCATCCGCGCCGAACGCTTTGAAGATAGCTCAAGCTGTTGGCCTCTCTGTAGAGGAGCTTGCGGCCGGGATAGCTGTGGGTGAAGGCAATCGGGAAGAGCTATTGCGTGCTGGACGCCCTACGCGTGAGATAAATCCCGCGATTTTCAAAGCGGTCAAAGCTATGATTCGCGAAATCAACGACTCTCAGGGAATAAGGCTCACTGAAGATGCGCGTGAGAGTGAAACCATTCGTTGGTATAATGAGCTGATTTCGATGGCTAAGGGCAATACCGACGAAGGAAAATTGCGGAGCCTTCTCGGAGGATTGGAATACGATATCAGACAGAGCGTGATCGAAGCGGTAGCGGAACCCGGCACTGGCAAACGCTTGGCTTGATGATTGTCAGAAGTTGCATCCTGCTCTCCCCATGCCTATTACGAGCGCATATTTTTACGTGCAATGTAGCGCCGAACTATATTCTCGGTTAAGGTAACCTGGCATGGTAAACGCTTGAGGGACCTATGAAAAAGGTACGGGAAATACTGAATGTTTGCGGCTTTGCAGTTGCAATTATAGCGACCACCGCTGGTTCGGCACACGCTTCAGAAGTTACACTTGGTCGAGGGGACGAGCCGGTTTTTGTCTGGCGTGACGGCGATGCAATGGATGAGGGTTTCAAGCTCATCCGCGCTGGGGTTCACAAATCCAACCCTATGATGGTCATGGAGCTGTTGTCGTGCGCCGTACCAGCGGGCACGAAGGCAATTGTGACCGACAGCGGTTTCGCTACGCATAGCATCCTGGTGATCGACGGCGAGAATTCGGGTTGCCGGGGAGATGTCGTGACCGAGGATATCAAGAGGCAGTAATTCGCAACGTTTCCGTCGTTAAGTGGGGGTAGAAGATCGCTCCATTCTAACGCCGCCTTCTGCCACCCCTGTTCCCACCTCCCGATTTTTAAGTTGAACCGCTGCTGCGCCGCAATGCCCTGCAATTCCGCGCTTTGCGCAAGGTGGGAACAAAACGAGCGAGGTGGGAACGTATTTCCCACCTCGCTCAACCAACTCGAATTTGCTTCGCACCAATTTCCGTCACGTTTCTGGCCGCAAGCCGGTGCACAAGTGCTCCTCCGCTGCACTGCCACGCTCGCAAACGCCTGATACCTCGGGCTTTCCCGGCGCTTAGCAGAACACCGCACCAAGGTGCATGGTTTTAGGGTCAGAACGCACCGTTTCGCATCAGGAATGCCGGCTTTCACCTCGATTTCAGGGGGTGTTGTGCAATCCGTCCGCACCGCCATAGCAACCGGAGAGGCCGAATTCCTCTTTCATTACGGCTACTTGGCCCGCGTTTGGTAGGTTGAACCCTTTGTGTCAAAGGCAGTACCCCCCTACACTTGTCCCATTGGCGGCAGGACGTCGAGTTGGGGGACGTGGCGAAAGAAGATTGCCGAGAAAACCGCGCCGGAGAAAAAGAAGCTGGCGCGGCTGGCGAACAAGACGAGATGGCCGATCATTGCGCCGCGGATCGGCGCGGCGACTGGCACCCGATGATATCGTAGCCAGTAGCAGACCTGCATGACGGACGCCGCAACGACGGCGATGATTGCCGTGGACGTGGGAAGCTGCTGCGGTTGGCCGATTGCCGTGACGACTTGCTGGAAAAGCGGAAACACGACCAGCACCAGAACGGTAGCGGCTCCCGTCTGAATCGCAAGCAGGATCAGATAGACAGCATGCGTTGTGGGGCGCGGGGCGCCGGCGTCACTCTGCATCGGCGCCCTCGCGCTGGACAAGATCGCGCAGGCCATGCGCAAGTTCCTGCGCGGAGACATCGCCCGTGATCGCCGACTGGACGACAAAGCCGAGGATCATTGCGAGCAGCGTCTTCGCGACGTCCCCGTCATCGGCCGTCTTTCGGATCTCGCCGGTACGCTTCCAGTTCGCGACGGCGTCGGCGAGCCGGGCGCGAAACTCCACGTAGTAGACCTGCATCGTCTCGCGCAGATGCTCGTTGCGCTGCGCCTCGCTCCAGCCCAGCAGGGCGACGCGCCGGAGGTCGTATCCCTCGCGCGCGGTGAAGTCCGTGACAGCTCGGGCGATGTCCTCGATAAAACGCGCCGGCGGTGGCAGCGGTGCCGCGTTCAGAAGCGGCTCGACCCGCTCCCGCAGGCCCGTCAGCGAGGTCTTCACGGCGGCGAGGATCAGTTCGTCCTTGCTGGGAAAATAGGAATAGACGGCGCCGGCCGAGAGGTTTGATGCCGCGATGATATCGCTCATCGTGGTGGCGTGCAGACCTTGCTTCTGGAAGCAGGACCAGGCGGCTTCGAGGATCTGGATTCGGCGGAGCGCGCGCTTTTCGTCGGTTATCTTTGGCATGCCTTTTATTAAAACGAATGCTCGTTCTTTACAAGCGTACCCTTGTGCTTTAAATAGAATGAATGTTCGTTTTATGGAGGCATCCATGATCAAGGTCACAGCCATTGAAACCGGCAAGGCCCGCATGAAGACGGCTCAGCGCACCGGGCGCGAAGGCCGGGGCGGCATCGGCCGCAAGATTGACATCTTCCGGGACCCGAACTGGGTCGAGCCGCTGCCCATTCTGTGTTTTCTGGTCGAGCATCCCGAAGGGCGCTTCCTGGTGGATACTGGCGACACCTGGCGCAACTCGGTTCCGGGCTACCTTCCGGGCTGGAACCCGTTCTACAAGCAGGTGCAGATCCGCGTCGCGCCGCATGAGGAGGTCGGCACCCGGCTGCTCGCGATGGGGCTCGATCCGGCCGAGGATATCGATACCGTCATCCTCACCCATTTCCACCACGATCATACCGGTGGGCTCGATCACTTCCCCCGCAGCCGCATTGTCGGCCCGCGCGCGAACTACGCGACCTCGACCGGACTGCGCGGCATGATGACGGGCTGCCTGCCGCAGCGCTGGCCGGTCTGGCTGCGGCCGGAGCTTGTCGAGATGGACGGCCCGCCGGTCGGCCCGTTCGCGGCGTCCCATGCCATCACGCGCGATCGCCGTATCCTGCTCGTGCCGACGCCGGGCCATGTCGACGGGCATGTCTCGGTCATCGTTCGCGGAGAGGGCATGACCTATTTCCTGGCCGGTGACGCCACCTATTCGCAAGCCAATCTGCTGGCGGAGAAGACCGACGGCGTCACCAATGATCCGGCAACGGCCCTAGCGACATTGCGGGCAATCCGCCGGTTCGCTGCCGAGGAGCCGACGATCCTGCTGCCGGCGCACGACCCGGACGGCCCCGCGCGGCTTGCCGCCGGCACGCCCCTCGCCTGACGCCGGCATTATGCCCTTGTGGTGGCGGCATTTCGGGAAACGGCGGGCGAGGCTTCGTACCAGCCCTTCGAGCGGTTCACGATCCAGACGACCGAGAGCATGACCGGCACCTCGATCAGCACGCCGACGACCGTCGCCAGCGCCGCTCCGGATTGAAAGCCGAAAAGGCTGATGGCGGCGGCGACCGCCAGTTCGAAGAAGTTGCTGGCTCCGATGAGGGCGGACGGTCCTGCTACGCAATGTTGTTCGCCTGACAGGCGGTTCAGGAGGTAGGCGAGCCCCGAGTTGAAATAGACCTGGATCAGGATCGGGACGGCCAGGAGCGCGATGATTGTCGGCTGGGCAATGATCTGCTCGCCTTGGAAGCCGAACAGGAGGACAAGGGTCGCCAGCAGGGACACGAGCGATATCGGTTGCAGCTTCTCCAGCAGCCTGGCCAGCCCGGTCGTCGCGAGCCTGGCACGCAGGAGCTGCGCGATGAGTACCGGCGCCACGATGTAAAGGCAGACGGAGATCGCCAGCGTGTCCCATGGAACGGTGATGGCGGAAAGGCCCAGCAGCAGCCCGACGATGGGGGCGAAGGCGACGATCATGATCGCGTCGTTCAGGGCGACCTGGGACAAGGTGAAAAGCGGATGCCCTTTCGTCAGGTTCGACCAGACGAAAACCATGGCGGTGCATGGCGCTGCCGCCAGGATAATCAGGCCGGCAATGTAGGAATTGATCTGCTCCGCAGGAAGATAGGGTCGAAAGAGCCAACCGACGAACAGCCATGCGAGCAGGGCCATCGAGAACGGCTTGACCGCCCAGTTGATGAAGAGCGTGACGCCGATCCCCCGCCAATACGTGCCCACCTGGGCCAGCGACCGGAAGTCGATCTTCACGAGCATCGGGATGATCATCAGCCAGATCAGGACGGCGACGGGGATGTTCACTTTGGCGATCTCGGCGGCGCCGATGGCCTGGAAGACGCCAGGCATCAGGTGGCCGAGCGCAACGCCGACGACAATGCAAAGGAAAACCCAGATCGTAAGGTAGCGCTCGAAGGTCGACATCAGGCGCTCCGATCTTGCGGCCTGGTCGAGCCTTCCATCGCGCCGATCTGCCGGAGCTTCGTTTCCAGCGCCAGCCGGTCGATGGATTCCATGGGAAGGCTCAGGAACGCCGTAATGCGGTTCTTGAGAAAGCGGGCGGCCTGCGCAAAGGCGCGTTGCACCTCCACCTCGGAGCCAAGGACGGCGGCGGGGTCTTCGACACCCCAATGTGCAGTCATGGGATGGCCGATCCAGACCGGGCACGCTTCGCCAGCGGCGCTGTCGCAGACAGCGAAGATGAAATCCATTTCCGGAGCGCCAGGCCCGGCAAAGACATCCCAGCTCTTGGACGAGAAGCCGGTTGACGGATAACCCAGCGCTTCAAGCTCCTTCAGAGCGTGCGGGTTAACCTCGCCCTTTGGCTGGCTTCCTGCCGAGAACGCCTTAAAGCGCCCTCGTCCCTCCTTGTTCAGAATGGATTCGGCGAGAATGGAACGAGCGGAATTGCCCGTGCACAGGAAGAGCACGTTGTAGATTTTCGCAGTCATGGTGATGATCCGTTGTTAGATCGGGGGCTTGAGATTCATGAGGGGTGCCGATACCGGGCGGACTCCGGGAGGCGGAACCATTTTCAGCGCTTCAAGGACGATCATGTTGCCGAGGGTCATGTTTGCGGTCCCGCTGGTGGGCAACAGGGTGTCAGTTCCGCAATCAACGGCGCGCAAAGCTCTTTGGCGCCGCCGCAGCAGTCCTTCAGGAGAAACAGGGTTAGGTCCCGCAGGCCGGCGAGATCGGCGCGATAGATTATCGAGCGGCTCTGACGTTCGCTTTTCACCAGACCAGCACGAGAAAGTGTGGCGAGATGTGCGGACATGGTGTTCTGCGGCACATCGAGCAGCCGGGCCAGCTCACCGGCAGGCACGCCGTCAGGCTCATGACGGACCAGAAGACGGAACGTCTCCAGTCGCGTTGCTTGGGCCAGAGCGGAGAGTGCGGTGATCGCGGATGTGTTTTCCATATATCCAGATTAATGGATATATTGACATTGTCAATGCCCCTGCCCGCTGTCTTCTACCGGCGCTACAGATTTTCTAACGGCCGCAGCCCGACTGAACTATCACACCGTCAGCGTAAAGCGTGTGCGCTCATCGTCCGACACGACGGTCAATGTTCCCCCATGCGCCTTGGCTATTTCCCAGGCGATGAACAGGCCGAGACCCAGGCCTTGGAGGCTGTCGCGTACCTTGCCCCTTCGGAACGGCTGGAAAAGTTGCTCCAGTGTTTCGGGCGGGATTTTTGTGCCGCCGTTTTCGACGATCAGCGTGAAGCCGGCCGGATTGGTCGTCACGTCCACCCGGACGGGCCGGTCTTCAGAGCCGTGCGCGATCGCGTTCCCGAGAAGGTTCGAGAAGAGCTGCCCGAGACGGGCGTGATCGCCACGAACGTCGTGGGCGAGCGCAAAACGGGTTTCGATCTGTCGATGCGGAAAGGCGGCTTTGATCTCGTCGATCACGGTAACAAGCATCGGCTCCAGCGACTTCGTCGTTTTGGTCAGCGTCAAACCGCCACCGAGGCGGCCCCGTGCGAAATCCATGACATTGTCGATGAGCCCCGCCATCCGCTGGACGCTGGCCGCCATCTTCTGCAGGACCGATCTCGACTGATCGTCGTCAATCCTGCGCAACAAAAAATTCGTCCCGCCGCTGATCGCGGCCAGCGGATTGCGAAGGTCGTGGCCGAGAACGGCAATGAACTGTTCGCGGAGCTCCGAGGCAGCCTGCGCGTCCAGCAATTTGCCCTGCGACGCGGCAAGTTTCTCATGCTCGAGGGTCAGGCTTTCCCGCGAGGAAATGAGGGCGGACCGGGCATCGACATGGACGGCGATCAGTTCGGCAAAGAGCTTGAACATGCCGATGGTTTCTGGCGTGCTCAAGCGCATGGGGCGCGGATCGATGGCGCATAACGTACCGAAGAAGCTTCCATCTGCCAGAATGATCGGCATCGATATGTAGCTCTGGAAGCCATACAGCGCCGGCGTATGATGACCGGAAAACGTCTTGTCTTCAGATACATGGTCGATGATCACGGCCTGCCGGCTATCGCGGATTTCGTTGCATATCGTGGTTTCGATGCGCAGTTCGCCGCCGGATTTCAAGCCAAAGTCGATATTGTCCAGGACCTCGCAGGCGATCCATCGATCTTCGGTCACGCGCGCCACGGCCGCGAAGCCCATACCGGTGACCTTGCAAACCACATCCAGGATCGATGGCACCGCCGGAATTTGGCGAACCATCTCAACATCATTCTCGTAGTTCTGACCCATCAACCCAAACACTTAGCATGTTGTCGCTTGGAAGCACGTTATCAAATGTCGCTTTACCCCGCGAGGAACATCATGGGCCGATCTAGCTGGCCGAACCTGCCGCCCGCTCAAGATCTTCCCAACTCTCATCCATCGCATAGGTCGGCGACAGGAAGGGGATGCCGATGTGGCCGTAGCGGAGGGAGAGCTGGCGCTCGGCGGTTTCCTCGTCGATCTTTGCGATGCGGGCAAGGTACATGACGGCGGCCAAGCCCGTGCGGTCGGCGCCGGAGCGGCAGTGGATCAGGATGGGGCGCGGGGCGTCGCGCAGGACCGTGAGAAGTTTTGCGGCGGTCGCGGGGTCGAGGCGGCGGTCGGCTTGCAGGGGGAAATCGATGAGGTTCAGGCCGAGGGTCGTGGCGGCCACGGCCTCGTCCTTGTACCACCTGGCCGTCTCGTGGCGGCCGCGGAGGTTGATGATGGTGCGGATATTGTAGCGGGTGGCGTAGGTCGTGATGTCGGCGCTGGTGGGCTGGTTCGAGCGGTAGACTTCGCCGGGGACGACCGTGGCGAAGTTGCCGGTCATCTGGATAACGCTGAGGTAGAGGCCGAGCGCGGCGGCTGCGGTGCCGAGAAAGAGGCCCGCCCTTTTCAAATGTCGGTTCATGAGGTCCTGTCCTGCCAATCGTGACGGCAGGATCAGGCAAGCGGCTGACAGGGCGCTGAACGTTACAGGGCGGAAGGCTCAGGCGGGTTTGCGCAGGGCGGCGACATGCATCGGGCTGCGCAAGGTGAAGCCGATCGCCTCGTAGAGCGTGATGGCGGCTGCGTTGCTGGCATAGGCGTGCAGGTATGGCTGATCGCCGGCCTGCGTGATTTGGGCGGCGACGTGCAGGGATAGCCGCCGGGCGTAACCTTTGCCGCGATGATCGGGGTGGGTGCAGACGCCGCTGAGCTCGGTGAAGCCAGGCTGTTTCATGCGCTCGCCGGCCATGGCGACGAGCGTCTTGCCCTCCCGCACGCCCCAGAACCGGCCGAGCGCCTGGGACTTCAGCGAAAACGGGCCGGGCTTCGTCAGCGTCGCAAGCGCCAGCATGTCTTCGGCGTCGCTTTCGCCGAGCGGCACAATGGCCTCGTCCGGGGTGGCGGGCGGCACGTTCCGGGCGATCATCTGGACCGCGGGTGCGGCCGTCAGTACTTCGAAAACGACCGGCGGCACGATGGGGTCGGCCATCAGGAAAATGAGCGTCTCGCCCGGCTGCGTCAGCGCCGCCAGGTCCGCCAGCGCCTGCGGGTCATCGGATTCAGTCGCGGCGAGCGGCAGGATGCCGGGCCGGTAGCGACGGGCGAGGCCGGCGCCCTCGCCGAGCTCTCTATGGCGGGTGGTGAGCGCGCTCCAGATCGGTCTGTCGAGCAGGGCTTTCATGATGGGCGTCCTTCGTTTTCAAGCGCGCGGCGATGGAGGGGTTTTTCCTGGAGGGCATCCTCCAGCCGGTCGAGCTGGGCGATGAAGCTGCCATCGAGCCCGTCGCAGATGTCGCGCACCGCCGCCTCGATGGCCGGCCAGATGTCGTGTTTCGAACGGTCGATGAGCGCTTGGCCCTCCTGCGTCAACGAGAGGCGCCGGATGCGCTGGTCGTCCTTCTCCTTGCGCGCGGTGAGATATCCCACTTCGGCCAGCAGGCCCGCCGTCCGCGTCACGCCCGGTTGCGTGACGCCGAGCGCTTCGGCCAGTTCGCCGATCGAAAGGGGGCCGAGCCGGTCGATGGCGGCCAGGAGCGGGTATTGACCTGCCTGCAAGGGCACGTCCAGCCGCTCCATGATGCGCTGCGTATCCGATTGCACCTGCTCGCCGATGCGCTTGAGCCGGCTGCCAAGGCAGAGGTAGCCGAGAGCGCGAACGATGTCTTCCATGCCACATCCATTCCAAGTTATATAACGCGTTATATTTCTGTCCGAGGAAGACGTCAAGGGCTCAGGCAGGGTTGACGATCGGCCGGCATCGCGTAAGCCATCTTCGTACGAACGCCGCTCTCGAAAGGCCGGAACCATGGACGCGATCATCTATCACAATGCGAAATGCGGCACCTCGCGCAACACGCTCGCCCTCATCCGCAATGCCGGCATCGAGCCGACGGTGATCGACTATGTCGCCACCCCGGCATCGAAAGACGATCTGAAGGCTATGATCGCGGCGGCGGGGCTGAGCGTGCGCGCAGCACTTCGCGAGAAGGACACGCCCTATGCGGCGCTCGGTCTCGACGATCCATCGCTTTCCGACGACGCCCTGCTCGACCACATGCTGGCCGAGCCGATCCTGATCAACCGGCCCTTCGTGAAGACGCCGCTCGGCACGCGGCTCTGCCGGCCGTCGGAGCTGGTGCTCGACATCCTGCCGGACACGCGAAAGGGCGCCTTCGCGAAGGAAGATGGGGAAAGGTGATCGGCGAAGACGGCAAGCGTTTCGTCTGATTAGCCTTCCAGCGGCGCCCGCCTCGCCGCAAGACCCAGGGCGGCGCGCAGCGTCGCCTCGCTCTGCCGGGCGAAGCGATTTGCGGCGAGACGCCCGCGGGCCTCGTCGCGCGGCGGCAGCGGCCCGGCGAGCCGTTCCGCCACGCCATCCGCCGTTGCCGGCACATGGGTGAGGTTCTCGACGATACAGAGGCGATGCGCGAGCGAACCCTGCCGCACGACGACGGGTATGCCGAGCTGGGCCGCCCGTCCGAGCACGCCGGAAGCATGGTCGCCGACCGGCGGATAGAGACACCAGACCGCATCGCTCGCCGCATAGGCGCCGAGCAGTTCGGCATCCGAGACCGCGCGGTCGACCTTGACCCCGCCCGCCTCGCAGAAGGCCGCGGCATAGTCGGCGACATCAGGCGCGAATTTTCCGCAGGCGATGAACTGGAAGCGCGTGCGCAGGCCGGCGATCCGCGCGTAGATATCGGCAAAGAGATCAAAACCCTTGTGCGGGCTCTGCGTGCCGATCGCCGTCAGCACCAGGCGGTCGCCCGGCCGCCGCTCGCTGCGCAGCAGCTCCACCGCCTCGCGCTCCGCATCCGTCAGGTCCCAGAGCTGGAAATCGTAGATCCAACCCTTGGCGATGGCGGAAGACGCCGGCAGCACGCTGAAAGGCAGGATGGTCAGCGTCTCGATGGCGTGAAAGCGCTTCAGCCAGCCAAGCACCCATCGTTTCCAACGGTAGCGCCGGCGCGGCGACACGGTGATGGGCATCGGCCGGAGCAGCAGGCCCGCGGTGCGCCGCCCGGTGAGCGCCCGCAGCAGGCCGACCGCCACATAGAGCAGGAGGGCCTCCTCCACCATCAGGAAGAGTACCGGTGCGCGAGAAAACACGAGGGCGCGCAAACCCGCCCGGCGGGCGCCGAACAGACGCTCCAGATGGCGCAGATAGGCGGGGCGGCGGCCACACTCCCGCCGCGAATAAAGCAGCGGCGCGTCCGGACAGACCATCCCCTTTGCCTTGCGTGTCCGCCACAGCCATCGGTCTGCCGATGTGCCACGATGGTCCGGCCGCAGGTCCGATCGCGCAGACGGACCCGCTGCAGCCGGCAGCTCCGAGCCCGCCTGCATGATATTCCCCCGAAAATGGTCGCCAAACGCCTTCCGGGCCGTCCATGCCGCGGAAGGAATGGGGTGGTGCGCCAGGTTCGCCTCCTCGGCCCACCACCCATTTAACGTCAATCTTTCGCGGATGTTTTGCACACCGCGAAATACAACCTTATCGCTAATATTTAGACTTTAACTTGCTATTATCAAAATTCAAGGCGGATTATACAACCTCCGCTAATTGTCCGGATGTGCCATTCCGGCCATCGCTTGCTGCCCCGCGCCCGGACGTTCATAAAGGCTGGAGCCTATCGAAAAGCCGCAGGGAGGCAGGATGAACCTCAAGGAATTTGCCGCCCGCATCGGCCTGTCCCCCACGACGGTAAGCCGGGCGATGAGCGGTTATCCGGAGGTGAAGCCACAGACGCGGACGCGCGTGCTGGAGGCGGCGGAACGGCTCGGATATCGCCCGAACATCAGCGCGCAACGGCTCGCCACCGGCCGGGCAGGCGCCATCGGCATCGTCTTCCAGGGCGGCGGGCGCTTCGGGCCGCATTCCAGCGAGTTCATGGGCGGGCTTTCCACCCGGCTGCAAGAGGATGGCATCGACATTCTCGTCTCGACCGTCGAGACGGAGGCGGACGAGGAAGCCGCCTATCGCCGGCTTGCCGCCAGCAAGCGGGTGGATGCGGTGATCCTCCACATGCCGGCCTGCACCGATGCCCGCATCGCGCTTCTGCAAGCGCTGGACCTGCCCTTCATCGTGCATGGGCGAAGCGCGGCGCAAAAACCCTTCGCCTTTCTCGACATCGACAATTTCGGGGCGATCGAGACGGCGACGCAGCACTTGGCCGGGCTCGGCCACCGGCGCATCGCCCTCATCAACGGCGACACGGTGAGCACCTATGCGCGTGACCGCGACGACGGCTTTCGCGCAGCACTCGCGGCCCATGGCATCGCCTTCGATCCGGCGCTGGTCGGTCATGGCGAATTCACCGACGAGACCGGTTTTCGCCTCATGCAGTCTTTCCTGGCGCAGCGCCCTGCCCCGACCGCCGTCATTGCCGGGTCGATGATGTCGGCGCTTGGCGCCATGCGGGCGATCCGCGTTGCGGGGTTGACCGTCGGCGCGGACGTCTCCGTCATCGCCCATGACGACGTCTTCCCCTATCTGAGCCCGGACAATCTCATGCCGGCCGTCACCACGACGCAATCGCCGATCCGCGCGGCAGGTGCGCGGATCGGCGACATGGTCTTGCAGCTTTTGCAGGGGGAAGCGCCGGAGCGGTTGCAGGAGGTCTGGCCGGTCGATTTCCTCATTCGCGGATCGACAGGCCCTGCCCCGGGCTGACCCTCAGACCTTCCGTTCGCAGCGGTCCTTTTCGGTCTCGATGGCGAGGTCGAGAACCTTCTGTAGCTCGGCGGCGTGGCGGAAGCCGGGCTCGATCCTTTTGCCGGCGGTCACGGCGGCGGCGAAGCGCTGGTAGTTGGTCGGCACCGTGCCGGCATCGAGCTCCCGCCAGACCGCCTGTTCGACATCCTCGCCGAGGCAACCGCGCAGGCGCGAGCCCTCGGTGGAATGGAGAACTTCCAACGCGCCCCTGTCGCCATGCATGCGCAGGCGCAACTCGTTCAGATGCCCGGTCGCCCAGCGGCTGGAATGGATGACGCCGAGCGCGCCATTGGCGAAATCGACGGTCATGGTGAAACTGTCATTGGCATCGAGATCATATTCACCGATGCGGTTTTCCGGCGCCTTGTCGAAGGCCTTCAGCCGCGCGAAGACATGCTCCACGTCGCTTGCGGCACCGTAGCTCGCAAAGTCGAGGATGTGGATACCGACATCGCCGAGCACGCCGTTCGAGCCATGCCGGGTGGAAAGCCGCCACAGCCACTGGCTTTCCGTCGCCCAGTTGCCCCAAGCCTTGGAGACGAGCCAGCTTTGTAGGTAGGACGCCTCGACATGGCGCACATGGCCGATCTCGCCGGCCAGCACCATCTCGCGCGCCTTCTGCAAGGGGGCGACGTTGCGGTAGGTAAGGTTCACCATGGTGACGAGGCCGGATGCGTCGGCGGCGCGCGCCATCTCGTCCGCCTTGGCATAGTTTTCCGCGAGCGGTTTTTCGCACATGACGTGTTTTCCCGCCGCCAGCAGCGCCAGGGTCGTCGGGTGATGCGCACGGTCGGGCGTCACGTTGGTGGCGGCGTCAAAGCCGTTCCAGGCGATCGCATCCTCCAGCGAGGTGAAGACGTTGGGAATGCCATGCGTGTCGGCGAAGGCTTTGGCCCGCAACGGATCGACATCGACCGCGCCGACCAGCTCGACGCCCTCGATTGCGGAAAAATGCTGGGCATGGCTATTCGCCATGCCGCCGGTTCCAAGGATGAGAAGACGCATAATAGGCCTCAGCGGTAACCGGCTTCGCCGGCTTCATGCAGCTTCGGGCCGCGCTCGACGATCGGCTCCAGCGCGTTTTCCACCGGCACGTTCGGCGCGTCGTGGATCGCCGCGTAGGTGCCCTGCGGGTTGAAGGCCCATTTCACGCCGTTGCCGAGCACCTTCTGCACGGTAGCGTCGTGATAGGTCGGATAGGTCTCGTGGCCGGGGCGGAAGTAGAAAATGTTGCCGGCGCCGCGGCGCCAGGTCATGCCGGAGCGGAACACCTCGCCGCCGGCAAACCAGGAGATGAAGACCGTTTCCAGCGGCTCCGGCACGGAGAACTGCTCGCCGTACATTTCCTCGTTTTCAAGCACGAAGTTCTCGCCGAGACCTTCGGCGATCGGATGGCGCGGGTTGATGACCCACAGGCGCTCGCGCTCGCCGGCCTCACGCCATTTCAGCGCGCAGGGCGTGCCCATCAGGCGCTTGAAGATTTTCGAGAAATGGCCGGAATGCAGCACAAGCAGGCCCATGCCCTCCCAGACGCGCTTGGCGACGCGCTCGACCACCGCGTCATCCACCGCACCATGGTCCTTGTGGCCCCACCAGACGAGCACGTCCGTCTCAGCAAGCCGCGCCTCACTCAAACCGTGCTCCGGCTCCTGCAAGGTCGCCGTCGTGGCGGTGATCGCCGGATCGCTGTTGAGCGCGTCGGCGATCGTGTTGTGCATGCCGTTCGGATAGATCGAGCGCACGATCTCGTTCGTCTGCTCGTGGATGTTTTCACCCCATACGATGGTGCGTATAGCCATGTGCCATTCCTCTTAAAGCCGGAAATTGAAACCGCTTTCAATTTGCCGGAATCGATTAAGACCAGACCCGCTTCTTGGCAAGCGGGGGGCCTGTCGATTCCGGCCGCCTTTCAGTGGAATGTCGATTTGGAGAAAAGGTTCAGCACAAGCACGCCGGCAATGATGAGGCCGAGGCCGAAAAGTGCCGCCGGATCGAGCTTCTGGCCGAAGGCGAAATAGCCGACGGCGGAGATCAGCACGATGCCGAGGCCGCTCCAGATGGCATATGCGATGCCGACCGGCACGTAGCGCAGGCTCCAGGACAGGAAGAAGAAGGCGATGGCATAGCAGACGACCATCGCGGCCGTCGGCACGACGCGCGTGAAATGCTGCGCGGCCTGCATGGCCGAGGTGCCGAGCACTTCGAAGATGATGGCGACGACGAGGGCGGCATAGACGAGGGGCAGGCTCATGACGTGTCTCCGGCGCGCATCGCGCCAATGGGCGCCTGCGGGGCGCGAAGTGTTGGATCAGGAGCGCGAAAGCGCGAGCAGCCGGCCCAGCATGGCGGTGCGCGTTTCGGCGTCCAGTGTCGGCGCGCCGAGCAGGTCGGCGAGCCAGAGGCCATCCACGGCATATCGGACGAGCACGGCATCCGGCGAGGAATCCGTGCCGATGTTTTCCGCGAGATGCCGCTCGACCCATTGTCGCCAGCGTTCCCGCAGGTGCGGCTCGGAAATCAGCGCGATGGTCAGCACCTTCCATTGCTCGCTGTCGTCCATGCCCTCCGGCACGAAGAACACCGCGACATAGGCTCGGGTGAAGCGACCCTTCGGCTCCGGGTCGGATTGCATCTTTTCCGCCAGCACCCGGTCGAGCTTTTCCGTCAGGTCGCTGAACAGGCCGTCGAGCAGCGACAGCTTGTTCGGAAAATGGTGCAGCAGGCCGCCCTTGCTCACGCCGGCCGCCTGCGAGACCGCATCGAGCGTCACGCTTCCCGGCCCCTTCTCCAGCGACAGCCGTGCGGCGACCTCCAGCAATTGCTGGCGGACGGCTTCCGGGTGTTTCTTGCGGTGATGTGCCTTGCTCATGCTCAAAACATACCGTCTGGACGGTTTCTTGTCAATCTGCCAAAACCGCGCGCTTCGTCGCAGGCAAAAGGCTGCCATTGCCTGCCGGATGGCCGGGCGCTAAGACCGGGGAAACGGGAAAGCGGCAATGGCGGATACGACCGGCAGCGAGGAACGGCAGGGCGAGACGATCACCCTCTATGAGGCGATCGGCGGCGATGCGGGCGTGCGGGCGCTGACGCACCGCTTCTACGAACTGATGGACACCCTGCCGGAAGCGGCACGCTGTCGCGCGATCCATCCACCGGATCTCTCCGGCAGCGAAGAGAAGTTTTACGAATACCTGACCGGCTGGCTCGGCGGACCGCCGCTCTATACGGACAAGCGCGGCCACCCCATGCTGCGCCGTCGCCATTTCGTGGCACAGATCGGGCCGGCGGAGCGCGACGAATGGCTGCTTTGTTTCGGGCGAGCGCTGGAGGAGACCGTGCCGAGCGAGGGCTTGCGCGCCATCATCCTCGAGCCGGTGACCCGCCTCGCCCACCACATGCAGAACCAGGAATAGGAACTCCGATGTCGTTTTCGCTTCGTTCGACGACACTGCTCGTCGCCGGCCTGATGGGTATCACGGGCGTCGTCACCGCGGCTGCCGCGTCGCACGGCAGCGACCCGCGCCTGATGGCCGGCGCCTCCGCCATGTGCCTGGCGCACGCCCCGGCACTGATCGCGCTTTATGCCGCGTGGCCGACCATACGGATCGCCCCGCTTGCCGCCCTGCTGCTCGCCGTCGGAACCGCGCTCTTTGCGGGCGACCTCGTCTTCCGCCATACGGCCGGCCACGGGCTCTTCCCGATGTCGGCGCCGACCGGCGGCGTGATCATGATGGCGGGCTGGCTGGCGGTGGCGCTCGGCGCGTTCCTGCCGCGCAAGGAAACCTGATCAGCTCTTCGGAATCCGGCCGAAACGCAGCAGGTTGCCGTGCGGATCATGGATGTAGAACTCTTCCATGTTCCACGGCCGTACCGCCATCGGCGTCAGGCTGGGAACCCCGCGCGCGCTGAATTCGCGGTGCAGGTCTTCAATGCCGCCGCCGCGAAGGTAGACGGTCGTGTTCTCGCAGAGCGACCGGTCATCGACGAGCGCGAAATGCAGTTCCATGCCGGCCACGCGGCGCACGATGAGATAGTTGTTCGCCTCGTAGACGACCTCTTCGAAGCCGAGCTGCTTCGTGTAGAAAGCCTTGGTTTCCTGAATGTCGAGCGACGGCAGGACGGGCAGGACTTCGACGCGGTCGGGATCGTCGAGCACGCTCATGCGCCCTCGACCACGCTGAAACCCTCGAATTTCGGCGGGCCGAGATAGATGCCCTTGTCGGCCGCGGCATTCTTGTGCGCCTGCCGGAAATTCTCCGATTTCGTCCAGGCAATGAAATCGTCCTTGCTCGCCCAGATCGAATGGGAGGCGAAGAGGGTGAAGCCCTCTTCCGCATTGGTATCGCCACGAAGCAGGTGAAAAGACTGGAAGCCAGGGGTGTCCGCCAGGCTGGAATCCCGCCCCTTCCAGATATTTTCAAAGGCCTCTTCGTGGCCGATTGCAATCCGGAAACGGTTCATGGCGAAGAACATGCGAATACCTTGGTGTCAGAGCGAATCCCGCCGCACACGACGCGGCACGGGGAAGGCTACGACATTGTCATTGCGTGCTTCAAGGGCGGATGTGCCCTCGAAGCTCGCCGTGCGCGACGGCGGGCGGGCGTTCTGGACCGGGAATTCCGTGACATTCTCGGTTTCGAGCACCTCCGCACGACGCGTCAGCAGGGCGTAAAGTTCCGGCACAAGGCCGTCGCCGTTCTGGGCGGCCAGCTTGTGCAGGCCGATCATCATGAAGGCTTCGGGTCTTTCGTCATTCACTGCGCAGTCTCTCCCTGGCTCATGCTCTGCAGGGCACGCTCGAAGGAGGATTTGCTGCCGTTGCGCAGCGGCACGAAGGCCTTCTCCCACTTCTTGCAGCCCGTCTTCACGCGGATGCAGGCATCATGGCTGATACAGTCGATGGGGCAGAAGACGCAGTCGACCGAGGGCAGCACGTTGTCGATGCGCGATACCGCCTCGCGCAGGCCGCCATCGTGATGGATGAGGTTGGCGCCATAGGAACTGGCGATCTGGCGCAGATGCGCCACCTGGCAGTCCCGACCGCCGACATAGAGGAAGCTGCGCCCTTCGAGCGTCGCCTTGCTGTCCGCCTTCTGGGCCGCGTCGTCCTGGTGGCCGCGGGCCTGCTGCTGCTGCCTGTGCTTCTCGCGCATCGCCTTCCTCTCCGCTTCGCCGGTCCGGCGCTTGATCTTGGTGACTTCCACGCTGCGCGGCGCCTGCGGCACCCGCATTTCGACGCGCGGGGCAACGGCGGGCACTTCTGCCACCGTGGTTTCCGGCGCGGCCGCGACCTGCTTCCTGAGTGTGGCGACCTGGCGTTCCAGGTCCGAGATGCGCCGGTCGCGCTCGGCGATCATCGATTTCAAGACCGCTTCCGCGCGGCCTGCAGTCACGTAATTCATGCAAGTTCCCCTTTGGCACTCCGCAGCGCGAAGCCTCAGTCAGGGGCAACCTACAAAACCTGAGTTTGAGAGTAAAGTATAAACATGACTACGAAAGTCATATTTTCGTGCAAAAAATTCCCGCCATGGGGCTCATGACGGGAATGCGCGTCTCAGTTGAAGACGATCGGCACGTTGAAGGCCCAGGACGAGCGCCCGGCGGCCTCTGGAATCTTGGCGAAGGGTGCGGCGCGCTGCACCGAATCGACCGCCGCCTTGTCGAGGGCCGCGCTGCCGGAACTGCGCGCGACGCGGATGCCGCTCGCCTGGCCGCTTGAGCCCACGGTGAAGCTCACGACCACGCTGCCGCGATCGCCGCCGGAGACGCGGCGCTTGGCGCGGTTGATCTTGTTGCGCACCTTGCCCGGATAGTTGCTGACGGCGGCATTGCCGGCGGCGGACGAATTGCCCTTCTTCTGGCCGCCGACCGCCGCGGTCTTTACATCCGCCGATCCATCGACCTCGCCCTTGGTGGCGTTCTGCTTGGCCTTGCCCTTCTCGCCGGCCTTCTTGACCGGCTTCTGCTTCGGCTTCTTGCGCTCGACCTTTTTGACCGGCTCTTCCTTCTTCACTTCCGGAACAGGCTCGATCGCTTCTTCCGGCACGATTTCCGGCTTGATTTCCGGAACCGGGATGGCGGCGATCTCCACCTCGGCGGAGGGCACGAGCAACTCTTCCACCGGCTCGGAAACGATCGGATCGGTGGGCTGCACCATCTCCGTCACTTCGGGCTCGATTTCGGTCGGCTGGATTTCCGCCACTTCCTGCGGCACCGGCTCGGTGATGTCGGGCTGGATCGTCTCGGGCGTGATCGTATCTTCGGGATTTCCGGATTCCACCGCCTCGAAGGCGCCGTTGCCAAGCATCTCCACTTCCGCGACGACGCCGCCGGCGATCAGCGCCTGCTCTTCTTCAGGCGCCGGCGCCATGGTGAGGATTGCGGCGGCCGTGGCGTGCGCCAGCAGGGAAAGGACGCCTCCGCCAACCCAGAGCCACTTGCTTCCAGACATGATATCACCCGTCATTCCGTTTCATGCACCGCAGCACCTCATGCGCCGCGAACGCTATACTCATCCTTCAAGGCTGGCCGTCGCCTTGCTGCGCGTGACGATGCCGTCCATGCAGCGGCCCTTCTCCAGGCCCTCGCCTTCGCAGACCGGCGCATCGTTGATCAGCAGGTTCTTCACCGTCTCGCATTTGATGCCCGGCACGTCGAACTGGCGCACCTTGGATTTGCCGGCCGGCAGGTCGCGGAAATCGAGCAGCGCCAGGCGCTCGACCGTGCCCTTGTCATTGAAGATGACGAATTCGAAGGAGACCTTCGAGACGTTCTGCGCAAAGCCGTTGGCCGCCACGAAGGTGAAGAGGCAGCCCTTCTGCGAGCTTGCGAGCGCGTTGAGCTCGACGTCCAGCCCCTTGGGCGCATCCTGCGCTGCGGCATGCGTGATAGCGGCAGCAGAAAGCATCGCCGAAAGTAGAATGGTGCGTACGGTCATTGGCCCGCCTGTTTCATACCGGTTTTAAGGTCGGCCGAGAGCGCCGGCCGCGGTCGTTCCTGCCGGCTGCCTCACACAAGAATTAACATCCCATTGTGGCGCCGGTATTGCGTGCATAGATAAATATGAGTAATGAAGTCAAGATAGTAAACGCAAAATCCCCGTCAAACCCCTGTTCCGGCAACTGAATTTACAGTGAAGGGCCGGCGTGGCAGACATTCGATCAAGGCCGAGCAATGAGCAACACGACCCGACCGACCCCCGCCGAAATCCGCGCCTTTCGCGCCGAGAACCCCAAAATGCGCGAGCGCGACATCGCCGCCCAGCTCGGCATTTCGGAAGCCGCCCTCGTCGCGGCCGAAGTCGGCCTGACGGCGGTCCGCATCGACGGCGATGCCAACCGCTTCCTCGAACGCTCGGAAGCGCTCGGCGAGGTCATGGCGCTGACCCGCAACGAGAGCGTGGTGCACGAAAAGATCGGCGTCTTCGAGAAGATCACCACCGGCAAGCATGCCTCGATCGTGCTCGGCGAAAACATCGACCTGCGCATCTTCCCCGGCACCTGGGCGCATGGCTTCGCGGTCACCAAGACCGATGGCGACCAAGTGCGCCGCAGCCTGCAATTCTTCGACAAGGCCGGCGTCGCCGTGCACAAGGTGCACCTGCGCCCCGCCTCCAATCTCGAAGCCTATGAGGCCATCGTCGCCGACTTCCGCCTGGAAGATCAGTCGCAGGATTTCGTCGAGGTGGTGTCCCAGAAGGTCGACGATACCGGCCCAGTCGATGTCGCAGCCCTGCGGGAAAGCTGGGCGGCGATGACCGATACGCACCAGTTCTTCGGCCTGCTGAAGAAGCTGAAGATCGGCCGTCAGGATGCCGTGCGCAGCGTCGGCGAGGATTTTGCCCATGAGGTGCGCGCCGATGCCGTCGGCGACCTGATGCGCGCCGCCGCCGAGCGCGATGCCGACATCATGTGCTTCGTCGGCAATAACGGCACGATCCAGATCCACACCGGCCCGGTGAAGAACATCCAGCCGATGGGGCCGTGGCTTAACGTGATGGACCCGACCTTCCACATGCACCTGCGCATGGACCACATCGCCGAGTGCTGGGTCGTGCGCAAGCCGACGGTCGACGGTCACGTCACCTCGCTGGAGGCCTATGACGCGAGCGGCGAAATGATCATCCAGTTCTTCGGCAAGCGCAAGGAAGGCATGGTGGAACGCACCGACTGGCGCGAGATCCTTGACGGCCTGCCGCGCCCCGACAGCGTCGCCGCCTGAGGAACAAGCAATTCCAGCAAAAGTGTGAAGCGGTTTTGCTTGCCGAGAATTGCGTCAAGACAAAGAGACAGAGTGTTTCGCGTTTCGTGAAAACACTCTGGTGACCCGTTAAGGAACCGACCATGAGCAAGAGCTTCGATTTCCGCCGCGCCCGCCCATGGGAAGTGGCCCTCACCGTGTTTGCCCTTTCCGCCCCCCTCCTGCTGCCGCTGGCGGGCGCCGGCTCGAACGGTTTCATCCGCAAGGCCGTTGCGCAGGAAATGCAGCAGGTCGACAGCTCGAAACTGGTGGCGATCGGCGGCGCTGTGACGGAAATCGTCTATGCGCTCGGCGAAGGCGGCCGTCTCGTCGCCCGCGATTCCACCAGCACCTTCCCGGAAGACGCGCTGAAGCTGCCGGATGTCGGCTATATGCGCCAGCTCTCGCCGGAGGGCGTCATCGCCGTCAACCCGACCGCCATCCTCGCCGTCGAAGGCAGCGGCCCGCCGGATGCGCTGGCCGTCTTGAAGAGCGCCGGCATTCCCTTCGAAACCGTGCCGGAAGGCTATGACCGCGCGGCGATCCTGAAGAAGATCGACGTCGTCGGCAAATTCCTCGGCGTGCCAGAGAAAGCCAAGGAACTGGAAGCCACGGTCGCGGCCGATCTCGACGCGGCGATTGCCGATGCCGCCAAGCGGCCGGAAAACGAGCGCAAGCGCGTGCTCTTCATCCTCTCCTTCCAGAACGGCAAGGTCATGGCCGCGGGCGGCCACACGGCGGCCGACGGCATTATCGGGCTTGCCGGCGCGATCAACGCGACCGAAGGCGCCTTCGAGGGCTACAAGCCGCTCACCGACGAGGCGATCATCAAGGCCAAGCCAGACGTCGTCATGATCATGACGCGCCCCGGCGCCGGCAGCAGCGACGAGGAGATCCTCGCGCATCCGGCGATCTCGGTGACGCCGGCCGCCGCCAACAAGGCGATCCTGCGCATGAACAGCCTGCACCTGCTCGGCTTTGGCCCGCGCACCGCCTCCGCCATCCGCGATCTCAACAAAGAACTCTACGGCAATGTCTCTCAATGATGTCGTGCGCGACGATGGCGCGCACACCGTGAGCGGTTCGGTGCTGACGCGCTCCGTCCAGTCCCGGCATGCCGGCGACCGGACGGCGATCGCGCGCCTGACGCTCGCGGCCCTCGTTCTCGTCTCGATCGTCGCGCTCGCCTTGTCGATCACGACCGGCGCCTCGGATGCCTCCGCGATCAACGTCATCGGCGCGTTGTTCAGCGGCGCGGAAGACACCGCGCTCAGCATGCGCGACCGCATCATCGTCTTCGACATCCGCATGCCGCGCGCGCTGCTCGGCTTTCTGATCGGCGCGGCACTCGCCATGTCCGGCGCGGTGATGCAGGGCCTGTTCCGCAATCCGCTCGCCGATCCCGCCCTCGTCGGCATCTCATCCGGCTCCGCACTCGGCGCGGTGCTGATGATCGTGCTCGGCGCCAGCCTGCCGGCCGGGGTGATGATCGCGCTCGGCGCCTTCGCCCTGCCGCTCGCCGCCTTCGCCGGCGGCCTTCTGACGACGCTGCTGCTCTATCGCATCGCCACGCGCGGCGGGCAGACCTCCGTCGCCACCATGCTGCTGGCCGGCATCGCGATTTCCGCACTTGCCGCCGCCATCACCGGCATCCTCATCTATATGGCCGATGACAAGCAGCTGCGCGATATTACCTTCTGGAGCCTCGGCTCGCTCTCCGGCATGACCTGGGCAAAACTCTTTGCCGCAGGCCCCATCATGCTGGTGGCCCTTCTCGTCGTGCCCTTCCTGTCGCGCGGCCTCAATGCCATCACGCTCGGCGAGGCCGCCGCCTTCCACATGGGTGTGAAGGTGCAGCGGCTGAAATATATCGCGGTCGTCGCCGTTGCCGGCGCGGTCGGCGCCTCGGTCGCCGTTAGCGGCGGCATCGGCTTCGTCGGCATCGTCGTGCCGCATCTGCTGCGCATCGTCATCGGCCCGGACCACCGCTACCTGCTGCCGGCCTCAGCGCTGTTCGGCGGCGTGCTGATGCTCGGCGCCGACATGCTGGCGCGCACCATCGTCGCCCCCGCCGAATTGCCGATCGGCATCATCACGGCGCTGGCCGGCGCGCCCTTCTTCCTCTGGGTGCTGCTGCGCGACCGCACGCGCAACGGCTGGTAGGACAATGATCACCGCAAAGAACCTCACGGTCAGCCTGTCCGGCAAGACCATCGTGCATGGCGTGGCGCTCGAAGCTAAGGCCGGGCAGCTTACCGCCATCGTTGGCCCGAACGGCTCCGGCAAGACGACGACGATGAAGGCGATTGCCGGCGAACTGCCGAGCAAGGGCGAGATCACCATCAACGGCCATGCGCTGGGGGCACTCGAACCCTGGCAGCTCGCCGTGAAGCGCGCCGTGCTACCGCAGGCCGCCACCATCGCCTTCCCCTTCACGGTGCGCGAGATCGTCCGCCTCGGCCTTACCGTCGGCCCGAACCGCCATGCGGAGCGCATCGACGCCATTACCACGGAGGCGCTCGCCGCCGTCGATCTTTCCGGTTTCGCCGGTCGCTTCTACCAGGAGCTTTCGGGCGGCGAGCAGCAGCGCGTGCAGCTCGCCCGCGTGCTCTCGCAGATCTGGGAACCGGTGCTCGACGGCGAACCCTGTTTCCTGATGCTCGACGAGCCGGTCTCGGCACTCGACATCCGCCACCAGCTGACCATCATGCAGCTTGCGCGGCGTTACTGCGAAGGCGGCGGCGGGGTGATTGCGGTCATGCACGACCTCAACCTCACCGCCATGTTCGCAGACCATATGGTGATGATGCGCGCCGGCCGCATCGAGCGCGCCGGCCGACCCGCCGACGTCATGACCGACGATGCGATGGAAGCCGTGTTCGGTTGCCGCATGCGCATCAACGGCGTGCCCGCCACCGGTGTGCCCTTCGTGTTGCCGCACACCGCTTCGGCCTGATTCTCCAGCGCCTTACGGAACTTTTTGCCCCGCCCCACGTTTCCTGCCCCGGAAAGACCGTTCCGCCAAGGGGGTGGAGCGCTGTTCGGCCCGCGCACCGCGCGGGCGACCGCAAAAGGAGAAACGGCATGGCCACCGGATTGTTTTCATCGCGCAGCAAAAGCCTGCGCAACGGCCTTCACGACGACGCCCAGGCCGTCGAGGAGCAGATCGCCGAACTGCGCGACGAGATCGCGTCGCTTGCCAAGCTGCTCGCCAGCGACGCCTCGGACGGCGCAAGCGGCATTCGCAAGAAGGCACGGGCGGTCAAGGCGCAGGCGAGCGACGCCGCGCATGACCTGAAGGACCGCGCACAGGGCGACATCCGCGACATGATCGCCGCCGGCGAGGACATTCTGGCTGAGTTCCAGACGCGCTACCAGGATTCCGGCCGTCGCGCCCGCAAGGCCGTGAAGGAGCATCCGCTCGCCACGCTCGGCGTCGCGGCTGCCGCGGGCTTCCTGCTCGCAGCACTGCTGCGCCGCTGATCCCATCCTCGCACGTTTTCAGGGACGCCATCCGGCGTCCCTTCCTGATTTCCGGAGCGCCATAGCATGCTGTCACTGGGGGCCATTCTCATGCAGAACCTCGTTACCCGCGTCACGGACCGGGTGGACGAGACGATGGACATTGCCAAGCGCAATGCGATCGCCGGCCTGATCATCGGCCTCCTGCTGATCACCGCCTATGTGCTCGGCGTCGTCGCCACCGCCGTGTTGCTGGCGCAGCACTACGGCACCGTGCCGGCCCTCTTCGGCCTTGCCGGCGGCTTCCTGCTGCTTGCGCTGATCGTGCTCGCCATCGTCGCCATGCGCAACAAGCGCGAGCGTGAACTGCGCCGCATCCGCCGCGATCAATTGGCGGCACGCCGCGACCTGATGGCGGCCGCGGCGACCGTCGCCGTGCGAAAACCCTTCGCAGCAACGGCCGTGGCGCTTGCGCTCGGCTTCCTGCTCGCGCCAAAATCCCGCCGCGACGACTGATTTCCTGATTTTTTAAAGCGGCATGCGGATGACGGCCGTGACGCCCTTCGGCAGATACTCGACATGCACGCTGCTGCCGAGGATCTTGTCGAGGCTGCGCTCGATCAGCACCGAGCCGAAGCCGCGGCGCCCCTCCGGCTTGACCGGCGGCCCGCCGACCTCGTGCCACGTCATGTTAAGCACGCGCTGGCCGTCCTCGTTCAGGACACGCGCGGTGATCACCACCTTGCCGCTGCGCAGCGACAGGCCGCCATATTTGCGGGCATTAGTGGCAAGCTCGTGCAGCACGAGACCGAGCCCGACAGCCTGGTCCGGCCCAAGCTCCACCTCGTCCTTGTGGATCTCGACCTGGCCTTCATAATCCATCGCATAGGGCATGATCTGCTTCTGCAACAGCATTTTCAGATGGATGACGCCCCATTCGTGGTCGCTGAGCAGGCCATGCGCCTCCGAGAGCGATTGCAGCCGGCCGGCGAAGGCATCCATGAATTCGACCGGGTCGCTCGTCTGCCGCAGCGTCTGGCGCGCCAGCGATTGCAGCATGGCAAGCGTGTTCTTGACGCGGTGGTTGAGTTCGCGCAGCAGGAGGCGCGTGCGCTCGGAGGCAAGCTGCCCGTCGGTGACGTCGACATTGATGCCGAGAAACACCGTCGGCTTGCCGTCCGCATCCCATTCATGCACGCGCCCGCGCCCGAGCAGCCACCGCCCCGATTTCGCGGCCCGGAACAGGCCGTCATATTCCTTGCCGGAGGCGAGCGCATCGCGCAGGCGGCCGATGGTGACCTTGCGGTCTGCCGGATGCACGGCAGTGAAGAATTTGCGCGCGCTCATCGGCCGTGCCGGCTTGACGCCGAGCATGCGGTAGAAGGTCTCATTGCCAGAGACTATGCCCGTCGAGATATCCCACAGCCAGCTTGCGACATTGGCCGCATCGAGCGCCAGCGCATGGCGCTTTTCGTCGCGCGAGAGAACTTCGGCCGCCAGCGCGCGCCGTCGCGCCTCCTCCTTCAGCCCGAGCAGCGAGGTGGCAAGCGATGCCAGTTGCTTCAGGCGCGGCAGGAGATCGGGGGAGACGCGCGGATGCGGCTTCACGTCGAAGACACAGACCGTGCCGATCGGCTGGCCGCTGACGACGATCGGCACGCCGGCATAAAAACGCAGGTGCGGCTCGCCGACAACACTCGGCAGGCCGGAAAACCGATGATCCTTGGTGGCATCGGCGACGACCAGCGGTTCGTCGACATTTTCGGTGATCAATCGCACACAGAAAGAATCCGCCGAGGGCGCACGGATCTCCCGCGTGCCCTCGCGCGCCAGGAACCACTGGTCCGTGCGGCCGAGAATGGTGACGAGGGCGATCGGCGCGGAAAACAGTCCCGCGGCAAGTCCGGCAATGTCGTCGAAATCGGGATCGGGGCCGAGAAAGACCGGCATCACAGCCTCAAGCGCCGCCAAACGGTCTGGCGCGCCCAGAACCGCTTCAAAATCGGACGGTAGTGGCTGAACGTTATCCTTCATACACTTTCGGTAAGCGATTCCACGTCCCATTTCACCAGCCAGTCATGCCGGCAGACGCAGATTCGTCCCAATCCCCTCAATCTTTCCGCCGCCCGTCATCATGACAGGCGGCGTTTGGTAGAATTACGATGCGAAGGCGCGCGACGTGATCGGCGCCGAAATGGCATCCGGCCCGTAGTCACCCTCGCCGCTGACTTGCAAAAGCTCCTGCAAGCGCTGGCGGGCCCGGTTCACGCGGCTCTTGATGGTGCCGAGCGCGCAGCCGCAGATTTCAGCCGCTTCCTCATAGGAGAAGCCGGAAGCGCCGACGAGGATGATCGCCTCGCGCTGCTCGTCCGGCAGCTTTTCGAGCGCTTTCTTGAAATCCTGCATGTCCAGCGAACCGTATTGCGAGGGATGCTGCGCGAGGTTCTCGGTAAAGATGCCGTCGCTGTCCTGCACCTCGCGGCCGCGCTTGCGCAGCTTGCTGTAGAGTTCGTTGCGCAGGATCGTGAAGAGCCAGGCCTTCATGTTCGTGCCCATTTCGAACTGTTCCTGCTTGGCCCAGGCCTTCATGATCGTGTCCTGCACGAGGTCGTCCGCCTGGTCGTGGCGGCCGATCAGCGAAATGGCGAAGGCGCGCAGGCTGGGAAGAACTGCGAGGAGTTCACGCTTGAAAGTCGTCTGTCGCTGTTCCATCTCGTCCTCACTCGGCCCGTTGAACGCTGTTTTCGACAGCATCCAGCTTTTCGAGAAGATCCAAGAACCGTTGGGGAAGCGTCTCGTCCTGTACCGAATGGTAGAATGCACGAAGTTTCGTCGCGATCTGTGCATTGGGATCATCCGGCCTCTTTCGAGGCTTGGCGGCATTCGTTTTATGTTCCACGCTATTCACTCTTGGCCACTTTCATTGTTCATCGCGCCCTAGTGACGAATTCGGCTTGGAAATGCCCCGCAGCAAAAAAGGTTCCATGCTTTGGAACTTAAATTTGGTTCCCGCGTTCAAACCGTCAACTGCAATTGCAGCAATTTAAGAACAGGGGACCAATCATGCCGATTTCCGACCGCATCGGACCGCACCTGCCGGCGCTGCGCCGTTACGCACGCGCCCTCACGGGCACCCAATCCTCCGGCGACGCCTATGTGGCCGCCACGCTCGAAACGATCCTCATCGATCCTTCCGTCATGCCGGAGGGCGAGGACGACAAGGCGAAGCTCTTCGGGCTCCTGAGCCGCATCATTTCCTCCCTCCCCGTTTCGATGAGCCGCCGCGCCGGCGCCATCGCGCCCGGCCGGGAAGCGCCCTTCGACCTCTCCGGCGTTCCGCCGCTCGGCCGCCAGGCGTTGCTGCTCGCAACCGTCGAAGGTTTCTCGGTGGAACGGACCGCGGAAATTCTTGAAGCGGAAATGACCGACATCCGCGCCCTGCTCGATGCCGCCTTCGCGGAAATCGCCGCCCAGGCGCAGACCGGCATCATGATCATCGAGGATGAGCCGCTCATCGCGCTCGACCTCGCCCACATGGTCAACGGCATGGGCCACCGCGTCACCGGCATCGCCCGCACGCAGGCCGAGGCCGAGACGCTGTGGAGCGACAGCCGCCCCGGACTGGTTCTCGCCGACGTACGGTTGGCCGATGGCAGTTCCGGCATCGACGCGGTCAACACCATCCTGTCGCGGACCGACATTCCCGTCATCTTCATCACCGCCTATCCCGAACGGCTCCTGACCGGCGAGCGGCCGGAACCGGCCTTCCTCGTCTCGAAACCGTTCAATCCGGAGCAGGTGAAGGTCCTGATCAACCAGGCCCTTCTCTTTACCCCGCAAGCGCGCGCCGCGGCTTGATCTAGCTCCCGGATGGCCGCAGCGGCGGCGCGGCCGGCGGCGGTGGGAGGCACGCCCACCGCCGCCTTCGCTTTTTCTAGTGTTCGTCACCCGCACAAAAGAAAACAGCCAGCGCCTGGGAGGCACTGGCTGCTTGAGTATCCACGGACCGGAGGGGGACACGGTATCGTGGTCGATCACCAGTCGAGGGCCTCGCATTTGGGGGATATGCGCAGACCGGTGACGACACAAAAACACGCGACAACGGATTTGGTTCCGCCCGGTTGCAAATTTTTTTGATCTTTTTATTCGATCGTTTCGAGCTCTGCCCGGTGCCTGTAAAGCGCGAGGAAACGGCGGTAATCCCGGTCGTAGCGACCCTTCACATCCGCCCTATATTCGCTGCCGCCCGGATACATGCCCGCACCCGCCGCCTGAAGATCGGCATAAAGCCCGCCCGCCACCGCCGCGACCATGGCCGTTCCGAGCAGCACGGCATCGTTGGTATCCGCCACGACGACGCGGCAGCCGGTGACGTCGCGGTAAAGCTCCATCAGCAGCGGATTGCGGACATGACCGCCGGTGACATGCAGCGTATCGAGCACGTAGCCGCAGTCGCCGAGCTTGTCGAGAATGTGCCGGATGCCGAGCGCGATGGCGACTGAGGTGCGCCAGTAGAGCCGGCAGAGCCCGTCGAAGGAGGCATCGAGTGCCAGCCCGCTGATGACACCCAGCGCATGCGGATCGGCCAGCGGCGAGCGGTTGCCGTGGAAATCCGGCAGCACATGGAGCCGGTCGGCGAAGGCCTCGCCCTCCTCCTGCTGCATCTCGCGGATGCGGGCGACGATGCGCGCATGGTTTGCCGCCGAAGGCTCGCCGCCGGCGCTGTGCAGGCGCACGATATGATCGAGCAGCGCGCCCGTCGCCGATTGCCCGCCCTCGACCAGCCACCAGCCCGGCAGCACCGCCTCGTAATAAGGCCCCCACATGCCGAAGCCGAATTTCTTCTCTCGCGAGAAGGCGACGATGCAGCTCGACGTGCCGCCGATCAGTGCCAACTGGCGCTCCAGCTTCTCCGGCTGGCCGGCGAAGGGGCCGAGCACGCCGAACGTGCCGGCATAGGCATCGATCAGGCCGGTCGCGACCACGCAATCCGTGTCAAGGCCAAGGTCCTGCGCCGCCTCTGCCTTCAGCCGCCCGATCGCCTCGCCCACCGCCAGCGTTTCTTCGGGCAGCGAGCCGCGCTCGCGCAGGTCCTCAAGCCCGATCGCCTGGAGAAAACTTTCGCTCCACGGCTTTTCCTCATGGGCGAGGTAGTTCCATTTGCCCGTCATCGTGCAGCGCGACCGCGCATTCGAGCCGGTCGCCCGCCAGGTGATGAAATCGGCAAGATCGAAGAAGAAGCCGGTTTTCGCCCATTGCTCCGGCCGGTGGCGCTTCAGCCACATCAGCTTCGGCATCTCCATTTCCGGCGACATGACGCTGCCGGAATGGGCGAGCACCGGATGTTTGGTCGCGGTGCAGATGTCGGCTTCCTTCAGCGCACGATGGTCGAGCCAGACGATGGTGTCCCAGCGCGCCTCCTCACCGCCCGAGACGGCAAGCGGCTGGCCCTGCCTGTCCCGCACCACCAGCGAGCAGGTTGCGTCGATGCCGAGTGCCGCGATGCGCCCCGCCGCGACACCCGCCACCGCAAGCGCTGACTTCAGCGAAATGCAGACCGCCTGCCAGATGTTTTCCGAATCGTGCTCGGCGTGGTCGGGACTGGGCCGGCGCATGGCGATCGGGTGTTCGGACCGCCCCAGGAGCGTGCCGCTTCGGTCGAACACGCCGGCGCGGGCACTGCCGGTGCCGATGTCCACCGCAACGATCAAATCGCGCATCAATGCTCTTTCCCGTCGGCCTCTTCCTTGCGGACAAACTGTAACAATTCCCGCATGTCGTCAAACAGGGCGTCGGGGTTCAGGCTGAGGAGCGTGTCGCGATGGCGCGGCGTGCGCGCATGGGAGCCGCCGGTGAAGGCGACGACGCGCATGCCGGCGGATTTCGCCGCCGAAATGCCGGCCGGGCTGTCTTCCACCACGACGCAGTGGCCGGGCGCGACACCCATCGCGGCGCTGGCATGGAGGAAAAGGTCGGGCGCCGGCTTGCCGCGCGCCACCATGCTGGCGCTGAAAATGTTCGGCTCGAAACGATCGATCAGGCCGGTGACGGTAAGCGACAGGCGGATGCGTTCCGGCTGGCTCGACGAGGCGACGCAATGGGCGATGCCGAGCCCGTCCACCGTCTCGGCAATGCCCTCGATCGGCTGAAGCTCGGCGCGAAACCGCTCGTAGAGCACCTTGCGCATGGCTTCAAGAAAGGCCGCGTCGATCGCCAGGCCGTATTCGTCATGCAGGATTTCCGACATGCTCTTCAGGCTGCGGCCGAGGAAGCGGTCGTGTGCCTCCTCCTCGCTCATCGCGACGCCGGCCGCCGCCAATGCCTCGACCAGCACCGTAAGCGATATCGGCTCGCTGTCGACGAGCACGCCGTCGCAATCGAAGATGACCAGTTCTGTCTTGGTGGCGGCCATGGTTTTCGTTCCGTTTCTGGCCCCCGTGGTAACGTCTGCCCCCGCCGATGGAAAGCCCCGTCTTTTGTGGGGTTTTCTCAGTTCGAGAGCGAATTTCCGAGATAGCGCTTCAAGGTTTCGCGCGTGCCGTCCCGCTGGAGGGATGTCAGGGCATTGGCGAAGCGCTGCTGGAACAGGTCCGACTGCGCGACGGCGCCGAAAATGTCGTCAAGCGCGAGGAAGGCCTGGGGGTTGTCCTTCGCGGCACTTGCGGCGGCCTGGATGCGGTCGGCATTGGGATCGTTGAGGGGGATCGGCTTGCCGCTGTCCGTGGTGCCGGCGAGATAATGGCACCAGAGCGCGGAAACCAGCGCAAGGCCTGTGACGTCCTCGCCGCGGGCAAGGCGGTCGGCGGTGGACGGCAGGATGAATTTCGGCTGGCGGTTGGAGCCGTCCTGGGCGAGGCGCGGGATCGTGTCGGCGATCTTCGGGTTCGAGAAGCGGCGTTCGATCAGCGCGAAATAATCGTTGAGGTCGGTGTCCGGCACCGGCGGGATGACGGGGATGATTTCCTCGCGTTCCAGCTTGGCCAGGAAGGCGCGGATATCCGCATCCTCCATCGCCTCGTGTACGAAGTGGATGTCGAGCAGCGCTGCGGGATAGGCGATCGCCGCATGGCCGCCGTTGAGGATGCGGATCTTCATGTGCTCGTAGGGCGCGACATCGGGCACGAACTGCACGCCGACCTTTTCCAGCTCCGGGCGGCCTTCCGGGAAGTTGTCCTCCAGCACCCATTGCTTGAACTCTTCGCAGAACACCGGCCATTGGTCGTCGATTTCGTAGTCGTCGGCGACGATGGCGATTTCGCGAGCGCCCGTCGCCGGCGTGATGCGGTCGACCATGCCGTTCGGGAAGGCGACATTGCCGTCGATCCAGTCGGCGAGATCAGGGTCGGAGAGGCGCGCAAGGCCGGAGACGGCGGCATGCGTCACCTCGCCATTGCCGGGAATGTTGTCGCAGGACATCACGGTATAGGGGGGGATATCCTTGTCGCGGCGGGCCTTGAGACCAGCGAGGATGAGGCCGAAGACGGTCTTCGGATCGGCCGGATTTACGGCATCGGCGGCGATGGCCGGATGGCTCGGGTCGAAATGGCCGGAGGCCGGGTTGATGAAATAGCCGCCCTCGGTGATGGTCAGCGACACGATGCGGATCGCAGGATCGGTGAGTTGGGCAATGGTCGCGGCGGCATTGCCGGGGGCGAGATAGCCGGTCATCGCGCCCGTGACGCGGGCGCCAGAGCGGTTGTTGTCCTGCTCGACGACGGTGGTCAGGAAATCCTGGCCTTCGAGCTTTGCCCGCATCGCCGCGTCGGACGGCAGGACGCCGGCGCCGATGATCGCCCAGTCATGGTCGAGGCCGAGATTGAACAGGTCGTCGAGATAGACCGCCTGGTGCGCCCGGTGGAAGTTGCCGACGCCGAAGTGCACGATGCCCGCCTTGAGGTCTTCGCGCCCGTAGGCCGGCACGCCCGCGGTCTTTGCGACATCCGTCAGGGTGGCGAGCGACAGTTTCGTGGTCATGGTCCATTCCTTCCGGTTGTCCGGTCTCTGCTTCGTGCCGGGGCCTCGCGATGTACGTGCGGCCCCGGCTCGTTCTGGTGTGCCTCAGCGGATGGCCAGGCCCTTGTCGTCGAAACGATGGATGCGGCCCTCTTCCGGCGTCAGGTAGACGGTGTCGCCATGGGTGACGGGGAAGTCGCCGCCGGCGCGCACCGTCATCATGCCGATGCCCTCGGCATTGACGTGCAGGAAGGTGTCGGAACCGAGATGTTCGGCGACGCCGACGAGGCCCTTCCAGGTGCCGCTCTCCTTGGAAAGCTTCAGGTGCTCCGGGCGGATGCCGACGGTCGGCGCGTTCCACGGCTTGGCCGCCTCGCCCTTGACGAAGTTCATGCGCGGCGAGCCGATGAAGCCGGCGACGAAGAGGTTGTCGGGCTTGTTGTAGAGGTCGAGCGGCGAGCCGACCTGCTCGATGTTGCCGGCGTTGAGAACCACGATCTTGTCGGCCATGGTCATGGCTTCCACCTGGTCGTGGGTGACGTAGATCATCGTGGTCTTCAGCTGGTGGTGCAGCTCGCTGATCTCGAGCCGCATCGTGCCGCGCAGTGCCGCGTCGAGGTTCGACAGCGGCTCGTCGAAAAGAAAGGCCGACGGTTCGCGCACGATCGCCCGGCCGATGGCCACGCGCTGGCGCTGACCACCGGAAAGTTGACCCGGACGACGGTCGAGGTAATTGGTGAGGTTCAGGACGCGCGCGGCATCCGTCACCTTCTTGTCGATCGCGGCCTGGTCCATCTTCGCCATCTTCAGCGGGAAGGCGATGTTGTTGCGCACGCTCATATGCGGATAGAGCGCGTAGGACTGGAACACCATGGCAAGCCCGCGCCGTGCGGGTGCCTCGCCGGTGACGTCGCGTCCGTCGATCTCGATCGAGCCGCTGGTGGTGTCTTCGAGACCGGCGATAAGGCGCAGCAGCGTGGACTTGCCGCAGCCCGACGGGCCGACGAAAACCACGAACTCGCCGTCCTCGATGGTGAGGTCGATGCCCGGAATGACCTGCGTCGCGCCGAAGCTCTTGTTGACTTTCTTCAGAATGATCTTGCCCATGATGGCTCCTCCCCGATCCTGGTCTTTACTTCACGGCGCCGAAGGTCAGGCCGCGGACAAGCTGCTTTTGCGAAAACCATCCCATGATGAGGATGGGGGCGATGGCGAGCGTGGAGGCTGCCGAGAGTTTCGCCCAGAAGAGACCCTGCGGGCTGGAGAACGAGGCAATGAAGGCGGTCAGCGGCGCGGCGTTGGTCGTCGTCAGGCGGATCGTCCAGAAGGCCTCGTTCCAGGCGAGGATGATGTTGAGCAGCATGGTCGACGCGATGCCCGGCACCGCCATCGGCGTCAGCACGTAGACGATCTCGCCCCAGAGCGATGCGCCATCCATGCGTGCCGCCTCCAGGATCTCGCCCGGAATTTCGCGGAAGTAGGTGTAGAGCATCCAGATCACGATCGGCAGGTTGATCATGGTCAGCATGACGGTGAGGCCGATGCGGCTGTCGAGCAGGCCGAAGTCGCGGAACAGCAGGTAGATCGGCACCAGCACGGCGACGGCCGGCATCATCTTGGTGGAGAGCATCCACATCAGGATGTCCTTGGTCTTGGCGGTCGGCGAGAACGCCATCGACCAGGCGGCCGGCACGGCGATCAAGAGTGCCAAGAGCGTCGAGCCGAGCGACAGGACCACCGAGTTCAGGAAGAACTTGAAGTAGTTGCTCTGCGCCTGAACGGCCTGGTAGCTCTCGACCGTGCCGGACGGAAGGATGTTGAAGCCCTGGATCGCCTCGGTCTCGGATTTGAACGAGGTGATGATCGTGTAGAGGATCGGGAAGAAGATGATCAGCGCGATGATCCAGGCGGCGATCGTGAAGACGACGGTTCTTCTCGTTGAAACGGCTCTAGCCATGATCTTGCTCCCTACTTGTCCAGGTTCTTGCCGACGGCGCGCATCAGGAAGAAGGCGACGATATTGGCGAGGATGACGGCGATAATGCCACCGGCGGAGGCTCCGCCGACGTCGTAGCCGAGAAGGGCCGTGCGGTAGATCAGGAACGGCAGGTTGGTGGACGCATAACCCGGTCCGCCATTCGTCGTGACGAGGATTTCCGCATAGACGCCGAGCAGGAAGATCGTCTGAATGAGGATGACGACCGTGATCGAGCGCGAGAGATGCGGCACCGTCAGGTAGATGAAGCGGGAAATAAAGCCGGCGCCATCCATCTCGGCCGCTTCCTTCTGCTCGCCGTCAAGCGATTGCAGGGCGGTCAGCAGGATGAGCGTGGCAAACGGCAGCCATTGCCAGGCGACGATGATGATGATCGAGAACAGCGGATATTGCGCAAACCAGTCGACCGGCTGGAGACCAAGGGACCGGTTGATATCCGCAAGCACCCCGTAGCCCGGGTGCATGATCATGTTCTTCCAGACGAGGGCCGCCACCGGCGGCATGACGAAGAACGGCGAGATGATCATGATGCGCACGATCCCCTGCCCCCACATCGGCTGGTCGAGCAGCAGCGCAATCCCGATACCGCCGATCACCGTGATCAGCAGCACCCCGCCGACGATCAGCAGCGTGTTCCAGATCGACTGGAAGAAGGCCGGATCGGTATAGAAATACTGATAGTTGAACAGCCCCGCCCAGCTGACATTCGCTGGGTTCAGGAGGTTGTAGTTCTGGAACGAAAACCACAGCGTCATCGCCAATGGCACGATCATCCAGATCAACAGCAACCCCACCGAGGGCGCCAACATCATCCGCGCCAAACCGCGCGTGTTCTCCGTCGCCATTGTCGTGACCTCCCTTTTCGCCGGCCGCTCCCCGCGCCGGACAGGCATCGCATCCATATTGGATAGAGCCCGAGTGCCGTTGTCACACGTTTTTTACAGTTCCGGCGCGGAATGGCCGCGCCGGATGCAAAGACCCCGTTTTCGGCTGCCCGGAACGCATCCGGGCAGCCTGTCCTTGGGGAGGAGGTTTACTTGATGTAGCCGGCGCGGGTCATTTCGCGGGTGGTGACCTGCTGTGCCTGGGCAAGCGCATCGTCGACCGTCATCTGGCCGGCAAGGGCTGCCGAGAAGAGCTGGCCGACCGTCGTGCCGAGACCCTGGAATTCAGGGATGGCCACGAACTGCACGCCGACATAGGGCACCGGCTTGACGGCCGGGTTCTTCGGATCGGCGGCGTCGATCGAGTCGAGCGTCATCTTGGCGAACGGAGCCGCCTTCTGGTACTCGGCGTTCTCATAGAGCGACTTGCGCGTGCCCGGAGGCACGTTTGCCCAGCCTTCCTTCTCGGCGACGAGAGCGGCATATTCCTTGCTGGTTGCCCAGGCGATGAACTTTTCTGCCGCTTCGGTCTTCTGCGAGCCTGCCGGGATGGCGAGGTTCCAGGCCCAGAGCCAGTTGCCGCGCTTGCCGAGGCCCGTGTCCGGAGCAAGGGCGAAACCGACCTTGTCGGCGACCGTCGATTCCTTCGGGTTCGTTACGAAGGATGCGGCGACCGTGGCGTCGATCCACATGCCGCACTTGCCCTGCTGGAAGAGCGCAAGGTTCTCGTTGAAGCCGTTGGAGGACGCGCCCTGCGGGCCGGCGTCGGTCATCAGCTTGACGTACATGTCGAGCGTGTTCTTCCATTCCGGCTGGTCGAACTGCGGCACCCACTTCTCGTCGAACCAGCGGGCGCCGAAGGCGTTGGACGTGGCGGTCAGGAACGCCATGTTCTCGCCCCAGCCGGCCTTGCCGCGAAGGCAGATGCCGTTGATGCCGGCCGCGCGGTCGGTCATCTTGCGGGCCGCTTCACCGATGAACTCCCAGGTCGGCGCGTCGGGCATGGTGAGCCCGGCCTTCTCGATCAGGTCCTTGCGGTACATGACCATCGAGCTTTCGCCGTAGAACGGCGCGGCATAGAGCTTGCCGTCGTCGCCCGTCAGACCGGCGCGAATGGCCGGCAGCAGGTCATCGACGTCGTAGTCGGCGCCGAGATTGTCGAGCGGCACCAGCCAGCCCTGCTTTGCCCAGATCGGAACCTCGTAGGTGCCGATTGTCATGATGTCGTACTGACCGCCCTTGGTCGCGACATCGGTCGTGACGCGTTCACGCAGCACGTTTTCCTCGAGCGTGACCCACTCGAGCTGAATGTCCGGGTTCTTCGTCGTGAAGGCTTCCGTCAGCCCCTGCATGCGCACCATGTCGCCGTTGTTGACGGTGGCGATGGTCAGCGTTTCGGCGTTGGCGAAACCGCACAGGAGAGCAGCCGAGCTGACGCCCAGCAGAAGGGTTCTCAAATTCATCATCTTCCTCCCAGAAGGGTTTTGAGCATTTGCTTCGCTCATGAGCAATTACCCATAAATTGCCATGATAAGTCAACGCGAATCGTTGCTGCACCGCACAAAGCGGAGCAGCGTCCATTGAATTTCATGGGAAATTTCTGTGTGGAGACCCGTTCGGCTCAGGCCGAAAGCAGGTGGCGCGCGGTCGACTCATCGGTGATGACGCCGTTGATCATGCCGCCGCGCAGCGCCGAGAGCAGGGCGAGATGCTTGCGCTTGCCCTTGGCAAGCCCGATCACCGTCGTCGTCTCGCGCGGCGGCAGTGGCACAGAGGCGACGCGTTCGTTGATGCTGCCTTCGAGCAGCTTGCCATCGCGGTCGAACATCCAGCCGCAGATCTCGCCCGCGGCGCCCTCCTCCATCAGCCGCGCCATTTCCTCCGGATCGAGGAAGCCGTCGAGGCAGAGCGGCGCATCCGCGCCAAGCTCGCCGATACCGACAAAGGCGACGTCCGCCTCGCGGCCGAGCCGCAAGGTGGATTGCACGAGGCTCTGCTTGTGCAGCAGGTCGCGCTCCTCGGTGGAGGAGACGAGCACCGGCAGCGGCATCGGATAGTGCCGCGCCTTCACCGCATCGGCCATCGAGAAGATGACGTTGTAATAGGCAGCCGAACCGTCCGGCCCGATATTGCCGGTCAAGGACATGATGCGGTGCTGCGGACATTCCATCGTCGGCAGCTGGTCGATCGCCGCCTTCAGCGTGCGCCCGGTGCCGACCGCCAGCACGATCGGGTCGGTCTTCTTCAGCCAGCGCTCGATTTCCGCCGCCCCAGCTTCCGCAATGCCGATCGTCGTGGACGAGGAGCCCGGATCGCTCGGCACGATATCGACATGCACCAGCCCGAATTTCTTGCGCAGCGCTTCGCCCAGTTCCAGGCATTCGGCGATCGGATGGTCGAGGCGCACCTTGATCAGGCGCTCGGCGACGGCGAGCGACACGAGGCGCTGCGCCGACTGGCGGGAAATGCCCATGGCGGACGCGATCTCGTCCTGCGTGCGGCCCGCGACGTAATAGAGCCAGCCAGCCCTCGCCGCATCGTCCAGCCGCCCGGCTGTCTCCGTCCGCTTCGCCATGGTTTTCCCCGATTGTTTCAAACGATTTGCTGCATCTTTTCACGCCCTCTGTCAAACGTCACATGATGCCGCAGCAGGGACAGCCTCCGCCATGCGTTACCAGCAATGCGCTGAAAACATAACTTAAAATCTCATGTTTTTGCGCGCTGGACCGCCTGAGAAACCGGCATTTCTTCGTAAATTTTACCGTTTGATAAAAAAATAAACCTGAGTTACCGTTCTGTCATTCAAAAGCCCACGCGAATGGGAGAATAACATGGGAACGACGCAATCTGGGATCCATCGGGGGCGACTTGCGCCCGCCGAATACGAGACAAATTTTTCCGACCTCCATCCGCGCCTCGACGATCACGAGGCGCTGGTCGCGGCAGACCGCTGCTACTTCTGTCATGACGCGCCGTGCATGACGGCCTGTCCCACCTCCATCGACATTCCGCTGTTCATCCGCCAGATCTCGACCGGCAACCCGATCGGTTCGGCGAAGACCATCTTCGACCAGAACATCCTCGGCGGCATGTGTGCCCGCGTCTGTCCCACCGAGACGCTGTGCGAACAGGTATGCGTGCGCAACACCGCCGAACACCGCCCCGTCGAGATCGGCCGCCTGCAACGCTACGCAACCGACGTCGCGATGACGGAGAACAAGCATTTTTATGAGCGCGCCGCACGCACCGGCAAGGCGATCGCCGTTGTTGGCGCCGGGCCGGCAGGCCTCGCAGCCGCCCACCGCCTCGCCATGAACGGCCATGACGTCGTCGTCTTCGATGCACGCGAAAAGGCCGGCGGCCTCAACGAATACGGCATCGCCACCTACAAGGCGGTCGATGATTTCGCGCAGAAGGAAATCGACTACGTGCTGGCGATCGGCGGCATCGAGGTGAAGAACGGCCTGAAGCTCGGCCGCGATTTCTCGCTCGCCGACCTCACCGCCAATTTCGACGCCGTCTTCCTCGGCATGGGCCTTGCCGGCGTCAACGCCTTGCGCGCCGAGGGCGAAACGCTGCCGGGCGTCGTCGACGCCGTCGATTTCATCGCGGAACTGCGCCAGGCCGAAGACAAGGCTGCCATACCCGTCGGCCGCCGCGTCGTCGTCATCGGTGGCGGCATGACGGCGGTGGACGCCGCCGTACAGGCAAAGCTGCTCGGCGCAGAGGAAGTGACCATCTGCTACCGCCGCGGCAAGGAGCACATGAACGCCTCCGAATTCGAGCAGGACCTCGCGGCCTCCAAGGGCGTGATGATCCGCCACTGGCTCCAGCCGAAGCGCGTCATCGCCAAGGACGGCCATGTCGCCGGCATCGAGGTGGAATATACCGAGATGCGCGACGGCGCGCTCACCGGCACCGGCGAGACCGGTGTTCTCGCCGCCGACCAGATCTTCAAGGCGATCGGCCAAAGCTTCGAAGCCTCCGGCCTCGGCTCGCTGGCGATGAGCGGCGGGCGTATCGTCGTGGATTCCGAAGGCCGCACCTCCACCGCCAATGTCTGGGCGGGCGGTGACTGCGTGAAGGCCGGCGAGGACCTTACGGTTACCTCCGTGGCGCAAGGCCGCGATGCCGCCGATTCGATCAACCGCATGCTGGCCGCCGGTGCGCAGCCCGCCTTTGCCGTCGCTTGAGGGAGATGAGACATGGCTGATCTTCGCAACAACTTCGTCGGCATCAAATCGCCCAACCCGTTCTGGCTCGCCTCCGCGCCGCCGACCGACAAGGCCTACAATGTCGAGCGCGCCTTCAAGGCGGGGTGGGGCGGCGTGGTCTGGAAGACGCTCGGCGAGGAAGGCCCGCCGGTCGTCAACGTCAACGGCCCGCGCTACGGCGCGATCTGGGGCGCCGACCGCCGGCTGCTGGGCCTGAACAATATCGAGCTCATCACCGACCGCGACCTCTACACCAACCTGCGCGAGATGAAGCAGGTCAAGATGAACTGGCCGGACCGGGCGCTGATCGCCTCGATCATGGTGCCCTGCGAGGAGGAGAGCTGGAAGGCGATCCTGCCGCTGGTGGAAGAGACCGGTGCCGACGGCATCGAGCTCAACTTCGGCTGTCCGCACGGCATGTCCGAGCGCGGCATGGGTGCCGCCGTCGGCCAGGTGCCGGAATATATCGAGATGGTCGTGCGCTGGTGCAAGCAGTACACGCGCATGCCCGTCATCACCAAGCTGACGCCGAACATCACCGACATCCGCAAGCCCGCCCGCGCCGCCAAGGCCGGCGGCACCGACGCCGTGTCGCTGATCAACACGATCAACTCGATCGTCTCCGTCGACCTCGACAATTTCGCCCCGAACCCGACGGTCGGCGGCAAGGGCACCCATGGCGGCTATTGCGGCCCGGCGGTAAAACCGATCGCCCTCAACATGGTGGCCGAGATCGCCCGCGATCCGGAAACCTACGGACTGCCGATCTCCGGCATCGGCGGCATCACGACCTGGCGCGACGCGGCGGAATTCCTCGTTCTCGGCAGCGGCAACGTGCAGGTCTGCACGGCGGCCATGACCTACGGCTTCAAGATCGTGCAGGAAATGATCACCGGCCTGTCCTCCTGGATGGACTCCAAGGGCCATCGCGACCTGGACGACATCTGCGGCCGCGCCGTGCCCAACGTCACCGACTGGCAATACCTCAACCTCAACTACATCGCCAAGGCCAAGATCGACCAGGACGCCTGCATCAAATGCGGCCGCTGCCACATCGCCTGCGAGGACACCTCGCACCAAGCGATCACGCAGTTCGTCAACGGTGTCAGGCACTTCGAGGTGATGGAAGACGAGTGCGTCGGCTGCAATCTCTGCGTCAACGTCTGCCCGGTGGAAAACTGCATCACCATGGTCGGCCTCGAACCCGGCGTCCTCGACCAGCGCACCGGCAAGCCCGTCGACCCCAACTACGCCAACTGGACGACCCACCCGAACAACCCGATGGCCAAGCAGGCCGCGGAGTAACCTTTCACAAATCGATCGCAGGACGTCGCGTTCTGCGATCGATGCATTGTGGTAGATGCGTCAGCGTTTTCTCAAGATCGGGAAGACCATTCCGAATGTTATGCTGGCGATGGCGATCATCTGGAAAGGCGTCAGTGTTTCACCGAGCACCGCCATGCCGGCCACCGCCGTCGCCACCGGAATGCAGGGCATGAACAGCGAAGCCTGTTGCGGGCCGAGTTGACGAACCACGTAGGTGTAGAGCACCACCGCAACCGCACCGGCAAGAAAACCCTGGATCACCAGTTGCGTTGCGATCTCGGCCATGGATGCCTTTGCCAGTCCGCTCGGCGCCAGGGCGTGCAGCAAGGGAAGCGGCAGGCAGGAAAAGAGGACGACGGCGATCGTCGTGGTCACCGCTTCGAGCGACCAGAGCCTCACCAGCACCGCATAGACGGCAAACATGATCCCCGATCCCGCAAACAGCAGGTCGCCGCGCAACGTGTCGCCTGCGACGGCGCCTGCGTGGAAAACGAACAGCAGCAAGCCGACGATGACCGCGACAATGCCGACCATGCGCGCGCCGGAAACCTTGTCTTTGAACACGATGCGCGAGAACACGAAGGAGAAGAACAGGATGGAGGCGGGCGACAGGGCGGCAGCGTGGCTCGCCGGCGCATATGCAAGCCCCTGATTGATGATCAGCGGATAGGGCAACCCCGTTAAAATGGCCAAGGGAACGGCCTTCCGCCAGCCGAGCGCCCTCAGCTTTCCAGTGCCAGTCGTCCATAACACCGGCAAAAAGACGAAAGCGGCACCGAGAAATCGCAGGCCCACAATATCGGCCGCCGTCAGGTGTTCGCGCAGGCTGAAACGGGCGGCAACGAACTGGATGGTGGTGATTGCAACGAACACAATGCCCGCCAGAATGGCCAGCCGTTTGCTGCCGGCATTGTCTCCGATCGTGGCGATATGCACGTTTGCCTCCCTCGTGGCGGGACGGGCCTTGGCCCGTGACAATCACATACTATTGCTCAGTTGTGCGCGGCTAAATATATTGAATTCCTGTATTCAAAGTGAAAATCACCATCTACGGGATGATATAGCGTGAATCATGAACTTGCCGATCTCGACACGATCGACCGCAGCCTGCTGAGGCTGCTTCAGGAAGACGGCCGCCGCACCACGCTCGAACTGGCGAACCGGGTCGGCCTGTCGCCGACCGGTGCCAGCCAGCGTGTCAAGCGGCTGTTTCGCGAGGGTTATATCAAAGCCGTCAGGGCGATCCTCGATCCAAAGAAGATCGGCCGCGGCACGGTGGTGTTCATACAGGTCCGCCTCGACCACACGGCACCGCATATTTTCGAGCGGTTTTCCGATGCGATCTCGAAGGCGCCGGAAGTGCTGGAATGCCACATGGTCATCGGCGGCTTCGACTATCTCGTGAAAGCGAGAATTGCCGACATGTCGCTGTTTCAGGACTTTCTGGAGCGGGTGATCCTGCCTTTACCCGGTGTCAGGGAGACGCACACCTATGCATCGGTGGGGGACGTAAAGCCCGATGCCGTGCTGCCGATTTAGTCATAGGCGGAACTCACCCGAAGAGGCTGAAACTCTGCCCCGCACTATAGGCCAGAAGTGCCAGCCCGGCGAAATAGACGATCGTCAGAACGACCATCACGTATCCGCCCAGCACCACCAACCCATCGCGCTGCGAAATGCCGGCGGCGAGCAGCAGGATGGCGACGCCGGGCAGCGTGTTGGAGAAGGGAATGAGACCGAGCGGCGCCATGAGCAGGAGACCCGCCCCCATCAGCACGAGACCATTGACGCGATTCATCACGGCGCCGGAGGTAAGCCCGATCAGACGCGGCTTGAAGAACCGGTCGATCTTGCGCAGGAACTTGACGCCGCGCTCCAGCACGGGGCGCAACTTGCCGCTTTCGAGCCGCCGGTCGGCGACCTTTTGCGGCAGCCAGGGCAGCCGGTTCAGCGTGATCGCGGCGCTGATCAGCACGATGCCGGCGCCGAACACCGTCGACACGCCGGGAATGGAGACCGGAAACAGGAACGGCAGCGACAGGAAGGCGCAGAGCAGCAGCAGGCCGCTTTCGCCCATCATCGACAGCAGGTCGCGCAGCGTGATGTGCTCGCCCTTGATCGCGTTGATGATGTCTTCGAGCAATTCGCTCGTCTTGCGGTCCGTGTCCTTGAAGCCGATGGCTGACGTCATTGCATGTCCTCTTCTGTGCCGTCGGATTTGGGCGAGAATTGCGGCAATCCTGTGTGGAGTGGCGCAGAACGGCAACGCGGTCTATGACCGTGCCGCAGGCGAGACCATAGGATCATTTTCTTGACGAAGCGTATGCCGGCCCGGGCGGGCCTCAGTGTTCATGCCACAGGCCGCGAAAAGCTCAAAGGCCATATCGCCATGCTGCTCTTCGCGGTGCTGATTGCCGGGTCCTTCTCCTTCGGCGGGCTCGCGGCGCGCACCATGGAGGCCGAGCCGCTGACGCTCTGGCGCTACCTCATGACGATCGTCGTCATGGCCGCCCTCGCCTTCGGTGTCTTCAAGGTTCCGCTCGCCCTGCCGAAACAGGCCTGGCGCTTCCTCCTGCTCGGCGGCCTGATCGCGCTCTACATGCTGACCATGTTCTGGGCGCTGGAGTTCACCAGCCCCATCGCCACCGGCGCCGTCTTCACCCTGATGCCACTGATGAGCGCCGGCTTCGCCCTGCCGGTGCTGGGCCAGCGGACACGGCCGGGCGTGCTCGCCGGCCTGCTCATTGCCGCCGCGGGTGCGGTCTGGGTCATCTTCCGCGGCAATATCGATGCCATCCTCGCCTTCGATGTCGGCACGGGCGAGATGATCTTCTTTGCCGGCGTCATCTGCCACGCGCTCTACGTGCCGCTGATCCGCCGCTTCGACCGCGGCGAACCGGCCATCACCTTCGGTTTCTGGGTGACGGTGGGTGCCGCACTCTGGCTGATCCCGCCGGGCATACGCGGCCTTGTCGAGACGGATTTTTCCGCGCTGCCGCTCGCCGTCTATGCCGCCGTCACCTATCTCGCGGTCGTCACCACGGCCGGCACGTTCCTGCTCCTGCAATATGCCTCGATGCGCCTGCCGGCCTCGAAAGTGCTCGGCTACGGCTACCTGACGCCGAGCTTCATCATCCTGCTCGAAGGCCTTCTTGGCCACGGCTGGGCGAGCCCGCAGGTTGCCCTCGGCGCGCTCATCACGGCCTGCGGCCTCGCCTTGATGGCCTTCCTGCCAGACTGATTTTTCTGGGAACGATCTTCCGTCTCGTGCGTTCGGGCCCCGTTGGGGCGCACGAAAAATAATGACGGAGCGCATATTTTGAAGCGGTTTGACATCATAGATGGCATGCGGGGCTACTTCCTCGTCTTCATGCTCATCAACCACCTGATCTTCGTCGGCGGCTACTGGATGATGGAAGTCAACCACCGTCAGTTCGCCTTTGTCGAGGACGCCCAGGGCTTCGTCTTCCTCTCCGGCCTGCTGATCGGCATGGTCTATGCCCGCAAGATGCTGAAATACGGCTATGACGTCGGGCGTCAGCTCATCCGCAACCGCGCCTTCGAACTCTATCGCTATGCCATGGGCACGGTGATGGCCATTCTCGTCGTGCAGATGGTGCTGCCCGATGCCTACCGGCTCTGGTACAACTGGCTCGGCACCACGAATTTCGACGAGCCGTTGCGTCTGGTGGCCATCGCCACCTTCCTGTTCCAGCCGACCTTCATGGATATCCTGCCGCAATATATCGTCTACATGCTGTTCGCGCCGCCGCTCGTCTGGCTCTGCCTGCGCGGGAAGTGGGCGCATGTGCTGGCGGGCTCGCTGATCGTCTGGATGGCCGCACAGCTCGGCCTGCAACGCTTCATCACCGATCCGCTGCACACCTTCTTCACCGGCTCGGACGGCCAGGGCATCCGCACGAGCTTCAACCTGCTCGGCTGGCAGATCGTCTTCTTCTCCGCTCTGGTGATCGGCGCGCTGACGGCGCAGAACAAGATCGACTGGGAGCGCATCTTCTCGCCGGAAAAGACGCTGCTGCCGAAGGCCGCATTCGCCATCTGCCTGTTCTTCCTGCCGCTACGCATCGTCACGGCGTGGGACCTGCTACCGCAATCCGTGCTCGACAAGTTCGCGACGATGGAAATCCGTGCGGATTTCGGCCCGGTCTATCTCATCAACTTCGCCGCCGTCGCGATCGGCCTCACCTGGCTGCTGATCGCCGGCCCGAAACATCACAATCTCTGGATCCGCAAGCTGGCGGGCGGCGTCACCGCCGTGTTCACCCTGCGCTTCCTGCGCCTGCTCGGCCGCCATTCGCTGCAGGTCTATGTCTGGCATGTCGCCATCGTCTATGCGGTCTATTATGCCGACGGCCGCACGCCGGAACTGTCGCAGCTCACCAAGACGATGATCGCCGTCACCGGCATTGCCCTTCTCGCCCTTCCCGCGCTCTGGCGCGAACGCGAGGAGATCGCCGCCAGCCTGTTCGGCCCGCCGAAAGCGGAGCCCGCGAAGGAAACTAGGCCGGCTGCTCGCTGACATGCAGGCCGGTGAGGAAGAGCTGTTCGAGGAAGCGGGCCGCATCCTCGAACCGCCCGTCGCCGGCATGTTCCTGCCCCAGCACCGCGCGCACCTGCACGTCGAAGTCGGCATAATGCTGGGTGGTCGACCAGATCGAGAAGATCAGGTGGTAGGGGTCGCATTTGGCGATCTTGCCCGCCTTCGCCCAGACGCGGATGACCTCCGCCTTCTCGTCGACGAGGGACTTCAGCGGCCCCTTCAGCTCGTCCTCGATGTTCGGCGCGCCCTGCAGGATTTCATTGGCGAAAAGCCGGCTTTCGCGTGGAAAATCGCGCGCCATTTCCAGCTTGCGGCGAATGTAGCTGCGGATTTCCGACACCGGATTGCCCTCCGCATCGAATTCGCGCAGCGGATCGAGCCAGGTATCGAGCACGCGGGTGATCAGCGCCCGGTGCATCGCCTCCTTGGTGCGGAAATAGTAGAGCAGGTTCGGTTTCGACATGCCGGCGACCTCGGCGATCTGGTCGACGGTGGCGCCACGGAAACCGTGGAGAGAAAACACCTCCAGCGCCGCCTCGAGGATCTGCTCCTCCTTCGCCTCCTGGATGCGTGTGCGCCGCTGTGTCCTGGCCGCCCTCGGTAATGCCATCGTGCTCCCCCCGGCCTTGACCGTCGATCCGGAAAAGTGCCGCCAAATTCACCAGTTTAACCAGCCGCCATTTTCTTGGGCGCACCCATATGCTTTTTGGTTTTTCGGCTTGAGTGCCACAACGGAAGCTGTAATGTTTACCAACCGGTCAAATTATCAGACAGTTATCAAGTAAAGGCAACTGCTGATCGGAAGGCGCGAAAATAACAAAGGCGCCGCCAGCCGGTGGGAACGAAATGGGGCTGCAAAAGCCCGAAGACGTGGGAGCATAGGACATGGCCGCACCCGGCGAGAACATGCGTGTCAACGCGGACCGCCTGTGGGATTCCCTCATGGACATGGCGAAGATCGGCCCCGGCATTGCCGGCGGCAACAACCGCCAGACGCTGACCGATTCCGACGCCGAAGGCCGCCGCCTGTTCCAGGCCTGGTGCGATGGCGCGGGCCTCACCATGGGCGTCGACACGATGGGCAACATGTTCATGACGCGTGAGGGCACGGACCCGGAAGCGCTGCCCGTCTATATCGGCTCGCATCTCGACACCCAGCCGACCGGCGGCAAATATGACGGCGTGCTCGGCGTGCTGGCCGGCCTCGAAGTCGTGCGCTCGCTGAACGATCTCGGCATCAGGACGAAACACCCCATCGTCGTCACCAACTGGACGAACGAGGAAGGCGCCCGCTTCGCCCCCGCCATGCTCGCCTCGGGCGTCTTCGCCGGCGTGCACAGCCAGGATTACGCCTATGCCCGCAAGGACCCGGAGGGAAAGACCTTCGGCGACGAGCTGAAGCGCATCGGCTGGATCGGCGACGAAGAGGTCGGTGCACGCAAGATGCACGCCTATTTCGAATATCACATCGAGCAGGGCCCGATCCTCGAAGCGGAAGGTAAGGACATCGGCGTCGTCACCCACTGTCAGGGCCTGTGGTGGCTGGAGTTCACGCTGACAGGCCGCGAGGCGCATACCGGCTCGACGCCGATGACCATGCGCGTCAATGCCGGGCTCGCCATGTCGCGCATCCTCGAAATGGTGCAGACCGTCGCCATGGAAAACCAGCCCGGCGCCGTCGGCGGTGTCGGCCAGGTGTTCTTCTCGCCGAATTCCCGCAACGTGCTGCCGGGAAAAGTCGTCTTCACCGTCGACATCCGCTCGCCCGACCAAGCGAAACTCGACGGCATGCGCGCCCGCATCGAGGCCGAAGCGCCGAAAATCTGCGAAGCGCTCGGCGTCGGCTGTTCCGTCGAAGCCGTCGGCCATTTCGATCCCGTCACCTTCGACCCCACACTGGTCGCGACCGTGCGCAAGGCCGCCGAAGACCTCGGCTACAGCCACATGAACCTCATCTCCGGCGCCGGCCACGACGCCTGCTGGACCGCCAAGGTGGCTCCCTCCACGATGATCATGTGCCCCTGCGTGGGCGGTCTCTCGCACAACGAGGCGGAAGATATTTCGAAGGAATGGGCGGCCGCCGGCGCCGACGTGCTGCTCCATGCGGTGATCGAGACGGCGGGGATTGCGGAATGAGTGCAGCCGTTGCTCCCGATGATGCAGCAGCGGATGAAAGCGGGAAGGCGACGATTGAGTATTCTTTCATCATGCGCGTGGAAGGCATTTCTCAAACGGAAATTGACCATTTCGTCGCCGGGATTGACGGCTGGAGGATAAAACCGGGCTCTGACGAGGTCTTCCTTTACCCACAAGGCGAACCAGATTTCGATGGAAACGCCGGCGAATACCTTCATGACGTCTTCTCCCGTCATGAAAAAGTGTTCGAGGAGGCAGCCCGGACCGGCACATCCCGCAAGATCGATCTTGCAATCTATTTCGATGCAAACCGGATCGCTGCGATTTGCCCGACGTTCGACGCAGCTGTCATCCGACGTCTGGCGGATCTGAACTTTTCGCTAGTCGTCTCAGTATTTCCGAGCAGCTTTGAAGACGATGAAGGAACGGAAGAATGAGCACAGTCATCAAGGGCGGAACCGTTGTCACCGCCGACCTCACCTACAAGGCGGACGTCAAGGTCGAGGGTGGCAAGATCGTCGAGATCGGGCCGGACCTTTCCGGCGACGAGGTGCTGGACGCGGCGGGCTGTTATGTCATGCCGGGTGGCATCGATCCGCATGTGCATCTCGAAATGCCCTTCATGGGCACCTATTCGGCGGATGATTTCGAGAGCGGCACGCGGGCGGGCCTTGCCGGCGGCACGACGATGGTCGTCGATTTCTGCCTGCCCGATCCCGGCCAGTCGCTGCTCGATGCGCTGAAGCGCTGGGACAACAAGTCGACCCGCGCCAATTGCGACTATTCCTTCCACATGTCGGTCACCTGGTGGGGCGAGCAGGTCTTCGACGAGATGAAGGCCATCGTCGAGGAAAAGGGCATCAATACCTTCAAGCACTTCATGGCCTACAAGGGTGCCTTGATGGTGAACGACGACGAGATGTTCGCCTCGTTCCAGCGCTGCGCCGCACTCGGCGCCCTCCCCCTCGTCCATGCGGAGAACGGCGACGTCGTCGCCGCCATGCAGGCCAAGCTGATGGATGAGGGCAACAATGGACCGGAAGGCCATGCCTATTCGCGCCCGCCTTCCGTCGAAGGCGAGGCGACGAACCGCGCCATCATCATCGCCGACATGGCGGGTGCGCCGCTCTATGTGGTTCACACCTCCTGCGAACAGGCGCACGAGGCCATCCGCCGCGCCCGGCAGAACGGCATGCGCGTCTATGGCGAGCCGCTGATCCAGCACCTGACGCTCGACGAAAGCGAATATTTCAACAAGGACTGGGACCATTCGGCGCGCCGCGTCATGAGCCCGCCCTTCCGCAACAAGCAGCACCAGGATTCGCTCTGGGCCGGCCTTGCGAGCGGCTCCCTGCAGGTGGTCGCGACCGACCATTGCGCCTTCACGACCGACCAGAAGCGCACCGGCGCAGGCGATTTCCGGAAAATCCCGAACGGCACCGGCGGCCTTGAAGACCGCATGCCGATGCTCTGGACCAATGGCGTCAACACCGGCCGCCTCACCATGAACGAGTTCGTCGCCGTGACCTCGACCAACATCGCCAAGATCCTCAACGTCTATCCGAGGAAGGGCGCAATCCTCGTCGGCGCGGATGCGGATATCGTCGTGTGGGACCCGAAGCGCTCGAAGACCATCTCCGCCAAGAGCCAGCAATCCTCGATCGACTATAACGTCTTCGAGGGCAAGGAGGTGGTGGGCCTGCCGCGCTACACGCTGACACGCGGCGTGGTGGCCATCGAGGAGAGCACGGTAAAAACCCGCGAGGGGCACGGCCAGTTCGTCAAGCGCGAGCCCTTCACGGCGGTCAACAAGGCACTGTCGACGTGGAAGGAAATCACCGCACCGCGCAAGGTCGAGCGCAGCGGCATTCCGGCGAGCGGCGTCTGATGCGCGCCGGCCGCCTGTTCCCCGTCCTCCTTCTCGGCACCGCCCTCGCCGGCCCGGCGGTGGCGGCGGCGGACATCGTCGACGGTTCCTACGGCAACAAGGAAGGCTGCCAATATGCGGCGTCCGGCGATTCGTCCGGCGCCGATTTTTTCTTCCTGTTGAACAAGGAGGGCGTTACCACGGCGGCCTCGTATTGCGAATTCAAGGGCGAGGCAAAACAGGTGGGCGGTGCCACGGTGGTGCCTGCGGAGTGCCATGAAGAAGGCTACGAGGAGACGACGCCCCACGATCTGACACTGACGCCGGAGAATGGCGGTTACACGATCAGCTTTCCGGACGGAACGCGCTGGGGGCCGATCATGCGGTGCGAAAAGTGACGGTCGGAGGACGTAGCCATACCCCCCTCTGTCCTGCCGGACATCTCCCCCTCAAGGGGGGAGATCGGCTAGGAGCGCACTCCTCACTTCCTGGAAGACAAGTCGGTTGCCGCGAGCGGAGTGTTGCCGTTTCGGGAAACCGGTGCCGTCTTCCGATCTCCCCCCTTGAGGGGGAGATGTCCGGCAGGACAGAGGGGGGTGCCTTCCCCCACCGCCTAAACCGCAACCAGCGCTTCGAGATGCGGCAGAAGCACCACGCTCTCCTGCTCGTGGGGATCTGTCCTAGCGATGACCGCCGAGGCCGGCTGGTCGGAGAGATTGGCGGGCAGATGCGGCACGCCGGCGGGGATGTAGAACATCTCGCCCGCCTTGACGATGACATGGTTTTCCAGCCGCTCGCCATACCAGGTATGCGCCTCGCCGGAGAGCATGTAGATCGCCGTCTCGTGGCTCTCGTGCATGTGCGCCTTCGCCCGTCCGCCCGGCGGGATCGTCAGGAGATGCATGCAGATGCCGGAGGCGCCCACGCTCTCGCGGGCGATGCCCTCGAAATAGCTGAACCCCTGCTTGCCGTCATAGGTGCTGCCCGGCCGCACCACCCGGCATTCGGCCTTCGATTCCACCGCCATCGTTTCGTCCCCCGTGAGATTTCCGTGCCCAAAGTGATAATGAAGACAATGCCGATTGCAATGCTGGAAATGGACATGCAGTCTGCCGGAAACCGCGCCGTGAGGGGCGCCGAAAGATGACCAGCATGTCCGATCGATCCCTGTCCGATACCGTCGTTTCCGCCAAGGAGCTCGGCCTCACCTTCCAGACCGCCGACGGCCCGGTGACCGCGCTGACCGGCGTCAACCTCACGGTCGAAAAGGGCGATTTTGTTTCCTTCATCGGCCCATCCGGCTGCGGCAAGACCACGTTCCTGCGCGTCATAGCCGATCTGGAAAAGCCGACCTCCGGCACGATCACCATCAACGGCATGTCGCCCGAGGAAGCCCGCAGGCGCCGCGCCTACGGCTATGTCTTCCAGGCGGCCGCACTTTATCCCTGGCGCACGATCGAGAAGAACATTGCGCTTCCGCTGGAGATCATGGGCCACAGCCGCGACGAGCAGAAGGCGCGGGTCGCGCGCACGCTCGATCTCGTCAACCTGTCCGGCTTCGAGAAGAAATATCCCTGGCAGCTTTCCGGCGGCATGCAGCAGCGCGCATCGATCGCCCGCGCGCTCGCCTTCGATGCCGACCTGCTCTTGATGGACGAGCCCTTCGGCGCGCTAGACGAGATCGTGCGCGACCACCTCAACGAACAGCTCCTGGAACTCTGGGCGCGCACGAACAAGACGATCTGCTTCGTCACACACTCCATCCCCGAGGCCGTCTATCTCTCGACGAAGATCGTGGTGATGAGCCCCCGCCCCGGCCGCGTGACCGATATCATCGAGTCGCCGCTGCCGAAGGAGCGTCCGCTCGACATCCGCGAGACGCCGGAATTCCTCGAAATCGCCCACCGGGTGCGCGAGGGCCTGCGCGCCGGCCACAGCTACGAGGAGCACGCCTGATGAAGCTGCCCTACGTGCTCTGGCTCTTCGCCGCGACCGCCGTTTTCATCGGCGCCGCCACCTCGTCGCGCGCCTATATCGGCACGACGAACCTCCTCTACCTGCTGCTCTCGATGACGCTCTACATCGTCGGCAACCTGATGATGCTGAAGCTGATGCGCGAGGGCGGGCTTGGCCTTGCAGTGTCGCTTTCCGCCATCACCCAGCTTTTCCTCATCAACATCATCGCCTTCCTGTTCTTCGGCGAACGGCTGAGCGGCACCCAGCTTGCCGGCGTGGCGCTGGGCATCGTCGCCATGGGCCTCATGCTGATGCCCTCCCCGGCAAGGAGCTGAGCATGGAACAGGCCAGCTTCCTTCGAGACCGCCTGCTTCCTATCGGCACTGTGCTGCTTGCCCTTCTGGCACTCTGGTATGTCTTCGCCGTCGTGCTGAACGCGCCTTTCGAGCGCGACCAGGCGGCGCGCGCCGGCGGCACGATCGGCTTCATGGAATTGCTGCCGAAGACGATGGCGCAGGAGCGGCCGGTGCTGCCGGCACCGCACCAGGTCTTTGCCGAGCTGTGGGACACGACCGTCAACAAGGCGATCACCTCCAAGCGCAGCCTCGTCTATCATTCGTGGATCACGCTCTCGGCGACGCTGCTCGGCTTCTCGATGGGTGCCGTGCTCGGCGTGCTGCTCGCCATCGGTATCGTGCACAACCGCGCGATGGACCGCTCGCTGATGCCCTGGGTCATCGCCAGCCAGACGATCCCTATCCTCGCCATCGCGCCCATGATCATCGTGGTCCTCAACGCGGTCGGTATTTCCGGCCTGATGCCGAAGGCGCTGATCTCGACCTACCTGTCCTTCTTCCCCGTCGTCGTCGGCATGGTGAAGGGCTTGCGCAGCCCGGAGCAGATCCAGCTCGACCTGATGCACACCTACAATGCCTCGCCCGCGCAGACCTTCTGGAAACTGCGCTGGCCGGCGTCCATGCCTTATCTCTTCACCTCGTTGAAGGTGGCGGTCGCCATTTCGCTCGTCGGCGCCATCGTCGGCGAACTGCCGACCGGCGCCGTCGCCGGCCTCGGCGCGCGCCTGCTGGCCGGCTCCTACTACGGCCAAACGGTGCAGATCTGGGCGGCGCTCTTCATGGCGGCGGCGGTCGCGGCGCTGCTCGTCATCATCGTCGGCATTGCCCACACGCGCGTCCTCAAGCGCATGGGGGCACGGACATGAACCTTTCCGTCCTCCTCGCCGCTGTCGTCTTCTGGCTTGCCGCCTGGGCCTTCAACGAATGGCTGGTGCGCCGGAAATTCCTGAACCCCGCCGCCGATCGCGCCGCGCGCATCGCCGTGCCGCTGATCTTCGGCGCCACCATCCTCGTGCTGTGGGAAGGCATCGTGCGGGGCTTTAACGTTCCCTCCGTGCTTCTGCCGCCGCCGAGCATGATCTGGGTGCGGCTGATCAATTCCGTGCCGACGCTCTGGGCGGATTTCCGCCAGACCTTCCTGAAATCCGTGCTCGTCGGCTATGCGCTCGGCTGCGGCCTCGGCTTCCTCGTCGCGATCCTCATCGACCGTTCACCCTTCCTGCAGAAGGGCCTGCTGCCACTCGGCAATTTCGTCTCGGCGCTGCCGGTGATCGGTGTCGCGCCCATCATGGTCATGTGGTTCGGCTTCGACTGGCAGTCGAAGGTGGCCGTCGTCGTCATCATGACCTTCTTCCCCATGCTGGTGAACACCGTCTCCGGCCTTGCCGCGACGAGCCACATGGAACGCGACCTGATGCGCACCTATGCGGCCGACTGGTTCCAGACGCTGGTGAAGCTGCGTCTTCCCGCCGCCTGGCCCTTCATCTTCAATGCGCTCAAGATCAACTCCACGCTCGCGCTGATCGGCGCGATCGTCGCCGAATTCTTCGGAACGCCCATCGTCGGCATGGGTTTTCGCATCTCCACGGAAGTGGGGCGCATGAATGTCGACATGGTTTGGGCCGAAATCGCGGTCGCCGCGGTGGCTGGCTCCGCCTTCTACGGGGTGGTCGCGCTCATCGAGCGGATCGTCACGTTCTGGCACCCGTCTGTCCGTGGTGGGCAGGCGTAACAAAAAGAAAGAGGGAACTGACATGAAAACGAAGATCGCATCGCTGCTTTTGGCAAGCGCCTTCTCGCTTGCCGCGTTCCAGGCGCACGCCGCCGACAAGGTGACGCTCCAGCTGAAATGGGTCACCCAGGCCCAGTTCGCCGGCTATTACGTCGCCAAGGACAAGGGTTTTTATGAGGAAGAAGGCCTCGACGTCGAGATCAAGCCGGGCGGCCCGGATATCGCGCCCGCGCAGGTGATCGCCGGCGGCGGCGCCGATGTCGTCGTCGACTGGATGCCTTCCGCGCTCGCCACGCGCGAAAAGGGTGTGCCGCTCGTCAACATCGCCCAGCCGTTCAAGTCTTCCGGCATGATGCTGACATGTCTCAAGGAATCCGGCGTCACCGGCCCGGAAAACTTCAAGGGCAAGACGCTCGGCGTCTGGTTCTTCGGCAATGAATATCCGTTCCTCTCCTGGATGGCGCACCTGAAGATCCCGACCGACGGCGGCCCGGACGGCGTGACCGTGCTCAAGCAGGGGTTCAACGTCGATCCGCTGATCCAGAAGCAGGCGGCCTGCATCTCCACCATGACCTACAACGAATATGGTCAGGTGCTCGACGCCGGCATCAAGCCGGAGGACCTGATCACCTTCAAATATGAGGACCAGGGCGTCGCGACGCTGGAGGACGGCCTCTACGTGCTGGAAGACAAGCTCGCCGACCCGGCCTTCAAGGAGAAGATGGTCAAGTTCGTGCGCGCCTCCATGAAGGGCTGGAAATACGCCGAGGCGAACCCGGACGAGGCCGCCGACATCGTGCTCGAAAACGACTCGACCGGCGCCCAGACCGAGGCGCACCAGAAGCGCATGATGGGCGAAGTCGCCAAGCTGACGGCCGGCTCGAACGGGGCGCTCGACGAGGCGGACTACAAGCGCACCGTCGCCTCGCTGCTCGCCGGTGGTTCCGACCCGGTCATCTCCAAGGAGCCGGAAGGCGCCTGGACGCATGCCGTGACGGACGAAGCCCTGAAGTAGAACCAACCTTCCGAAGGTTTTTCGCGTGCGGGGCCTAGGTCCCGCACGTTTCATTTGAGGGGGCGAAACCTGCGACAGTGCGTCACGATTGCCATGGAAATGCCAAACGCATAAAATAATGAGGCACCATTCCGTTACCTCTTGTAAGGGTGACGGACGCCGATTACATACACCCATCAGTTGGAACCTGGAGAGGCCGCCAAGCCGTTTCCGTGTCCGCCAATCTGCTCGGGAACAGCATAAGTCCGGCAAGAACTTAAAAAGAACGCCCGGACCTCGATCGTAAAGTCATACTTTTGGGAAAGTTCGGCCTATGGCTTCTGGACACAGGAAAGTCCTCTTTTTATCCGTCGCCGCTTTCATGACGGTCCATCCGATTGTTCTATTCGCCGCCGATGCGGCAACGACCGACGCCGCCGCCACCACGCAGGTGCAGAACTTGCCCGCGATCGTCGTCACCGCCGCTGAAACGCGCGAGGTCATCGACCGCGTCATCGCGACCGGCTCGGTGCAGGCGGTCGAGGAAGTCTATGTGACACCGCTCGTCGACGGCCTTTCCATCCGTACGCTCGCCGCCGATGTCGGCGACACGATCGCCGCCGACGGCACGCTCGCAACGCTGAACGACGATGCGCTCGTACTGGAGAAGAGCCAGACCGAAGCCTCGCTCGCCAAGGCGAAAGCCGCTCTTGCCCAGATCAAGGCGCAGCTCGTCGAGGCCAAGGCCAATTCCGACGAGGCCATCCGTGTGCGCGAGCGCGCCCAGAAACTCGTCAAGTCCGGCTCGCAGTCGCAGGCCGCCGCCGACCAGGCGCTGGCCGCGGCGGACGCCGCGCTTGCCCGCGTCAACTCCGCCGAACAGGCGATCGCGGTCTCCGAAGCCGACATCACCGTGGCCCAGTCCCAGATCGACGACATCGACCTGAGGCTCGCCCGCACGGCGGTGAAGTCGCCGGTCGCCGGCGTCGTCTCCGTTCGCACGGCAAAGATCGGCGCCATTGCCAGCGGCGGCGCCTCGCCGCTCTTCACGGTCATTCGTGACGGCGAGATCGAGCTGAAGGCCGATGTCTCCGAGGATGGCATCCTCAAGCTGGCGCTCGGCCAGAAGGCGACGGTGACGCTCGCCGGCGGTGCCGCCAAGCTCACGGGCACGATCCGCCTCATCGAGCCGACGCTCAACCCCGACAGCCGCCTGGGCCGCGTCTATATCCGCTTCGACGAGCCCGGCAAGGCACGCGCCGGCATGTTTGCGAGCGCGGAGATCGTCGTCGAGCAGCGAGAGGGCGTCGTTCTGCCGCTCTCGGCCATCACGACGGCCGATGGCAAGACGGTGGCCCGCAAGGTCGAGGATGGCGTCGTCAAGCTGGTGCCGGTCGAGACCGGCATCCAGGACGGCCAGGTGATCGAGATCGTCAGCGGCCTTGCCGCCGGCGACGAGGTGGTCGCCAAGGCCGGCGCCTATGTTCGCGATGGCGACCGGGTCAATCCGGTGCATGCCGAACAGGCTTCGGCCACGAAATGACGTGAAGGCCCCGCGGATAGCGGGGGCAATGCCGGGCGTGGGGCGCCTGGTCATATACGGGTCAGCCGGGTGGGGCCGGCAGCCTGAACAACGTCTGGTCTCTTATCGAGGACTTTGGGGACATGAACTTTTCAGCTTGGTCCATTCGCAATCCGATTGCGCCGCTGCTCGCCTTTTTCCTGCTGATGTTCGTCGGCATCCAATCCTTTTATGCGCTGCCCATCACGCGCTTCCCCAATATCGACGTGCCCGTCGTCGCCATCACCGTGAACCAGAGTGGTGCGGCCCCTGCGGAACTCGAATTGCAGGTCACCAAGGAGATCGAGGACGCGGTCGCAGGCATCGAAGGCGTCGATGACATTACCTCCACAGTCACTGACGGCAGCTCGGTTACATCGGTGCTCTTCGAGATCGAAAAGCCGACGGACCAGGCGCTTCAGGACGTCAAGGACGCGATCGACCGCATCCGCAGCGACCTGCCGGCCTCGATCGAGGAACCGGTCGTCACCAAGATCGACGTGGAAGGCCAGGCGATCCAGACCTTCGCCGTCTCCTCGCCCAACATGACGCTGGAAGAGCTCTCCTGGTTCGTCGACGACAAGGTGAAGCGCGCATTGCAGGGCCAGGCCGGCATCGGCAAGATCGACCGCTATGGCGGCGCCGACCGCGAGGTGCGCGTCGATCTCAACCCGGACAAGCTGGAATCCTTCGGCATCACCGCCGCCGACGTCAGCCGCCAGATCCGCAACATGAATGCCGATGTCGGCTCGGGCCGCGGCCAGATCGCCGGCGCCGAACAGGCGATCCGCGTGCTCGGCGATGCGCGCTCCGTCGAGAAGCTCAACAACACGATGGTGGCGCTGGCGAACGGCCGCTTCGTGCGGCTTTCGGAACTCGGCACCGTCACCGATACCTATGAGGAGCCGCGCTCCTTCTCGCGCTTCAACGGCAACCCGGTCGTAACCTTCGCCGTCTTCCGCTCCAAGGGCGCCAGCGAAGTGACGGTCGCCGAATCCGTCGCGAAGTCGCTGGAAAAGGTGCGCACGCAATTCCCGGACGTCTCGATCCAGCTGGTCGACGACGCCGTCTACTTCACCTACGGCAACTATGAAGCCGCTCTCCACACGCTGATGGAGGGCGCGCTGCTCGCCGTCATCGTGGTGCTGCTCTTCCTGCGCAACTGGCGGGCGACGCTGATTTCCGCGGTGGCGCTGCCGCTGTCGGCGATCCCCACCTTCTTCGTCATGGACCTGATGGGCTTCTCGCTGAACCTCGTCTCGTTCCTGGCGCTGACGCTCGCGACCGGCATTCTCGTCGACGACGCGATCGTCGAGATCGAGAACATCGCGCGCCACATCCGCATGGGCAAGACGCCCTACCGCGCCGCGATCGAAGCCGCCGACGAAATCGGCCTCGCCGTCATCGCGACGACCTTCACCATCATCGCCGTCTTCGTGCCGGTCTCCTTCATGCCGGGCATTCCGGGCCAGTACTTCATCCAGTTCGGCCTGACGGTGGCGGTCGCGGTGTTCTTCTCGCTCGTGGTGGCGCGCCTGATAACGCCCGTCATGGCGGCCTATCTCATGCGCTCGGGCGATGCCGACGGCCATGGCGAGGAGAAGGAAGGCGTCTTCATGCGCGGCTACACCTGGCTCGTCAGCAAGACGACGGGCAAGTGGTATGCCCGCTATGCGACGCTGCTTGCCGCCATTACCTTCCTCATCGGCTCGGTCATGCTGCTCGCCACCGTTCCCGGCAGCTTCCTGCCGCCGGAAGACGCCTCGCGCGTCGTGCTCTCCGTCGAACTGCCGCCGGATGCCATGCTGGAGGATACCGACCGCACGACCACGCAGATCTTCGAGCGGGTCAAGGGCATCAACGGCGTCGAAAGCGTCTTCGTGCTCGGTGGCTCGTCGCCGAAGGGCGACCTCGAACTGCGCCGCGCCTCGGTGACGGTCATCCTCCACAAGCTCGAACATTCGCTCGTCCACAAGCTGGTTAACGATGTTGCCGGCCGCATTCCGGTGATCGGTCCTTACCTGCCGAAGGTCGAGACGACAGGCCGCATCCGTCCACAATGGGACATCGAGAAGGAACTCTTCGCGACGCTGCGCGAAATACCGGACGTGCGCATCATCAAGCTCAATGACCGCGGCGAGCGCGACCTGGCGTTCAACCTGCTCTCCAACAACGAGGCGGACCTCAACAACACCGTCGCCGTGCTGGAATCCAAACTGCGTGCCGATCCGGTACTGTCGAATGTCAGCTCCGAAGGCTCGCTGCCGCGGCCGGAACTGCAGATCCGCCCGCGCGACGACCAGATGGCCCGCCTCGGCATCACGACGGCGCAGATATCCGAAGTGGTGCGCGTCGCGACCATCGGCGATATCGACGCGCAACTGAGCAAGGTGTCACTGGACGATCGCCTGATCCCGATCCGCGTGCAGGTCGACCGCAGCTTCCGCACCGACCTCGCCGCCATCCGCAACCTGAAGGTCCAGGCGGCGAACGGCCAGGTCGTGCCGCTCTCCACCGTGGCCGATATCGACTATTCCGAAGGCCCGAGCTCGGTGAAGCGGCATAACCGCAACCGCGTGGTGCAGATCGGTTCCGACCTTCAGCAAGGGGTAGCGCTCGATACGGCCAGCGCCCGGTTCAAGGAGATCGCCGCCAGCACCGACATGCCATCCACCGTGCAGTTCGCGGAAAGCGGCGACGCGGAAGTTCAGGCGGAAATGCAGCAGTCCTTCGGCAATGCCATGCTGCTCGGCGTGCTGCTCGTGCTGATGGTGCTGATCCTGCTGTTCAAGGACGTCATCCAGCCCTTCACCATCCTGTTCTCGCTGCCGCTCGCCATCGGCGGCGTGGCGGCGGGCCTGATCCTGACGCAGAACGCGCTCTCCATGCCCGTCCTTATCGGCATCCTGATGCTGATGGGCATCGTGACGAAGAACGCCATCCTGCTCGTGGATTTCGCCATCGAGATGATGCATCACGGCATGGACCGGGTGGAGGCGATGATCGAGGCCGGCCGCAAGCGCGCCCGCCCGATCGTCATGACCTCCATCGCCATGTCGGCCGGCATGCTGCCCTCCGCACTCGGCGTCGGCGAAGGCGGCTCGTTCCGCTCGCCGATGGCGATCGCCGTGATCGGCGGCATCATCGTCTCGACGGTGCTGTCGCTCGTCGTCGTGCCCTCCTTCTTCCTCATCATGGACGACGTCTCGCGCTTCCTCGGCTGGCTCTTCGGCCGCTTCGTCGGCAAGAAGGATGACGAGTTGCTGGCCATGGAGCCGGAGGCGCTGACCCGCCTTGCCGACCAGACCGCCCGCGACGTCTCGGACCTCGAAAAGCGCATCGAGACGCTGGAGAAGAAGAACGGCGAGCGAAAGCCGTTCAGCGTGGTGCACCACTCGGCACTCGCCGCGGAATGAAACAAACGGCCGGTTCGCACCGGCCGTTTTTGTTTTGATTGATCGAAATCAAGTCGGACTTGCCTGCCCTCGCCTATCGTCTTGTCATCGAAGACCGAAGACACTACAGCGCCGCGCGTCATTCATGACGCGCAAAGGTCGCTGTAGCATGTTGAATCTGCTTCATAATTTTATCCTTTCAGGATGAAATTATGAAGCGGCGAGGAGCATGGAGTGAGATCGATGAACAGGCTGATGAAACCCGGCGCACGGGAACGGGAAACCCTGCTGAATTCCGGCCTCCTGTCCATGCTCGGCGTGGAAAGCGTTGCGGCGATGATGGAGATCGCGGCCATCGGCAACCTGCCGGCTCGCCAGATGCTGTTTCGCGAGGGCGAGCCCGCCGACATGCTGCATTGCGTGCTTTCAGGCTATATGCGCGTCTACAAGCTCGATCCGGATGGGCGCGAAGCCGATGTCGAGCTCTACGGCCCGGGCGACCTGATCGGCGCCAGCGTCGTGCTCGATGGCGGCCGTTATGCCGCAACCGCCCAGGCCGCCGAACCCTCGCTGATCGCCCGCTTCGACCTGAGACGCGTGCGCGATATCGCAAGCCGCCGGCCGGACCTCGCCATCGCACTCGCCAGCGCGCTTTCGGCGCAGCTTTCCCGCGCCTTCGCCAGCCTCGCCGACGACCGGCTGCACACCGCCCCGCAACGCGTGGCGCGCTACCTGCTCGCCCATTGCCCGGTGGAGGGCAAGCCGACGAGCTTCCGCCTGCCCTACCAGAAGAGCCTGCTCGCCGGAAAACTCGGGCTGGCACCCGAAGCCCTGTCACGCGCCTTTTCCATGCTGCGCAGCCACGGTGTCAACGTGCGCGGCCGCCTCGTCCATATCGGCGATCCGGAAGCCTTGCGGCGGATCTAGAGCATTTCCAGCCGAAGCGGTATCGCTTCGGCGTCGGACAATGCGGAAAACAAGAATCTAGAGCCCGCCCTGCACCTTGAGGAAGTCGACGATGCGCTCGACGCCCTCGCCACGCTTCATGTCGGAAAAGACGAAGGGCCGCGCGACGCGCATGCGCCCCGCATCCCGTTCCATCACGTCGAGATCGGCGCCGACATGCGGGGCCAGGTCCTTCTTGTTGATGACGAGCAGGTCCGAGCGGGTAATGCCCGGCCCGCCCTTGCGCGGGATTTCCTCGCCCTGGCAGACGGAAATCACATAGATCGTCAGGTCCGCCAGGTCCGGCGAGAAGGTGGCCGCCAGATTGTCGCCGCCGGATTCGATGAAGACCACGTCGAGATCGGGAAAACGCCGGTTGAGATCGGCGATGGCCTGGAGGTTGATCGAGGCGTCCTCGCGGATTGCTGTGTGCGGGCAGCCGCCGGTCTCGACGCCAACGATGCGGTCCGAGGGCAGCGCCTGCATGCGCACCAGCGCCTCCGCATCCTCCTTCGTGTAGATGTCGTTTGTGACGACGGCGACGGAATAGTGCTCGCGCATCGCCTTGCAGAGCTTTTCGGTGAGCGCCGTCTTGCCCGAGCCGACGGGGCCGCCGATGCCGACGCGCAGGGGACCGTTCTTCGATGTCATTCCAAATCTCCGTCCTAAAAAAATCTGCCGGCTCATGAGCGGAACAGCCGGACCGATAATATCTCATGCCGAAGGCTCGTTATATCGGCGCGAATGGTCGACGAGCCGAGGTCGTCGAGCGTCGATGCCGACGCCGCTGCTGCAAGCGCGATGATCTGCGTCTCCAGCGCCGCCAGCGTCGCCACCCCGTCGCGCTGGCCGATGACGCCGCAGCGGATGGCGACCGAGACGAGGTTCGAGACGACCGCGTGCAGATAGGCCGCTAGCGCCGCTTCGGCCGTTATGCCATGCGCGCCGGAGACAGCGCCGACGGCCACCGGATAGGCCGCCTTGTCCAGCGCCTCCAGCACCGGATGCGGCCAGCTCGATGCCGCGGTGAGAAAGGCCTCGCCCTGCAACATCGTCTCGCGATGCCGCTCCGCCGAGCCCGAAAGCGCCTCCGCCAAGATCGCAACATCCGCCAGCCGCACCCGGTCGTCGGCGATACGGTGCGCCTCGGCGAACAGCACGGCGTCGTTCCAGAGGTTGCCATGCGACAGAAGGCTCGCGAGCCAGTCGCGCAACGCGCCGGCGTCAACGATATCGCCGGCGCTCACCGCCTGTTCCAGCCCGCCCGAATAGGAAAAGGCGCCGACCGGGAAGGCCGGCGACAGCCATGTCATCAGCCGCACCAGCGCGACGGGCGATGCCGTCTCAGCCATGGTCGTGGTGGTGATGGCCATGTCCCGTGCCGTGATAGGCGCCGCGCAGCGGATGGAAAGGTTCCGACACCTCGCGCACCGACGCACCTAGCCCAATCAGCATGTCGCGGATGACGTGGTCGCGCAGGATGAGGATGCGCCCCTCCTCGAACTCCGCCGGCAGGTGGCGGTTGCCGAGATGCCAGGCGAGCTCGACGAGGTGCAGACGGTCCTTCGGCGTCACCTCGTAAAGCGCTTCCTCCGCCGCGATCACCTCGATCACCTCCCCTGACTCGGCGAGCAGCAGGTCACCATGGGAAAGCTGCACCGGCTCCTTCAGGTCGAGCATGACGACGTCGTCATGCTGCAGGTGCAGGAGCTTGCGGCGCACATGGCGCTGGTCGTGCGACAGCACGACGATATCGATGGGCGTGCGGTTTCCGCCGGTTCCGTGCGGCAGGATTTCCGTGGAGCGATAGGGCAAGGGGCGACCTCGGGCGTCGATGCATATGGCCGCGAGAAAAGCATGTTTGCCCGGCCAAGGAAACCATCGAAACGGCGACCTACGTCATTTGCCGTAGGTGTTAGCGCCTACGTCCGCCCGCCGCGACCCGGCGGCTCGGCTCCAGCAGGCCTTCGCCCTCGTCCTCATGGATCGCCCGGTCGCGGCCGAGCGACTTGGCGAGATAAAGCGCATGGTCCGCTGCCTCGAAGACCGCGTCGAACGGCCGGTTCGCCGGCCGGTCGGCAATGCCGGCCGACATGGTGACAGCGACCGTGCCATGGGCGGTCTCGACCCGGCGCGCGGCGACGGAGCGGCGCGCCTCCTCGACCAGCAGGCTGCAATCGCCGCGATCCTCGCCGTGAATGAAGACGGCAAACTCCTCGCCGCCGAAACGCCCGACGAGATGGGTCGGTGCAAAAACCCGTTGCAGCTCTTCGGCAATGGCGACGATGACCTCGTCGCCCGCCGCATGGCCATAGACATCATTGACGACCTTGAAGCGGTCGACGTCGAACAAAACGAAGAAACCGTTAACGTTTGCCGCCACCATCTCCTCGGCGAAGGCACGCCGGTTGAACAGGCCCGACAGCGGATCGAGCCGGCTCAGCCGCTCGAATTCCGCGCGCGACAGCGCCATTTCATGGACGGCGGTGCCCAGCAGCCAGGCGAGCAGCGCCGACACGCTCGCCGCGATCATCACCGTCGTGGAGGTGTTGAAACCAAGCGCTTCACTGAAAGGATAGGGGAAAAAGCTGAAATTCGTGAGGATTGCCGCAACCATGAGGTAGGTTGCGGTGGCAAGCGTGATCGCCACCAGAACGGTGTTCAGCACGAAAGTCGAAATGTCGGCCCGTGTCCGGAAGACACCGACCTCCCACTGGGCCCTCAGCCAAAGGGCCAGCCTGCCACGCATAAATCTCTCCATCTTGAACGGAAGGATATTACGCGACTTTCTTTCAGATTCGTCTAAAGCAGTCGGTACAAGTTTAACTGTCCCGTTTTGAGGCTAGAACAGGAAGTAGCGCTGCGCCATCGGCAGCACGGTCGCGGGCTCGCAGGTGAGCAATTCGCCGTCCGCCCGTACCTCGTAGGTCTCCGGATCCACCTCGATATGCGGCGTCAGGTCGTTGAGGATCATCGAGGCCTTGGAGATTTTTCGCGTGTTTCGCACCGGCAGAAGCTGCTTGGCGACGCCAAGGCGCTCGCGCAGGCCCAGATCGATCGCCGCCTGCGAGACGAAGGTGACCGAGGAATTGGTGCGCATCTTGCCGAAGGCCCCGAACATCGGCCGGTAATGCACCGGCTGCGGCGTCGGAATCGAGGCATTCGGATCGCCCATCGGCGCCATGGTGATCGTGCCGCCCAGAAGCACCATATCGGGCTTCACGCCGAAGAAGGCCGGGTTCCACAAAACGAGGTCCGCCCGCTTGCCGACCTCGATGGAGCCGATCTCGTGGCTGAGGCCCTGGGCGATCGCCGGGTTGATCGTGTATTTCGCGATGTAACGGCGGATGCGCAGGTTGTCGTTGTCGCCCGTCTCGCCGGCAAGCCTGCCGCGCTGGCGCTTCATCTTGTCGGCGGTCTGCCAGGTGCGGATCGCCACCTCCCCGACACGGCCCATCGCCTGGCTGTCGGAGGAGATGATCGAGAAGGCGCCGATATCGTGCAGGATGTCCTCGGCCGCAATCGTCTCCTTGCGGATGCGGCTTTCGGCGAAGGCGATGTCCTCCGGGATCGACGACGACAGGTGATGGCAGACCATCAGCATGTCGAGATGCTCGGCGATCGTGTTGACCGTGTAGGGCCGCGTCGGGTTGGTCGAGGACGGGATGACGTTCGCGTGGCCGCAGACCTTGATGATGTCCGGCGCATGCCCGCCGCCCGCCCCTTCCGTGTGGAAGGCGTGGATGGTGCGGCCCTTGATGGCGTCGATCGTGTCCTCGACGAAGCCGCTTTCGTTGAGCGTGTCCGTGTGGATCATCACCTGCACGTCGTATTCGTCGGCGACGGAAAGGCAGCAATCGATCGCCGCCGGCGTCGTGCCCCAGTCCTCGTGCAGCTTCAGCGACGAGGCGCCGGCCTTCACCATCTCCTCGATGGGCGCGGGAAGCGAGGCATTGCCCTTGCCGGCGAGCGCGAGGTTCATCGGGAAGGCATCGAAACTTTCGATCATGCGCTCGATATGCCACGCGCCCGTGCAGGTCGTCGCGAGCGTGCCATGCGCCGGTCCGGAACCGCCGCCGAGCATCGTGGTGATGCCGCTTGCCAGCGCCTCGTCGATCTGCTGCGGGCAGATATAGTGGATATGGGCGTCCATGCCGCCCGCCGTCAGGATTTTTCCCTCGCCGGCGATCACCTCCGTCGAGGGGCCGACGATGATGGTGACACCCGGCTGCGTATCCGGGTTGCCGGCCTTGCCGAGCCCGGCAATGCGGCCGTTCTTCAGGCCGACATCGGCCTTGAAGATGCCGCTGTGGTCGATGATCAGCGCATTGGTGATGACGGTATCGACGGCGCCCTCGGCGCGTGTCGCCTGGCTCTGGCCCATGCCGTCGCGAATGACCTTGCCGCCGCCGAATTTCACCTCGTCGCCATAGGTGGTGAAATCCTTCTCCACCTCGGCGAAGAGCTCGGTATCGGCAAGCCGCACCTTGTCGCCCGTGGTCGGGCCGAACATGGCGGCATAGGCGGCGCGGGACATTCTGTAGGACATGGTTCAGGTTCCCCGGGAGGCAGGTGTCGTGTTCTGGTGGTCGAGACGTTCGAGGCGGCCGGCGGCGATTTGCGCATCCGTCCAGCGCCGCTCCGCGGCGAAGGGATGCCATTCCCAGCCCTCATGGCCGAAGCCGGCGATTGCGACACGGTCGCCCTCCCCGGCGATCGCATCGAGTACGTAAGCAATGACGATCAGGCCCGAACTCGGCACCACATAGGGCGACGGATCGAACGCCGAAAGTGCGGCGTCGAGCGCCTGGTGGGTCGCGGCCGGAACGACGCTCAGCCGCCGGCCGGTGGCGCGGGCGAAGGTTTCGAAGCCGATCGTATAGTCGTCGCAGAAATCATCGAGATCGGGATGACTTATGGCAAGCGGCGCGCGCATGGCGGCAAACGTTTCCGAAGCCCGCACGCACCAGAATTCCCCCGCCTGCCGCACCGGTTCGCTCGCCTTCCAGCGCCCGCCGCCGAGCATGCCGAGCGCCGGGCGGCCGGTGTTGCAGACGGCGACGACATCGGTCTTCCGCCCGCCGCGGCCAGCCGAGCGGCAATCGTTGAAGCGGATCACCAGGTCGGCGGCATCGATCGCCCCCGCCACCCCCTCGGGGATGCTGCCGTTTCCGACGATGGCGATGCTGCGCGACACCGGCGGCCCTCAGTTTTCCGATTCGTAGACGGTTTTCAGCTCCGCCGTGCGCTTCTGCGTGAGGTCGGCAAGGCAGCCGGAGACCAGCATCGGCTCCATCGAGCCGCCGCGCGCCGCAAAACCGGCCAATTCGCACTGGCCGTCGCGATAGCCGATCCAGGCACGCTGGGCGCGCTTCAGCGCATCGACGGCGCCGACATAGTGCTCGCCCATGTCCTTGGCCTGCACGTCCATCTCGCGCGCCGCATCCATCGCCTTCTTGTAGACGGCATTCAGCTCCGTATCGGCGGTCTCGTAATCGCGGTTGGCGCAGACGTTCATGTCCATCTGCGTCATGGCGTTATCGCAGTCGACCTCCGGCTCGTTGTCCTGCGCGGTCGCGAAGGTGGCCGGGACGAGAAGGAAGGCGGCGGCAATGAGGGTCCGGAAATGCAAAGCCATGTCAGAGTTTTCCCATCACGCTCTGGCGGAAACCGTAGATCTCGCGCTTGCCGGTGAAGGGAATGAGGCGAACCGTGCGCGTCTGCCCCGGCTCGAAGCGCACCGCGGTGCCGGCGGGGATGTCGAGGCGCAGGCCGCGGGTCGTCTCGCGGTCGAAGGCGAGCCCGGCATTGGTTTCGTAGAAATGGTAGTGGCTGCCCACCTGGATCGGCCGGTCGCCGGTATTGGCGACGTCGAGCGTGGTCACCGGCAGGCCGGCATTGAGTTCGATGTCGCCGCTCGCGGCGATGATTTCACCGGGGATCATGGTCTTCCTCTCACGCGGCCTTTGCCGGCCCGCAGCCTTCGGCTTTCAGGACCCGCTTGGTGGATGCCGGATATTTTGCAAGCAGCGCCGCCGGCCGCACCGGCCGGCGCGTGAAGTCGCCGCCGCAATTCGGGCAGGCGCCGCCGAGAACGCCCGTCACGCAATCGGCGCAGAAGGTGCATTCGAAGGTGCAGATCATTGCGTCCGGGCTTTCCGGCGAAAGATCGCGGTCGCAGCATTCGCAGTTGGGCCTGAGGTCGAGCATGGTCCTACCGTATCGGTTCGTGCACGGTCACGAGCTTCGTGCCGTCGGGAAAGGTCGCTTCCACCTGGATGTCGTGGATCATCTCGGGGATGCCCTCCATCACCTGGTCGCGCGTCAGCAAATGGGCGCCCGCCTCCATGAGGTCGGCGACGGAGCGGCCGTCGCGCGCACCTTCGACGACGAAATCGCTGATCAGCGCAATCGCCTCGGGATGGTTGAGCTTCACGCCGCGCTCAAGCCGCCTGCGCGCCACGATCGCCGCCATGGCAATCAGCAGTTTGTCCTTTTCGCGGGGAGTGAGATTCATAGGCAGTCCATCGCTTGATTCCGATCGCGCCTACTATGCAAAGGTTTTGCGCGCGCGACATACGCAAAACAGGAAGGTGGCGCGTGGAGGCAAATCCCATAGGATTGCTTAGCGCGTTACAGAGTCCAGACTTTCGGCACGCTCGCGCCGTTACGCAAGTGCGAAATAAGCGGCAGGAGTTTTTTTCTCAGGGCAAAACCGTCGTCCGCCACCAGGCGCGCGACGAGCTTGTCCTGCCAATGGCTGACGCCGCCATCGGTTTCGCCCAGAAGCCGGCGCAGCGGCTCCAGATGGGCTTCCGCCTCCGGCCCGCAAAAGAGTACGGTGGCAAAGGCGCGCGCGCCGGCCAGCACCGCGCGCTCGCCCGTCAGCGCCGCCACATCACCCGAAAGGCTCGCCTCTTCCGCATGGATCAGCTTGCCGGCGCGGCGGATGCGCCAACGGTCGCGGAAAAGCCCCGTCTCCATCTGCTCGCCCATCGCTTTGCGGCCAAGCAGGATGGCCTCGACCGCCAGGAAGCGCGCGTCTTCCGCAAGATCGACCTCCAGCCGGCGGGTGAGCGAGGAGCGATCGAAGAGAATGGTTTCCTGCGGCAGCCAGTCGACCCGCGCGCCGGCGCCGACCTCGATGCGCGTCTCGACCGTCGCGGTGGAGGCGCTCGCCTTGTAGATCCGCTCGCAGGCCTGCGTCGTCGCCGTCAGGCGCGTGCCGGCGGCCGCCGAAAGATACCAGTCGATGCGGTCGCCGCCAGTCAGCCCGCCGGCCGTGTTGATGAGCACGGCCTCCATCGTGCCGTCGAAGGTTTTTGGCAGGCGGATTTTGGCGCAACCGTCCTGATAGAGCACGTCGAGGCGGGTACCGGCGGCGGACGCTTTAGCGGCAAGCCGCCCCTGCCCGCGCGCGCGTTGCGGACGGGGCAAAGCGCCTTCCCCTTGCTGAACGGGTGGTTGTTCCATGGATGCTGTCATGCCGGCAGGTTCCCCGATGCGGCCCTCCCGTGCAAGCGCTCATGCCTCCGGGCGGCCATAAAAAAGCCCGGCGCGATGGCCGGGCTCGAAGCTGAGACGGTCGGGCGGCGTGCATGCGCCGCCCTTTCCGCGTGAGACGATTATTCGTTCTCGACGTAGGTGTACTTGCCGTCTTCACCCTTCTTCCAGGTGTAGAGGACGTAGTCCGGGCGGGTGATGTCGCCCTTTTCGTCGAAGCCGAGTTCGCCGATGGCGGTCTGGAACGGACCCTTCGACTTGATCGCTTCAGCAACAGCCTGCGGATCGATGCCACCGGCAGCCTTGGCGCCTTCAGCGATGACCTGGACGGCAGCGTATGCGTAGAGCGTGTAGGCTTCCGGCTCGAAGCCGGCTGCGCGGAACTTCTCGACGAGGTCCTTGGCAGCTGCGTTCTTGCGCGGGTCCGGAGCGAAGGTCATCAGCGTGCCGTCAACGGCGTCGCCAGCGATGGAAGCCAGTTCGTTCGAGACGATACCGTCGCCCGAGATGAACTGAGCCTTCAGGCCCTGGTCGGCAGCCTGGCGCTCGATGAGGCCGAACTCGGTGTGCAGGCCGCCCCAATAGACGACGTTGACGCCGGCTTCCTTCATCTTGGCGATGAGAGCGGAGAAGTCCTTGTCGCCGACATTGACGCCTTCATAGATCACTTCCGTGATGCCGGCTTCGTTCGTCGCCTTCTTGGTTTCGTCTGCGAGACCCTGGCCGTAAGGCGTCTTGTCGTGCAGAACGGCAACCTTGCCATCCTTGAAGTTTGCAGCGATGAAGGCACCGGCTACCGCGCCCTGCTGGTCGTCACGACCGCAGGTACGGAAGGTGTTCCACAGGCCCCGTTCCGTGTAGGTCGGGTTGGTGGAAGCCGGCGAGATCTGCAGGACGCCGTTTTCAGCGTAGATTTCCGAAGCCGGGATGGAAACGCCCGAGTTGAAGTGGCCGACAACGAACTTCACGCCGTCAGCAACGAACTTGTTGGCAACGGAAACGCCCTGCTTCGGGTCGGAGACGTCGTCGCCGAGCACGATCTTGACCTGCTCGCCGTTGATGCCGCCAGCTGCGTTGATGTCGGCAGCAGCCTGCTCGGCACCCTTCTGGAGCTGTGCGCCGAAGGCAGCGTTCGGGCCGGTCAGCGGGCCGCCGACGCCGATCAGGATGTCGGCCCATGCGTTGCCGCTGAATGCGACCATTGCAGCCAAAGCAACAGCCGACAGGAGAGACTTCTTCATTGTGTTACTCCCAAAATTAAACGCGGGCTCGTTTTCAACCGGTCGCAACACCCGCATCATTGCGCCGATATGCTTTATCCCGCGGCCAAGAGGCGGTCGCGGAGTTCCCTCTGGTTATTTAGACTTCCATGAAAAGAGCGATGCTTTTTCATAGAGCCAGTAGTAGTTGT
>NZ_JBXASL010000008.1:0-412678 GCF_058809275.1 Shinella sp. GW821-FHT10F02 | reverse complement strand
CGGGGTGGAGCAGCCCGGTAGCTCGTCAGGCTCATAACCTGAAGGCCGCAGGTTCAAATCCTGCCCCCGCAACCAGTTTCTTACGCTACACTATCCAACAATAGCCCAGAACCACGATCCAGTACGCCAAAACGCTACGATCAAACAGGCTAAATCCCCAGCGCAAAACACAAATCCCCAAAATCAGCGGGTGCAAAGCAGGGGTGGCTGCGCCTGCTTTCCGAGTGTCAATTCAATCAGCGGGCCGACCGCTGTCGGCCCGGAACTGAAATGCTCGATCAATTGTCATCGGTTCACAAACCGCACCTGTTGCAAGGCGAGCAACGGAGGATATGTGCTGTTTGGAATGCTTTCTTCCTCCGTTAACGGATCTGCATCAATGAGCGCTCCAAAATCTAGACCGCTGCGCATTTGGATCCGATGGATGGGAACCTGGACAGCGGTGCCTAATTGCGGCGATCTGAAGGCGCCAAAGGTGAATTCCTCCTCTGACGGCAGACTTTGTGTTTGATCCATCTCATAGCCGGTTGCGCAAAGCAGGTTGGTGTCGTCGTGAACAAACGCGATTACCTTCCAGAATGCGATAGGGATTCGCACGCCGTACATTTCAGGATCGGTATCGGCGAAGTACGGGCCCGTAAATACCGAGATTTTCATGTCGTCCTCGCGCGCATGCTGCAAGGCATAATCCTCAAGCGCAAGCCAAATGGGGGAGTTGAAAGCCTGCATTTGCGGGACGGCGTTTGTCACATGCATCGAATCCTCGTTGCCTCGTTGAGCGAGCGTTACGTTCCCCCAGCAGGGATCCTCTCGCCGCGTCATGTGGCCTCTGCTAAACTTAGGAGGAGTGCCGTAGCATTCTCCCATGATTTGCCATTCGCGCGGGATGCGTGGATCCCACTTCCACGGCGCGCGGGGGCCTTTCCTGGACTGTTCACCGTCGATGTTGCAGGCACTCAAGAAACACATGCGACGGGACCGGCTCATGATGACTGAGAAATGCTGGTAGCGAAGCTCGCCCTGCGATTCATCCTCTGAATCGACTACGAGGACATCATCCGCGTGGCGCTGCACACCGGGCAAATCGACGGCGAATTCGTCACCGAGAAATGCGGGCACATATCCCTTGCGGTCGGTATAGTCTGATGCCCTTGCCTCATCATAGTCGCTCGTCTCGTCGTCCTGAGCGACGGGATCGCTGGTCGGAGCGTTGACCACCACGGAGGCCGAGTTCGCATGCAAGTTTCCGAGCGATACGGTGACGGTGAGCGGTATGGTGACGGTCATACTGGGGGCCGCCACTCTCTGCGGCATATTCATGGTCGTGCGAGAAACATCCGGGCGTTTTTCCCGTCGCGACCTCGGGGATTGCGGCGTGGCGCGTCCTCCGAGCACCTCGCGGAGAAGCTTTTCGACGACATCAGCGCGCACCGCATAATTCGACTTCAGGAAGCTTCCACTGAAGTGTAGCCCTAACGCAGTCCCCTCGGTAAGATCCAAGACAACCGAACCGGAATTGCCACCGAGCGTCGTGCAATTGTGCCATAAGCGGGTGGGCTCGACCCGTGTCACATTTCCGGGGGCAAGCCGCTTCTTATTGTAGACTTTGCCGTAGATGCGCTCCATCAGATCCGGCTCAGATATACGGCTGTCATAGGCCGGGTAGCCAATGACCGCGACGCTCTCTGTCGGTTCGATCTTTGTCGCCAATCGTATCGGTCTGGCGAGCTTTTGATCGCCTGAAATCCTCTCGATTTCAAAAAACGCAATGTCGGGTCCTTCCTTGCCCTCAACGTGCAGCGGCCTCGTCAGCCGGAAGACAAGCGCTCTGCTATTGCCAATTTCCTGAAGGAAGTCGGTGTTCGCGGAAATGCGTCCCAAGGCGCCCATAGCGAAGTCGAAGGTCTCGCCTTTGCGGACCACAAATTCAGACGCGACGTGACGATTGGTGACCAAGACATTCTCGGCAACCAGCCACCCCGTTCCGATCCAGTCCAATCCTGCGCCGACGAGGTTTATGCGACCAACAGCTGGGATCGCCGCGTCGAGCAGCGACCGAGCATTACTCAGCCGGTCTCGCCAGATTTCGCTGTCAGCTTGATCGACAAAGTCTAATTGCGTGACATTTTCCTGGATCGCTAGAACAGGGCGCTCGCGCCGCATTGCGATGCTTTCATTCTCGAAAGCTGCTTCGATCGCTTCGGTTGATGGAGGCTTGGCGAACCCTTCCGTATAGGTGTCGCGGTCGGCGCTCTCCTCGGCAATCCTCGGGTCGCCAATTTTAACCGACTCTCTAAAGCGGCGCAGGCGCTCTAACTGCTCCAGCAACGTGCTCATCTTGTTCCCCTAATGCCGCCGACCATGTTGCGCGAATACCGCGAACAAATTACAATAAATCTATCTTTGAGCGCAAATAGACTCTTGCGCAACAAGCTTGGGAATCAGCAATATGTCTTATGCTGACTGTCCAGTATTCGAAGTCTGAAACGAGTACTGACGAGGCTAGATTACACTCGGTGGCGACAATGGACTGTTCGCCTCTGCGTCGAAACGGATATCGGGAAGCATTACCAATGGGTGGTGATCGTGTTTTTTGATATTGAGGAACTGCATGAGATCCAACGACAAGCTGTTCAGGCTGGTCTTCATAACAAGCGCAGCTTATTGATGGCCGGTATTCTGCCAGAATATGTCGCTATGCTCGAAATATCAGATCGACCAAGTGAGCAGGTCCTTCTTGATCTTCAGATCATGAACGACCCTGAGCCCATAGTTGGTGGGGTCGTTCCGTTGGAGCGGTGGCTCCGCAACGCGGCCTTCGCAACGAGCATGTTCCCGACGAGACAAAAATTCTTTCGCGAACGCGCTGATCGCGTTGAAAAGCATAAAGTTGAGCAGGTCGACCCCACGCCGCCGGCGACGGTAGCCGAACGCGTTCTTTTTGACAGCGAACTCTTGCCGGTGGGTTTTCTTGCCGGAGCGTTGCGGACATCAGCCGCAGTTGCCAGGCTGACTGTCACCCGGTTTGAGGACGGCGAAGCGCGAAAGCAACCGTATTCAAACGAGCAAATGCAATATTTCGGAACTGCGTGGCTACTTGGCCCCAAACACCTCATTACGAATTATCATGTGGTTGACGCCCGCAGCCAAGGAGAGGAGCGTGCGGCGAAGGCTGATTTTGAGTTACAGGGACAAAGACTGGAAGTTCTGTTCGACTACGATCAAGACAACGTACAGGGTGAGAAGGTAAAGACGCTTGGCGTGAAAGCATCGAACGCAATGCTCGACTACGCTGTGCTTGAACTCGAACGCAGCATGGTGAATCGTTCGGTGCTGCCACTTTGGGGAAATCCCTTGGAGTTTGTAGGAGCCGAGCGGCTGCCGGTGAACATTATCCAACACCCGGCCGGCGCGCCAAAGCAGTTGGCGATCCGCAACAATCTCGCGGCCGCGATGCAGAAAGGCGATCTTGCCTACTTTACGGATACTGACGGCGGGTCTTCAGGCGCACCAGTGTGTAACGATAATTGGCAGGTGATTGCACTTCACAAGGCCGCGACCATGTCGCTCGGGAAATTCAACTATCAAGGCAAGGAAACTGTGTGGGTGAATATCGGCACTATGATGCACCGGATCGTCGATGACCTGAGGACCAACAATCCCGGTCTTTGGGCCGAGATCGGCGCAATTCTCGTGTAGGACAGTGGCGAACCATGTCTGCAAATCATTCTACCGCAGCCCGCGACCGCCGAAGTGACCGTGGAGGCAGTGTTTTGAGCGGGCATAATGGATGGGGGTTCAAGTACGGTCAATGATCTTACACCTTGAGGATATCGAGAAAATTCATAGACAGGCGATTAAAGCCGGTTTGGAAGACAAACGTACCATGCTGATGGCGGGTATCGCGCCTCAGTATGTCGCGGCTCTAGTGAAACATGACTCGCCGCTCAATCAGCTCCACCTCGATCTCCTTGCGATGAACTCGACCATTGAGCCGCTTGTTGATGGAGTTTTGCCGCTCGAACAGTGGCTGAAGAACGCTGCCTACAAGGCCGAGCCATTTCTCAATAGACGGAAATTCTTCGACGAGTTCGCAAAGAAAGTCCGCGATATCGTGCAGGAATCGCGCTCGGCTGAAGACCACTTTGTAGAGACAACTTCGCCGTCGGATCGAAAGTCGGTCTCCAGTTTGACTCCGCTGGCAGCGAGCCTGCTTGGATTGCTGAAAAAAATAAGTGTCCATAACGCCCTCCTCTACCGGGTCTATCTGCGATCGCTGCCGGACCCGACGCGAGAAGTGGGAGATGTTTCGATAGAACGTTGGCTGCAAGACTTAGGTGATAGCCGAGGGAGGACGGAGTCTTCCCCCAGTCCGCTGATTGAGTTCGGCGAGCGCTTGGCGCGGGAACTGAATAACCTGAAGCTCAAAAACTGGGTATGCGACGCGACAAGTAACGCCCTTAACGAACGCGCATCTCTCTTTGCCGTCTTGGACGCGGAACAACTGGCCCAGCGCCCCAAGGCTGCGCTTTTTCTCGAGTTCGGCGATACGAAAATCGACGGCACCACGGAGCTAAGCTGGTGGATCCAAGCCCCTGATCCGGACCTGTGCTCAACAAGAGACGTCGCTGTGGTAAACGGCGATCTGAGCGCCAGCGTTGCCAAGCTGTTACCCTCGATTCTCGAGGAAGCCGAACGAAAGGTGGGTCATCGATATGAGTTGGTCGTCAGTCTTGTCGTGCCCGACAGGCTGTTGTCCAGCGACCTTGAATCCGTGAAAATCGAGCTTGAAGAGGATGGATTGGTGGGAGATCCCATGCCTCTGAATAGCCGATATCCCGTTACGCTGCATTGGAGCCGGCGTGCGAAAGCGAAAGCGGGAGGCGCGGGCGGGCCGATCAATTCCTGGAAGAGGGCCCTTACGACTCTCATACCCCGGATCGAAGCCGGAGGGAGCGCGATCGTCGAATGGCTGGAGAAATCCGAATGCGAGGATAGCTATCAGCGTTTCGTCGAAGTGACGGACAGATTGCTTTTGGCGCATGGCACCGCGGTCTGGGTCGGCCTTGGCCATATCGACATGAACATGGATCGAGCTGCCGCCGAGGTCGTCGGCTGTCTACGAGCGGGGGTACCATGTTTCTTCTGGCTTTCGCAATCGCCACCCATCGATGCCGATATCCGTAGCCACATTTATGAATTATTCAAGGTCTTAAAAGCCAGCGATGCGCCCATGCGTATCGGCAAGCTGCGCAAGGCGGCAAAGAACAGCGATCTCGTTTCTTCGATCCATATTGTCTGGGACATGCCGGACCATCTGCCTGCGGCGCAATTCCTCGAGTCCCCATTTTGACGGAGTGTATATGAAAGAGGTTTCTAAAGCGAATTGGCAAATCTACCTTGGGGACCATGAAGAGCGCTCGGACCTGAAGATGCCCGAACCGCCTCCATGGCGCCCCCGACGCTCCACCGAGCCGTTAGCCCGTTCAGGTGATGAGCTCAGAGCGCCTCTTTCGGCGGCAACTCGCGCGAAGGGGAAAACATATCAAGCGGACCCCGACGTACGGCAAACCGTAAATGCCGCATTGCACCTTCGACGTCCACTTCTGATCACCGGAGGCCCCGGAACGGGAAAGTCCTCACTCATCGATGCAGTAGCACTCGAGCTTCAACTCGGAGAGCCATTACGGTGGCCAGTGACGTCACGCAGCACCCTCCGCGAAGCGCTTTATAGTTACGATGCGATCGGCCGCGTCCAGCGTGGCGGGGACACTAAGGGAGCAGATAAGGATCTCGATATCGGTGACTTCATTGAACTGGGTCCTCTTGGCACAGCGATGCTACCAGCGATGCGACCGCGCGCGCTGCTCATCGATGAGATCGACAAGGCCGATATCGATCTGCCAAACGATTTGCTCAACGTGATCGAGGAGGGCAGTTTTCACATCCCCGAACTCAGCAGACTGGGTAAGGCAAGCATGCATGTGCGGATTTTCGGCGGCCAGGATCGCGTAGAAATCGTAGATGGCAGGGTTTCGAGCTACGAGTTTCCCTTCGTTGTAATGACGAGCAATGGCGAGCGCGACTTTCCGCCGGCCTTCCTGCGGCGATGTGTGCAGTTGAGGATGCCGGATCCATGCGATGACCCTGCGCGCTTGAAAGCAATTGTCACCGCCCATCTGGGTCAGGAAAAAACGGAGAAAGCGACCAGATTGATCGAGGAGTTTGTCGGGCGCGCCGCAACTGGTGAGGTGCTCGCGACCGACCAGTTATTGAACGCTATCCAGCTGGTTTTGGGGGCCTATGCGATGGACGAAAATGACCGGGAAGCGATCGTCAAACGCCTTACTGCTGGATTGGGTAGGAAGGCCTAATGATTGCCACCCTGGTAAGCGCATTGCGGGCCGCCGGACTTGCCGCCACGATCGAGGACGTTGAACAAATCCTTTGGCTCGCCGAGCGTCTACCTGCCAGTCGTGGTGGCAATGTGCTTGCTGTTGAGAAGCATCCAGTCAATCCATTGGACGAGGCCCGCAGCCCGACGGAGGGACGTCGGTCCGACGCGCCTGTCCAGGTGAGCCCCTACGAAAAAAATGTGGACATACCCAAATTTGCGTCGACCCCATTGTTTTCGGCGCAGACGCAAGGCAGCGTGTCCGCATCGGTCTTACAGGTACCGGGAGTCACCGCGATCTCGGACCTCAACGGCTTGCGGCGCGCATTGCGACCTTTGTCACGCCGAGTGCCCTCCCGCTGGAGGCGCACGCTTGACGAAGAGGAAACCGCCGCCCGCGCTGCTGAAACCGGGATTTGGTACCCCTTTTATCGCCCAATGCGTGAGCGATGGCTCGATCTCAGCCTTGTCGTTGACGGATCTCCATCGATGGATCTCTGGGCTGAGACCCTAGACGATTTTAAACGGCAGCTACGCAGCCAGGGCGGTTTCAAGAGCATCACCGAGTACCGCCTCCCCGAACGGCCGGGTGTAGCCGTGTCTCCTTCCGGTAGGAGAGGCAGTGATTCAATCGCCCGTCGTTTGGATCGCAATCAGCAGCATGTCGTCTTTTTTATAACCGACGGAACAGGTTTCCGCTGGCGCGACGGCTCGGCGCAGGACTTCATTCGGGAGCTTGGACATTCCGCAGCGGTCAGCATTATTCAACTGCTTCCGCGCCGTTCCTGGCGCCATAGCTCGGTGGGCGAGCCAGAACTTGAGATATTCGCCGAACGTCCGGGCGATACCAATGCGCGTTTGAAAGTCGTCGCCCGTGACGAGCTGGACGACACTGATGTCGTGGACTTAATGTTCGTGCCGGTGATTGGGCTGGATACGGCAACATTGGGACAATGGGCGAGGATGATGACCGCCCGTGGCGGCACTGCCATACCCGGCTTGGCCATCCCCGCTTCGCTTGCCGCGGTGCCGTCGATTTCAGATGCGGCATCTGACGCTCGCGGCGCGTTGGGAGAAGCGAAAATCTCTGCGAAGGCCAGAGTTGCTCGTTATCGCCACATGGCGTCACGTAGCGCGTATGACCTTGCGGTCTTCATGTCTGTTCCGGATCCTCTCACCGTGCCGGTGATGCGTCTCGTCCAGCGGGTGATGTTGCCGGATACCGGTATTCAGGAACTTGCAGAGTTTTTCCTTGGAGGGCTAATCGAGAAGCAATCAGGAGACGGCAATGTCGGAGAAGCGGTCTATCGCCTTGCGAGCGGTGTGCGCGAGGAACTCACGCGGTCCCTCCGATATAGCGAGGAGACAAAAATCAGCACGCAGCTTCGCGCGGTCGGCGAGTATCTCGAGAATGCGGAAGGCTCCAGCTTTGCGGCTTATTTTCCTTCCCCTACCGGCCGACAACGGTTGACTGAATGGAGCCTGCCATTTGGGACAGTGTCTCGTGAAGCGCTGCACGGCGGGCTGGTCGAGCGACACCCAGAAGAAAACACCTCTTGGCCACCACCGGAATTCCCTGGTTCTTTCGATACTGTGCCGGAACCCGATGGACTCAATGAAACCAAACGCCCGAACCGCTCTTTGCTCTACACATTTGCATCGCTGTCAGACCTTTCTGACCTGCCCGCTGTAGTAAAGATACTATGGGTCGACGATATTCCCTCCAACAACATCTACGCAAAGGACCGGTTCCAAAAGGAGCTAGGTGCCGAGTGTACAATCGCTGTGAGTACAGCAGAAGCGCTCGAACTTTTGTCCGGCACAGTAGAGTTTGACGTCATAATTACAGATATGGGGCGACCGGAAGGCGACGAGGCAGGCATGGATCTGTTCGCCGCAATACGAAAGATGGGGATCGGCATACCCGTCATCATTTGCGCCGCACGGTGGGTCACGAGCGCGAGAAACAGGAAGCGCGCGCACGACGCCGGATTTTTCGGAACGACTAACGATGGCGAGGAGCTATTCAGGTTGGTACTTGAGGCTTCCCAACCCTCGGAAGCACGCACCTTCATTCGACACTATGTCAGGGTACTCGCTGACTCGGATATCTTCCGACTGAAATATCTTAATTTTCTGCAGTTATCGCCCGAGGAAGCTGCAGCGCGGATTTCGAGCTTTGAACTCGGTGTAGATGAAGATGAAATCCCTCAGGCTCTGGTTGAGTTTGTCAGCGCGATCTCACAGAGCGAATACGTCCAATTGTTTACACTCGCACCCGACCGCCTTCCCTTGGTCGCTTCAGTAGTCGCGTCCGGGTTTACCAACTACAAGGCCGCATCTTTCGATGGTCTAATTGGGAAAGCGGCCAAGACCGGACAGCTCGTCTGGGCTCCAGACGTCTCCAAACAAGGCAACTATATCAATGCTGAGCGATCAACCAAGTCAGAACTTGTCATTCCGAGAACAGTCGGAAGCGACACGTTTGTCATCAATATTGAGCGAGCAGTGTCCAATGCATATTCGGAGGTCCAGATAAATTGGCTTTCCGATTTCATCAATTCATTTCCATTTCCTGGGGCCAATCCGCATGCTGAAGAGAGCCCGCGCGCCTCATTGAAGCCCCCGCGTATTCTGGTGGCGGGGACCGGCACTTTCGCGCTACCGGTGTCAGTACAGTTGTTGGCCAACGAGTTGGGCGTTTTTCTCGCCGAGAATGATATGCACCTTGTCGCTGGTGGCTGGCCAGGTGTGGACCATGTCGTTAGTCGTAGCTTCACCGACAGGATGGTGGAGTTGGGAAAAAGCCCCAGAGACCATTTCACCCAACTTCTCGAGCCTGGCAAAAAAAGTGACTTCACGATTGACGGTGCTAGCACCGTTGTCGTGCACGATTGGGCAGTCGATTCGATCAAACAGGCAGACGCCCTCGTAATGATCGGTGGCGTTGGCGGCACTTACGAAATCTATAAGGCGGCGTTGGCAAAGTCAAAACCTGTCGTTCCGATCGCGGGCTCTGGCGGCGATGCTGCCAAGGCTGCACAAGAACTCGAATCTCTCGGACAGCTCAACCTCGGCGTGGCTACAGGCTTCTTGTCCATGGCAGTGGATAACGATATTCGCTCCAAAATTGTGATCGATTCTGTTGTCGATCGTCTCAAACGTTTCACCGATCCTGCTGCGCAAGAGCGTTATCGCTGGATGATCGCCACCTTGCTCGCTTTATCGGACGGGAGCAGTCCACCAAAGCATGGAGAGGTCAACTCTCCAATCGCCAATCATCTTCTTTCCCTATTGGAAGCCCTTCCGGAACGAACAGATGCATACGGGCCACGCCCGATTGACCTCGCCACTGTCGATCAAGCAGCTCAGGCGCTCGAAGAATTCGCCAGACAAAGGCCGCGGACACTTGCCGCCATTTACTTTGATCTCCCGCTCTTGGATCTAGAGCGGCCGCGGGACATGAGTATCCCCGCAGCCATTGTGAAAGCGTTGACCCGGGGAGACGGATTTTCCAACTTCGTTCAATATTTTACAGCGTTTGTCCAAGGCGAGGCTCTGTTGCGAGGACACATCGCGCAGCTTGAGACCATCGTCCGTTCAGGCGCCTTGCGCGACGGCCAGTTAGCAGAACTGCTTTCATTCATATCGAATATGCGCCGCACAAACTCGAACTATTTCGATGCCCCTCGCGTGTACGATTTGGGTCTGGCAATAGGGATCAATACTTTCCGTCATTTTCCATCGATTCAACAATCGGCTGAAGATGCGCACGTATTTCGCGATTGGATGGCTGACTCGAGAGGTGGTGCAATCGACGAGGAAAAATGTTATTTGCTCTCGGGAGAAGTGGAAAGAGATCGAATTCTCGAGCGCTTGGCATATTTCAGGTCTGATTTCGATGAATTCTCGAAGTCTGGTGGCCGACTTAGACGTGCATATGTTTACATCTCATCTCATTTCGCACGCGGCGCGGATTCCCTTTCAATTTTAGCCTCCGATGCGTCGGTCGGCTCGAATTCCGGTAAATTGGACCTCGCTGAGATCGGCTTGTATTTTGACCAGTTTGAAGAACTGGTGATGATCGTTGACGCTGTGCGACAGTTGCAGATCCCGCCCGACAGCCAAGTAACGCAGACATTTTCCTATCCAGTCAGTCCCAGCCGACCTTCGCAGCGGTCGGTCTTGATGATTATGACGCGAATGGAGGAAACGAAACGGTCCTATACGTCGATACTTCTCGATGGACTACGAGGCCGGGCTTCAGGTGAAAACGGGAACGTGACCGTGGATGATCTTGATCGATATGTGAGGAAACAGTACGTCCGATGGAATACGTCGAATATCGAGCAGTATCCTGAAATCGTGACACGCAATAGGGGCGAGAGTCTGATCTTAAATCAAGCGCCAGCAGGTCGTGATCTTTTCGCTTAGGGTCTGTTCAAGAGGTATTGCCAAGTTGTTTGATGCTCGCGTCTCCGGTATCTAGGAGCAGTGAGATTACCAAGCGCTTTTCCCCGTTTGAAGGGCTTCCGTTTTCCGCGTGAGATTGTCGCTTATGCGGTATGGGTCTATTACCGGTTTGCGTTGAGCACGGCCGATGTGGAAGATCTGCTTGCCGCGCGCGCGGGGTGATCGTCAGCCGGGAAACTGTTCGCCTTTGGATCAATCGCTTTGGTCAGCATTTTACCGCCTGCATTCGCAGGGACCGGCCAAGGCCGAATGACAAATGGCATATGGACGAGGCCGTCAGTAAGCGGTGTTTTCAGGCCACGTCTTGAGCTTGCGGCTTCTCAGCATAGGCCCAAGGTAGCAGATCATCGATCTTGCTGTTGGGATGGTCGTTGACGATCTTGGTTATGACGTCCGTCAGATAGGTCATAGGCCCGACGCCGTTTAGCTTCGCCGTTTTAATCAGAGAAGCGATTGTCGCCCAATGTTTAGCTCCGGCGTCAGAGCCGGCAAAGAGTGCGTTTTCCCGATTCAGAGCAATTGGCCTGATTGAACGTTCGACGGTATTGGAGTCGATCTCGACGCGACCGTCGTCAATGAAGCGGGTCAACCCATCCCAGCGCGACAGCGCGTAACGGATACTCGGAGTTCACATCGACCAAAGACCGGACCTAGTCGCTGCTTCAGTGTATCGAGTTCCTGCTGCCATGCCACCACTGAACCGGACCAACCCGCGACAGACATCTAAATCTCTCCCGTCAAACATCGGAAGTGAATCACAATTTCGAGGTAAACGCGACTGTAGGACTAGTGCGAAACTCCCCTCATATGGACGGACGGTCGTGAGTTCAGGGCTCTGTATCAGATATATTTTGGTTGTATGGCTGTGGGCCCACTCGACAAAAAATGTATACTAACCCAGTATTGATTACTCGCATACGGAACGCACTAGGTGCTTAGGGGGCGACTCGGGCTATATTAATTGTTCCGCCGTGAGGCCGGTTTGCGAGGAGATGCGGGCCTAATCTTGGGGGCATAAATGACGAAATACATTGTCACACGCATGGATGTCGGGGCCAATCTGCGCGCTGCACCGTCCGACAAGGCTACACTAATCGGCAATCTTCCCTTTTCAACAATCGTTGAGGAGGTGACGGTGTCACCTACTAAGTGGAAGCATGTCAAAATCGCCGAGGGTTCTTTTGCGGGCAAGATTGGGCATGTCTCAGATCGCAACCTCAGCATTCTCCATAGCGACGCCGCAGGACGCCTGATCCAGGCCGCTGCTTTTTACTGGGAGGAATTCGGCCGGGGGAAGGGCAAGGAAGACGATGACACGAACGGAAAGAGCCCTCTCGGCAAGAGCTACAAGCAAAAGGTCTTAAAGATGTGGGACGATCTTGGTGTTGGTCGTCCTCCCGGAGACAACACGGACCACAAGAATTGGCCGTGGTCGGCGGCGGGAATGTCCGCTTTCGTGCGTCGTGCCGGTGGCTATACCGGATTCAAGTTCAGTAGTGGGCACCATTCGTACATCAAGGATAGCGTAAAGCAGCGGGAGGCCGGAAACCCATCCTGTCCGTTCTGGGGCTATGAATTGGATAAACATAAACCACGTGTTGGCGATCTGGTCGTGCGGTGGCGCGGTTCGGTGAAAACCTATGCGCAAGTCAAGGCGATCATGAACACCATCACGGGCTTCGAGTCTCACACAGACATCGTATGCGAGATCAACCCGGGAAGCCTCTGGGCAATCGGTGCGAACAATTCGAACAGCGTATCGCGCGTATCCTACGAGTTGGATTCTAACGGCTACGTGATGCTGACAGGGGACAGGTTCATGATCATGAAGAACATGCTTTGAAGCCGGGAGACCGCGCCCGGTCATCCCCGCATCAAGATTTTACCCAAAACTGCCGCCTGAAGGAAATCTCCCTCAGCCGCGCTGGAGAACGAGATCATGAAAACGGGTCGATATGCATTGGTGGCACTGACCGGTGTCATGATCGCAATCCTGGCGTTCACGGATGCCCAAGCGCAAGGCGCAGCGCCGCCCGCGCAGCCGGGCGGATCAGGGGAGGGTACCTGGAACGCCTTGAGCGGGACCTTGATGCAATTGCTGGCCGTCGTGATCGTCGTGGAATCCGCGTTGGCGGCGCTTTTCAATTGGCGTGTCTTCCGGATCGCATTCAATGCCAGGGCGTTCAAGACACCTATCATGTTCGGCGTCGGTCTGCTGCTCGTTCTCGTTACAACCTATGATCCGATGAGGGCGATCATTGCGGCGGGCGGGATTCCGCTCGCGGTGGCGAAAAGCTGGTCATTGTTCTTCCAGAGTGCTTTGACCACGATATTGTCTGCCATGATTATCGCGGGCGGAAGCGCAGGCATCTTCCAGCTTCTCAAGAAGCTCGGCATTCGCTCACCTGAGACAAGCCAGGATGAGGCTGCAGCCAAGGCTCTCAAAAGCGACCAAGCATGGGTTTCGATCCGCGCGACGGGAGTGACCGAGCCGCAGCCCGTTCAAATCGGTATCGAGGAACTCGGCAGCACATATAAGGCCACAGACGACAGCCTGTCCTACTTTTTCGACCATGTGGACCAGCCGCCGCTTGCCGGCTCGATCGACTCGCGAACGATCTGGCAACGAGTAAAGGCGGCCTTTTCCGCCGACGCCAGTCGTTTTCCCAGCTATGGCGGGCGTACGGTTTCTGCTGACAAACCCTATCGGATCACCGCAACATGGCTCAGCGAGGGCAAGCCGAAGTCTGTCGGGATCTTCCGGGGAAAATTTGCACCTCGCGCTCTGATTGACTTTTCGGTGGATCTCTCCGGCGATCCTGCGTCCTAGTACAAAATCAAACAGTGCGCGTTTGTTCAACTCTTCAGGAGGCCTTGATGACCACCGCAAAGCAGGATGCCATGATATGGATGAACAATACCTTCGGGTCGGACATCGACACGGTCCTGGCGGGGACGCCGATCACGAAGAAGCTCGTGATAGCCATTGGCATCCAGGAAACATTCTATATCTGGGCGAAGATGTACAAGACGGCGGCCCCGGACGAGGTACTAGCCGTTTGCGTCGGCGATACGATCGACTACCCGACGCGCAGTTCCGCTTGGCCGAAGAACCGCGCGGAACTGGAAGCCCATCCCAAGGGAAAATCTATGTTTAAAGTAGCCCGAGACGCGCTTGAAAGGATAGCAAAGATCAATTCAGGCTACGTGAAACCTGCAAAGAATCCCGACAAGTTTTGTCATGGCTTCGGCATGTTCCAATACGATATTCAGTTCTTTCCCAATGATACCGCCTACTTCCTCAACGGCACTTGGGCCACCTGGGAAGGAACACTTAAGCGTGGCGTCTCAGAGCTGAAGTCCAAGCTGTCCGAGCTCTATGGCAGCGGGAAAACCAGTCTGACTCATGATGAGCAGGTCTACCTGGGCATCGCATACAATCGCGGAGCAAAGCGCACGAAGAAGGACATGCCGACGAAGAAATTCAAGCAGGGTTACAAGGATAGCTCGGGCATCTATTACGGCGAGTATATTGATGCCAACCTGAATGCCATTAACGGTCTTTTTTGAACCGCGGCAATTAACGGCGCAAGTGAATAGCAGGGAAGTGCCAGAATCGGAAGATGTGCTGTTTGCAACACGGGTTTCCCGAGAATGGAATGATTGGAGCGCGTCCGTGTAACGATTGTGATGCAACGAGTTTGCTTTCCGCTATTTCAAGGTCCACTTAACGGAGGTATCGTCCCGATATCCTGAAACTTCGCTGCTCTTGATTCGACAGCCAAGCCGATCTCCAACCGGTGATCTGATGAGACTGGCCTAGCGACTACAGGGCCGTGCTTCTTAGGGCGAACGCTGTCGTGCTGGTGTACTTTATGGCCATCGGAGGACCGCCACCTTTACCGGCGTGATCAAGCTAATAGGTATAGCCACTCCCTTCGTCTCTGACGGTGGATGAATGGCATACGTGCTTCGCTTGCGTCTTGTCGGTGCGGGTTCCAGCGCCCGCTGCGCCCATTAGAGATCAACTTACAATTACGCAACGGTACGAAATAATCCGCTGTGATTGCCTATAGAAAGTGATTTTAGAAAGACATAGGATGATGGCGATAATCGCAAGTTAAGATGAAATCCTGCCCCCGCAACCAGAATCTTAGTGATTTATCAAGTAGAAAGCCCTCTCCCACGAGAGGGCTTTCTTGCGTTTGAGGCCTAGCACACGGTCAGCACAAACACACCCCACCCGTTCGACGGGAGGCTTGATGGTGTGATTCCCTCTTCCCATATCGAGCAATAAGCGAAGTGGGCGGGCGGCATGCCAACTCATGAAATCCTCGGAGGATTGGGGCAAATCTACCGGCGCGGGGGCCGTCTGGCATTGCTCCACGCCTCTAAAGGGCCGCCAGTACCGCACGAGCACCAAGGAAACCGGCTTGGAGCCAAGCGAAGGCGTTTGCCGAAGACTGGCTTCTCGGCTTGCGCGGCAAGCTGGCGGAAGGGATTTTGAAGACCGAAACCACCTGCGCGGAAGCCGCCAAGAAGGTCGAGCAGGAGTATTCGGCCATTACCGAAGGGGAGCGCAGCCCCAAATGGGTGGAAGGTGATAGTATTCGCCTGCTGCTTCATCTGGTGCCGTTCTTTGGCAAGATGGGCCTTTCGGAAATCAATGCCGGTACTGTTCAGGATTACCGCGTGCACCGCATTGCCACCTCTACGACGGGGCGGGCACCCGCGCGCAGCACCCTGCATGACGAGGTGGGTACGCTGCGGCAGCTTCTCAAAACCGCCATCCGGCATAAATGGTTGCAACACCTTCCCGACCTGTCGCCGCCCTACAAAACGCAAGGGAAAATCGTGCGCCGCCCTTGGTTCAGCCCTGCCGAATACAAGCAGCTTTACGAGGCTACGCGCCAGAACGCCAAGGAGCCGAAGAACCCTCACTTCCGTTGGGAAGCGGAGCAGCTTCACGACTTCGTGCTGTTCATGGCCAATACCGGACTGCGACCCGATGAAGCCAAGCAGTTGCAGCACCGTGACGTGGCAATCGTTGTAGACGCCGATACGCGCGAGCGCATTCTTGAGATTAAGGTGCGTGGCAAGCGCGGCATCGGTTGGTGCAAGTCAATGGTCGGCGCGGTGAAGCCTTACGAGCGGCTGCGTGACCGGCTGAGGCCGGTTCGTGATAAGGACAAAGCGGGGGAGGGCGTCAAGCCCAAGCCTACCGACCCTGTGTTCCCGTCCAGCTATCTCAAGATGTTCAACAACCTGCTGGACGACCAAAACCTCAAGCTGGATCGGGATGGCAAGCCCCGCACAGCATACAGCCTACGTCATACCTATATCTGCCTGCGGCTCATGGAAGGGGCAGACGTTTACGCCATTGCCAAAAAAACTGCTGCACCAGCGTCGAGATGATTGAGAAGTTTTATGCCGCGCACATCAAGACGACCCTTGATGCGTCGGCCATCAATTCCCGCAAGCCGAAAATGGTACCTCGCGGGCGACGGGTTCCGAAGGCGGCAGGAGCGCCGTCCTATCGGGAACATCGAGGCCCTACGGCCCGATAAGACGCCCGAAGGGGCGTCAACACGAACCGCTTGCCGGTTCGCAAGCACCCGCTTGGCGGGTGCAAAAGAAGGGTTCGGCCCTTCATAGGCCGCTTGGTTCACCAAGCGGCTTTGTGGTGTCAGGTGATGAATATTGACAATATTTGTCACGCTTCCCATAATCTAGGGACAACGAAAGGGTATGGCTTATGTCGCCAGGTAGCATTCATGTGAAGGTCAGCGGTGCGCTGCAAGACCACATCCAGCAGCAGATTGGCGACGAGGGCCTTTATGAGAACGCGAGCGAATACATCCGCGCGCTTATCCGCCGTGATTTGCAGACCCGTGACGAAGCATGGGATGCCCTGCAAAAAGAACTGGCTCCTGCCATGCGCGCGGACGATAGCGACTTTGTCGCCGTATCCGCAGAGGACGTTATTCGCCGTAACAAGCACCGCTGAACATGGCAGCTTATCGCTTTTATCCGCGCGCGGATGCCGCGCAGGACAAGATTTGGCGCGACACCTCGGACACATGGGGTGAGACGCAAGCCGATACCTATATCCGTGGTCTTCACGCGCATTTGCAGCGTTTTTGCGAAAACCGCCTTATCTGGCGTCGTCTTCCGCAAAAACTTGCCGTTCTGTCCGACATTAAGCGCAAGGCATATTTTAGCCGCTACGAGCGCCATTTCTTGTTCTTCCGCGAACTGGCTAATGGAGACCTCGGTGTCATGAGCATTCTCCATGAGAAGATGGATTTGCCGGTGCGCCTTAGGGATGACCTTGCCGCCCTTGATGCCAAGGGCAGTGAAAAGGAATAACCGCGCGAAGCGCGGTTCGCGGCGATTTTTTATAGCGGTATACACTCTGCGCCCAGATAGCGCGGCAGCACCAGCGGCAGGATGAATAACATCACTCCGCCGAGCGCGAGGCCGATACCTGCCTCGCTTTTACCCATTGAAACAGCCCACACGATGATGCCCACACAGACGAGCAACACGCCGACGCCGTAGGCTATGGCGAGCATGGGGCGGAGCAGAATGCAGAACGCCAGCGGGGCGTAACCCAATGTACTGGCTGCGAGGTCGAACAGGTAGGCGGCTACAAGTACCGATCCAATGAGTGCGGCAAGATTGCCGAAAAGGCGTGGAAGAGAGAGCCGCGAAGACATGAGAGCCGTCAGGTGAAGCAGATACCGGGGTGTAGATAGGAAGCCACAGAGGCGGAAACAGCTGACAGTAGACCAAGGCAATAGTGCACTTATACATTGCTTCGCAACATACGTGGCCCGGCCCCAAGGGGACGTGGCCGGTGGCCGCATAGAATGCCCTTACGGGCATACTTATATGTGTTGCCGAAGAGTCAAGGAAGGGGTCTGCCGTGGAGGACGCGGATGGCTATTCACCACCTCTCTGGGCAAGTACTTGGCCGCGCCGTCAAAGCCAATCCAGACGGCACACGGCGTCCGCCGTCGAATGCCGTTGCAGCGTCGGCCTATCGTTCCGGCCAGAGGTTGACCGATAGAGAAAGTGCGCGCGTGCATGATTACAGCCAGCGGCGGGGCGTGGTGCATGAAGAGATCATGGCGCCGCCCGGCAGCGCGCCATGGTTGGAAAACCGGGAGCTTCTTTGGAACACGGTGGAGGTGATAGAAAAGCGGCGCGATGTGCAGCTTGCCCGTGAATTCAATATTGCCCCGCCGCATGAACTGGATGCGGCGCAGCGGTTGGAACTGGTGCGCGATTTCGTCGGGCGACACTTCGTCCAGCGTGGCATGGTGGCCGATATCGCCTTGCATGTGCTAGCTCGCTGCGGTCGCCACACTCGGCGCCTCGAGACGATCGTCCATCACGTTGGTTTGGTGCTCGGCGGCAGGTCTGCCGCAGCCTTTACCGATTGCGCGATTATTTCGGTGAGCAACGACTCGTTGCGGCACTGATGACTACCGCACGCGATGACCTCGCAAAATTCGAAGCGATCCTCGTGGCGGTGATCGACGTGAACGTCCCAGAGCTTGTTGTCGCCCGCCTGGCCGTTGGTGACTTCCAATCCATGATCGGCTCGAAGACCGCAGGATAGCTCGAGGAATGGCTTGAAACTGCTAAGGACAGCCTGGTCGGATCGTTCGCCCGGGACGTTGAAAAGGACCTTGTCGCTGCAAGAAACGCAATCATCTCACCGTGGTCAAATGGGCAAACGGAAGGTCAGATCACAGGGTTGAAGCTCATCAAATGCCAGATGTAGGGAAGAGACAAGCTCGATCCGCTGCACGCGTGGTTCATCGGCGCATAGGGTTGCTGAAAGTCAACAAATAGGCGTCAAAGCCGAATCTCGGTGGAAATGCCTGGCTATTTCTCAATGGCAATCAATAGCGATGTCGCCTACAGGCTTCTCGACAAGGAGGGGCAGATTGTATTCGACAGCGCATCCTGGAGCGAAGCCTTTCAAAGAACCCGCTGCTTTCCAGCCGTGTAAATCGCGTCAATTGGCATGCCAACCCTCAATCCGTTGGAAACCTGCGGATATGTTTAGAGAGGTTATCCTTATGGGCGGCAAAGACCCGGCGGCCAGCGTCCTCTAACCGAGACCCCAGTTGGACGTTGAGGTCGCGCGCCATAAGCAGGCGTAATTTAGCCTTCCAGAGCTTTCTCGAAACGAAGCTCGTTCCTCATTGCGAGGATAATACCTAACTTCCATACTCAATTCAAAGGAAGATAAGGCGCCGGCCCGGCGTATCCTCCACCTCGTACAGAGCGAGGAGGAGCGATCGTGCGAAAGGCGGAAACAGTACCGGCGAACCAGCCTATCGACCCTGTCGAATTGCGTCGTGCATTTGGCACCTTTGCCACCGGCGTAACCATCATAACGACCCTGGGCGAAGACGGTACGCCCAGGGGCATGACGGCGAATTCGTTCACTTCGGTTTCGCTTGATCCTCCATTGGTGCTGATCTGTGTTGGAAAATCGGCATCGAGCTGCGCGGCTTTCGAGAAAAGCGGCTCTTTCGCGGTCAATATCCTGCACGAGCGGCAGGCCGGCGTTTCCGGCGTCTTCGCTTCGAAGTCCGCCGACAAATTCAGCAATGTCGATTATTGCGCCGTGCACACCGGAGCCCCGGTGCTGACGGACAACCTCTCCTGGTTCGACTGCACGGTCTATGACAAGCATGTCGCCGGTGATCATCTTATCCTGATTGGTCAGGTCCAGGCCTTCGGGGCCAGTCCCGCAGCGCCGCTGGCGTTCTGCCGGGGACGTTATGCGCATATCCAGAACGCGCTGCCGGATGGCTGGCTTCCCTCGCGCGGCATGATCACCGGTTACCTCATCGAAAAGGAGGGCAGCGTGCTCCTGCGCCGCGATGCCGAGGGTCGGCTTCTTCTTCCGGTGGCGAGCAAGCGCAAGCCTGGAAGCCGGCTGGAGCTGGCCGATGGGCGGGAGATCGAAATCCTGCCGGACACGGCTTTCCTCTATTCGGTGTTCGACGTCGCCGACAGCGATCCCGGTTACCTCGTCTATCGCGCAGCCCTGGCGCCGGGCTTCAGCCCTCAGGACCTGCCGCCGGAACTGCAATTCTTCCCGCTTGACGATCTCCCGGATGACCGGGTGGCGAGCCAGGAGTTGAGGGCCGTCCTGCGGCGCTATGCCCGTGAACGCCTCGACCATCGCTTCGGCATCTATGTCGGGCATCCCGAGGGCGGTCGCATCGCGATGCTCGAGGCCGAAACCCCTTCGAATTCCTTCCAACCATGATTGCGAGACTGCCATGAAGCGAGCCGTAAGCTCTCTCGAAGGATCCCGTCAGGGACTTTATATCGGCGGAAAGTGGCTTGAGCCGAAGAGCGGCGAATATCTGCCCAGCTACGATCCAACCACCGGCCGGCAATGGTACGAGTTCGCCGATGCCGGTGCGGACGATGTCAACGCGGCCGTGCGGGCCGCCCAGTACGCCTTCGTCGATCCGAAATGGCGGCGCATGACGCAGACGGATCGCGGCAAGCTGGTCCGTCGGCTGGCGGAACTGTTCCTGGAAAACGCCGATACGCTTGCGGAAATCGAGACCCGCGACAATGGCAAGCTGATCAAGGAAATGCGTGCGCAAATGCGCGCCCTGCCGGACTCCTACACCTATTTTTCCGGCATGGCCGACAAGCTCCAAGGCGATACCGTGCCTGTGAACAAGCTCGACATGCTGAACTTCACGATGCGCGAGCCCATCGGCGTGGTGGGCATGATTACGCCTTGGAATTCGCCGCTGATGATGCTGACGGGCACGCTGGCGCCGTGCCTCGCGATCGGCAACACCGTCGTCATCAAGCCGTCCGAACACACTTCCGCTTCGACGCTGGCGCTGATGGGGCTTATCGAGGAGGCGGGCTTTCCGCCCGGCGTCGTCAATGTCGTCACCGGCGCGGGCCGCACGGCGGGCGAGGCGCTGGTGCGCCATCCGGGGCTTGCCAAGGTCGTCTTTACCGGCAGTACGGAAACGGGGCGCAAGATCGCCGCGAATGCGGCGGCCAATCTCGTGCCCTGTCAGATGGAGCTTGGCGGCAAGTCGCCGCATGTCGTTTTCAGTGACGTGGATATCGAGCGGGCCGTCAATGGCGTCGTGGCCGGCGTCTTCGCCGCGGCGGGACAGACCTGCGTCGCCGGCTCGCGTTGTTTCGTCGAACGGTCGATCTACGACCGTTTCGTCGAAGCGCTGGTCGAGCGCACGAACCGCATCGCGATCGGCCATCCGATGAGCGAGACGTCCGACATCGGGCCGCTCGCGCTTTCGGAACAGGTCACGAAGGTGAAGACCTATGTCGCCTCTGGGCTCGCCGAGGGCGCGCGGGTCGCGGCCGGCGGCAAACAGCCCCGGCGCGAGGATCTCGCGGATGGCTGGTATTTCGAGCCAACCGTGCTGACCGATGCCAGCAACGACATGGGATTCATGCGCGACGAGCTATTTGGGCCGGTCGTCGGCGTCATGCCCTTTTCCTCGGAAAGCGAGATGATCGCGCTGGCGAACGACACGCGCTACGGGCTCGCCTCCGGCATTTGGACCAAGGACATCGACCGCGCGATGCGCTTCGCCCGCGCCGTCGATGCGGGAACGGTGTGGATCAACACCTACCGGTCCGCCTCCTTCATGTCGCCGATGGGGGGCTTCAAGGAAAGCGGCTACGGCCGACGCGGCGGCTTCGACGTCATGCGGGAGTTCTCGCGCGTGAAAAACGTGGTGCTCGATTATTCGGGCGCGATGCAGGACCCCTTTGTCATTCGCCTGCGCTGAGCGCGGTTTCTTCGGAGTTGAACATGAAATTCTCAGTCTCTCTCTATCTCGAGCGCAAATCGCCCGACATGCTTATGACCGAGGTGGCGCAGAATGCGCTTGCGCTTGCCAAGCTGTCCGATCAGGGCGGTTTCGAGATGATCTGGACCGCCGAGCACCACACGATCGAACTGACGGTCGCGCCCAATCCGTTCACCTTCCTCACTTGGATCGGCCAGCATACCGAGCAGATCCGCCTTGGCACGGCGACGGTCGTCGCCCCCTACTGGAGCCCCATCCGGCTGGCCGGCGAGGCGGCGCTCTGCGACCATCTCACGGGCGGGCGTCTGGAACTGGGTATCGCGCGTGGGGCCTACCAGTACGAGTTCGACCGCATGGCCGGCGGCATCCCGCAGCAGCAGGGCGTCGCCTACATGAAGGAGCTGGTTCCCGCAGTGAGGAAGCTGTGGGAAGGCGATTATGCGCATGCCGGCGAGATCTGGAATTTCCCGACGGCGACATCCGTGCCCAAGCCACTCCAGCAGCCGCATCCGCGCATCTGGGTGGCTGCGCGCGATCCGGGGACGTTCGACTGGGCAATCGCGCAAGGGGCCAACATTCTGTCGACCCCGCTCGCCGCGCCGAATTCCGAAATCGCGGTGCTCGGCCAGAAGTTCAGGAAGGCCTGCGCCGACCATCCGGAAATGCCGCGTCCGCGGTTCATGATGCAGCGCCGCGCCTGCCTCTACACGAAGCCCGACGAGCGGGAGACTGCGATCCGTTGCAGCATGGAATACGGCCGGCTCTTCGAAAACCTCTTCCAGAACCTCGGCGCGGTCACCAACGGTTTTCCCGAAGCGGTGCCTTACGAGGCCGTCGCCGGCAAGGAGAACTACGATCCGGAGAACATCGAGCGGAATTTCCTCTTCGGCACGCCCGACGAGGTGATCGAGAAACTGCTCGACTACGAGGCCGCTGGCGTGGACCAGGTGAGCCTCGGCATAAACTTCAACGTTCCGTTCGAACTGCAGAAGAAGACGATAGAGCTCTTCGCCAGGGAGATCATCCCGTTCTTCGCCGCAAGGGAAAGCCGGTCCGCGTTGGAAGCCGCGCAATGAGCGATCTCGAACACGTCACGAACGATGTGGCGATCCGCTACAGGATCCACGGCGACGGCCCGGAGCCGCTGCTGTGCATCCACGGGGTCGGCGCGTCCGGTGAATCCTGGGATGACGTCGCCGCGCGCCTGTCGGATCGCTTCACGATCGTGACGTTTGACCTGAGGGGACACGGGCGGTCGACGAAGGTGAAGGGGCGTTATGAAATTGACGATTTCGTCGACGATGCGCTCTCGCTTGCCGACCATGTCGGGTTTTCCGATTTCAACCTCGCCGGATTTTCCCTCGGAGGGCTGATCGCCCAGCGCATGGCGCTGACGCAAGCCTCCCGGGTGCGCCGCCTGTTCCTGTTTTCGACGGTAGCGAACCGGACCGAGGAGGAGCGCGAGAGGGTCCTGGCGCGGTTGCACGCGCTGAGGACGACCGAGCGCGGATCGCACTACGATGCGTCCATGTCCCGCTGGTTTTCCGACGGGTTTCGCACGGCAAACCCCGAGCTCATGGCGCAACTGCGTGCGCAGAACGCCAAAAACGACCCGGAAAGCTACGCCGCTGCCTATCGCGTGCTGGCGGAAACCGATTTCGGCGGCCTGCTCGATCAGATTCGCTGCCCGACGCTGATTGCCACCGGCGAGCATGACATCGGGTCCAATCCGAGCATGGCGCGTACCATGCATGAAGCGATCGTCGGCTCGGAATTGGCCATTCTGGAGGGCCTTCGGCATTCGATCCTCGTCGAGGCGCCGGATGTCGTCGCAAGCCTCATCGGGACCTTCGTAAGCGGCAAGACGGTCCGCCGACGGACGTCCGATGCGTTGCGGGAGGAGCGCGCGCGATGATCGTCGAGGAGCGCAGCTACCGGATTCGCGGCGGAATGATGGGCGCCTACCTTCGTTTGGTCGAAGACGAGGGGTTGGCCATCCAGCAGCCGATCCTGGGCGACCTCGTCGGCTATTTCGTCACCGACATCGGCCCGCTCAATCAGGTCGTGCATCTCTGGCGATATCAGGACCTGGAGGATCGGACGCGGCGCCGCAAGCGCCTTGCCGATGATGAACGATGGCAGGCGTTCACGCCGCGGCTTTCGGCCTGCATCGAGCAGATGGACAACAGGATACTCATTCCGACCGCATTTTCGCCGATGAAATAGGGCGCCCGGTCGGGCGGTGAAGGCAAATGCCGGAGACGGGAACCTCTGGCGGGCATCGAACTGGGATAGGGAACATGAGCGAGCGGCTAAAGATAGACAATCTCTACAAGATATATGGCGGCGCCCCCGAGCCCGCGATTTCCCGCCTCCGCAACGGGGCGACGAAGGACAGGGTCCTGGCCGAAACCGGGCTCGTGGTGGGGCTGAACAATGTCAGCCTCTCGATCGAATCGGGCTCGATCTACATGATCATGGGCCTGTCCGGCTCGGGAAAATCCACCCTTGCGCGCTGCGTCAACCGGCTGAACGAGCCGAGCGCCGGCAAGATCCTGCTCGATGGGCGCGACCTCGTGGCGCTCGACGAACAGGCTTTGCGTGAGGTGCGGCGCACGCGGGTCTCGATGGTGTTCCAGCACTTCGCCCTGCTGCCCAACCGGACCGTCCGGGAGAATGTCGAGTTCGGCCTGAAGCTGCGCCGTATCGCGCCGGCCGTGCGCCGCCGCAAGGCGGAGGAGATTCTCGCCGTCGTGGGCCTCGCGGCCTGGGGGGAGCGGATGCCGCACGAACTGAGCGGCGGCATGCGCCAGCGCGTGGGGCTTGCCCGTGCGCTGGCGACCGATGCCGACGTGCTCATCATGGACGAAGCCTTCAGCGCGCTCGATCCGCTGATCCGTGCTGAAATGCAGGACGAACTGCTGCGCCTCCAGCGCACGCTCCAGAAGACCATCCTCTTCATCACGCACGATTTCCAGGAGGCGCTGAAACTCGGCACGCGCATCGCCATCATGGCCGATGGGGAGGTCGTGCGGGAAGGCGAACCGCAGGACATCGTGCTCGATCCGCAAAGCAACTATGTCGCGGAGTTCACGCGCGACGTCGATCGGTCCCGGGTGTTCGACGTCCGCTCGGCCATGTCGGCTGCCGCGGCCGCCGACCTCATCGGTGGGCATCGCGTGGTGCTCTGCGCAAACGGTGGTTTTGCGATCGATGGAGACGGCCGCGTGAAGGGGCACATCGCCCGCGCAAGGATCGACGACCTGCGTGCCGGCGCCGACATCGCGCCTCTCATGGCGTCGAGCTTCAGCGCCATCTCCGCAGACGCCAAGCTGCTCGATGTCTCCCGCGTCTTCACGGCGGGCCAGCCTGTCGCCGTCCTGGATGATGACGATTGCATCATCGGCACTGTTTCGCCGGAAGCGGTTCTGCGGCAGCTGTCCTCCTCTCCCGCCGCGCCGAAAAGCAAGGAAAAAGCACATGTTTGACGCAAACGATCTCGCAGTCCTGCCGGTCGCCCGCTGGATCCAGGCCGGCGTGGAGTGGCTTTCCTACAATTTTCGGCCGGTCTTCATCGCCATCAAATGGCCGATCGAGAACGGGCTTGCGCTGACCGATGCGGCACTGCAATCGGTGCCGTTCCCGATCACGGTGCTGCTTTTCTCAGCGGTTGCATGGAAGCTGGCCGGTCGGTCGACCGCGCTCTTCACGGCTGTTTCGCTGGTCGTGATCGCTGCCCTCGGCGTCTGGTCGGAGGCCATGACGACGCTCGCGCTGATTGCGACCGCCATCGTCGTGTGCGCGGTGATCGGTATCCCGGTCGGCATCTGGTCGGCGCGCAACGACCGGGTGTGGAATGTCGTGCGTCCGATCCTCGACATCATGCAGACGACGCCCACCTTCGTCTATCTGATCCCCGTCGTCATGCTCTTTGGGGTGGGCACGGTTCCCGGCGAGGTCGCGGTGATCGTGACTGCCGTCCCCCCGCTGATCCGCTTCACCAATATCGGCATCCGCCAGGTCGACAAGGAGATCGTCGAGGCCGGGCATGCCTTCGGTGCCGACTCGCGCCAGTTGCTCTGGGAAATCCAGCTTCCGCTGGCGGTGCCAACCATTCTCGGTGGCCTGAACCAGACCGTTCTGACCGCCATGGTCATGTCCGTGGTCATTGCGATGATCGGTGCCGAAGGGCTTGGCCTGGTCGTGATGCAAGGGCTTGGCCGGCTTGACGTGGGCCATGCAGCCATCGGCGGCATCGCGATCGTGCTGCTTGCGATGATCCTCGACCGCGTCACCCAGGGCATGGCCTCCAGGAGCGGGCGGCCGAACCGATCGGCTGCGAAGGCCGGCTTTTGGGCCCGGCTCTTCTTCCCGCACAAGCTGGAGGAGATCAAGACCTAAGGACCACTTCATCGTCACCACAACGAGAAAACCTGAAAACCGCTAAAAAGGGGAACGAAAATGCATAAGCTTTACAAGATGCTGACGGCCACGGCGTGCTGCGTCGCGATCACTCATGGGGCCTTTGCGCAGAGCCTGCCAGGCGAGGGCAAAACCATACGGTTTGCCCGCGGCGACAGCCTCGGCGCGAACTATATCCAGGACGACATCCTCATCCAGGGCCTGGAGAAGCTTGGCTATGACGTCAAGCTGACGACGGTCAGCACGATCGCGTTCTTCCAGGCCGCCTCGCAGGGCGACCTCGACGTGGCTGCGGACATCAACATCCCGCAAGAGATCGCCGCCTACGAGCCGGTGAAGGACACGGTCGAGCTTGTCGGCGACGGCAACATCGTCGGCGGGGGAACGAACGGCTATCTCGTCGATAAGAAGACGGCGGAAACCTACAATCTCACGAATTTCGACCAACTCAAGGACCCGAAGATCGCAGCGCTCTTCGACGCGAACGGCGACGGCAAGGCCGATCTCGTCAACTGCGATCCGGGCTGGCAATGCGGCGACGTCGTCGACTACCAGGTGGAGAAGTTCGGCCTCGCCGACACGGTGAAGACCGTCCGCGGCAAATACGAGGTCCTGCTCGCCGAGACCTTTGCGCGCTTCAAGCGCGGCGAACCGACCCTCGTCTACACATGGCAGCCGTCGTGGGTCACGGACACGCTGAAACCCGGCACTGAAACCGTCTGGCTGCCGATTCCCTACGACGCCATGCCCGACAATATCCATGCCACGAACGGGCACCTCGTGAAGGGCGTCGTTGGTTGCGCGGGCGGGCAGGATCCGTGCCGTATGGTAACAGGCTCGTGGAACTGGATGTCCGCCGCCAATCGTGACTTCATTGCGGAAAACCCAGCGGTGCGCGCTTTCCTTGCCGAGGCGAAGTGGCCGACCTCCACCTGGGCGGAGTGGGAATCGGAACTCAACAAGGACACGTCCGACCGTGCGATCAAGACGATCGCCGACGGGTGGATTGCGAAGAATCAGGCGCAGTTCGACGCGTGGGTCGAAGCTGCGGCGAAGGCCGTCGACTAGAGAAATTCCAGCAAAAGTGCGAAGCGGTTTTGCGTCCGGAATTACGTAAAAACAAAGAGGTAGAGCGTTTTCACCATTCGAAGAATGGCGGAAATGCTCTGCGAATGTGGCAATCCCGGTGGAGGGCTCGTCGAGACCTCCACCCGAAGGAGTGAAAGGGAGATCGGAAATGAACATCGAGGTACGGCACGAGCTTGGCGACGAAGGCCCGAAAGACGCCGCGCGCCAGCACCTGATCAATCCGTCGGAAGAGATGGCCAAGCTCGGCCGGTCTGACCGGCCGCTTTTCACGCATGCGGACGGCATCTATGTGTGGGACGACGCCGGGCGCAAGCTGATCGACGGGCCTGGCGGCATGTGGTGCACCCAGATCGGTTATGCCCGCCGGGAAATCGCCGACGCCATCCGCGACCAGGCGATGACGCTCAGCTACAATTCGCCCTGGTATTTCGTGAACGAGCCGGCGGCGGAGCTTGCGCGCCGCATCGCCGAGCTGGCGCCGGGCGACCTGAACCATGTGTTCTTCACGACCGGCGGATCGTCTGCCGTCGATTCCGCGCTCCGCTTCATGCAGTTCTACAACAATGTGCTCGGGCGCGCGAACAAGAAGGCGATCATCTGCCGCATTGACGGCTACCACGGCAGCACCCAGTTGACGGCGGCCTGTTCCGGCCGCGCCTGGAACCGGCCGAACTTCGACCTCGCCTCCGACCAGATCGCCTTCATCTCCGCGCCCAACACCTTCCGCCGGCCGCGCGGCATGTCGGAGGCGGCCTTTCTCGATTTCCTCGTGGAGGAATTCCGATCCAAGGTCGCCGAGCTCGGACCGGAAAATGTCGGCGCTTTCCTCGCCGAACCGCTTCTGGCGTCCGGCGGCGTCATCGTGCCGCCGAAGGGCTACCACAAGCGAATCCTCGACATCTGCCGCCAGCACGACATCCTCTATATTTCCGACGAGGTGGTCACGGCCTTCGGACGGTGCGGCCATTGGTTCGCGTCCGAGGATGTCTTCGATATCGTTCCCGACATCATCACCTTCGCCAAGGGTGTCACGTCAGGCTACCTGCCGCTCGGCGGCCTCGTGATTTCGGATGCCGTCCTTGGTCGCATCAGCGGAGAAAATGCGAAGGGCAGCTTCTTCACAAACGGCTATACCTATAGCGGCCATCCGGTGAGCTGCGCCGCGGCACTCGCCAATATCGATGTCATTTCCCGCGACCGCATACTTGAGCATGTGCGCGAGACAGCGCCATACTTCCAGGAAAGAATCGGGTCGCTGCGGGACCTGCCGCTTATCGGCGATACGCGCGGAACAGGGCTGCTCGGATGCGTGGAATGTGTGACCGATCCTTCTTCCGAGCAAGCGACCAAGCTCGACGCCGAAATGGCCCTTCGTGTTGACCGCGAATGCTACGAGGCCGGTCTTATCGTGCGGCCGATCTCGAACATGTGCGTGCTCTCCCCGCCGCTCATCATCACGCGTGAGGAGATCGACACGATCGTCGGCATCCTCCGGCGCAGCATCGAAAAGGTCACGAAAGAGCTTCGGGTCGAGGGCCGGATCTGAAAAACGCCGCCGCCGCGCCATGGGCGCGGTGGCGGTTTCCTATTCGTCGAGAAGCTTTGAAATCCTCAACGCCAGCTCGAATTCAAAACGCTTCTGCGACGATTCAAGATCGAGGCCGAACAGGTCGACGATCCGCGAGAGCCGGTAACGCAGCGTGGTGACATGGATGGCCAGCTGGTCCGCGCACTGCTGGTTGCGATAACCCGCATCCACGAAGCTCGAAAGCGTCTCGTAGAATTTCGTATCGTGCTCGCGGTCATGGAGAATGATCGGGCCCAATGAAGCGTTGATATGCGTTCGGATCTGCTGCAGATCGGCGGTGACCAGAAGCATGCTCAGCGGGCCAAGCATCGAGGCGGAGACGACGCCGCGTTTTGCAAGCGAGAGGGCGATGTCCATGACGCAGGACAGCCGTTCGAACTGCAGCGCATAGTCGGCAAGCCGCTCGCACGGATCGCTGATCGCAATCGTCGGCATGTCGCGATGGTGGCGCATCACCTCCTGCATGATCCTGGCGGTGACTGTTTTGAGGTAGGTGGGGCTCGGCGCCTCGGGCTCCGGCAGCCAGACGACGATGCCATTCTGCCTGGCGATGACCGCCGCGCGCGGCTCGAAATGTTCCGCCAGAAAGGAAAGGCCGCGCAGGATCCCGTCCCGCACCTGGCTCCGGATGGCGTCGGCATTGATGTAGGATACGTAGAGAAGCCTGTGGCGCGCGCCGGTCCTGATGCCGAACTTCAAGGAGCGCTGCGCGATGTCATTTTCGCTTTTCCAGCTGCCTTCGATCAGTTCGATGAACAGTGCATCGAGGGAGCGCTGTTCGAACTGGAAACGGATCTGGTTGCGCATCAATTGAACACTGAGGGCCTGCTTGGCGCTTTCGATGAGCAGCAGGTCGATTTCCGGAATTTCTTCGTCGCCGATGAAGATCAGCGCCCCGACCGCCTTTCCGTCTACAGTGAGGCCGTGCATGCGGGCGACCGCCGTGACGGTCTGCGTCCCCTTCGTATAGTGGAAATCGACATTGGCGGTCGCGCCACCGGCGAGGCTTTCCGAGGCGAGGGTGAGGATCCTGTCGCCCAGTTCGCTCTCGACATAATGCCGCCATTCCTCATCGTCGTAGAAGCGCGGGTCCGGGCTTTTGCTCGGGAGGATGGTGTTCGTCGTCCAGTCGACGACAAGAAGCGGCTGCTTGAAGATCGGATCGATCGTGGCAGCGAGATTGCGCACGGAATCGTCGGAGAGCGCCTGGTTCATCCACTGTATGTGTCGTCCTAGAACCTCCTCCTTCTGCTCCGCGGCAGTCTTCTGGGCCAGAATGTGCTTCTGTTTCTCCAGTGCTGCGGTTCCCAGCTGCACGATCAGCTTGATGAGGGACAGGTCATCCTGCTTGAGTTCCTTGATCTCGCGTGAGACGAGGGTGAGGACGATCGGGCGCCCCAGCAGATCGGTGCAGGCCATGGGCGTCACGAGGACGCTGCTGTAGTCCTTCTCGATCGATTCCCGCTGGAAGCCCGGAAACTCGGCGGATGTCTTGGCGTTGGGAATGAAGACCGGTTCGTTGTAGCGCAGGGCGACCAGGGAGGGGCTCGTTGCCAGTGCCCAGTTCGTCGCCCCGTCGTTCGGCACCAGTGCCGGGTCGTAGCGGACCGTGACATAGGCGTAACCGCTCGCCAGGTCGATGCTCATGATCGTCCCGCGATACCAGTTGAGATGGTGGCATGCCGCGCGGATCAATTGCCTGAGGATGGTGTCGGTATCCTGCTCGGCATTGATCGACGTCGCGATATCGCTCAACGACGCGATAAGCTGGCTTACGTCCATGTCTCTCCTCCGGGCTCCAGAAGCTCCTATTATTCTATAGCAGGTCATCGCAAGCTTCCTCTTTTTCGAGGAAGATCAAGCGCCCTGTTTCCCTAGTCTTTGGCCATCCGAAAGCCAGGCATGGAGGTTGTGTGATGGCGCCCGCAATTCGAAAGTTCGTGACGTTTATCGAGGAGACTTTCATTGAAGGGGGACGACATTCAGACCGGCCCGTCACCGCCGTCGGCGTTGTCGCCATTCTGGAAAACCCCTGGGCGAACCAGCCCTTCGTCGACGATCTCAGCCCGATCATCAATGCCTATGCTCCCATTCTCGGCGAGGAGATGACACACCGTCTCGTTGCCCTGCTGCCGGCGGAGCGCATCGAGGCCTATGGCAAATGCGCGGCCGTGGGGCTGAATGGCGAGGTCGAGCACGGCTCGGCGCTCATCCACACCCTGCGGTTCGGCAATATCTTCCGTCACGCGGCGCAGGGCAGCAGCTATTTGAGCTTCGCCAACACGCGCAATGCTGCCGGCGCGCTGCTCTCGCTGCCGATGACGCACAAAAGCGTTACGGGCACCCGCTCGCATTTCCTGACCCTGAACCTGCAGGTGGCGGATGCGCCCCGGGAAAACGAGATCCTCATCGCGATCGGCGCGTCCGATGGCGGCAGGCCGCATGCACGCATCGGCGACCGCTTTCGCGACATGGAGGAGATGGGGATCAAGGCGTGACCTTGAACCCCGCAAACGGGAAGTGTGCGGAGAGGGCGGACGGGATGCTGGACAGAAGACAATTCTATATCGACGGAAAGTGGTGTGCGCCTGCGCAGGAAAGGACGATGGAGGTGCTCAACCCGGCGACGGACGAGCCCTTTGCCGTCATTTCCTCCGGCTCGGAGCAGGACGTCGACCGGGCCGTCACCGCTGCCCGGTCCGCCTTTGCGTTCTGGGGCAAGGTCGGACTGGCGGAACGGCTCGGCTATATCCGCCGGATCGTCGATATCTACCAGTCCCGCCTTGCCGAAATGGGGAAGGCCATCTCGCAGGAAATGGGCGCGCCGCTCGACTTCGCGACCCACTCCCAGGCCGAAGCCGGTCTCTACCACGCAAGGGCCTTTCTGGCGGCGCTCGACGAGTATCGTTTTGAGGAGCTCTTGCGGCCGGAGCTGCCCGACCAGAGGATTCTTCACGAACCCATTGGCGTCTGCGGCCTCATCACGCCGTGGAACTGGCCCATGAACCAGTTGGCGCTGAAAGTCATACCGGCAATCGCGACGGGCTGCACTGTTGTTTTGAAACCCTCCGAAATCGCGCCGATTTCCTCCATGCTGTTTGCCGAATTCGTCGACGCTGCCGGGCTTCCCGCCGGCGTCTTCAATCTCGTCAACGGGGAGGGAGCGATCGTCGGCGAGGCGCTGAGCCGCCATCGCGACGTCGACATGATATCCTTCACGGGCTCCACCCGTGGTGGCGCGGCAGTGTCGCGCGCCGCGGCGGCAACCGTGAAGCGTGTGTCGCTGGAACTGGGAGGCAAGTCGCCGTTCATCGTCTTTGCCGACGCGGATGTGCAGACCGCCGTAGCACGCGGCGTCATGCAATGTTTCAACAATACCGGGCAATCCTGCAACGCCCCGACGAGGATGCTCGTCGACAGAACGGTGTATGAAGAAGCCGTCGCGGTCGCAAAGGCGACGGCCGAAGCCGTTGCCATCGGCCAGCCGGACGAACCGGGCGATCATCTGGGGCCACTCGCCTCGCACGGCCACTATGCACGGGTCCAGGACCTGATCGACGTCGGCATAAGGGAAGGCGCGCGTGTCGTCGTCGGAGGACTTGGCCGTCCCAATGGTTTCGATAAGGGAAGCTTTGTCCGGCCGACGGTCTTTGCCGATGTGGACAACACCATGACGATCGCCCAGGAGGAAGTGTTCGGCCCTGTCCTGACGATCATTCCGTTTTCTGGCGAAGACGAGGCCATCGCCATAGCCAACGACACTCGCTTCGGCCTTGCCGCATTCGTCGAAACCGCGGACCTCGACCGGGCGCAGCGGGTGGCGCGACAATTGCGCGTCGGCATGGTCCAGATCAACGGCACGCCCAAGGCGGCCGGCAGCCCGTTCGGTGGCTACAAGCAATCCGGAAACGGGCGCGAAGGCGGCAGATGGGGCCTTGAGGACTACCTTGAGGTCAAGCTCATCAGCGGTTGAACGAATAGCTGATCGCGACATGGAAATGGTCGCGATCGGCGTTCACTCCGTTCCAGCAGCCGTCAGGCGTATCGCGCAACGGCAAGGTCTGTGGCATCAATATCCGGTTTCCTGCCGGAGACGATGTCGGCAATGACGCGGGCGGAACCCGAGCTCATCGTCCAGCCGAGCGTACCGTGGCCTGTGTTGAGGAAGAGGCCGGCGATCTTCGTCGCACCGATGACCGGCGTGCCGTCCGGCGTCATTGGCCGAAGGCCTGACCAGAAGGTGGCCTTGCCGGTGTCCCCGCTAGGGAACAGATCCATGACGGAATGTTCCAGTGTGCGGCGACGGGTCAGGCCGAGATCGTTGGTGTAGCCTGATATTTCTGCCATGCCGCCGACGCGGATGCGATCGCCAAGGCGGGTGATCGCGATCTTGTAGGTCTCGTCCATCACGGTCGATTCCGGCGCCCGCGCCGCGTCGGTGATCGGAATGGTCAGCGAATAGCCCTTGACCGGATAGACCGGCAGGCGAATGCCGAGGGGACGTACCAGCAGCGGCGAATAGCTGCCGAGGGCCACAACCACCGCGTCGGCTGACAGCTTTCCCGTGCCGGTCGCAACGCCACGCACCCTTCCTGCGTCAACGTCGAGGGCATTGATTGCGGTGTTCCAGACAAAGCGAACGCCGAGCGCCTCTGCCTTTGCCGCCAACGCATTGGCGAACTTGAAGCAATCGCCCGTCTCGTCCTTCGGCGTCAGCAGGCCGCCGACAATTTTTTCGCGCACATGCCTGAGCGCCGGCTCCACGCGGATGCAGCCCTCGGGGTCGAGCACCTCATAGGGAATGCCGTCGGCGGCGAGCGCCTTGACGTCCTTGGCGGAGGCATCGAGCTGCGCCTCGGTACGGAAGAGCTGCAACGTACCCTGCATGCGTTCGTCATAGGCAATGCCGGTTTCCTCGCGCAAAACGGCGAGCGCGATGCGGCTGTAGTCGGCCAGCCGCAACATGCGGCTCTTGTTGATGGCGTAGCGTCGCGAGGTGCAGTTGGCGAGCATCTGCGCCATCCAGGAAAGCATGGCGGCATCGATCTTGGGCCGCAGGATGAGCGGCGCGTGCTGCATGAACAGCCATTTCATCGCCTTCATGGGTATGCCGGGAGCGGCCCAGGGTGAGCAGTAGCCGAAAGAGACTTCGCCGGCATTGGCGAAACTCGTCTCCAGCGCCGGGGCCGGCTGGCGGTCGACAACCGTGACCTCGTGTCCGGCCCTGGCAAGTTGATAGGCCGACGTGACGCCGATAATGCCGGCGCCCAGAACGATGACTTTCATGGATCCTCACTTGGAAAGAAGGGGGGGGCAGCAATATTGCCGCTCGTATCGACGGCCGAGACCGGTCAGAATTTCATAGGAAATGGTGCCGGCGTCTCGTGCGATGTCCTCAAGGGGCTGGTGGGGTCCGAGCACCTCCACGAGACTGCCGCATGTCAGACGACCTGCCGGCAGGGCGGAGACATCGATGATGATGCTGTCCATCGAGACGCGCCCGATGATTGGCAGGCGGATACCGTCGCAATAGACCGCGCCCCGGCCACTGAGACTGCGCGGCAGACCGTCTGCATAACCGGCGGCAATGGTGGCAAGCCGCACTTCGCCCGTCGTGACATGGCTGGCGGCATAACCGACGCGCGTGCCAGCGGGCACGGTGCGTGTCTGCACGACGGCGACATCGAGGCGCACGACCGGCTCCATTGGGTTGTCACGCCCGGCGGTTGGGGCGCCGCCATAGAGCGCGATGCCGGGACGGGCGAGCGCGCCGTGGTAGACCTTGCCGAGAAAGATGCCGCCCGAATTGGCAAAGCAAACGTCGAATTCAGGAAACTCGACCGAGATGCACTCCATCTCGGCACGTTGGTCATCGTTTTGGTCGCTGTCGACATCGTCGGCGGAGGCGAGGTGACTCATGATGAAGAGGACCTCGATCCGACTGTCTGCCTTCACCAGATCTGAAAGCGTCGCCCGGTCTTTCCGTGGCACGCCGAGGCGCGACATGCCGGTGTCGAATTGCAGCACGGCCGGCAGCGTGCGGCCGAGCGTCTTTGCGGCGGCAGACCATTGCCGCCACTGGTCCAAGGAATTGATCACCGGCACGATGCCGTTGCGTGCGCAGGCGAACTCGTTTTCGGGCTGCAGGCCGTTCAGCACGAAGACCGCGGCGTCCGCGGCAAGAAGCGGCCGCAGGCGAAGGGCTTCGACAAACTGGGCGACGAAGAAATGGCGGCAGCCCTGCGCGTAGAGCCTGGGTGCGACCCGATCGGCGCCGAGGCCATAGGCATCCGCCTTGACGACCGCCGCCGCGCGCGCCGGCGCTACCTCCGTCGCCAGCTTTTCGTAGTTGCGGGCAAGTGCGGCAAGATCAATGGTCAGATAGCCCGTTGCGCCGCCCGTGCAGATCGTCTCGCTCTGCCCGTCTTCGTGAATTCCGATATGCATGTCCAGCCCCCGACTTCAGCGGAGCCTATTGAAACGATCACGAAATTAGGCACTAAATGGCGCTTGATTATTGTGTTATGTCGCGATTTTTGAATGAAACGACGAAGATTTGGAATGATCTGCGATGATGGCTCTGGATGCAATCGACCGCAATATCCTGAGGCTCCTCCGGCTGGATGCGCGCATGAGCAATGCGAGCCTCGCCGTCGAAGTGGGTCTTTCGCCTTCGGCCTGTCTGCGGCGCATCAAGCTGATGGAGCAGACGGGCGTCATCCGCGGTTATACCGCCCTCGTAGACGCGGGAAATGTCGAGTCCACAATCGCGGTCATCATCAACGTCACGCTGGAACGGCAAACGGAAGACTACCTTGATCGCTTTGAGGCAGCCGTGCGGAAATATCCGGAAATTCGGGAGTGCTTCCTGATGACGGGTGGCTCGGACTACCTGCTGCGTGTTGAGGTCGCCAATGCCGGCGAGTTCGAGCGCATCCACAAGGAAATCCTCTCGGCCATGCCAGGGGTCTCGCGGATCCATTCAAGCTTCGCAATCCGCAACGTGCTCGCGACACGGCCAAGGAGACAATCAAAGCGCACCTGAATGGGAACAGGTGGTGCTATTGCGATGGCGAGCGCTTGCATGTTTCCATCCGCTGTGCGCGTTAGGGGCGGACACCTGCAACCAAAATCAAGTCGAAACCCGTAGCAGGAATGCTGCGGATTTTGTCGTTTATAATGGCCCTTTTCTCACGCCCCACACCATCAAACAGCCGCGGCAAAACGTCTATTTTCTTGGGAACAAACAGCCCGTCATCCGGTTTCAAAATACGGCTGTCAGAGTTGCGAGCATCAAACCCGAAAGGGGTCATTTTGACCTTCCTTTGAAAGAAAACGGGTGGTGGCGCGATGGGCGGTCTTTTCAGAAAGGGGCATTCAGATGGCTGATTTTGATGATCTGGTTCGCACCGAGGCCTACCTCATCTGGCAATCGGAAGGGCGGCCGCATGGGCAGGATGCGCGGCATTGGGAGATGGCGACCGAACGCGTTCGGTCGAGAATGCCCGTAAAGACCTTGAAGACCGTGGCGCCGGTCAAGCCGCTTCCCCTCCAGCGCGTGGCGCTCTTGGCGCGTTCGACGCGCAAGCCGCAGCCGGCGGAAACCTTTCGCGCGTCCGCTTGACCGTTTCGCTATGCCGTCGCTTAGCGCCTCGCCACCCGGCGGGGGCTTTCGATCCCGTCAGCGGAGTGGTATCTGACAGGCCATGAACGTTCTGTCGATTGTTTCGGAGGTTTTTCCTCTCATCAAGACCGGGGGATTGGCAGACGTGGCGGGCGCCCTTCCGAAGGCCCTGCGCCCGCTGGGTATCGACGTCCTGACCCTGGTTCCGGGTTATCCGCAGGTGCTGGACCGCCTGCTGGAGCGGGTGGAAATCGGGTGCCTTGAGGGCCTGCTCGGGCACCGGGCCGTCGTTTCCCGCGCGACCACGGAGGGGCTCGACCTGCTGGTCCTGGAGATCCCCGAACTCTACCAGCGCACCGGCGGGCCTTATCTCGATGGCGCCGGTTACGACCATCCGGACAACTGGTTGCGTTTCGCCGCCTTGTCGCTGGCCGGTGCGCGGATCGCGCTTGGACACCTGCCGGTGGGCCGCGCCGATATCGTCCATGTGCATGACTGGCAGACATCGCTCGTGCCGGTCTATCTGCGGTATCGGTTCCAGAGTTCGCTTCCCGTGGTCTGTACGGTCCACAATCTCGCCTTCCAGGGGCAGTTTTCCATCGATATCGCGCCCCGCCTCGAATTGCCGGACGCAGCCCTTGGCATGGATTGCCTCGAATATTACGGCGGCATCGGCTACCTGAAGGGTGGCCTCGTCTGCTCGGATATCGTGACGACGGTCAGCCCCACCTATGCGCGCGAAGTCCTCTCGACGGAGCTCGGCATGGGGCTCGACGGCGTGTTGCAGACGCGGCGCGCAGCCCTTTACGGCATCGTCAACGGCATCGATGCCGATATCTGGAATCCGGCGACCGATCCTCTCATCCCCAGGCCCTACGATGTGCGATCGCTGGCGCGCCGGCAGGAGAACCGCGCGGCCGTGCTCCAGCATTTCGGCCTGCCGCATGCGAATGGCCCGCTCTTTGCGGCGCTGACGCGGCTGACCTGGCAGAAGGGGGCGGATATGTTTGCCGAGGTCGCCGAGGAAATCGTCCAGCACGGCGGCCAGCTTGTCGTCTGCGGGCAGGGCGATGCGGCGATCGAAGCGGCGCTCCGGGACTGCGCCTGGCGCTATCCCGACCGCGTGAGCGTCCATATCGGCTATAGCGAAGAACTCGCGCATCTCATCGTTTCGGGCTGCGACGTGCTGATGCAGCCATCGCGTTTCGAACCCTGCGGCCTGACGCAGCTTTATGCCATGCGCTACGGCGCAATCCCGCTTGTCGGGCGGACCGGTGGGCTTTCGGAAACCATCATCGACGCCAACGAGGCGGCGATGGCACGGGCGGTCGCCACCGGTTTTCAGTTCCACCCGGTCGATCCGCACAGTTTTCGCGAGGCGGTGCGCCGGGCCTGCGAGGCATTCGAGGACCGCGAGGCCTGGAGCAGCCTGCAACGCCAGGCCATGAAGGCCGATTTCTCCTGGGAGCGCAGTGCCTCGCAATATGCCCAGCTTTTCGAGGCATTGCAGACCGCGTGGCAGGCGACGGCCGAGCGGGCATAGGGGCTCGGCTTTTCGCGAGGCGCATCGAGGGGAACAATTGCCGCTGTCACCGATTTGTTGGGTGAACAGGAGGGCATCATGGCCATCATCCCCAACGAGCCCACGCCCGGTCCGGTCCCAATTCCCGACCTGCCGCCGATCGACAATCCCAGCCCGCCCATCGAGGAACCGGAGCCCGACCGGCTGCCGGACGAAAATCCCGACCCCAATCCGGACGAGAATGATCAGCCGCCGAAACATGTGAATGGGCGCGCGCACCGTCCTGTTTGAGATTTTCCGCCGCTGAAATTGCCGCCTGCTACTCAGTGCAGGGTGATGGCGATCTTCGCCTCGTGCGCGGCTTCCAGAAAGGCGTCGCGCGCCTCGTTGTCCTCGACGTCGCCGTCGAGCGCGTCCGCACAGAGGCGGATTGCCTTGTAGAAGGCGATGCCATGCTGTTTCGGCCAGAATTGCAGCAGATAGGCCGCCGCCTCGACGGAGCTTCGCACGATGACGAAGGCTTGCGCTTCCGGATTGGCCAGAACGACGGGCATCTGCCAGTTGTGATCGCTGTCCATATCGAAACCTGCCTTGTGCTTGTTCTCCTCCTACAATCGCAGATGGTGCAAAAAGTTCCGTAGTGGAACCAAAACGGTCGAAAAGGCGTCTAGCGTTTCGCGTGATAGGCGAGGAGAGGCCGATGCTGGATTACCTGACCGCGGACCTGCTGCTCTTTGTCGTGATAGGCTTTTTCGCCCAGATCGTGGATGGCGCGCTCGGTCTCGCCTTCGGCGTGCTGACCACCACGAGCCTGCTGGCTGTCGGCGTTCCGCCGGCAACCGCCAGCGCCATGACGCATGCGACGGAATGTTTCACCACCGCGGCCTCCGGCCTGTCGCATGCCTATCACCGCAATGTCGATTGGCGGCTGGTGGCGCGGCTGGCGCCGGCGGGCATGATCGGCGGGGCGATCGGCGCCTATCTGCTCTCCAGCATCGATGCCAAGGCGATCGAGCCCTTCGTTTCCGTCTATCTCATCGCCGTCGGCGTCTTTATCCTCTACAAGGCGTTCAGCCCCTCCTGGCCGCGCGATGTGCGCGACTGGATCACCCCCTATGTCGGCGGCGCGGGCGGCCTGCTCGATGCGATGGGCGGCGGGGGCTGGGGGCCGATCGTCACCAGCACCCTGCTGGGGCGCGGTCTCGACCTGAAAAAGGTCATCGGCTCCACCAACCTCACAGAGTTCGCCGTGACGGTGGTGATATCCATCACCTTCATCCTGGCGCTCGGCTGGTCGGAGCTTTCCTCGGCGGTCGGCCTGATCATCGGCGGCGTGCTCGCGGCCCCCTTCGGTGCCCTCATCGTCAAGCGGCTGCCGACGAAACCGCTGATGATCGCCGTCTCCCTCGTCATCACCGGCACCGCAGCGATGCGGCTGTTCTAGGCTGCTTCCTGCACGAAATGCCCCGGCGAAACCTCGCGATAGGCCCGCTTCGGCGGCACGTAGCCGTGCGGGCGCAGCGGGCTCTTGATCTCCTCGTTGAGCGGCGGCGGCTGGTGGCCGCGGCGGGTGGGGTCGGGCATCGGCACGGCGGCGATGAGGCGGCGGGTATAGGCGTGCTGCGGATTGTCGAAGATCGCGGCGCGCGGGCCGATCTCGACGATCTCGCCCAGGAACATCACCGCCACGCGGTGGCTGACCCGCTCGACCACCGCCATGTCGTGCGAGATGAAGAGGTAGGCGAGGCGGTGCTTTTCCTGAAGGTCGAGCAGCAGGTTGGACACCTGCGCCTTCACCGTCACGTCGAGTGCCGAGACCGCCTCGTCCGCAACGATGAATTTCGGCTGGAGCGCCAGCGCGCGGGCAATCGAGATGCGCTGGCGCTGGCCGCCGGAAAATTCATGCGGGTGCCGTTCGGCCATCGCTCCCGAGAGGCCGACCTGTTCCAACAGTTCGGCGACGCGCTCCTTCGCCTCGCGTCGGCCCAGCAGGCCGTGTGCCAACATGGGTTCGGCGATGGCCGAGCCGATGGTGATGCGCGGATTGAGCGAGGCGAAGGGGTCCTGAAAGATCATCTGCGAGGTGCGGCGCATGGCGCGCAGCACGCCGGAGCCCGCCTTGGTGACGTCCTGCCCGTCGATGACGACGGAGCCGGCGCTCGGATCGACGAGGCGCATGATCGCCCGGCCGGTGGTCGACTTGCCACAGCCGGATTCGCCGACGAGCGACAGCGTCTCGCCCGGCCGAAGATCGAAGGAGACGTCCTCGACGGCGTGGATCTGTCCCTGCGGCAGGGCGAAGCGCACGGAGAGTTTGTCGACCGTCAGGATCGGCTTGGCGTCTGCCGAAACGGGTTGCGTGACGCGGCCGTCGGTCGCGAGACCCGTCGCGGGATCGACATCCGGAAAGCGGCGCGGCGCCGCCGCATCGCCCATCGTGCCGAGGCGCGGAATGGAGGCGAGCAGCGCCTTCGTGTAGATCGCCTTCGGCGCGGCGAAGATGTCCTGTGTCGGGCCGGTTTCGATCATGTCGCCGCGGAACATCACCACGGTGCGGTCGGCGACTTCGGCCACCACGCCCATGTCATGGGTGATGAAGAGCACGCCCATGTTCTCCTCGCGCTGCAATTCGCGCAGCAGATGGAGGATTTCCGCCTGTACGGTCACGTCGAGCGCCGTCGTCGGCTCGTCGGCGATGAGTAGTTTCGGCCGGCAGGCGAGCGCCATGGCGATCATCACGCGCTGGCGCATGCCGCCGGAGAACTTGTGCGGATATTCGTGCAGGCGGGATTTCGCCGCGGGGATGCGCACGCGCTCCATCAGGCGCAGGGCCTCCGCCTCGGCCGCCTTCCACGAGAGGTCGCGGTGCAGCACCAGCGCCTCGGCGACCTGGTTGCCGATGGTAAAGACCGGGTTGAGCGAGGTCATCGGCTCCTGAAAGATCATGCCGATGACGCCGCCGCGCACCGCGCGCATCTCCGCCTCGCTTGCCTGCAAAAGATCGCGGCCTTCGAGCAGGATGCGGCCCTCGCAGCGCGCCCGGCCGGGCGGCAGCAGGCGCATGGTGGAGAGCGCGGTGACGCTCTTGCCCGAGCCGGATTCGCCGACGATGGCGACGGTTTCGCCGGCATCGACCGTCAGGTTGATGTTGCGGATGACGGCGCGCCATCCCTCCGCGGTCTTGAACGAGGTCGTCAGGTTCTCGACCGAAAGCACGGTGTCCGTCATGTCAGCTTTCCTTCGCAAGGCGCGGATCGACCAGATCGCGCAGCCCGTCGCCGAGCAGTTGCAGGGCGAGTACGGAGAAGACGATGGCCAGCCCCGGAAACACCATCAGCCAGGGCGCGTTGTTCATATATTCGCGGCCGGAGGCGAGCATGGTGCCCCAGGTCGGCATGTCGGTGGAAACGCCCACACCGAGGAAGGAAAGGCTCGCTTCCGCCAGCATGGCCGAGGCGAAGACGAAGGTCGCCTGCACGAGGATGGGCGAGGCGAGGTTGAGCAGCACATGGCGCGTCAGGATCTGCCAGGTCGGCAGGCCCATGGCGACGGCGGCCTCGATATAGGGCAGTTCGCGCAGCACCAGCGTGGAACCGCGCACGATGCGGGCGAGCCGCGGCGCATAGGTGATGCCGAGCGCCAGGATGACGGTCGTGAGCGACGGGCCGAGGGCGGCGACGAGCGCGATGGCGAGCAGGATATCCGGAAAGGACATCATGGCATCGAGCAGCCGCGAGATCGGCGCGTCGAGCTTGCGGAAGAAGCCGGCGGTCACCCCCAAGAGTACACCGAGCACGGTGGAGATGGAGACCACGCCGAGGCTGACGAGCAGCGAGATGCGGCCGGCAAAGATGGCGCGGGAAAAGATGTCACGGCCGAATTCGTCGGTGCCGAAGACATGGGCGAAGGACGGCGCCTTCAGCTTGTTGACGATCGACAGCTTGTTCGGCGCATAGGGCGCGATCCAAGGGGCGAGGATCGCCGCCAAGAGCACCACCGCGAGGATGATCGCACCGAAGAGGATGGCACGGTTGCGGAAAAGCCGGCGCAGGCTGGCGGTGAAGGGCAGGGGGAGGGAGGCGGTCGTCATAGGCGCACCCGCGGGTCGACGAGGATGTAGAGCATGTCCACGATGAAGTTGATGAGCACGTAGATCGCCGCGACGACCAGCAGCGCGCCCTGGATGACGGGGTAATCACGCCGCAGCACGGCCGAGACCACGAGATTGCCGACGCCCGGCAGGCCGAAGACGGTTTCCGTCACCACCGCGCCCGCCACCAGCATGGCGATGGAAAGGCCGATGACGGTGATGATCGGGATCAGGGCGTTCTTCAATGCGTGTTTCAGGATCACGCGCCGTTCGCTCGCCCCCTTGGCGCGCGCCGTGCGCACATAGTCGTCGCCGAGCACGTCCAGCATCGCGGCGCGGGTGAAGCGGGTGATCAGCGCCGAATTGACGATGCCGAGCGCCACGGCCGGCAGCACGAGATGATGCAGCCGCTCAAGGAAGGACGTGTCCGGCCCGCCATAACCGGAGGCCGGAAACCAGCCCTGGCCGACGGCGAAGACCTGGATGAGGATGAGGCCGAGCCAGAAGCTCGGCACGCTCGCCGCCACCATGGTGAGCGTCACGACGACCTGGTCGAACAGCGTGCCCCGCTTGACGGCGGAGAAGATGCCGACCGGCAGCGCGATCCCCACCGCAATGAGGATCGAGAACAGCGTGAGGAAGAAGGTTGGCTCGGCGCGCGCCGCAAGCGCCGTCGTCACCGGCTGGTCGAGGAAGATCGACTGGCCGAGATCGCCCTTGAGAATGCCCAGCACGAACTGGCCGTACTGGGCGATCAGCGGCGCATCGAGCCCCATCTTGGTGCGCAGTTGCGCGATGTCCTCCGGGGTCGCATCCGACCCCAGCATCACGGCGGCCGGATCGCCCGGCGTCACGCGGACGATGACGAAAACCACCGTCACGACCAGGGCGAGCACGATGGCCATGCCTCCCAGCCGTTTCAACAGTGCCTGAGCGATCCGAACCATGATCTAGGGCCTCACTTCTTCGGGGTTACGTTCCAGAAATGCGGCCAGTAGGTGGGCGTGTAGCCGGAAACCCCGGTGGAAACCCCCGTGACCGCGTTGAAATTGCCGGCCTTGAAGAGCGGCGCGTCGTCGTAGATCACCGCCTGGATTCCCTCCCAGGCCTTCTGCTTGTCCGCGTCGGAGACGGCGTCCATGTAGGTCGCGACGACCTTGGCCTTCTCCGGCGAGACGTACCAGCCGGGATAGCTGTCGGTGATCGTGTTGATCGTGGTCGGGTCGCCCGGGAAGTTGGAATGGGTGATGAAGATGTCCCATTCCTTCGGGTCGGCACGCCGCGTGGTCAGCGTTGCCCAGTCCACCACCTGCATGTCGACCTTGAAGCCCGCGGCTTCGAGATAGGCCTTGGCGACCTCGCCGATCTTGTAGTGGAATTCGTACTGGCGGCTGGTCATCAGGCGCAGCGGCGTGCCGTCGTAGCCGGCCTCTTCGAGCAGTTTCGCGGCGGCCTCCGGATCGCCCTCGCCATAACGCGCGACGCCGGATTCCGTGTGCCAGAGCGAACCCTTCGGGAAGATCGAGCCGTCGACGCTGAAGAAGCGCTCGTCGGAGAAGGCGGCAAGCATCATGTCGTTCGGGTTGAGTGCTGCCTGCACGGCCTGGCGCAGCGGCTTCTTGGTGAGCAGGCCCTCCTTCATGTTCATGTTGAGCGAAGCCCAGCCGGTGTTTTCATAGATGACCGGCTTGGCATTGCCGCTCGCCTCGACGCGCTCATAGGCGCTGACCGGCAGGGAATCCGCAAAATCGAACTGGCCGGAGATCAGTCCCTCGACGCGGGTATTGGCGTCCGGCACCGGCACGAAGCGGATTTCCTTGGCGATCGCCTCGCGTTTTCCCGCATAGTTGCTGGGCTCGCCCTCCGGTGACTTGTAGCCGTCGAAGCGCACGAGCTGGGTATATTGGTCGGGCTTGCGCTCCTTCAGCGCATAGGGGCCGGTGCCGATGAAGTCGGTCAGCGTATCGGCGATCTTCTCCGACGGCATGATGATGGAGGCCTGCGAGAAGGTGGCGAGCAGCGGCGCATACCGCGACTTCAGCTTGACGACGACCGCGTTCGCGCCGTCTTCCGAAAGGCTCTCGATGACTTCGGCGACCTGCTTGCCCTTGGAATTCACCGCCATCCAGCGCGTCAGCGAGGCGGTCACGTCCTTGGCGTCGAGATCGCTGCCGTCATGGAACTTGATGCCTTCACGAAGCGCGATGCGATAGGTGAGGCCGTCCTCGGAAATCTCCGGCATGGCGGCCGCGAGCAGCGGCACGGAGCGCCATTCGGTGTCATAGGTATAGAGCGTCTCGAAAATGTGCTGGTCGATGGTCAGCACGATGTCGGTCGGCGTCTGCATGGCGTCGAGCGTCGGCGGCTCGCCGATGGTCGCGACGGTGAGCACGCCGTCGGTGGTCTGGGCGATCGCCAGGCTGCTGGTGCCGGCAAGTGCGGCCAATGTCATGAGAACCAATGCACTTTTCATCGTGTAACCCTCTCTTTTTTCAACGTTGACGCCGGCTCCCGTCCGGCAGGTGGTTCAGCTTTCCAGTCCGAGCGGATCGGCGACACGCGGCCAGAGCGTAAGACTCGCCTTGCGATAGGCCGTCGTGGCCGGGTCCGTCGGGTAGGAGGTCGGCGCGGCGACATAGACGATCTCGGAGGAGACCGGCTGGAAACCGGCATGGAAATGATTGGTCGATTTCACCAGCAGGAAGGCTTTCCGCGTGAAGTCGATGCCCTGGTTGGCGAAGATGTCGGGCTGGTAGGTCTGGGTGCGGCTGGTGATGAGCACGATGTCGATGGTCGTGCCGAGTGGGCGCACCACCGCGGCGGCGCCGAGCGTCACGCGGCTGTTGCGAAAACTTTGCCAGCCGGCATCGAACACCGCCTGCACCGTCACCCGCAGGTCGAGCGGCTCGCCGCCCTCCGGGCCGGATTTTCCGCCGAAGCGCAAGGCAAGCTCAGCCCCTTCGCCTGCCGCATGGCAGAAGGATACGGCGATCGGATCCCAGATCGTCGCCACCGCGACGTTTTCAAAACCGCGCTCGATCATCCGGCGCAGGATATGGGTCGCATCCCCCGCCACCCCGCCGCCCGGATTGTCCCAGACATCGGCGATGACGACCGGCACATCCGGCCGCTCGGTGCGCACCGCCAAGGCCCGGTCGAGCCCGCCCTCGGTGTCGAGCATCGGCATCGCTGCCTGCCGGCGCAGGGCGTAGAGCTCGTGGCCGAGCGCCTTCGCCAGCGCCTCGCCTTTGGCCTTGTCGCCATCGGTCACGACGAGGATGCGGGTGCCCATGTCCGGCACGTCGCCGGCCATGAAGCCGTGGATGACGGAGATCGACAGGATACCGTCGCGGCCCTCCATCGCCTTCAGCCGGTCGACGAAGGAGCGCATCGGCTCGCGGCTGGTCGGGTAGAGGGTAATCATGCGGCAGTCGAAGGTCGAGATGACCGGGCGGATTTCGCCACGCAGCGTGCGCAAGGCAAGGTCGACGACATGTTCGCCGCGCTCCTCGAAATCCGTGTGCGGGAATTCGAGGAAGGTCGCCATGAGGTCGAGATTGGCGACGCGCAGCGCCGTCAGGTGGCTGTGCGGATCGAACTCTGCGGCGACCAGCACCTTCGGGCCGACGATGGCGCGGACACGCGACAGCAGGTCGCCCTCCGGGTCGTCATAACCCTGCGCCACCATCGCGCCATGCAGGCCGAGCACGACGGCATCCACAGGCAGCGCAACCTTCAGTTCGTCAAGAATCTGGTCGCGCAGCGTCTCATAGGTCCTGCGCTGGATGAGCCCCGCCGGCTCCGCCCAGCAGGAAGTGCCTTCGATGACGGTAAAGCCCTCGGCGCGTCCGCGCCGGCGCAGGATCGGCACGACGGAGGAGCAGAGCGTCGGCGTGTCGGGATGTTCGCCCGGCCCCGCATAGAAGGCGGCCTTGAAGGCGTTCATGTCCGTCGGAACGGGGGAGAATGTATTGGTCTCGGTCGCCAGCGAGGCCGTGAAGATGCGCATGTTGATCCGTCCGAATGGGTTGAAGCTCGTAGACATGCCCAGCCGCCATCAGCCGCCGGTGAGGGCGCTGACATGTCCGGCCGTGAGGCTTTCCGATAATGTTCCCGTTGCTTGTTTCACCGCTTCTGCGGTGTAATTTATTTTCCTGATAGTGCGATAATTTCATAGAAAGTCAAGATCGAGTGCACTTTGGACCGCTAGTAATGTAATCTGTTTTCTTGTTGATCGGAAAAGAGAGGAATTTTCACGCAGCAAAATTTCGCAGAGAGGTCAGCCGCAGAGCGAGCACTTCGAATCCTCTATGAATATCAAGTCGTTCCGAAGCCAACCCTTGGTTTCGCTGCGTGCGAGCGGTGAAAATGGCCTGAAAATGCAAGGTGGCGAAGAGGGTCGGAATTTCAGCGCCGTCTGCCGTCGCCTCGGCGTTGCAGCCGTTCGAGGTGAAATTATGAAAAAATATTTCTCCTGCGCTTGTAAAAATCGGACACACCGCAACCTCTGGAGCGAGGCGAGGATGGCCACAAAGTCTGCCATACCGGCGTTTCGCCTGAGAAAAGCAAGGCCCCGCCCGCGAAGCCTCATGCCAAACCCATTGATGCGAAGCGGCACTGTGTTATGACTGACGCATAAGAAATTCGTTTTCACGCATCGCGCAAGGGCGGAGAGCCGATGGACCTTTTTCACGCATTGTCGGATGAGGACGGCCGGCTTTCCGGGCTGGATCGCAAGCTCGCGCAACTCGCCCTGGAGGACGTGGATTTCGTCGTCAATTCGTCGATCGGCGAGCTTGCCGAGCGCGCCGGCGTGTCGCCGCCGACGGTCACCCGCTTCTGCCGCCGGCTCGGTTGCAAGGGCTATCCGGATTTCAAGGTGCAACTCGCCCGGCTCACCTATGTCGGCCTGCGCTACGTCAAGCCGGAAGTCCCGACCGAGACGGCGGACGAGGTGGCCGAGGACATCATCGCCAAGGCACAGAACGCACTGTTCCAGTTGCACCGCCAGCTCGATTTCGCAGCCCTCGATACGGCGGCCCGCCTGCTGCGCGGCGCGGATTTCATCCAGGCCTTCGGCGCCAGCGGCAATTCGGCGATGATCGTCAACGAGCTGCACAACCGGCTCTTCCGGCTCGGCTGCCGCGTCAATGCCTCGAACGACCACAATATGAACGCGATGATTTCCGCAGCCGCCCTGCCGGGCACGGTGGTGTTCGGATCGTCCTTTACTGGGCGCGATCCGGCGCTGGTGCATTGCCTGGGCCTGCTGCGCAAGCGCGCCATCCCCACCATCGTCGTCACCCAGAGCGGCTCGCCGGTCGCGACCGCGGCGGACGTGGTCATCTCCGTCGACCTGCCGGAGGGCAAGAACATTTTTCGGCCAACCTCGACGCGTTATGCCTATCTGGCGGTCATCGACATGCTGGCCAATCTCGTCGCCTATACCGATAGGGCCAAGGCGCTGAAGACGCTGCGCAGCATCAAGGAGGAACTGGTGAGCCGCCGCGACGGCGACGACCGCCAGCTTCTCGGCGACTGAATGTCAGCGCCCCGTGCGCGGCGGCGCGGAGGGGATGACTTCGATGCGCTGCGTGCCGACGGTGCCGTCCGCCTCGACGATCGCCTGCCAGCGCCGGTTGCCGCAGCGCACGGTCAGCCGCCAGCGGCCCGCATCCTCCCCCTCGCCACGCTCGACGCGCGATGCGACGAAGCCGCGCCGCATCATGTCGCGCAGCGTCTGTGTCGGCCAGCCGAAACGCGCGGCCAGCATTTCCGCCGGCAGCAGGAATTCGCCCGCTTCGTCACGGCTGAGAATGATGGGCTGGGCGTCGGTCATGCAGCGTCTCCCGGCGACTGGACGGTGAAGATCAGTCTTAACCCGCGCCGCATCCGGCCGAAAGGGCGATAGCGTCGCAGAGCCTAGGTGGAGCCGGTGAGGCGCCTTGTCCAGTCCTCGATCCGGTTGCTTTCCAGCCTCCGGGCGGCATGGGCCTGCCAGCCGGCGGCAAGCGGCTTCAGCGCGGCGATGCCGGCAAGCTCTTCGCGGTTGAGCGTGTCGATATAGAAGGCGCGCCAGATGCGCGCGAGCGTCCATTCCGGTGCCGCGCGGTCGAGCAGGGTCAGGCGGTCCGCGGGCGTGACGGTGCCGGGCTGGAGCACGCGATAATACCAGCCCGTGCGCCCGGTCGATTGAACCGTGCGCGCCATATCGGCCCGGCCGAAACGCTCGTTCAGCTTCCAGCACGGCTGCCGGCCCTGGCTCACCTCGACGACGGCCGTGCCAAGCGCAAAGACATCGCCGATCGCCACGGTGTCTTCGGTGAGCCCGGCGGTCGAAATGTTCTCGCCGAAGGCGCCGGGAAAGGTCAGCAACGGATGCGCGCCGAGATCGCGCGCCCAGGCGGCATAATGCTCGAAGGGATAGTGGTGCACGGCCTTTTCCGGCCCGCCATGCCGCACCGTATCGCCCTGCGCGTCACCCCGGAAGCCGGTCAACGAGAGAGCAAGCGGCCCCGCCACCGCCGATTTCGCGATGCCGCTCGGCACGCCGCGGGCGCCAAGCGGCGCCACTGCACCGACGCGAAGGCTGAGCAGGGCAACGCCCGTCATGAGAACAACGGCGCCGCGCAGCGGCCGTCGGCGCACCCATCGTCCGCATCCGCCGTCTCGCCAGCCCGCACCGGAACGGGGTCGGCGAGCGCCATGGCGATCCGCGCACCCACGGCGATGTCGTCCTCCACGCCAAAAACTTGGTGCAGGATGGTGCCATCGCGCCCGATCAGCACGGAAGACGGCGTGCCGCGCAGCCCGAAGCGCCGCATCGTCACGGGAATGTCGGAACCCTCTTCCGCAAGGTCGACGGCGACGGGCGATTTCAGCCGGTATTCGTGCAGGAACGCCTGCAGCGTTACCGGCGACATGGCCGCATGATGCTCGAAGACCGTGTGGATGCCGATCACCTGCAGGTCGGTATGGGCGAAGACGCGCTCGATGCGCTGCACCTGCGGAATGGCCTGCGCCACGCAGCCGGGGCAGAGCAGCTGGAAACTGTGCAGGAAAACCGGCCGGCCGCGCAGCCCTTGCAGCGTCAGCGGACCGGGCGTGTTGAACCAGGCGCTGACGGCCAGTTCCGGGGCAAGAGGCCGGGCATCAGGCTGGGACATGGTCGCCTCCTTGCTGGCGGGGGTCGATACGGGTAATCCTTGTCATGTTCTTTCTTTCCATTGCCTGGAGGGGAGGAATTGTCGGTCCGGCGATGGCAGTCGCCGGACCGACGCGAGAGCATAATCCGACCGGAGTGAAACGAGGATCGACAAGATTATGCTTCAAAAAGAAGGATTTAGAGCGCCGATCTGATTTAATCAGATCGAGCTGCGCTCTAAATCATTCGGTGGGCGCGACCTTGCCGGGCAGGCTCAGATTGCCGGACGCCACCTTGAAGACGTTGCTGACGCAGAGCAGCGGCGCATGCAGGTTGCCGTTGACCTTGAGGCCGGCGGTCACGCCGTCATAGGAAGCACCCTTGATGCCGCCGATCAGCGACAGCGGAATGGCGACGTCGACCGTGTCGCCCTTGAAGCTGGTCGGATAGTCCGGGCTGTCGATCAGAAGCGGTACGCCGGGCCACGTCTCCGGCACCTTGGGCTTTGCGCCTTCCGGAATGTCGATGACCTTGAGGCCGCCGCCGCAGGCCTTGTCCTCGGCCAGAACCACCCAGTGCGGATGCCAGACATGGCGGTTCTTGCCGCCAAAGGCCGCATCGTCGAAATCCGGATGGAAGGTGACGGCGAGCGCGACGATGCCCTGGCCCTTGTCGAAGCCGATCTCGCCGCTATCGAGGCTCGTCGGCCAGACATAGGCATAGACGCTGGAGCCTTCGAACGTGCCCGTCGCATCGGGCTTGTCTTTGCCGGCCTCGCCGCGCACGCGGGTGGTGAAGATCGCGCTGTCGCCCTTCGTGGCGATCGTCGTCTCGATGATGTCGAAAGAGGCCTGGACCGCTTCAGCGGGCTCCGCCTTGATGGAATGGGCGGAGGCCGTCGCCAGCCATAGCGATGCCGTTCCGGCGATGACTGCGCCGGTTAAAAATCTGCCGAACATGCGAAATTTCCTTTCGTTGCCTGGAGGGGGTTGGATTATCCCGTTTGAAATGCATCCCAGGTGGCAGCCCGGGAGGCGGGATCGGCTTCGACGTGATCGCGGCAATCGATGCGGAGTTCCCGCTGGCCGAAGGCCGCGTCGACGAATTTGCAATGGTGGGGCCGCGCCGCATCCGCATGGGCGAAGGGCGCGAAATAGCGACAGGTCACGCACATGCGCTGGACGGGGATCGCGTCGGCCTCCTGGAGGCGCCGGATCATCTTGATCAGGGTGACGAGCAGGTCTTCCTGCTCGCCGTCGTCGAGGGCGCCGATCGCCTGGGCGGCGAGGCCATCCTCCGTGTCCGATGTGCGCAGCGCCGAAGCACCTTCGGCCGTCAGCACAACGCTGACCGCGCGCTTGTCGGCCGCGCCCTGCCGCTTTGCGAGAAAACCCTTGCGCTCCAGCGCATTGATCGAATCCGTCGCGGTCGGCTGCGAGACGCCGAGATGGGCGGCGATCTCCTTGACGCCAAGCCCGTCCTTCTCGCGCCCTTCCAGCAATGTCAGGATTGCAAGCTGCGTCGGGTTGAGGCCAGCGGCCTTCGCCCGGTTCCACTCGTCGACGCGCAGGACCATGCCCACGCGCGAAAGGCCTTCGCGAATGCGGGTGTCGATCGAAAGGGGGTTCTTCGGCGTTTCCATGCCGTTAATATATAGGAGTCCTATATATTTTCAAGGGGCGGAAAACAGCCCCGGACGGGAAGGCGTCAGAACGACGCCTTCAGCTGCCCGCCGATGTTCCAGTCCGGCTTGTCGTTTTCGCGGAAGGTGGCGGAAACGGCGGTGTCGAGCTGCCAGCGCTGGTCGAATTTCCAGCCGACGCGCCCGCCGACCGTCGCAAAGTTCTGGTCTTCGGCCTTGCCCTTCACATCGCCGACCCAGTCGACGGACGCTTTGACGCCGTTGCTGCCGGCAAAGGTCCGGCCGACCGCGCCGAGCAGGGTATAGTCGAGCCTGTCATCCAGCCTGCGGCTCCAGGCGAGTTCGGCGCTCACGGTGTCGGAGTGCGAGCGGCCGCCCTTGATATGCGCCGCGAACAGGTTCTTGCCGGAGGCGTCCTCGTCATAGCCGTCGAGGTCGAGCCAGGAGCGGGTGAAGCGGGTGGAAAGCGCGATCTCGTTGGCGTCGTCCGGCGCATAGATCACGCCGAGCCGCCCATAGGCGCTGAACAGCGAGCCGGAGGCGGTGCCGCTGGCGAAGACCAGCGAATCGAGGTTCACGTAGCTGCGCGAAAGAGAGGCCGAAACATCGGGCGATCCCCAGGCGCCGGCCTCGCCGAAGGCGCGCCAGGTGGTGGCGGGCGTGGTGTAGCGCACGGCGCCGGCAAGCAGCGCCAGCGTGTCGAGCGCGACCTCGGTACGGTTGGGGTTGACGATGGCGGCACCGCCGAGAAGGCTCACGCCATTGCCGGCCTCCCAGCGCCCGTTGAAGCCCGCGGCCGCATCCGAGCTGGCGAAGGCGGCGAGGTAGCTTCCCTCGTCGAAGCGGCTCGTCTGGCCGAGCAGGTTCTGTGCGGTGTCCATCAGGTCGAGCGCGATGGATTGGCGCTGGCGCGCGATCTGGTTCATGGAGCCGACGACCGAGGCCGTGGTGGTGAAGCCGATGCGCGCGAAATCGATCGAGTCGATCGAGAGGGTGGATTCGAAGCCGTTTTCCTCGAGGGGCCCCGTCGCATCGAGGATCACGGCGAGGTCGAGCGTATCGGATCCCGAAACGCCCACCCTGTCGGAGATGGCGACGTCGTCTTGCAACGACCCCTTGATCTCGTATTTCAGGATCTGCTTGCCATCCTGCGTCGTGCGAAGGGAGGCGGTCTGGCCGTCCTCCGTCGAGGCGAAACCGCGATAGTCCACGTTATAGACCGAGTGCCCGTCCTTCTGGGTCACGGGCACGCTGAGCTTGCAGGAACTGGTGGCGCGCCGCGCGCCCGAAGCCCCGCCCGCCATCACGGAAAAATCGTCGAACAGGATGCTGGTCGCGTTGCCGTCCGGCGATTGCGTGGACGAAAACGTGCCGTCCGCGCAGCCGTTTGCCGCGAGCGCGAGCCCCGGAAGCTGGACCGAAGCGGCGGCGAGAAGGGCAAAACGAAACGCAACACGCATGCAAAAGATTCCCTGAAAACGACCGGGCAGCGATCAACGCCGCCCGGCTTTCTGCAAGATTAGAAGCAATTCCAGCAAAAGTGCGAAGCGGTTTTGCGTCCGGAATTGCGTAAGAAAACAATCGATAAAGCGTTTTCGTGATTCGGAGAAAAGCGGAAATGCTTTAGCGGCAGGTGCGCCACTGCAGCTGGTAGATGATCGCTGCCTTGACGTCCTGCGTATCGACCGTCGCCATGGCTTCCTGGCCGCGCGTCGTGTTGACGCGAATGCTGGAATTGGTGCGCAGGTTGACGTCCTCGCCGCAGGCCGACCAGATCAGCGATTCCGCCGTCAGCTTGTTGGAGATCAGGTAGTCCTTTTCCTTCGGGCCGGTGAACGTCTGGCGGAAGGCCGGGCCGCGTGTGCCGGCGAAGAAATATTCGACGTTGAACTGCGAGCGCGCGCCGCGCGGCAGCTGGTTGAAGCCGCGATAGTCGATCGCCAGCACCGAGACGCTGCGGCCCTGCGGTACGTGGACCGGGATCGCGACGTTGCAGGTCTTGCGGTCGAAGGACTTGCCCGTCTCGCCGCCGGCTTCCACGACATATTCGTCGAACAGCAGGCTGAGCGCCTTGCCATCCGGGCTCAGCGTCGCCGAAACGCTGTCTGCCGGGCATCCGCTGCCGCCATAACCGGGCGTGCCGAGCGAAATGTCGTCCGCATAGGCGGCCGTGGCAAGAAAGAGGGATGCGAGCACGATACCAACGGTTTTCATGATTTTTCCTCGATTTCGAAACGAACCTGGTGTTCGTCTGAAGATATGACTGCCGTGACCTGAACCATCGCTGAGCACGACGTTCATTCTGGAGTCATCCGGCCCATGGCAATCTGTACGGTACGCAGTTAACAGCGTTTTAAAGAAAATTGTTCGCAAAGGTGCCATTCGAAGGCAAAACCGTGGCACGCGGGCAAGGAGAGGTGAGATGCATTCTATCCCGGCCATTCCCAAATTGCTGATGATCGCGCTGGCCGCCGGCTTCGTCCTCGCGGGCTGCACCACCCAGAGCGCCCCGGACATCCGCCCCGGCTATTCCGGTTCGGTCTCGCCGGCGCTGAGAGAGCACCAGCGAAAGCAGCGCATCCGCTACGAAGAGGGCAACTACCGCCGGCTCTACCGCCAGAAGGGCTGCCGTCAGGCCGAAAGCGGCTGCGACGGCTATGCGCGGTTCCGTCCCTGACGGTCTTCTAACCTCGCCCACGGTACTCGGCTGAGTTCTTCATGCATGAACCCGTCGCCTGACAGGCGGCGTGGCATCCCAAGCTGCAACGACACGCCAAGTTTAATCCTGCCTTGATGCGCACAACGCACGGGTGCGGTGGTCGATTTGTGACGGTTTTTCACCTTGATGAGGAGAATTCACGGTTCCATCCCTCTTGTGCGGTGAATTGCGCTCTATCTCAGCGTTTGCGTAGGTACTCTTGAACGGGATTCTAATTTATCAATTTAAGAGGGAAGGCTGTGGCCGGCGGGCTCATATGAGATGGCAAGCGCCTTCCCACGCCCAACGCGACCCGGAACGCCAAGGGATGAGGTGATGTAATAATGCAATGCAATATCAGGGCCTTACAGGTGTTCGAATGTGTGTTTCGCCACCGTTCCATTGCCAAGGCGGCCGATGAGCTGGCGATTACCCGCAGTGCGATCAGCCATCAGTTGCGCTACCTGCGCACCCAGATCGGCGAGGACCTGATCGAGAAGACCGGCCGCGACCTGTCCTTTACAGAGCGCGGCACCAAGCTTGCAAAGTCCCTGTCGTTCGCCTTCGCCCAGATCGAGCACTCCATTCAGAAGAGCATCAGCGAGACGACACCGGCGCTTCGCGTGGCGGTGTGTACGTCCTTCGGCTCCGGCTGGCTGATCCCCCGCGTGAAACTCTATGCGCATGCCGCCGACTGTCGCATGCAGATCAAGTTGCAGGCCTACCAGCCGGATCTCAGCGACGCGATCGCCGACATCTTCTTCACGACCACGCCGATCAAGGACGGTTTCTGGAGCGTCAAGCTGCTGCCCGAGGATCTGGTTGCCGTGGGCACGGCCGAGCAGATCCCGCCGGATCGCAAGCGCGGTTATGCGCTCATCACGACGGAGGTTGAGGAGCGCGGTTTCATGGCGGACTGGCAGGGGTATCTCGAACTCGTCGATCGCAAGGATCTGCTGGACAATGCCGCCGTGCTCGGCGCGAGCCATTATCTCTTCGCCGTGGAAATGGCCGAGCAGGGCCTCGGCATCGCACTGGTGCCGCATTTCCTGGCCGAGCAGAGGGTTTCGGAGGGAGGGCTCCAGGTTTGGAACGACGCGCGCATGCCGTCGGGCCGCGCCTATTATCTCAACGTCAAGCACGCCCGCCGCAACGAGCCCGATATCCGCAACTTCGTGAATTGGGTGCGGCGCATGGTCGTCGATGCGCCGGCCGAACGCTTGAGCGTGCCGAACGGCGCCTGAACGGCGAGGCCGTCAGGCGAGGCCTTCCGCCGCCGCATAGGCGGTGAGCACGTCCTTGATGTTGCGATCGTCTTCCCGCGGCAGCAGCGCGCGCGTGGTGATCGAATCGAGATGGTGGGCCATCAGCTTCGAGGCGTCCTCGGCCTTGCCGGCGATCAGGCTGTCGAGCAGCTCCTGGTGTTCCGACACGGCGCAGTCCGAGGAATGCGGCCGGCCGTAGAGCGCCAGGATCAGCGAACTGCGCGCGACGAGCTCGTTCACATAGCGGATGAGGCTGGCATTGTTGGTCATCTGTGCCAGCATCGTATGGAACTCGCCGGCGAGCCGGATCGAGGTCGCATGTTCCTTCTCGGCATCCTCCGCCGCGATGTGAGCGGCGAGGATGTCGATCTGCTCCTTGGTGAGCTTGCCGGCAAGCGTCTCGACGACGAGGCGCTCCAGCGCCATGCGCGTCAGGAACAGGTTTCGGCCCTCTTCCAGCGTCGGGCGCGCCACCGTCGCACCCTTGTTGGGGCGCAGATCGACAAGGCCTTCTTCGCTGAGCCGCACCAGCGCCTCACGCACGAGGGTGCGGCTGACGCCGAGCCGTTCGCCGATCGAATCCTCGGGCAGCTTCGAGCCGGGCGAGAGCGCCTGGTCGAGGATGGCGCGCTTCAGCGCACGATGAACGGCCTGCGAGCGACCGCGGCCCAGATCGTCAACTTTCTTCGCCATGCGGCAGTCTCCATAGTCATAAAATATATCGCGCAAATTGCACACAAAGGCCGATTCTGTCCACCGGTTCGCGCGCCGCGCGCGGGATCGTATGGGGCCGAAGACCGGTATCCGGCGCATACTCCTTCTCGCCAATGGCGACGCCTCTTTACACTCGAAGAAATGCGGCTTGCTTCGCGAAGATATGCATACAATAATTGCATCCCATAGATTAAAGCCATTGCATGCGTGCCCCGACGGCGGAAATGGCCCCGAAGGCTAGAAGGATGAAACGAGCATCATGACGACACTTCCCGCACCCGGCCGCATCGACGGCCCGGTTCTTCTCACCGCCCGCTGGGTCGTCGGCCACCGCGACGGTCGCCACGTCATCTTCGATGATGGCGTCGTGGTCTTCGAAGGCGACACGGTCGTCTTTGTCGGGCATAATTATCCCGGCGAAGTGGCGACGCGCATCGACTATGGCAATGCCATCCTCTCGCCGGGCTTCATCGATCTCGACGCGCTGTCCGACCTCGACACGACGGTGCTCGCCTTCGACAACCAGCCGTCCTGGAAGAAGGGCCGGGTCTGGCCGAAGAGCTACATGGACCGCGCCTACGAGATGTACACGCAGGAAGAACTGGCCTTCCAGAAGCGCTATGCCTTCGCCCAGCTCATCCGCAATGGCGTCACCACCGCGCTGCCGATTGCCTCGCTGTTCTACCGTGAATGGGGCGAGACGGATGCCGAATTCTCCGCTGCCGCCGATGCGGCGCACGACCTGGGTCTGCGCGTCTATCTCGGCCCGGCCTATCGTACCGGCAACAGCTATGTCGACGAAAACGGCAAGATCGCCTTCCACTATGACGAGGAGCGCGGCTTCCAGAGCTTTGCCGCCTCGCTCGCCTTTGCCGAGCGCATCGAGGCTGGAGCCTCGCCGCTGGTGCGCGCCATGCTGGCACCCGACCGTATCGAGACCTGCACGCCCGAGCTGCTGCGCCGCACGGCGGATGCCGGCCGCGACCTCGATATCCCGATCCGCCAGCATTGCTGCCAGTCGGAACTCGAATTCGACCGCATCACGAGTGCCTATGGCATGACGCCGCTCGAATGGCTGGAATCGCTCGGCGTGCTCAACGAGCGTATGCTGCTGCCGCATGGCGAACTCGTCGCCGGCACGCGCAATGTCGACCGCGCCGGCCGCGACCTCGATATCCTGAAGAATGCCGGCGCGACGCTGGTGCATTGCCCGATCGTCTCGGCCCGCCACGCCGGCTTCATGGACAGCTTTTCGAAATTCCGCGCCATGGGCGTGCGCATCGGCCTCGGCACGGATACCTGGCCGTCTGATTTCATCCAGAACATGCAGGTCGGCATCCTGCTGTCGCGCGTCATGGACGGCTCGATCGACAGCGTACGCTCGGAACACTATTTCGACGCCGGCACGATCGGCGGCGCGGATGCGCTGCGGCGGCCCGATCTCGGCCGGCTGCAGCCCGGCGCCAAGGCGGATATCATCGTCATCGACATGGGCCATGACCGCATCGGCCATGTCATCGACCCGATCCAGACGCTGATGATGTCGGGCTCCGGCCGCGACGTGACCAATGTCATCATCGACGGCCGCTTCGTCATGGTCGATGGCAAGATCCCGGGCTTCGATGCCAAGGCGGAGCAGGAGAGGGCGCAGCGCCAGTTCGACGGCCTCGTCGCGCGCTATCCCGAGCGCACCTACGGCCATCCGCCGGTCGAGGAGATCTTCTCGTCCAGCTATCCGCGCGTTCGCCGCTAAGTTTTACCGCTCGGGCAGGTGGAAGGCCTGCTGGAAATAGGAGCGGAAGGCGAGCATGGGGGGCGAGAGTTCCATGTTGCGGCGCCAGGCGAGGCCGACATCCATGGCGGGCACCGGATCGCTGATATTGACCGTTTCGATGCGCCGGCCCTCCAGCGACCAGGGCCGGTGCACCATGTCGGAGAGGATCGCCACGCCCTGGCCGTTGGCGACGAGCGAACGCGTCGCCTCGACCGACGAGGTGCGCAGGATGACGCGCGGCTGGTAGGGCGTGGCGCTCCAGTATTTCAGCGCCGAATGCGCCGCCTCGTCCACCGTCAGCATGATGTAGGGCTCTTCCGCGATCTCTCGAAGCCCCACCGTCTCGGCCTGTAGCAATGGATGCTGCGCCGGCAGCCAGAGACGGCGCGTCGAACTCAGCACCTTTTCCGTGATGAGCGCCGGATTGAGGATGTTGGAGGTAAGCAGCACCGACATGTCGTAGCGGTTGCTCAAAAGCCCTTCCTCGATCGACTCGCGATTGAGCTCAAAAAGCTGGATTTCCAGCTTCGGGAACAGCCGGCGCAGCCGCTCGATATGCAGCGGCAGGAAATAGCCGATAACGGTATAGGTCGCCGCCACGGTCAGCGTGCCCTCGATCTCGCTGCTGACGACGTTCAAATGCGTTGCCTCGTCGACCTTCTTCAGGATCTCATAGGCATGCGACAGAAACTGCCGGCCGGCGGATGTCAGGTCCATGCCGTGCGGCGTGCGCAGGAACAGGCTGACGCCGACGGTGCGCTCCAGTTCCTTGATCGCCGTGGTCACCGCGGATTGCGAAATCGACAGGTCGACGGCGGCCTGCGAGATCTGGCCGAGCTCGGCGGTCGCGACAAAGTAGCGGATCTGTCTGAGGCTGATCGTCAAGGCTGTGTGCCCCTATCTGGTTTCTCGCGAAGTGGTATCAAAAAATCAGAACAGACGATATCGAAATGGGCACGAAGCCGCTCTATCCTGGGCATTCTCTGTCTATCCATCTGTTTTATCTTGTTTTTGCAGCGCAATAAAAATGGGCATCGTGTTCTGATTATCAGAATTCATATATGTAAAAATAGAATTTTTCAAATGAAGATAGATGGCCTAGCGTTTCCCTCGTCCGACAAAAGCATGTGAGGGAAGAGACATTGCGTGAGGTAGTCGACATCAACTGCGACATGGGCGAGGCCTTCGGCCGCTGGCGCGTCGGTGATACCGACGACGCATCCCTCATGCCGCTGATCAGCTCGGCCAATATCGCCGCCGGCTTCCATGCCGGCGATCCGAGCCTGATGGACCAGACCGTCCGGCTTGCCACCCAGCATGGCGTCGGCATCGGCGCCCATCCGGGCTATAACGACCTCCAGGGTTTCGGCCGCCGCAAGATCGCCGGCACCGCCAAGGAACTCGTCAACGACATGGTCTACCAGGTCGGCGCCATCAAGGAATTCGCCCACCGCCACAGCGCCCGCCTCCAGCATGTGAAGCCCCATGGCGCGCTCTACATGGAACTGGCGGTCAATCCGGAACTGTCGCAGATCTTCGTGCAGTACATGCGCACCGTGGAGCCGAACGCCTACATTTTCTGCATGGGCGGTTCCGCCACCTGGCGCGCGGCGATGGAGGTCGGCCAGCCGGTCGTGCGCGAATTCTACGCCGACCGCGACTATGACGACAGCGGCTCCATCGTCTTCACCCGCGATGCCGGCCGGCCGGACCCCGCGGCCATCGCCCGCAAAGTCGTGCGCGCCTGCAAGGAAGGCAAAGTCAAGACCGTCAAGGGCAACGACATCGCCATCGACTTCGAATCCATCTGCTTCCATTCCGACACGCTCGGCGCGCTCGACATCGTGCGCCAGATGCGCGAGGCGCTCGTTGCCGAAGGCATTCGCATAACGCCCGTTTCTGATGTGGCCGGACACTAACATCTTCAGTGGAGAGAGACATGAGCAAGATCGAGATCAGATCGCCCCTGCCGGGCACCTTCTACCGGGCCTCCTCGCCGGATGTGCCGCCGTTCAAGGCGGATGGCGCCAGCGTGGCGAGCGGCGATGCGATCGGGCTCATCGAGGTCATGAAGACCTTCCAGGAAGTGCCGGCGGGCGTCGACGGCAAGAACATCACCTTCCTCGTCGACAATGAAGAGCCGGTCATGGCCGGCCAGGTCATCGCCGAGGTGGAGGCATGACGATCCGCTCGCTCCTCGTTGCCAACCGCGGCGAGATCGCGGTGCGCATCATCAAGGCGGCGAAGGCGCTCGGCATTCGCACCGTGCAGGTCCACAGCGCCGCGGACGCCGACATGCTGGCGGTCAAGCTCGCCGATGCGGCCGTCGACATCGGCTCGCCGGCGCCGAAGAAATCCTATCTCAACATCGAGGCGGTGGTGAACGCAGCCAAGGCGGCCGGCGTCGATGCCGTGCATCCGGGTTACGGCTTCCTGTCGGAAAACGCCGATTTCGCCGATGCGGTGGAAGCAGCGGGGCTGATCTTCATCGGTCCGAAGGGCGACGCGATCCGCCTGCTCGGCGACAAGGTCGCGGCCCGCGAGGTTGCTGCCAAGGCGGGTGTTCCCACCGTGCCGGGCAGCGCTGGACGCCTTGCAACGATCGAGGAAGCCCTGGCCGTGGCGGCGAAGACCGGCTTTCCGATCATGATCAAGGCGGCGGCAGGCGGCGGCGGTCGCGGTATCCGCATCGCCGCCGACCTCGCCGACCTGGAGCGCCATTTCCCGCAGGCCTCCGCCGAAGCATTGGCTTCGTTCGGCGACGGCGGCCTTTATCTGGAAAAGGTCATTACCAAGGCGCGCCATGTCGAGGTGCAGATCCTCGGCGACGGAAAGAACTTCATCCATTGTTTCGAGCGGGAATGCTCGCTTCAGCGCCGCCGCCAGAAGGTCTGGGAGGAGGCCCCGTCCTTCCTGCTGCCCGCCGATGTGCGCACCCGGCTTTGCGACAGCGCGGTAGCGCTTGCCCGCGAGGTCGGCTACCGCGGCGCGGGCACCGTCGAATATCTCTTCGATGAAGTGACGAACGAGTTCTACTTCATCGAGGTCAACACCCGCATCCAGGTCGAGCACCCGGTCACCGAGATGATCACCGGCATCGACCTCGTGGAAGAGATGATCCGCATTGCCGGCGGTGCACCGCTGTCGATCCGCCAGGAGGATGTGCAGGCCGAAGGCCATGCCATCGAGTGCCGCATCAATGCCGAAGACCCGGCCAAGGGCTTTCTGCCGGCGCCGGGCACCATCACCAAACTCGTCGTGCCGCAGGGCGAGGGCATCCGCTTCGATACGATGCTCTACGAAGGCTACACGATCCCGCCCTTCTACGACTCGCTCGTCGGCAAGCTGATCGTCTGGGCCGAGACGCGCGATGCCTGCCTCAAGAAGTTGAAGGGCGCGCTGGAAGGCCTGACGATCGAGGGAATCAAAACGACGGTGCCGCTGCATCTGGCACTCGCTGAGGACGACAGCGTCCGGCGCGGCGCCTTTGACACGCGCTTCCTCGAAACATGGCTTGAAACCGAATTCGCCGCGAAAGCCGGCGCGACTGCGGAGGTTGCCTGATGAGCATCAGATACACATTCGGGGGCGATGAGCACCTCTTCGTCGAATGCAGCGAGGACATGTCGCTCGAAGCCTTCTTCAAGAGCCTCTCCATGGCCAAGGGCGTGCGCGAAAGCGGCATCAAGGGTGTCACGGAAATCTGCCCGGCCAATGCCTCGTTCCAGATCAAGTTCAACCCCGACATCATCCACCCCGACGATATCCTGAAGGAAGTGAAGTCGATCGAGGGGGCGGCCGCCAAGGCCGAGCCGGTGCTGAAGACCCGAATCGTCGAAATCCCCGTCTTCTACAACGATCCCTGGACGCACGAGACGCTGATGCGCTTTCGAGAGCGCCATCAGGACCCGACGGGCACCGACCTCGACTACGCCGCCCGCATCAACGATTACGGTTCGGTCGACGATTTCGTGAGTGCGCATTCCGGCTCGCCCTGGTTCGTCTCGATGGTCGGTTTCGTCGCGGGCCTGCCCTTCATGTACCAGATGGTCGAGCGCCAGCGGCAGATCCAGGTGCCAAAGTACCTGCGCCCCCGTACCGACACGCCAAAACTCACGGTCGGCCATGGCGGCTGCTTCGGCTGCATCTATTCGGTGCGTGGTGCCGGCGGCTACCAGATGTTCGGCATCACGCCGATGCCGATCTTCGACCCGACCCAGACGACCAGTTACCTGCGCGATTTCATGGTGTTCTTCCGCCCCGGCGACATCGTGAAGTTCAAGCCGATCGACCGCGATGCCTACGACCAGGCGGTCGAGGATGTCGACAAGGGCCGCTTCGCCCCGCCGATCCGCGAGGTGAGCTTCGACCTCCGGGAATTCCAGAAGGATATCGACGGCACAAACGCCAAGCTGGAGGGCATGCTCTATGGCCATTAAGGTTCTCCACCACGGTCTCGCGACCACCGTCCAGGATCTCGGCCGCCCCGGCTATTTCCACCTCGGCATCCCCGTCGGCGGCGCGATGGACCGCTATGCAATGCGCGCGGCAAACCTGCTCGTCGGCAATGACGAGGGTGCCGCTGGCCTCGAAGCCGTCTTCATCGGCCCGAAGCTCGAATTCACCGAAGACGTGCTCGTCGCTATTACCGGTGCCGACATGCCGGCCAAGGTGGATGGCGTGGCACAGCCTGGCTGGACCGCCTTCAAGGTCAAGGCCGGCCAGACGCTGACTTTCGACTTCCTGAAGTCCGGCGCCCGCATCTGCATCGCCGTCTCCGGCGGCATCGACGTGCCGGAAGCGCTCGGCAGCCGCTCGACCTATCCGATCGGCGCGCTCGGCGGCTTCAAGGGCCGGCCGATTGCCGCGGGCGACGAACTGCCGGTCGGCAAGGGCAGCCTTGCCAACGAGGGCAAGACGGTTGCCGATGAGCTGCGCCGCAAGCCGGGCATGCCGGCGGACCTGCGCGTTCTGCCGGGCCTCTACTGGCACCGGGTAACCGAGGAATCGCAGCAGAATTTCTTCGCCGACGAATGGAAGGTGGCGAACGAGGCGGACCGCATGGGTTATCGTTTCAAGGGCGGCCGCAAGCTCGATTTCGTCGAGCGCGAACAGCCCTTCGGCGCCGGCTCCGACCCGTCGAACATCGTCGATAGCTGCTACCCCTATGGCTCGATCCAGGTGCCGGGCGGCACGGAACCGATCATCCTGCACCGGGATGCCGTCTCCGGCGGCGGCTATTTCATGGTCGGCACTGTCATCTCCGCCGACATGGACCTGATCGGCCAGCTTCAGCCGCACACGCCCACCCGCTTCGTCAAGGTGACGATGGAAGAAGCGCTCGCCGCCCGCAAGGACCGCGCCGCCCTTCTCGGGAGGCTGCGCGCGACCTTCAACTGACACCAAACGCATGCATCAAAACAAGAGAGGGAACGATAATGAATAAGCTCGTCAGAACTGCACTCGCCACCACGGCCCTGGCCTTCGCGCTCAACGGCGCGGCCATGGCCGAGACCTGGTATCCCTATGATGCCCAGGCGATCGAACCGCCGTTCGCAGCCGACGGCAAGCCGGTCGACGTGAAATACGAACCGCTCGCCAAGGCGGAAAAGCCCTGGAACATCTGCGTCTCCTTCCCGCACATGAAGGATGCCTACTGGCTTGGCGTCGATTACGGCGTCGCCGAACAGGCGAAGGACCTCGGCGTCAAGATGAACCTCGTCGATGCCGGCGGCTATACCGAACTCGCCAAACAGATCAGCCAGATCGAGGATTGCGTCGCCGGCGGCGCGCAGGCCGTGGTGATCGGCGCCATCTCCTTCGATGGCCTCAACAACCTCGTCTCGGAAGTCACCAAGAAGGGCATTCCGGTCATCGACGTCATCAACGGCATTTCCTCGCCGGACGTGACGGCCAAATCGCTCGTCTCCTTCTACACGATGGGCCACGAGACTGGCGCCTACCTCGCCAAGAAGCACCCGGCGGGCAGCGATCCGGTCAAGGTCGGCTGGTTCCCCGGCCCGGCCGGTGCCGGCTGGGTGGAAGCCGCCAACAAGGGCTTCATGGAGGCCGTTGCCGGCTCCGCCGTGCAGGTGCTCGATCCGAAATTCGGCGATACCGGAAAGGAAGCCCAGCTGAAGCTCGTCGAGGACGTGCTGCAGGCCGAGCCCGACGTGCGCTACATCGCCGGCACGGCGGTGACGGCGGAAGCCGCCCAGGGCCTCATCCGCGAACGCGGCCTCAAGGGCCAGGTCGAGCTTCTTGCCTTCTACATGACGCCTGGCGTCTACGAGGGCATCAAGCGCGGCTTCATTCTCGCCGCTCCCGCCGATTCCATGGTCATCCAGGGCCGTATCGCCATCGACCAGGCGGTGCGTGCGCTGGAAGGCAAGGAACTTACCAAGCATGTCGGCCCGAAGATCTTCGTCGTCGATCCGTCGAATGTCGAGACCGTGCCGCAGACGAACATCCTGCCGCCGGATGGCTTCAAGCCGGTCTTCGGCGTGAACTAAGCGAACCCAAGACGGCCGCATGCGGCCCCGGCATTCGCCGGGGTCGCCATTGAGGAGGGACGAGGGTGACCGGTTCCGCGATGCCGCTCGTCGAGATGACGGGCATTACCAAGACATTTCCGGGTGTGAAGGCGCTGGACGGCGTCTCCTTCACGCTGATGCCGGGCGAAGTGCATGTGCTGTTCGGCGAGAACGGTGCGGGCAAGTCGACGCTGATTTCCATCCTGTCCGGCGTCTACCCGCAGACCGCAGGCACGCTGGTGCTCAGTGGTGACGCGGTATCCTTTGCCTCGGTGGGTGACGCCAAGAAGAACGGCGTCGCCGCCGTCTTCCAGGAATTTTCGCTCGTGCCGACCATGAGCGTGGCGGAAAACATTTATCTCGGCAGCGAGCCGAAGCGCGGCCCCTTCACCGACAAGGGCGCCATGCGCCGCGGTGCCGAAAAGCTTTTCGCCGATCTCGGCTTCCCGATCGACGTGCGCCGCTCCGTCGTCAGCCTCTCGCGCGCCGAGCAGCAGATGACGGAGATCGCCAAGGCGATCCATTCCGAGGCGCGCATCCTGATCCTCGACGAGCCGACCGCCTCCTTGACCGAACGCGAGACGGAAACGCTGTTTCGCATCGTGCGCGAGGCGAAGGCCCGCGGCGTCGGCATCGTCTATATCTCCCACCGCATCCAGGAATTCTCACAGATCGCCGACCGCATCACGGTGCTGCGCGATGGCAAGCTGATCGGCACGGTCGGCGTCGATGCGCTCTCTCCCAAGGCGCTCGTCGAGATGATGACCGGCCGCGCCATCGACGAGATTTACCCGACGATCGCCCGCAAGCCGGATGGCGACGTGCTGCTGTCGATCCGCGGCTTGAAGGCCTGGGGTGTCGGCGGCGTGGATATCGATGTGCGCGCAGGCGAGGTGCTCGGCGTCGCCGGCCTGGTCGGTAGCGGCAAGTCGCGCACTTGGCGGGCCGCCGTCGGGCTGCTGCCGATCAAGGCCGGCTCCGTGACGCTGAAGGGCAAGGACGTGACCCACGCGCCGACCCGCCGCTTCGTCGGCGACGGCGTCTTCTATCTGCCGCCGGACCGCAAGTCCGAAGGGCTGATGCTCTCCGCAACGACCCGCCGCAACATCGATCTCGGCGCGCTTGAACGCGATGAGGCCTCCGGCTTCCTCGGCGCGCTGTCGCCGGCAAAACTGCGCACCATCACCGATGGCATCGCGCGCCGCGTCGATATTCCCGAAAACTACATGGGCCGCGCCATCTCGACGCTCTCGGGCGGCAACCAGCAGAAGGCGCTGTTCGGCAAGGGTTTCGGCCGCGACTACGACCTCTACATCTTCGACGAACCGACCGTCGGCGTCGACATGGGCACGCGCGCCGCCCTCTACCGGTTGATCAAGGAACTGGCGGAGGCCGGCAAGGCCGTCGTCGTCATCTCCTCGGATCTGCCCGAAGCCATGAACCTCGCCCACCGCCTCGTCGTCTTCTCGGCCGGCCGTATCTCGGCAGAGCTTGAGGGCGACGCCATCAACGAGGAGACCATCCTCGCCTCCTTCTTCTCCCATGAAAGGCCAGACGCATGAACACCAGCGCCCAACCGGTGGCGGAGACACAGGCTTCGGCCGGCTCGCCGATCCTCGCCTTCCTGCGCACCGTCTTCGTGCGCGCCGGCGTCCTGCCGTTCTTCCTCGTCGCCGCCCTCATCATCTTCACGCTCGCCTCGACACAATTCCTGTCGGTGCAGAACCTGACGAACGTCGCGCGCCAGTCGGTCTACCTGATCCTCGTGTCGCTCGGGCAGATGCTGGTGCTCATCACCGGCGGCTTCGACCTTTCCGTCGGCACGGCAATCGCGCTGACCTCCGTGGTGTCGGCGACGGCGATGGTCGCCGCGTCCGGCATGTTCCCGGATGCCGTCTGGCTCGTCATCGCGCTCGGCCTTGCCGCTGGCTTCGGCTCGGCGCTGCTGATCGGCACGCTCAACAGCATCGGCATTGCCGGCTTCAGCGTCTCGCCCTTCATCATGACACTCGGCGTGCAGTCGGTCGGCGCCGGCATCGCGCTGTTCATCACCGGCGGCGTTCCAGTCTCGGGCCTGCCCTATGAGTTCGGTGAATTCTTCGGCTTCGGCCGCATTTTTGGCGTGCCCGTTCCCGTGCTCGTCGCGCTGCTGGCGATCGCCGCCATGTGGATCCTGATGAACCGCACCCGCACCGGCGCGCAGATCTATGCCGTCGGCGGCAATATCAAGGCGGCGCATCTGTCCGGCATCAACACGCGGCGCACGCTGTTCATCGCCTATGTCGTTTGCGCGCTGCTCGCTTCGCTGGCCGGCATCCTGCTGACGGCACGCGTCGAAAGCGGCGAGACCAATCTCGGCGGCACCATCGCGCTCGAATCGATCGCCGCCTGCGTCATCGCCGGCGTGTCCCTGCGCGGCGGCATCGGCCGCGTCGAAAGCGTGGTGCTCGGCGCCTTCTTCATCGTGCTCGTGCAGAACGGCATGAACATCATGCAGATCGGCTCCTACATGCAGATGGTCCTGCTCGGCAGCCTGCTGGTGCTCGCGGTCGTCATCGACCAGTTGCGCTACCGCATGCTGGTCGGCAGTCGCTAAAAAAGCGGGCGGGAACTTCACGGAACCCGCTCCTCGCCTGCATCGTTTCCCTTGCAGATTTTGGCCGATAATAGTCTATAGATTTACTGGATAAATCTGATTAGACTGCCCGCCACGGTCTTCGCAGGAGGGAATGCATGACGCTCAAAACGGATGTGGCCGTCATCGGCTCCGGCCTTTCGGCCGTTGCGCTGACACTCAACCTCATCGACCAGCTGCCGCCGACCGCAAAGGTCAGCCTTGTCGGGAAAACCGCCGCGCAGGGCCGGGGCATCGCTTACGCCACCAAGGCCGAGTGCCACCTTCTGAACGTACCGGCCGGCCGCATGAGCCTCTTCGCCGACCGCCCGAATCACTTCCTGTCCTGGCTGGCCGAAGAGGGCTATCCCTGGTCGGCTGACGATTTCGTGCCGCGCCGGATCTACGGCAACTACGTCCGCGACTGCCTTGATGCTGCGCTGAAGCGCACCGGCAATCGCGCGGCCCTCACCCTTGTCGACGCAGAAGCGCTCAGCGCCGAAGCGGAGCAGGATGGCGGGCTGTGTTTCGCGCTGTCGGATGGCACGCGCCTTTCCGCGCGCGCTTCGGCGCTGTGTACGGGCGCGGGCACGCGCCGCCTGCCTTTGCCGGAAGAGGTGCTGTCGCCCGCGGTGCGCGGGTCCGTCGTGCATGATCCCTGGGCCGATGCCTGGTGGGAGCGCTTGCCGGCGGATGCGGACGTGCTCTTCGTCGGCACCGGCCTTACCACGGTCGACCAGTTGCTGCTTTTGAAGCGTCGCGGTTTCCGCGGCACCCTGCATGCCGTGTCGCGGCATGGCCTGCTGCCGCAGGCGCACCTCGCGCACCGTGCCGATCCGGTGGAAACCGTGCTTGTCCCGGGGGAAAGTGAAATCAGCGCCATGCTCGCGGCATTGCGCGCCCAGGCCACCGCCGCGCCGGACTGGCGGGCCGTCATGGATGGCCTGCGCCACACGACGCATGAATTCTGGCAGGCCTTGAGCGAGGCGCAGCGCAGCCGCTTCCTGCGCCATGCCGCCTCCTTCTGGAATGTCCACCGCCACCGCATGGCGCCCGCCGTTGCGCAGGAGATCGACGACCTTCGCCGCTCCGGGCAGCTCGTCATCCACCGCGGACGGCTGGAGACGCTGCGCCGGGAAGACGGCCGGCTGGCCGTCGATCTGCGCGGGGGCGCGTCCGTGACGGCCGACCTGGTGGTCAACTGCACCGGGCTGGACCGATGTACGGTCAGCGCCTCGCCCCTGCTGAAGAGCCTCGCGGAAAGGGGCCTCGTGCGGGCCGATCCGCACGGCCTCGGCATCGCGGTCGACGATGAGGACAGCGTTCTTGCCGCCGATGACACCAGCAACGCGCGTTTCTTCGCGCTCGGGCCGCTCACCGCCGGCCGCCATTGGGAGATCACCGCCGTTCCCGATATCCGCGTCCAGGCCCGCGCGGTTGCCACCCGCATCGGCGCATTGGTCGCGGCCGGATGAGCAGGCGGCGCCGGCGCCAGGAATGGCAAGCCGGTTCCGCGCCTGCAACGCGTGGCACCCCGCCATGATCGCACAGAAATCCAAATATGCCCTGCGCGCGCTCCTGGCGCTCGCCCGGGCCGGTCCCGGCGAAACCGTGCAGATCGGCACGATCGCGGCGCGTGAGGCGATCCCCAAAAAATTCCTCGAACAGATCCTGCTCGACCTCAAACATGCCGGCCTCGTGGTGAGCCGGCGCGGCCAGCACGGCGGCTACCGGCTGCTGCGGCGCCCGGAGGATATCGCTTTTGGCGAGGTGCTGCGCATCCTGGAAGGCCCGTTCGTGCCGCTCGCCTGCCTTGCCAATGATGGCGACCAGCGTTGCGCCGATTGCCGCGACGACCGCTTCTGCGCCGTGCGCCGGGTCTTTGCCAAGGTCGCCGCCGCCTCCGGTGAAATCCTCGACGGCACGACGCTGGCGGATTTCCTGCATGAACCGCCGGAAACCGCCGCCGGCACGCCGGATTCGCCCGGCAGCAAGCGGGCTTCCATTATTCTACTAAAAAGGTAGAAAATTATATCGAGCCGCGCTATCATGGTGGTCTGGCTTCTCGTTCACCGTGAGGGAAAGGACAGGGCATGTTCTTCGAAAGGGCCGTGAGGGAAGAAGGGGCTTCGTCGGTGCCGGCGATGCGCATTGCGGTCATCGGTGCCGGGCCGTCGGGCCTTGCTACGACGATCGCGCTGATGCGGCGGGTTCATCGCCCCTTCGAGGCCTGGCTGATCGACGCCGAGGATGCGCCGGGCGCTTTCGGGGATGGCCCTGCAGGCAAGGCCCTGACCACCGAGCCGGCCCGCGACCTCTCCGTCCTGCCGGATCGCCCGGATGATTTCGCCGAGTGGCTGAAGGGTAGCCTGCTTGCGGGCGGCGCCGTTGCGGCACTGCGCGGGCCGCAGGATCTGCATGTGCCGCGCGCGGTCTTCCGGGATTATGTGATGGCCCGCTTCGGCGAGGCGCTGAGCCTGCGCCGCGACGTGCGCATCCGCACCTTCCGCGGCGCGGTGCGCCATATCGGCGTGGCGGGAACGGGTCCTCGCGTCTGCTTCCGCGATGGCGAGAGCGCCGAATTCGACCATGTCGTCGTCGCCACCGGTTTCGGCATAGCCGAGCGCGAGGCCGCCTCCTGGCGAGGCGCCGCCGCCGCCGCCGAGCGGCTGTCGCAGCAGGCAGACCCGCCTCCGCTGACGCTGGTCGGCAATGGCCCGCGCCTTGCCGCCATCCTTCTCGACCTGCGCGCGCGCGGTTTTGCCGGCGAGATCCATGTCGCCGCCGCTTCCGGCCGCCTGCCGCAGCCGCATGGCCGCGGGCATGAGGGCATGGCCTTCGGCGAACCGCCGGCCACCCGCTCGCTGAAGGACGCCTTCCGCTATATCCGCAACGAGTGTAGCGCCGCGGAGGCGCGCGACGGCGGCCAGTGGCAAACCGTCGTCGATGCAGCCTCCGCCCGCCTGTCCGTCGTCTGGCGCAACCTGCCCCAGGCCGAGCGCAACCACTATCGCCGCCATCTCCTGCGCCTGCACCGGCACTTCTCCGTCCGCATCGCCCGTGACGTACACCGCCGCCTCGGCGCCGAATTCGAGACCGGCCGCACCCGTTTCGTGCCGCCCTGCGATCCCAGATCCGCCGACGAGAACACCATCGATTGCCGCGAGATGCCGTCCGCCCGCGCGCTGGCTGGGCTCATCGGCCGCGATGCCGCGACGCTGACGGTCGACGATTGCGGCCGCCTGCTCAGCCATGGCGAAGCGCTCTGCGGGCTGTCGGTGGTCGGCGCCATCGCCTCCAGCCTGCGCCCCGGCCCGTTCACCTTCGCCGAAACCGTGCGGCAGACCTACCGGGCCGTGCTCGACATCGCGCCGCAGGGCCTTGCCCGCGTCTCGCACCGCTGAAGCCTCTCTGCTGAAAAAAGTTTGGGCGGCGCGGCAAAAACAGCGGTTTTCCGCGGATGCATTTTGCGTGGTCGTCGGCATCGTGGGATGAACCGTTCGCCTGCGGCGGGACTCCGCAGGTCTTCCATTGCGCCTTTACGGCTCGTTTGGAACCCGTTTTGCGAGTTGCTGGGGCGTTGTTGACTAACTCTACTAATTCACTAGGGTTTATGAGGGATAACGATCCAGGAGGTTGGAGAATGTCGATATTGGCTAAACGGTTTGGGGCTCTTGTGGTGGGTGTCGGGCTTGTGCTCGGCGGGGTGACGGGGGCGTTTGCACAGACGACGCTGCTCAACGTCTCCTATGACCCGACGCGCGAACTCTACAAGGAATATAACGAAGCCTTCGCAAAACATTGGAAGGCTGAGACCGGCGAAGACGTGACGGTGCAGCAGTCGCATGGCGGCTCCGGCAAGCAGGCGCGTTCGGTGATCGACGGGCTGGAAGCGGACGTGGTGACGCTGGCGCTCGAAAGCGACATCAACGCGATTGCCGAAAACACCAACAAGATCGCCAAGGACTGGCGCGGCCGTCTGCCAAACAATTCCTCGCCCTACACCTCGACCATCGTCTTCCTGGTGCGCAAGGGCAACCCGAAGGGCATTCATAACTGGGGCGACCTGGTAAAGGGCGACGTGCAGATCGTCACCCCGAACCCGAAGACCTCGGGCGGTGCACGCTGGAACTACCTCGCTGCCTGGGCCTGGGCAAACCAGGAATACGGCGGCGACCAGGACAAGATCAAGGCTTACATCGCCGAGCTCTTCAAGCGCGCGCCGGTTCTCGACACGGGTGCCCGCGGTTCGCTGACCACCTTTGCGCAGCGCCAGATCGGCGACGTGCTGCTCGCCTGGGAAAACGAGGCCTACCTGGCCGGTGCCGAGTTCGGTGCGGATGCCTTCGACATCGTCGCTCCGCCGATCTCGATCCTCGCAGAACCGCCGGTCGCTGTCGTTGACGGCAATGTCGACGCCAAGGGCACGCGCAAGCAGGCGGAAGCCTACCTGCAATACCTCTACTCCGAGGAAGGCCAGAATCTTGCGGCAAAACACTTCTACCGTCCGTCGAAGCGCGAATTGGTGAAGCCTGAGTTGCTGCAACAGCTTCCGGACATTAAGCTGGTGACGATCGACGATCCGATCTTCGGCGGCTGGGTGAAGGCACAGCCCGAGCATTTCGGTGACGGCGGCGTCTTCGACCAGATCTACAAGCCGGGGAACTAATACCTTTGACGACATCTGCTGCTGCTTCGGTGCGGTGGCGACTGAGACAGCCGAGTGTCATTCCGGGTTTCGGACTGACGCTCGGCTTTTCGCTCGCTTATCTGACCCTCATTATCCTCATCCCGCTCGCCGGCCTCGTCTGGCGCTCCGCCTCGCTTTCCGGGGCGGAGTTTTTGGCTATCCTCACCGATCAGCGCACGATCAACGCGCTGGAAGTGTCCTTCGGCACGGCCTTCATCGCGGCGCTCGTCAATGTCGTCTTCGGCGTCATCGTCGCCTGGGTCATCGTGCGCTACGAATTCCCCGGCCGGCGCATCGTCGATGCGGTGGTGGACTTGCCCTTCGCGCTGCCGACGGCCGTGGCGGGCATTGCGCTTGCCGCGCTCTATGCGCCGAACGGCTGGGTAGGCCAGGTGCTGAACGTCTTCGGCATCAAGGCGGCCTTCAACCCGACCGGCATCGTCATCGCGCTCGTCTTCATCGGCCTGCCCTTCGTGGTGCGCACGGTGCAGCCGATCATGGAAGAGATCGACCGCGAGGTGGAGGAGGCGGCCGCGACGCTGGGCGCCAACCGCTTCCAGACCGTCTATCGCGTGCTGCTGCCCGGCCTGTCTCCTGCGATCCTGACGGGCTTCGCGCTCGCCTTCGCCCGCGGCGTGGGCGAATACGGCTCGGTCATCTTCATCGCCGGCAACATTCCCTATGTGTCCGAAATCGCGCCGCTCCTCATCGTCATCCGGCTGGAGGAGTTCAATTATGGTGCGGCGACGGCCATCGCCACGATCATGCTGAGCATGTCCTTCGCCATGCTGCTGGTCATCAACCTCATCCAGGCCTGGAGCCGCAGGAGGTATGGTCATGGCGCCTAATTCATCCCGCCGCCTGCGCTCGCCGACGACGGAAGCGCCCTTCGCCCGCTACGCGCTGATGACGGCCGCCTTCCTGTTCCTGGCGCTCTTCCTGCTGCTGCCGCTTGCCGCCGTCTTCATCGAGGCCTTCCGCAAGGGGCCGGGCGAATTCTTCGCCTCGATGAACGACCCGGATACGCTCGCCGCCATCCGGCTGACGCTGCTCGTCGCCGTCATCGCCGTGCCGCTCAACCTCGTCTTCGGCGTGGCGGCGGCCTGGGCGATCGCCAAGTTCGAGTTCAAGGGCAAGGCGTTCCTCACGACGCTGATCGACCTGCCGTTCTCGGTCTCGCCGGTCATTTCCGGCCTCGTCTACGTGCTCTTGTTCGGCGCGGGCAGCGTGCTCGGACCATGGCTGAAGAGCCATGGCATCGAGGTGCTCTTTGCCGTGCCCGGCATCGTGCTCGCCACCGTCTTCGTCACCTTCCCCTTCGTCGCGCGCGAGTTGATCCCGCTGATGCAGGAGCAGGGCACGGGCGACGAGGAGGCGGCGCTTTCGCTCGGCGCTTCGGGCTGGCAGACCTTCTGGTACGTGACGCTGCCCAATATCAAATGGGGCCTGCTCTACGGCGTGCTGCTCTGTAATGCGCGCGCCATGGGCGAGTTCGGCGCGGTCTCGGTGGTGTCGGGCCATATCCGTGGTCTTACCAACACCATGCCGCTGCATGTCGAGATCCTCTACAACGAGTATAATTTCGTCGCCGCCTTCGCGGTGGCGTCGCTGCTCGCGGCACTCGCTCTCGTCACGCTCGTCGTCAAGACGGTCCTTGAACTTCACTACGGCGCGGAAATCGCTGCCGGCCGCAAGCATTGAAAGGCTAAAGCCCTCCATGGACGTCAGGGTTTCCAACATCCGCAAGGAATTCGACCGCTACCCGGCACTCAACGATGTCTCGCTCGACATCCGTTCCGGCGAACTGATCGCGCTGCTCGGCCCCTCCGGCTCCGGCAAGACGACGCTGCTCCGCCTCATTGCCGGTCTCGAACAGCCCACCCTCGGGAAGATCTTCTTCGGCAACGAGGACGCCTCGCATCGCACCGTGCAGGAGCGCCATGTCGGCTTCGTCTTCCAGCACTACGCGCTGTTCCGCCACATGACGGTCGCCGACAACATCGCCTTCGGCCTGACCGTGCGCCCGCGCGGTGAACGCCCGCCCAAGACGGAAATCCGTCGCCGGGTCAGCGATCTTCTCGACATGGTGCAGCTCTCCGGCCTCGAAAAGCGCTATCCCAACCAGCTCTCCGGCGGCCAGCGCCAGCGCGTGGCGCTCGCCCGCGCCATGGCGATCGAGCCGAAGGTGCTGCTGCTCGACGAACCGTTCGGCGCGCTGGACGCCAAGGTGCGCAAGGAACTGCGCCGCTGGCTGCGCGAATTCCACGACCGCACCGGCCACACCACCGTCTTCGTCACGCACGACCAGGAAGAAGCCCTTGAGCTCGCCGACCGCGTGGTGGTGATGAGCCAGGGCCAGATCGAGCAGGTCGGCTCGTCGGACGATGTCTACGACCGGCCGAACTCGCCCTTCGTCTTCTCCTTCATCGGCGACAGCGCCAGCCTGCCGGTCACGGTCGCGGACAATGCCGTGCGCTTCCAGGGCGAGCCGATCGGCATCGCCCCGAAGGCGAACGACATCCAGAGCGGCAGCGGCACCCTGTTCTTCCGCCCGCAGGACGTCACCCTCGTCACGGACCCCGCGACACCGGCGCTGGAAGGCCGGGTCGCCACCTCCCGTCGCCTTGCCGGCACCCGCATCGCCGACCTCGACATCTCCAGGCAGGGTGAATCCCACCATGTCGAGATCGAAATTCCCCTCGATGCCCAGGCCGCGACCGGAACCACCATCCGCTTCAAGCCGACACGCTGGAAACTCTTCGCCGAATAACAAAAAGGCCGGCTTCAAGCCGGCCTTTCTGCATTCAGTCTTGGCGATCAGGCCTTGCCGACGCGACCGGCGACCAGCCGCCCCTTGTGGAACGTCGCGCTGCGGGGCGCCACGCGGGCGACGGCTTCCGCCGAGCAGCTTGCGGCGGCAAGCGTGAAGCCCGCCTCGTCGCCGGCCTTCGGCCAGGCGCGGTTGCCGTCATCGTCGAGCGGCAGCACGCCGCCTGTCGAAATGGCGAGCGAGCGGGACAGGTGGAACTCGTCCGAGCCGCGGTAAAGCTGGGCGTAGAGATAGGCCTTTTCCAGCATGTCGCCGCTGCCGAAGGGCGACCAGTGGTCGATGACGCTGTCGGTGCCGGTCATCACGAAGACGCCGGCCTTGCTGAGCTGCGGCAGCGGCATCATCAGTCCGCCGATCGGCACGGTGGAGGCGATCGTCATGCCGTTTGCTGCCAGTCGCGCCGCCGTCTCTTCAAGCTGCTCAGGCGCCAGCGTCGTCAGCGCGAAAGCATGGCTGATCGTCACCTTGCCCTTCAGCGCCGGGTTCTTCTCGACCGTATCGATCATGTAGTTGACCGCCGCAACACCGGCCGGGCTCGTCTCATGCAGGTGGATATCGACGCCCTTGCCGGTACCGAGCGCGATCTGGAACATCGCGTCGAGCGACTTTTCCATGGCGCTGTCGACATTGGTCGGGTCGAGGCCGCCGACATACTCCACGCCCATCTGCATGGCCTCGCGCATCAGCCCGTCGACCTTGGAATGCAAGAGGCCGTGCTGCGGGAAGGCGACGATCTCGCAGACGAAGTCGTCCTTGTGCTTCTCCAGCGCCAGCTTCAGGTGTTCCAGGCTCTTCAGCCCGCTTACCGGATCGATGTTGCAATGGCTGCGCGCGATCGTGCTGCCCTTGGACTGCAGGAGCGCGATCAGGCCCTCCGCACGCTCGACGGAGGTCGGCAGCAATTGCGGCAGCAGCTTCTCCTCCAGTGCGATCATGTCCATGATCGTCTTGCCCTGGCGCGGACGCGGCGCCTGCCAGGGGCCACCGTAGAAGGTCTTGTCGAGGTGGATGTGCATGTCGCGCATGGTGGGCAGCGCAAGCTGGCCGTTCGCCTGATAGGTCGTCAGGCCTGTCGGCAGCGTCGCGCCGGCGCCATGCAGCGCGGCGATCTTGCCGTCCTTGATTTCCAGCGTGTGGAGCGCCGTGCGGGTGGCGATGACGACATCGCCGTCCCGCTCGAAACCCTCTTCGAGGCGCACGTCGGCGAGCAGGTAATGGCTGTCTTTCACGGCGGTCACGGCATTCTCCGGGGCACAATCGGTCGTCTGCGCCGCGGCCTCGCGGCTCATGCCGCCGGTCAAGCCGGCGACGGCGGCGGCGGTGGTGAACTGGCCGGTGCGGCTCAGAAAAGCCCGGCGGCTCTGCGATATGGCATGTTGCAACATCGTCTCCTGGTCAAGCATGGAAGGGATGACGCATTCTAGGAGACGGGGCTGCCGCATGGCAGCGACATTTGGCAATGCTGGCTATTCGATTCGCCAATGTTCAGCGCGAGAGCCCGCAGAAGGCGATCAGCCGCTCCGCGAGATCCAGCGCCACCGCGGACGCCGTATCGCGGTAAAACAGGGCAAGCTCGAAATCGTCGACCGGCGGCAGGTGTTCGGCCGCCCCCAGCACCCGATGCGCGGGCAGGCGGCAACTTGCCGGCAGCAGGCTGACGCCGAGCCCTGCCGCAGAGGCCGCGGCAATGGCCGCCAGCCCCGCGCCACTATAGCTGACACGCCAGCGCATGCCGAGCCCGTCCAGCGTTTGGCACAGTTCTTCGCGGTAGAGCCCGTTTACCGGAAAGACGGCGAGCGGCACCGGGGATTGTTCGATCGCCGGATGTTCCTGGCTGTCCAGCCACAGCAGTGGCTCCGGCCGGGCGGCGCGCGGCAGGTGCACGCGGCGCTGCTTGACGAGCACCAAATCGAGCTCTTCCTGAAGATAGGCGCGATGCAGGTCCGGGCTGAGCCCGCTGGTGACGTCGAGCCTCAGATGTGGATGCTCCCGCTTGAAGGCCGCCAGCAGGTCGACCGTCGGCACCGTAAAATCCTCCGGCATGCCGAGCCGCAGCACGCCGTCGCGCCACGGCCCCGTCAGTGCATCATGCGCCTCCTCGTTGAGCGCAATGATGCGCCGCGCATAACCGAGCAGCTTGATGCCCTCTTCGGTGAGCCGCACCTCATGCGAGGTGCGCTCGAACAGCGCCTTGCCGAGCAGTTCCTCCAGCCGGCGCACCTGCTGGCTGACGGTCGATTGCGACAGTGACACCCGGTCCGCCGCGCGGGTAAAACTGCTGGTTTCTGCGACGGCCACGAAGCTGACCAGAAGCTGCGGGCTGAACATGGGATACCGATTCATCGTCCGCTGCCCAAGTGTTGGCGGTCGCTTGTTGTAGTGAATGCGGAGGTCGCTTCCAAGGGGCCGGCCGCACGCAAGGCGCGGCCGGCATTGTCAGGTTTAAAAGCTGACGGCGCGGTCGCCGTCCTCGTCCTGGATGCGCGTCGGCAGGCCGATGCGGTTGAGCAGATTGATGAACGGCTTCGGCGGCAGTTCCTCGACATTCGCCATCGTCTTCACGTCCCATTCGCCCGTTGCGACCAGCATAGCGGCGGCGACCGGCGGCACGCCGGCAGTGTAGGAGATGCCCTGCGAACCGACCTCTTCGTAAGCTTCCTTGTGGTCGGCCACGTTGTAGATGAAGACGGTCTTTTCCTTGCCGTCCTTCAAACCCTTCACATAGTCGCCGATGCAGGTCTTGCCCTCATAGTTCGGCGCCAGCGACGACGGATCCGGCAGCACCGCCTTGACGACCTTGAGCGGCACGACCTCCAGCCCTTCGGCCGTCTTGACCGGCTGCTCGGAGAGCAGGCCGAGGTTCTTCAGCACGGTGAAGACGTTGATGTAGTGATCGCCGAAACCCATCCAGAAACGCACATTCGCGCCGTCCATGTTCTTCGCCAGCGAATGCACCTCGTCATGGCCGCAGAGATAGGCGCGGCGCGTGCCGACGACGGGCAGGTCATAGTCCTTGCCGATCTCGAACATTTTGTTGGTCTGCCACTGGCCGTTCTGCCAGGAATAGACGACGCCGGTGAATTCGCGGAAATTGATCTCCGGGTCGAAGTTGGTGGCGAAATATTTGCCATGGCTGCCGGCATTGATGTCGACGATGTCGACGTCCGTCACCGTGTCGAGGTATTCGTCCTTGGCGAGCTTCGCATAGGCGTTGACGACGCCCGGATCGAAGCCGGCGCCGAGGATGGCGGTGACGCCCTTCTCCGCGCATTCGGCCGCGCGCTTCCACTCGTAATTGCCATACCACGGCGGCGTCTCGCAGATCTTGCCCGGTTCCTCGTGGATCGCGGTGTCGATATAGGCAACGCCGGTATCCATGCAGGCGCGCAGCACCGACATGTTGAGGAAGGCGGTGCCGACATTGATGACGATCTGGGATTTGGTGGACGTGATGAGCGCCTTGGTCGCCTCGATGTCGAGCGCGTCGAGCGCATGGCCTTCCAGCACGCCCGGCTGCTTCATCGCCTTTTTCTCATGGACCGACGCGATGATCCTGTCGCACTTCGCCTTGGTGCGCGATGCGATATGGATATCGCCGAGCACGTCGTTGTTCTGGGCGCATTTGTGCGCCACGACCTGTGCGACGCCGCCGGCGCCGATGATGAGCACGTTCTTTTTCATGTCGGGGGATATCTCCTTCTACCCGGTACAGCCTCAGGAGAGGCTTTCTTCGTAGTCCGCGTAGGTGAATTCGCGGACCGTTCTGATGCTGCCATCCAGCTCGCGGATGGCGATCGCCGGCATTTTCACGCCGTTGAACCAGTTCTTCTTGACCATGGTGTAACCGGCCGCATCCTGGATGGAGATGCGGTCGCCGACCTTCAGCTCGGTCTCGAAATTGAATTCGCCGAAAATATCGCCGGCGAGGCAGGACTTGCCGCAGACCATTGTGCGGTGCGGCCCGGTGTTGGGGGAAATCTTGGCGCTCTCGCGGTAGATCAGCAGGTCGAGCATATGCGCCTCGATCGAGCTATCGACGATGGCGAGGTGCTTGCCGTTGTCGAGCGTGTCGAGCACCGTCACTTCCAGCGTGGTGGACTTGGTGATCGAGGCCTCGCCCGGCTCCAGATAGACCTGAACGCCAAACGCGCCGGAGAACCGCTTCAGCCGCTCGGCGAATTTTTCCAGCGGGTAGTTCTCGCCCGTAAAATGAATGCCGCCGCCGAGGCTCACCCATTCCGCCTTTTTCAAAAGCGGCGCGAATTTCTCCTCGATCGTGCCGAGCATGCGGTCGAACAGGTCGAAATCGCCGTTTTCGCAATTGTTGTGGATCATGAAGCCGGAAATCCGGTCCATCACGGCCTCCACCTGCCGCACGTCCCATTCACCCAGCCGCGAGAAGGGGCGGGCGGGGTCGGCAAGATCGAAGCTGGAGGAGGAGATGCCGGGATTGAGCCGCAGGCCCCGCACGATGCCGGCCGCCTTGTCGGCGAAACGGTCGAGCTGGCCGATCGAGTTAAAGATGATCTTGTCGGCGTGCGACACGACCTCGTCGATCTCGTAATCCGCATAGGCGACGGAATAGGCGTGCGTTTCCTTGCCGAAGCGCTCGTGGCCGAGGCGCACCTCGTTGAGCGACGAGGAGGTCGTGCCGTCCATATAGTCGCGCATGAAATCGAAGACCGACCAGGTGGCGAAGCATTTCAGCGCCAGCAGCGCCTTGGCGCCGGAAAGTTCGCGCAGGCGCGCGACCTTCTCCATGTTGGCGAGAAGCTTCGACTTGTCGATCAGGTAATAGGGCGTGGTGAGGGACATGGAGGGACCTCTTCTGCGGGGGGTATCGATAGAACGCGCGGAGCGGGGGCGAAAACGTCCTGCTTAACGCTGATCAGAAATGGGAAAAGCCGATGTTACGGTATCGTCGTGCGGGCACGACGATGGGTCAGCGCTTTCGCGCTGTTACCCCGGTGGCGGTGCTTGAGCGGTAAAACGGTACAAAAGCCCGACTGTGCCGCAAGGGCACCGATCAAAAAGCGTTCTTCCGTTCGGGGGGCATCGAGAGCGCCCATCCCCGATTGGAAGAGGGCGTCGCAAGACATGGCGTCCTCCCCAACCAGCAGATGAAACCTGCATTCAGTGGCGGCTCTCTACCATGGGCGCGCGGCGAATTTCAATGCGCCTCTTTGTCTCGAAATTTGTGAATTTCCCTCTTGCACCTCTAGTCGCTAGAGGTCGTAGAACATCCGCGACAGAATAAAGAGGATTGTACGATGTCCGATGTGAAAGAGACGCGTTTCCGGGTTGGCGGCATGGATTGCGCCTCCTGCGCCAGCAAGATCGACACCGCCGTGCGCCGCATGCCGGGCGTTTCCGATGTGTCCGTTTCCGTGACCGCCGGCACGATGCGCGTGCAGCACGATGCGGCAAGTGACCTGGAAGCGATCGCCCGCAAGGTCACCGGCCTCGGTTATGCGGTGACGCCGGCGGCAGCCATCGCGGAAAAGCCGGCCGCGAAACACGAGCACGGCGCCGGCTGCTGCGGCGGACACGACCACGATCATTCGCACGGCCATGACCACGATCACGACCATGCCGGCCACGACCACAAGCCGAAGGCGGTGGCCGTCGCGGGCCTGCACGGCCATGACCACGGCCCGACCGAAGGTCCCTGGTGGAAGGGCAAGAAGGGGCGGCTCACCATTCTCGCCGGCGCGGCGCTGGTCGTCGCTTACGGCATCGGCCATCTCTTCCCGGCGATCGAAACCTACGCTTTCGTCATCGCCATGTTCATCGGCCTCGTGCCGATCGCGCGTCGCGCCATCATGGCCGCGCTCGCCGGCACGCCCTTCTCCATCGAGATGCTGATGACCATCGCCGCCGTCGGCGCGGTGATCATCAATGCGACGGAGGAGGCCGCCGCAGTGGTCTTCCTCTTCCTCGTCGGCGAGCTTCTGGAAGGGGTCGCCGCCGGCAAGGCGCGCGATAGCATCCGCTCGCTCTCCGCCCTCGTGCCGAAGACGGCGCTGCTTGAAGAGAACGGAAAGACCCGCGAAGTCGCGGCCGAATCGCTCGCTGTCGGCGCCGTCATCCTCGTGCGCCCGGGCGACCGCATCTCTGCCGACGGCACGATCATCGACGGCGACAGCGCCATCGACGAGGCGCCCGTCACCGGCGAAAGCACGCCCGTGCGCAAGGAGGTCGGCGACACCGTCTTCGCCGGCACGGTGAATGGCGATGCAGCGCTGCGCGTGCGCGTCACCGCGGCGGCGGCCGACAATACCATTGCCCGCGTCGTCAAGCTGGTCGAGGAAGCGCAGGAATCCAAGGCCCCGACCGAGCGCTTCATCGACCGCTTCTCGAAATATTACACGCCCGGCGTGGTCGTCGTTGCGGCGCTCGTCGCGATCATTCCGCCGCTCTTCCTCGGCGGCATCTGGAGCGAGTGGGTCTACAAGGGCCTCGCCGTGCTGCTGATCGGCTGCCCCTGCGCGCTGGTCATCTCGACGCCTGCCGCCATTGCCGCCTCGCTGTCCGCCGGTGCCCGCCGAGGCCTCTTGATGAAGGGCGGTGCGGTGCTGGAAGGCCTCGGCAAGCTCACCGCCATCGCCTTCGACAAGACCGGCACGCTGACGGAAGGCAAGCCGAAGGTCACCGACATCGTCGCCTTCGCCACGCCGGCCGATGAAGTGCTGCGCCTCGCCGCAGCGCTCGAAGCCGGCTCCAGCCACCCGCTGGCGCTCGCCATTCTCGGCAAGGCGGCCGAAGACGGCATCGTCGCCCCGATGGCAAGCGGTTCGAAAGCACTCGGCGGCAAGGGCGTCACCGCCACCGTCGAGGGCAAGGAGATCTTCCTCGGCTCGCCCAAGGCCACGGCCGACCGGGTTTCGCTTTCCGACGAGGTGAAGGCCACCACCGCAACGCTCAACGATGACGGCAAGACCGTCTCCATGCTGGTCGTCAACGGCGTGCTCGCCGGCGCCATCGCCATGCGCGACGAGCCGCGCGCGGACGCCGCCGCCGGCCTCAAGGCGCTGAAGGATGCCGGCATCAAGACCATCATGCTCACCGGCGACAATGCCCGCACGGCAAAGGCCGTCGGCGCCGAACTCGGCATCGAGGTGCGCGCCGAGCTGATGCCGGAGGACAAGCAGCGCATCGTCGGCGAGCTGCAGCGCGAAGGGTATGTCGTCGGCAAGATCGGCGACGGCATCAACGACGCTCCGGCACTCGCCGCCGCCAATGTCGGCATCGCCATGGGCGGCGGCACCGATGTGGCGCTGGAGACGGCGGACGCCGCCATCCTGCACGGTCGCGTCGGCGACGTCGCGCTCATGACGGACCTGTCGAAGCGCACCATGCGCAACATCGTGCAGAACATCGTGCTCTCGCTCGGCCTCAAGGGCGTGTTCCTGGTGACGACGATCGTCGGCATCACCGGCCTCTGGCCGGCGATCCTCGCCGATACCGGCGCCACCGTGCTCGTCACGCTGAACGCGCTGCGCCTGCTCCGGCCGATCAAATGAAGCGCAGGGCAGTCATAGGCCTTGCCGTGCTTGCCGCGATCGTCGGAGCGACGGTCGCGGCAAAGGCGCCGGTCGGCGGCGGGGCGAAAGAGCGGGTCTTCGCCTTGCAGACGGTCGACGGAAAACCCTTCCGCTCGGCTGATCTGGCGGGAAAACCCTACCTCGTCTTCTTCGGCTTCACCCATTGCCCGGATGTCTGCCCGACCGCACTCTTCGAGCTGACGGGCCTGTTGAAGGACATCGGTCCTGCCGCAGACCGCATCACGCCGCTTTTCATCTCGATCGATCCCGAGCGCGACACGGCGGAGCTTCTAAAGCTCTACATGACCTCCTTCGACCCGCGCATCATCGCCTTGCGCGGCGATGCAGCCGACACCAAAACGGCGGCAGACGCCTTCTCGGCCTTCTACAAGAAGGTGCCGACAGCATCGGACAGCTACACGATGGACCACACCGCCGGCCTCTTCCTCATCCGCGCCGATGGCCGGCTCCAGGGCATGCTGGACATGCACGAGCCGCGCGAAACGCAGCTCCAGAAGCTGAAGCTGCTCGCCGGCACCTAGTCGTGCTCGTCGTGGCAGAGATCGTGGTTGGCGAGCGCGCGGATGACGTAGCAGTCGCGCACCTGGTTGGTATGGCAATGGGTGGTGATGCGCTCAAGCTCGGCCTCCAGCTTGCGCAGGCGGGCGATCTTCTGCCGCACGGTCGCAAGCTGCTCGGCCGCGATGCGGTCGGCATCCTGGCAGGGGCGTTCCGGGTGCTGGCTGAGCTCGATCAGCGCGCGAATGGCGTCGATGGTGAGGCCGAGATCGCGCGCATGGCGGATGAAGGCGAGGCGCTCGCGCTCGCCGTTCGAATAGCGCCGCTGGTTGCCCTCCGAACGTTCGGCATGGGAGAGCAGCCCCATCTGCTCATAATAGCGGATGGTCGGAACCTTGACGCCCGTCGCCTTGGAAAGATCCCCGATCGTCAGCATGCTCGTCTCCTAACCCGCCACCCGCGACATTTTCGACCTTCACGAAATCCTGAAGAGAAGCCGCGCGCAATGGCCTTACAGTGATCCCACACAAATGTGAGGAGAATCGTGCCAAATCAAGCATGCCTTCTGTCGCTGCTCTCGATGTTGACCGCCAGCGCCGCCATTGCCGCGCCGATGAGCGCTTCGGGCCGTATCGTGCCGCATGAGACGGTGCTATCGGGCCTCGTCATCGAACATGCGGATATCGTCGCGGGCGCGGGTGGCGAGCCGGCGCGGGCCTATCTGACGCTCTACAATGCCGGCACCGCCGACAAGCGCATCCTGGATGTCTCCGTCGACGGTTTTGGCGTGCCGATGGTGAAGCGGCAGGATGAAAGCCTCACCGTAGCCGATGCCTTCCTGGTCATCCCGCGGCAGGCCGAACTGTTCATGGCGCCGGGCGCGCTGTTTCTGGAACTCGACGAGACACTGGATGTGGAAGGCGAGCGTATGATCTCCGTTGCCTTCGACGATGGCAGCGTGCTGGTGGCGCCGGTGACGCTGCACCCGCCCGGTGGGGTGCGCACGGCGCATCACCACGGCATCGGTGACTTCGAATAGGGCCACTGACGAATTGTTGTTCGCCGCGTGTGCCTTCGTGATCGCTTCGCGCAAGAAAGCGGCGATAAGGGTCTTGATGCTCCAGCGGCTTGAGGTTTTATGCTCGCGAAAATCGGATTTGCCCCGGATTCGGGGCGCCAAAGCGACGAGTGAGGCCAAAGGGGCCTTAAGATTAACGAAGTTCTAAGCAATCGCTTGGAGTCTAAGCCCGAGATGCGCCGTCCCTGTTTGGCGCCCCCCGGATCCCTAACAACCGAAAACGCACCATGTTTCGCAATCGCTTTTCTCTTGAAACCGCCCGTCCGCGTCTTTCGCTCCTCGCGCGGCTTGCCGCCGCGACCATCGCCGGCGGCCTGCTTGCCGGCTGCATGGCCATGGATGTCGCGTCGCTGGCCGAAGCGCCGCAGCTTTCCAACAAGGTGAAGGCTGAAATGTCGAAGAAGAAGATGCGGCCGGAAAGCCCCGTGCTGGTGCGCATCTTCAAGCAGGAAAGCGAGCTGGAAGTCTGGAAGGTCGATGCGAGCGGCAAATATGCGCTCTTCAAGACCTATCCGATGTGCCGCTGGTCCGGAAAGCTCGGTCCGAAGACGAAGAGCGGCGACCGCCAGGCGCCGGAAGGATTTTACCATGTCTCCGAGGGCATGCTGAACCCGAATTCGCAATATTATGTCTCGTTCAACCTCGGTTATCCGAACCGGCTGGAATCGGCGCTCGGCTATACGGGCGAAGCGTTGATGGTGCACGGCGCCTGCTCGTCGTCGGGCTGCTACGCGATGACCGACCAGGGCGTGGGCGAAATCTATGCCATCGTGCAGAAGGCGCTCGATGGCGGCCAGCAGCGCTTCCAGGTGCAGGCCTATCCCTTCCGCATGACGACGCAGAACATGGCCAAGCACAAGGGCGATCCGAACATGCCCTTCTGGCGCACGCTGAAGGAGGGGTATGACGCCTTCGCCTTCACCCGCAGCCAGCCGAAGGTCTCGGTCTGCGGCGGCCGCTACGTCTTTAACAGGGAGTTCGTGGATGGCGAGCCGAGCGACCCGCTGGCGCAATGCCCGGCGGCTGCCGGAGAAAATGATCTGATGGCGAAGATCGGCGCGGAACAAAAGAAGCTGGATGCGGCTTTTGCCGGCGCCACACCGGTTTCCAGCTTCGCCTATGTGGACGGCGGCATGCATCCGAGCTTCCGCACGCTTCTGAAGAAGCAGGGCGCGAAGGGCCTGGCGGCCCAGATCTCGCGCACGAAATATCCGGTCAGCCGGCCCGATGCGGCCTTGGCCGACCCCTATGACGATTGAAGTGTGAGGACACGCATTGACGGGTGAAAGCGTAAGCCGCCGTTCCTTCCTGCTCGGCAGCGCCGGATTGGCAACCACGGTTCTGGCCGGCTGCACCACGCCGGTGCGCGAACGGGTCGCGATAGAGCCGGAGCCGGTCGATACCAGCATCTATGCCGGCATGTACGGCGCGCAGTTCGACGGCCAGTACGAGCTGCCGGCTATTCCGTACCAGAAGATCGATCGGCGCTTCTATCGCCAGATGGTGCCGAACCCGACGGGCGAGCGCCCCGGCGTGCTCGTCGTCGATACGGCAAGCCACTTCCTCTATCTCACCTATGAGAACGGCCAGGCGATGCGCTACGGCGTCGGCCTCGGCCGCGCCGGCTTCGAATGGGCCGGCCGCGGTGTCATCCAGTACAAGCGCCAATGGCCGCGCTGGACCCCGCCGGACGAAATGGTCGCCCGCCAGCCGGAGCTGGAACCCTACAGCATCGCCAATGGCGGCATGGAGCCGGGCCTCAAGAACCCGCTCGGCGCCCGCGCGCTCTACATTTTCCAGAACGACGAGGACACGCTTTACCGTATCCACGGTTCGCCGGAATGGTGGACGATCGGCAAGTCCGTCTCGTCGGGCTGCGTGCGCATGATGAACCAGGACGTGGTCGATCTCTTCAACCGCGTGCAGAACGGCACGCCCATCCTCGTGCTCGGCAATGCCGCGGTCGCCGCTGCCTATTGACTGCATACGATTTTCGCGCGTTATTGCGCACAATTCTTGATCCGCCCTTCAGGCGGCGGATCGAGCTTTGCGCAAACGGAGATGCGATATCATGGCCGGGATCGAAACGCTTTTCACCAATGCGAAACTGGCGGATAGATCGCTGAAGGATATCGGCGTTGCCGGCGGCCGCATCGTCGCAATCGAGCCGGCCGGCAAGACGTCGGCTGGCTTCTCAACGGTCGATATTGCCGGCGCCCTGCTGGTGCCGGCCTTCGTCGAGGGCCATATCCACCTCGATACCAGCTTCTACGGCGACAAATGGATCCCTCACAAAGCCTGCACCAATGGTTTTGACGTGCACGAGCGCGTCGCCTTCCAGGCGCAGAACATGGCGCAGGCTGCACCCATGGACGAACGCGCGCGAAAACAGCTCGAACTCTGCGTCGTCAACGGCTCCCTGCAGATGCGCAGCCACGTCATGGTGGATGGCTCGGTCGGGCTGAAGTCGCTGGAAACGATCCTGAAGATCCGCGAGGAATACCGCGATATCATCGACATTCAGCTCGTCGCCTTCCCGCAGAACGGCATCCTGAAAAGCCCCGGCACGCCGGAACTCCTCGATGAGGCGATTGCACTCGGTGCCGATCTCGTCGGCGGGCTCGACCCGGCAAGCTTCGATCGCGATCTGCAAGGCCATCTCGACGTCGTCTTCGGCGTGGCGGAAAAGCACGGTGTCGGCGTCGATATCCACCTGCACGATTTCGGCTCGCTCGGCGCCTTCACCGTCGAGGAAATCTGCGCCCGCACGGCGGCGCTCGGCATGGAGGGCAAAGTGGCGATCAGCCACGCCTACGGCCTCGGCGATCTCGACCCCGATTCCGCCCGCCGCATCGGCGGAAAAATCGCCAAGGCCGGCGTCTCCATCATGACGAACGCCCCCGGCGACCACGTCTTCCCACCCGTCGCCCTGCTGCGTTCGGAAGGCGTCACCGTCTTCAGCGGCAGCGACAATATCCGCGATTCCTGGTGGCCCTATGGTGACGGCGACATGCTGAGCCGCGCCATGATGATCGGCTACCGCTCCGGCTTCTACACCGACGACGAACTCACCGCCGCCTTCGACGTGGTCACCACCGCCGGCGCCAAGGCCCTCGGCCTCGAAGGCTACGGCATCGCTCTCGGCGCCAAGGCTGATTTCCTGACGCTCGCTGCTGAACATGTGCCAGAGGCCGTGGTGGCCGTGCCGAAGCCGCGTCGGGTGTTCAAGGCGGGGCGGCTTGTGGCGGAGAATGGGATGGTGGCGAGGTAGCAGCGATGGCCGTCAACACCAGACCGTATCATGCTGGTAAAGCCCTCCCAACCTCTCCTCCGTCATCCTCGGGCTTGACCCGAGGATCCACGCCACACCCGCCGCATGGATCCTCGGGTCAAGCCCGAGGATGACGGAGGAGAGGTTAGTGCGAAGGAGAAGAAAGCAGAGTGGTGCGCGAAAAAAGAGGGCGCGCCTGCGATGCTGGCACGCCCTTCATTTCGGGTAGGCAGAAATCTTACGTCCGCGGCTTCAGGTTTTCAGGGTCATACAACGGCTTATACCCGATGCTGACCACCTCGACCGGATAGGTCTCGGCGAAATATTCCACATTCAGCTTGCGGCCTTCCTGGCAGTAGGCCCAGGGCAGGTAGGCGAGGGCGATGTTCTTGCCGATCGTCGGGCCGAAGGCGATGGAGGTCGTGTAGGAGCGGCGGCCGAGTTCGTCGACCAGCACTTCGCCGGTCTCCGGGTCCATGACCGGCAGCGTGCCGACGGGGTAGCGCTTAACGCCGGCCTTGTCGGTGTTCTCCGTCATGACGAGCGTGCAGAGCATGGCGGGCTGGTGCTCGCGCGCCTTGTATTCCAGGTGCTTCGCCTTGCCGCGGAAGTCCGCTTCCTTGACCTTCGGGCGGGCGAGGTCGGCCTCGATGAGGTTGTACTGGGTGAGCAGGTCGGCGTTCTGCAGGCGCAGGCTCTTTTCCATGCGGCGCGAGTTCGCATAGGTCTCGACGCCGAAGGCCATGACGCCGGTGGCGCGCAGCGCATCCCAGACGGCCAGGCCGTCCTCGTATTTCATGTGCAGTTCCCAACCCTGCTCGCCGACATAGGAGATGCGGAAGGCGGTGACGTTTTTGCCGCCGATCTCGATCTGCTTGATCTGGGCGAAGGCAAAATTTTCCGGATCGAGGGCGGCGGGGTCGGACACGGCCTTCTTCAGCGTATCGCGGGCATTCGGCCCCCAGATGCCGATGGTGATGAATTTCTCCGTCACATCTGTGATGGTGACGTCGAGGCCGCGGTCTTCCGCAACGCGCTTCATGTAGTGGAAGTCGCGCGGGCCGGCGTCTGCACCGTTGATCAGCCGGCAACGGTCCGCCATGCGGATGACGGTGAAGTCGGCGCGCACCATGCCCTCGTCGTCGAGGAAGTGGGTGTAGATGCCCTTGCCGATATTGCCATCGCCGCCGATCTTTGCGGCGCAGAGCCATTCCAGCAGTGCGACATGATCCGGCCCCTCGATGTCCACCATGTGGAAGTGCGAGAGGTTGACGATGCCGCAATCCTCGCTCATCGCCAGATGCTCGGCATTCGAGACGCGCCAGAAGTGGCGGCTGTCCCATTCGTTCTCGCGCACCGGAATCTTGTCGGCGTATTTTTCCAACAGGTGCTCGTTGGCCTTGTAGCCATGCGCACGCTCCCAGCCACCCAGCTCCATGAAGTAGCCGCCAAGTTCCTTTTCGCGCTCATGGAAGGGCGAGCGCTTGGCGCCGCGACCGGAGGCATAGGGTTCGCGAGTGTGCACGGCCGGGAAATAGATCTTCTGGGCGGCCTCGAAGCAGCGGCCCTCGATGAACTCTTCCGTCAGCTGGTGCGGGTAGAAGCGGGCATAGTCGATCGAGTTGTGGTCGATCTCGGTGCGCCCGTCCGTCATCCAGTCGGCGATCAGCTTGCCGTAGCCGGGGCCGTCCTTCACCCAGATGGCGACGCAGTACCACAGGCCGCGCACCTTCTGGCTTTCGCCGCAGGACGGGCCGCCGGCGGCAGAAACCTGGAGCAGACCATTGAAGGAATGGCTCTCATTGTAGCCGAGTTCGCCGAGGATCGGCGTCAGCTCCATGGCGCGTTCCAGCGGCTCGATGATCTGTTCCATTTCCAGATCGCGCTGCGAGGGCGAAAGGCGCGCCTCGTGTTTTTCCAGGATGTTGCGCGGGTGGCAGAGGCGCGGATTGGTGGTCTCGTAATAGCCCCACTCGATCTGGCCGCCTTCGGTGGTCTTCGGGTCGCCGGTGTCGCGCATATAGGCGGAGTTGCCCTGGTCGCGCAAAAGCGGGAAGCCGATATCCTTGCCGGTGTTTTCGAATTCGTTGTACGGGCCGAAGAAGGTCAGCGGATGGTCGACCGGCATGACCGGCAGATCTTCCCCCACCATTTCGGCGATGAGACGCCCCCAGATACCGGCGCAGACGATGACATGGTCGGCCATGATAGTGCCGCGATGCGTGACGACGCCCTTGATGCGGCCGCCCTCGACGATCAGCGACTGGGCCGGCGTGTTGCCATAGACCTGGAGCTTGCCGGATTTTTCAGCCGCATCCACCAGCTTGCCGGCAACCGTCTGCGAGCGCGGCACGACGAGGCCGGCGTCGGGATCGAACATGCCGCCCATCACCTGATCTTCCTCGATCAGCGGGAACATCTTCTTGATCTCGGCCGGCGAGACATAATGCGCGCGCGTGCCGAAAGCCTTGGCGGAGGACAGCTTGCGCTTGATCTCCTCCATCCAGGTGTCGTCGCCGGTGCGCGCCACTTCCAGGCCGCCGATGCGGGCGTAATGGCCCATCTTCTCGAAGAAATCGATCGAATACTGGGTGGTCCAGACCGAAAGATAGTCATGGCTCGTCGTGTAGCAGAAGTCCGAGGCATGCGCCGTCGAACCGATATCGGTCGGGACACCCGACTTGTCGATGCCCACGATATCGTCCCATCCGCGCTCGATGAGATGGTGGGCGATCGACGCGCCCACGATGCCACCCAAACCGATGATGACGACCTTCGCCTTTTGCGGAAACTCTGCCATTTTCTGGACCCCGATGAAATATTGAAGCCGATTTTAGGGCCTCGTTCGGTGCCAGTGCAGCCTGTCTGCGACGGGCCAGCGACCAGTTCCGACAGTCGCGGGAACTGGTCGTGTCGCAAGGCCTCTGCGCCGGCCGGCAGACCCTAGCCGATCATCGGGCCGGCGCAATGCTTTTCGGTGGGGTTCACGCCGCCGCGTCAAGCGGCGCGGCAGCCTCACGCGAAAGCACCGCCCGCACCGAGGGCCGCGCCTCCACGCGAGTGCCCAGCGCGCGAAGCGTGTCCGGCACGGCGATGCCGCACATGGCCGCCCAGCGCAGCATGACATAGAGGAAGGCATCGGCCGCCGCAAAACGCCGGCCGAACAGAAAGTCGCCTTCGACGCGGGAGGCGATCCAGTCGAAGCGCCGCGCAAGAGTCTCGCCCAGCCATGCCTTCTCCTCGGCACTGTCCGTGAAGAACAGGCGCACGAAGGGTTTTTGCACCTCGGTGGAGAGGAAGGCGAGCATTTGCAGGTGGCGCGTGCGGCCAAGCGGCCCGCCGGGGATGAGGCCGTCATCCTGCGTGGCGATCCAGTCGAGGAGCGCGACGTTTTCCGTCAGGAGCGTGCCGTCGTCGAAGACGAGGGCGGGCACGTAGCCGTTCGGATTGACCGCCTCATAAGGGCTGCCATCCTCCAGCACATGCCGGAAGATATCGACCTTGTGCGGCCGGAAGGGCAGGCCGGTCTCGACCAGCAGGATATGGGCGGCCTGGCTGCAAGCGGTGGGGGTGTAATAGAAGTCCATCTCTCGTCTCCTCGTTTTCGATGAGCCGAGTGTGGAGGCAATGGTCCGACGGGGTCAGAGGCAAACAGGCTGCCTTCGGGGCAAATACGCCACTAGTCGCCCAGGGTGCGAAGGCGGTTGCGCTGGCGGTATTGCGCGGGTGTGACGCCGACGCGGCGGCGGAAGAGCTTGCGAAAGAAGGTCGGATCCTCGTAGCCGACAGCGACTGCAATCTCTTCGATCGCCATGGGCTCGGTCTCCAGCATCTGCTTGGCCTCTTCGATGCGCATGGCCTGAACATAGTCCACCGGCGCATAGCCCGTCGCCGCCTTGAACTGCCGCTTGAAGGTGCGCTCCGCCAGGCCCGAACGCGCGACCATCGCCGTCACCGGATTGCTGCTCGCATAGTGGTCGGCAAGCCAGGTCTGAACATCGGCGATCGCGGCATTGTCGTGCTGGCGCGGCCGGGTCATGGAGGCGAAGGGAAGCTGGCCGTAACCCCGGTCGCCGAGCAGGAAGAGCCTCGCGATGCGGGCGGCTTCCTCCGCCCCGCAGAACCGGCCGATCAGGTAGAGCGCCAGATCCTGCCAGGACGACGCGCCGCCCGTGGTGATCAGCCGGCCGGCACGCCCGCTGTCGCAGAGAATGCGTTCCGGCCGGAATTTCACGTTCGGATAACGGTCGCGAAACAGGTCAGCCATGATCCAGTGCGACGCCGCGTCCGCGCCATCGAGCAGGCCGGCTTCCGCCAGCAGCACCGCGCCGCTGCAGGCCGAGCAGACCAGCGCATCCGCCGCGATATGCCGGTGGACCCAGGCGATCTCCTGGCCCCAACGCCCTTCCGGCGACAGGCCGGGTTCGAGATGGATGTCGCAGACGATGACGATATCCGCCGTGCCGCCCTCAAACCCCTGCTGTGGCGTCACCCGCACGCCGCTGCCCGTCTCGTAGGCGCCGGTCTCCGCCGCGACGAGCGTCGGGCGCAGGCTGCGCTGCGCGTTGGGTCCGCGGCCGGCTTCGCCCAGCACCTCATGCAGCCCATAGGGTGCCATGGTGCCGCTTTCCGGCAGCGAGAGAATGGCGATGGTCAGCGGGCTTGTGGGCTTCGGGCGGGGCGGCATGGGGCGAGTTTGGCACATTTGCCCCGAATCTGTCGAGAACGTCTCTACGAAAGGGCGGCAATCTCCACCATGGTTTCATCGTCAGCAACCGGGCTAGGAGAAAGCCATGAGCATCGAACAGGGAACCGTCGACATCACCAAAACCTTCACCGCACCCATCGCGGCGGTCTTTGCCGCCTGGTCGCAGGAGGCGGCGCAACTGGCCTGGGGCGATCCCGGCCCGGGCTGGCAGATGGGCTTCGAGCGCTTCCGTTTCACGGTCGGCGAAAGCGACCTCTGCCGCTTCGGCCCGAAAGACAGGCCGACCTATCTCAACGAAAACCGCTATCTGGAGATCACCCCGGACAGGCGCATCGTCTATGCCAGCACCCTGCGGGAGGCCGGCATTCTCGGCTTTTCCGGCACGGTGGTGGTAACCTTCGAGCCGGCGGACGGCGGCACGCGCATGCGGCTCGTCGAGCAGGGCCTCTATTTCGATGGTCGCGACAGGGCCGACGACCACCGCGAAGGCTGGCGGGCCATGCTGGAGGCGATGGCCGGCTATCTTAAAGATGCGCCGTATAGGGCGGTGGGTTGAAGAAATCGTTCGCCAGGCCGTTTTCATAGATCACCGGTGCGGCGCTCATCTCCTCCTCGGAGACGTCCTCAAGGGTGCCCGCGTTGATGCAGTAGAAGTGCCCCATGAAGTCCTTGAGGTAGCCGCGCGAGAAGGGGCGGATGCCGCAGCGTTTGCAGAAATAGTGGTCGACATCGCCCACCGGCCAGCCGGATTTGTCGGCGCGATAGCTGACGAGATGGTCCTCGCCGGACAGCAGCTTGAAATCCTCGCGCGGGGTGAAGGTCTTCAGCATGCGCGTGCGCCGGCAGAAGGAGCAGTTGCAGCGGCGCAGGCCCTCGTCGAGATCGAGGACCGCTTCGTAGCGGATGGCGCCGCAATGGCAGCGGCCGTGATAGGTCTTCTTCATCGTCCTTCTCCTCGGGCTTGCAGGATATAGGCGACCAGCCGGTCGAGGCATTCGCCCCAGCCCTCGGCATGGCTGTCGCGGGATTCGACGGTGTCGAACGGTGTCTGGGCGAAGGTGAGCCGCGTCTTGCCGTCCCTGTCTTCGAAGGTCACGGTCACCAGCGTGTCCGGGTCATCCTCCCCGGTCCAGCGGAAGGTGAAGACGATGCGGCGGTTTTCCTCGATCTCGCGATAGGTGCCGCCCATCGGATAATCCTTGCCCTCCGGCGAGCGAATGACCGCCGACCAGGCGCCGCCGGGGCGGAAATCCAGGCGGATCGCATGGGCCGAAAAATCCTTCGGCCCGAGCCAGCGGGCCATGTGTTCGGGCGTCGTCCAGACCTTGAACACGAGCGGGCAGGGCGCATCGATCAGCCGTTCGATGAAAAGGCCAATGGGTTCGGCGGTCTGCTGCATGGTTTGTCTCCTCAGCTCTTTTTGTCCGGATCGCCGGCCTGCAATTCCCGGAGATAGTCGTCGAGCCGGTCGAAGCTCGCCTCCCAGAAGCGGCGGTAGCGGGCAATCCAGCCGTCGGCATCCTTCAGGGGTGCTGCTTCCAGATGGCACGGGCGCCATTGGGCGCTGCGGCTGCGGGTGATCAGCCCGGAGCCCTCCAGCACCTTCAGGTGCTTGGAGACGGCCGGCAGGCTCATCTCGAAGGGGGCGGCGATGTCGTTCACCGTCGCGTCCCCTTCGGAAAGCCGGGCGAGGATCGCGCGGCGCGTGGGATCCGCAAGGGCGGCGAAGGTCAGGCTCAGCGGGTCGCTCACGTATTTATCCATTCAGTTAATTAACTTATCGGTTTAATAGTGCCATCCACATCGTCCGTCAAGCCCCCGTTGCCTTGACAGGGCAGGGTGCCGCTGCGATCGATCGCGACGGCAACGGGGAGAACCATGCAAATGACAGAACGAGCGGCCGAGCCCGGCCATCCGCCCGAGGCGCACGGCCATGGCGTGCCCTTCGGCGAGGCGCTCAAAGTCTGGGCGCGCGTGGCGGCGTTGAGTTTCGGCGGCCCGGCCGGGCAGATCGCGCTGATGCACCGCATCGTCGTCGATGAAAAACGCTGGATCGGCGAGAGCCGTTTCCTGCATGCGCTGAACTATTGCATGCTGCTGCCCGGCCCGGAGGCCCAGCAGCTTGCCGTCTATATCGGCTGGCTGATGCATCGCACGCTGGGCGGCCTCGTCGCCGGCCTGCTCTTCATCCTGCCCGGTTTCCTGTCGATCCTGGCGCTCAGCTACATCTACGTGCTCTTCGGCGATGCGAGCCTCGTCGAGGGCCTGTTCTTCGGCCTGAAGGCGGCGGTGCTGGCGGTTGTCGTGCAGGCGGTGTTCCGCATCGGCAGCCGGGCGCTCACCAATCCGGCGATGATCACGATCGCCGCCGCCGCCTTCATCGCCATCTTCGCCTTCAAGGTGCCGTTCCCGCTGATCATCCTGGTGGCCGCCGTCGTCGGCTATCTCGGCTCGAAATCCGGCTCCCGCCTGTTCCGCACGTCAAGCGGCCATGCCGCGGCCAACGGCAGGGTGTTGCAGGATCGCGATTCGCTGCTCGGCGAGGCGACGCCCGCCCATGCGAGACCGGCGCTGGGCTGGTCGCTGAAAATCTCGGGCGCGCTCACCTGTCTCTGGCTCGGGCCGGTGGCGCTGATCTGGTTCATCGCCGGTGGCAACAGCGTGTTTGCCGAGGTCGGCATCTTTTTCAGCCAGATGGCGGTCGTCACCTTCGGCGGCGCCTATGCAGCGCTCGTCTATGTCGCGCAGGAGGCCGTGCAGCACTATGGCTGGCTGAAGCCGGGCGAAATGCTCGACGGTCTCGGCATGGCGGAGACGACGCCGGGGCCACTGATCATGGTGCTGCAATTCGTCGGCTTCCTCGCCGCCTGGCGCGATCCCGGCAGCCTGAACCCGCTGACGGCGGCGACGCTCGCCGCGATCCTCACCACCTGGGTCACCTTCGTGCCTTGCTTCCTGTGGATTTTCCTCGGCGCGCCCTTCATCGAAAAGCTGCGCGGCAATGCGGCGCTCTCCGGCGCCATGTCGGCGATAACAGCCGCCGTCGTCGGCGTCATCCTCAACCTCGCGGTCTGGTTTGCCGTGCACACGCTGTTTCGCGACGTGACGGTCTTTGCCGCCGGGCCTTTGCACCTCGAACTGCCGGTGCCAGCAACGCTCATCCTGCCCTCGGCGCTGCTCGCGGCCGCCTCCGCCTTCGCGCTCTTCCGCCTCAAGGCCTCCGTGCTGCTGACGCTCGGCCTGTCGGCGCTGGCCGGCATGGCCTGGACGCTGGCTGTCAGCTGACCACGTTTCGCACGAAACGCACCGGCGTTTCGCCGGGGTTTACATAGGCATAGGCCTGGTCGGTGCCGTAGACTGCGAAGCTGCCGGCCGGAAAATCCTTCGCTGTGCCGGAGAGTTCGAGCCGCAGCGTGCCCTCGGTCACGAAAACCATTTCGTGCCAGCCGGCGGGGTCCGGTTCGGCATCGTAGCGTTCGCCGGGGCCGAGCGACCAGAGCCACATCTGCGCCTCCGTTGTCGCCGGTGCCGAGCCAAGCAGCACCGCGGTGCTCTCAGCATTGCTTCCGCGCCACGTCACCTCGTTGATCTCGGCCGACGGCGCGCGGGCCGGGTCGCGCACGAGATCGACGAAGCCGACACCGATCGCGGCGGCAAGCTTGTCGAGGCTCGACAGGCTGATATTCGCATCGCCGCCCTCGACCGCCACGATCATGCGCCGGCTGATGCCGGAGGCCTCCGCCAGCGCCGCCTGGCTGAGGCCGGCCTGCTGGCGCAAGCGGCGCAGATTGCCGGAGACATGGGCGAGCACGCCGCCGCGTTCTTGACTGTGCAATATATTGCTCATATCGTTCCGTCATCAAAAGGGCGGCCTGTCCGCCTGCCGCCTTCTAACCCGAAAGGACCCCGCCATGAAGATACGCGATTTCGGCGTCGAGATCTGGATGAACCGCTACGAGAACCGCTGCGAACTGAACCTCGCGGAGACCTGCGTCGAATCGTTGACGGTGGAAGAACTGCTCGACATGGCCGGCAAGAAGGACACGATCCTCGCCGAACTCCTGCCGATGAAGCTCACCTATGGCGCAATCGAGGGCAGCGAGCGCCTGCGCCGCCTCATCGCCGCCATGTATAATAAGCAGATGATGGAAAACGTCGTCGTCACGCACGGCGCGATCGGCGCCAATGCGCTGGTGCATGAGACGCTGGTGGAGCCCGGCGACCGCGTCATCTCGGTCCTGCCCACCTACCAGCAGCACTATTCCATTCCGGAAAGTTTTGGCGCGGACGTGCAGATCCTGAAGCTCACCGCCGAACACGGCTTCCTGCCGGACCTCGCGGAACTGCGCCGCCTCGCGACGCCGGGCACCAAGCTCATCTGTCTCAACAACCCGAACAATCCGACCGGATCGCTGATGGACCGGGATTTCCTGATCGAGGTTGTCGAGATCGCGCGGGCCTGCGGCGCCTGGATCCTCTGCGACGAGGTCTATCGCGGCACGGACCAAGAGGGCGACGGCATGACGGCCTCGATCGCCGACCTCTATGAAAAGGGCATCAGCACCGGCAGCATGTCGAAGACCTATTCGCTGGCCGGACTTCGCCTCGGCTGGATCGTCGGCCCGAGGGACCTGCTCCATGCTGTCTCGATCCACCGCGACTACAACACGATCAGCGTCGGCATGCTGGACGATCATTTCGCGGCGATTGCGCTGGAAAACCGCGACAAGATTCTCGCCCGCAGCCAGGCGATCACCCGGACGAACCTCGCCATCCTCGCCGAATGGGTGGAAAGCGAGCCGCTGATCTCCTGGGTCAAGCCCAAATCGGGCACGACGGCGCTCCTGAAATACGACCTGCCGCTCACCTCGGAGGCCTTCTGCATCAAGCTGCTGGAGCGTACCGGCGTCATGCTGACACCCGGCAGCGCCATGGACATGGAAGGCCACCTGCGCATCGGCTACACGAACGGCGAAGCGGTGTTGCGCGAAGGTTTGGGGCGAATTTCCGCGTTTTTGCGGGAGGAACAGGCCGTTTTGGCGGCCTGAAACCTCTCGGCGGGCTGTTTTCGTTAACGGAGGCTTACCAGACCCATGCGCGATCTGCATGGGTGGCCTGCCAGCTTAGCGCTGTTCCGCAGTGCAGCATAAGCCTATAAAGAGGCCATCGAAAGACGCGGCGCCACGGACCGGTGCCGAACAGAGAGCCTCACGAAAGGGGATCATCATGAACATGGCACGTTCCTTCAACAATTGGCGCAAGTACCGTCAGACCGTAACCGAACTCGACCGCATGACCGCCCGCGAACTGCGCGATCTCGGCATCGAGCGTTCGGAAATCAAGGCAGTCGCCCGCGCTGCCGTCGGCTTCTGATAAACACGCCGAAAAATAGCAGAATTTCGAAGACGCTCGCCTCCGGCGGGCGTTTTTGCATCTGCGAAGGCCGTGCCCGCCGCGGGGATAATTCAACTCAGTTGAGGTACCCGTTAAGCGCATAGCGCATAGCTGCCTTGCAAAACAATGCCTATCAATTGAGCAAGAATCGCGTATAGTCATACTTATCGAAGCAACGTACCTCCTCCCACGAAGCTTCGATGTTGCAGAAGGCCCACTCCTCCTCCCAGGGCCGACTGCGGGAATGGCGACACTCCTCCTCCCAGTCGTCATTCGGTTCTATCGGAAAGCCTGCCGCACCTCCTCCCGCGGCAGGCTTTTCCAATTCTGGACCCTGCTTTTCCCAAAATATTGAAATCGCTGACGCAATTGGCATGCCGGCAAGCCGCGTGCCGCACATTCTTGCGTCATCCTCGGGCTCGACCCGAGGATCCATCATTCGCGGCGTGGAGGGATGGTCGGGTCAGGCCCGACCATGACGAAGGGGAGGGAGCCGCCGTCAGGCGACGCTGCGAAGGCTCGGCGCTTGGGTCTGGCGGGCGGCCGGGATCTGCTGGAGCACTTCGAGTGCCAGCGCGCGGGCATTTTCCTGTGCCTTGTCGAGATTGCTGACGCGCTTGGCGTCCATCGAATAGAGCGTGCCACCGCAGCCGAACATGTCGCGGAAGGCGGAGCGCTCGATGATCGGCGTTTCGAGCAGGTGCACGCGGCGCGCGGCGAGCAGGTCCTTCACCGCATTCATCGCGCGCGTCGTCACCATGGAATTCACGCGGGTGAGCACGACGGAATGGCGGATGCGAATATTCGCCTTGTCTTCCAGATATTGCAGCAGCTCGATGACATTGGCGCCGCCCTGCGCGTCCATGGCGGAGCCCTGCACGGGGATCAGCACGTAATCGGAATAACCAACGGCCTTGGCGAGCAGCGAGCTGCGCGAGCCCGGCAGGTCGATCAGCACGAAATCGGCGCGCGCCTTCTCGTCGCTGAGCTGCCGGTCGATCGAGCTCATGGTGACATAGGGCACGACGTTCAGGCGGTTGCCCAGCGCGCCTTCGGAATTCTCGAACCAGCGGGTGATCCAGTGCTGCGGATCGGCATCCAGCACCGAGACGCGGTAGCCGAGGCGGGCGAGTTCGGTCGCAAGCAGCAGTACGGCGGTGGTCTTGCCGGCGCCGCCCTTGGTGTTGGCGAAGGTGATGACAGGCATGATGGTCCCCGGATCGGTTCGTGAGCCGGTCATCGCTCCTGAAGAAACACCTTGCATGGTGCTTCGTCATCCTCGCCATTTATGGTTAACGGAAGGTGAAAATCGCTTACCGGCGCCGGTCGGCAGCGAGGATTTCGCGGGCGATCTGGTCGAGCGGCAGGATGCGGTCGACGCCGCCATGCGCGACAGCCTCCTTCGGCATGCCGAAGACGACGGACGTCGCCTCGTCCTGCGCCACCGTATAGGCGCCGGCCTGGTGCATCTCGGCCATGCCGCGCGCGCCGTCGTCGCCCATGCCGGTCATGATGACGCCCATGGCGTTGCCGCCGGCCGAACGCGCGGCGGAGCGGAACAGCACGTCGACGGAGGGCCGGTGGCGCGAGACGAGGGGGCCTTCGCGCACCGCCACATGGTAGCGCGCGCCCTGACGCTCCAGCATCATGTGCCGGTCGCCGGGCGCGATCAGCACATGGCCGCGCAACACGGGATCGCCATGCACGGCCTCCTTGACCTCGACTTCGCAGAGACTGTTCAGCCGCTTGGCGAAGGCTGCGGTGAATTTTTCCGGCATGTGCTGCACGATGACGAGGCCGGGGGAATTGGCCGGCAATTGTTCGAGCATGACGCGCAGCGCCTCGGTGCCGCCGGTGGACGCGCCGACGCAGGCGACCATTTCCGTCGTCTTCGCCATGGCGCGGCCCGAAGGCGGCGGCAGCACGGCATCGGCGGTGAGTTTCGCCGTCGGGCCTGTCGGCACGGCCGCGCGGCGGTGGGAGCCGATGCGGGCGACGGCGGCACCCTTCACGGCCTCGCGGATGCGCGTGCCGGATTCGGCGAGGTGGTCGGCCGCGCCGATCTTCGGCTTCAGGATGATGTCGACGGCGCCGGCCTCCAGTGCCTGCATCAAGGTTTCCGAGCCCTCTTCCGTCAGCGATGAGCACATGACGACCGGGATCGGCCGCTGCGACATCAGCTTGCGCAGGAAGGTGATGCCGTCCATGCGCGGCATTTCCACGTCCAGCGTGATGACGTCGGGCATTTCCTCCTGGATTTTCTTGGCCGCCATGAAGGGGTCGGAGGCGGCCCCCATCACCTCGATCTCCGGATCCTGCTCCAGCACATGGGTCAGTGCCTGACGCACGCTCGCTGAGTCGTCGATGATGAGAACGCGGATTTTCTTCACCGGAAGGGGCATCAGATCTTCTTGAAAACCGTGTTGGCGACCTGGCGCACCGGCAGGGTGATGCCGGTGACCGTTTCGGAATGGCCCACATAGAGGTAGCCGCCGGGCACAAGGCAGTCGCAGAGCCGGGACAGCACCTTCGCCTGCGTCGGTTTATCGAAATAGATCAGCACGTTGCGGCAGAAAATCATATGCATCGGATCGCCCACCTTGTAGGCGCTGTCCATGAGGTTCATGCGGGCGAAGCCGACCGTCGAGCGCAGGCGCGGATGGATGCGCACCTCGCCGCGCGCGGCATCGCGTGACGTCATCACGTAGCGCCGCTGCATCTCGGCCGAGACGGGCTGGATCATGTCGCGTGGATAGACGCCGCGCCGCGCCGCCTGCAGCACGTCCGTCGAAAGATCCGTGGCGAGGATGCGGTAGTCGATGCCGGATGTCGCGTCGGCGAAATCCTGCAGCACCATCGCCATCGTATAGGGCTCGGCGCCGATCGAGCAGGCCGCACTCCACAGCCGGAGCCGCTTGTGCCCGGCCGCCACCATTTCCGGCAGGCCGGTCCTCGACATGTATTCGAAATGCTTCGGCTCGCGGAAGAAATCCGTCTTGTTGGTCGTCACGGCATCGATCAGGAAGATCGCTTCCTTCTCGATGCCGCCACGCTTGAAGAGATAGTCGCAATAGTCGTTGAAGTTGGAAATGCCGGTTGCCCGAAGGCGCCGCCGCAGGCGGCCCTCCAGCATCGTCAGCTTCGAAACCGGCATCTTGATGCCGCTATAATCATAGATGTAGCGCGACAGGGCGTCGAAGTTCCGGCTGCTCAGCCCGTCCTCAGTCCCTTGCGCCCGCAATGCTGCTCCCACGCCCGTACTCCTGAATTATGCCGTGGCGGCTAGGCGGTTTGCCGTGCCCATCATCGCGACCTCGGCGCCGGAAAACAGGCGCGCGAGATCCACGATGACGACGAAGGCGCCGTTGCGGCGCACCACGCCGGCAATGTAGTCGGACGGCCAGCGCACGCCGATGTCCGGCGCGCCCTCGATCTCCTCCTTGCGGAAGGGGATGACCTCGAAGACCCGGTCGGCGACGAGGCCGAGGGTGAGGGTCTTCTCCCCCATCGGCACGTCGAGAACGAGTGCCCGCGTGTGCGGCGTCTTCTCGGTCTTCGTCATGCCGAGGCGGAGACGAAGATCGATGACCGGCACACCCTGGCCCCGCACGTCGCGGAGCCCAAGCAGGTACTCCGGCCCATGCGGGATCTTGAAGGCATCCTCATGGTCGAGGATTTCCCGGACGACCGAGACCGGCACGGCAAAGACCTCGTTGTCGAGACTGAAGGTGACGTACTGGGATTCGGAGGATGTGCCGGCCATGATCAAGCGCTTTCCCTGAAGTCTGCGTCGTCGGCATCCGGGCCGCCCATCGACATGTCGAGGGCAAAGCCGCGGGCGCGGGCCTGCTGGGCGTTGACGCTGTTGTCGGGCTTGCGAACCGACGCCATGACGGGCTTGGCGGCGGCGCGGGTTACCGGCGCCGGGCGGCGCTGCGCGACCGACGGCGCGTTGGAGGCGCGGTCGACGCGGAAGAAGGCGATCGAGGTCTGGAGTTCCTCCGCCTGGGCGGCAAGCTCTTCCGAGGTGCCGGACATTTCTTCCGAGGCACCGGCATTCTGCTGGGTCACCTTGTCGAGTTGCTGGATCGCTTCATTGATCTGCGAGGCGCCGATATCCTGCTCGCGGCAGGCGGCCGAGATTTCGGAAATCAGTTCGGCGGTCTTGCGGATATCCGGCACCAGGCGGGTCAGCATCTCGCCGGCCTCGGTGGCAACCGAGACGGTCGTGCCGGACAGCGCGCTGATTTCGGAAGCTGCCGCCTGGCTGCGCTCGGCAAGCTTGCGCACTTCCGAGGCGACGACCGCAAAACCCTTGCCATGTTCGCCGGCACGGGCCGCTTCCACGGCAGCGTTCAGGGCGAGCAGGTCTGTCTGGCGGGCGATTTCTTGGACGATGGAGATCTTTTCCGCGATGGTGCGCATGGCGCCGACGGCGCGGCTCACGGCTTCGCCCGAGGCCTCGGCGTCCTTCGCGGACTGGCGGGCGATCTTTTCCGTCTGGGCGGCGTTGTCGGCGTTCTGCTTGATGTTCGACGCCATTTCTTCCATCGAGGCAGATGCCTCTTCGGCAGACGATGCCTGTTCGGTTGCACCCTGAGACAGCTGCTCGGAGCTTGCCGACAGTTCCTGGCTGCCCGACGAGACGTTGTTGGCGGCCGAAAGCGCATCGGAGACGACGCCGCGCAGGCGCTCGACCATGCTTTCCAGCGAGATGCCGAGCGTATCCTTGTCGGAGAGCGGCTTTGGCGTGACGGTGAGATCGCCATTGGCGATCTGGTCGGCGATCGTCGCCGTGTTGCGCAGGTTGCCGGTCATCACGTTGATCGTGTCGACCAGGTCTTTGATCTCGTCGTTCGTCTTGATCTCGATATTCTGGTTGAGGTCGCCGATGGCAACAGCTTCTGCGACGGATTGGATCTTTCGCAGGCCGTTGTTGATACCAAGTGCGATCCAGAAGGCGATAACCACCGACAGCACGACCATGATGACGAGTGAGGCGATCAGCAGATTGCGCGAGTTGGCGTATTGATCGTTCGTTTCCCGATCAGTGCTGTCCAGATCTGCTGCAATCTGGTCATTCAGTGCGGTCAGAGACGTGAGAATTGCGGTAGCCGCATCTCGTCCCTGTGTCATCGAAATCTGAGCAGCCCTGCGGTTGCTGTCATCGGTATTCTCGGCTGCCAGCTTGAGGGCATCCTCCTGCAATTTCAGCCAAGCCGGAAGATTGACTGAAAAGGCTTCGATCTTGGATTGGACCCCAAGGCTTTCAGACTTTTTGATCGCTTCTACAAGATCCGCAATCTTCGCCTGATCCGCGTGTATCTGGTTGACGAAATCGTCAATGAGTTGTGGGTTGGTGTTGAGGATCGCGTTCTTCTCATTGCGGATTGCGCTCTGCACGGCGTCGGAAAGATCGCTGGAGCTGCGAAGACTCGCCGCGGGGCCTTGGATGATGCCGGTAATGGCAGAATTCAGCGATGACAGGTTGACGATCGCCATGATCGACATACCGGTCGATAGAAGAACGAGTAGGCTGAAGGCGATAACTAGTTTGAGTTTGATTGTAAGGCGCATTTCGGCGGGCTCCTTTGGTCGCAGATGCCGTGTTCAGGGCAGGGGCGCCGCGATTGCGGACGCCCTAATGCGAGAAGACCGATACACTCACCCTTCCGCGGGCCGGGGAAAGCGGCCCTTTTGCCGTCGCCTACACGCGCCGGGTCGAATTTGCGGCACGCCCGTCGCCGGGCGTGCCGCCGTCATTTCCAGATCAAGCGCTTTCGCGGAAGTCCGCGTCGTCGGCGTCTGGGCCGCCCATCGACATGTCGAGGGCAAAGCCGTTACCGCGGCCTTTAGTGCCAACCGGTGCCGGGCGGTGGGCCGCGGTGTTGGACGGGCGCTTGGCAGGTGCTGCCATCTTCGCTGCGGTTGCCCGCAGCTTGCCGGCGTGGTTCGGTTCCTTGCGGGAGGCATTGTCGACGCGGAAGAAGGCAATGGAGGCCTGAAGCTCTTCCGCCTGGGCGGCGAGTTCTTCCGAGGTTGCCGACATTTCTTCCGAGGCGCCGGCATTCTGCTGCGTCACCTTGTCGAGCTGCTGGATCGCTTCGTTGATCTGCGAGGCACCGATATCCTGTTCGCGGCAGGCAGCCGAGATTTCGGAGATCAGTTCCGCGGTCTTGCGGATATCGGGAACCAGTCGGGTCAGCATCTCGCCGGCCTCCGTCGCGACCGAAACGGTCTCGCCGGAAAGGGCGCTGATTTCGGCTGCCGCCGCCTGGCTGCGCTCGGCGAGCTTGCGCACTTCCGAGGCGACGACGGCAAAACCCTTGCCATGTTCGCCGGCACGGGCTGCTTCGACAGCCGCGTTCAGCGCGAGCAGGTCGGTCTGGCGGGCGATTTCCTGCACGATGGAAATCTTCTCCGCAATCGTGCGCATCGCGCCGACGGCGCGGCCGACGGCCTGGCCGGAGGCTTCCGCATCCTTGGAGGACTGGCGGGCGATCTTTTCCGTCTGGGCAGCGTTGTCGGCGTTCTGCTTGATGTTGGACGCCATCTCTTCCATGGAGGCAGAGGCCTCTTCGGCGGACGATGCCTGTTCGGTGGCGCCCTGCGAGAGGGCTTCCGAGCTGGCCGACAGTTCCTGGCTGCCCGACGAGACATTGTCGGAGGCCGAAAGCGCATCGGCAACGACGCCGCGCAGGCGCTCGATCATCGTGTTGACGTGGCCGAGCAGATCGCCGAGTTCGTCCCTGGTGGAAATCTCGGCGAAGCGGGTCAGGTCGCCATCCGCAACGTTCTGCACGACACCGACGGCGCGGGAAATGCCCCGGTTGATGGAGAAGACGATCCAGACGGCAGCGCTGGTCGCAACGAGCAGTGCGATGGCAGCAATCGTTACCATGATCGTGCGTGTGCTCTGGTATTGCGCGTCGGCAGCAACTTCCGCTTCGTCCAGACGACTGCTTTCCAGCGTAACGACTTCCTTCAGCAAGGTATCGATTTCGTTGGTGGTCGTGCGGGCGTCCGTGTTCGAAACGCGGGTTGCGCCGTCCATGTCACCCGCCAGCGCCAGAGCGCGGATGCGGTCGTCATCGCGACGGAAATCGGTGGACATGCCATCAAGTTTGCTCCAGAGCACCTTACCCTGCTCCGTCGCCTTGGCGAGGACCTGTTCGAAGGTCGTATCGAAGCTCTTGCGCGCCTCGTCGCTGAGGGCGATGTAGCGGTTTGTCTCGGTGACGCTTGTGGAAGACAGCATGTTCTTCTGCTGACGAATCTGCTGGAGTTGCAGATTGTTCAGCGTCTGGGCAAGTTTCAGGCGTTCGGCGGGGCCACTGAGCACGTCGCCGAGTGTGGTGTTGAGGCCGCCGAGGCTCATGATGCCATAGGCCGCCGTACCGACGAGCACCGCGAGCATGAAACCGAAGGCCAGGAATAACTTGAGTTTAATGGTGAAGCGCATGGGTCTCTCCTGATGTCCTAGTTCGGCGCGGGCGCCGGCCGGTCTTTGCGGGGGGCAAAGATCGCGTGCAGGTTCGGGACGATGATGAATTCTCCGCCCCGCTTGACGAGGCAGTTGATGTAATCGGCGCGCCACCGCATGCCGACGCTCGGCGGCGGCTCGCTGGCCAGTTTCGGCAGGGTCGTGACTTCGTTGACCTTGTCGGTGCGCAGACCGATCAGCGTCGCCTCGTCGTCGAGATCGAGCTCGATGACGACGATGCGGCTGTCGATGGTGGTTTCCGTAGCATCCATGCCGAAGGCAAGGCGGATGTCGGCAAGCGGAATGACCTTGCCGCGGAAGTTGATGACGCTGGAAACGAAGGATTTGCTGCCGGGGACATGGGTTTCCGGCAGGAGATCGAGGATTTCCTGCACGACGATCGCCTCGATGGCAAAGGTCTCGCCGTTCAGGTTGAAGGTGAGGACCGAGAGTTCGTCCTCCTCGCCCCAGATCGTCTCGTAGTCGAGTTTTCGTGCCGCTTCACTCATCCTGCCGCCCGCAATTGCGCCTCCTGATGTTGTCCGACTGCGATGAGGTGCGTGACGTCGAGGATCAGGGCGACGCTGCCATCCCCAAGGATGGTCGCGCCCGAGAAGGTGACGACGTCATGGTGCAGTTTGGACATGGATTTGATGACCGTCTGGTGGTCGCCGATGATCTGGTCGACGACGAGGCCGACGCGCTCCGAGCCCGTCGAGATGACGACGACCTTCTGGTGCTGATCGGGTTCGGTGCCGGTTCTGAACAGTTCCCGCAGCCGAAGAAAGGGTACGAGGCTGTCGCGCAGCGAGATGAAGCTGCGCCCGCGCGAGCGAAGATCGTCTTCGAGCGACAGTTCGAGGCACTCTTCCACTGCCGAAAGCGGGATGACGTAGCAGCCCTGGCCGACACGCACGAGAAGACCCTCGATGATGGCGAGCGTCAGCGGAATGCGCAGCGACACGGTCGAGCCTTCGCCCGGCTTGCTGGTGATGTCGATCGTGCCGCGCAGCGCCTCCACCGTCTTCTTCACCACGTCCATGCCGACGCCGCGGCCGGAAAGGTTGGTGACCGCCTGGGCTGTGGAGAAGCCGGGCTGGAAGATCAGCTGGAGCAGGTCCTGGTCGGTGAGGGTGGCGCCCGGCTGGATGATGCCGGAGGATTCCGCCTTGGCGCGCACCCGCTCGCGGTTGATGCCGCGACCGTCGTCCTTGATGGTGATGATGACCTCGCCGCCCGTCTGGTGCGCGGAAAGGATGACCTGGCCCTTCGCCTCCTTGCCCGCGGCAATTCGCTCTTCCGGCTTTTCCAGGCCATGGTCGATCGAGTTGCGCACGAGGTGGACGAGCGGATCGGCGAGCCGGTCGATGACCGTCTTGTCGACCTCGGTGGTCTCGCCCTCGGTGATGAGTTCGATTTCCTTGCCGGTCTCACGCGAAAGGTCGTGCACGAGGCGGCGGAAGCGGCTGAAGAGGCTCGCAACCGGCATCATGCGCAGCACCATCATCGTGTCGCGCAACTCGCCGGAAAGCCGTTCGATTTCTTCCGAGACCGAGCGCAGGCCGAGATCGGCCGCGGTGCCGGCAAGCTGGGTGAGGCGGGACTGGGCGATGACGAGCTCGCCGACGCGGTCCATCATCTCGTCGAGCCGTTCGGCCGGAACGCGGACGTTTTCGGCGGACTTGTTCTGCTTGGAATCGTTGGCCGCCTGGATCGCCGGCGCCTCGCGCTCGGCAACGACCACGGCCTTGGCAGCCGGCGCTTCGGCGGGCTTCGGTGCCGTGGCCGGCTTTTCGCCGGCGATTTCCGCGATCTCCAGTTCCATGTCGTCCATCACGAAGATGAAGACGTCCTCGATATCGGCGCGCGGCCGCTCGGTTTTCAGCGTCACGTCCCAGCCGAGATGCATGTCGCGCGGCTCGAGCGTCGCGAGGTCCGGCACCTGCGAAATGTCGGCGACGATCTTGCAATCGCCGAGGTCGCGCATTTCGTCGAGCAGGCCGAGCGGATTGGTGCCGTTCGCCATGGCATTGGCCGGCAGGCGGAAGCGGATGCGCCATTCGCGCATGCCGCCGGCATCTTCCTTGACGGGCGTGGCAGCTGCGGCGGCAACCGCCACCGGGGCAGGGGAGCCGGCGCCGTTGACGGCGCGATGCAGGTTGTCGAGCAGGCTGGCGCTCATCGCGTCGTGGTCGCCGTTCGGCGTTTCCAAGAGCGCGCGCATGTGGTCCTGCGCCGAAAGCACGGCCGAGACCAGTTCGTGCGTTGCCGGCACGTCGCCCTTGCGCACCCGGTCGAAGGCGGTCTCGCAATGGTGGGTAAAGGCGGCGAGCGCGTCGAAGCCGAACATCGCGCCCGACCCCTTCAGCGTGTGAAGGCCGCGGAAGACGGCGTCGATCTGGTCGCGGTCGTCGAGGCTGCGTGTCAAATCCAGAAGGCCGGACTCGATCTGTTCCAGCAGTTCGGCGGCTTCTGTCCGGAAGACTGAGATCGGGTCCGGGTTGCTCATTTGCCCAGCACCTTCTTGGCGATCTTGACGAGGCTTTCCGGATCGAACGGCTTGGTGAGCCAGCCGGTGGCGCCGGCGGCTTTCGCCTGGGCCTTCAGCTCGCCGTCGGATTCGGTGGTGAGGAAGATGACCGGCACGCCGGTATGGGCGGGCAGCTTGCGCAGCTCCCGGATCATCGTCAGGCCGTCCATATTCGGCATGTTCAGGTCGGTGACGACGAGGTCGTATTCGCCGCCCCTCAGCTTGTTCAGGCCGTCGAGGCCGTCGACCGCCTCGGTCACGGTGTAGCCGGCATTGGAGAGGGTGACGCGCGTCGTCAGCCGGATGCTGGCGGAATCGTCAACGGTCAAGATCTTCGCGGTCATCAATTCTTCTCCTGATGCAACCAGAAATGTGCGGCGTCCGGCGTCATGTCATCGAGGAAGCCGCCACGCTTCAGCACGTCGTAGAGGTCTCCGGCAGCGGGCCGGGCAAGTAGAACGCGCCCCGCCTTCATCTCTGCCTGTTTGCGCGCCGCCGTAACGAGCTGCACGAAGCTGAGGTCGACCTGCGCCTCCTCGTCGATATCCAGAACTGCGGACGTGTTTCTACTCAAGAAGTCCAAGATCAACTCTTGAACTGCCAATATATTCTTGATGGTGAGCGTCGCCGGTAAGGTTAACGACGTATCACCCGGCAGGGTTGATGACATGGACGCCTCGATAATCGTTTTGGAACAGAGTATTTCCCGCGCCAGATTCCCAAGTCACGCTTAATGAAGGGTAAAGTTCGGTTGCTAATTTCATCCATTGGTAGATATCGGGGTGCGTCTACACCGCCTCACGCTAGGGCAGAAAATCGACTTAACTATCTGTTTTATAATAATAAGGCAGAAAATTAGATATAAGTAATATTATTTATCAATCCCTAATTCTAGGGATGCCTGCATCCTCGGGTAGTGGTGCCGAAATGGACCTGCGAGGGCGGGACTCAGCTAGATAAGGGAAAGCGAATTTACTGCGCGTTACAATCTTCAGCCTAGGGTGCCGCTTACGGGTTCTTGTGAGTGGGGTATGGCGTGTCAGGAATAACAAGCGCAAAGCGCGCGGAGCGACAGACGGCTGAGGTTGAACTCGTATCGCGCCTTGAAGGAGCCCGCTCGCGCATCGAGCAGCGGTTCCTCGATGGCGGCGTCGTCCTGCTCAACGTGCTCGATGTCCTTAACCGTCTGGTTGCATCGCTGGAGAAGCTCTCAGGCTCGCTGGGCGACGAGGCCGCCGAGGCGACGATCGGCCAGCTCGTGGCGACCGTCGACCAGCTCACAGCGCTTCCCGGCATCGAGGAGATGCGCCAGCAGCGCCTCGGCAATGTCGCGGTGACGGAAAAGTCGCTCGGCGCCTATATTGCCGACATGCAGGAGACGCTGCGCTACCTCCGCACCTTCGCCACGACCGCCAAGATCACCGGCGCCGCCATTCCGGACTTTTCCGGCTTTGCCGAAGAAATTCTCGAGCGCATTCAATACGGCAGGACCCAGGTCGACGCGCTCGGCACCAAGATCGGCACGCTGAGCAGCGTGATCGGCTCCGCCTCGACCGGGGGCGGGGAGGCACTCGAACGGTTCCGCCGCAGCGTGCCGGATATTGCCGGCAACCTCTCGCGCAATGCCGGCGACCTCACGGCCCAGCGCCGCCATCTTTCGCAGCTCGCCGCCAAGGTCGGCGCGTCGGCGCGCCATGTGCAGACCAAGGTCGCGACCACGCTGTCGGCCATGCAGATCGGCGACATTACCCGCCAGCGCATCGAACATTGCCAGTCCGCCTTCGCCTTCCTGGACGACTATCTCGCCGCCGGAACGCTCGACGCGGAGGCCGCCGGCCGGCTGACCGCGCTCGTGCGCCATCTCGTCCATGCGCAGCTCGGCGAGATCGCCCGCGATTTCACCCGCGAGTGCAAGACGGTCGTTAGCACGATCCGCAGTTTCGGCGCCGATATCGACGGCTTGATGATGCTATACGGCGACATGGACGCCGCCGACGGCAAGTCGGCCGACCGCGCCATGCGCATCCTGGAGGCCGATATTGCCGCGGCGCGCGCCGTCGTGCGCGACATCGAACAGGCGGCCGACAAGGCCAATGCGCTCGGACACAGCACGGTCGAGACCGTGCGCGAACTTTTGAAGGGCGTCGAGACGATCAAGCTGGTGCGCACCGACATCCAGTACATGGCGCTCAATACCAACTTGCGCTGCAGCAAGCTCTGCGAGGAGGGACGCGCGATCAACGTCGTGACGGCGGAACTGCGCACCTTCTCCACGCGGCTCGACGAGACGGCCGAACACATCCTCGTCGCTCTGCAATCGCTGGAAGACGATGCCGGCAGGCTGAGCGAGGCGGGCGCCAGCGCCGGCGGCTCGCTGGATGCGCATCTGGAAGAGGCGCTCGACCATATCCGCCGTGCGGGCGACCGCATGGAGGAGGACATGACGGCGCTGCGGGCCTGCGGCGCGGACGTTTCCGCCAAGGCGGGCCGGACGATCGCAGACCTCGATTTCAACGCCGAACTCGGCGACGTGCTCGCCGATTGCTCGGCACGCGCCGGCGATCTCATCGGCCACGAGCTTCCCGACCTGTCCGGCCTCGACGAGGCGCTTGCCGATCTCGGCAGCCGGATTTCCCGCACCTACACCATGGTTTCCGAACGCGAGGTGCATGCCCGCATCTTCGGCACGCCGATGGAAGCGCCCGCCGCGCCGGCGGCGGCGAAGACCGACGACGAACTCTTCGACGACGCGCTGTTCTAGGCGGTCAAATTTCCCTGTGAATCGCGCGACTTCGCCGGACGGTCTTTACGGCCGTTTGGCGGTGGTCTGTTTCCCTGTATTTTTGAAAATATAGCGCTGGCAAAGCCGGAAGCGCCGATATATTCAAGGGGATATCACGCTGCCCGAAGGCAGGAATAAGGGAGAACAGGAATGAACCGTCGTCTGCTTCTGAAACTCGTCGTCGCCGCCTTCGCGGCGTTCCCGCTTGCCCTGCCGGCAGCCGCCGCGGAAAAGGTCACGGTTTTCGCCGCTGCGAGCCTGAAGAACGCGCTCGATGCGGCGAACGCCGCCTGGTCGAAGGAAACCGGCAACGAGACGACGGTCTCCTATGCCGCCAGCTCGGCGCTCGCGAAGCAGATCGAGGCCGCAGCGCCCGCCGATCTCTTCATCTCGGCCGACCTTGCTTGGATGGATTACGTTGCCGAAAAGAAGCTGATCAAGGACGACACCCGTGTCAACCTGCTCGGCAACCGCATCGTGCTCGTCGCGCCGAAGGACAAGGCGTCCACCGTCGAGATCAAGGAAGGCTTCGACCTCGCCGGCCTCGTCGGTGACGGCAAGCTCGCCATGGGCGCGGTCGAAACCGTGCCGGCCGGCAAATACGGCAAGGCGGCGCTGGAAAAGCTCGGCGTCTGGTCGTCGGTCGAAGGCAAGGTTGCCGGTGCCGAAAGCGTGCGTGCGGCGCTCGCCCTCGTCTCGCGCGGCGAGGCGCCCTACGGCATCGTCTACCAGACGGATGCCGCTGCCGATCCGGGCGTCGCCGTCGTCGGCACCTTCCCGGAAGACAGCCATCCGCCGATCATCTACCCGGTCGCCATCCTGAACGAATCGAAGAGCGCCGCCGCGGCCGCCTATCTCGACTTCCTGAAGTCCGAAAAGGCCGCCCCCTTCTTCACCGAACAGGGCTTCTCGATCCTGAAGTAAGACGAGCCTCGCGACAGCCCCGGGCGTTAAACCCGGGGCTTTGTTTGTCGGGAAGTCCCAAACCCCGCACACGACACCCGTGACATGGATGGTCGGGTCAGGCCCGACCATGACTAAGGTGAGGTTTTGGGTCTTGTCGACGGTCCGGCCCCGGTTCAATCTCCGGGGCTTCCGGCATTTCGTCCGGCATTTCGAAGGAACCGACGTGGACTGGCTTGCCTTGAGCGATGAGGAATGGACGGCGATCCGGCTGAGCCTCAGGGTCTCGGCGGTTGCGGTTCTCGTCAGCCTGCCGCTCGGCATTCTGGTGGCGCTGGCGTTGGCGCGTGGCCGCTTCTGGGGCAAGTCGATCCTGAACGGCATCGTGCACATGCCGCTCATCCTGCCGCCGGTCGTCACCGGCTTCCTGCTGCTCGTGCTGTTCGGCCGGCGTGGTGCCATCGGTTCTTTGCTCGACGAATGGTTCGGCATCGTGCTGTCCTTCCGCTGGACGGGGGCGGCGCTTGCCTGCGGCGTCATGGGCTTTCCGCTGATGGTGCGCTCGATCCGGCTGTCCATCGAAGCCGTCGATCGCAAGCTGGAGGAGGCGGCCGGCACGCTGGGTGCAAGTCCCCTTTGGGTCTTCCTCACCGTCACCTTGCCGCTGATTCTCCCGGGCGTCATCGCCGGCATGATCCTCGCCTTCGCCAAGGCCATGGGCGAGTTCGGTGCGACCATCACCTTCGTCTCCAACATTCCCGGCGAAACCCAGACCCTGTCGGCCGCCATCTACACCTTCACCCAGGTGCCGGGCGGAGACGCAGGCGCCATGCGGCTCACCCTCGTCGCGATCGCTATTTCCATGGTCGCGCTGCTCGCCTCCGAAGTGCTGGCGCAACGCATCGGCCGCAAGGTGAACCTCGAATGAGCCTCGTCGTCGAAGCCTGCCACCGGCTCGGCGATTTTTCGCTGGATGCCGCCTTCAGCGCCGATGGCGGCGTCACCGCGCTGTTCGGCCGCTCCGGCTCGGGAAAGACCTCGCTGGTCCGCATCATCGCCGGCCTGACGCGCCCGGCGGAAGGCCGCGTGCTGCTCGGCGACGAGGTGTTGGTCGATACCGCGCGGCGCATCTTCGTTCCCGCCCACCGCCGCCGCTTCGGCTATGTTTTTCAGGAGGCGCGCCTCTTCCCGCACCTCACGGTCCGCCAGAACCTCCATTACGGCCGCTGGTTCTCGCCGAAAGGCGCACGCGCCGAAAATCCGGAGCGCATCGTCGACCTGCTCGGCATCGCCGACCTGCTCGATCGCCAGCCGGGCAACCTTTCCGGCGGGGAAAAGCAGCGCGTCGCCATCGGCCGCGCGCTGCTCGCTTCGCCCCGCCTGCTCCTGATGGACGAGCCGCTCGCCGCCCTCGACGAGGAGCGCAAGGCGGAAATCCTGCCCTATCTGGAGCGCCTGCGCGACGAGGTCGGCATTCCCATCGTCTATGTCAGCCATTCGGTGGCAGAAGTCGCGCGGTTGGCCGACCGGGTGGTGCTCATGGCGGGCGGGCGCATCGAGGCGGTCGGTGTCGCCTCCGACGTGCTCGGCGGCCCGCGCCTGTCGTCTGCCGCCGATCGCCGCGAGGCCGGCAGCGTGCTTTCCGGCCACGTCGAGGCGCGTGATGCCGCCCACGGCCTTGCCACCATCCGCCTCGATGGCGGCGCGACCATCCTCGTGCCGGGTGCTGCCGTTTCGCCCGGCGAGACGGTGCGGCTGCGCATCCCTGCTCGCGACGTCATGGTCGCGACCGTGCGCCCGGAAGGCCTCAGCGCGCTCAACATTCTGGAGGGCATCGTGGAGGCGATCGAGCCGGACGGCGAGGGCATGGCGAGCCTGCGCATCGCCTGCGGCGGCAATCCCGTCCGTGCCCGCATCACCGCATTTTCCGTCGAGCGCCTGGGCCTCGTGCCGGGCCTCTCCGTACACGCCGTCATCAAGACGGTGGCGCTGGAATAGAGCAATTCCAGGAAAAGTGCGTAGCGGTTTTGCGTCCGGAATTGCGTAAAAACAAAAAGATAGAGGGTTTTCGCGATTCGAAGAAAAGCGGAAACGCTCTCGTCAGTCGGCGAGCTGCCCGACGATCCAGTCGATATCGTCGGCAAGGGCTGCGCGCGCCTTCTCCTCCATCGCCTGGTAATGCGCGATCAGCGCCTCGCCGAAGGGGGTCAGCACAGCGCCGCCGCCCTGTTTTCCGCCGCGCTGCGATTCCACCACCGGCGCGCGAAACAGCCGGTTCATCTCGTCGACGAGCAGCCAGGCCCGGCGATAGGACATGTCCATCGCGCGCCCACCGGCCGAAATCGAGCCGGTATCCTTGATATGCGAGAGAAGCTGGATCTTGCCCCGGCCGAGGCGCCCCTCCGGCTCGAACTGGAGACGGAAGATGATTTTCGGTTCGGTCTTGGCGGATGCTGACATGAATGTGGGCCCGTACTGCTACGGGCCCAGCTATAACAGCGTTTTTCGCAAATTGCAGTCGAAGCAATTCCAGGAAAAGTGTGAAGCGGTTTTCCGCCCGGAATTGCGTAAAATACTTAAGCCGCGCGCTTCAACGCATCGCCGAGGATCGAGACGATATCCTCGAAGTGCTGCTTTTCCGCGATCAGCGGCGGCGAGAAGGCGATGATGTCGCCGGTCACGCGGATGAGCAGGCCCTTTTCGAAGCAATCGACGAAGACGTCATAGGCGCGCGTGCCGGGTGCCCCGTCGCGCGAGGCAAGCTCGATGCCGGCGATCAGGCCGATCGTGCGGATGTCGATGACATGCGGCAGGCCCCTCAGCGAATGCATCGCAGTCTGCCAGTCGTCCTCAAGCTCGGCGGCGCGGGTGAGCAGGCCCTCGTCGCGGTAGATGTCGAGCGTCGCGATACCCGCGGCGCAGGCCGCCGGATGGCCGGAATAGGTATAGCCATGGAAGATCTCGATGGCGTTCTCCGGCCCATGCATCAGCGCATCGTGCACCTTGCGGCTGGAGAAGACCGCGCCCATCGGGATCGCGCCGTTGGTGAGGCCCTTGGCGGTCGTCACCAAATCCGGCGTCACGCCGAAATAGTTCGTGGCGAAGGATGCGCCGAGACGGCCGAAACCGGTGATGACTTCGTCGAAGATCAGGAGGATGCCGTGCTTGTCGCAGATCGCGCGCAGTCTTTCGAGGTAACCCTTCGGCGGGATCAGCACGCCGGTGGAGCCGGCGACAGGCTCGACGATGCAGGCCGCGATGGTTTCCGCGCCATGCAGCGCCACCAGTCGCTCCAGGTCGTCGGCAAGCTCGGCGCCGTGCTCCGGCTGGCCCTTCACGAAGGCGTTCTTCGCCAGGTCATGGGTGTGGCGCAGGTGGTCGGAGCCCGGAAGCTGCGGGAAGACGCGGCGATTGTTGATGATGCCGCCGACCGAAATGCCGCCGAAACCGACGCCATGATAGCCGCGCTCGCGGCCGATGAGGCGCGTGCGCGTGCCCTGGCCGATCGCCCGCTGGTAGGCGATGGCGATCTTCAGCGCGGTGTCGACCGATTCGGAACCGGAACCGGTATAGAAGATGCGGTCGAGCTTGGCGCCTTCCGGGCCGGGCGCGATTTCGGCCAGCCGCTCGGCAAAATCGAAGGCGATCGGATGGCCCATCTGAAAGGAGGGCGCAAAATCCATCTGGGTGAGCTGGCGCTCGACGGCGGCGGCGATCTGCCGGCGGCCGTGGCCGGCATTGACGCACCAGAGGCCGGCCGTGCCGTCCAGCACGCGGCGCCCGTCGGCGCTCGTATAATACATGCCTTTGGCGGCAGCGAGCAGGCGCGGTGCCGCCTTGAACTGGCGGTTGGCGGTAAACGGCATCCAGTAGCTGTCGAGCACCGGTGCATTGGGCTTGTTGTGGGCGTTCATGGCAGATCTCCTCTGGCTGGAGCGATAGACGCCATGATTTGCGATGCCGAACAAGTCCTTTTCTGGTTGACGTCAAGCTATTGAAAAGAAAGGATATGAAAGTCGGGAATTGCGATATTCCGAACATCTAGAACAGGAAAGATCATGTCGGTCGATATCGGGGGCAGGCTGCGCCATCTGCGTCTCGCCCACAATCTGTCGCAGCGCGAGCTCGCCAAACGCGCCGGCGTCACCAATTCGACGATCTCGCTGATCGAATCGAATGCCTCCAACCCGTCCGTCGGCGCGCTGAAGCGCATTCTCGACGGCATCCCCATCGGCCTTGCGGAATTCTTCGCCTTCGAGCCGGACCGGCCGAAAAAGGCGTTCTACCGGGCGGACGAACTGGTCGAGATCGGCAAGGGCCCGATCTCCTTCCGCCAGGTCGGCGACAATCTCTTCGGCCGCAGCCTGCAGATCCTGAAGGAGTGTTACCAGCCCGGCGCCGACACCGGAAAGGTGCCGCTGGTGCACGACGGCGAGGAGGGCGGCATCGTGCTCTCCGGCCGGCTGGAAGTGACCGTCGACGACGAGCGCCGCATCCTCGGCCCGGGCGACGCCTATTATTTCGAAAGCCGCCGGCCGCACCGCTTCCGCTGTGTCGGCCCGGTGCCCTGCGAGGTCATCAGCGCCTGCACGCCGCCGACCTTCTGAACGGCAAAAAGCCCGCCGGTGGCGGGCTTTTCGAGGGTTAGACCTGATCAGGCCTGCGCTGTCGTCGTGTCTTCGACGGGCGCGCTGGGGCCGTTCTTCTTGATCGAATCGATGGCGTTCTGGGCGCTCGCCTTGCTGGAATAGCCTTCCGTGGAGAACATCACTTCGCTGTTATACTTGAAGCGAACGCGAAACTCGCCAGCCTTGTCCTTGTAGATCTCGAACTTGTGCGCCATAGGTTGTCCCCTCCGTGCAGGTGTGAATCGACATGTGCAACCTGCCAGTCGGGCAAACCGCTGACAAGAGTGCCGTAGATTTCTGTGGTGGAGAGTTAGCCGGCCACAGGAGCAGCGAGAAGCAAACGAAGCTCCTCGCTTTCGCGAAAACACGCGACCTCGATCGGCTCCTGTTTGCCGGCCAGCAGCACGGGCGCAAAGTCGAAAACCTGCTCCGGACCGGCCGCCATCAGGATCGCCTCCCGGGAGGCCACCATCGTGGCTTCCAGCCGCTTGGTCTGCGCCTCCAGGCGCGCCGCGACATTGCCGGTATCGCCGAGGAAGGGCATGCCCTCCAGCCCGCCCGTCCATTCCGTGCCGACGACCGCGACCCCGACATGCAGGCCGATGCCGACCCGCAACGGCTCGTTCAGCTCCTGCTGCAGGTCCTCGTTCAGGGCATCGATGCCCTCCCACAGTCGAAGCGCCGCGCGAAAGGCGTCGCGCGCCGCATCATGCGTCGGGCCGTCCGTGTCGAAGACGCTCATGACGCCATCGCCGGCAATGTTGGTGACATGGCCGCCGCTTTCCCGCACGGCCGTGGAGACCGCCTTGATGTAGCGCTCGACGATGAAAAAGGTGTCGTACGGCAGGCGGTCGTCGGCAAGCCGGGTGGACTGGCGCAGATCGACGAAAAGTGCTGCCACTTCGGTTTCCCGGCGGGCCGAGGCAACCTGCGCGAACGCGCCGCCCTTCGTCTGCGCCGCGGTGGCGGAATGCACCAGCGGCACGACGGCGAGGTCGTGTTTGGGCCGGATCTGGCAGGCGAGCCGGATCGATGGCGGCGCCCCGATCCGCCGCAACAGGCGCTCCTCGTCGCCCGCCGCTGCCGGCAAGGCCTCGCCGCCGGCGACGATCTCGACGCGACAGGTCGAGCACCGGCCGCGGCCGCCGCAGACGGAAGCATGCGGGATACCACACCAGCGGCTCGCCTCCAGCACGCTGAAGCCGACCGGGACGGAGACGGTGCGCGGGCCGGGATAGGTGATCTTGACCGAGCTGAACCGCGAGGAATGCCAGTCGCGTGCCATGCGCAGCACGAGGATGCCGCCGAGCAGCGCGAGGTAGCCAAGCGTAATGCGGTCGGCGATCGCATTGGCCTGCGCCGTCGCATCGGCGGCGGCCGAACCCGGGGCGTCGTAAGCACCCGGCGACAGATAGTCCACGCCCAGGGCGGCAAGCTCGCGCATGTCGAGCCCGGCATTGACGAAACCGAGGATCGCCAGCACGGGCACCAGCGTCGCAAGCGACATCAGGACCGGAACATGGCGCGCATACCATTGTTTGGTTCGAAGCCACGCCCGCACGCCAAGACAGCCGTGAATCCACACGGCAAGGATCAGCAGCAACTGCCGCGGCAGGCCGATCTGGGGGTTGGCGACCCACAGCGCATAGATGATCTTGTCGAAACCGACCCGGGCGTCATAGACGCTTTTCAGATAGGCGATCGAACCGGCATGGGCGAAGAGCACGGCGGGTATGGCCAGGCCGAGGATCAGCTGCACCGCATCGACTGGCGGCAACCGCAGATGCCGCCGCCGATAGAGCGCGCGCAAGCCGAGCGCGGCATGAATGCTCATCGAGCCGTAGAGCAGCACCCGCCCCGGCGCGCTCTGCCACGGGTCGAAAAGCACTAGGCTCGCCATGTCCATGGCCTCCACGGAGCGAATGCCGAACGCCTGGTTCAGAAGATGCATCGTCGCATAGAGAAACAGGACCAGCCCGGTCCAAAGCCGAAGCCGCCGCAAAAACGCCCTTGAGGCCGCCGGCCGCCCATCGCTTTCGCCGCGAAACCCCTGCCGTGGCGCCCCCACGTCGCTCAAGCGAAAGCCCCGCCAAATCTATCGGCAAACCACCGGCGCATGCACATCATAGACAACACTCTCGGCGCAGATCCGCTCTTTTCTGACCCAACTAGTGACTCGGCCCCCGATTGCAACCGGAATCCGGTACGACTCCCCGCGAATGCTAACAGCATTCCGGCAATCGAAGGGAAAATATACGGGAAAAGAGATTGGCTGGGGAACCTGGCTCGGCAGTTCATTCCGCACGTTTCGAGCCGCCGACCAGCTCACCAGAGGGTCGCCAGCTTGATCACGCCGCCAAGCTAGCGGCTTCGCTCGTCCATGACGAAGCCAGCAAGCCGCGCGAGAAGGGGCCGACCTGAAACGAGCCTGGTCGGCCGTACTCGCTCTACTTTACGCTGTCAGGAACCAATCGGAGTTAACGTCTCCGATCGCAACTCCGATCAACGTCACGGTGCCGCCGCCAGAGAGCTCGAGGATCGCGTCGCCATTGGCGCTCTCACCGACGGTATAGGTTTGCCCACTGAGCTTGATGAAATCGCGGTCGGCCTCGAAGTCGCGGATCACGTCGTTGCCCTCGGCCTTGCCGAAGACAAACGTGTCCGCCCCGGCACCGCCATACAGGTTGTCATTTCCCAGGCCGCCATCGAGAATGTCTTTACCAGCCCCGCCAAAGAGCACGTCGTTGCCCATATTGCCGAACAACTGATCGTTGCCGTCGCCACCTGAAACGGTGTCATTGCCAGCGCCACCGAAAACCTCGTCGTTTCCAGCACCGCCGCCCAAGACGTCATCGCCATTCGCGCCCTTCAGCAAATCATTGCCACTGCCGCCCCAGACCGTGTCTCGCCCATCGCCTCCATAGAGCGAGTCATGACCGCCGCCGCCAAACAAAGCGTCATTGCCGATGCCTCCATACGCGGCGTCATTTCCTTCGCCTGCATAGATTATGTCGTTGCCCTGCTCGCCATAAAGAACATCGGCGTGATTGCCGCCCCCGATCGTGTCATCGCCAGTGCCACCGTTGACGGTATCGTTGCCGCCGCCGGCGAAGAGGGCGTCGTTGCCGCCACCGCCCGCCATGATGTCTTGCCCGCCCGAGCCGCGCAGGAAGTCATCGCCATCCGTGCCTGTAACCTTTGTTGGCTGTGGGTCGGGACGCGGATCGGGATCGGGGGTTTGCGTGTCTGTGATGAACTGAGCGGTGATTTCCAGGTATTGTCCAGGGAGCCAATCGAGCGAACCAGGCATCGTGATGGTAAAGGACTGTGCCGTATAGGTGATATTTGCAGCTGTTAACCCTGCGACATTGGTCGACAGCGTAAAGCCGACGATATCCGGCACGTCATCGATGCCAATATCGCTGATCGTGAATGCGTCACCAGGGGCGAACGAGATGCCAAACGACGAATTCATGTCGAATCGTATGGTCTTGTTGTCGACGTTGAAGGCTCCCACATCAAAGTCGCCCGAGATCAGAAACTCTGCGTCTTGGCCGGGCTGCTCAGTGAAAAGCGTTATCGCGTCGGATCCTGGCATAACCGGAGAAACGAACCGATATTCGAGTGTCGACCCTTCAAATCCTGTGGCACTCATAACTAACCCTTTCGAAACATGTGTGAATCACGGTGCTACCAGCGGATGCACACGATGAGAAGCGCGCGCCCGTCGAATGTCAAAATTGTCCGACTTAGCCACTCTGCCCGGGTCTTCACTCGATAATTGAGAGCTCGGCGCGGCGGCGATATGCTCTCGCAGGTCTTCAGCATTTTCCGGAAAAAGGTCCAGCGTCGCGCGCGACGGTTTCACGCTGCACCCCTGTCGTTACGTAACAGGGAGCCGTTGGAAATGCGGGGACTGGCGCAATATGAAAATCCAGGCCAGCCTCAAAGAGGGTGGCCGAACGCTTTGGATTTCTCTCGGAAGTTTTTGGCTGGGGAACCTGGATTCGAACCAAGATTAACGGAGTCAGAGTCCGTCGTTCTACCGTTGAACTATTCCCCAGCAACGGTTCCGGCTGGGCCGGCGCCTGTGAGGCGGGCTTATAAACAAAAGGCGGGGAGATGCAAATGGTTTTTTTGGGAAAATCGTTGCTGGGCTTTCGTGGGCGGGTTCGGGCCGCAGGTGTCGTCGGTCCGTCATAAAAAGAATTTGGCGAACGGGCCGGGCGCTGGTAATGTCGCGCCAACGAAGATCGAGAGAGCGCCTGCTTGCAGCTTTATGAGCTTTGCGCGGCGCCATAGGCAGCAACGTGAACGACCCCGACAGCGGCGTGAAGCCGTCCGTTTCCGGGGCGCGAGATGCGGAAGATACGGGGCGTCCGAAGCGGTCGCGCCGTCGCAAGGGAAAACAGAAGGGCGCAACAAGTCCCTCTGCCGTTTCCCTGTCCGCAGGCCAGGCGACCGGTGTATCCGGATCGGCTGAGCGCCCCAAGGCCAATGAGGCCGGTGATTCCACGCGCAGGAACAAGCGCCGCCGACGCAGTAAAACTGCCGGCAGCGAAAACGTGCGCCCGCTCGCGCCCGTCGGCCAGCGAGAACTTCCCGATCAGGGTACGGCCGAAGGCCGCCGCAACCGGCGCAAGAACCGTGGCAAGAAGGCGCCGCGCGCCGTGCCGCTCGTTGCCGAAGCGGCCATCGTGCAGCACCCGGCGGTCGAGCAGGCCAACGGAGAGCGGCCCGCCTTCCACATGCCGGAACCGCGGCGCGATTCGGCGGCCCACCGGCCGGCCGATCGCGACGTCTACGATGCGCCGCTTTATGCGGCACTCGACCTCGGCACCAACAATTGCCGCCTGCTCATCGCCCAGCCGACCCGGCCCGGCCAGTTCCGCGTCGTCGATGCCTTTTCGCGCATCGTGCGGCTCGGCGAGGGCCTGGCTGCGAGCGGCCAGCTTTCCGACGAGGCGATGGACCGTTCCGTCGAGGCGCTGAAGATCTGCGCCGCGAAACTGAAGAACCGCAACATCCGCCGCGCACGCCTCATCGCCACCGAAGCCTGCCGGGCGGCGGTGAACGGCGAAGCGTTTCTGGAGCGGGTGCTGGAAGAAACCGGGCTCGACCTGGAGATCATCAACCGCGAGACCGAAGCGCGGCTGGCGGTGTCCGGCTGCTCCTCGCTCGTCGGGCGGGAGGCGAAGTCGGTCGTGCTGTTCGATATCGGCGGCGGGTCTTCCGAAATCGCGGTCATCCGCATCGGTGACAACCGCTCCAGCCGGCTTGCCAACCACATCACGCACTGGACCTCGCTGCCGGTCGGCGTCGTCACGCTTTCCGAACGCCATGGCGGGCGCGACGTGACGCCCGAGAGTTTTGCGGGCATGGTCTCGGAAGTCGAGGGCATGCTGGCGAATTTCGATTGCCCGGGCGATGTCGCGCGCGTCGCACCCGAGGATTTCCACCTTATCGGCACGTCCGGCACGGTCACGACGCTGGCCGGCGTGCATCTCGACCTGCCGCGCTACGATCGCCGCCGGGTGGATGGCGTCTGGCTGTCCGACGACGAAGTGACCGCAATGCAGGCGCGGCTGCTCTCCTGGGATTTTTCCGCCCGCGCGGCCAATCCCTGCATCGGCCCGGACCGGGCGGATCTCGTGCTCGCCGGCTGCGCCATTCTGGAAGCGATCCGCAAGCGCTGGCCGTCGCGCCGCATGCGCGTCGCCGACCGGGGCCTGCGCGAAGGCCTGCTCACCGACATGATGGCCGATGACGGCGTCTGGCGCCGCGGCCGCCACCGCCGCAACCATCGCGGCGGCCCCCGCAACCCGGCAAAGCCCGAAGGACAGGCGTCATGACCAAGCCCCCGATCGGCCGCAAGCTCGGCCAGAAGGTCAAGAAGGGCAAGCTCAAGGCGTCGTCCCGCCGCTGGATCGAGCGCCATATCAACGATCCCTATGTGCAGCGCGCCAAGCTCGAAGGCTATCGCGCGCGCGCGGCCTTCAAGCTGCTGGAGATCGACGAGAAGCACCATATCCTCGCCGGCGCCCGGCGCATCATCGACCTTGGTGCGGCGCCCGGAAGTTGGTCGCAGATCGCCGCCAAGGTGACGGATTCGACCGATGCCGACCCGCGCGTCGCGGCGATCGACTTTCTGGAGATGGACCCGCTTCCGGGCGTGCGCATCCTCCAGATGGACTTTCTGGAGCCCGATGCGCCTGAAAAACTCATCGAGGCGGTCGGCGGCACGCCGAACCTGGTGATCTCGGACATGGCGGCGCCGACCACCGGCCATCGCCAGACGGACCATATCCGCACCATGCATCTGTGCGAGGTCGCAGCCCACTTCGCAATCGAGGTGCTGGCCGAGGGCGGGCACTTCCTGGCGAAGACCTTCCAGGGCGGCACGGAGCGCGACCTGCTCAACCTGCTGAAGCAGAATTTCAAGCAGGTCATCCATGTGAAGCCCGGCGCTTCGCGCGCCGAATCGGTGGAAATGTTCCTGCTCGCCAAGGGGTTCAAGGGCCGCAAGGCAAGGGACGACGAGGCGGCGGCGACGGAAGAAGACGCCTGATGCTGCTCTACACCACCGTCGGCACCAACGACCTGCAACGCGCCGGCCGCTTCTATGACGCCATCCTGCCGCTCATCGGCTATCGCAGGCAGAAGGAAGGGGTGGACGAGATCGGTTATGCGGCCGACGAGGACGTGCGCGCCCGCTTCTGGGTCGTGGAGCCGTTCAACCGCGAACCGGCAACCTTCGGCAACGGCGTGACCATCGCGCTCGTCGCCCCGACCCGCGCGGCGGTCGATGCCTTCCATGCCGCCGCCCTTGCGCAGGGCGGCACCGATGAGGGTGCGCCAGGCCTGCGCCCGTTCCATGCGAATTTCTACGCCGCCTTCATCCGCGACCACGACGGCAACAAGCTCGCCGCCGTTTGCGAACAGCCGGAATAACCGGCCCTACTTCACCGCCGCCGTTTCCTCTGCCTCCAGCCGATGGCCGGAGACCGTGGCGCCGGCGTTCTTGGCCATGGCGATGAAGGGGATGACGGCAGTGAGCGTGATCGCCGATATGACCATGAAGGCAATCTGGAAATCGCGCAGCTCCAGCGCCGAGCCGGTAAGCGAGGTCTCGATTTCGAGGATCGCGCCGGCCACCGCGACGCCCATGGCAAGGCTGATCTGCTGAAGCACGGCGCTCATCGAGGTTGCCTTGCTGGCGTCCTCGTCCGGAATGTCGGCGAAGGAGAGCGCGTTCACGCTGGTGAAGAAGAAGGAGCGCGCAAAGCCTGCGACGAGCAGCACCAGCGCCATGAACCAGAAGGGTGTCGCGGGCGTGAAGAGGCCGTTGACGAAGGTCAGCGCCGTGCCGCAGAGGCAGGCGATGATCAGGGTCGTGCGGAAGCCGGCGAAGGTCAGCACGCGCTTGGCGAGGAATTTTGTGGTGAGCGCACCGACCGCGCCGGTGAAGGTGACGAGGCCGGACTGGAACGGCGATAGGCCGAAGCCCACCTGCAACATCAGCGGCATCAGGAAGGGCACCGCGCCGACGGAGATGCGAAACAGCGTGCCGCCGACGGAGGCCGCGCGAAACGCGCTGTCGCGGAAGAGTTTCAGGTCGAGCAGCGGAGCGGGATGGCGCCGCGCGTGGCGCACATAGAGCACGCCGCAGAGAAGCCCGACGAGGGTCGAGACGATGCCGATGATCGGCGGCAGCGCCGGAAGGCTGACGACCGACAGGCCGAACATAGTGCCGGAGGCGGCGACGGCACTGAGGAAGAAGCCGAGCCAGTCGAGCGGCGGGGGTGCTGCGGCGCGGATTTCCGGCAGGTAGATGCCGGAGAGGATATAGCCGACGATGCCGACCGGCACGTTGATCAGGAAGATCCAGTGCCAGGAGAAATAGGTGGTGATGAAGCCGCCGAGCGGCGGGCCGGCAAGCGGGCCGACGAGGGCCGGAATGGTGAGCAGCGCCATGGCCGAGACGAGCTCGGAGCGCGACGTGCTGCGCACCAGAACGAGGCGGGCGACCGGCGTCATCATCGCGCCACCCATGCCCTGCAGGAAGCGCGAGACGACGAAGGCGACGAGGCTGTCGGCGACGGCACAGAGGATGGAGCCGCCGACGAAGACGAGGATCGCCAGGCGAAAGATGCGTTTGGCGCCGAACCGGTCGGCCATCCAGCCGCTCAAGGGAATGAAGGTCGCGAGCGACACCATGTAGGAGGTGAGCGCGAGCTTGAGCGTGATCGGTCCCACCCCCAGATCCGCGGCGATCGCCGGCAGCGACGTGGAGATGACGGTGGAGTCCATCTGCTCCATGAAGAGCGCGACGGCGAGGATGAGGGGGACGATACGGTTCATCAGGCAATCGGGTTTGAGGCCCTCGTGCAGGCCCGCCCGTCTTCTGCGCCCCTTGTTGCCGTCTGTCAAATCGCTCGCTTCACAAGGCCGTGATGGGGCGTGCCCGGATCGTGACAGCGCCCTAGATGGACGCATGTCATCTTCATGCCGATGCCGTGCCCTACAACCGGCCATGCAGATTTTTCACGAACAGCTTTTCACAAAAAGAGGACACTCCATGGGAGACACTTCGACAATTTCGCGCCGCTCCTTGTTTCTGGCCGCCGGCGTCAGCACATTGGCCGCACCGCTGCTGCTCAACCGCGGGGCGGCCTTCGCCCAATCCGACACGGATGCCACCGACATGAGAGTAAGCCCCCTCGAAACACGCAGCTTCAAGCTCGGCAGCTTCCGCGTGCTCGTCGTGCGCGACGGCATGCGCCCCTCCGGCGCGCCGAACGAAACCTTCGGCATCAACCAGTCGGCCGATGCCGTGGGCGCGCTGCTGGCGGAAAACTTCCTGCCGGCTGACCGCTTCGTCAACAGCTTCGCGCCGACGCTCGTCGATACCGGCAGCGAAGTCGTGCTGTTCGATACGGGCATGGGCGAGGGCGGCCGGGAGGCCGGCATGGGGCGCCTGCTCGAAGGCTTGAAATATGCCGGCTACACGCCGGACCAGGTTTCCGTGGTGGTCATCACCCATATGCATGGGGACCATATCGGCGGGCTGATGGAGGGCGGAAAGCCGGCCTTCCCGAATGCGCGCTATGTCGCCGGTCGCACGGAATATGATTTCTGGGTCAATCCCGAGCGCATGGGCACGCCGGCCGAACAGGGTCACCAGGGTGTGCTCGCCAAGGTGCAGCCGCTCGCCGAAAAGCTCACCTTCATCGAGGATGGCGGCGCGGTCGTGCCCGGCATCACCGGGCTGGATGCCTTCGGCCATTCGCCGGGCCACATGATCTTCCGCGTCGAATCGGAGGGCAGGGCGATCATCCTGACGGCCGACACGGCGAACCACTACGTGCTGTCGCTCCAGCGGCCGGATTGGGAAGTGCGTTTCGACATGGACAAGGCGCAGGCGGCGGCCACCCGGAAGAAGGTCTTCGACATGATCGCGACCGACAAGCTCGCCTTCATCGGCTACCACATGCCGTTCCCGGCAGCCGGTTTTGTCGAGAAGGCCGGCGAGGGCTATCGCTTCGTGCCTGTCAGCTACCAGTTCGATATCTGATTTATTTCTCGCAATTCCGAACGCAAAACCGCTTCACACTTTTGCTGGAATTGCTTTTGAATCAAAACGGCCCGCCTCATCATGGGCGGGCCGTTTCGTCAAAAAACCGATCAGTAGCCGCCGCGCATCTCGCGGGCTACATCCTTCAGCATCACGACCATGCGGTCGCGCAATTCTTCGTCGGGACAGTTGACGCCCGCCGAGCGCAAGTCTGCGCGAATACGGTTGAAGGCGCCGTCGGGTGCTGCGACATCGGCCACGGCCAGTTCGCGGGCATATTGCTCACCATCGGGACGGCGCATGGTATTGGCGGCCCACAGGCCGATGAGAGCATTGCGGCGGGCCTGAGCCTTGAACTGAAATTCCTGCTGATAGGCGAATTCGTCTTCGAGTGCGCGTGCTCTCTTCTTCAGTGCAGACATTGTTATTCCCCGTTTTCTCTGGTTGTTTCTTGCTGTTGGCCTTTCTGTCCTGGCCACGAAAACGGTTATACATGCGAAGATTTAAAAGAACGCCAGCAGGCACGGCTAAAAAATCGTCAACGCGGCAATGCGCGCCACCGGGCCGCTTTTGCTATTCCCAACCCGTCATGAACGTGTTACCAGCCCTCGCCAACTTCCAAGAATTTCTTGCAAGCGACCGAGGCGGACAACTCCCAATGTTCCCCTTGGTGCGTAAGCTTTACCCTTAAAGGAACTTGGCCCATGGCGCGCATCATAGAAACCGCAACCGGTCTCGAAGCTCTCACTTTCGACGACGTTCTCCTGCAGCCCGGTCACTCCGAGGTCATGCCGGGCCAGACGAACATCGCGACCCGCATCGCCCACGATTTCGAGCTCAACCTGCCGATCCTCTCTTCCGCCATGGATACCGTGACGGAAAGCCGTCTCGCCATCGCCATGGCGCAGGCCGGCGGCCTCGGCGTCATCCACCGCAACCTGACGCCCGCCGAACAGGCCGAGGAAGTCCGCCAGGTCAAGAAGTTCGAAAGCGGCATGGTCGTCAATCCGGTGACGATCGGCCCCGACGCCACGCTCGCCGACGCGCTCTCGCTGATGAAGGCGCATGGCATTTCCGGCATCCCGGTCGTCGAAAACGGCGGCAACGGCAAGGCCGGCCGCCTCGTCGGCATCCTGACGAACCGCGACGTGCGCTTCGCCTCCGATCCGAACCAGAAGATCTACGAACTGATGACCCGTGAAAACCTCGTCACGGTGAAGGAAAGCGTCGACCAGCAGGAGGCCAAGCGCCTGCTGCACTCGCACCGCATCGAGAAGCTGCTGGTCGTCGACGGCGACGGCCGCTGCGTCGGTCTCATCACGGTCAAGGACATCGAGAAGTCGCAGCTCAACCCCAATGCCTCGAAGGATGCGCAGGGGCGCCTGCGCGCCGCCGCCGCCATCTCCGTCGGCGACGACGGTTTCGAACGCGCCGAGCGCCTCATCGATGCCGGCGTCGATCTCATCGTCGTCGATACCGCGCACGGCCATTCGCAGCGCGTCCTCGACGCCGTAGGCCGCGTCAAGAAGCTCTCCAACTCCGTTCGCATCATGGCCGGCAACGTCGCGACATCGAGCGGCACCAAGGCGCTGATCGATGCGGGCGCCGACGCCGTCAAGGTTGGCATCGGCCCGGGCTCGATCTGCACCACCCGCATCGTCGCCGGCGTCGGCGTGCCGCAGCTTGCCGCCATCATGGCCTCGGTCGAGGCGGCGCATGCCCAGGACATTCCGGTCATCGCCGACGGCGGCATCAAGTTCTCCGGCGACCTCGCGAAGGCCATCGCTGCCGGCTCCTCGGCCGTCATGATCGGCTCGCTGCTCGCCGGCACGGATGAAAGCCCGGGCGAAGTGTTCCTTTACCAGGGCCGCTCCTTCAAGGCCTATCGCGGCATGGGCTCCGTCGGCGCCATGGCGCGCGGCTCGGCAGACCGCTACTTCCAGGCGGAAGTGCGCGACACGCTGAAGCTGGTGCCGGAAGGCATCGAAGGCCAGGTGCCTTACAAGGGTCCGGTTTCGGGCGTGCTGCACCAGCTCGCCGGCGGCCTCAAGGCCTCGATGGGCTATGTCGGCGGCCACGACATCAAGGACTACCAGGAGAAGGCGACCTTCGTGCGCATCTCCGGCGCTGGCCTTCGCGAAAGCCACGCCCATGACGTGACGATCACCCGCGAAAGCCCGAATTATCCGGGCGCCGTCTGATTGTTCGGCATCTGCTGATAAGCCTGAAAATGCCCGGCCTTGCCGGGCATTTCCGTCTTCACGGACTTGTGATTCCTGCTAGGATCGGGCACCGGCAATCTCGCCGGCTTCATCTGGGGGACATCATGAAGAAGATACTGGCTGGCGCCCTTCTGGGCCTTGCGCTGGTCGCGCCTGCACACGCGCAGACGGTCAATGCCGGCACCTACAATGTGGAAGGCACCAACCTCGACGGCTCCGCCTATAACGGAACGGCGACGATCGAGCTGACGAGCGAAACGACCTGCTCGATCGAATGGCATACCGGCTCGACCACCTCGAACGGCATCTGCATGCTCTACGGTGACGCCTTCGCTGCCGGCTACGTGCTCGGCGATGCCGTCGGCCTCATCGTCTATAACGTCCAGGGCGACGGGTCGCTGCATGGCGCCTGGACGATCAGCGGACAGGACGGCTCCGGCACGGAAGTCCTGACCCCGCAATAACACGCTTTCCCCTTCGGCTTGTCGGAATGGCCCTTTCCGGTTGAGGCTTCGGCCGGAAACCCCTATGCATCGGTCGCAACGACAAGCCGAAGGATCCTCATGTCTCCCACGGAAGCCACGATCTGGCCGATGATCGCGCATGTCGCGCTCGTCTTCTGCCTCTATTTGCTGCTCTCGCTCCGCCGCGTCAGCGCCGTCAAGGATGGGCGCGCGAGTGTCTCCCAGTTTCGCGAGAACCGCGAGGAGCCGGCCGAAAGCCTCATCGTCAAGAACTGCCTCGCCAACCAGTTCGAGCTGCCCGTGCTGTTCTATGCGGTCAGCATCCTGCTTTACCTGGTTGATGCCGATAATCCGGTGACGGTGGCGGGCGGCTGGCTGTTCGTGGCGCTGCGCTATGCGCATGCGTATGTGCATGTCACCAGCAACCGCATCCGCTACCGCCGGCCGCTGTTCATCGCGGGCCTCGCCGTCGTCGGCCTGCTGTGGATCTGGCTTGCCACCTGGCTCGCCTTGACCTGACCTTACGGTAACGCAGTTGTGTTCCGCGGCAGCGCCTCGGCGGCCTATCTTATCTTCCGAAAAGTCAACCGGAGGATCCGCCATGGACAAGCCGAAGATCACGCAGGCAATGATCAATGCCTATGACGAATATACCCACCTGACGCTCGACCGCCGCCGCTTCATGGAACGCCTGACGGCGCTTGCGGGCTCGGGCGCTGCCGCAGCCGCCATCGCGCCGCTGCTTGCGGCCAATTCGGCGAGCGCCGAGATGATCGCCGCGGACGACCAGCGCCTCACCGCCAAGGATGTCGTCTATGGCGGCAGCAGCGGCGAGATGAAGGGCTATGTCGTGCGCCCGACGGAGGCGACTGGTCCGCTCGGCAGCGTCATCGTCATCCACGAGAACCGCGGCCTCAACGCCCATACCCGCGATGTCGCGCGCCGCATGGCGCTCGAAGGGTTCATCTCGCTCGCCCCGGATTTCCTGTCGCCATCCGGCGGCACGCCGGACAATGAGGACCAGGCGCGCGAACTGATCGGCAAGCTCGATCCGGCGGTGACGGTGGCCAATGCCGAGGCGAGCCTGAAATTCCTGGCCGAGCTCGAGGGCGCCAGCGGCAATGTCGGCGCGATCGGCTTCTGCTGGGGCGGCGGCCTCGTCAATCGCTTCGCCACCAAGTCGCCGGAACTGAAGGCCGGCGTCGCCTATTACGGCGCGCAGCCGCCGGCGGAAGACGTGCCGGCCATCAAGGCGGCGATGATGATGCACTATGCCGGGCTCGACGAGCGCATCAATGCCGGCATCGACGCCTATCGCGCGGCGCTGGAAGCGGACGGCAAGACCTTCGAGATCCACATGTATGACGGCGTCAACCACGCCTTCAACAACGACACTTCCGCCGCCCGCTACGACAAGGCGGCAGCGGACCTCGCCTGGCAGCGCACCGTGGACTTCCTGAAGAAGAATCTCGCCTGACGGTTGCTCGCCTCGAATAAAGCAAATAACTGATCCGTTTGAGAAAACGGGGCCAGGCTCTAGCGAGCCCGGCCCCGTTTCTTTAGGGGCAACAGAACCATCGCGCGCATGCGGCCAAGCAAAAGATTGCGGCATCAGGTCAGCGATTTCATCATCACTCGAACAGGATCATTCCCGTGAAGTTTATCGCTACCAAATCGATCGCCGCGCTTGCAGCGGCGGCGCTGTTCATCTCTGCGCCGGTCGCCTTCGCCGCCGGCATGAAATTCGATATCAAGAACGACTCCGGCTACATCATCGACGGTTTCTACACCGGCGAGGGCGGCGAATGGAGCGCCAACTGGATGAACTTCAAGCTCAGCGCCAACGAAACGGCGAACATGGAGTTCAACTATGACGGCCCCTGCGACATCGAATTCTACGTGACCTGGGAAGCCGAGGACGGCTCCAGCATCAAGGGTGACGAGACGACGATCAACATCTGCGAGGCCAGCACCATCTATTTCGATGGCAAGGAAGCCACCTACGACTGATCGCTCGCGTATCGTGAGGAACGGCAGCCCCGGTGAGGCAACGCACCGGGGCTTTTTCTTGGGGTTTATTCGGGGATGGTGAGCCGCATGGCACAGCGCGTGTCGCGCGCCAGCCCGTGTTCGGCTTCCAGCGTGAGCAAGCTGTCAAGGCGCGGCGAGAGGTCGGCCTCGTCCAGCGTGCGGAAACCGAGCCGCTCGTAATAGGGGCAGTTCCAGGGGATGGTGCGGAAGGTGGTGAGCGTCACGGCGGCAAGCCCGCGCGCGGCCGCCTCGTCGATGGCGCGCCGGATCAGCTTGCGGCCGATGCCGAAACCCTGGTGCAAGTGATCGACGGAAATCTCTTCGATATGCAACTCGCCATCGGCCACCTCCGCACTCAAAAAGCCGACGGGGTAGTCGCCGTCGGCCGCGGCCACGAAGTTCGTTCCCTGCGCGATCATCTCCTGGTGCCGTTCGGCGCTCTGCACCTCGCCGACGGCAAGCCAGGAGAAGGCTTCGATCAGCTTGAAAGCCTGCGCGGCGGAGCGTTCGATCTGCCGGAGCGTCTCGACTTCATCTGCGCGGGCAAGCCGGATCGTCACCTTCGACGGCCCGGCCTTGCCAGCGGGAATGCCGTCGAGGGGGAGCTGCGTCACCATCCCGGCAGGATATTGCCCTGCCGCGCCCGCGGCATGCGCGGAAACACCTTCACTTCGGCTTCCGGCAGGTCGTCTGCGGCCGAAAGCGGCGTGATGTTATCGAGACAGGCCGTGATGTGGCTGGTGATGGCATTGGAGAGCGAGGGCGAGAGGCCCGGCCGCCGCATGATGCCGATCTGCACGGGGGCGAGCGGCGGGAAGCCGTCCGCCTGCGTCAGCACCTTCATGCCGGGGCGCAGCGCCGATTCCGGCAGCACGGAGACCGCCATGCCCGCCATGACGGCGGCGGCGACGACGGTCGACGACCAGCTGGTGAACAGGACCTGGTAATCGCGCCCGACGGAATCGAGCGCCGCGCAGGCAATCTGCCGCCATTGGCAATCCCGCCGGCCGACAGCGAGCGGCACCGGCGCGTTTTCGGGCAGCGGATGGTTGGCCGACATGACCCAGCAGAGCGGCTCGGTGCGCACCACGTCCGACTGGCGCTGGCGCGGATTGTGGGTGACGAGTGCGATGTCGAGCTCGCCCTTGGCCATCTTTTCCGCAAGGTCCACCGAGGGTTCGCAGACGATGTAGAGCTCGACATTCGGATGCGTCTTGGCAAACCGCATGATGATTTCCGGCATGTAGCGGTCGGCATAATCGTCCGGCGTGCCGATGCGCAGCATGCCTTCCAGGCGGTTGTCGTCGAAGGCGGCGATGGCCTCGTTGTTGAGGCGGAGCATGCGGCGCGCGAAGTTGAGCAGCCGGTCGCCTTCCGCGGTCAGCCGGTTGCCGCGGCCGTCCTTCATGAAGAGCTGCTTGCCGATGCGCTCTTCGAGACGTCGCATCTGCATGGACACGGCCGACTGCGTCTTGAAGACCCGCTCGGCGGCGCGGGTGAAGCTTCCGGTATCGGCAATCGCGACGAAGGTCTGGAGCTGGTCGATGTCTAAGGGAGCGGACATGGATACACCCATAAGATTGTTTGATTGATACTATTAGAAACATTCGTTGGACTGATCAATGGCTTTCTGCGAAAAAGCAATTGTTGAACGATTGACGCCGTAGCCGATCAGTCGCTTGGCAGGATCTGCCGCTTTCGCCACGACCTCCCGGCAAAGGGCTCTTCTTGGAAACCGGATATTTGAACCGCCGCCCGGCCCCTGCTGGCGGTGAATGATCACAGGCGCCGCGCGAAACCCCATTGAAGGACGATGGATCGCCGAGCCGGAAAGGAGAAATGCCATGCGCATGATCGACCGCAGACTGGAAATCGATATTCTCGCGAAGCGCCGTCAGGCCCCGAGCGTCCTCGTCCGTGTCCGCAATGCCGCCTACAGCTTTGCTCGCGCCTGGCAGAATCGCCGCGTGATCAACCGGTTGAGCGAACTCGACGACCACCAGCTCCTCGACATGGGGCTGCGCCGCAGCGACGTCCGGGAGGTCATGACCTCCTCGTTCTTCTCCGATGCCGGCCTCTACCTGACGATCGCGGCGCGCGAGCGCGCCCGCCGTCATCTGCGCAATGGCCGCATGGATTGATTTCCCTTGGTGTCGTCCCCGCTCCCGGGACGGCGCCGCACTTCCCCGCAGGGTGAGAGCCAATAACCCTGCCGCTTGCCCGGCGTGCGACTCCCAAGGTCCGCGTCGGGCTTTTTCAATTTTCCCGCCGAAATGTCAGGGCTTCTTGCTGCCGTCCGTGTCCATGCCGTTGCGCATGGTCTCGAAGATCGACTCGATGTTGCGCTGGTAATCCTTCTGCATGTCGAGGCCGGCATCGAACATCGTGTTGACGAAGCTCGTCAGCGAATCCGCCGGTGAGGCGGCCGGTTCGCTCGGCTTGGCGGTCGCCGCCGGCTGGCCGCCCATATTCGCCATCATGTCCTGGAACGCCTTGGCGAAAGGATTGTCGGTGAAGGGGTTGGCGGCCGGCGCGTCCTTCTTCTGGCCGCCGCCGAAGAATTCCTGCGCGGCCTGGGTGAAGGGATTGTCGAAGGGGTTGGCCGGCGTCGGCTTCTTGGCGAAACCCGTCGCCTCCGCCCATTGCTGCATCATGTCGGCAAAGGGATTGGCCTGCGTCGTGCCGCCGGGCATGAAGGGGGCGAAGGACTGCTTGAAGATACCGCCCATCAGCGTGCTCGCCATCACGGGCAGCATCTGCTTGTAGATTTCCTGGCCGATGCCGGTCATCTGCGCGGCCTGCGCGGCGATGGCGCGCGACACGTCCTTGTTGCCGAAGAGATGGCCGAGAATGCCGTTGCCCTCGGCCATGCCCTGCGGCGTGAAGGCCTTGCTGACATCCTCGAAATATTTGGCGTGCTCGCCGGAGGTAACCGCCGTCATGAAGGCGGCGAGATCATAGGGATTGGCGGCGTTGCGCTTGAAGCCCTCGGAAAAGGCCGGCATCAGCGCGGCGACGGCTTTCGCCGCCTGTTCCTGCGCCAGCCCGAACTGCCGCGCCATGATCTCCACGGCATTGCCGTTCTGCGCCTGCATCATCATGTCGTAGAGCGAAAGCATGGGCAGACCCCTTCCCGTTAGCAGGCATGTCCCTGCACTATAACGGGAATTTCGGCCGCGCAAACCGCTTTTTCAGGACGCAGGGCTCAGTACTGGTAGTCTGTGAAGACCGGCTCGACCGAGCCGTTCCAGCGGCCGTTGTAGAGCGCCAGCATGTCTTCCGCGAGCGTCGCCTTCTTCGCCAGCACCTCATCGAGCGGTGCGAGGAAGATCGTCTCGTCGACGCCGTCGCCATTGAGGCGGGCGCGGGCCTTCAGGCCCTCTCGGGAGATCGACACGACTTCGCGCGCGACATCGAGCAGCGGCTTGCCGCGGAAATCGGCCCGGAGGCCCTGTGCCGGCACCGCATCGCGCAGCGCCTGGACTTCGTCCACCGCCCAGTCGCGGGTGAGCGCCTCGGCGGCATCGAGCGCGCCGTCGTCATAGAGCAGGCCGACCCAGAAGGCGGGCAGCGCACAGATGCGCCGCCACGGGCCGCCGTCGGCGCCGCGCATTTCGAGGAAGCGCTTCAGGCGCACATCGGGGAAGAGCGTCGAGAGATGGTTCGTCCAGTCGCCGAGGTTTGGCTCCCAGTCGGCAAGCTCGCCCTTCAGCGCACCGGCCATGAACTGGCGGAAGGTGATATGCGTGCAGTCGTGGTACTTGCCGTTGCGCACGACGAAATACATCGGCACGTCGAGCGCCCACTCCACGTAATCGATAAAGCCGAAATCCGGCTTGAAGGCGAAGGGGATGAGGCCGGCGCGGTTGTTGTCCGTGTCGCGCCAGATATCGCCGCGCCAGGAGAGCAGGCCGTTCGGCTTTCCCTCGGTGAAGGGCGAGGAGGCGAAGAGGGCGGTCGCCATCGATTGCAGCTTCAGCGACACCTGCATCTTGCGGCGCATGTCGACCTCGGAGGAGAAGTCGAGGTTCACCTGGATGGTGCAGGTGCGGTACATCATGTCGAGACCCTGGCTGCCGACCTTCGGCATGTAGCGGGTCATGATGTCGTAGCGGCTTTTGGGCATGCGCGGCGTCTCAGCGGCCGTCCATTTCGGGCTGCCGCCCATGCCGAGGAAGCGGATGCCGAGCGGCTCGGCGATTTCGCGGAGCGTCGCCAGATGCTGGTTCGATTCCTTGCAGGTCTGGTGCAGGTTTTCCAGCGGCGCGCCGGAAAGCTCGAACTGGCCGCCGGGCTCCAGCGAGATCGCGCCCATGCCGGTGGGTTCGGCAAGGCCGATGATGTTGCCGGCATCCACGATCGGCTCCCAGCCGGTCTTGGCCTGCATGCCGTTCAGAAGCGCCGAAATGCTGGCTTCGCCGAAATAGGGCACCGGACTGTTGTCGGCCGTAAAGAAGACGAATTTCTCATGCTCGGTGCCGATACGGAACTTCTCCTTCGGCTTGTTGCCGTCGGCGAGGTATTCCGCCATGTCTTGAACGGTGCGGACCGGCGTCTGGTCGGTGGTATCACGGGCCATGGGCGTCTTCTTCTGAATGGATGCGCCCGGCGGAGCCGCTGGGCATAGGAGGGTGCTTGGACCGGAATTAGATGCGGTGCAAGCGAATTCCTTTCAAGGCAGATTCAAAAAAACCCAATCGACTTTTCGGCCGAATTTAGCTCCAGTCGCCGATCGCCGCCTGGATGACGGCCATCGCCGCGACGGCCGCGGTGTCGGCGCGTAGGATGCGGGGGCCGAGCGGAATGGCCGTCACGAAATCGAGGCTGCGCAGGAGCGCACGCTCCTCGTCGGAAAATCCGCCCTCCGGGCCGACCAGCAAGGCGAGCTTGCGCTCCTCGATCGCCTGCAGCGCCGGCAGCGGGTTCTGGCTGCCATGGCTCTCGTCGCAGAAGATGATGCGGCGCTCGCGTGGCCAGTTGGCGAGGAGATCGTCGAGCTTGCGGGGCGCGGCGACGGTGGGGATCGCCAGGATGCCGCACTGTTCGGCCGCCTCGACCGCATTGGCCTCCAGCCGCTCGATGCTGGTGATCTTGCCCTGCACATGCTGGGTCATGACGGGCTGGAGCACGCCGGCGCCCATTTCCACGGCCTTCTGCACGAGATAATCCAGCCGGCCGACCTTCAGGGGGGCGAAGAGATAGTGCAAATCCGACGGTGCCGGTTGCGGGCGGGTCTGCTCGACGGGGATCAGCAGCAGGCGCTTGCGCGTCGGCAGCGAAAGCGTCGCCTGCCATTCGCCGTCGCGCCCGTTGAACAGCAGAACGGCATCGCCATCCGCCATGCGCAGCACGTTGCTCAGATAGTGAAAATGCTCCTTCGATGCCTCGATGGCATGGCCTGAAACAAGGGCGTCGCCGACGAAAAGGCGCTGCATCCGGTAATTGGCACGCATGGCTTGTCTCTCAAGTAAAGAGCGCGTTGAACACGAGGAAGACGATGGCCGACAGGATGGCCGAAACGGGCAGGGTCACGATCCAGGCCGAAACGATCGTCATGAAATGCGAGCGGCGCACGAGATAGCGCCGGCGCGTCTCGTCGGGATTGGCCGTCGGTTCTTCCGGCGCGATGCCGTTGCCGCGGTTGCGGATATAGTCGATGCGGCGCTGCGAATTGCGCGTGTACCATTCGCGAAACAGCCCGACCCCGAAGACCGCGCCGACGGCGATATGGGTCGAGGAGACCGGAATGGCGAAGGCGGAAGCGGTGAGCACGGCGACGGCCGAGGAGAGGGCCACGCAGAAGGCGCGCATCGGGTTGAGCTTGGTGATCTCGTTGCCGACGATGCGGATGAGGCGCGGGCCGAAAAGCAGCAGGCCGAGCGAAATGCCGAAGGCACCGATCACCATCACCCAGAGCGGGATCACGTTCTGGCCGTCGGCGCTGCCGGCGCGCAGAGCCGACACCACGCCATAGAGCGGCCCGACGGCGTTCGACACGTCGTTGGCGCCGTGCGCAAAGGAAAGCAACGCGGCGGAACAGATCAGCGGAATGCGAAAGAGCGTGCGCAGCGACTGGTTGCGGTTGTCGAGGCCTTCCGCATGGCGGCGGATGATCGGCCGCGTGACGACATAGGTGACGATGCCGAAGACGAGGCCGACGACGAGCGCCCGGCCGATCGGCACATAATAGAAGCCGTTGGTGCCGCCATTGGCGATGAAGGCGGCAAAGGCGCCGGCCATGAGGGCGACGAGCACGGGAACCCAGGTCTTGGCCGCGGCGATCTTGTCCTCGCGGTAGATAATGAATTCCTTGATGAAATAGAGAAACAAGGCCGCGATGATGCCGCCGAGGATCGGCGAGACGGTCCAGCTCACCACGATGACGGCGATGGCGTCCCATTGCACACTGTGAAAGCCGCTCGCCGCCGCACCCGCGCCGATCACGCCGCCGATGATGGAGTGGGTCGTGGAGATCGGCGCATTGGCGAGCGTCGCGATATTGATCCAGAGCGCGGCGGAGACCAGCGCCGCCATCATCGCCCAGGCGAAGACCTCGGGGCTCGGGAAGATCGCCCGGTCGACGATGCCGGAGGCGACAGTCTCGGCGACGCCCTGGCCGGCCAGAAGGGCGCCCGCGATCTCGAAAATGGCGGCGATGACGAGGGCGGTGCCCATGCTCATGGCGCGCGCGCCGACGGCGGCACCCACATTGTTCGTCACGTCGTTGGCGCCGATGTTCATGGCCATGTAAGCGGCAAGGGCGGCGGTGACGGCAATCACCAGCACGCCCGGCGTGCCGGTGGCGAAACGATCGGCGACGGCCATGGTGATCAGCAGGAAGACCAGCGAAATGCCCACACCCGTCCAGGACTTCAGCACGAAGTGCGTCGCCTGTTCGGTGAAGGTGAATTTTTCGAGGTCCTTGTCCAGCGTGGGCTTGCCGCGCTGGACCTGTGAATTGGCCATTCAAGCTGCTCCGTTTTGCCCAGACGCACTATCGCTTCAAGGCATCGGCGGCAATATGGCAATGATGGATCAGGCGCCCGTCGTGCCGTTTTTCGGCTTGGGCGCGAGCTCGGCGAGCATCTTTTCCTCGAAGGCGAGGAGGAGGCTCTTCAGGCCCGGTTCCTGCACGCGGTTTGCCGCTTCCGTGCAATCGACCCATTCGGCGCGCCGCTCGCCCTTTTCCGGAAAATTCTTGCAGATGTCATCGACGGCGAGCGCGAAGACGCGCACCCGGCAATCGACCTTCAGGCCTTCGGGAAGGCCTTTCATATAGTGGTAGCTGCCGATCGGCTCCTCGCCGATCTTGCCCTTCACGCCGGCCTCTTCCCAGGCCTCGCGCGCGGCTGCTCCGGCGGCGCTCTTGCCGTCCATCGGCCAGCCCTTGGGGATAACCCACCGACCGGTGTCGCGGCTGGTGATGAGAAGAACCTCGACGCCCGAACGCTTCTTCTTCACGCGGTAGCACAGCGCACCATATTGCTCCCGGGCGGGCCGACGGAACATGAGATGGACGTCGCTGACGATGCGGTCGAGAATGTTCAAGGTCTTCCTGATTCCTTTCATGGGGAACGGCTCATTGAGTCGTTATATTCTATCATGCTTGCGCGAGATTTACGGCGCAAGTCAGGCTTGTGGGGATTGGCCTCGCTTTTGCATGCGAAGTTGTGAGATCCTTTGCCATTCGCCGCTGCGTTCGGCATCGCGGATTGCGACAGCAATATAGTCCATATGCGCCTGTGCGGCATTTCTTGCTGCATTTCCGTCACCCGCCATGATGGCCGCGTAGATCGCCTCGTGCTGGGCGAGCAGCTGCCCGCGTGCCTCTTCGGACGAGAAAACGAGATGACGGTGGAAAAAGATCCCTTGCGCCAGCAGCCGGTAGCAGGCGCGCAGCGTGTGCAGCAGCACGATATTGTGCGCGGCCTCGCCGATGGCGTTGTGCAGTTCGACATCGGTTTCAAGCTCGGCATCGAAGGAGCCGGTTGCGTGCGCCGCGCGCATCGCCTCCATGATGCGCGTCAGCATCTGCCGGTCGTAGGCGGTGGCGCGGCGGGCGGCGAGTTCGGCGGTGATGCCTTCGAGTTCGCGACGATACTCGATATAGTCCTCCGTCGCCCGCTGGTGGCGGGCGATGAGATCGACGACGGGACGCGAAAAGACCTGGCCGATAATATCGGCCACATAGGTGCCGCCGCCGTGCTGGCTGATGAGCAGCCCGCGGTTCTCCAACTCCTTCAGCGCCTCGCGCAGGATCGGCCGCGACACGTCCAGCCGCTTGGAAAGCTCCCGCTCGCCGGGCAGCCGGTCGCCGTCGCGCAGGATGCCTTCGAGCAGCAACAACTCGATCTGCCGCACGACCTCGTCGGCGGTGCGGCTGTGGCTGATGCGGGCGAAAAGGTCGAAGGCGGTGTCGGTCACGGCCGCGATAGTATCAACGCGGCCGGAAACTGGTCAACAATCTTGTCCAGTCCAAAGCAATTCCAGGAAAAGTGGGAACCGGTTTTCCGTCCGGAATTGCGCAACGCTTGAGTCTTCAGCCTGCGTCAATGCGTCCTATCTCTCGGCCCCTGACATTTGTTAAGAAAGAACTGTTGCACATGAGGGGACGGTGCAGACATGGCAAATGGCAGCTTCGCCTTTCCGCAGGCGACCGCGCGTGCGCAGGCGCTCGGGGAAATTCACGCAAGACCATACGCGCTGGTGCCGGTGCCGCGCGTCATCTTCCAGCTCGCCTTCCTGACGGAGGGCGGCTCGGCGGTCGATCATGCCGTGATGGCGGAGCTTTCGCGTTCGCGCGGCATCTCGCCGCCGGGGCGCGATTCCAGCCACCATGCGCTGAGCTGGGGGCAGGGCACGCTGCGCTGGGAGCGGCACACGGAATTCTCGACCTATTTCTGGGATGGCCCGGTGCCGGACAAGTTCGGCGCCGAGGTGGCGGTGCATCCGTTCGGCGACAGCTTTTCGCCGCCCGGCACGCTGATCTCCGGCATCCGGCTGGAAATCCGGCCTGATTCGCCGGAAACGAGAGAGGCCATTGCCAGCTTCGATCCGACGAGCCTCTGTTATAGCGAGATCAAGAACGGCCAGGCGATGATCCTGACCGACTTCCGCCAGAACGGCGACGGGCTGACGCAGATCCTCGTCATCGACCGCGGCATGAACGAGGCCGGGCGCGGCGCGGTCGTGCAGCGCCTGCTCGACATCGAGACCTATCGCACGCTCGCCATGATGGGCCTGCCGCTCGCCCAGTCGCTCTCGCCGGACATCCGCCGCATCGAGGACGGGCTGACCGGCATCACCAATGCCATGAAGCAGCACGCCCGCGACAAGGCGGACGAACTGCTCACCGAGATCACCCGCCTTGCCGCCGAACTGGAAGCAAACGCCGCCCTCAGCCTCTACCGTTTCGGCGCCAGCCGCGCCTATTACGGCATCGTACAGGAGCGCATCCGCACGCTGGCCGAAACCGCAGTGCCCGGCTACGAAACGCTCGGCTTCTTCCTGGAACGCCGGCTCGCGCCCGCGATGCGCACCTGTCAGTCCGTCGAGGAGCGGCAGGCGAACCTGTCGCGCAAACTTGCCCGCGCCACCGCACTGCTCAGAAGCTGGATCGACGTCGAGCTGGAACAGCTCAACACGACGCTTCTCAACTCCATGGACCGCCGCGCGAAATTGCAGCTCCGCCTGCAGCAGACCGTCGAAGGCCTGTCGGTCGCGGCGATCTCCTATTATGTCGTGGGGCTGTTCGGCTACGTGGCGAAGGCGGCGCATGGGCTCGGCGTGCCGGTAAAGCCGGAAACGCTGACCGGCATCGCGGTGCCCTTCGTCATCGTCGGCATGTGGCTGCTGGTTCGCGCCATCCGGCATAAACATGCCGAAGAGGACAAGCACTAGCTCAGGTGGAGAGGTCGCACTGGTAGCGCGGTGCGCCCTCGATCACGGCAAAGCCGGTGTCCCAGCCGAAACCGGAATCATCCTGGGCCGCGAGTTTCTTCTGTGCCGCAATGCCGCGTTCTTTGAAAGCGGCCTCAGCTTCCTTCAGCGCCTCCGTCGGGAAGATCACGGCCTGGTAGCTGAAGCCGCTCGCGAGTTCGGTGATATAGATCTCGATCTCCTTGACTGGCACGCCGCGCCAGGTGCCATCCACCACAGGTAGCGTCACCTGGAGATATTCGTTGTCGGGCTTGACGGTCGGGGCGCCGAAGACCGCCTCGTAACCGGCCGGAAGCGCGATCTCACCCTCCTTGCGGGCGAAGGCGTAGCTCGATTGGAGCAGGGCGCCGAGCGCATCGCTATAGTCGCAGGCATCGTCGAAACCATCGAGCAGCGGATCGAGCGGTTGGGCAAATGCCGCCGTCGGAAGCATCAGTCCCAATAGGATCACCGTCGTCCTGCCGATCATCGCGCGCCCTCCGCTTGAGACCGCAGCCTAGCGCAAGGTCTTTGCCGCGCCAATTGCCCTCAGCGCTCCCAATAGGGCAGGGGGCCGTAGAGATCCGCGAGATAATCGATGAACAGCCGCACCTTGACCGGCAGGAACTGCCGGCTCGGATAGACCGCCGAGAGCACGACGTTGCGCGAGCCCTCATAGTCTGGCAGCACCTGTTTCAGCTCGCCGCTCTTCAGCGCCAGCCCGACATCCCAGGTGGAGCGCAGCGCGACGCCGAGGCCCGAAAACACCGCCTCGCGCACCACCTCGCTGGAATTGGTGTAGAGCGGCCCCTGCGGGCGATAGTTGACGCTGCCCTCCGGTCCCTCCAGCCGCCAGACATCCTGCGTATGCGGCGGCAGGCAGATATGGTTGTTCAGGTCTTCGAGCGAGGTCGGCATGCCGTGGCGGGCGATGTAATCCGGCGAGGCGCAGAGAACGCGCCGGACCGAGGCCAGCCTGCGCGCGACGAGCGAGGAATCCGACAATTCGCCGATGCGGATCGCCAGGTCGAACCCGCCGCCGACAATGTCGGAAAAATCGTCGGTCAGCATCAGGTTGACGATGAGCTCCGGATAGGTGTCCATGAAGCCCTTGAGATTGGGCGCGATATGCATGCGGCCGAAGGAGGTGGGCGCGGAAATGCGGAGCGTGCCGCGCACGGCGCCGGAGCGGCCGGAGACGAAGGCTTCCGCCTCCTCGATGCCGGCAAGGATGCCGACGATGCGATCATAAAAACCCTGGCCGGCTTCCGTCAGCGAAATCTGCCGCGTGGTGCGCTGGAAGAGCCTCGTGCCGAGGCGTTCTTCCAGTCTTTTCACACGCTTGGAGACCACGGCCGGCGACAGTCCCAAGGCCCGCCCCGCGGCCGACATGCTGCCCATTGCAATGACGCGGGAGAAGATTTCGAGGTCGCCGAGATTGGTCATTCCATCGCATTCCATTGTTGCCGAAGCGGAGAAAATGCTTAGCATTTGCGCCTTGCAATAGGAAGTGGTAAAGAAAACAGACCACTTGACGTAAAGGGGGTGAAGCATGGATCAGATCGGGTTTCTGGAGCCGCGGCCGGCGGTGATTGCCCGCCGCCGGGAGATCGTCGCCGATCTGCTCGATCTGCTGCCGCCGGGCTGCCTGGTGCACGAGCAGCGCGAGCTCGTGCCTTTCGAGACGGATGCCTTCGTTTCCTATCGCCGCCTGCCGCTCGCCGTTGCGCTGCCGGAAACGACGGCGCAGGTCGCCGCCGTGCTGAAATACTGCAACCGTTACGGCGTTCCCGTCGTGCCGCGCGGTGCAGGCACCTCGCTCTCCGGCGGCGCGATCCCGCAGGAGGACGCGGTCGTCATCGGCCTTTCCAAGATGTCGCGTATTCTGGAGGTCGATTACGCCAACCGCACGGCGACCGTGCAGGCCGGCGTCACCAATCTCAACATTTCCGATGCCGTCTCCGCCGACGGTTATTTCTACGCGCCCGATCCGAGTTCGCAGCTCGCCTGCACGATCGGCGGCAATATCGGCATGAATTCCGGCGGTGCGCACTGTCTGAAATATGGCGTCACCACCAACAACCTGCTGGGCGTGAAACTCGTGCTGATCGACGGCACGATCGTCGATCTCGGCGGCAAGGGGCTCGATGCCGGCGGGCTCGATCTGCTCGGTCTCGTCTGCGGCGGCGAGGGCCAGCTCGGCATCGTCACCGAGGCGACGGTGCGGCTGATCGCCAAGCCCGAAGGCGCGCGCCCCGTGCTCTTCGGCTTCGACACATCGGAGGAGGCGGGCGCCTGCGTCGCCGACGTCATCGGCGCCGGCATCATCCCCGTCGCCATCGAGTTCATGGACAAGCCGGCGATCGAGATCTGCGAAGCCTTTGCGCATGCCGGCTATCCGATGGATGTCGAGGCGCTGTTGATCGTCGAGGTCGAGGGCTCCGAGGCGGAAATGGACGCGATGCTCGCCAGCATCATCGAAATCGCCGGCCGCCACGGCGTGAAGGTCGTCAAGGAAAGCCAGTCGGCGACGGAAGCGGCGCTGATCTGGAAGGGCCGCAAATCGGCCTTCGGCGCCACCGGCCGCATCGCCGACTATATCTGCATGGACGGCACCGTGCCGCTCGGCCAGCTGCCGCATGTGCTGCGCGGCACGGCGGAGATCGTCGCGAAATACGGGTTGCGCGTCGCCAATGTCTTCCACGCCGGCGATGGCAATATGCACCCGCTCATCCTCTTCAACGCCAACGACCCGGAGGATGCCGCGCGCGCGGAGGCTGCCGGCAACGATATCCTGCGGCTCTGCGTCGATGCCGGCGGGTGCCTGACCGGCGAACATGGTGTGGGCATCGAGAAGCGCGACCTGATGCGCCATCAATATGCCGAAGTCGACCTCGACCAGCAGATGGCCGTGCGCGCCGCCTTCGATGCGCAATGGCTGCTCAACCCGTCAAAAGTCTTCCCGCTCGAAGGGCGCCCCGCCGCATGACGCCGATCCACGAACCGCTCTCCGAAGAGGCCGCCGCCCGCCTCGTCCAGGTCGCCGCCCTGTCGCGGTCGTCGCTTGCCATCCGCGGCGGCGGCACGCGTGGCCTCTCCGCAGCACCCGATGGCGCCGACATCCTCTCCACCCGCGGCCTCACCGGCATCGTCGCCTATAACCCGGCCGAGATGACCATGACCGCCCGCGCCGGCACGCCGCTGGAAGTGGTGGAAGCGGCGCTTGCCGAAAACCGCCAGATGCTCGCCTTCGAACCCTGCGACCTGCGCGGTGCGCTGGGCTCCTCCGGCATCCCCACCATCGGCGGCGTCTTCGCCACCAATGCCTCCGGCCCGCGCCGTTTCGTGGCGGGTGCCGCGCGCGACAGCCTGCTCGGCGTGCGTTTCGTCAATGGCAAGGGCGAGGTGGTGAAGGCCGGCGGCCGGGTGATGAAGAACGTCACCGGCCTCGACCTCGCAAAGGTGCTCGCCGGCTCGCATGGTTCGCTGGCGCTCATGACGGAAGTTACCTTCCGCGTCCTGCCGGTGCCGGAAACCGCCGTCACCATCGTCATCTCCAACCTCAACGACGCCGAAGCTGTTGCGGCCATGGCGACCGCCATGTCGATGTCTGTTGAAGTTTCGGGCGCTGCCCACCTGCCGGAAAGCGTGCGCGGCCGTTTCGCCGGCGGCGTCCTGCCGGATGGCGCCGCGACCGTGCTCCGCCTCGAAGGCCTCGCTGCCTCCGTCGCCGTGCGCGCGGAAAAGCTGGCAGCAAGTATGGCCGGCTTCGGCCCCGTCGCGCGCCTCGATGCCGATTTCACCGCCCGCCTCTGGCGCGAAATCCGCGACGCCGCACCCTATGCCGACGGCACGCCGCGCCCGCTCTGGCGCGTCTCCGTCGCCCCCACCACCGGCCACCAGCTTGTCGCCGCACTTCGCCTCGAAACCGGCGTCGACGCCTATTACGACTGGCAGGGCGGCCTCGTCTGGCTGCGCATGGAAGCCGATCCCGAGGCCGCGCTGCTGCGCCGCTACGTCAAGGCCATCGGCGGCGGGCATGCGACGCTGCTGCGCGCCCGGCCGGAAGTGATGGCCGCGACGGAAACCTTCGAGCCGCAGGCCGATGCGGTCGCGGCACTCTCGGCGCGCGTCAAGGCGAGCTTCGATCCGGCCGGCCTCTACGTCTCTCCCTTGATCGACCGCAAACAGGGGGCATGAGGATGGGACGGCTGGCAGGCGATTCGATTGCGCGGCAGCAGAGGCGGACATGGAAGGAGCGCGTCAGGCAGGCGCGCGAGGACAAGGCCGCTTGGGGAGGCCTGCCGGCTGCGCCGCTCGCCGTGCTCGGCGCGTCGCGTCGCCAGATGGCGCTGCTCTGGTGGTTGTGCGGCGACACCGGCCCCTCGGCGACCGTGGGCGCGCGAGGGATGCCGCCTTTGACGCCGGATATGCGCGTCCTGATCAGGAAGGGCTATCTCAAGCTGGCGCGCCACGGCAGCTACATGCCCGCCAATCTCCTGCGGCGCGACAATGTGCTCACGATCACGCCGGCCGGGCAACAGGCGCTGGCGACCGCGCACGTCACCGAAGCCGAGAAGAACTACATCATCGCAGCCCGCAAGAACGGCATGCTGCGCTAGGGAGTATCGACGTGCAGACCAATTTCACCGCCGAGCAGCTGGCCGACCCGCATGTCGCGACGTCTGAGAAGATCCTGCGCAAATGCGTGCATTGCGGCTTCTGCACCGCCACCTGTCCCACCTATGTGACGCTCGGCAACGAACTCGATAGCCCGCGCGGCCGCATCTATCTCATCAAGGACATGCTGGAAAACGGCCGGCCGGCGGATGCGGAGGTGGTGACCCATATCGACCGCTGCCTCTCCTGCCTCGCCTGCACCACCACCTGTCCCTCCGGCGTCGATTACATGCACCTCGTCGATCATGCGCGCGTGCACATAGAGGAGACCTACAAGCGCCCATTCTGGAACCGCCTGACGCGCAACGTGCTCGCCGCCGTGCTGCCCTATCCGGGCCGTTTCCGCCTGGCGTTGAAGGCCGCCGCGCTCGGCCGGCCTTTCGCGGGCCTCCTCAAGCGCGTCAAGGTGCTGGAACCCTTCGGCGCAATGCTGGAACTGGCGCCACGCACCCTGCCGAAGGCTTCCGACAGCGCAAAGCCCGGCACGCACCCGGCGGCAGGCCCGCGCCGTGGCCGGGTGGCGATCCTGTCGGGCTGCGCCCAGCCGGTGTTGAAGCCGGAAATCAACGAGGCGACGATCCGCCTGCTGACCCGCCTCGGCGTCGAGGTCGTGGCGCCGGCGGGCGAGGTCTGCTGCGGTTCGCTGGTCCACCATATGGGCCGGGAGGCGCAGGCGCTGGAGGCCGCGCGGCGCAATGTCGACATCTGGCTCGGCGAGGTGGAGAAGGGCGGGCTCGATGCCATCATCATCACCGCGTCCGGCTGCGGCACGACGATCAAGGACTACGGCTTCATGCTGCGCCTCGACCCCGCCTATGCGGACAAGGCGGCGCGCGTCTCCGCGCTTGCCAAGGACGTCACGGAATATCTGTCGACCCTCGACCTGCCGCAACAGGAGGCGCGGGGGCTGACCGTCGCCTATCATTCCGCCTGCTCCATGCAGCACGGCCAGAAGATCACCATGGCGCCGAAGACGCTGCTGAAGAAGGCGGGCTTCGTGGTGCGCGATCCGGCCGAGGGGCACCTCTGCTGCGGCTCGGCCGGCACCTACAACATCCTCCAGTCGGAAATCTCCGCCAAGCTGAAGGCGCGCAAGGTGAAGAACATCGAGGCGACGAAGGCCGATCTCATCGCCACCGGCAACATCGGCTGCATCACGCAGATCGCGACCGGCACGCAGATCCCGATCCTGCACACGGTGGAATTGCTCGACTGGGCCTATGGCGGGAAAAAGCCGGCCGTGCTTTCCTGATCCTGTCACGCGCGAAACAGCCAATTTTTTGGTAAACGGCTAGAGCAGCGGCGTGCAAACCCGTCCGGAGATCGCCATGCGCCGCTTCCTGCTTTCGCTCACCGCCCTTGCGGCCCTGTCCTCGCCCGCCTTCGCCACCGGCGGCTTCAGCTGCGCGGTGAAGGACAAGAACCTTACGCTCGATGCGGAAGCCGGTTTCAGCTACAGCATCGGCGGCGGCCTCCTGAATTTTCGCGGCGCTGTCGAGCTGCCGAAGAAGCTTGCGCCGAAGGGGCTGGAGCGGGTGGCACTCACGCCGTCGCATCTGGCGCATGACTGGCTCTACGACGGCGAGCTCCGCCTTCTCCTGCACGCGGAAACCGAAGGCGACCTGCCGTTCGGCTCGGTCGATATCATCGTCAGGACGACGATGACGGATGACGAGACCACCTATGACGGCGACTACAAGCTGATCCTGCATAGGGCGGACGCCGACAGCGTCGAGCGCACCGGCAAGGTCTCCTGCTCGGTCGGCTGAAACGACGATGCCGGCGCGAGGCCGGCATCGAGGCGTTCAAATGGGGTGGCGAGATCAGCCGCCGAAGCCGAACAGGTTGCCGAAGAAATCGACGCCGCGGTCGTTGTAGCTGACGCTGCCCTGGCGGTTGCCGGGGCCGACGACGATGACCTTGGTGCCGATGTCGGCGCGGGCGTAGAGATGCTCCACGTCCTTGTTCATCATGCGGATGCAGCCGGAAGACATGTTCTGGCCGATCGTCCAGGGCTGGTTCGTGCCGTGGATGCGGAAGATCGTGTCGCGGCCGCCCTTGAAGAGGTAGAGCGCGCGTGCGCCGAGCGGGTTGTCCTCGCCGCCGGCCTGGGTGACGGGCAGGATGCGGCCCTTCTTGGCCTCGCGGCGTCGCATTTCGGCCGGCGGGGTCCAGCTCGGCCATTCGGCCTTGCGGCCGACCTTCACCACGCCCGACCAGCCGAAGCCGTCGCGGCCGACGCCGATGCCATAGCGTGTCGCCTTGTTGTTGCCCTCGACATAGTAGAGGAACTTGTTGTTGGTATCGACGATCACGGTGCCGCGCGCCTGGTCGGTGACGAAACGCACCTTGGTGCGCTTGAATTTCGCCGCGACCTGCTTCTTGCTCTGGTACTGCTGTACGAGCGTGACGTCCGACGTGGTCTCGACCTGGCCGCCTTGACGGGCGACAGGGAAGGCGCCCGCCGAGGTGGCCGGCATGATCGCCGTGGCCGCGACGGCGGCCGCCAGCAAGATCGATGCGTATTTCCGCATGGTGTATTCCCTCTCAATCCTCAATTCCGAGAGGCTAGCCGAGTCCTGACCGAATTCAAGCCAGCCCACGCGCAGTAAGACGATTGTGAAGGCGGATTTCTTCGGGTTGTTGCACGAAGTCTTGCCAGAAAAGCAAAGATCTCCGGCCGCGGGGCGACCGGAGATGCTCGATCGGCGTCTGTCTGTACGGTGGCTCGCCTCAGATCACGATGACCTTGGTGCCGACATTCACGCGCTCGTAGAGGTCGACGACGTCCTCGTTGCGCATGCGGATGCAGCCGGAGGAGACCGCGTAACCGATCGTCCAGGGCGCGTTGGTGCCGTGGATGCGGTAGAGCGTCGAGCCGAGATACATGGCGCGCGAGCCGAGCGGGTTTTCCGGGCCGCCCTCCATGAAGGCCGGCAGGTAGTGGCCCTTTTCCGCCTCGCGGGCGACCATCTCCTTCGGCGGCGTCCAGCTCGGCCATTCGGCCTTGCGGGTGATCGTGTGGGCGCCCGCCCATTCGAAGCCAGGCTTGCCGACGCCGACGCCGTAACGCCGCGCCTTGCCGTCGCCCATCACGAGATAGAGGAAGCGGTTGTTGGTATCGATAACGATGGTGCCCGCCTTGTGCTCACTCTCGTAGGAGACGACCTGCGGCAGGTACATCGGGTCGAACTTCGACTTGATCGGGTTCTTCGCATGCGTCGTCACCGAAGCCTGCTCGATGCGGGCGGCGCCATCGCGGCGGATGACGCGGCGCTGCTGCACCTTCTGGCGCTGGAGGATGCGGCGCGTGTTGACGGCGGGCTGCACGCCTTCGCCGGTAAGCTGCATCACCCAGGGCGCGGTGAGATCGGGGCTGATGACGATCGGCGGGCGGCTCATGTACCGGTCGTTCGCCTGCGCCACCGTGGTGGTGCACAAAAGGGTCGCTGCAAGAAGGGTTCGTATCAACAACATCGGACGTACTCGCTACTGATCGTCGCCGGGATGCGCCGCCACGATTGAAGGATGCGGCGCCGGTTCGGAAAGAATGCTTGCACTGTCCAATGAAGCGAATGGTAAACGGCCGTTCATTCAATATGCACGATGCCGATAAAGCTTTGAGTAGGGTTATTGCCGGCTTTCCAAATGTGGTTGATGAGTGGTAAACCGGAACAAAAAGGCAACGGAGACGGCGATGACGGCACGGGGACTTGTGGAAGGCGACGACGGGCGCGTGCGCTGTGCGTGGCACGGCAATCTGGAGGACTATCGCCGCTACCATGACGGCGAATGGGGCCATCCGGTCGTCAGCGACCTGCGCCTCTTCGAGAAGATCTGCCTCGAAGGCTTTCAGTCGGGCCTGTCCTGGCTCACCATCCTGCGCAAGCGCGAGGCCTTCCGCGCCGCCTTCGCCGGCTTCGATTTCGACAAGGTCGCGGCGTTCGGCGAGGAAGACATCGCCCGGTGCCTTGCCGATCCCGGCATCGTGCGCCACCGCGGCAAGATCGTCTCGACGATCAACAATGCGCGGCGCGCGCAGGCGCTGCGCGACGAGTTCGGCACGCTCGCCCGCTATTTCTGGAGTTTCGAGCCGGGACCGGAGGAGCGGCCGGCGCTGGTGGACTGGGAGACGATCGCCGCCAACCCGACGACGCCCACCTCCGTGCGCCTGTCAAAGGACCTGAAGAAACGCGGCTGGACTTTCGTCGGCCCGACGACGGTCTACGCCTTCATGCAGGCGATGGGCCTCGTCAACGACCATATTGAGGGATGTTTCTGCCGCGCTGAAGTGGAAGCGGAGAGGAAAGACCTTGAAAGGCCATAATTCCGGTATTGCCGTCACAAATATATCTTTGATTCTACAACGAATCATGTAGCTTATTATAAAGCGGCAAAATCATACATCGGTAGTCTGGGGTCGACGTGCGCGGGGGTAGTCGCGGCGTGCCGCTTTGTGCTGAATGATTTGGCATGAGGGGAAACATGACGCCAAACGCACCTGCATTCGATGAATCTCCACTTGAGGTCTGGGCCTGCGACAAGGCCCAGGAGATCATGCTCCGGGAAGGTTTTCGCCTCATCCGGTCGGCCCGCAACGGCAGCAACACCGAAATTCGCGAAACGAGCCTCCTGATGGCCCGTGTCATCGCGGCCTCGCTGGTCGAGGCCTCGGCGGCCCACCGGGCACAGCCGGCCGGCGAATAGACATCCGGAAGGCCCGCCGGGCAGCCGGCGGGCCTCCTCGTTTTGCCGTGGTTACTTAGCGTTCTGCGTCAGCCACTCCTGCATCATCTTGATCTCGCCTTCCTGGGCGGTGATGATGTCTTCCGCGACTTTGCGCATCCCTTCATCCTTGCCGTATTCCAGCTCGATCTTCGCCATGTCGATGGCGCCCTGGTGATGGGCGATCATGCCGCGCACGAAGTCCACATCGGCATTGCCGGTGAACTCGATGTCCATTTCCGCATGCATTTTCGCATTGGCCTCGACGAAGGCCTTGCTGGGCGCGCTCTGGTCGCCCTTGGGGCCGCTCATCGTCATGGCCTGATGGGCGGAATGGTCGGCCTCCTGGGCGAAAGCGGGCAGGGTGAAGGCGAGCGCCAGCGCTGCGCCGAAAAACAGGGTTTTTGCGTTCATTGTCTTTTCCAGTTCTGAAAACGGTTGATGGCCGGGCGCTGCGTGCCCGGTTGTTCACTCAAGCGTTGTTCAGGCCCGGGGAGGCGGATCGAGCGGGGGAAGCGCCAGGCCGGCAAGCTGCGGCGTGGCGGCCGATACGCGGCCCGAAATGTCGAGCGTGCGGTTCATCGGTTCCAGCCGCGCGGCCTCGATCGCGAAACAGGCGGAACAGGCAAGCGGATGGGCGGCGGGTTTCGCCTTGCCGTGCTCGCTGCCGCCGTCGTCTCCGGCCATCTGGTGCATCGCATGCATGCCGGCCGTTTGCCCGGCATTCAGCGTCGCCGCGACCACCGGCACCCAGCCGGAAAGAACGGCGCCCAGAATGGCGAAGACGAAGAGGATCTGTCTCATGCTCCGAGAGATAGGCGCTCGAAGCCGAAAAGAAAAGGGTCAGTTCAGCCTGCCGCGCCGATCCGGCACCGTCTCCATGCAGACGCGGGCGATGGCGAAGGTGCCTTGGATCGTGCCGTCGGAACCGTCGATCGTCTCCGACTGGCCGAAACAGAAGACCGGCCGATGCAGGCCCGGCCCCGGCCGGATGGTGGTCGCGAAGCTGAAGGTGGTGGAGGCGGTGGCAGCATCCTCCAGCGCCTGCAACACCTTCTGCCAGTCGGCCGGGTCGTAGAGATGGATGAGGTCCATGATGCCGCAGGGCGTGTTGGCGGTGCCGTGCAGGCTTGCCGCCTGCGGCCCCAGCCACACGAGGCCCGTTGCCAGTTCCGCGCTCCATTCCTCGCAGACGAAGAGATTTTCCAACTCGCGGGGATCGATACCGATGAACTGCGCCACGGAGGCGAGACGGTTGGATGTCATTGTCGATTTCAATGCCATTCGGTGGTGTCCGAGAGCGTTCGACCAACCCTGCCCGGCACGGTCGCGGCGCGTATTTATCAGCCATTTTCGGCTGTCGCCAATCGGTAAAAGTACGGGTTTACGTTCCCGCTTATCCAAGTACAGCTACCCAAGGTTAGCTGAGCTCAAAGGTAGCCGACATCGCGGGCGGCTGAAAGCGAGGCAACTGGTCGTTTACTCGACCACAGGGCGTGGAACTGATCTTTCTCACTCCGCAGGGTTGAATTTGCCCCATTTCGTCCTCACCACCGGCCATGACCTCGTCGACCAGCTCCGGGCCTACCGCCTCAAGGTCGGGCTGACGCAGGACGACATCGCCTGGAAACTCGGCTTTTCCCCCACCACCGTCTCGCGCTGGGAGCGCGGCGTCGCGGCACCCGACCTGCGCGCCACCGGCGCCATCGTCGATTTCCTGCGCCGCGCCGACGCGCAGACCGAACGGCGCCTCCTGAAGGCGATCCTGACGGCGCGCGACAGCCGCAACCTCTGGGAAGGCCGCGACATCCGCTATCTCGGCGGCTCGCAGCAAGAATATCGCGAGAGCCCGGAAATGCGCGCCGTCGTCGGCACCAGCATCCGCGGTTATCTCACCGGCCACTATCGCGATTGCCTGGAAGACAAGGCGCTGGTCGCCAGCCTCTATGCCCGCGAGATCGCCAGCATCCAGATCTATGGCGGCACCGCCCTCTCTACGACGTCGATCCCCGACGGCACCGTGCAGATGAAGCGGCTCTCCTTCCAGTCGGAGATGCGCGGCATCATCCGCGGCGATACCCATTCGGTGCTCATTCCTGCCACGGAAGCCCCGACCGCTTCCGCCGTCATCGTGCACAGCTGGGATACGCTGCTGCGGCGGCCTTGATACTGCGCCTTGATACTGGGCCGCGCTTATATCGGCCGTGATCTCGCCCTTGCCGCTGCCCGTCCAATCCGCTAGGGAAACCGCAACGGAAATACAGGAATTTCGGGTATCCCGATGAGCGAAAAGCAGAAAAAACCGCAGAAGCTGAAAGCCCGCCTGCCGCGTGGCTTCGTCGATCGTGATGCCGCGGATATCCGCGCCGTCAACGAAATGACCGCGAAGATCCGCGAGGTCTACGAGCATTACGGCTTCGATCCGGTGGAAACGCCGCTTTTCGAATATACCGACGCGCTCGGAAAGTTCCTGCCGGATGCCGACCGCCCGAACGAGGGCGTCTTCTCGCTGCAGGACGACGACGAGCAGTGGATGAGCCTGCGCTACGACCTGACGGCGCCGCTCGCCCGCCATGTCGCGGAAAACTTCAACGAGATCCAGCTTCCCTACCGCACCTATCGCGCCGGCTACGTCTTCCGCAACGAGAAGCCCGGCCCGGGCCGCTTCCGCCAGTTCATGCAGTTCGACGCCGATACGGTGGGCGCTGCCGGTGTGCAGGCGGATGCCGAGATGTGCATGATGATGGCCGACACGATGGAAGCCCTCGGCATCGCCCGCGGCGACTACGTCATCCGGGTGAACAACCGCAAGGTTCTGGACGGCGTGCTGGAAGCGATCGGGCTTGGCGGCGAGGACAAGGCGGGCGCCCGCCTGAACGTGCTGCGCGCCATCGACAAGCTCGACAAGTTCGGCCCCGAGGGCGTGCGACTTCTCCTCGGCCCTGGCCGAAAGGACGAGTCCGGGGATTACACAAAGGGTGCGGGACTGGATGCGACACAGATCGATATGGTCATGAGTTTCGTCTTCATGATGTCGTTACCTCGAGCTTTGCCAGAGGTTTCTGACGTCGATGTTGGTGGAACTGAGGTCGGGAAACCCGTCCCAATCGCCTACTCGCACGATGGTTTGATCAGAAATTTGCTTGGGATGTTCGGTCACAATGCGACCGCGAGTGATGGCATTAAAGAACTCGATTTGATTGCCCAGTTGGTTAAGGCAGCTGGGTATAATGATGGTCGCATCAGGATCGACCCTTCCGTCGTCCGCGGCCTCGAATATTACACCGGCCCCGTCTTCGAAGCCGAGTTGCAGTTCGCCGTCACCAACGAGAAGGGCGAAAAGGTCGTCTTCGGTTCGGTCGGCGGTGGCGGGCGGTATGATGGCCTCGTCTCGCGCTTCATGGGCCAGCCGGTGCCGGCGACGGGCTTTTCCATAGGGGTCTCGCGCCTGATGACGGCGCTGAAGAACCTCGGCAAGCTCGGCCAGAACGAAGTGGTCGCCCCCGTGCTCGTCACCGTTATGGACGGCGATATCGAGAGCATGGGCCGCTACCAGCGTTTCACGCAAGAACTGCGCAAAGCCGGCATCCGCGCCGAAATGTACCAGGGCAACTGGAAGAAGTTCGGCAACCAGCTAAAATATGCCGACCGCCGCGGCGCCCCCGTCGCGATCATCCAGGGCGGCGACGAACGCGCCGAAGGCCTCGTGCAGATCAAGGACTTGATCGAGGGCAAGCGCCTTTCCGGCGAGATCGAGGACAACACTTCCTGGCGCGAGGCCCGCGTGGCGCAGGTTTCCGTGCCGGAAGCCGAGCTCGTCGCAAAGGTCCGCGAAATTCTTGATGCGCAGGCCGAAGACCGGGCACGGGCTGGCTAAGATGCCTCTCGTCAACCTCCCCGCCTTCGCCCCCGACCTCATCGCCGATCTGGAAAAACTCGGCACGGAGCGCGTCGATACGCCGGTCATCCAGCCGGCCGAACCCTTCCTCGACATGGCGGGCGAGGATCTGCGGCGGCGCATCTTCATGACGGAGAGCGAGACGGGCAAGAGCCTGTGCCTGCGCCCCGAATTCACCATTCCCGTCTGCCTGCGCCACATCGAGACGGCGACCGGCACGCCGAAGCGCTACGCCTATCTCGGCGAAGTCTTCCGCCAGCGCCGCGAGGGCTCGAACGAGTTCTACCAGGCCGGCATCGAGGATCTCGGCGAGCAGGATGTCGCCCGCGCCGATGCGCGCGCCGTCTGCGATGCGCTTTCCGTGCTGAAGAGCCGCCTGCCGGGCGTCGGCCTTTCGGTCGTGCTCGGCGACCAGTCGGTGTTCGAGGCGGTCGTTGCCGCCTGCGGCCTGCCGGCCGGCTGGCAGAAGCGGCTGGTGCACGCCTTCGGCAACCAGGCGCAATTGCAGAAGCTGATGGCCGATCTGTCCGATCCCGCCCCCTCCGGCGTCTTCGGTCCCGAGGTCGAGCGCCTCGCCATTCTGGGAAAACTCGACGACGAGGCGACGCTGGTCGCCCATATCGACCAGACCATGGAAGCGACCGGCTACTCCACCAATGCCAGCCGCAGCCCGGCCGATATCGCAAGGCGGCTTCGCGAAAAAATGGAACTCGCCAACACGCGGCTCGACGAGCGCACGCTGGCGCTGCTGCGCGAATTCCTGGCCCTCGAACTCTGCCTTGCGGACGCGCCCCAGGCGCTCGCCGCCTTCGCACAAAAGGCCGGCCTTTCGCTCGGCGAGGCACTGGCCCGCTTCGAAAGCCGGGTTGCCGCACTGCGCGACATCGGCGTCGATCCGGCGACGATTACCTATCGCGCCGCCTTCGGCCGTCCGCTCGATTATTATACTGGCCTCGTCTTCGAAATCACGCCGGACGGCGACGCGCTGGTGCTCGCCGGCGGCGGCCGTTTCGACCGGCTGCTGACGCTGCTCGGCGCGAAGGAACGCATTCCGGCGGTGGGCTTCTCGCTCTGGCTCGACCGTATCGCGAGCGTGAAGGGAGCCGCCGCATGACCATCACCATCGGCCTGCCCTCCAAGGGCCGCATGAAGGAGGATTCCTCCGCCGTGCTTGCCCGCGCCGGCTTTTCCGTCGTCGCCGTCGGCAATGACCGCTCCTATCGCGGCCGCGTCGAAGGGCGCGACGATATCGAGATCGCCTTCCTGTCGGCCTCCGAAATCTCCCGCGAGATCGCCAACGGCACCGTCGATTTCGGCGTGACCGGCGAGGATCTCGTGCGCGAGGGGCTGGCGGAGGCGGATGCCCGCGTCGAATTCTGCGCCCGCCTCGGCTTCGGCCATGCGGATGTCGTGGTCGCCGTGCCGCAAATCTGGCTCGATGTCGATACCATGGCCGATCTCGGCGATGTCGCCGCGGATTTCCGCGCCCGCCACCGCCGCAGGCTCACCATCGCCACGAAATACTGGCGGCTGACCCAGCAGTTCTTCTCCGGCAACCACGGCATCCAGCTCTACCGCATCGTCGAAAGCCTCGGCGCCACGGAAGGCGCGCCGGCCTCCGGTTCCGCCGATATCATCGTCGACATTACCTCGACCGGCTCGACGCTCCACGCCAACCACCTGAAGATTCTCTCCGATGGCGTGATCCTGAAGTCCGAAGCCTGCCTCGTGCGCGCCCGCAAGCCGGAGCACGAGGGCAATGCGGTGGTGGCGGAAATCATCGAGGCTGTTCGCAAGGCGTTGTGAGGGGGCAGAATTGCCCCTCATCCGGCCTGCCGGCCACCTTCTCCCCGCAAGCGGGGAGAAGGAACCGGGCCGAAGCGCTTTGCCGGAACGCACGGTTGAATTGGAACGAAGCCGATGCAGCATGCCCCTTCGCCCCGCTTGCGGGGAGAAGGTCGCGGCAGCGGGATGAGGGGCGACCACTTGCTCCAACGGGAAATTTCCCGTCCCCACCCTGACATCGGCCGAGAGGCTGCCTATCTATGAGCTCCCATTCAAGGAGTCCTCCATGGCAGATCTGTCGTCCTTCCCCATCACCAAAAAGTGGCCCGCCAAGAACCCCGATATCATCCAGCTCTATTCGCTGCCGACGCCGAATGGCGTGAAGGTGTCGATCGCGCTGGAAGAGCTCGGCCTCGCCTATGAGCCGCATCGCATCGAGTTCGGTCCTGATGGCGTGAAGTCGCCGGAATTCATCTCGCTCAATCCCAATGGCCGCATACCGGCGATCATCGATCCGAACGGCCCTGGCGGCAAGCCGATCGGTCTTTTCGAATCGGGCGCCATCCTCGTCTACCTCGCGGAAAAGACGGGAAAACTGATCCCCGCCGATCCGGCGCTGCGCTACGAGACGCTGAGCTGGGTGATGTTCCAGATGAGCGGCGTTGGGCCGATGTTCGGCCAGTTCGGCCATTTCTACAAATTCGCCGCCGACAAGGTCGCCAACAATTCCTATCCGACGGAGCGCTACCGGGACGAATCGAAGCGCCTGCTCTCCGTGCTGGAAGACCGGCTGAAGGATCGTCCGTGGATCATGGGCGACGAATACACCATCGCCGACATCACGACCTATCCGTGGGTCCGCGGCGCGGACATTTTCTATGGCGGCCGCGAGGCGCTCGACTATGCGAGCTTCCCGGCGGTCGTGGACTGGGTCGAGCGCGCGTCGGCCCGCCCGGCTGCCCAGAAGGGCTTCGATATTCCGGCAAAAGCCTGACGCAAACGAAAAATCCGGCGGCGCGGCGACGAGTTGACGCCGCCCGCCGGAGCGCGCTACCTGTCGGTAAAACCAAAGACGGGGAAACATCGTGACGGGAAGACTGGTTGTTGTGGGTGGCGGTCAGGCCGCATTTGCCCTCGTTGCCAAATTGCGCGCATTGAAGGACGAACGGCCGATCACGATCATCGCCGCCGAGGCGAGCCACCCCTACCAACGACCGCCGCTTTCCAAGAAATACCTGCTCGGCGAGGCCGATCTCGAACGCCTGAAGTTCCGCCCGGAAAGCTGGTATGCGGACAACCATGTCGACATCCGCCTGTCGACCGAGGTCACCGCCATCGACCGTTCGGCCAAGAGCGTGACGCTCAGCGACGGTTCGACGCTGCACTATGCCTATCTGGCGCTCGCCACCGGTGCGACGCCGCGCCGCCTGCCGGCCGAGATCGGCGGCGACCTCGACGGCGTGTTCACGGTGCGCGACTACCGCGATGCCGACCGCCTCGGCGTCGAAATGCAGGAGGGCCGCCGCGCGCTCGTCGTCGGCGGGGGTTATATCGGCCTGGAGGCCGCGGCCGTCGCGCGGGGCAGGGGGCTGCACGTCACGGTCATCGAAATGGCCGACCGCATCCTTGCCCGCGTCGCTTCGCCCGCCACTGCCACTATCCTGAAAGCGATCCACAATGCACGCGGCGTCGACGTGCGCGAAAAGACCGGCCTCGTCCGCCTGTTGGGCGAGAACGGCCGCGTCACCGGCGCGGAACTCTCCGACGGCTTCGTGCTGCCCGTCGACGTGGTGATCGCCGGCATCGGCGTGGCGGCGAACGATAAGCTCGCCCGCGATGCCGGCCTCGAAGTCACCAATGGCATCGTCGTCGATGCCCATGCCCGCACGTCCGATCCCGCGATTTTCGCCATGGGCGACTGCGCCGTGCTGCCCTTCGAGGGCAATCGCGTGCGGCTCGAATCCGTGCAGAACGCCGTCGACCAGGCGGAAGCGGCCGCCGCCGTCATTGCCGGCGGCGATGCGCCCTATGAGCCGAAGCCCTGGTTCTGGTCCGACCAGTATGACGTAAAATTGCAGATCGCCGGCTTCTGCATGGGCTTCGACGATACGTTCGTGCGCCCCGGCCAGCGCGAGGGCAGCGTCTCCGTCTGGTATTTCCGCGAGGGCCGGCTGATCGCGGTGGATGCGGTCAACGATGCCAAGGCCTATGTGGTCGGCAAGAAGCTGATCGAGATGGGGCGAACGCCTGCGCGCGAAGCACTGGAAGACCCGGCGACGGACCTCAAGGCCCTGACGCTCTGAGGGGTGTACAGCCCGAAGGTTGAGCTGCATTTTCGTCGCTGAATGAAACAGTTGTACTGTTTTGATCTTTGTTAAGTATGAACTGATGCGAAATATAGCGGCTCGGCGTTAAGCTTTCTGAATTCACTCATTTTTTAGGGTTCTCCGGCTGAGTGGGGCCACTTCGCTCCCACTCCGGTGCCCCTTCATGCTTCGTATTCTGACCTGCATTGCCGTCGAGCACGACCTCCGCCTCGTGCTGCTCGCGGCGTTCATATGCTTCCTGTCCTGCTATGTCGCAGTTTCGCTGACGCAAAGGGCACAGGTCTCCGACGGGAGGGCGCGCGGGCTCTGGCTCGGCGCTGCCGGCACGTCGAGCGGCTTCGGCATCTGGGCCACCCACTTCATCGCCATGCTGGCCTACGATCCCGGCGTCGCAATGGGCTTCGACATGGAGCCGACGCTGCTGTCGCTGGCCGTCGCCATTGTCGTCACGACGATCGGGCTGGCGCTCGCAAGCTACGTTCCCGGTCGCGGCGCGGTCGTGGCGGGCGGCCTGCTGCTCGGCGCGGGCATCACCTCCATGCACTATATCGGCATGTCGACGCTGGAGCTTCCAGGCAGCATCGTCTGGGACAACAGCTATGTGGCGGCTTCCGTTGTCTGCGCCGGCCTCTTCGGCGCGCTGGCCCTCGACGTCTGCATGCGCCCGCAGCTTGGCGCGCGGGGTCGCGCCCTTGCCACGGTGCTGATGGCGCTCGGCGTCGTCTCGCTGCATTTCACCGCGATGGCGGCGGTGACGATCGAGCCGGGGCTTATGCCCGTCAGCGACGACACGCTGATCTCCACAAGCCTGATGGTGCCGCTGATCGCCGTCGTCGCCTTCTCGCTGCTCTTTGCCGGGCTGACGGCGGCCGTCTTCGCCAGGCAGTCGGAGCTCGCCGCCAGCGAAAGCACGCGCCAGTTCGCCATGCTCGTGCAGGGCGTCAAGGACTACGCCATCTATATGCTCGACCCGGAAGGCCGTGTCGCCAACTGGAACGAGGGCGCCGAGCGCAACAAGGGCTACAAGGCCCATGAGATCGTCGGCCAGCACTTCTCGCAGTTCTACAGTGAGGAAGACCGCGCGGCCGGCCTGCCGGAGCGCGCGCTGGCGCTTGCCCGCGCGGAAGGCAAATATGAGAGCGAGGGCTGGCGCTACAAGAAGGACGGCGGCCGCTTCTGGGCGAATGTCGTCATCGATCCGATCCACGATGCCGGCGGCGTACTCGTCGGTTATGCCAAGATCACCAAGGACGTGACGAAGGAAAAGGCCGATGCCGACCGGCTCGCCGCGGTGACGAAGAACCTCGACCTCGCGCTGGAAAACATGTCGCAGGGCCTCTGCCTGTTCGACAAGGACGAACGCCTGCTCATCGCCAACAAGCGCTACAGCGAGATCTTCGGCTTCCCGGAAGGCCGCATCCAGCCGGGCATGACGCTGCGCGAGATCGTCGACCAGGGCGTCACCCACCTGTTTGCCGATCCCGATGTGCGCCAGGCGAAGGCGCGGGACGTCTATGCGCGCCGCCGGGCTGCCATTCTCGCGAACGACGGCGGTGCGATCGTCGAGAAGCTGCCGAGCGGCACCTCGGTGCAGCTGCGCTACCGCACGCTGCCGGATGGCGCCTGGGTTGCGACCTATGAGGATATTTCCGAGCGCCTGCGCTCCGAGGAACAGATCTCCTTCCTCGCCCGCCACGACAGCCTGACCGGCCTGCCGAACCGCGCGAGCTTCAACAACCGCCTCGAAGCGGACCTCGATTCCGCCCGCCTCTCCGGCGGTAAGGTCGCCGCCATTGGCATCGACCTCGACAAGTTCAAGGAAATCAATGACACGCGCGGCCATGCGGCGGGCGACGAAGTGCTCACCACGCTGTCGAGGCGCATGCAGGCCTGCCTGGAGGCCGACGAGACGGTCGCCCGCTTCGGCGGTGACGAATTCGCGGCTGCAAAGCGTTTTTCGGATGTGGCTGACCTCACCGACTTCATCCAGCGGCTGGAGACCTGCCTCAACGCGGAAATCCGCATCGACGGCTATGACATCAAGCCGGGCGCCAGCCTCGGCGTGGCGATCTACCCGCAGGACGCCGACACGGTCGAAGCGCTTATCAACAATGCCGACCTTGCCATGTACCGCGCCAAGGATGCGCTGACGCAGACGGTCTGCTTCTACGAGGTCTCGATGGACGAGGCCGCCCGCAGCCGCCGCCTCATCGCGAACGACCTCTGGCAGGCCGTGGAGCGCAAGGAACTGCAACTGCACTACCAGGTCCAGAAGGCCGTCACCTCCGGCGATACGATCGGCTACGAGGTGCTGTTGCGCTGGCACCATCCGCTGCGCGGCACCATTCCGCCGGGCGAATTCATCCCGATTGCCGAAGAGTGTGGCGCCATCCTGCCGATCGGCGAATGGGTGCTGCGCGAGGCCTGCCGCGAGGCCGCGACCTGGGACAACGATCACAAGATCGCCGTCAACCTGTCGCCGATCCAGCTCGGCAATGCCGATGTCGCGGACCTCGTGCACCGGGTGCTCCTGGAAACGGGCCTCAACCCCCGCCGTCTGGAGCTTGAAATCACCGAATCGACCATCATCGCCGACAAGGAGCGGGCGTTGCAGACGCTGCGCCGTATCAAGGCCTTCGGCGTCACCATCGCCATCGACGATTTCGGCACCGGCTACTCGTCGCTGGAAACGCTGCGCGCCTTCCCCTTCGACAAGATCAAGCTCGATCGCAGTTTCATGAGCGAGGTGGAGGCAAGCCCGGAGGCCAAGGCCATCATCCGCGCCATCCTGGCGCTCGGCCAGACGCTGCGCGTGCCGGTCCTGGCGGAAGGCGTGGAGACGAGCAACCAACTCGCCATCCTGCTCGACGAAGGTTGCGACGAGGCACAGGGCTACTTCCTCGGCCGGCCGATGCCGGTGGAGAGCATCCGCACCGGCGTCGAGGCCAGCAAGGCCGCCTGAGGCGGCCTACTGCCGCTTGAAGCGGCGGCCGGCGAGGTCGATCTGGAAGCGGGGGAAGATGAAGACGCCGATGATCGTGCCGGCGTATTTCTCCTCGAGGCCCGTCGATTCCCCGACGCAGAACACCGGCTGGCGCGGCGCGCCGTCGAGGTGGATCGTCGTCGAGAAGCAGAAGGACGAGGAGGATGAGGCCGCCTGCTCGAAGAGTTCGAGCACGCGCGTGCGGTCGAGCGGCTCGTAGCAGCGGATGAGGTTCAACAGCCCGCAGGCGCGCTGCGGCAGGCCATGCGCCTGCATCGCCTTGTCGCCAAGCGTGAAGAGGCCGTTGGAAAGATCGCCGGTCCAGCGCTCCGTCACGCAATATTGCGTCAGCAGTTCGTTGTCCGTCTCGTCGAACCCCATCGAGCCCGGAAGAAAGGGCGACGAGAGATCAGTCTTGATTATCTTGAACACCTACGACCTCAGGCAGTTGCTCGAATTTGGCCGACATGTCACGCCCCGTTTCGGGCACGCGACACGCTAAAAGAGAGCGCCGGCGACAACCCTCGAAGTCCGCCGAACCACTTTCCCATGTACTGAACTTCGTCCGGATCCTGCTATGCGTATCGGATCGGACGTACGCGTGAAAACCGCCGCTGACCCTTCTTTCAAGTCTTCCGGCGGTTCTATCAATATATTTCAGGGAGAACTGGCTGCGCGGTTTATCGACATGTTCCTGTCCAAAACCAGCACCTGTACCCCGGGTGAATCTTACAGTTCACTTGGGGCGTCTTTATAATTGGTTTTTTGATGCCAGCAACGGCTTTTTGAGAATTATTGTACAAACGGAAAAATTCTTTTCACGGAAACGATGCAGTCCGGTCAACCTCTTTGAAATGCGTCCCTTTGCCGGAAAAACAAAAAGGGCGGCCCGAAGACCGCCCTTTCCGAACTGAACCGGTTGGCTCAGATGTAGGACCCGAAGGTCTTACATCATGTCCATACCGCCCATGCCGCCCATGCCGCCAGGCATGCCGCCCGGTGCATCCTTCTTCGGCAGTTCGGCGATCATGGCTTCCGTCGTGATCAGCAGCGAGGCAACCGAAGCTGCGTTCTGCAGAGCCGTGCGGACAACCTTGACCGGGTCGACGATGCCGAGTGCGATCAGGTCGCCGTATTCGCCGGTCTGGGCGTTGTAGCCGTAGTTGTCTTCGTTCTTGTCGAGGATCTTGCCGACAACGATCGAAGCTTCGTCACCAGCGTTTTCCGCGATCTGGCGAACGAGGGACTGCAGCGCCTTGCGAACGATGTTGATGCCGGCTTCCTGGTCGTCGTTCTCACCCTTGGAGGTGATCTTGACGGAGGAGCGCAGCAGGGCAACGCCGCCGCCCGGTACGATGCCTTCCTGAACGGCAGCGCGCGTCGCGTTGAGGGCGTCGTCGATGCGGTCCTTCTTTTCCTTCACTTCGACTTCCGTCGAGCCACCGACGCGGATCACGGCAACGCCGCCAGCGAGCTTGGCAAGACGTTCCTGCAGCTTCTCACGGTCGTAGTCGGAGGTGGTTTCTTCGATCTGGGCCTTGATCTGCGCGACGCGGCCTTCGATTTCCGACTTCTGGCCGGCACCGTCGACGATCGTCGTGTTTTCCTTGGTGATCGAGACCTTCTTCGCACGGCCGAGCATGTCGAGCGTGACGTTTTCGAGCTTGATGCCGAGGTCTTCGGAGATCACGGTGCCGCCCGACAGGATGGCGATGTCTTCGAGCATGGCCTTGCGGCGGTCGCCGAAGCCCGGCGCCTTGACGGCAGCGATCTTGAGGCCGCCACGCAGCTTGTTGACGACGAGCGTAGCAAGGGCTTCGCCTTCGACGTCTTCAGCGATGATGACGAGCGGCTTGCCGGTCTGGACGACGGCTTCGAGAACCGGGAGCATCGCCTGGAGGTTCGAGAGCTTCTTCTCGTGCAGGAGAATGAAAGCGTCTTCGAGGTCGGCGACCATCTTTTCCGGGTTGGTCACGAAGTAGGGCGACAGGTAGCCGCGGTCGAACTGCATGCCTTCGACGACTTCGAGTTCGGTTTCGGCGGTCTTGGCTTCTTCAACCGTGATGACGCCTTCGTTGCCGACCTTCTGCATGGCTTCAGCAATGTCGAGACCGACCTGCTTGTCGCCGTTTGCGGAGATCGTGCCGACCTGGGCGACTTCTTCCGAAGTGTTGATCTTCTTGGCCTTGGCCTGGAGATCCTTGACGACTTCAGCAACGGCGAGATCGATGCCGCGCTTCAGGTCCATCGGGTTCATGCCGGCTGCAACAGCCTTGTTGCCTTCGCGAACGATGGCCTGGGCAAGAACGGTTGCGGTCGTCGTGCCGTCGCCGGCGATGTCGTTGGTCTTGGAAGCGACTTCGCGAACGAGCTGGGCGCCCATGTTCTCGAACTTGTCTTCCAGTTCGATTTCCTTGGCGACGGAAACGCCGTCCTTGGTGATGCGCGGTGCGCCGAAGGACTTGTCGATAACGACGTTACGACCCTTCGGGCCGAGCGTTACCTTGACTGCGTCTGCGAGAATGTCGACGCCGCGCAGCATCTTTTCGCGCGCGGTGCGGCCGAACTTGACTTCTTTGGCTGCCATTGTGTGAACTCCTGAAAGAGGTATCAGCGAATTTCGGAAGGGGATGAACGGCTAGATCAGCCGATGATGCCCATGATGTCGGCTTCCTTCATGATCAGAAGGTCTTCGCCGTCGAGCTTGACTTCGGTGCCCGACCACTTGCCGAACAGAACGCGGTCGCCAGCCTTGACGTCCAGCGGAACGACCTTGCCGGAATCGTCACGGGCGCCGGAACCGACGGCGACGATTTCGCCTTCCTGCGGCTTTTCCTTGGCGGTGTCCGGAATGATGATGCCGCCCTTGGTCTTGGCTTCGGATTCGACGCGACGTACGACGACGCGATCGTGAAGCGGGCGGAAGGTGGTGCTTGCCATTGTCTTATCCCTCGATCGAATGACATTGCGGATCCCGGTATGGACCCGATGGATGGATGTTAGCACTCACTGGTTAGGAGTGCTAGCGGCCCGGAGATAGGCGTCGGCGCTTTTCGAGTCAAGGACGACGCCCGGAAATTATTTTGCCCCGGATGGTTACCGCAGCCGGCAGATGGGAGTGAAATCGCACGCCATCAAGTCAGGGCCATGAATTTCCGGCAGTTTGCCTGTTGATGGGGCAAAATTGTGTGGAGAGGCTTGTTTTCTTGGCCTCGCTTTGCAATGTCAGCCGGGCTCGATTTCGAACAGGACTACCTGATGGCTGAACGCATCCAATCCTTCCGCGACATCGCTTCGCAATATGACGTGGTGCTCTGCGACGTCTGGGGCGTCCTGCACAATGGCGTCGAAGCTTTCTCTTACGCCTCGGAAGCGCTCGCGGACGCCCGCGCCGCCGGCCTCACCGTCGTGCTCATCACCAATTCGCCGCGCCCGCATCCGGGCGTCAAGGTGCAGATCCGCGGCCTCGGCGTCGCCGACGATTCCTATGATCGCATCGTCACCTCCGGCGACGTCACCCGCGCGCTGATCGCCGAAGGCCCGAAGAAGGTCTATTTCATCGGCGCCGAAAAGGACCTGCCGCTGCTCGATGGCCTCGGCGTCGAGACCGTCGGCATCGACGAGGCCGGCATCGTGGTCTGCGCGGGCCTGCGCAGCGACGAGACGGAAACCGTCGAGGACTATAGCGAGGAGCTGGAAAGGCTCGCCGCGAAAAAGCTGCCCTTCATCTGTGCCAATCCGGACCTCGTCGTCGAGCGCGGCCACCGGCTCATCCAATGTGCCGGGGCGCTCGCGAAATTCTACGAGGAGCTCGGCTGCACGAGCCTGATCGCCGGCAAACCGCACCGGCCGATCTATGAAAAGTCGATCGCCGAGGCGAAGGACGTGCGCGGCGACTTCGACCTGTCGCGCGTGATCGCGGTCGGCGACGGCATGCCGACGGATGTGCGCGGCGCGGAAGCCTTCGGCCTCGATGTGCTCTATATTTCCGGCGGCATCCATGCGCAGGAATATGTCGAAGCGGGCCGCACCGACGAGGCGAAGCTCGCGGCTTTCCTGACGCGCGAAGGCTCCCACCCCAAATGGTGGATGCCCCGGCTGCAGTGACGGAGACGGTCGTCATGACGGTATTTCACAGGAACGAGACAAAGCAGCCGCTGCCGGAACACCTGCGCGGCGGCGTCATCGCCATCGGCAATTTCGACGGCGTGCACCGCGGCCACCAGGCCGTGCTGCAACGCGCGCTCGATCTCGCGAGCGACCGCGGCATCCCGGCCCTCGTGCTGACCTTCGAGCCGCATCCCCGCACCGTCTTCCGCCCCGAGCGTCCGGTCTTCCGCCTGACGCCGGCGCCGCTGAAGGCGCGCATCCTCGAAGGCATGGGTTTTTCCGCGGTCATCGAATATCCGTTCGACCGCGGCTTCTCCGAAATGTCGGCGCATGATTTCATCCGCTCGGTGCTGATCGACTGGCTGCACGCCTCCGAGGTCGTTACCGGCTTCGATTTCCACTTCGGCAAGGGCAGGGAAGGCGGCCCGGCCTTCCTGATGGCCGCCGGCCAGGACAATGGCTTCGGTGTGACGCTGGTCGATGCCTTCCGCGACGAGAACGCCTCGGTCATCTCGTCGAGCTTCACCCGTGCCCTGCTTGGCGAGGGTGCGGTCGTGGAAGCGGCCGGCCAACTCGGCTACCGCTACACGGTCGAGGCGGAGGTCATCGACGGCAAGAAGCTCGGCCGCACGCTCGGCTACCCGACGGCCAACATGCAGCTTCCCCCGGAAGTGGAACTGCGCAACGGCATCTACGCCGTGCGCTTCCGCCGCCCTGACGGCAGCCTGCACGACGGCGTCGCCAGCTACGGCCGCCGCCCGACGGTCACGTCGAACGGCGTGCCGCTGCTCGAAACCTTCCTCTTCGATTTCTCGGGCGATCTCTACGGCGAAATCTCCGCCGTCTCCTTCTTCGGCCACCTGCGCGACGAGCTGAAATTCGACGGCCTCGACCCGCTCGTCATCCAGATGAAGCGCGACGAGGAGGAGGCGCGCGCGCTGCTTTCCGGCGTCACGCCGCTGGGGCCGATCGACCGGCGCATCTGTTTCTAGGAACAAACGACTCTGGCGTCTTTTCAAAATGGCGAAAAGGCCGTAATACCGCGCGCATGATGCTCAACCGGCTGACCATCGATCTGCGAATTAGTGGCCCGGCCTTCCGCGCGCTCTGAGCGAGGCCGGAAGGTCCGGGATTTTGGGCGTTTTCGAAAAGCGCCCCCGCCGTCGGAGCCTGACAATATCCCCGCATGCGCAAACGCGCGCGAAAAAAAGACGATAGCCATATCCATGACCGATACGCCCGAAAAAGTCGATTATTCGCCCACCCTCTACCTGCCGCAGACGGATTTCCCGATGCGTGCCGGCCTGCCGACGAAGGAGCCGGAAACGGTGGTCCGCTGGCAGCAGATGGGGCTCTACAAGCAGCTGCGCGCCTCCGCCGCCGGCCGCGAGAAGTTCGTGCTGCACGATGGTCCGCCCTATGCCAATGGCAACATCCATATCGGCCACGCGCTGAACAAGATCCTGAAGGACGTCATCACCCGCTCCTTCCAGATGCGCGGCTATGACTCGAACTACGTGCCCGGCTGGGACTGCCACGGCCTTCCGATCGAATGGAAGATCGAGGAAAAGTACCGCGAGAAGGGCAAGAACAAAGACGAGGTCCCGGTCAACGAATTCCGCCAGGAATGCCGTGACTTCGCCGCCGGCTGGATCAAGATCCAGGCGGAAGAGTTCAAGCGCCTCGGCATCGAGGGCGACTTCGACAACCCCTACACGACGATGAATTTTCACGCGGAAGCCCGCATCGCCGGCGAACTCCTGAAGATCGCCAGGAGCGGCCAGCTTTACCGTGGCTCGAAGCCCGTCATGTGGTCGGTCGTCGAGCGCACGGCGCTGGCCGAAGCTGAAGTCGAATATGCCGATGTCGAGAGCGATGCAATCTGGGTGAAGTTCCCGGTGATCGAAGGTCCGGCCGACCTGCTCGGCAATTCCGTCGTCATCTGGACGACCACGCCCTGGACGATCCCCGGCAACCGCGGCATCGCCTTCTCGTCGCGCTATCCCTATGGCCTCTACGAGGTGGAAAGCGCGCAGAACGATTTCGGCCCGCAGCCGGGCGAAAAGCTCGTCTTCGCCACCCGTCTTGCCGATGAATCGGCGGCCAAGGCAAAGCTCACCTTCAAGTTCCTCCGCGACATCGCACCGGAAGAGCTGGAGGCGGTCGTCTGCGCCCATCCGCTGGCCGCCCTCGGCTACGACTTCAAGGTGCCGCTGCTCGATGGCGACCACGTCACCGACGATGCCGGCACCGGCTTCGTGCACACCGCACCCGGCCACGGCCGTGAGGACTTTGACGCCTGGACGGCGGCGGCCCGCGCGCTCGAAGCCCGCGGCATCTCGTCGAAAATCCCGTTCACCGTCGACGACGCCGGCTTCTACACCGCCGACGCCCCCGGCTTCGACGGCGCCCGCGTCATGGACGACAATGGCAAGAAGGGCGATGCCAACGAGCGCGTCATCAAGGCGCTGATCGCCGCCAACAACCTGTTTGCCCGCGGCCGCATCAAGCACTCCTATCCGCATTCCTGGCGCTCCAAGAAGCCGGTCATCTTCCGCAACACGCCGCAATGGTTCGTCTACATGGACAAGGAACTCGGCGACGGCACCACGCTGCGCTCGCGTTCGCTGAACGCCATCGACGAGACCCGCTTCGTGCCCGCCGCCGGCCAGAACCGCCTGCGCGCCATGATCGAAGGCCGCCCGGACTGGGTGCTGTCGCGCCAGCGCGCCTGGGGCGTGCCGATCGCCGTTTTCGCCGACGAGAAGGGCGAAGTGCTGATCGACGAGGCCGTCAATGCCCGCATCCTCGAAGCCTTCGAGCAGGAGGGTGCCGACGCGTGGTTTGCCGAAGGCGCCAAGGAGCGTTTTCTCGGCAACGACCATGACCCGGCCAAGTGGACGCAGGTCATGGACATCCTCGACGTCTGGTTCGACTCGGGCTCGACGCACACCTTCACGCTGGAAGACCGCCCGGACCTGAAATGGCCGGCCGACGTCTATCTGGAAGGCTCCGACCAGCATCGCGGCTGGTTCCACTCTTCGCTACTGGAATCGGCGGCGACCCGTGGCCGCGCGCCCTATAACGCCGTCATCACCCATGGTTTCACCATGGACGAGAAGGGCGAGAAGATGTCGAAGTCCAAGGGCAACGTCGTCTCGCCGCAGGATGTGATGAAGGAATCGGGCGCCGATATCCTGCGCCTTTGGGTGATGACGACCGACTACTGGGAAGACCAGCGCCTCGGCAAGACGATCATCCAGACCAACATCGACGCCTACCGCAAGCTGCGCAACACGGTGCGCTGGATGCTGGGCACGCTGGCGCACGACACGGGCGAGGAGATCGCCTATGCCGACATGCCGGAACTCGAAAAGCTCATGCTGCACCGGCTCTCCGAGCTCGACGCCGTCGTGCGCGAAGGCTACGACGCGTTCGATTTCAAGAAGATCGCCCGTTCGCTCATCGACTTCTCGAATGTCGAGCTCTCGGCCTTCTACTTCGACGTCCGCAAGGATGCGCTCTACTGCGACGCCCCGTCATCGCTGAAGCGCCGCGCCTCGCTCGCGGTCATCCGCAAGCTGTTCGAGTGCCTCGTCACCTGGCTCGCCCCCATGCTGCCCTTCACCACGGAGGAAGCCTGGCTGTCACTGAAGCCGGACGCCGTTTCGGTGCATCTGGAACAGTTCCCGGTGGTGCCGGCCGAATGGCGCAACGATGCGCTGGAAGCCAAGTGGGAGAAGATCCGCGCCGTGCGCTCGGTGGTCACCGGCGCGTTGGAGATCGAACGCCGCGAGAAGCGCATCGGCGCCTCCCTGGAGGCTGCCCCGGTCGTCTCCATCGCCGATCCGGAGCTGCTCGCAGCCCTCGAAGGCCAGGACTTTGCGGAAATCTGCATCACCTCGGCGATCTCGCTGGTTGCCGGCGAAGGCCCGGCCGCAGCCTTCCGTCTTCAGGACGTCGCTAAGGTGTCCGTCGAGCCGCAGCTTGCCGAGGGCAGGAAGTGCGCGCGCTCCTGGCGCATCACCACGGATGTCGGCGCCGATCCGGACTATCCGGACGTCTCGGCCCGCGACGCGGCGGCGCTGCGCGAGATCGGTTTTCGCCGCGCGGCGTAACGCACAGCATTGTTGACGGCGGGGGCTTTCCGGCCGTCAATATTCCGGATGAATTGCGCTTGCGGTCTTCATCCGGTATTGCTGCCTGAAAATGGTCGGATTTTTCCGCCATGGCACGGCGATCTATTGCCGTGTTCGGGCTTTGGGCGCCGGCTCTGCTGGAAGGGTATTCATGGGAATGACGCGAAATATTCGGCTGCGTACCGGCTTGATCGGCCTCCTCGGTGGAAGCCTCCTGCTGACCGGCTGCATGGGGCCGACCTACGGCACCGGCAAGACCGCCGGCGAGCAGCTGGTGGATGATATCGGCAATGCGGTGACGCTCCGGCCCGACGACGCGGAAAAGAAGAACATCCGCTACCAGCCGCGCGGTGGCCTCGTGGTGCCGAAGGACGAGGTCGCCCTTGCCACGCCGCAGCAGTCCGTCTCCAGCAAGGACAATCCCGAGTGGATCGAAAGCCCGGAGGAGATGCGCGAGCGCCTGCGTACCGAGGCTGCGGCCAATAGCGACGACGGGAACTATCGTTCGCCGCTCGCCGCGCAGAGCACGACGAACCGCAAGCTTTCCGCCGCTGAACAGACCGCTGCCTATCGCGATGCGCGCCGGCTGCAGATGGGTGCCTATTCCGACAAGCGCCGTTACCTGAGCGATCCGCCGGTCGATTATCGCCGCCTTCCGGAAGAGGCCTCGGCCGATCTCGGCGAGCCGGAGCGCACCAAGGAGCGCCGCCGCAAGAAGGAAGCGAAGGCGGCCAAGCAGAGCGGTTCCGCCTGGTGGCCCTTCTAAGCTGATGACGGCTTACAGAATTCGCCCGGCGTCGGTCAGCGACGTCGGCACAATCCTGCGTTTCATCCGCGAACTTGCCGATTACGAGAAGGCGCTGCACGAGGTTGCTGCGACCGAGGAGACCATTGCTTCCTCGCTGTTCGGCGAAGGCTCCGTCACCCGCGCGGTGATCTGTGAGACGGAGGCTGGCGAGCCCGCCGGTTCCGCCGTCTGGTTCCTGTCCTACTCCACCTGGCAGGCGAAGAACGGCCTCTATCTGGAAGACCTCTATGTGACGCCCGATCACCGCGGCGCTGGCGTCGGAAAGATGCTGCTGCGCCACCTCGCGCGTACCGCGATCGAGGAAGGCTGCGGCCGTTTCGAATGGAGCGTGCTCGACTGGAACACCCCGGCGATCCGCGTCTATGACGCGATCGGGGCCGAGCCGCAGTCGGAATGGGTCCGCTACCGGCTGAGTGGCGACAAGCTCAAACAGTTCGCCGAAGGCTGATCAGCGCCGTTCGGCGAAAAAATCCTTGAGGATTTCCGCCGCTTCCAGGCCGCCGATGCCGGAATAGACATCGGGCGCGTGGTGGCAGGTCGGCTGGGTGAAGAAGCGCACGCCATTGTCCACCGCGCCGCCCTTCGGGTCCTCCGCACCGTAATAGAGCCTACGGATTCGGGCGAAGGAAATGGCGGCGGCGCAGAGCGTGCAGGGTTCGAGCGTCACGTAGAGATCGGCGCCCGTCAGCCGCTCCTGGCCGAGCTTGCGGGACGCCTCGCGGATGACGGCGACCTCGGCATGGGCGGTGACATCGCTCTCCGCCCGCGTGCGGTTGCCGGACTGCGCGACGACTGCGCCGTCAAGCACCAGCACGGCGCCGACCGGCACTTCGCCCCGCTCGCCAGCCGCACGCGCCTCGGCCAGCGCGATCTCCATGAAGCGATTTGTCATGAGTGGCACGAATTCCTCTTAACCCGGGGCGTGTGACCTGATAGGACACGCCAAAACGCAGGCAGCACAAATGACATTCAAAGACAAGCCAAAACGGCCGGGTGACAAGCCCGCAGGCCGTGACCGCAAGCCCCGTGCCGCCGCATCGGCCGCCGAGGGCAAGCCATACTCTGCCGCCGGCAAGCCGGCAGGCAAGAAGCCGGGCGGCAAACCCTTCGCCGGCAAATCCGCGCCGCGTGACGGAAAACCCGCGCGTGATGCAAAGCCGGCCCGCGACGCGAAGCCCGCCAAGGCGGCGCCGGCCGCTTCGGCAAGCGCCGACCTCGCGCCCGAGCGCATTTCCAAGCTGCTCGCCCGCGCCGGCGTCGCCTCGCGCCGCGATATCGAGCGCATGATCATGGAAGGCCGCGTCAGCGTGAACGGCAAGGTGCTGGACACGCCGGTGCTCAACGCCACCTTCGCCGACCGCATCGAGGTCGACGGCATGCCGATCCGCGGCATTGAGCGCACGCGCCTCTGGCTCTACCATAAGCCGGCCGGCCTCGTGACGACCAATGCCGACCCGGAAGGCCGCCCGACGGTCTTCGACAACCTGCCCGAAGACCTGCCGCGCGTCATGTCCATCGGCCGCCTCGACATCAACACCGAAGGCCTGCTGCTGCTGACCAATGACGGCGGCCTCGCTCGCATGCTGGAACTGCCGACGACCGGCTGGCTGCGCCGCTACCGCGTGCGCGCCCACGGCAAGATCGAGCAGGCCGACCTCGACAAGCTGAAGGAAGGCCTCGCCGTCGATGGCGTGCTCTATGGCGCGATCGACGCGACGCTCGACAAGGTGCAAGGCACCAATGTCTGGATCACCATGGGCCTTCGCGAAGGCAAGAACCGCGAGATCAAGAACGTGCTCGGCGCGCTCGGCCTCGACGTGAACCGCCTGATCCGCATCTCTTACGGCCCGTTCCAGCTCGGCGAACTGCCGGAAGGCCACGCCCAGGAAATCCGCGGCCGCACGCTGCGCGACCAGCTCGGCCCCCGCCTCATCGAGGAAGCCAAGGCGAATTTCGATGCGCCGCTCTTCGACCATGCGGTTGACGATGCGGACGAGAAGCCGGCCGCCAAGGCCCGCGAGGCCGCGCAGCCCGCCTGGGGCGAAAAGCCCGCCGGCCGCCGCGAAAAGCCGGAAGACCGCCGCGAAAAGGCCCGCGCCCGCCTCGACACCAAGCGCGACGACCGCTTTGGCGAGAAGCCGCGCGGCGGCCCTCGCGACCGCACCGACGATCGTTTCGAAGGCAAGCCGAAGCGCGAGCCCGCCGTGCGCGCCCGCAAGTCGAATGTCTGGATGGCGCCCGGCGCCCGTCCGGTCGCCGAAAAGAAGGCGGAGACCGCCGAAGGCGTGAAGCGCGAGCCGCGCGAACGGCCGGAAGGTGCGCCGAAGACCAAGCGCTACGGCCGCACCGCCGATGGCGCGCCGACCCGCACGGCGAAGAAGTTCGATCCCGACCGCAAGGCAGGACCGGCCCGTGGCCGCCCGGGCGACGACCGCGCCGACAAGCCGCGCGTGCTGAAGACCCGCGACGAGGACGGCGAGTGGATCCGCGCCTCCGAGCCGGAAAAGCAGGATCGTGACGACGGCGGGCGCGGCGGCTTCGGCCGCAAGCGCTCCGGCGCCGGCGACGACCGCGCCCCCCGCGATTTCGGTGATCGCCCGCCGCGCGGCGACCGCTCCTTCGGTGACCGTCCGGCCCGTGGCGACCGCAAACCCCGCGCGGAAGGCGAGCGCTCCTTCGGCGATCGTACGGATCGCAAGCCCCGCGCCGAGGGCGAACGCACCTTCTCGGATCGCCCGCCGCGTCGCGATGGCGGCAAGCCTTTCGGGGCTAAGCCGTCCGGCGGCAAGTCCTTCGGCGGCAAGCCGGGTGGTGGACGCCCCTCCGGTGGAAAACCCGCTGGCGGCAAGCCCGCCGGTGGAAGCCGTCCGCGCGGCAAGGGCAAGTAAGCGCCCGTGCGGATCGTCGGCGGAGAGTTTCGCGGCCGCGCGCTGGCGACGCCGAAGTCGGATGACATTCGTCCGACGACGGACCGCACGCGCGAAAGCCTCTTCAACATCCTGTCGCATGCCTATCCCGAGGCGCTCGACGGCACGCGCGTGCTCGATCTCTTCGCGGGCACCGGCGCCGTCGGCCTGGAGGCGGTGTCGCGCGGTGCGCGCGCAGCCCTCTTCGTCGAGCAGAGCGTCGAGGGCAGGGGGCTCCTGCATTCCAATATCGAAACGCTGGGCCTCATCGGCCGCGCCAAGATTTTCCGGCGCGATGCCACGGCGCTCGGCAGCGTCGGCACGGTGGAGCCGTTCGACTTCCTCTTCGCCGATCCGCCATACGCCAAGGGCCTTGGTGAGCGCGCGCTCGATGCGGCGGCGCGCGGCGGCTGGCTTGTCGATGGCGCCCTTGCCATCCTTGAAGAGCGTGCCGATATTCAGCCTGCCGCCGTCGATGGCTACGAGCTTCTCGAAGTCCGCACCTTCGGCGATACGCGCATGCATTTCTACCGCTACCGGTCCGGCTGAACCGTAGAGCATTTCCAGCCGAAGCGGCATCGCTTCGGCGTCGGATAGTGCGGCGGAAACAAAAAGCGAGCAGGAGACCGCCGCGATGACCGATGCCCTCGTTTCCGCAGACGTATCGCGGCCAGGCGGCCCGACGGTCGCCATCGCGCTTGGCGGCGGCGGCGCGCGCGGCCTCGCCCATATCCATGTCATCGAGGTGCTGGACGAACTCGGCATCCGCCCGGTGCTGATCTCGGGCGCCTCGATCGGCGCCATCCTGGGCGCGGCCATGGCGGCCGGCATGTCGGGCAAAGAAATCCGCGACCACACGCTCGCTGCGATCGGCCATCCGAGCCGCATCATGAACCGGCTCTGGAGCCTGCGACCCACGCGGCTCTCCGAGGTCGGCTTCCGCGTCGGGCAGTTCAACCTGGAGCGCGTGCTGAAGGCCTTCCTGCCGGATCGCCTGCCGGAGACGTTCGAGGACCTTGCGATCCCGTTGAAGGTCGTGACGTCGGATTATTACGGCCAGTGCGAATGCGTCTGCGAGAGCGGGCCGCTGTTCCCGGCGATCGCCGCCTCCGCAGCACTCCCGGCCGTCTTCCGCCCGGTGATGATCAATGGCCGCGTGATGATCGACGGCGGGCTGTGGAACCCCGTGCCTTTCGATCACCTCATCGGCCATGCGGACATCACCATCGGCGTCGACGTGATCGGCCAGCCGGCGGCCGGCACCGCGGAACTGCCCAACAGCGTCGACAGCCTCTATGGCGCGACCCAGCTCACCATGCGCTCCATCGTCACGCTGAAACTCGAAAAGGGCGCGCCGGACATCTATCTCCGCCCGGATGTCGGCCGCTTCCGGGTGCTCGATTTCGTCAAGGCCGGCGAAGTCCTCGCCACCTCTGCCGGCATCCGCGACGAGCTGAAGCGGGCGCTCGACGAAAAACTGTCTGCGGTGGCCTAGGCGCTCTCTTCCTCGTCCGCCTGGGTCACGTTTTTCGGCTTCAGCAGCGGCTCCGGCTTGACCGGCTTGGAGTGCAGCATGTGGCGCCCCGCGGAAATCCCTTCGGCCGCCTGCAACTCCAGCCGTGCCACGTCGCGGCGGCGGATGTCGTCGCCGATGGCCAGGGCGTCGTCGGGCTCCACGCCGAGCGCTTCCAGCGTTTCCCGGCCGAAGACGAGGGCGGATTCGAAGGTTTCGCGCACGTCGTGCTGCACGCCGCGGGCGCGCAGCGACAGGGTGTGCACCCGGTCGTAGGAGCGCGCGAAGATCGTCGCATTGGGATATTCCGACTGTACGAGATCGACGATGCGGTCCGTCGAGGCCTTGCCCTGCGTGCAGACGGCGACGATCTTGGCACGCTCGATGCCGGCGGCGCGCAGCACGTCCTTGCGCGTTCCGTCGCCGAAATAGATGCGGAAGCCGAAGTTTGCGGCCTGGCGCACGCGGTCGGTCGAATGGTCGATGACCGTCACCTCGCGCCCGCCGGCAAGCAGGATCTGCGCGGCGATCTGGCCGAAGCGCGAAAAGCCGATCATCAGCACGTCCGCCCCCGCACCCTCGAAATCCTCCTCCATCTCCTCCTCCACGTCAGCCACCAGCAGGAAGCGGGAAAGGGCCGCCGCAATCGGCGTCAGCGCCATGGAGGTCGTCACGATGGCGATGAGCAGCGAGGCGAGCCCGCCGGAGAAGATGCCGGCGGCCGCGGCCGCGGTGAACAGCACGAAGCCGAATTCGCCGCCCTGCGGCAGCAGCAGCGCGATGCGCACGGCATCATTGTGCGAGGAGCCGGTGAAGCGGCAGAGGCCGTAAATCACGAAGCCCTTCACCAGCATGACGGCGGGCGTGGCGATCAGGATGGTCAGCCAGCTCGAAAAGATCACGTCGAGATGCAGCGACAGGCCGACGGCCATGAAGAACAGGCCGAGCAGGATCCCGCGGAACGGTTCGACATCCGCCTGCAATTCATGGCGATAGGAGGAATCGGCCAGCAGCACGCCGGCAAGGAAGGCGCCCATCGCCATGGAGAGGCCCGCCATCTGCAGCAGCATGGCGGCGGCCAGCACGACGAAGAGGGCGGCCGCGATCATCGCCTCGCGTGCACCGGTGCGCGCAATGATCTGGAACAGCGGATTGAGCAGGTAGCGGCCGGCGACGAAGAGCGCGGCAATGGCGGCGACGGCGACGAGGAAGTCCTGGAAGGCGGTCGTCGTGTCCTGCGGCGCCTGTTCGGCGAGCAGCGGGATCAGCGCCAGCAGCGGTACGATGGCGAGGTCCTGGAACAAGAGCATGGAGAAGGCACGCTGGCCGAAGCGCGTGTTGGTGTCGCCTTTCTCGTCGAGGATCTGCATGGCGAAGGCGGTGGAGGAGAGCGCCAGGCCGAAGCCGATGATCAGCGCCCCGTCCCAAGCCTCAAGCCCGAACAGCAGCGTAAGCCCCGCCAGCACCAGGCCGGTGACGACGACCTGTGCCAGGCCGAGCCCGAAGATATCGTGGCGCATCGCCCATAGGCGCGAGGGCTTCAGCTCCAGCCCGATCAGGAAGAGCAGGAAGACGACGCCGAGTTCGGCGACGCCCAGCAGTTCCTCGCCGTCGCGGATCTGGTGCAGGATCGGGCCGATCACCACGCCGGCGGCGAGGTAGCCGAGAATGGTGCCGAGCCCCAGCCGCTTGAAGATCGGCGCGGCGAGAAGCGCGCCGCCGAGCATCAGCAGGACCTCGTTATACGGGCTGTGGGTATAGGACATGCGGAAGGCTTTCTTCGAGGGGCGCGGGCGCGAGGGCAAAAAAGGCGCGGCTGCCCTTGATGCTCGTGCTACTGCACAATAAATGGGTCAGCAAAGAAAGGCCAAGTCATGTCAGAGACGATCGATTCCGCAAGCCTTCTCGCGCGCGCCGGCGAACTCATCGACCGCGCCATACAGGCGGGGGCGGATGCGGCCGATGCCGTCGTCGTGCGCGGCCGCTCCTCGTCCGTCAGCGTGCGGCTCGGCAAGGTCGAGGGCACCGAAGCCTCGGAGAGCGACGACTTCTCGCTGCGCGTCTTCGTCGGCAAGCGCGTCGCCAGCGTTTCCGCCAATCCCGGCTTCGACCTGACGGTGCTCGCCGAGCGCGCCGTCGCCATGGCCAAGGCCTCGCCGGAAGACCCCTATGCGTCGCTCGCCGCCGAGGCCGACCTTGCGCGCGACTGGCCGGATCTCGAACTTTACGACCCGACCGAAGTCTCCGCCGAGCAACTGACCGAGGCAGCACTTGCCGCCGAAGCCGCGGCGCTGGCGGTCTCCGGCATCACCAATTCCGGCGGCGGCGGCGCGTCCGCCGGCATGGGCGGCCTGGTGCTCGCCACCTCGCACGGCTTTTCCGGCGCCTACAGCGCCAGCCGCTTCGGCCGCTCCGTCAGCGTCATTGCCGGCGAAGGCACGAAGATGGAGCGCGACTACGACTACGATTCGAGCCTCTATTTCGCCGACCTGCGCGATGCTGAGGAGATCGGCCGCGAAGCGGCGGCGCGCGCCATGCGCCGGCTCAACCCGCGCCAGGTGCCGACGGCCAAGAACGTCACCGTCGTCTTCGATCCGCGCGTGGCGCGCGGCATGACCGGCCACATTGCCGGCGCCATCAACGGCGCCTCCGTCGCCCGCAAGACGAGCTTCTTGCGCGATCGCATGGGCAAGCAGGTGCTGAAGGCCGGGCTTTCGGTCACCGACGACCCGCTTATCGTGCGCGGCTCCTCCTCCCGCCCCTTCGATGGCGAGGGTGTCACGGGGAAGCGCCTCGCCATGATCGAGGACGGCGTATTGCAGCACTGGTTCCTCTCCACCTCCACCGCCAACGAGCTCGGCCTGAAGACCAACGGTCGCGGCGTGCGCGGCGGCACCTCGGTCAACCCGGCTTCCACCAACCTCGCGCTGGAGCCCGGCGATATCTCGGCGGAAGACCTGATCCGCTCCGTCGGTACCGGTTTCTACGTCACCGAGCTGATCGGCCAGGGCGTCAACATGGTGACGGGCGAATATAGCCGCGGCGCCTCCGGCTACTGGATCGAGAACGGCGAGCTGACCTTCGCGGTCTCGGAAGTCACCATCGCCTCCAACCTCGTCGACATGTTCATGCGCATCACGCCGGCAAATGACATCGACCGCTCGTTCGGCGTCGCCGCGCCGACGCTGGCCATCGAAGGCATGACGCTTGCCGGGACCTGACACCATGCCGAAACCCGCCAACCCCTGGACCGCCGACCTCGATCTGCTCGTCGGCGCGGCGCGGCTGGCGGGTGCGCGCGCGCTCGATTTCTTCCGCAAGGGGCCGGAAGTCTGGTGGAAGAACGGCGGCCACTCGCCGGTGAGTGCTGCCGATTTCGCGGCCAACGACATCCTCAAGAAGGAGCTGCTCTCCGCCCGGCCGAACTATGGCTGGCTATCGGAGGAGACGGACGACGATGCCGGCCGGCTCGACTGCGAGACCGTTTTTGTCATCGACCCGATCGACGGCACGCGCGCCTTCATCGCCGGCAAGCACATCTGGTGCGTCAGCGCCGCCGTCGTGCACCGGGGCCGCCCCGTCGCGGGCGTGCTCTTCGCGCCGTCGCTCGATGAACTGTTCACCGCCGCCGCCGACGGCGTGGCGCTGAAGAACGGCGAGCCCATCCATGTCACCGAGCCGGATGCCAGCCGTTCGACGCGTATGGCGATCCCAGAGGACATGACGCAGGATCTCCACCGGGGCCTTTCCGGCGGCGTGCACCGCATCTCGCATGTGCCGTCGCTCGCCTACCGGCTTGCCATGGTGGCGGACGGGCGCATCGATGCGACGCTGGTCAAACGCAACGCCCACGACTGGGATCTGGCGGCCGCCGACCTCATCCTTTCGCGCGCCGGCGGCTCGCTCGTGACGCTCGATGGCGAGGCGCTCCTCTACAACCGCCCGACCGTCAGCCACGAGACGCTGGCTGCCGCCGGTTTGTCCCGGCTTTCCGGGCTTGTGGACGCCTCCCGGCACCTTGCCGGCCATTGACCTTTGGTGCGGAATACCGCAAACCACCTGCCGAAATCGGTAAGAAAAAGAGAGAAGACATGACCGAAACCACCGAACCGAAACAGCTCCTCCACCTCGTCTTTGGCGGCGAGCTGAAGACGCTCACGGACACCCAGTTCCGTGATCTCAACAATCTCGATATCGTCGGAATCTTCCCCGATTATGCGTCCGCGCTCACCGCTTGGAAGGGCAAGGCGCAGCTCACCGTCGACAATGCGCATATGCGTTATTTCATCGTCCACATGCATCGCCTTCTGGATCCGCAGAACGGCTGAGCCACGTTCCCCCGACACCGTTCCGCGCGGCCCGAGGCCGCGCCGAACAGAAAGACCGGACCTTCCATGATGCCGAAAAGCCCCAAGCTCACAACGACGGTGCCCTGCGCATGAGCAGGCGGCTCGCCCGTTTCGCGCTGTCGCTGTATCGCTGGGGCGGCGTCGCGCTCTATCCGATCGTCGGCCCCTATCTCGGCTTCCGCGCCGCGAAGGGCAAGGAAGACCGCTCCCGTCGCCGCGAGCGCTACGGTTTTGCCAGCGTTGCGCGCCCCACCGGCCCGCTCGTCTGGTTCCATGCGGCAAGCGTCGGCGAGACGATGGCCGTCATTCCGCTCATCAAGGAAGTGCGCCGCCGCGGCATCGCGGTCCTCCTCACCACCGGCACCATTACCTCCGCCAAGGTGGTGCGCGAGCGCCTGGGGCCGGATGTCATCCACCAATATGTGCCGCTCGACGTGAAGCCGGCGATCAGCCGCTTCCTCGAATATTGGCACCCCGACCTCGCCATCATGGCGGAATCGGAGATCTGGCCGATGACCATCCTGGAGCTCGGCAAGCGCCATATTCCGCAGGTCCTGGTCAACGGCCGCATTTCGGACCGCTCCTTCCCGCGCTGGAAGCGGCGCATGTCGATCGCCGATGCGATCTTCGAGAATTTCGCCCTCGTCGTCGCCCAGTCGGAACTCGATGCCGACCGGTTTCGCACGCTCGGTGCGCTGCCCGTCATGGTCTCGGGCAATCTCAAGGTCGATACCGATGCGCCGCCGGCCGATTCCGCCGTGCTCAGGGGTTATCTCGACCAGATCCGCGACCGGCGCACCTGGGCGGCGATCTCGACCTTCGAGGGCGAGGAGGCCGCCGCCGGCAACGTGCACCGCGCCCTGAAAGAGCGGACCGGCCTGCTCACCATCGTCGTGCCGCGCCATCCCGAGCGCGGCGACGCCATTGCCGACATGCTGACCGCGCGCGGCCTCAAGGTCGCCCGCCGCACTCTGAATGACCCGCTGACGCCGGAGACCGATATCTTCCTCGGCGACACGATCGGCGAGATGGGGCTCTACCTGCGCATGACGGAGATCGCCTTCGTCGGCCGCTCGCTCTTTGCCGAGGGCGGGCAGAACCCGCTGGAGCCGGCCATGCTCGGCTGCGCCATCCTGTCCGGCGGCAACGTGCAGAATTTCCGCGAGTCCTACCAGCAGCTCGCCCGCAACGGCAGCGCCAAGATGGTGCGCGACGTGGAAATGCTGGCCAAGGGCGTGCACTACCTCATGATGAACGACGACATGCGCAAGCAGATGATCGAGGCGGGGCAGGAGACCGTGCAGGAGATGCGCGGCGCCCTGCGCGCCACCATCAAGGGGCTGGAACCCTATATCAACCCGCTCACCGTGAAGGCGCGGCTGCATCCGCGCCAGACCACCTGAAAACCAGACGAAAAGGCAAGCCATGACCAAGGCGCAGACCATCTCCGGCATCCTTTTCGACAAGGACGGGACGTTGCTCGACTATGCCAAGAGCTGGGTGCCGGTGAACTACGAGCTTGCCCGCATCGCCGCCGCCGGCGACGAGGACCTGGCCCGCGTGCTGCTTCTGGCCGGCGGCATGAACCCGGACACCGGCTATGTCACGCCCGACAGCCTGCTGGCCGCCGGCAACACGGTCGAGATCGCCGAAGGCATGGTCGCCGCCGGCTCGCCCTTCACGGTGGAGGCGCTCGCCGCCCATTTCGACGGGCTCTTCGCCAATTCCGCGCAGCTTGCCGTCGCCGTCACGGATCTCGCCCAGTTCTTCGCCACCATGCATGCCCGCGGCTACTGGCTCGGCGTTGCCTCCAGCGACAACGAGGCCTCGATACGCGCGACGGCAAAACGCTTTGGCTTCGATAGCTATCTGCATTACGTCGCCGGCTACGACAGCGGTTTCGGCACCAAGCCCGAACCCGGCATGGTGATGGGCTTCTGCGCGGCGACGGGCCTCGAACCGCACCAGATCGCCGTCGTCGGCGACAACAACCACGACATGCATATGGGCCGCAACGCCGGCGCCGGCCTCACCGTCGCCGTTCTGACGGGCACCGGCTCGCGCCAGTCGCTGGCCGACGCCTCCGACTATTGCCTCAACGACATCACCGAACTCGTGCCCCTCTTCCCCGAAGCAGCCACCGCGCGCCCGGCGGCGTGAGAAAACCGCCGCTCGCTCGCCTGGCCCGTTTCGCATGGTTGATTTTCCGCAGCATCTCGCGTTTCTTGGACGCGACCGGGTCGGGACGCCCGTGGGGGACTGAATGGTAAGTGAAGCGCCGCCTTTCTGGTGGACGAAGGCTGACTGGCGTGCCTATGCGCTCTGGCCCGTCTCGCGCCTCTATGGGCTCATCGCCGGCCGGCGCATGCGCAAGGGGCGCCGCGCCGAGATTTCGGTGCCCGTCATCTGCGTCGGCAATTTCACCGTCGGCGGCGCGGGCAAGACGCCGACGGCGATCGCGCTCGCCCGCGCCGCCAAGGCCCGCGGCCTCAAGCCCGGCTTCCTGTCGCGCGGCTATGGCGGCTCGCTGGATGTCACCACCGTCGTCGATCCGCACCATCATCGCGCCCGCGCCGTCGGCGACGAGCCGCTGCTACTCGCCCGCGAGGCGCTGACGGTGATCGCGCGCAGGCGTGTCAAAGGGGCGAGGAAGCTGGTGGAGGAGGGCGCCGACCTCATCATCATGGACGACGGCTTCCAGAGCGCGCAATTGACCTTCGATTATGCGCTTTTGGTTATCGACACCCGCCGCGGCATCGGCAACGGTTATCTCGTGCCAAGCGGCCCGGTGCGCGCGCCGCTTGCCGAGCAGATGCGGCAGGCCAATGCGCTGCTGGCGATCGGCGACGGGAATGCGGCCGACCGGCTGATCCGCCAGGCGGCACGCGCCGGCAAGGCGATCCATTCCGCAACACTCGCTACCGTCGGCGCGGACGACCTGCGCGACCAGGTCGTCATGGCCTGGTCAGGCATTGCCGACAACGAAAAGTTCTTCCGCACCGTCACCGAGACCGGCGCGCATCTCTACGTCACGCGCGGTTTCCCCGATCATCATTACCTCAGCGACGACGAGGCGGCGGATATCCTCGACCATGCCGAAGGGCTTGGCTACCAGCTCGTCACCACGGCAAAGGACAGCGTGCGCCTTGCCGGCGGGCATGGCCGCTCGGAGGAGCTGAAGGCGAAGAGCCGGGTGATCGAGGTGGAAATCCGCTTCGACGACCCGAAGGGGCCGGATGCGATCATCGACGCGGCGATTGCCAGCGCACGGCGGCGCAAGCTGCATCGGCTGGCGGAGAAATAAGGTTCAGCGCTTCTGCGTCGGTAGCGCGCCAGCGCGCTTTTCGGCCTCCAGAGAAGCCTCGCAGCTGATGTAAGGCTCCTGGCGCAGCACGCTCCAGTAGCGCAGCTCGTCGACCGGGATCGTCTCGCCGGTCATCGCGCAGGTGACGTGCGAACCCGGCATCAGGATCTGGAAATCGCCATCGAGATAGCGGATCTTCGCTTCGCGGCTGCCGCGGCCTTCAAAACGGTTCATCATCGATTTCAATATCCATCTCATGTGACGCCTATGCCATATCTCGGCATAGGCTAAATTTCCAGCGGTTTCCCTCTCAGCTTCGCCCGAACAGCCGCTCGATATCCGACAGCTTCAGCTCGATATAGGTCGGCCGCCCGTGGTTGCACTGGCCGGAACCGGGCGTGGCTTCCATCTGGCGCAGCAGCGCGTTCATCTCCTCCGGCCGCATGCGCCTGCCGGAGCGCACCGAGCCGTGGCAGGCCATGGTCGCGGCGAGATATTCCAGCTTGTTCTTCAGCCCGCTCGCCGTGTCCCATTCCGCCAGTTCGTCGGCAAGCTGGCGGATGAGGCCGGCCGCGTCCATCTCGCCGAGCATGGCCGGCGTCTCGCGCACCGCGACGGCACCCGGGCCGAAGCGCTCGATGCCGAGGCCGAGTTTGGCGAATTCGTCGGCATGGGCGACCAGCCGGTCGCAATCGTCCTCGGAGAGATCGACGATCTCCGGAATGAGCAGCGCCTGCGCCGGCACGGCGCGCGAATGCAGCGCATTGCGCATTTCCTCGAAGACCAGACGCTCATGCGCCGCATGCTGATCGACGATGATGAGCCCGTCCTCGGTCTGCGCGACAATATAGTTGGCATGAAGCTGCGCGCGGGCAGCACCCAGAGGGTGGCGCTGCGGCGGCTCCTCCTCCCGGGCTGCCGGCGAGGGGAAGACCGGCTCGCTGCGCGCCGAGGGCGCGGCGAAATCGGCAAAACCCGCCTGCTGCTCGCGGAAATGGTTCGGCGCGGCACCCGCCGCCTCGAAGGGACGGTAAGGCGATGCGGACGGCGTCCAGGGTGCGGCGGGGCGTGCTGCCTCCGGCCGGAAGGCGCGCATCAGGCCGTAGGCGCCCGTCGTCGCCGCACGGTCTCCCTCGCGGGCGAGCGCCTCGCGGATCGCGCCGATGATCAGGCCGCGCACCAGGCCGGGATCGCGGAAGCGCACGTCGGATTTCGCCGGATGCACATTGACGTCGACCAGCGCGGGATCGATGTCGATCGCCAGCACGGCGACCGGATAGCGCCCGTGCGGGATGGTCTCGGCATAGGCCGCACGCAGCGCCGACCAGATCAGCTTGTCCTGCACCGGCCGGCCGTTGACGAAGGCGAACTGGTTGAGGCTGTTGCCGCGGTTGAAGGTCGGCACGCCGGCAAAGCCGGTGAGCCGCACGTCCTCGCGCGCCGCATCGATCTCGATGGCATTGTCGCGGAAATCGCGGCCGAGCACCTGGGCGATGCGGGCGAGCCGGTCCGTGCCGGTCGCGGGAAATTCCAGCGTCGTGCGGTCGGAGCCCGACAGCACGAAGCGCACCTGCGGGAAGGCGATCGCCATGCGCCGCACGACGTCGGAAATCGCCGATGCCTCAGCCTTCTCGCTTTTCAGGAACTTGAGGCGGGCGGGCGTCGCGAAGAACAGGTCGCGCACCTCGACCACGGTGCCGCGATTGGCCGCCGCCGGCCGTACCGGCTGCACCTTGCCGCCGGTCACGCTGATTTCCGCGCCTTCGCCGGCCTCTGCCGTGCGGCTGAGCAGCGAGAGTTTCGCGACGGAGCCGATCGAGGGCAACGCCTCGCCGCGAAAGCCCAGCGTGCGGATGTCCAGGAGATCCGTTTCGAGCTTGGAGGTGCAGTGCCGGCGGATCGCCAGTTCCAGCTCGGCGGGCGCCATGCCGCTGCCATTGTCGGTGACGCGAAGCAGCGTCTTGCCGCCGCCGGCCGTGGCGATCTCGATACGCGTCGCCCCGGCATCCAGCGCGTTCTCGATCAATTCCTTGGCAGCGCTTGCCGGCCGTTCGATCACTTCGCCGGCGGCAATCTGGTTGATGAGGGTTTCGGAAAGCTGCCTGATGGTCATGCCGCCATTTTCGCGGATTCGGCGCGGGCTTGGAAGGGCCAACTTGCCTTATCCCGGCTTGCGTCGCAGGGCCTTCTGAAATCGTTTAATCAGGCTTTAATAAAATGCTGCGAACGTGCCCAGACGCTTGTATGAACACAAGCCGGCCGGGTCCTCCGGTGGACAATTTCAGCGTCGCTGGCCGCTGTCATTCCCGCACGTCCGAAGGTGCAATGCACCGATCAGCATGATACCGGGAATGCCAGACAGGCGAGGTCTGCCACTATGAATGATGTAGCGTCGTCAGACGCGAACATCCGGTTGGGAATGTTTGAAGCCGCGTGCGATATCCTCGCCGCCGCCGTGATCGTCTACGACAAGAACGATTGCCTCGTCTTCGCCAGCCGCCAGGTTCTCCGCTATTTCCCGATCCCCGCCGATACGCTGAAGTCCGGAACGCGGCTTCGCGACGTGCTTGGCGCGATCTTCGACAGCGGCGTGCGCTACGGCATTCCGCCCGAACAGCGCCACAAGGCGGTCAACCGCGAGGAGTGGATCTCCAACCGCATTTCCGCCCATTGGCGCGAGCAATATGATGCGGTCGAGCGGCTCGGCCGCGACCGGTGGATCCATTTCCGCAAGCGCCGCCTGCCGAACGGCTACAATGTCACGACGCTGGTCGACGTTTCCGAACAGAAGAAGCAGGAAGAGCAGTGGCGCTCGGACCTCGAGCGCATCGCGCTGACCGAGGAGATCCTCGAGACCCTGCCGTCGCCGGTGATCATCAAGGACCGCAGCCTCGCCTATATCGCGGCGAACCGGGCCTTCTGCGCCATCTACGACGTCAATGCCGACGGCGTGCTCGGCCGCACGGTCTGGGATCTTGCCGATGCCGAAAACGCCGAGCGCATCGAGCGCAGCGACCGCGCCGTGCTGGAGACCGGCGAACCCTTCAGCGTGCCCGAGCACGTCATCCGCGCCGATGGTTCCGACCTCTACGTCCTTACCCGTAAATACCGCATCGGCGCCCCCGGCCACCACGCACTGGTCACGGTCATGGAAGACGTGAGCGCGCTCGTCGCGGGCGACAAGGCCGTCTCGGACGACGAGGACGCATTTCTGCGCGTGCCCGGCGGGTTCGTCGAGGCGCAGAACTGCTTCGACCCGGTGCATGACGCCGAACGCCGCCTGCTGCTCGACCAGATGAACCCGGAGGAACTGCGCGCCCTCTCCGGCAAGCGCGTGCTGATCGCGACGCCCAATCCGCGCATCGAGGAAATCCTCGTCGGCGAGTTCAAGGCGCGCGGTGCCGATTGTTGTGCGGTGCGCAGCGTCAGCGAACACGATGCCTTCCTCGCCCTTGCCGCCCGCCAGGGTCTTGCGCTTGACGCGGTGGTGATCGACGCCAACATGCCGGACCATGAAGCCATCATCGACAATGGCCGCGGCATCGCCACGCGGGTGATCGCGCCGGACGGCATCGGCCCGGATTTCATGCGCGGTCTCGTCGAGCAGCACGAGCTGCTCTCGGAAAACCAGTCGCCGCTCGGCGACATCGTCACGCCTGTCTCGCTCACCGACGACTGGTACATCGCCACCGACATCTCCACCATGCTGCCCGGCGCCGTCGGCGATATCGAGGTGCTGGTGGCGGAAGACAATCAGATCAACCAGTTCGTCTTCTCGCAGATCCTCGAAGGCATGGGCATTTCGCACCGCATCGCCGAAAACGGCGAGGAGGCGGTCATGCTGTGGCGCAAGCACCAGCCGCGCCTCGTGCTGATGGACATCTCCATGCCCGTGATGAACGGCATCGACGCGGCGATGGAAATCCGCGCCGCCGAGAAACTGACCGGCACCCACACCCCGATCGTCGCCGTCACCGCCCAGGCGCTCAATGTCGACATGCAGAACTGCATGGACGCCGGCATGGACGACTACATCACCAAGCCCGTCAGCCCCGACATGATCGAGGTGATCTATCGGCGTTATGTCTCCATGCAAGGGGAGAAGGCGGTCGCGTGAAGCGGCCGCCGTTGTTTCTTAAAGGATAAAGTCGGCCTTGGCGAAATCGATGAGTCCGGTGAAACCGATCGCGAAGTCGGCCTTGCCGTCACCATTGACGTCGCCATAGACATAGGTTTCATTCGAGTACTGCTTGAAGCGCAGTTCCCCGGCCTTGTTGTGGAAACCACCGTCGCCGACGAATTTGAACGCTTGGTTGCCGCCCGATTTCGTGCTGGCGTCGATCGCCGACAAGTCGATGCGGTCGCTCGATCCTTCGGAAAAGTCCCAGATTTTGTCGCGGCCGGCTTCCTTGACGGTCGAATCCGTAATCGATTTGAACACAAAGATGTCCGGGCCGGAACCTCCAGCCATGAAGTCCGCCCCCTTGCCGCCCTCCAGCGTATCCTGCCCGGAACCGCCGAGCATCGTGTCGCTGCCGGCGCCGCCTTTGAGGATGTCGTTGCCAGAATCCCCGTACATCTCGTCGGCGCCACTTTCGCCGTTCAGGACGTCCTTCCCACGGTCGCCGTGCAACCTGTCGTCATCCGCGCCGCCGGCGAGGGAATCGTTGCCGTCGCCGCCCCGGAGTATGTCAGCGTCATTGCCGCCACCCAGAAAGTCGTCGCCGTCGTTTCCAATGAGATTGTCTTCGCCATCATATCCGCGAATGACGTCGTCACCCTTGGCGCCGCTGATGTAGTCGTCTTCGACAAACAGCAGGTCCATCACCTTCGCGATTGTAGAGTTGAGCTTGAAGTCGTTGAGGGAGAGCGCATCCAGAGCAATTTCAGCTATTAGCTCACCGCTTGCGTTGCGGAGCTGAAAATAGTCGAAATCCACGTCCAATCCGTCGATCGTTTCCGAGAAACTGAAAAACCTCGCTGTCAAGGTCTGGCCGCTAACCATCAGTGTGGCGGAGGCGGTCCCATCGGCGTTGAACGTGACACTGTTAGCGGCGATGTGTTTCGCGAAAAGCGCAACTGTTTCCGTAAGGCGCGCGGTGGAGAAATCTCCGATTGCAGAATAAGTCTGTATATTTGACATAGGCTTTCCTCCGCCGGGAAATATTAGCATTTTTCGCACGATATTTCGCGCTTCGTGTTTTTTGCAGGCTTTTCAAGTATATTTTTCTAAAGTCAGAGATTGCATCTCCTCTCTAACGTGTCAAGCCGCTCGCGCCGGATACAACGCAGGCGCGTCAACTCCCCAGATTTGGGGAGGCGTGAGGACAGGAGTGACGATCGTTTGATATGCTTTTGTTAACGATCATGCCTCATCGTGAAGCGGTCGTCGGAGGTCGAGGCAAGTACGGGAAATCATTGATGAAGTCTGCTAATCATGCGGCGCTGGATGTTTCCCAGACTGACCTCCATGCCATGGCCTATACCGACCCGCTGACCGGGCTCGGCAATCTCTATCGCCTGCGTGACAAGGTCCGCCAGATCGCCAAGGAGCGCGAGGAAGATCCCGCACCCTTCGCCGTCGGCATCGCCAATCTCGACGGCTTCAAACCCATCAACGACCTGTTCGGCCCGCGTGCGGGCGACGAGATCCTTTGCCAGGTCGCCCACCGGCTCAAGGCCTGCATTCCGGATGGCGCCACCGTCACTCGCCACGGCGGCGACGAGTTCGCCTTCGTGCTGCCGCTGGTCTTCGAGCGCAAGGGCGCCGAGAAGATCGGCCAGATGCTGCGCGAGGTGCTGTCCGCGCCCTTCGATCTCGGCGACCGCAACGTGCGCCTCTCCGCCTCCTTCGGCTTTTCCATCTATCCCTTCGCCGGCGAGGATTTCACCGAACTCCTGAAGAGCGCCGATACAGCGCTCTACCGTTCCAAGCGTCGCGGCCGCGGCCAGATCACGGTCTATTCGCAGGAAATCGCTCAGGAGATGAAGCGCGCGACGCAGCTCGAACAGGCGCTGCGCAATGCCATCATCGCCAACGAGGTGGATGTGCATTTCCAACCGATCGTCAGCCTGCGCGACGATACGGTCGTCGGTTTCGAGGCCTTGGCGCGCTGGTGCGATGCCGATCTCGGCTACGTCTCGCCCGCCGTTTTCGTGCCGCTCGCCGAAGAGCGCGGCTTCATCGATGCCTTGTCGGACACGCTCTTGCGCAAGGCGGCGGAAGCGGCGCTTTCCTGGCCGCGCGAGCTGTTCCTGTCGTTCAACCTCTCCTCCGCCCAGCTGATGGACCCGAAGACGGCCTTCAACACGCTGGCGATCCTCAACCGCGTCGGGCTCGATCCGCGCCGGCTGGAGCTGGAGATCACCGAGACCGCGGTGATGACGGATGCCGACACGGCGCAGAAGATCGTCGGCGAGCTGCGTGCTGCCGGTGTTCGCATTTCGCTCGATGATTTCGGCACCGGCCAGTCGAGCCTCGGGCGGCTTCGCGATTTCACCTTCGACAAGGTGAAGATCGACCGCGCGTTCGTCTCGCGCATCTCCAACGACAAGGCCTCCGAGCACATCATCAAGGCGATCGTCGCCATGTGCGAAGGCCTGGACCTTGCCGTGGTCGCCGAGGGCATTGAGGATTTCTCCGAGGCGCTCAAGCTGAAGGCACTCGGCTGCGGCATGGGGCAGGGCTATTTCTACGGCAAGCCGGCCGATGCCGTCGCCACCATGCGCTACCTTTCCGACCGCTATGTCAGCATCGAAGGCCGCGCCGCCTCCGCCTGACGATTTGTCTCCGAATAGGGCAGTTCGGTAAAATTGCACGCTTTCGTTTAGCGGAGCGGCAAACACTCCTCATTATGGTGAGCTCCATTGAATGAATTCGTGAGTGGAGCCGCGGATGACCACCATCAAGGATATGCCCGTCAGGGCCGCCAGCCGTTCGAATGTGCGTATTTTCGCGACGGTGCACGTCATGCACCAGTCGACGCGCGGCCGTGTGGTCGATCTGTCGGAAAACGGCATGGCGCTCGACCTGGAAAAGCCGGTGCAGGCGATACCGGGCCAGCTCGTGACCATCGAGAGCGAGGAACTCGGCAGGCTTAGCGGCACGATCCGCTGGTTCCGCAACGGCCGCCTTGGTATCCAGTACAAGCTGTCGACCAATGCGCTGGCGCAGATCACCTCCTATTTCCGCTTTTTCCACGAAGAGGTGCGCCCGGTCCTGCGCCGCTAGGCCTCGCCGGCCCGGCTTTGCCGACCTTCCTCAACCAGCCAGTCGCGCACCCGCCGGGCCGGGCCGTTCAATTCCCGCGAGCGCGGCCACACCACATAGAACGCTTCCTCCATCCGCAGCACATGGCCGCCGACGGTGACGAGCGCGCCCGAGCGCACCTGCCCCTCGATGAGGTGCTGCCAGCCGAGCGCGACACCTTCCCCCGCCAGTACCGCCTGGATCACCAGCACATAATCGTTGATCGACAGCCGCCGGGCCTGTGACGGATAGCGCACGCCGGCGCTGGCGAACCATTCCGGCCAGTCGCAGGCGGCCCTGACCGGCTCCTCCAGATGGATGAGCGGCAGTTTCAGCAGTTCCTCCGGCGTCTTCGGATGCCCGCGGCTTTCGATGAAGGCGGGGCTCGCCACGGCGGTGATCACCTCCGGCGCAAGCAGCGCGGCGTGGTAGCGCGGCCATTTTGCCGGATCGCCGCCGCGAATGCCGAGCGGGATCGGCTCTTCGTCGAGGTCGAGATCGCGCACGCTGGTCTGGATGCGCAGGTCGACATCCGGCAGGTCGGCGCGCAGCTTGCCGAGCCGCGGCAGCATCCACATCGAGGTGAAGGCGGTGGAGGCAGCGAGCGTCACATTCGCCTCCCGCCCCTTGGCGCGGATATCCTCCGCCGATTTCTGGATGCGCGACAGGCCGAGCGTCACGTCGGCGTGGAAACGCTCGCCGGCGTCCGTCAGCTCCACCGCGCGATGGACGCGGTGAAACAGCGCGACGCCGAGCTGTTCCTCCAGGTTGCGCACCGCATAGGAGACGGCGGCCTGCGTCATGCCGAGCTCGCTTGCGGCACGGGTGAAATTCTGGTGCCGCCCGGCGGCCTCGAAGATGATGAGGCTGGAGGCGGAGGGGAGTAGGCGGCGCAGCGTTTCCATAAATACAGCTTATAGTCTCGGTAAGTTTTTTCCAGCGTTACAGCGGGATTTTTCGCGCCTAGCCTCGGTTCAAATTATGGAGGCAAGCATGGGCGAGGCAGCGACGATCGAAGCACCGGCACGGCGGACGAGGGGAACGCGTCGGGACAACAGCGCAAAGCCGCTCGGTGTGCCCTATATCGTGCGCGGCATCCCGACCTATGACGTGTTGTCGGAGGAAAACCTCCTGAAGATCGAGGGTGCCGCGGACCGCATCCTCGCCGAGGTCGGCATCGAATTCCGCGACGATCCCGCGACGATCGAGCACTGGAAGCGCGCGGGCGCCAAGGTCGAAGGCCTGCTCGTGCGTTTCGAGCCCGGCATGCTGCGCGAGATCGTCTCCTCGGCGCCCGCCGAATTCACCCAGCACGCGCGAAATCCCGCCAACAACGTGCAGATCGGCGGCAACAAGGTGGTCTTTTCGCCCGCCTATGGCTCGCCCTTCGTGATGGATCTCGACAAGGGCCGGCGCTACGGCACGCTGGAGGATTTCCGCAACTTCATCAAGCTCGCCCAGTCGAGCCCCTGGCTGCACCATTCCGGCGGCACGATCTGCGAGCCGGTCGACATTCCGGTGAACAAGCGCCACCTCGACATGGTCTACAGCCATATGAAATATTCCGACCGGCCCTTCATGGGCTCGATCACCGCGGAAGATCGCGCGGAGGATTCCATCGACATGGCGCGCATCCTGTTCGGCGCCGATTTCGTCGATAAGAACTGCGTCATCCTCGGCAATGTCAACGTCAACTCGCCGCTCGTCTGGGACGGCACCATGACGAAGTCGCTGCGCGCCTATGCGCGCGCCAACCAGGCCGCCGTCATCGTGCCCTTCATCCTCGGCGGCGCCATGGGTCCGGTGACGAATGCCGGTGCCATCGCGCAATCCTTCGCCGAAACGCTCGCGGGCTGCGCGCTGACCCAGCTTGAGCGCAAGGGCGCCCCGGTCATCTTCGGCAACTTCCTGTCGTCCATGTCGTTGCGCTCCGGCTCGCCGACCTTCGGCACACCGGAGCCCGCCATCGGCTCCATGGTCGTCGGCCAGCTCGCGCGCCGCCTGAAGCTGCCGCTGCGCTGCGCCGGCAATTTTTCCAACTCCAAGCTGCCGGATGGGCAGGCCATGCAGGAAGGGCTGATGTCCATGCTGTCGGCCGTGCATTGCGGCGCGAACTTCATCCTGCATTCCGCCGGTTTCCTGGATGGCCTGCTCGCCATGTCCTATGAAAAATTCGTCATGGACGCGGATCTCTGCGGCGCGCTGCATTCCTATCTCGCGGGCGTCGTCGTGGACGACAACACGCTTGCCATGGATGCCTTCCTGCAGGTCGGCCCCGGCAGCCATTTCCTCGGCTGCGACCACACGATGCGCAACTACCAGACGGCCTTCTGGGATTCGATGCTGTCCGACAACGAGCCCTTCGAGAAGTGGAGCGAGGAGGGCGGCTCGACCGACATGGCGACGCGCGCCAATCGGCAGTGGAAAAAGACGCTCGCCGAATATGAAGCGCCGCCGCTGGATATCGCCATCGACGCGGCGCTCTGCGACTATATGGACCGCAAGAAGGCCGCCATGGCAGATGCGTGGTATTGAGACTTGAAATGACGCCATCGAAAGACCCGCTGCTCCAGCCCTATCGGCTGAAGCACCTGACGCTGAAGAACCGGATCATGTCGACCTCGCACGAGCCGGCCTATTCCGAAGACGGCATGCCGAAGGACCGCTACCGGCTCTACCACGCCGAAAAGGCCAAGGGCGGCATGGCGCTGACCATGACGGCGGGCTCGGCCATCGTCTCGGAGGATTCCCCGCCCGCCTTCGGCAATCTCTACGCCTATAGCGACGAGATCGTGCCGTGGCTGAAGAAGATCGCCGACGACTGTCATGAGCATGACTGCGCCGTGATGATCCAGCTCACCCATCTCGGCCGCCGCACCGGCTGGAACAAGGGCGACTGGCTGCCGGTGCTCTCGGCTTCCTCCGTGCGCGAACCCGCCCACCGGGCCTTCCCCAAGGAAATCGAGGACTGGGACATCGAGCGCATCGTCGGCGATTACGCTGCGGCCGCGCAACGCATGCAGGCCGCGGGCCTCGACGGTATCGAGTTCGAAGCCTATGGCCATCTGATGGACGGCTTCTGGTCGCCCGCCACCAACCGGCGCGACGACGAATACGGCGGTTCGCTCGACAATCGCCTGCGCTTTTCCGACATGGTGCTGGAGGCGGTGCGCAAGGCTGTCGGCCCGGATTTCATCGTCGGCATCCGCATGGTGGCGGATGAGGACTGGGACATCGGCCTGTCGAGAGAGGAGGGCATCGAGATCGCCCGCCGGCTTGCCGGCTCCGGCAAGGTCGATTTCCTCAACATCATCAAGGGCCATATCGACCACGATGCGCACCTGACCAACGTCATCCCGATCCAGGGCATGGCCGCCTCGCCGCATCTCGATTTTGCCGGCGAGGTGCGGGCCGCAACGAAATTCCCGGTCTTCCACGCCGCCCGCATCGCCGATGTCGCGACGGCCCGCCACGCGATCGCCGAGGGCAAACTCGACATGGTCGGGATGACGCGCGCCCACATCGCCGATCCGCATATCGTGAAAAAAATCGAGGAAGGCAGGGAGGCGCAGATCCGCCCCTGCGTCGGCGCCACCTACTGCCTCGACCGCATCTACGAGGGCGGCGGCGCGCTCTGTATTCACAACGCGGCGACCGGCCGCGAGGCGACCATTCCTCACGTCATTTCGAAGACGACCGGCCCGGTCCGCAAGGCCGTTGTGGTCGGCGCCGGCCCGGCGGGGCTGGAGGCCGCCCGCGTGCTCGCCGAGCGCGGCCATGCCGTCGAGGTGCTGGAGGCGACCGGCGAGGCCGGCGGCCAGATCCTGCTCGCCGCCCGCAACCCGCGCCGTAAGGAACTGGTCGGCATCGTCGACTGGCGGCTTGCCGAACTGGAACGTCTTGGCGTGCCCGTTCACTACAACGTCTTTGCCGGCGGCGACGATGTGCTCGCCCTCAACCCCGATCTCGTCGTCATCGCCACCGGCGGTATCGCGCAAAACCCGGAGCTGGAAGCGGGCGACGACCTGGTCGTGTCGAGCTGGGACATCATCGCCGGTACCGTCCGGCCGGAAGGCCCGGTGCTGCTCTACGACGACAACGGCGCGCATAGCGGCATGACGGCGGCAGAACTGATCGCCAAATCGGGTGCCGAGCTCGAAGTGGTCTCGCCTGAACGCTTCTTCGCGCCGGAAATCGGCGGCATGAACCACGTTCCCTATGCCAAGGCTTTCGCGGAGAAGAATGTCCGCGTCACCATCAACACACGGCTGAAATCGGTGCGCCGCGACGGCAATGCGCTGGTGGCGACGCTCTGTTCCGACTTCTCGCCGACCGCCTCGACCGAACGCCGCGTCGCGCAGGTCGTGGTCGAGCACGGCACAATGCCGATGGCCGATCTCTATTTCGAGCTGAAGCCCCTGTCGTGCAATCTCGGCGCCGTCGACTACAAGGCGCTGATCCGCCAGGAAAACCCCATCGCGGCCCGCAACCCGGAGGGCGCCTTCGACCTCATCCGCATCGGCGATGCCGTCCACAGCCGCAACATCCACGCCGGCATCTACGATGCCCTGCGATACGGGGTGTTGTTCTAGGCCACGCACGAAAAAACCCGGTGGCGCAGGGGACGCCACCGGGCTGGAGAGGTCAGAAAGTACCTGCCGGATTATTCAACCGGCTGGGCGGTTATTCAACCGGCTGGGTGGTGGCCGGGGCCGTGCCCGTATCGGTCGTCGACGAGGTCGTCGAGGTGTCGACCGGGGTCGTGGCCTGGCGTTCGGCTACCTGCTGCGCCGTGGTCTTGAATTCCGGCGCGGCCTGCAGGCTTTCGGCGGTTTCGGTCGTCGTGAGCTTGACGTCATCCGTGTCCGGAACCTGTGCGATCGAGATCTTCTCGAACGGAACCGCAACCCACTTTTCACCGATGCCCAGGAAGCCGCCGACACCGACGATGGCTGCGGAAATACCGCCATCCTTCTCCATGATCAGGTCGGAGATCTTGCCGATGCTTTCGTCCGCGCTGTTATAGACAGCCTGGCCGATATAGGTGTTGGCGCTGATCTGTTCCGGCGACTGGGCCGTCAGGTAGTCCCCACCGGCGGCTGGAGCCTGGGCGGTGTCTTCCGTGGCGGTTGCCGGCGTTTCAGCCGTATCCTGGGTTGCCGTACCGGTGGCCGGCGTCTGGGCCGTGTCGTCGGTCGGGGTCGTCGTCGGGTTGGCGGCGGTGTCGCCAGGCGTCGTGCCCGTCGCGTCATCGCCCGGCATTACGGCCGGCTTTTCCATGGTCTGGGTTTCACCGGCGGCCGGCTGGGTGGTGTCCTGCGCATACGCTGCCGGAGCAAGAGCCGCGCCCAGGAAAACTGCACCAGCGGCAACGGAAGTAAGAAGCTTGTTGGTCATTTTGGAACCTGCCTTTCGTCTCGTTGGCATCAAGGCGCGGCGGAGGTTTTGAAGTGCCCGTCCGCACCGGCTGATGGACAAGGAACGGCGACCCCCCGGTTTGGTTCCGATAAAAATTGCCTCGTTTTTGATTGCAGCTATGCGTCTAGAGCAGGAATTTCGGTTCGAATCGCCCCTTTACCGCGATGCCGAGTTCGAAGGTCTGGCCGGCATGCGGATCGGCCAGACGCCGCGCCGCATCGAATCCCGCCCAGGCGGATGTCACCAGCATGCGGTCGGCCTTGCTGCCGATGAAGGCCGGGCAGGTCGCCTGCGACGCGGGCACGAGATGGCGCGCGATCTTCGTCCCGTCGGGCTTGTAGACCTCGACTGCATTGCCGCCCCAGCGCGCGTTCCAGATGAGGCCGTCCGCATCGCAGACCGAGCCGTCGATGCCGCCGGCATTGACGGTTTCGTCGCTCAGCACCTCCGGCTGGCCGACCGGCAGGCCCGTTGCCGGGTCGAGCGCCACGCGCATCAGATGATTGACGCCCGTATCCGTGAAATAGCCGATGCTGCCATCCGGCGAAAAGCAAATGCCGTTGGGAACGGTGATGTCGGAATAGAGCCGTGTGACCGTGTCGCGCGCCACATGATAGATCGCGCCGGATCGCTTCTCCTCGCCGCGCCCCATCGTGCCGACCCAGAGCGAACCGGAGGGATGCACGCGCCCATCGTTGGAGCGGTTATGCGCCTTGTCTTCCAGCGTGGCGAAGGGAGTGAGCTTGCCGTCCGCGGTGGCGCGGATGAAGAGGCCCTGGTCGGAAACGATCAGCTGGCGCTCCGCATCGATGACGGCGAGCACGCTGCCGAGGAAAGGCAGATCGTGCACGACCTTGGTCATGGTCGCAAGATGCAGCTCGTGCAGCTTCTTTCCCTTGATGTCGAACCACAGCGCCTTGTCGGTCGCCGGATCGTAGGTCGGGCCTTCGCCGAGTTCGCTGGCGACGTCGCACAGGATGCGACCGTTAAAGGAATGGGTCTCGGTCATCGGTTTCCTCCATAGACGGCATCATAGGCCTCGATCGTCGCTTTTGCCCGGGCGCGCACCTCGTCGGCGCCCATGCCCACCTTGTAGAGGCTGGAGCCGAGGCCGAAGCTGCGCACGCCGATGGCGGCATAATCGGCAAAGTTCTTCTCCGAAACACCGCCGACGGCGGCGATTTCCAGTTCGGCCGGCAGCACAGCGCGGATCGCCTGGATGCCGGAAGGGCCGAGCACGCTGGCCGGGAAGAATTTGAGGCCCGTGGCACCTGCGCGCGCGGCCGCAAGCGCCTCGGTGGGCGTGAAGACGCCGGGCATCGTCACCATGCCCCGGGCGGCGGCGGTGGAAATCACCTCCGGGTCGACATTCGGGCTCACCATCAGCCGCCCGCCGACATAGGCAAGCTTGCCGACATCCTCGACGGTGAGCACCGTGCCGGCGCCGATCAGGCAGCCTTCCGGCGCCATCTTCACGGCGATCTCGATCGACTTGAAGGGTTCGGGCGAGTTCAGCGGGATCTCGATCGCCGTCAGGCCGGTCTCGATCAGGGCGCCGACGACCGCCTCGGTCTCGCTCGGCTTCAGGCCGCGCAGGATGGCGATCAGCGGGTACTTCATCGGGGGGAAGGGAATGCGGGACATCTTGTTTTGCTTTCTCAGAGGGACCAGAGCGCCTTGGCGCCCGCGGCAAGGCCGTTGCGCACCGCGCTGTCGGCATCGATGATGGAGGGGGAAAGGCCGGCGGCAGCAAGCGCCTCCTTGTAGAGCGCGCCAAGCCCGCCCGAGACGACGAGCGCGACTGGCGTGCCGGCGGCGACGAGCGAGAGGGCACCGGCGATCTCCAGGCCGATCAGCGTGCCGGAAAGCCGCGCTTTGGCGTCTTCCGGCGAAAGGCCGGCGATCAGCGAGCCCGCGCGCACGGAAAACAGCTGGCTGGTGGCGATGGCGGGGTTGGCGACCATGCGCGTCACGGCATCGCGAAACGCAGCGCTGCCGCCCGAAATCGCGCCGGCATCGGCGATGGCGTGGCTGAGGATCGTGTGCTTGGCGATGGTCTCGAAAAGCTCGCCGGTCATGAAGGTGGAGAAGCCCTGCACCTTGCCGTCGGAGAGGCGCACCCATTTGCTGTGCGTGCCGGGCATGCAGACGAGGTGGTCGCCGCTGCCGAGTTCGCCGGCCGCCCCCAGAAGCTGCGTCTCCTCGCCGCGCATGACGTCGGGCGCCGCCGCATCGCGCTGGGCAAGGCCGGGCAGGATGCGGATATCGGCCTCGGTTCCGGGAATGCGCACGGCGGCAGCGGGAATGGCGGAAAGCGCCGCCGGCGTATCGAGATAACCGGCCTCGACCCAGCCCTGCTTGGCGCCGGCCATGCCGCAGATCAGCACGGGCAGGCCGGCGGGTGCGGCGATTGCCGAAAGATGGCTTGCCAGCACGTCGGCAAAGCCGGTGCGCGCGGCGGTCGTCATGCCTTCGCCGCTGCGGCGCTCGGCGATCACGCCGCCATCGCGGCCGATGAGCCAGAGGCGGAAGCTGGACGTTCCCCAGTCGACCGCGACATAAGCGGGTTCGGTCATCAGAGCATGCCTCCATCGACGATAAGCGTCTGTGCGGTGATGGCGGCGGAGGCTTCCGACGCCAGGAAAAGACAGGGGCCGACCATGTCGTCGGCCGTCAGGGATCGCTTCAGGCATTGCCGCTCGATACCGTCGGCCATCGCCGCCTCGTCGATCCACAGGCGCTTCTGGCGCTCGGTCAACACCATGCCGGGCAGGATGGCGTTGACGCGGATTTTCTCCGGGCCGAGCCGGCCGGCAAGCGACTTGGTGAGGCCGACGATGCCGGCCTTGGCCGCCGCATAACCCGGAAACTCGCCCATGTTCAGCAGATAGGCGATCGAGGAGAAATTGACGATCGCCCCGCCGCCGGCCTGGCGCATGAACGGGGCGACGGCCTGCGCGGCGAAGAAGTGGGGGCGCAGGTTGACGGCCTGGTTGTCGTCCCAATAGTCCGGTTCGACGGTGTCGAAATCATGCCGGTCATCGCGCGCGGCATTGTTGACGAGCACGCGAATGCCACCAAGCACCGCCGCCGCCTCGGTGACCGCGCTGCGCAGGGCCGCGATATCGCGCAGGTCCGCCCGTATGAAATGCGGGATATGGTCGACTTTGCCGTCAAGCTCGGAGACGAGCGCGCGGCTCTCCGCCTCGGCAATGTCGACGAAGGCGACGCGCGCACCCTCGGCAGCAAAACCCGCCACCAGTGCCGCCCCGATGCCCGAGCCGCCGCCGGTGATGAAAACGCCCTGTCCTGCGAGGTCCGGATAGCGGCCCGCCATCGTCACGCTCCCGATATAAATTCCATTATTTGGAACTGAGTTTGATTATTCGGAATTATTCCGTTACTATACGCCCGTGTCAAGGGATCGGCGGGAGCTGCGACAATGGAACCGGAACGGCAGGACGAGGGTGGTGCGGGCACCGGCACGCTCGGCAAGGCGATCGCCGTGCTGGAGACGGTGGCGCTGGCCGATCGCCCCATGCGCTTCACCGACGTGCTCGCTGTCAGCGGCCAGCCGCGCGGCACGCTGCACCGCCAGCTTTCCCATCTGTTGCAGGAAGGGCTCCTGGAGTTGCGCCCGGACCATTCCTATACACCCGGCCTGCGCCTGTTGAAACTCGCTTCCGCCAGCTGGGCGCGCAACGAATTCCGCGCCGTCGCCGCCCCCTTTCTCGAAGCGCTGCACCGGGAGACCGGCGAGACCGTGCATCTCGGCGTCCTGCGCGGGCGGGAAATCATCTATCTCGACAAAGTGGAGAGCCGGCAGGCCGTGCGCATGAATTCGCAGATCGGCAATGCCTCGCCGGTCTATTGCACCGGCGTCGGCAAGGCGGCTTTGTCCGTGCTCGATGCGCCAGCGCTCGACGCCATCCTGTCGGGCCTGGAATTCCGCCGCTTTACGCCGCAGACGCTCGCCGACCGGGCGTCGCTTCTCGCTGAACTTTCGCAAATCCGGGCGAGCGGCATAGCCTTCGACCGGGAGGAGCACGAGCCCGGCATCCGCTGCGTCGCAGCCCCGGTCTTCGATGCCGGCCGCGCGCTTTTCGCAGGCGTTTCGGTGACGGGGCCGGCCTACCGGGTCGGGCAGGAGCAGCTCGACGGCTGGGCGCCGCGCGTCAGCCATGCGGCCCGCGCCATCACGGCGGAACTGGCGGCTCGCCTCGGCCCGCAACGGTAGGTCGAGGCTTGAGGTACGTAAGTGATCGCACGGTTGTCTTATGCCCCCATTTTACGGTAAATTAGAAAATCGCGCTGGACGCGGGGTGGGGGCACCATTAGCTTCCCTCTCGGCCGGCTCAGATTTGCGTCGCTCACCCGCGAACTTGAGGCGCGGTTCATCTTATATACTTGCATTGGGATACGGGGGTTCCTGAAGCAAGCAGTGCATCGTGTCGGCATGTTTTGCCGCACGTTCGCGTGCGTGCTGAAGGAAAATGGATATGGCGGATCGATTTCACACGACATCTGCACAGCTTCGGCATCGCTGGGACGTCAGTCCCTCGACTCTGGGCTCGGAGGAGGATGTTGCCGAGACGCTGGATGGCCTCGCCAAGCATTATGGCTTTCGCAGCTACCTGCTGATCAACGTTCCTTCCGAAACGTCGACCGATTTCTCCTCCAACGTGCTGCTGACGTCCTGGCCGGACGAGATGCTCAAGACCTACGACCATGCCGGCCTGATTTTCGGCAGCCCTGTCATCGAACGCCTGCGCCAGAGCACCAACCCCTTCACCTATGATTCGGACCGCACGAACCGCCGGCGGATCGATGGCAAGGCGGCGATTGCGACCGGCCTCTTCGATCGGCACGGCCTGTCGCGCGGGGCCTATTTCCCGGCGCACAATTCGGCCGGCCTTCGTGGCGCGCTTGCCTTCGGCGGCACGCGCGAAACCCTCAATCCGCGTGAAATGGCCGAGCTCAACGCGGTCGCCAACCTCATCTTCACCGAGGTGGTCGACCTGCGCGCCGGTCGCCGGCAGAACGTCTCGCTCTCGCGTCGCGAGATCGAGTGCCTCTCCTGGGCTTCTGCCGGAAAAACCAGTGTCGAGATGTCGGAAATTCTCGGCCTGTCGGAATATACGGTCAACCACTATCTCAACCGGGCGACGCGCAAGCTTGATGCCGTCAACCGGGTCCAGGCGGTCGCAAAAGCGATCCGCGCCGGACTTTTGAACTGATGCACAAAAAAACCTTGCGATTTTCTGGAACACGTGCGGCTCGGCTCCAGTTGCTCAAGGCCAAGAACAAAATTGCGGGGGACCATGACAGCTGACGAGACAAGCAGCACCGACAACCAGCTACAGGACGAGGGCAGCGACATCGCCGCCCTCGAAACGCAGTTCGATATCGTGCGCTATATGCGGCGCAAGTGCGAGGAATACGGGCTCAAATTCTTCATCGTCTTCAACCTGCCGGGCTTCGAGGCGGAAAAGCTGTCGGCCTATTCCATCGTCAGCAACTGGCCGCAGGAAATTCTCGGCAAATACGATGCCCTGCGCATGGTGCGCCACTCCGCCGGCATCCGGAAGCTGCGCCTTACCACGGTGCCTTTTACGTATGACATGCGCGAATGGATCGGCGAATCCTCCGAACAGGCGGATTTTACCGAACTGCTCGACGTGATGACCAATCACGGCATGCTGGTCGGCCATTTCTTCCCGGTTCACGATGCGCTCGGCAATCGCGGCGCGGTCGTCTGGGGCGGCGAAGGCCCGACGCTGGCGCGCGACGACCGGCTGATGCTGCAGATGATTTCCGTGCATCTCTTCAACCGGCTGGCCGAGATCGGTGCGGCGTGGAAATCCGGCCAGGTGGTGCTCACCGAACGCGAGATCCAGTGCCTGAGCTGGACGGCGGCGGGCAAGACGAGCCTGGAGATCGCCGAAATCCTCGGCCTTTCCGAGCACACGGTGAACCACTATCTCAACCAGGTCACCCGCAAGCTGGAAGCGGTCAACCGCACCCAGGCCGTGGTCAAGGCGATCCGCCGCGGGCTGATCGCCTGAGCTTTCTGTCGCAGGGAAATTCGTTTGGCGATGGCCGTCCCGTACACTATCTACGGGGGCAGGGCTGTGGTTTGACGCCACGACAGGACGATCGAGGGTTTCATGACGGATGTAAGCAAGGAACAGGTGCTGGAACGGTTGCGCACGGTGCGCGGGCCGGAGATGGACGGCAATATCGTCGATCTCGGTCTCGTCTCGGACGTCTTCATCTCCGACGGCAAGGCCTATTTCTCCATCACCGTGCCGGCCGACCGCGCCCGTGAGCTCGATCCGATGCGCGCCGCCGCCGAACGCGTCGTCAAGGAAATCCCTGGCATCAAGGCCGCCATGGTGGCCTTGACCGCCGACAAGCGCGCCGCCACCGGCCCCGCCGCCGCGCGCGCACCCACTCCGCCGCCGCCGGGCCGCGGTGACGCCGGCCATTCTCATGCCGGCCACTCCCACGCAGACCACGCCCATGCCGCGCAGGCCCAGCCGCAGCAGCGCGCAAAATCCGGCATTCCGGGCGTCGGCGCCATCATCGCCGTTGCGTCGGGCAAAGGCGGCGTCGGCAAGTCGACCACCGCGGTCAACCTGGCGCTGGGGCTCAAGGTCAATGGCCTGCGGGTCGGCATCCTCGATGCCGATATCTACGGTCCCTCCATGCCGCGGCTTCTCCAGATTTCCGGCCGGCCGCAGCAGATCGACGGCCGCATCATCAAGCCGATGGAGAATTACGGCATCAAGGTCATGTCGATGGGCTTCCTCGTCGATGAGGAAGTGGCAATGATCTGGCGCGGCCCGATGATCCAGTCGGCGCTGATGCAGATGCTGCGCGAGGTCGCCTGGGGCGAGCTCGATGTGCTCGTCGTCGACATGCCGCCGGGCACCGGCGACGCCCAGCTCACCATGGCCCAGCAGGTGCCGCTCGCCGGCGCCGTCATCGTCTCGACGCCGCAGGACCTCGCGCTGATCGATGCGCGAAAGGGTCTCAACATGTTCAGCAAGGTCGAGGTGCCGGTGCTCGGCATCGTCGAGAACATGAGCTATTTCATCGCGCCCGACACCGGCAACCGCTACGACATCTTCGGCCATGGCGGCGCACGCAAGGAGGCGGAACGCATCGGCGTGCCCTTCCTCGGCGAAGTGCCGCTGACCATGGATATCCGCGAGACGTCCGATGCCGGCACGCCGGTCGTCGTCTCCAACCCGGACGGTGCGGCGGCAAAGACCTACCGCGCCATCGCCACCCGGGTCTGGGAGGAACTGCAGGCGGTGCAGGGCAAGGGTGGGCGCGGCGCCCCGGCCATCGTCTTCGAATAGGCGAACCTTTCGGTCCCCAACCGCGTTCAGCGCCGTGAGCTTGATTTTTATGTTGCGCCGCGCAATATGCGCGGCCAACCCCGCCACAGGCGGCGTTCAATCAGGAGTGTGAGCGATGGTCCGTTCCGGAGCCATTCGCCGGTGATCACGGTTTTCCGTCCCAACGGCGAGGCATGCACCCTGCCGGCGGAAAGCGATTCCGCTGCCGCCGAGATTCTCGATCGTGCCGTGTGGGTGGACCTGACGGAGCCGACCCGCGAGGACGAGGCGCTGATCGAGAAGGCGCTCAGGATCGACGTGCCGACCCGCGACGAACTCAAGGACATCGAGCCGTCGAGCCGCCTCTACACCGATGGCAACGCGACCTACATGACTGCCTCGCTGATGGTGAAGGCCGAAAGCGACCTGCCGCACCTGACCGACGTCGCCTTCATCCTGACGCCAGACAGGCTTTTGACCGTGCGGTATGCCGAGCCGCGCTCGTTCTCGCTGTTCAAGGCCGGCATGCACCGCATCCCGGGTGGCTGCGCCTCGCCGACCGTGCTCATCACGCGGCTCCTCGAAACCATCGCCGACCGCACCGCCGAAATCCTGGAGATCGCGGTCGGTCGTGCCGACAAGCTCTCCCTTGAGGTCTTCGGCAACCACCATCTCAGCCGCCGCCCGGCGCACTACCTGGAAGACCGCGTCGTGCAGGTCTCCGCGCTGCACCGGCTTGTGGCCAAGGCGCGCGACAGTCTCATGTCGCTCTCGCGCATGCTGACCTTCCTGCACGGCGTGCCGGCGCTGCAATCCGACCGCGAGAGCCTCGAACTCTGCCGCACGGTGACGCGGGACGTGCAGTCGCTGTCCGAACATGCAAGCTTCGTCGCCGGCAACATCACTTTCCTGCTCGATGCCTCGCTCGGCCTCATCAATCTCGAGCAGAACGCCATCATCAAGATCTTCTCGATCGCCTCCGTCGTGCTGCTTCCGCCGACGCTGATCGCCTCCACCTACGGCATGAACTTTGAATTCATGCCGGAACTGCACATTGCCTATGCCTACCCGCTGACGCTAGCGGCCATGCTGCTGTCGGCAATCCTCCCGTTCTTCTTCTTTCGCTGGAAAGGCTGGCTCTAGAGCCTGATCGCCCCATGCACGAACACGCCGGTAGCGCCCCGCATTCCCACAACAGGGCGCGCACACTGTTCCTTCTCGCCCTCGGCTCCGTCGGCGTCGTTTATGGCGATATCGGGACGAGCCCGCTTTACGCCTTCCGCGAGGCGCTCCGCCCGGTCGCCGACGACGGCGTTTCGCGCGTCGAGGTGATCGGCCTGATCTCGCTGATGATCTGGACGCTGACGATCATCGTCACGCTGAAATACGTGCTCTTCCTGCTGCGCGCCGACAACCACGGCGAGGGCGGCACTCTTTCCCTGCTTGCGCTGCTCACCAAGACCGCGGGCAACCACGCCGCCGTGCTGTTCTTCCTGGCGGCCGTCGGGGCGGCCCTCTTCATCGGCGATGCGATGATCACGCCGGCGCTCTCGGTTTTGTCGGCCGTCGAGGGTTTGAAACTGGTGACGCCGACGCTCGGCGACTATGTCGTGCCCATATCGGTCGTCATCCTGGTGATGCTCTTTGCCGTGCAGTCCTGGGGCACGGCCGCCGTGTCGAAATTCTTCGGTCCGATCACGGCCATCTGGTTCATCGTCATGGGCATTGCCGGCCTCAACCATATCAGCGACGACCTCGGCATCCTTGCGGCCTTCAACCCCTACTACGCCGTGCTTTTCATGCTGAGCGAAGGTTATGTCGGTCTCGTCGTGCTCGGCGCCGTCTTCCTGACGGTCACCGGCGCGGAAGCGCTTTATGCCGATCTCGGCCATTTCGGCCGCCGACCCATCCAGTGGGCGTGGTTCTGTCTGGTCTTCCCGGCGCTGACGCTGAACTATCTCGGCCAGGGCGCGCTGGTGCTTGCCCATCCCGAGACGATCTCCAACCCGTTCTTCCTGATGTTCCCGAAATGGGCGCTGCTGCCCGTCGTCATCCTGGCGACGGCGGCCACCATCATCGCCAGCCAGGCGGTCATCACCGGCGCCTTCTCGCTGACGCGCCAGGCGATCCATCTCGGCTTCCTGCCGCGCATGGAAATCTTCCACACCTCGGAAACCCAGACCGGCCAGATCTACCTGCCGGGGGTCAACACGGTACTGCTGTTCGGCGTGATGATGCTCGTCTTCATCTTCGGCTCGTCCGAGGCGCTCGCGACCGCCTACGGCATTTCGGTCACCGGCGCGATGGTGGTGACGACCGTGCTCGCCTTCGAGTTTCTGCGCATGCGCTGGCGCTGGACGCCGCTCGCCGCGACCGCCGTGCTCTTGCCGCTCTTCCTGCTCGAACTGACCTTCCTCGGCGCCAACCTGCTCAAGGTGCATGACGGCGGCTATGTGCCGGTGACGATCGCCGCCGGCGTCGTCGTGCTGATGTGGACATGGACGCGCGGCACCCGCATCCTGCGCGACAAGACACGGCGCATCGAGGTGCCATTGCCGGCCTTCATCAAATCGGTGGAAAAGCAGAGCGCGCATGCGCCGGTGCAGGTCACGGGAACCGCGATCTTCCTCACCAGCGATCCGGATTTCGCACCGGCCGCCCTGCTGCACAATATCAAGCACAATCACGTTCTGCACGAGCGCAACTTCATCCTGACCGTCAAGACCGCCAACACGCCGCGTGTCGTTCCTGCCGAACGATTCTCGGTCGAGAAGATTTCGGAGCGCTTTACGCGAATCGAAATGCGCTTCGGCTTCATGGAGACGCAAAATGTCTCCCATGCGCTCGGCCTGATGCGAAAGGCGGGGCACAAGTTCGACATCATGTCGACCTCGTTCTATCTCGGCCGCCGCAAGCTGGTGCCGGATGCCGAATCGGGCATGCCGATGTGGCAGGACCGGCTGTTCATTGGCCTCGCCAATATCGCGACCGATCCCTCCGATTACTTCCGCCTGCCGACCAACCGCGTCGTCGAGCTTGGCTCGCACGTCGTCATCTGACGAAAATGTGAAGGGGAGGTGACTGGCCTCCCCGTATTCTCGGCGAACCTTGCCACATCCTCGACGTCATCCTCGGCCTTGAGCCGAGGATCCATATTTCTCAGCGGCTTATGGATGGTCGGGTCAGGCCCGACCATGACGGAGGAGAGGTTTGCGGGCCCCGCCGGCTGTGAGCATATGGCTATCCTCCCCCAATGCGGTTTATCAGCATTAACCAACCATCAAGGTTAATGCTTCATTTTACCCTGACAACGAGCCGCTTCGGGCCCGTGCTTCGGCGCGGCAGGGCTCCCATACAGTCAGTTTCGGGCAGGAAGACACGCCATCGCATAGTGGCGGCGTGCCTGCGCATGCGTGCGGAGTGAAAAGTTGCGTAAGCGTAGCATTCGTCATGCAGGGGCAGGGCGCTTCCTGGCCTTCCTGCGGCAGTTCCGGCAAGGATGCACAGCGGAATTGCGTGAGACCCTTGCGAAGCGGGAATGGAAAATCCCGCTCGTTGTCGGCCTCGGCATCGTCGCCGGCTTTCCCACCCAGGCGGCCCATACGGACCTCGCCACCTACCTTTCCGGCCTCAACCGCAAGGGCGGCAACCAGACCATGGTGCTGACCCGCTCGCCCGCCGGCTCCATCCACGAAGTCGAGATCGCCTTTGCCGACGCCATGACCACCGGCGGCATCGAGAGCGGTGCCGGCGTGGAACTGCCGGGCGGTGTCAAGGCGGCGCTGCGCAGCGAGCACAAGGGCAAGGGCGGCATTCCCGACGAGGACCGCGTCAACCGCCGCGACAAGAAGGGGCGCATCATCGCGGTCCTGCCGGTCACGCCGCCGAAGGGTTTTACCGCCGGCTCCATCCTGGAGCGCACCAGCGCGATCTTCTCGCCGGTCTTCGACACCGGCGAGCGCATGGCCTTCGCCAAGCCGCAGATCAAGGGCAAGGAAATCGAGATCGCCACGGCCTTCTACAAGAAGAAGCCGGTCCATAAGGACGAGGGCCTCTCGCCGATGATCGCCAGCCTCGTCACCAGCGACAAGGCCGACGTCCTCGCCACCGCCTATGCCCGCGTCGAGCCGGATTACGCCCGGGAATCACCCTTCGATTCGATCCTGAAGCCGAACAAGGAGCTTGGTCGCTTCATCCCCGATATCTCTCCGGAAGACCACGCCTGGGCCGCGACCCCGCTGCCGGCCGGGGTCTTCACCGCCAAGGAACAGAAATGCCTCGCCGAAGGCATCTATTTCGAGGCGCGCGGCGAGGAGGTGAAGGGCCAGGCCGCCGTGGCGCAGGTCATCCTTAACCGCGTGCGCAACCCAACCTATCCGAACACCATCTGCGGCGTCGTCTACCAGAACGAAAACTGGCGCAACCGCTGCCAGTTCTCCTTTGCCTGCGACCGCATTCCCGACCTGATTCTTGCCCCCTGGCACTGGAAGACCGCCAAGGAGATCGCCATGGCGGTCACCGCGGGCAAGATCTGGCTCGACGACGTCGGCTCAGCCACGCACTACCACGCGACCTATGTGAAGCCGCCGTGGGGGCGCACCATGAAGCGGGTCGCCAAGATCGGCCAGCACATCTTCTACCGCACCTATGGCGGCGGCTGGAGCTGAGGGGCGCGCTGTCGCGGCTCAAGGGTGAGTCCGCGCGCAAGCGGAAACGATTCCCGGGACGATCGGTCGCGCCTCCGGCGTGATTCCCGATAATTTATTGATTTTCTTCAATATATTTGCTGTGGCGCAAAGCTTCGCCATGCCTTGACTATGCTGGCACCTAAAACTATGTTGCGGCCGACTTCGAAAGGGGTCGGATATGGCTTGAATCCTAGCCTTCAATATGTCCGCAATGGGGCGAAAGCTCCGGCGGGAACGAACGGGAGGACGCCATGGCCGATCAGCAAAAGGGAAGTCTGGAAGACCGGCTGAAGCGCCTGGACGCGGAACTCGCGGAACGGCGCAAGGACGACGGGGCGGAACAGGCCGCCGAGGCGCGGGCATCCGAGAGCCGCAAGGGCTACGCGGTGGCCATGAAGCTCTCGAGCGAGTTCGTCGCTGCCGTCATCGTCGGGGCGCTTCTGGGCTATCTTTTGGACCATTTTGCAGGTACAGGGCCGTGGGGGATGATCGTTCTTCTGCTCCTCGGCTTCTGCGCCGGCGTTCTGAACGTCATGCGCGCGGCTGGCATGGTGGCATCGCCCCATCCGGTCGACAGGCTGGCCGGGCGCGATCCCGGCAAGGCCGGGAGCGGGCGGAAAGAAACCGAGACGAAGGATGGCGCCTGAGGGTGCGGTCCACTTAATGGGTGACTTCCGCCGCAAGGCGGGCAAGCGAGAGAGATAAGCGGTGTCCAACGATCCGACCCATCAGTTCCTGGTCAACAAGATTGTTCCGATCGAAATCGGCGGTATCGATTTCTCGTTCACCAATGCCTCGCTCTTCATGGTCGCCACCGTCGCGGTCGCCACGGGCTTCCTCTACTTCACGACCGGCCAGCGCGGCCTGGTCCCGAGCCGCATGCAGTCGGTCTCGGAAATGTCCTACGAGTTCATCGCCTCGATGCTCCGGGAAGGGGCGGGCAGCCACGGGATGAAGTTCTTCCCGTTCGTCTTTTCGCTCTTCATGTTCGTGCTGACGGCAAACCTGCTCGGCATGATGCCCTACTTCTTCACCGTCACCAGCCAGATCATCGTCACCTTTGCGCTGGCGCTGCTCGTCATCGGTACGGTCGTCGTCTACGGCTTCTACAAGCACGGTTTCGGCTTCCTCAAGCTCTTTGTGCCATCGGGCGTGCCCGGCGCGCTCCTGCCGCTGGTCGTCTCGATCGAGGTCATCTCGTTCCTCTCGCGTCCGATCAGCCTCTCGATCCGTCTTTTCGCCAACATGCTGGCGGGTCACATCACGCTGAAGGTTTTCGCCGGCTTCGTCACCTCGCTCAGCGCCCTCGGCGCCGTCGGTGTGGTCGGCTCGATCCTGCCCCTTCTCATGACCGTCGCCCTGACCGGTCTCGAATTCCTCGTGTCGTTCCTGCAGGCCTATGTCTTCGCAGTTCTGACATGCATGTACCTCAACGATGCCGTGCATCCGGGTGGTCACTAAGGAAACAGTCGCCGGCGCCTTCGGGCGTCGCTCATAAGCCGCAACAACCCATTCAAGGAGTTCATCATGGAAGCGGAAGCAGCAAAGTTCATCGGCGCAGGTCTTGCCACGTTCGGTCTCGCCGGCACGGCTCTCGGCCTCGGCAACATCTTCGGCAACTACCTTGCCGGCGCTCTGCGCAATCCGTCTGCCGCTGACAGCCAGTTCGGCCGTCTCGTATTCGGCTTCGCCGTTACGGAAGCTCTGGGCATCTTCTCGCTGCTCATCGCTCTCCTCCTCCTCTTCGCCGTCTGATATCGGCCGAGGACTGGACCATGGCCCGACAGGGCCGTGGTCCATCGTACGTTTCGTACATGATTGAGAATGCCCCCTGGAGGTCAGCATGTCTGTGACCTTGGCATCGGCCGAGTCCACCCCTTTCGAAATCGCCCAGGCGGCAACCTCTGCGGAAACGCATGAGACCCCTGCGGACGCGCATGCGGCTCAGCCGGCAGGCGAAACGCACACCGAAACGGGTGTGGCCCATGGCGACGAACACGCCACCGGCGTCTTCCCGCCTTTCGACCAGACCACCTTCGCATCGCAGCTCCTCTGGCTGGCGATCACCTTCGGTCTGTTCTACCTTCTCATGTCGAAGGTCGTCATCCCGCGCATCGGCTCGATCCTCGAGACGCGCCATGACCGCATCGCGCAGGATCTCGACGAAGCCTCGCGCCTGAAGGCCGAAGCGGATGCCGCGATCGCTGCCTACGAGCAGGATCTCGCCACCGCCCGCGCCAAGGGCAATGCGATCGCCTCGACCGCCCGCGACGAAGCCAAGGCCAAGGCCGACGCCGAGCGCGCCAAGATCGAAGCCTCGCTGCAGGAAAAAATCGCCGGTGCCGAAACCCGCATCGCCGAAATCAAGGCCAAGGCGCTCGCCGATGTCGGCGCCATCGCCGAGGAAACCACGGCAGCCGTGGTCGAGCAGCTGATCGGCGCCAAGGCCACCAAGGCCGAAGTCGCTTCGGCCGTCAAATCGGCCGCAGGCGAATAAGGAGCATCCCATGGCATTCGACGCAACATTCTATGCCTTTGTCGGCCTCCTGCTGTTCCTGGCCCTCATCGCCTACCTCAAGGTTCCGGGCATGATGGCCAAGGGCCTCGACGCCCGCGCGGAAAAGATCCAGAACGAGCTGGCGGAAGCCAAGCGCCTTCGCGAGGAAGCCCAGCACCTGCTCGCGGAATACCAGCGCAAGCGCAAGGATGCCGAGGCGGAAGCCGCCAGCATCGTCGCCGCCGCTGAACGCGAGGCGAGCTTGCTCACCGCGGAAGCCAAGCAGAAGACCGAGGAATACGTCGCCCGCCGCACGGTGCTCTCCGAGCAGAAGATCAAGCAGGCGGAAGCCGACGCGATCAACGCTGTGCGCGCCGCCGCCGTCGACCTCGCAGTCGCCGCCGCCGAAAAGGTCATCGCCGCCAAGGCCGATGCCGCAACCGGCAAGGCACTCTTCGACAACGCCATCAGCGAAGTGAAGACCCGCCTCAACTGAGGTTCTTCCGCAGCATGATTTGAAAAAGGCCGGAGCAATCCGGCCTTTTTGCTGTTTGGGCCGGACGGCAAAAGACCCGGATGCAGGGGAACATCCGGGCCTTCGGGGAGGTCAGCGGTAGTGATGCTTACTTGCAGATCTTGATCTTCTTGACGATCAGGTTGCCGTAGTAGTCGTAGGAATGGATCTTCTTGACGAAGCAATGCGGCTTGTAGCCGTAGCTGTAGTAGCCGGCCTGCGAAGGGGCGGCGAAGGAAACAGCGGCGACGAGGGCGATGGTGGCGGAAACAATGATCTTGCGCATGGGGGTCTCTCCTGATCTCTGTGAGGGATGAGCCTCTCTCATCCAGTGACCAGACTTTCCCATATCGCTTGGACGCCCGCTGTTCCGGATGGAACAGGGCGGGACTATTCCTGCTTGAGCGGGCGAAAACTCATGCGGTGCAGCCGGCAGGGGCCGATGGCCTGGATGGCCTTGCGGTGGACCTCGGTGGCATAGCCGGCGTGCAGGGCGAAGCCGTAGCCGGGGAAGGTGGCTTCCGCACGCGCCATCATGCGGTCGCGCATGACCTTGGCGACGATCGAGGCGGCGGCGATGGAGAGCGAGCGGGCGTCACCCTTGACGACGGCGCGGCCTTCGCAGGCAAGGCCGGGCGGCACGTCGCGGCCGTCCGCCAGAACCAGCTTGGGCGTGACCTCCAGGCCGGCGACGGCGCGGCGCATGGCATCGAGGCTCGCCTTGCGGATGTCGATGACGTCGATGCGGCGCGAGCAGCTGGAGGCCACGGAGACGAAGGCCGATTGCATGATGAGCGTGAAGAGCTGCTCGCGCTTCGCCGCGCTCAGCTGCTTGGAATCGTTCAGCCCCTCCGGAATGTTGTCCGGATCGAGCACCACGGCCGCCGCGACGACGGGGCCGGCGAGCGGGCCGCGGCCCGCCTCGTCCGTGCCGGCGACCGGCCAGAGGCCGCGCTTGCGGGCGGCAAGCTCCATCAGGAAATCCGGCCCTTCGGGCAGGTCGAAAAGAAGGCGGGAATCGGAGGATGCGGGACGGGACATGCGGCGAACCTCGCACATCCGTCCGATTCCCTGCAAGTCCCCCGGCAGGAGGCGGATGCCGGAGGAGCAACCGGCACGCCCGGGGAAGACGTGCCGGAAGATGATGCCGGGCGCGAACGCCCGGTCGAATGTCGTTGTCGCGCGACCCGGGAACGCCCGGGGTACAGCTAAAGCAGCGAGAGCTGCACGCCGCTGCCCGAGGGCGGCACGAACTGGTCGCTGGCGAGGCTGCGGCGGGTGCGGGTCAACTCCAGCCGCTTGGCCGCCATTTCGAAGCGGCGGGCGATCTGCCAGGCATAGGGACCGGCGCCCTTCATGCGCTTGCCGAACTCCGCGTCGTAATCCTTGCCGCCGCGCATGGAGCGCACCAGCGACATGACGTGGCGGTAGCGATCCGGATAGTGGCGTAGCAGCCAGTCGCGGAAGAGCGGGCTTACCTCCAGCGGTAGGCGAAGCAGCACATAGCTCGCCTCGCAGGCGCCGGCCGCCTTGCCCGAATCAAGCACACGCTCGATCTCGTGGTCGTTGAGGCCCGGAATGATCGGCGCCATCATGATGGCGACCGGGATGCCGGCCTCCGACAGCGCGCGAATGGCTTCCAGCCGGCGCGGCGGGGTCGCGGCGCGCGGCTCCATGGTGCGCGCCAGCTTGCGGTCGAGCGTGGTGACCGAGATGCCTGCCCAGGCAAGCCCACGCGCCGCCATGCGGCCGAGGATGTCGATGTCGCGCATGACGAGCGCCGACTTGGTGACGATCGACACCGGATGATTGGCGGCATCCAGCACTTCGAGGATCTGGCGCATGATGCGCCATTCCTTCTCGATCGGCTGGTACGGATCGGTGTTGGTGCCGATCGCGATGACCCGTGGCTTGTAGCCGGGCTTGGAAAGCTCGCGCTCCAGCAGTTTCGGCGCATCCGGCTTGGCAAACAGCTTCGCCTCGAAATCGAGACCGGCGGAGAGGCCCATGAAGGCATGGGTCGGCCGGGCGAAACAATAGATGCAGCCGTGCTCGCAGCCGCGATAGGGATTGATCGAGCGGTCGAAGGGGATATCGGGTGAATCGTTGCTGGTGATGATCGTGCGCGGCTTTTCCACCTGCACCTCGGTGCGGAAGGGCGGAAGCTCCTCCAGCGTCTGCCAGCCATCGTCGACGCTCTCGCGCGTCACCGGCTCGAACCGGCCGGTGAAGTTGAGCCCGGCCCCGCGGCCGCGCCGGCGGTCCCCATCGACGCGCATGCCCGTCTGTGCCATCAGCGCCTCGGCAACGTCTTTCGTGTGGCCGGGCGCGAGGGCGCCCTGCCTGAGATCGGCAAGATCGTTCATGGCTGTCTCCGGCGGGGCAGGCCCCCGTTCCAATGACTATATTCCTATCGCTGAAACGAGAACAATGCAAGAACAAAATTCCCCGCGCCGCTAACCATGCTTTCTAACCATGCCGGAACATGGCGGGGCGGGGGCGGTGGAAATCCATGCTGCAATGCGGTATTGCAAAGGAATGCTGACAATCATCCTGGAATGCCGCGACAACGAGGCCGAGCTTGCGCAGACGTTGTCGGCGCTGGTGACGGGCGCCGTGCAGGGCATCGTGCGCGACGTGATCGTGCTCGACCACGGCTCGCGCGACGGCTCGGCCAAGGTGGCGGATGCGGCTGGCTGCCGGTTCCTGACGAGCTGGGACATGAAGGATGTCGTGCGCTCGGCGCGCGGCGACTGGCTGCTGCTGCTGGAGCCGGGCGCGCGCCCGCTGGCGGGCTGGGTCGATGCCATCGTCGATCATGTGTCGATCAACAAGAACCCGGCGCGTTTTCTCGGCTCGCGCAACCATCGCCGGCCGTTCTTCAAGCGGTTTGCGCGCCGCGCCGCGCCGCTGGAACAAGGGTATCTCGTCAGCAAGCGCCAGGCATCGGCGACCGTGCGCACCGGCATGGCGCTCGCCGACATGGCGGGCCGTTCCGGCGTGCGAAAGCTGGTCGCCGAGATCGTGCCCGCCTGGGCGGTGAAGGCCATGCGGGCTGAGAGCGTAGATTAAAGCAGGAAGTCGCTGCGGAAGAGGCCGTCCAGCCCGCGGACCTCGATCTCGAAATCGGCCTGGCCGTCGCCGTTGACATCGCCGGACACCACGCCGCCCTGGACGCGAAGCTCCCCGGCATTGCCGGAAAAATCGTTGCCGCCGATGAAGGCGAAGGCCTGGTTGCCGCCGCGGCCGGCATTGGCGTCGATGTCGCGCAGGTCGATCTTGTCGCCTTCGCCGCCGGCGAAATCGAGGATGACGTCGCGCCGCGCGCCCACCGCCGATTCGAACACGCCGTTGAAGTCGAAACGGTCCGCACCGCTGTCGCCCTGCAAGAAGTCCATGCCGCGGCCGCCGACGAGCACGTCGTTGCCGCCGCGCCCGGCGATCTGGTCGTCGCCACCAAGGCCCTTAAGGAGGTTCGAGACGCTGGAGCCGAAGAGAATGTCGCCGGCATTGGTGCCCTCGGCATTCTCGATGCTGATCAGGCGCTCGAAACGGTTGGAGCCGGTCTGCGCCAGGCCCGAGCCGAGATCGATGCCGACGCCGGTTCCGCCGACCACATTGTCGTCGTCGCGCGGCAGGTAGCTGATCGAATCGACGCCCGAGCCGCCATGAAAGGTGTTCTGCTCGCCGACGGAGAAGAAGCGGTCGTTGCCGCCTTCGCCGAAATAGCTGCTCTTGAAGGTGCTGACGGCGATCTTGTCGTTGCCGGCGCCGGCCTTGACGATGTCGGCACGCTCGTTGACGAAGGAGCCGAAGCCGGTGCCGACATAGGTGTCGTTGCCCGCGCCAAGCAGGATGACGCTGCCGTCTTCCTTCATGTTGACGACGCTGTCGTTTCCGGCGCCGGCATCCACCTGGTTGCGGCCGCCGAAATCGTCGGTGCGGTTGAGGATGATGGTGTCGTTGCCACCGCGCGCAAAAATCGTCACTTCAACATTGTTGAAGCTGCTGCCCTGTACGAAGCGGTCTGCGCGGTTGGTGCCGTTGATCGTGCGTCCCATTGGTCTCTCCTCAACTTTTCGATTGCTGGGAAAGTGATAGGGGGCGATGCGGGCGCGCGCAGTGCCCTATGGAACAGGTCAGCCGGCGGTGCGCTTCAGGTGCTCGTCGAGCCGCGGCATGATTTCCACGAAGTTGCAGGGCATGTGGCGATAGTCGAGCTGCGCCTTCAGGATGCCGTCCCAGGCATCCTTGCAGGCGCCCGGCGAGCCCGGCAGCACGAAGATGAAGGTGGCATTGGTGACGCCGCCGGTCGCGCGCGACTGGATCGTCGAGGTGCCGATCTTGTCATAGGAGATGCGGTGGAAGACTTCGGAAAAGCCATCCATGCGCTTTTCGAAGATCGGCTCCAGCGCTTCCGGCGTCACGTCGCGGCCGGTAAAACCCGTGCCGCCGGTGGTGATGACCACGTCGATCGCCTCGTCGCGCGTCCAGGCCTCCACCGTCGTACGGATTTTGGCGACATCGTCCGTCACGATGGCGCGGGCGGCGAGGCGATGGCCGGCCTCGGCGATGCGCGCGACGAGCGTATCGCCGGAGCGGTCCGTCTCCGGCGTGCGTGTATCGGAGACGGTGAGCACGGCGATGCCGACCGGGATGAAGGGCCTTGTCTCATCAATGCGTGCCATGGGTCGCTCCAACTGTGCGGGTTGCCACGAAGAACCACTGGGGGTGCTGCCCACGAAGATCAGCGGCTGCGGCTTGTGCGGCGTCATCGGATGGGTATAGCGCGAAGCATGTCGCGCCGGAACCGGACATGCGCACGAGATCCGCGCCGGTGGCCGAGAGGCTCTCCGAAAGAGACGCAATCTCGGGGCAGAGCTGCCGGGCAGGGGGTTCGAGGTCGTTGCGCAGCCGCGAAAGCAGGCTCACCCAGCCTTCACGCCCGTTGATAGGAACGAAGGGTGGATTGTGCTTGGAGGCGAGCGCCTTGAAGACGGCCGGTGTCGAGACGCCGACCATGGGATTGGCGAGCACGATCGGCATGGACGGCATGGTCAGCGGCGTGATGCTGTCGCCGACACCGCGGGCCATCAGCGGCTGGCCGACAAGGCACATCGGCACGTCGGCGCCGAGGCCGATGGCGATGGCGTCGCGCTCGCTCTTCGGCAGGTCCGCCTGCCAGAGTGCCAGAAGCCCGCGCAGGGTTGCTGCCGCATCCGCCGATCCGCCGCCGATGCCCGATGCGATGGGCAGGTTCTTTTCGAGGTGGATGTGCACCGGCGGGGCGGCGTGGCCATGGTTTGCCAGCGCGGCCCGCAGCCGGTCGCGCGCCCGGGTGACGAGGTTGTCGCCATCGGCCGCAAGCGCCCCTGCAAAGCGGCCGGACAGCGTGAAGCGATCCTCCACCGCCGGCGACAGGCCGATGCGGTCGCCATAGGCGGTGAAGGTCACGAGGCTTTCGAGAAGATGATAGCCATCCTCGCGCTGGCCGACGACGGCGAGCGCGAGGTTGATCTTGGCCGGCGCCCGTTCAAGGACGGCAAAGCCCGAGAGCGGGTCGGCATCAGGCATGCGGTCAGGACTTGCGGTCGACCGCCGTGCCTTCCGGCGAGGGGTTTTGTGCCGGCTTTTCGTCCTTGGCTTCCGCCGAGGCCGGCTCGGTCTTCTTGAGCTCCGGCAGGCCATTCTCGATCTTGAGCTTGATCTTCGGGATTTCCGCTTCTTCCGGCTTCAGGCCGAGCGCACGGTTCCACTGGAAGGTGGCTTCCAGCTTGCGGCCGACGCGCCAGTAGGCATCGCCCAGATGATCGTTGATTGTCGGGTCGCCGGCCTTCAGCTCCGCCGCACGCTCCAGCTCCGCCACGGCGTCGGTAAAGCGGTTGAGGCGATAATAGGCCCAGCCGAGCGAGTCGACGATGTAACCGTCGTCAGGCTTGATGCTGACGGCGCGGCGGATCATGTCCAGCCCCTCGTCGAGGTTGATGTTCATGTCCACCCAGGAATAGCCGAGATAGTTCAGCACCTGCGGCTGTTCCGGGTTGAGCTCCAGCGCCTTGCGGAAGTTCGGCTCGGCCTTTTCCCATTCCTTCAGCCGCTCATAGGCGATGGCGCGCTGGAAGAAGACGCTCCAGTGGTTGCGCGTCGGCACCGGGCCGATGGCCTCGACCGCGCGGTCATAGAGCGCCGCCATGTCCTTGTAGTCCTTGGCATCCGACAGCACGCTGCCGAGCGCCAGATAGCTGCGGAGGTCCGACGGGTCGGCCTCGATCAGCTCCTGCAAGTGCTTCTTGGCTTCCGGCACCTTGCCGGTATCGGCGAGATTCAGGCCGAGCTGCAATTCGGAAATGCGGCGCATCGGCGACTTTTCCGGCACGGCGCGGTAATATTCGATCGCGCGTTCCGGCTTCTTCTGGTTTTCGGCAAGCCCACCGAGCAGCACCAGCATGTCGTCGCTATCCGGGTCGAGCGCGCGTGCCGCCTGCATATAGAGCGAGACGATGTCTTCCGCGCCTTCGCGGTTGAGCGCCCCGCCGATCGAAAACAACACCGCAGCGGCGCCTTGGGCTGCCGTGCGCACCTGCTGTTCCTGCTTTTCGCCGGCCTCGATGCTCTGGCGCAGCGCCTTCAGCGGCGCATAGCTGGTGATGAAGCTGTCGCCGACCGAAATCGCATCGAGCGCCTTCTGCTTGTTGCCCTCATGGGCTTCCAGGCGGGCAAGCGCCATGACGGCACGGATGAACGTGTCCGGCGCGGCGCTGGCGCCATTGCGGTCGAGCACCGCGTCGTTGAGGCGGGCGCGGGCCGTCGCCTTGTCGCCGGCTGCGGCGGCGAGCGCGCCGGCATGGTAGTTCTTGAAGATGGCGAGCCATTCCGGCCCGTCCATGCTGGAGATCAGCTTGATGGCGTCCTTCGACTTGCCGTCGCCGAACTTGGCCCAGGCAAGCAGCAGGTCGTTCATCATGCGGTCCAGATCGTTCGGACCGTTATAGACGAGGATCTTTTCAGCGCTCTTGTATTCGCGCTTGCGGATCGCCTCCATGCCGCGCACCACGGCGGTGATGCGCTCGACGGCCGGGTCGTTGCGCAGCGCATCGGCGAGCTTCACGCCCTCCTCGAAGTCGCCGTTCATCAGCTGCGTCACCATCAGGCGCTGCTTGACGTCGGTGTTGGTCGCGTCGAACTGCAGCGCGATCTTGTAGAGCGCGACGGCAGTCTCGTAGTCCTTGTCGAAATCCGCCGTGCGGGCGGCCAGGAACGCGCCGGAGAACGTGTTGACGCTCAAGGGATCGAACGGCGTGTCTTCGGCGGCTGCCGCTGCGGGCTTGTCCTCCGCATAGGCCGCCTGGGGGCCGGCCAGGGGACCGGCAAGCACGATGCTGGCCGCTATCGCCACGCCGGAGAGAAGCCGAAGGAGAAGGGAATGCCGCATCAAAATGCCTTTCGCCAGAAAGTGTAGAGTTCGCCCCGGAGGCCGGTCGCGCCAAATCCGGCCACGATCAGGCCCAAATCAGTCACGGACTCATGACGGTAGAGAATGGCTTTTTTGGCGCGGTGCGGCAAGAAAATCCTGCCGGACCGAATTCAACCTTCCGTGGCTCAGCTCACGCGGGCAATCGAGAAGTCGATGACTTCCATCAGCGCATCCTTCCACGGGCTCGCCGGCAGGGGGGCGAGTGCGTCGCGGGCGATCATGCCGTAATGCTGGGCGCGGGCAATCGTGTCCGTCAGGCCGCCATAGCGCGTGATAAGGTTGAAAGCCCGCTCCAGGTTGGCATCGTCGCTCTTCCCGCCCTCGATGGCTTCGCGCCAGAAGGCGCGGTCTTCTGTCGTGCCGCGTCGCCAGGCGAGGATGACGGGCAGCGTGATCTTGCCCTCGCGAAAATCGTCGCCGGTGTTCTTGCCGAGGTCGGCCGCCTTGCCGCCATAGTCCAGCGCATCGTCGACGAGCTGGAAGGCGAGGCCGAGATTCATGCCGTAGGATTTCAGCGCGTTGCGCTCGGCCCGGTTGGTGCTGGCGATGATCGGGCCGACTTCCGCGGCGGCCGCGAAGAGCGCCGCCGTCTTGGCGCGGATGACCTGGAGATAGTCGTCCTCGGTCGTCTCCATGTTCTTGGCGACCGACAATTGCAGCACCTCGCCCTCGGCGATCACGGTGGCGGCGGTGGAAAGCACGTCGAGCGCTTCCAGCGACCCGACCTCGACCATCATCTTGAAGGCCTGACCGAGCAGAAAGTCGCCGACGAGCACGCTCGCCTGGTTGCCCCAGATCATGCGCGCGGTGGATTTGCCGCGGCGAAGGTCGCTTTCGTCCACCACGTCGTCATGCAGCAGCGTCGCCGTGTGCATGAACTCGACGCTGGTCGCGAGCTTGATGTGATGGTCGCCGTCATAGCCGAACATCGAGGCGGCGGCGAGCGTCAGCATGGGGCGCAGCCGCTTGCCGCCCGAAGAGATCAGGTGGTTGGCGACCTCCGGGATCATCTGCACGTCGGAGCCGGCTTTCGACAGGATAAGCTGGTTCACCCGCTCCATGTCGGCCTTTGTCAGATCGACGAGCGGCTTCACCGATGCCTGTTTGTTTTTGCCTTCTTCAAGCGGTATCACGACGCCCAAATGCCCGGACTCCTGTTCATTTTTGTTGAAAGACAATAGAAAGCGGGGCTTCCTGCGGCAAGAGGCGAATTGTCCCGCCTCGGCAATTATGGCTGGAAAAAGAACCCGTATGATCGAATTGATCCGCACCAACGACGTCGTCCTGCTTTCCTTCGCGGAAAGCCTGATGAAGGAGGCCGGCATCCACTGCCTGATCGCCGACGAGGCGATGAGCATCCTCGAAGGCTCGCTCGGCATGCTGCCGCGCCGCTTCCTGGTGGAAGCCGACCGGGAAGACGAGGCGCGCCGCATCCTCAAGGACGCGGGGCTGGCGGCGGAGTTGCGGCCGTGAGAAGGCCGGGTTTCCGGGGCGAGGCGGCATTCGCGACACCCCCCTCTGCCCTGCCGGGCATCTCCCCCTCAAGGGGGGAGATCGGTCCGCTGCAACGTCTCGCCCCAAACAAGTGTCGAGGGGGAAGCGACGCCCTCTCCCCTTGCCAATCTCCCCCCTTGAGGGGGAGATGCCCGGCAGGGCAGAGGGGGGAAGGCGGCACACGCTTCGTTTCCAACGAGGCGTCCCACCTATGAGCATCGCCGAAACCGTCGATGCCTTCCACCGCGGCCGTTTCCATGTCGTCCAGCCGAAGGGCATCGGCCACCGCTCCGGAATGGACGCGATGCTGCTCGCCGCCCTCGTTGCCGGCGATGGGCCGATGCGGGTGGCGGATCTTGGCGCGGGCGCTGGTGCCGCCGGTCTCGCCGTCGCCGCGCGTCTCGAAAAGGCCGAGGTGCTGCTCGTCGAGCGTTCCGCGCTGATGGCAGATTTCGCCCGCAAGTCGCTGGCGCTGGACCTGAACGCCGCCTTCGCCGGTCGTGTCTCTGTCCTCGAAGCGGATGTCGCGCTCGCCGGCAGGGCACGCGTCGCCGCCGGCCTTGCCGATGACGTGCACGATCACGTCATCATGAACCCGCCGTTCAACGACGGCGCCGACCGGCGCACGCCGGATGCGCTGAAGGCCGAGGCGCATGCGATGGAGGACGACCTTTTCGAGCGCTGGATCCGCACGGCCGGCGCCATCCTGAAGCCCGGCGGCCAGCTCTCGCTCATCGCCCGGCCGGAATCGATCGCCGAGATCATCGCCGCCTGCGGCCGCCGCTTCGGCGGCATCGAGATCACCCCCATCCACCCCCGCGCCGGCGAAAGCGCCCTGCGCATCCTCGTCACCGCCATCAAGGGCTCCCGCGCCCGCCTCGCCCTGCGCATGCCCCTCGTCATGCACGACGGCCCACACCACGCCTTCACACCCTTTGTGGACGATCTCAACAATGGCCGCGCGAGCTACCCGCGGCTGCGGCGTTGACAATTTTGCGATAATCGAAGACCCTGTATTACAAATTTCGGGGTTTTTCATGGAAAATCAAAAGAACCTCTCCGATCCTATCGCGCTTCGATTGCCGAGTGACGTGCTGGCTGAAATCGAGACGATTGCGCGCATCTCCGGCCGCACCCGCAGTTGGGTCATGGTGCGGGCGATGAAGGCCTATCTCGCGAGCGAGGGGCGGGAAATCGTCGAGCTCGACCGGGCCAGGCAGTCGGCCGCAGACGATGGCGCGACGGAACTGGGCGATCTGCTTGCAGAAATGGACCGCGACCTTCCCGGCAATGCCGCCTGATGCGCAACGTGCTGTTTGCGCCGCCGGCCAGAGCTTTCGTCGAGCAGGAAATCCGCTATCTGCGCGAGCGCAACCCCGCTGCCGCGGCGGCGTTTCGCGCGAGTGTGGCGCGGCTCGGCAGGCAGCTCTCCCGCTTCCCGCAATCGGGGTTCCTGCGGCAGGATATCCCACTCGAAGGCATCTATCGCATCGTTCTCGGCGACTATCGCATAGACTATGAACTCACGGTCGATGCCGTCCTGATCCTGCTTGTTCGCCACGGTCGCCAGGTCGAGCCCGGGCCGCCGGTCGATGACGACGCGGATTACGAGGCGCCATAGGTTTCGACGATTTATGTCGCTGAATCTTGTGTTTTCCCCGGTCGTGCATACATCAGCCGGGCAACGAAACAGGAGACAGGATCGCGCGATGGCCGGATTTTTGAAGTCGCTGGTGCCGAAGAGGTTCCGCAAGGAGGGGGTCGCGATCCCCGTTGTCCGGCTGCAAGGGGCGATCATGGCGGCGGGTAGCCAGTTCCGTCCGCCGCTCAATCTTTCGACCGCAGCACCGGCGCTGGAAAAGGCCTTTGCCTATCGTGACGCGCCGGCGGTGGCGATCTCCATCAATTCGCCCGGCGGCTCGCCGGTGCAGTCGCGGCTGATCTTCCAGCGCATCCGAGAGCTTGCCGCGGAGAAGAACAAGCGCGTGCTGGTCTTCGTCGAGGATGTCGCGGCGTCCGGCGGTTATATGATCGCGCTCGCCGGTGACGAGATTTTTGCCGATCCCACCTCGATCGTCGGTTCGATCGGCGTCGTCTCGGGCGGCTTCGGTTTCCCCGAAATGCTGAAGAAGATCGGCGTCGAGCGGCGCGTCTATACCGCCGGCACCAACAAGGCGATCCTCGACCCGTTCCAGCCGGAGCGCGAAAACGAGATCGAGTATCTGAAATCCCTCCAGCTCGAAATCCACCAGGTCTTCATCGACATGGTGAAGGACCGTCGCGGCGCGAAGCTCGCCGACGATCCGGACCTGTTTTCCGGCCTGTTCTGGACGGGCGGGCGCGGTGTCGCGCTTGGCCTCGTCGATGGCCTCTCGGACATGCGTTCGGAACTGAAGCGGCGTTACGGGCCGAAGACGCGGCTGGAGCTGGTTTCGGCGCCCAAGGGGCTGTTTGGCCGCAAGGCGCCGGGCATCGGGGGGCTTTCCGGCGACGTGGCGGAGCGTATAGGCTCTGCCGGCGTGGCGGCCGTGGCCAGTCTCGCGGAAGAAAAGGCGCTCTGGGGCCGCTTCGGCCTTTCCTGATAGCGCGCACAATAAAAGAATAGGGGAGGGGCGATGGCCCAGATCATCTTTCTGCTTCTGGTCGTCGGCCTTGCCTGGTTCGGCTATCGCAAGTTCGTGGCGGATGCCGAGCGGTTGAGCAAGTTGCGCAAGCGCAGCGAGGAGGAACGCCGCACCGGCGCCACCGGCACGCTCGTCAAGGATCCGGAAACCGGCGAATACCGCCTGCGCCGCGACGACGAGTAGCCATTCGGCACGTTTTCGTGCCGTCGCGGGAGCGGCCCGCGGTTCGCGCCGTGCCGCGCCGGGACATTAACCAAGCGTCGTAAGGTTAATGCCGCATTTATTCCTTTGCAGCCCAAGGTTGGCGTTGCTCCTGCGCGCAGGAAACCCGATTTAACGGCAAGGGTCGCCATGATGGCGTCCTGCAAAGCGCCTGCGATGAACGGAGTATACCATGGCCTCGCTCGATCTCGATCGGATCCGCACCATCGTCGTGACGGGCGGTGCCGGCTTCGTCGGCTCGCATATCGTCGACGACCTGCTCCAGCATTGCCCGAATGCCCGCGTGCGCGTGCTCGATTCCTTCACCTATGCCGCTGATATGTCGCATCTCGACGCCGCCTTCCGCACCGGCCGCGTGACGCTCCAGGAAGGCGACGTCGGCAATCTCGATCTCGTGACCGAGGTCCTGAAGGATGCCGACCTCGTCGTGCATGCGGCCGGCGAAAGCCATGTCGAGCGCGCCTTTTCCGTGCCGGAACGCTTTACGCTCGCCAACGCGCTCGGCACCCAGGTGCTGGTGGAGGCGATGGGCCGGCGCCGCGTGCCGCTGATGATCCATATCAGCTCGGCGGAAGTCTATGGCGCGGGCAATGGCGGGCTGGTCGGCGAGCTTGCGCCGCTGCTTCCCGACAATCCGCACGGCGCTTCCAAGGCCGCCGCCGAAATGTTGATCGCGGGGCTTCGTCGCTCCTTCGGCCTCGATATCCGCGTGCTGCGCCCGGTCAACATCGTCGGCACCCGGCAGAACACCGAAAAGCTTCTGCCGCGCTTCCTGGAGCTCGCGACCGTCGGCCGCCCGCTGCCGGTGCATGGCGACGGCATGCAGACGCGCGCCTTCGTCACCATGACGGATTTCTGCTCGGCCCTGCGCACGGTCGTGACCGGCGGCGCGGAAAACGCCACCTACAATGTCGCGGGCGATGACCTGCACGACATCCTCTCCGTCGCGCGCCTGGTGCTCGATGCGGTGCAGGATCCCGTTTCCGGCGTGAGCTTCACCGCCGGCCGGCCGGACAATGTCGGCCGCCCGCCGCTCGATACGCGTGCCCTGAAGGCGCTCGGCTGGCAGGCGAAGAGCTCGCTGCGCCGCGAACTTCCGATGCTCGCTGCCTGGTATGGCGCGCGCGTGCCCGCGGGCCTGCGCCGGCAGTTGCATCAGGTGCCGGACCTCGCGCCCCAGCGCGTGCAGGCCGTCACCCAGGCCGCAGGCTCCGGCCTGTTCCGCTCGCTCGAACGGCACTGAGAGGTTTCGGGCGAGCCGCCCGAAACCCTTGACCCTTCCGGCGCATCGTGGCACCAGTCCGCCAGCTTTTTTAAAGAATGCCCGGACGAAACCGATGACCTCAGCCGCCCTGCCTGACCATATGAACCCGACACGCTCCTTCCAGGGGCTCATCCTGACGCTGCACAACTATTGGGCGGACAAGGGCTGCGCGGTGCTTCAGCCCTATGACATGGAAGTGGGCGCCGGCACGTTCCACCCGGCAACGACGCTGCGCGCGCTCGGGCCCCGCCCGTGGCGCGCCGCCTATGTGCAGCCCTCGCGCCGCCCGTCGGATGGTCGTTACGGCGAAAACCCCAACCGCCTCCAGCACTATTACCAGTACCAGGTCATCCTGAAGCCGAACCCGTCGAACCTTCAGGAGCTCTATCTCGGCTCGCTGGCGGCGATCGGCCTCGACCCGCTGCTGCATGACGTGCGCTTCGTCGAAGACGACTGGGAAAGCCCGACGCTCGGCGCCTGGGGCCTGGGCTGGGAATGCTGGTGCGATGGCATGGAAGTCTCGCAGTTCACCTATTTCCAGCAGGTCTGCGGCATCGAATGCGCGCCCGTGGCCGGCGAACTGACCTACGGCCTCGAACGCCTCGCCATGTATGTGCAGGGCGTCGACAACGTCTATGACCTGAACTTCAACGGCCGCGAGGGCGACGAGAAGATCACCTATGGCGACGTGTTCCTGCAGGCCGAGCAGGAATATTCCCGCCACAACTTCGAATTCGCCGACACCGCCATGCTGCACCGCCACTTCATCGATGCGGAAAAGGAGTGCATTGCGCTTCTCGCTGCCGGCGCGCCGGGCGATGCCGACAACCAGCGTCTGCACAAATGCGTGCTGCCGGCCTACGACCAGTGCATCAAGGCGAGCCACGTCTTCAACCTGCTCGATGCGCGCGGCGTGATCTCGGTCACCGAACGCCAGAGCTACATCCTGCGCGTGCGCACGCTGGCCAAGGCCTGCGGCGAGGCGTTCCTGCTGACGGATGCCGGCGGCGTGAACTGGACGAAGGACGCGGCCTGATCGTTTTCTAGCGCTTGCGGCCGTCGGCGGTCGCAAGCCAGGTCCGCACCGCTGCGACAGATGCGGCATGGCGCGGCTTGCGGGGCGAGACTGCATAGAAGTCTGCCCCCACCCGCATTTCCACTGCAAACAGCCGCGTCAGCCGGCCATCGCGAATATCACCCTCGACGAAAAGCCGGCTCGCCAGCGCCAGCCCCTGGCCAGCAATAGCCGCCTCGATGGCATGCGCCGTCTGGTTGAAGCGGATGTTCTTCGGCGCGGTGGGCGCCCCTTCCGGAAAGACCTGCTCGAGAAACTGCGGCCAGAAATCATGCGCGTCATGCAGCAGCGCATAGCGTGCAAAGGCCTCCGCCTGCGCCGGGCTCCCAAGCTTTTCGATGAGGAGCGGGCTGCCGACCGCCACCACCACCTGCTCGAACAGCAGGTCGACGTCGAGCCCCGGCCCGAAGGGCGGACGGCCGTAGCGCACCGCCAGGTCGACGGCGTCCGTCTGGAAGTTGGAAATCCGGTCGGTCGCCAGGATGCGCAGGTCGATATCGGGATGGGCGGCGGTGAACTCGGGCAGGCGCGGGATCAGCCATTTCGAGGCGAAGGTCGGCGTGACGCTGATGGTCAGATGCTGCGGCTCCGGCCGCAGGGCCTCCGTCGCCTCGGCGATCAGCTCGAAGGCGCGGCGGACATTGGCGACATAACTGCGCCCGGCTTCCGTCAGCGCGAGCGTGCGCGGCTGGCGATCGAACAGCTTTAGCCCCAGCTCCGCCTCCAGCCCGCGCACCTGCTGGGCGACGGCACCCTGGGTGACGCCGAGTTCCTCGGCGGCGAGCCGGAAATTGAGATGGCGCGTCACGACCTCGAAAACACGCAAGGCATTGAGCGAGGGAAGGCGGCGTATGGCGTCGGACATGCGATAGAATTTCTACTGGATGATGAGCGTGGAACTGGCTCGCGCTCCTGGCCGGCCGATGGTATCACTTGGAACATCACGAAGAAAGGCGGTTCGTCCGCCATGCGTTCTCGATAGGGAGATGGAAGATGGCAGTAGAAAAAGTTGCAATCATCACCGCAGGCGGCAGCGGCATGGGCGCGGCTGCGGCGCGGCGGCTGGCGACGGACGGCTTCAAGATCGCCGTGCTCTCCTCCTCCGGCAAAGGTGAGGCGCTGGCGGAAGAGTTCGGCGGCCTCGGGGTCACCGGCTCCAACCAGTCGAACGACGACCTGAAGCGTCTCGTCGACGGCGCGCTGGAACGCTGGGGCCGCATCGACGTGCTGGTCAACAGCGCCGGCCACGGCCCGCGCAAGCAGATCCTCGAATTGACTGACGAGGACTGGCATGCCGGTATCGACGTCTATTTCCTGAACGCCGTGCGTCCGACGCGCCTTGTCACCCCGGTCATGCAGAAACAGAAATCCGGCGTGATCATCAACATCTCGACCGCCTGGGCCTTCGAGCCGAGCGCGATGTTCCCGACATCCGCCGTCGCGCGCGCCGGCCTCGCCTCCTTCACCAAGGTCTTCGCCGATACCTACGCGGCCGAAAACATCCGCATGAACAACGTGCTGCCCGGCTGGATCGACAGCCTGCCGGCGACGGACGAACGGCGTGACGGCGTGCCGATGAAGCGCTACGGCACCAGCGAGGAGGTCGCAGCCACGGTCGCCTTCCTCGCCTCCGACGGTGCCGGTTATATCACCGGCCAGAACATCCGCGTCGACGGCGGCATCACCCGCTCGATCTGACACGGCAAGCATTGCGACTGTCTTCGCCTCTCCGGTTCCTCCGGGGAGGCGTTTTCGTTAGGCCAGCGTGGAAGCCTTCACGCCGAGTTCCCAGACGGGCTTGAGGGTCGGGAACGTGCCGGTGGGCAGCTGGCCGGCATAGGTCTGGAGAGCCCGGCGTACACCCTTCGGACGGTCGACCGCTGCACCCATCGTGTAGGCGAGGAAGAGGGCGGTGAAACCGAGAACGTTGATGGTGAGGACGAGGGCTTTCATGGCGGTTGCTTCGGGGTTCGTGTTGTTGATGAAGCGACTATCGATGAAAGCCCGTCCTTCCGCGGTTCCCGGGGTGACAGGACGCTGATGTCTTTGAGAAAATTGACGCTTCATCCAGCCTTGCGGGGCTTTCCTGCGGCGTCGCGGATGCTAAGCTCGCGCCGAACGCACTGAAGGAGCGGAGAACCTCATGATCGGTCTGGCAATCGCGGCGGTGGTCGTCATCTACGCCATCATCATCTACAACGGCCTCGTGCGCGCACGGCAGGTGAAGGAGGAGGCCTGGTCCGGCATCGACGTGCAGCTGAAACGCCGCGCCGACCTCATCCCCAACCTCATCGAGACTGTGAAAGGTTATGCCGCGCACGAAAAGGAGACGCTGGAAATCGTCGTGGACCTGCGCAACCGCGCGCAGGCCGTGCCTGCCGGCGACGTCGCCGGCCGCGCCCAGGCGGAAGGCATGCTGAGCCAGGCGCTCGGCCGCATCTTCGCGCTCGCCGAGGCCTATCCGGACCTCAAGGCCAACCAGAACTTTGCCGAATTGCAGCAGACGCTGGAAACGCTGGAGGGCGAGATCCAGATGTCGCGGCGCTACTACAACGGTGCGGCGCGCGATCTCAACGTCAAGGTCGAGAGCTTCCCGTCAAACCTCGTCGCCGGCCTCTTCAAATTCCTGAAGGCGCCCTATTTCGAGATCGAGAACCCGGCCGACCGGGCCGTGCCGACCGTGAAATTCTAGACCTGGAGTCCTCCATGATGCGGATTGCCGCCCTCCTGACGCTGTGGCTCTGCCTTCTGGTCGGGGGCGCGGCCCGGGCGGAAGAATATTTCGACCGCTACCATTCCGATATCACGGTCGCGAAGAACGGCACGCTGACGGTAACGGAGGCGATCCGCGTCTATGCCGAGGGCAACCAGATCCGCCGCGGCATCTACCGCGATTTCCCGCTGACCTTCGTGGACGCCGAAGGCCGCGAGCGCGAGGTGGGCTTCAAGATCCTCAGCGTCGAGCGCGACGGCCGCCCGGAGCCCTACCGCACGGAGAGCATCCGCCGCGGCATCCGCATTTATTTCGGCTCCGCAGATGTGCTCATCGATCCCGGCTTCCACCAATACCGCCTGACCTACGAGACGACGCGGCAGATCCGCTTTTTCGACAAGCATGACGAATTGTTCTGGAACGTCACCGGCACCGAATGGGCCTTTCCGATCTACCGGGCGAGCGCGACGGTCACGCTGCCGCAGGGCGTGAATGCGGAGGAATTGACTTTCTTCACCGGCCCCTTCGGCGCGACGGACAAGAACGCGCGGGCCGAAAACCGCGGCAACCAGGCGACCTTCGAGACGACGCGGGAGCTTGGGCCGCAGGAGGGCCTGACGATCGGTGTGAAAATGCCGGCCGGCAGCATCGACAAGCCGACGGCAGCCGAGGAGCGCGCGCTGTTCTTCAAGGACAACCGCAGCCTCATCCTCGCCTTCGGCGGCCTCGTCCTCGTCGTCGGCTATTATCTCTGGGCCTGGCTCTCCGTCGGCCGCGATCCGCCGGAGGGCGTCGTCGTACCGCGCTGGGATGCGCCGGAGGGCATGTCGCCCGCCCTCGTCAACTATATCGAGGAGAAGGGTTTTGGCGGGCGCGGCTGGACGGCGGTTTCCGCCTCCTTCCTCAATCTCGCGGTCAAGGGACTGGTCGAGCTTCAGGATCTGAAGAACTCACTCACCGTCACCCGCACGGAAAAACCCGTCGAGGGCGAATTGCCGACGGGCGAGAAGGTGCTGCTCAACGCGCTCAAAAGCCCCGGCGCCAGCCTCGTCATCGACAAGACCAACGGCAAGCGCGTGCAGACGCTGGGCAGCGATTTTCGCGATGCGATGGAGAAGGAGCACCGGCGTAAATATTATCTCGCCAACTGGCCCCAGGTCATCGGCGGCATTCTCCTGTCGCTCGCCTGCCTTGCCAGCCTGCTGATCTTCGGCGGGCTGCCGGAGGACAGCATCGCACTGGTCATCCTGCCGCTCTTCGCCTCGGTCTTCGTGTCGATCTTCGCGGTGGCGCTCGGGCAGAATTTCAAGCGGGCGAATTCGCTTGGCGCGCGCATCCTCGCCGTCGCCATCGCCGCCTTCGTCGGCTTCGTGTCGCTCACCGTCTTCGGCAGCATTGCCGTCGCGATCGTTCTGACGACCGCTGCCGCTGGCCAGATGCCGCTCTTTGCCGCCGTCGGCGGCATCATCGTTGCCAATCTCGTCTTCTTCTTCCTGATGGGCGCCCCCACGCCGCTCGGCCGCAAGCTGATGGATGGCATCGAGGGCCTGCGCCAATACCTGACGCTCGCCGAAAAGGACCGCATGAACATGGCCGGCGCGCCGGAAATGTCGCCTCGCCACTTCGAAACACTGCTGCCCTATGCCGTGGCCCTCGGCGTCGAAAAACCCTGGTCGCAAACCTTCGACCGCTGGCTCCTCGCTGCAGCCGCGGCCGGCGCCGCCGCTGCGGCCTACCAGCCCGCCTGGTATCACGGCGACAGTTTCTCCTCCGGCCGCTTCTCCGACCAGATGGGCGGCTTCGCCGGTTCCATGGCCAGCACCATGACCTCCTCGCTCCCCGACCCGCCAAGAAGCTCCTCCTCCGGCTTTTCCTCCGGTGGCGGCGGCGGCTCCTCGGGGGGAGGCGGCGGCGGCGGTGGGGGAGGCGGGTGGTAGAGCCTGCCAGAAACAGCGGATGGACGAATGTATCATTCAATGATACAAGTATGAAGGCCGTGAAATGATCCGCTCGTACAGGGGCAAGCTTGTCGAATCGGTCGCCGACGGCACGGTGAAGAAGGGGTTTCCGCCTGAACTCGTTCGACGTGCCCAGCAATTGCTCACCGTGCTGCACGCAGCGGTCACCCTGGACGACCTTCGTTCACCGCCGGGAAATCGGCTGGAAAAACTGGTCGGTAATCGGGACGGCCAGCATTCGGTGCGCATCAACAAGCAATGGCGGATCTGTTTTCGCTGGACCGATGCGGGGCCGGAAGAGGTCGAAATTGTGGACTACCACTGAAGATGGGAATGACGTCATGGTTTCGGTAAAACTGCCACCCATTCATCCGGGTGAAATCCTGAATGACCTCTATCTGGCGCCGCTGGAGATGAGCGCCGGTGCATTGGCGGGTAAATTGAACGTGCCGCGCACGCGTGTCGAACGCATTGTTGCAGGCCGTGTCGGCATCACGTCCGACACCGCGCTGCGGCTTGCGAAATTCTTCGATACCACGCCGGAATTCTGGATGAACTTGCAGACGGCTTACGAGCTCAAGATCGAGGCTGAACGCAAGAAGGCCGACATCGCGCGCATCCCCGTTCACGACGCGGCCTGATATGCGACTTTTCGGGCAATCACTGGATGACTTTTTGCATGGGGCTTGCTAAGTCCCCGCCAGTCGAAAACTCCACCAGTCAGTGACCCTTATGCCCGATCTTCTGCTTGAACTCCGCTCCGAGGAAATCCCCGCCCGCATGCAGCGCAAGGCGGCGGGTGATCTGAAGAAACTCGTCACGGATGCGCTGGTGGAGGCGGGCCTGACCTATGAGGGTGCGCGCGAATACTGGACGCCGCGGCGCCTGACGCTGGATATTCGCGGCCTCAATGCCCGCTCCAGCGATGTGCGCGAGGATATCAAGGGTCCGGCGACCTCGGCGCCCGAGCAGGCGATCCAGGGCTTTCTGCGCAAGGCGGGCCTTGCCTCGGTCGCTGAGGCCCATGTGCACAGCGATCCCAAGAAGGGCGATTTCTACGTCGCGCACACGGTCAAGCCGGGCCGGCCGGCCGATGAGATCATCGCCGAGGTGATGCCGGGCATCATCCGCAATTTCCCCTGGCCGAAGTCGATGCGCTCCGGTGCCGCCTCGGCAAGGCCCGGCGCGCTGCGCTGGGTGCGCCCGCTGCAATCGATCGTCTGCACCTTCGGCTCGGAGACGGAGGAGACGCGCGTCGTGCCCTTCGAGGTCGACGGGCTCGTGGCCGGCAACGTTACCTACGGCCACCGCTTCCATGCGCCGGAGGCGATCACCGTGCGCCGCTTCGAGGACTATTCCGCCAATCTCGAAAAGGCCAAGGTCGTGCTCGATGCCGAGCGCCGCAAGCAGATCATCGCGACGGACGCCAACAACATCGCCTTTGCCAACGGCCTTGAACTGGTCGAGGACGAGGGCCTCTTGGAAGAAGTGTCCGGCCTCGTCGAATGGCCGCAGGTGCTGATGGGCACGTTCGAGGAGGAATTCCTGGCGATCCCGTCGGAAATCATCCGCCTCACCATCAAGACCAACCAGAAATGTTTCGTCACCCGCAAGCCGGGCGCCGACACCCTCTCCAACCACTTCATCCTCGTCTCCAACATTGAGGCGAAGGACGGCGGCAAGGAGATCGTGCACGGCAACGGCAAGGTCGTGCGCGCCCGCCTGTCGGACGCAAAACATTTCTGGCAGCGCGACCAGCGCGACCTGCCCGATCTCGACACGCTGAAGGCATCGGCCGAAAAGTTCGGTCTCGATCTCGCAAAGCCGCTCGACCAGCGCATGGCGAAGCTCGACGCGCTGAACGTCACCTTCCATGCCAAGCTCGGCACGCAGGGTGCGCGCGTTGAACGCATCCGCAAGCTCGCCGGCGAACTCGCCAAGGTAACGGGCGCTGACCCGGTGCTCGTCGACCGCGCCGTGGTGCTCGCGAAAGCCGACCTGCGCACAGAAGCCGTCGGCGAATTCCCCGAGCTCCAGGGCATCATGGGGCGCAAATATGCAGTCCTCCAGGACGAGGACGCCGCGGTCGCCGAGGCGATCGAGGATCACTGGAAGCCGAACGGCCCCTCCGACCGCCTGCCGGGCGACAAGATCGGCGTGACCGTGGCGCTTGCCGACAAGCTCGATACGCTGACCGGCTTCTGGGCGATCGACGAGAAGCCGACCGGCTCAAAGGACCCCTATGCGCTGCGCCGCGCCGCCCTCGGCGTCATCCGCATGCTGCTCGAAAAGAACATCCGCCTGCCGCTGGCATCGGTCGCAAAGGACGCGGACCTCATCGCCTTCTTCCACGATCGCCTCAAGGTCTACCTCCGCGATCTCGGCGCGCGCCACGACCTGATCGACGCTGTGCTGACGCCGGAGGCCGACGATCTGCTGATGGTCGCGCGTCGCGTCGAGGCGCTGACGGCATTCATCACCTCGGAAGACGGCCAGAACCTGCTCGCCGGCACCAAGCGCGCGACGCAGCTGCTCGCCGCCGAAGAAAAGAAGGGCACCGTCGTTGAAGGCGCGGTCTCGGTGGACCTGCTGAAGCTCGACGCCGAAAAGGCGCTCTACGCCGCCGTGGAAACCGCCTCGAAGGAGGCGGCCGCCGCCGTCGCCCGCGAAGATTTCCGCTCCGCCATGGAAGCGCTCTCGGCGCTGCGCGCGCCGGTCGACCAGTTCTTCACCGACGTGCTCGTCAACGACGAGGACCCGGCCATCCGCGCCAACCGTCTGGCACTCCTCGCCGCCATTCGCGCGGCAACGGGCACGGTGGCGGATTTCTCCAAGATAACGGGATAAGGGAAGGGTGCTGATGCCGGGCAAAATCCTCATCAGCGCCTGCCTTGCCGGCCTGCCGGTCCGTTACAACGGCTCGGCGAAACCGCTCCTGCATGACGCCGTCGATCGCTGGCGGTCGGAGGGGCGGCTGGTGACGCTCTGTCCGGAGCTTGCCGGCGGCTTCCAGGTGCCGCGTCCGCCGGCGGAGATCGAAGCGGGTCTCAATGGCGAGGACGTGCTCGAAGGGCGGGCGCGTGTGCTTGAGGTTTCCGGCGGGGATGTTTCGGCGGCCTATATTGACGGCGCGCGCATCGCGCTCGATGTCGCGCGGGAAAACGGCTGCCGGCATGCATTGCTGATCGACGGCAGCCCGTCCTGCGGTTCCGGCTTCGTCTATGACGGCAGCTTTTCAGGTATCAGGCACGCGGGGCAGGGGGTGACGGCAGCGCTTTTGCGCCGCAACGGCATCGCCGTCTATTCCGACCGTGAGGTCGATCGGCTCGTCAGCGATTTGGGAGAGGCCGGCCGACACGATTGCGCCCCCGCTTGAGGTCAGGGGCGCAAAACGTCCGCTTTCGCGGATTCCTGTCAGCCTGGAGGGACTGAGAGGCAGGGGTCCGCAGTATGCGGTCAGTTGAGGCGAAGTTCAAACCCTGCCGGATCAAACTCCCGTGAAGTCGCCATCGAGGCCGTCGCCGCGTCGCGGGCGGCGGTGCCGTCGAGCGCGCCGGTCTTGGCGCCGGCATCGACGGTTTCCGTTGCTGTCGCCTTCTCGTCCATCGGCGTTTCGGCGTCGGCGGCCTGCACAGTCTCGGCCGGGGCCTTGCTCACGAAGAGCACGGGCGAGCCGCCCATCCAGGCTTCCGTGCGGAACATCTTGCGTTCGCCGTTCTGCTCGCGGATCTCCACCTTCTGCGTGCCGGGCTCGATGGCATCGACATGGTAGGTGGCGGATTTGGCCTTCGGCTTCAGCGCCGGGCAATCCTCGCAGCGGATCGTCGCGACGCTGGTGCCGTCGGCGGTGGCGCTGGCGAGCGGTTCGATCGAACCCGCAAAGGCCGGGGCGGCGAGAAGCATCAGGGCAAGGGTCGGCAGCAGGGTACGCATGAAACGGTTCTCCCTCAGGGTTGAGAGGAGAATAGCGCCCGCCGGTTACGGTCCCGTCAGGGGAAATGGTAAACTTTGAACGACCACGCGTTTTTTATGGGCTTGGATCAGCCGTTTTCGCGCTCGACAGCGCGCCAGCCGATGTCGCGGCGACAGAAGCCGTTTTCCCATTCCACCCGGTCGAGCGCCTGGTAAGCCGCCTTTTGCGCCTTGGCGACGGTCGGTGCGACGGCCGTGACATTGAGCACGCGTCCGCCGGTCGCGACGAGCTGGCCGTCCTTCAGGCCTGTGCCGGCATGAAACACTTTCGTGGCAGCGTCATCGGCCGGCAGCGAGCGGATCGGCGTGTTCTTCTCGTAGGCGCCGGGATACCCCTTTGAGGCCATCACGACGGTGAGCGCCGGAGCGTCCCGCCAAGCGGCGGAAACCGTGTCGAGCCGGCCGGTCGCGGCGGCATGCAGGATGGGCAGCAGGTCGCTTTCGAGCCTCATCATCAGCACCTGGCATTCCGGATCGCCGAACCGCACATTGTATTCGATAAGCTCGGGGCCTTTGGCGGTGATCATCAGCCCGGCGAAGAGCACGCCCTGGAACGCATGGCCATCCGCCGCCATGCCGCGGATCGTCGGCTCGATGATCTCCTGCATGGTGCGCGCGACCATGTCGGGCGTCATGACGGGGGCCGGCGAATAGGCGCCCATGCCGCCGGTGTTGGGGCCGGTATCTCCATCGCCGACACGCTTGTGGTCCTGGGCGGAGGCGAGCGGCAGCGCGTTCACGCCGTCGCAGAGGCAAAAGAAGCTCGCCTCCTCGCCATCGAGGAAGGCTTCCACCACGACTTCCGCGCCGGCTGCACCAAAGGCGCCGTCGAAACAATCGGCAACGGCGGCCAGCGCCTCGTCGAGCGTCATGGCGACCGTCACGCCCTTGCCGGCGGCAAGCCCGTCGGCCTTGATGACGATCGGCGCGCCCTCAGCCTCGACATAGGCCTTGGCAGCGGCGGCATCGGTGAAGCGCTGATAGGCGCCGGTCGGGATGTCGTATTTGGCGCAAAGATCCTTGGTGAAACCCTTGGAGCCTTCAAGCTGCGCCGCGGCGGCCGAGGGACCGAAGACATCGATGCCGTCAGCGCGAAGCGCATCGGCAATGCCCGCAACGAGCGGCGCTTCCGGCCCGACCACGACGAAGGTCACGCCGTTTTCCTTGCAGAAGGCGGAGACGGCGGCATGGTCGTCGATGTCGAGGGAGACGAGCGTCGCGCATTCGGCGATGCCGGGATTGCCGGGGGCGGCATAGAGCGTGGTGAGGAGGGGGGATTGCGCCAGCTTCCAGGCCAGCGCGTGCTCGCGTCCGCCCGATCCGATCAACAGAACCTTCATGCCCATACCCTCGATCCGTCCTTGGTTGTTGGCGGGTTAAGGGGATGGGGCTGAAAGGTCAAGGGTTGCGCGGCGTCAGAGCGTCGCCGCGCCCTTTTCCGGCGTGCCCCGGCCGAGATTTTCGAGCTCGGTGTCGATCAGGTGTACGTCCTCGTACCAGCCGTCATCCTCCACCATCGCGCTTTCGCTGGCGGCGCGTTGCAGGGCGCGGGCCTCTGTGCGCAGCTTTTCCAGCTGGGCGATCTTCTCCTTGCGCGAGAGCCCCTCGTCGGAGCGGATTGCCTGCAGCTTCAGTTCCATCGTGCTGACGGTCATCGGGAAAACTCCTTGTTTCGTCTCGCAGAAAACGCAGACTTGGGCGAATCGTTCCTATGGGCCGACCCGGCGGATGGTTAGCGAAACGGTAATGAAAGGGGGCTAATGTTGACGCAATCAGAGGTTTCGGCGGCCCGCGGCGGGCCTGCCGGTGAAGCGAGGATTGTGTTTTGAGTATCCGTGTTTCGACCGCAATGACTGCGGCCGCTCTCCTTTTTGCGCCTGTTTCCGCCCTTGCCGGCGAAGGCGGTTATTTCTGGTCCGGGGATTGGTATCTGAAGGTCGGCGCCGCCGGCTTTGCCGCGCCGCGCTACGAGGGCGCGAAAAAATACCTGTTCCAGGTCACCCCGATGATCTCGCTCGGCAAGGCCGGCAGCACGGTGCGCTTCTCCTCGCGCAACGACAACCCGTCCTTCGCGCTGATCGACAATGGCGGTTTTCGTGCCGGCGCCACCGGCAAGCTCATCATGCCGCGTGACGACGACGATTCGAAGGATCTGCGCGGCCTGACGCCGGTGAAGTTCGGCGGCGAACTCGGCGGCTTCGCCGAAGCCTACCCGACCGACTGGCTGCGCGTGCGCGGCGAAGTGCGCCACGGCATCCGCAGCCATGACGGCATCGTCGCAGATATCGCGGCGGACGCCTTCGTCGATGTGCGGCCGGACGTGCGCATTTCCGCGGGTCCCCGCGTAACGCTCGCCTCGAACGACTATATGGACACCTATTACGGCGTGAACCGCAATCAGGTCGCCAAATCCGGCCTTGCCGCCTACGATCCGGACGGCGGCATCCATTCCGTCGGCGCAGGCGCGGCGATCACCTGGCAGGTCAACGAGAAGATCGAGACGAGCGCCTTTGCCGAATACAAGCGCCTCGTCGGCGACGCGGCCAAGTCTAGCCTCGTCAAGCAGCGCGGCGACCGCGACCAGCTGCTGATCGGTCTTTCGGCCACCTACCGCTTCGATTTTACTGTGCCTTGAGCGCTGCGGCACCGCGCCGGCTTGACCGGCGCGGTGCCGCTTGCGATCTAGGGACATGATCAGCTCTCCGTCCGATTCCGGCCGCGTCGCCGATGCGCCGTCCAGAAACTGGGTCTACCGCGTATTGCCGCGCGGCGCCTGGCCCTATGCGCAGCTCGCGCGCTGGGACCGGCCGATCGGCTGGCAGCTCCTGCTTCTGCCCTGCCTCTGGTCGACGGCTTTAGCGGCCAATGTCTCAGCCGCGATCGGCACCTTCGACACGGTGCGCTTCCTCACGCATCTCTTCCTGTTTTTCGTCGGTGCCGTCGCGATGCGCGGCGCCGGCTGCACCTATAACGATCTCGTCGACCACGAGATCGACCAGGCCGTCGCCCGCACCCGCTCGCGCCCGCTGCCGTCCGGCCGCGTCACGCGCCGTCAGGCGAAGATCTTCATGGGCCTGCAGGCCCTCGTCGGCCTCGTCGTGCTCCTGCAGTTCAATCTTTTCACGATCCTGCTCGGCGTCGCCTCGCTCGCCATCGTCGCAATCTATCCGTTTGCCAAGCGCTTTACCGACTGGCCGCAATTCTTCCTCGGCATGGCCTTCTCCTGGGGGGCGCTGATGGGCTGGGCGGCGGAATTCGCGGAAGTGTCGAGCGCCTCGGTCGCGCTCTACATCGCCGCCATCGCCTGGACGATCGGCTACGACACGATCTACGCCCACCAGGACAAGGAAGACGATGCGCTGATCGGCGTGCGCTCCACCGCCCGCTTGTTCGGCGAGCGCACGGCGCAATGGCTGATCGGCCTCTACGGCCTGACCGTCGTGCTGGTCGCGCTGTCCTTCTGGTTCGCCGGCATCGGCCTCGTCGCCTGGCTCGGCCTCGCCATCGCCGCCCTTATGCTCGCCTGGCAGATCGCCACCCTCGACATCGACGACCCCGAACAGTGCCTCGCACTCTTCAAGTTCAACGGCATCGTCGGCCTCTGCCTCTTCCTGGCCCTGACGATCGCGATCCTGTTTGCCTGAGCTATAGAGCGCAATTCCGGACGCAAAACCGCTACGCACTTTTGCTGGAATTGCTTTAGCGGTGCCGCGGCGCCCGTGCGCCCGTCTGCGGACGATCTTCCAGGCGGCGGAGCGTGGAGGGGTGCGGGGCGATCTCGAAGCCGCGGCGGGGCGGGCGGGCGCGCTCGGTGGTGGCGCTCTCGACGGTGCGGATGCGGCCGAGGAGGGTGGTGATGAACTTTGCCATGGCGATCTGTCCCTTGCTTCGCGGTGCCGGTCTGGGCCGGTCTGTTGGAAGCTGTTTCCCACGATGGCGGCGTGAAAAGTGTTCCTGAGGGAACAGGGGAACAGGCACACGAAAAAGCTGGCCGCAGGGGACGGCCGGCTTCTCGGAGGTCATTCTTTCATTGCAGGCTCAACTGCGGGCGGTGATCTCCCGGCCGTTGATCTTCATCTGCACGCCGAGTTTGCCGGTCGTGCGGCGCACGAGGAAGCGCGGGCGGCGGTCGGCGAAGAAGGAGTGGCGGCGGCGCGGTTTTGCCGGGCGGCTGCCGACCGTCAGGTTGTCGTCGAGCGGCCGGGCAATGCCGTCGGCCTCGACCATCAGCATGGGAATGCGATAGGCCTCGGCCCAGCTACGCCAGTCGGCGGCGATATCGCAGAGATCGTGCGCCACGAGCAGCGGGATGCAGAGGTCCGGGTCGTCGTGGTGCAGTTCGAGGGTCACGGTGACCTGGCCGTTGCCGTGGTCGATGGCGCGGGCGGCCACGCCCTTGAAGGCGCGGGGCGGCAGGGCTATCGAGAGCGGCAGGCCGCTCGACGGCAGCACCTTGCGCAGCACCGCGCCGCGTTCGTCGAGCGTGATCGTGGCATTGGTTCCCTCGGCGCGCAGCTCGAATGTCACCTGCTGCGGGAAGCGCTTGGGGTCGAGCCGGAGCGTGGTGCCGGCCCAGGCCGGCTTGGAAACGGTATTCAGCATGTCTTTCGCCCTTGTTTTCCTTGAGAGCCGGTGTCCGGTCTTCTCATCGGGACTTTTCGTCCTCTGAGGGCGAGAATAGGCGCGGCCCCTTCCGAGCCGCTTAAAAATTGCGGTTAAGAAAACTTTGCAGTTCCTGATGGTTAGCAAAACTCCACGGCGCAGGGTTTAGGAGAGGTGAACGCGGGCCGGCCAATCTGTGCCACGCCCCCGACAGGCCGGGACAAGCCTCGCGCGCGAAAGTGGCATCTGATCGGCCTGCCCGCGCCCGGAAAAGAGAGCTTTCGATGCTGTCCACCTATACGAGTTACAACCTCATCACGCGCGACATGCTGACGTCGCTGGACCGCACCGCCAACGAAACGACCAATGCGCGCGACACCGCCTATTACAAGGAGGCGATCGGCAAGGTCACCTCGGTCGACGAGTTCCTCGACGACTACCGGCTCTATTCCTATGCCATGAAAGCCCACGGCCTGGAGGAGATGACCTACGCCAAGGCCTTCATGCGCAAGGTGCTGGAAAGCGACCTTTCCGACGCCAACAGCTTCGTCAACTTGCTGACCGACGAACGCTACCGCACCTTCGCCAATGCCTTCAGCTTCGAGGCCTCGACGGCCGCCACGGCGCAGACCGAAGTGCAGCTCGACGAGATCATCGGCCTCTATTCCTCGACCGCCGCCAATGCCGGCACGGCGATCAAGGAAGAGACGCGTTATTACGATGCCGTCATCGACGGCGTGACGAGCGTCGACCAGCTGCTGAACAACGACCGCTTGCGCAACTACATGCTGACGGCCTTCGGCATCAATGCGGATACCTATTCGCGCCAGACGATCCGCAACGTGCTGACGAGCGATCTCGACGACCCGAACAGCTTCTTCAACACCCAGTTCGGCGGCCGGGCGGCGGATGCCCTGGCGGCCCGCCAGGCGGCGAGCGACGCGCTGGAGCCGCTGGAACTGCGCGAGAGCCACCTGAAGCGTATCACCAAGCTGCAAACCGACATTCCCGCCATGCAGACGCGCATCACCGCGCTCGAAGCCGAGATCGCCACGCTCTCCACCAATCCGAACGGCCTGCCGGCTGCGGAGCTGGAGGAAATCATCGACGGCAAACGGGCGGAGATCACGCTCTTCCAGACCCGGCGCGCGGAATACCAGACGGAGCTTGCGGACAAGCAGGTTGCCGTCGCCGATCTCGATGCGGTGCTCGTTCCGCGCTCGCAGGCTGCCGCGCGCATCGCCGCGCTGAAGGCGGAGATCGCCAGCCAGAACGGCGTGCTTGCCAATGTCGACAAGTACCAGGTGCTCGCCTTGGCCTATAATTTCGAAACGGATGGCACGGCGGTCGCCGGCACGGTGCAGACCGACAGCCAGAAGACCAGCACGAAGGAGCTTTACACGCTCTCCAATCCGCGCGTGACGACGGCGGCGGCGTTGATCCACCGGGACTATTTCGAAAGCCGGATCGGCAGCATCACCACGGCCGACGAGATTGCCAACGACCCGCGCCTGGTCTCCTATCTCAAGGTCGCCTTCGGGCTCGACAAGCCCGCCGTCACCAACCTGACGATCCGCAACATCATCGAGAGCGATCCGGACCCGAACAATCCGACGAGCTACATCAACCTGTTCGGCGGTTCCAGCAAGGAGCAGTACAAGGCGCTGCGCGCCGCGTTCAACTTCCAGCTGGACGGCACGCTTGCGCCCGGCGACACGCCGCAGACGACCGCGCAGACAACCACGACTGCCAACAACTACATGATCCGCTACAACGACGTCGACGACGAGGCGGACGAGCTTGCGGTCAACCGCTTCAAGAGCCAGATCGGCGCGGTCAAGACCGTGCAGGATTTCGTCGGCGAGGCGACGATCTACGACTTCGCGTTGAAAGCCTTCGGCCTCGATCCGGCCAAGGTGACGCCGCTGACGATCAAGAACGTGTTGAAAAGCGACCTCAACGATCCGAGGAGCTATGTGTACCAGCTGAAGGACGAGCGCTACGTCGAACTTGCCAAGGCGTTCAATTTCGGGTCGGACGGCAACATCACCGTGCCGAAGCTGGCACAATCCGAGGCCGAGATCCTTGTGATGTCGCGCGCCTATGTGGTGGAGAAATCCCGTTTCGGAACGGAGGACGACCGCACGCTCGCCGAGGAAGAGGCGAAATATTACTCCGTGCAGATGCAGAAGGTGGAATCGGTCAAGGAATTCCTCGCTGATCCGCGCCTGGTCGCCTTCGTGCTGACGGCCAACGGCATCGATCCGGAAAGCGTCGACGCCGAGTTCATGGCAAAGATCTTCACCTCCGACCTCGACGACCCCAAGAGCTTCGTCAACCAGCAGGCGGATCGCGACTACCGCAAGCTCGTCGCCTCGTTCAACTTCAATGCCGAGGGCCTGGTCGAGCGCCCGGACGACGCGCAGATCCAGTCGCGCCGCGGCATCTATGAGACGCTCGACAGCTATGTGCGCCAGAAACTGGAAGAGGAGGCCGGCAACGACAATGCCGGCGTGCGCCTGGCGCTCTATTTCGAGCGCAAGGCGGAAACCATCTCAAGCCCCTACGACCTGCTCGCCGACGACGCGCTGTTCGAGGTCTTCAAGACGATCTACCAGCTGCCGGACGAGATCGGCAGTGCCGATATCGACGCCCAGGCCAGCATGATCGAGCGCTATCTGGAGCTTGAGGACCTGCAGGACCCGGAAAAGGTCTCCAAGATGATCGTCAAGTTCGCCGTGCTCTACGACCTGGACAACCAGACCACCGTCGATCCGGCGCTCTCCGTGCTGAACGGCACCGGCTCCGCCGGCATCAGCGCCGACCTAATGATGTCGCTGGCGCAACTGCGCACCGGCGGTTCCTAAACCCTGACGACCTTGCCGGGATTCATGATGCCGGCGGGGTCGAAGGACCGCTTCACCCTTCGCATCAGGTCCATCTCGATGGGCTCGCGCACCGCGGCCAGTTCGTCCCGCTTCAATTGGCCGATGCCGTGTTCGGCGGAAATCGAGCCGTTGTAGGAAAGCACGATGCCGTGCACGAGGTGGTTGATCTCGCTCCAGCGGTCGAGGAACGCCTGCTTGTCAGCGCCGACCGGCTGCGAGATGTTGTAGTGGATGTTACCGTCGCCCATATGGCCGAAGGAGCAGATGCGCGCGCCCGGAATGGCCGCCATCACCGCCGCATCGGCTTCCGCCATGAAGGCCGGAATGGCCGAGACCGGCACGGAGACGTCGTGCTTGATCGAGCCGCCCTCGGGCTTCTGCGCCGGCGACATGTTTTCGCGCATGTGCCAGAGCGCCCGGCGCTGCTCCTCGCTCGACGCGATCACCGCATCCTCCACTAGCCCCGCCTCGATGCCTTCGGCCAGCAGCGCCTCCATCATGCGCGTCGCCGTTTCCGCGGCATCCGAGGTCGAGATGTCGACCAGCACATACCAGTCGTGCGGGCTGGCGAGCGGATCGCGCACGCCGGGAATGTGGCGCGTGGTGAACTCAACACCGAGACGCGGCATCAGCTCGAAGCCGGTAAGGGCATGGCCGCAGCGGCTGGAGGCGCGTTCGAAGAGCGTGAGCGCGTCCGCGACGGATTTTACCCCGGCAAAGGCGACCTCATGGCCGAGCGGCCGCGGAAAGAGCTTGAGAACCGCCCCCGTGATGATGCCGAGCGTGCCTTCCGCGCCGATGAAGAGATCGCGCAGGTCGTAACCCGTATTGTCCTTCTTGAGGCGGCGCAGCCCGTTCCAGATTTCGCCGGTCGGCAGCACGACTTCCAAACCGAGGCAGAGCTGGCGCATGTTGCCATAGGCGAGCACCGCGGTGCCGCCGGCATTGGTGGAAAGGTTGCCGCCGATCTGGCAGGAACCCTCCGAGCCGAGCGATAGCGGAAACAGCCGGTCGACCGCCTCGGCCGCTTTCTGGATCTCCGCCAGCACCGCGCCGCCATCGGCGACGATGACATTGCCGACGGGGTCGACATCGCGGATGCGGTTGAGCCGCGACAGCGACAGCACGACATCTGCCGCCCCCTCGCGCGGCGCGGCACCGCCGACATGGCCGGTATTGCCGCCCTGCGGCACGATCGCCGTGCGCGTCTCGGTGGCGAGCGCCAGGATGGCGGAAACCTCGGCGACGGAGCCCGGCCGCAGCACCAGCGGCGACGTGCCATGGTAAAGCCCACGGCTTTCAACGAGATAGGGCGCGATATCCCGGTCCTCGACAAGCGCATAGGCCGGGCCGGTGATGGCGGCGAAGCGGGCGATGAGATCGGGGGAAAGCTTTGCCTGGACCATCGTGTTTCCTTTATCCGCGGGGCGCGGCGGCGCGCTGCAAACGGTCGTTGATCGCCTCGCCGAGGCCGGTCGAGGGGATCGGCGAAAAGGCGATGGCGGCAGCACCCGTCGCATCCGCCTGTTTCATATAGCCGAAGAGATTGGCGGCCGCCTCCGCGAGATCGCCGTCCGGGCTCAGATCCAGTACGAGCGCCGCGTCGGCTTCGCCCGGCAGCGGCGTGCCGCCGAAGCGGATCAGCACCTCGCCCGGCCGCACCTCGCGGGCATCGAGCCGCACGGGTGCATCGGGCGCATAATGCGAGGCGAGCATGCCCGGCGCCTCGATCGTCGCGCCCGCCTTGTCGTTGCGCAGCACCGGGCGGCCGGTGACGCGTTCGACCTCCGCGGCATCGAGCCCGCCGGGCCGGAGCAGCCGGATCGTCTCGCCCTCGACCTTGAGGATGGTGGATTCGAGCCCGACGACGGCCGGCCCGGCATCCAGCACCAGCGCCAGCTTCGCGCCAAAATCCTCGGCGACATGGCGGGCGGTGGTCGGGCTGATGCGGCCGGAGGTATTGGCGCTCGGAGCCGCCAGCGGCCGGCCGAAGGCGGCGAGCAGCCGGCTCGAAAACCCCGTCGGCACGCGGATGCCGACCGTGTCCAGCCCGGCGCGGGCAAGCGGATGGATGGCGCTGTCCGGCCGGATCGGCAGCACCAGCGTCAGCGGGCCCGGCCAGAAGGCCTCGGCGATCTGCCGCGACAGCGGATCGAAGACCGCATGCCGTTCCGCCATGGTTAGGTCGGCCATGTGGCAGATCAGCGGATTGAAGCGCGGCCGGCCCTTCATTTCATAGATGCGGGTGATGGCGAGCGGATTGGTGGCGTCGGCGGCGAGGCCATAGACCGTCTCGGTGGGAATGGCGACGGGCACGCCGCGGCCGAGCACCTCGCACGCGCGGGCAAGGGCCGCCTCCGGTTCCGTCCGCGTATCCACGATATCTGCCATCTCGCCCTTCCGTCGCTCCCGGCCTCCTTTACCGTTCTTTGCCGCGAAATGCCAAGGGCCGGCGGTTTGCCTAAAATGCAAGCGACCCGATTAGAGCCACCGAAAGCGGGCGCTGTTACGAAGGGGTGAAAAGTCCCGCACACAGGTCCCGCATTGATGGCTCACAAGAAATCCTCGACGACCGATATCGCGCTCCGCGTTGCAACGGCCATGAAGCAGATGGGCATCGATGGCCTGCCGCGCAATTACGAGCTGGTCTACGAGGCCTATGCCGGCTGCAACCCGGATCTGGTGCGCGATTTTATCGCCCTCGGCAAATACAAGACGCAGGCAGCCCTCGACGAACTCGGGCGCAAATACTTGCCGCACCAGCATGAGGCGAGCGTGCTGCAACGCTCCGCCGGCGCGATCAGCAGCGAGATGGGCAATTTCATGGAGCTGCTCAGCCAGGAGCGCTCGTCGCTGTCCGACTATGGCCGCCTGATCGGCGAGGCCTCGCAGGTCATCCGCAGCGCGGCGGGCGAGGGCGCGCTCGGCTCGTCGCTCGAAGCCCTGCAACGGGCGACCGAGCTGCGTGTCACCCACACGGCGGAAATGGCGGAAAAGGTCGCCGCGCAATCGGCCGTCATGGACGGTATCCAGAAGGAGATGGCGGAGTTCGAGGCGATGAAATTCGTCGATCCGCCGACCAAGCTCGGCAACCGCCGCGCCTTCAACAAGGCGCTCGCCCGCATCTATTCCAATCCGGACCTGCCGATGCTCTGCGGCGTCGCGGTCGCCGAGGTCGATGCCGACCGCCGCTTCTCGCCCGCGCAGATCGAAGCCCTGTCGGAGCATCTCGTGAGCTTCTATGGCGGCTTGATCCGCCAGGTTTTCCCGGCCGGCGAGCTTGCCGTGCGCATCGATGGCCTGCGCTTCGGCTTCCTGTTCCACACCGCCGACGAAAGCGAAGTGACGCGGCTGATCGACCTGCTGCGCGCCGCCTTCCAGACGATGGCGCTGCGCGATCCGCGCACAGGCCGCAACCTCGGCCACCTGACGCTTTCGGCCGGTGTCTGCATGTCGGACCGCGCCGACAGTGCGCTCGACCTCTCGTCCGCCTGCGAGCGGGCGCTTGCGGAGGCAAAGGGCGCGGGCGGTGATCTCGTGATCGTCTATGGCCGCGGCGACGAAGTGCCGGCGGGCAAGGAATGGCTGCTTTATAGAGCCTAAAGCATGTCGCGCAAAAGTGTGCAGCGGTTTTGCGATAACGACATGCGCTTTAGCTTCAAATGGCGCGGATGATCTTGCGGAGCGCCTCGTCGCGCGCGCCGAGCATCAGCACGTTCTTCATGGCAAGGGCAGGGTCGTCCGTGCGAAAAATCACGCCGTTGCCGCGCACCTTGCGGTCGATCCGCAAGCGGCCTTCCTCCTCGCCCGGCACGATGGCGACGGCGAAATACATGCGGCCCGGCTTCTGCGAAATGCCGGCGAAGAACTGCTCCTCGTCACCAATGTCGGCGAAGAAGTTCGCCATGTAGAAGGCCCATTGCACGCTCTCGAATTCGGCAAAGCGCGAATTGGCGACGGTTATGTGGCAATAGCCGAGATGCGGCGTGTGGGCGAGCGTGCGGTGGAAGATCAGCTTGGGAAACTGGATCGAGCGGTGGAAGCCGTTGATGCGGTCATGTGTGACCGTGCCCGCCCGCTCCAGCTTGCGGCCCGTGCGCTCCGCGACCTCCTGGTAGGTGAGATAGCGCTTCTCGCTCGGCAGCCAGTCAAGGTTGCGATCGATGCGGCCGGTGCGCAGGAATTCCGTGTGCACGGCGGATTTGGGCGGGTTCGCGCGCTTGTAGGCGACGGCGTCGTAATATCGGAACTTCGTCTGCTGCACGTGGCGAGCACCCCATCCTAGCGCCTTGATCGCTGGGAAGTTTATGCAAACGACGTTAAACAATCCTTTCCGGTCCGCTCCCCATTCCTCGCAGGCACATGCGGCGGGTCGCAATATGACAAGAGCATGATCATGGGCAGCAAACTGCCGAGGGGATGGGCATCCTGCCGCAAAGCTAGGCATATCACCCTGACATATATGCAGAAATCTCGGCGTCCCGCTTTTTAACCACGCAAAAATCCTGTCGCCAAATCATGATGGCATGTCGTTTTTCGACATGTCGCGCGACGATTCTTGCGGTTAGATAAGCACACTCAAGGTGCCACGCTCCCGAAAGGAGTTTGGAGAATTGGGAAGCCGGTTAAAATCCGGCGCTGCCCCCGCAACGGTGTTGGAGCAAGACGCGGCATACGTCACTGGACGGGAGGTCTGGGAAGGCGCCGCGACGGTTCGGAAGGAATGACCCGACAAGGTCACGCCCCGCAGAACGCTCCTCAGCCCGGAAACCAGCCTGGAGAAACGATCGTGACTGGCTGCGGCGGGCGGCTGGGAAGCGTGCATTCCGTGCGGTTTGCCGTCCGGATGCCGTCTTCTTCCGTGCGCCTCAGCCCCAATTTAGATTATCCGAGGATCCGGCATGGACATTCGCAGCGACGTGCTCCGCAAGCTCAAGAACCGGCGCGATGGCTACAGCCTCGAGCAGGCCTTCTACATCGACCCCGACCATTACAAGCTCGACATGGAGACGATCTGGTATCGCGACTGGCTGTTCATCGGCCATGATTGCGAGATCCCCAAGGCCGGCAATTATTTCACCGTCCAGGTCGGCGATTATCCCGTCGTCATCACGCGCGACCGCAAGGGCACGGTGCGCGCGCTGCACAATTCCTGTCGCCACCGCGGCTCGCGCGTCTGCAACCAGCAGAAGGGAACGTCGGCAAAACTCGTCTGTCCCTATCACCAGTGGACCTACGAACTTGATGGCTCGCTGCTCTTCGCCCGCCACATGGCGGAGGATTTCGACAAGACGCAGCACAGCCTGAAGCCGATCCACTGCGAGACGGTCGGCGGCTACATCTTCATCTGCCTGGCAGATCAGGCCCCGGATTTCTCCGCCTTCCGCAATCTGGTCGAGCCCTATCTCGCGCGCCATCGCCTCGGCGAAACCAAGGTCGCCTTCGAAAGCACGATCATCGAAAAGGGCAACTGGAAGCTCGTCTGGGAAAACAACCGCGAGTGCTACCACTGCGCCGCCAACCATCCGGAACTCTGCCGCACCTATCCGGAAGCCCCCAGCGCCACCGGCGTGCAGGGCGCCAAGGACGATCCCGTCATCGCCGAGCATTGGGCGAAGTGCGAGGCGGCCGGCCTGCCGAGCGAGTTCCGCATGTCGCCGACGGGCCAGTTCCGCGCCGCGCGCATGCCGCTCATCCAGGACGCCGAGAGCTACACCATGTCCGGCGCGCGCGCCGTCCAGCGCCCGCTGTCGAGCGACGTGCTGGAAAGCCATATCGGCACGCTGCTGCTCTTCCACTATCCGACGACGTGGAACCATGTGCTGGCCGACCACGCCATCACCTTCCGTGTCATCCCGCTTGGCCCGGAGCTGACGCAGGTCACCACCAAGTGGCTCGTCAACAAGGACGCGGTGGAAGGCATCGACTATCGTCTCGACGAACTCACCCATGTCTGGACCGAGACCAACGACCAGGACCGCCGGATCGTCGAGGAAAACGCCTTCGGCATCCGCTCGCCCGCCTACCAGCCCGGCCCCTATTCGCCGGAGGACGAGGGCGGCGTCATGCAGTTCGTCGAATGGTACGCCAACTTCATGATCGAACGGCTCGACGGCGCCAAAAAGCCGCTCTCGCGGGTGGCCTGACATGACGGTCGCGAGCCATTTCCACCATTTCGACGAACTCCATCCGTGGAACGATCGCCAGCACCTCTTGGAATGCATCGCCGTGACGGCGGAGACGACGGATGTGATGACCTTCACGTTCCGTTCGGATCGCGACAACTGGTTCCGCTACCTGCCGGGCCAGTTCGTCACGCTGGAACTGCCGGCGGCGCCGGACGATCCGGTGATGCGCACCTATACGCTGTCCTCGACGCCCTCGCGCCCCTTCGCCGTCTCCGTGACGGTGAAGGTGCAGAAGAACTCGATCGGCACGCGCTGGATGTTCGACAACCTGCGCCCCGGCGTGAAGCTCAAGGCCTTCGGCCCGCTCGGCGATTTTTCCTTCGTCCGCTATCCGGCGGAAAAGTACCTGTTCATCTCGGCCGGCTCCGGCGTGACGCCGATGATGTCGATGACGCGCTGGATGTCGGATTGCGCGCCGCAGTCGGATGTCGCCTTCGTCACCTGCGCGCGCAAGCCGGAGGACCTGCTGTTCAAGGCGGAGCTCGAATGTCTCGCCGCCCACATGCCGAACCTCGCGCTCGGCTTCGTGGTCGAGGGGCACAATCCGCGCGACGGTTGGCACGGCCTGCGCGGCCGCATCGATGCCGCCCGCCTCTCGCTGCTGGCACCCGATTTCCGCGATCGCACCGTCTTCTGCTGCGGCCCGGAACCGTTCATGCGCGGCGTGCGCGATATGCTGAAGGTCTGCGGCTTCAACATGGAGCGCTACCACGAGGAGAGCTTCCAGCCGGCTGCGGCACCCGCGCCCGAAGAGCTCGCCATTCGCGGCGGTGCGGGCGAGGTGGACGCCGAGGCGATCTCGAACGTCACCTTCACCATGGCCGGCAAGGACGCCAAATGCCCGCCCGGCCAGACGATCCTGCAAACCGCCCGCGCAGCCGGCGTGCGCATCGGTGCCGCTTGCGAGGGCGGCCTGTGCGGCGCCTGCCGGGTCATGAAGGTCTCCGGCGAAGTCGACATGCGCCACAACGGCGGCATCCTCGACGACGAAATCGAGGAAGGCTACATCCTCGCCTGCTGCTCGCGCCCGATCGGGGATGTATCGATCGAGGCGTGAGTCGGAGTGGCGCCGTCCCCCCTCTGCCCTGCCGGGCATCTCCCCCTCAAGGGGGGAGATCGGCAAGAGGCAAGGACATTGCTTCAAAGGCACCCTTTATTTTGGGCAAAACGCCTGCTCCATCCAATCTCCCCCCTTGAGGGGGAGATGCCCGGCAGGGCAGAGGGGATCAAGCACGCGACCTAAATGCGGGTCTCCATCTACCCAGCGACCTCTCAAAAATCCTGGTAGTTCAACGGCGTCACGTCGACCACACGCTGCCCAAGCGTCGCGGTCGCGGCACCCTTGACGGCGAGGCCGGCGCGAACTTCGGCCGTCACCGACACCGGGAACGACGTTGTCGTGCCGGAGGCGAGTGTGACGGCGCCGGTCGTCTGTGCCTCGGCGCCGATGGAGGCTGCGGCCTCGACGGTCGCCTTCAGCGCGCCGCCGGTGGGGATGGAGGCGGTGAGCATCTGGTCCACGGGCTCGAAGGGTTTTTCCGGCACCAGGCCGCCGAAGGCCCAGGCCTTGCCGAGCGCGGCCTTGCTCATCGGCGCGACGTTGACGTCGATGTCATTGAGCGCGCCCTTCACGCGGTAGGGGCAGCGGCGCTTCGAGCAGTTGACGCCGGCGGAGAACTGCCAGAGCGCATAATTGTCCCAGTTGCCCATCGGGAACGCACCCTCGATGCCCGGCTTGTAGCGGGCATACCAGAGCGGCAGGCGCGACAGGATGCGGTATTCGTCGCGGTGCGCGGCGATATAGCGCGCGGTCGAATGGTTGGTGTAGAGCACCGGATAGCGGCCCGTGCGCGTCTTGATATGGCCGGCAAAGACCTGCGCATCTTCGAGCGACATGTAGGTGTCCGGATCGATGCCCTCGATATCCAGCACCATCATCTCGTCGTCCTGCGGATTGGCATAGTCTAGGAAATGGTTGGCCTGGTCGACCGGGTTGCCCGGCCGGGCGAGGTGATAGGCGCCCCAGAGCAGGCCCTTCGCGCGCGCGAGCAGACGGCGGGTCTCGTAAAGTTCGCGGCTCACCGCATATTTGCGCCACATGGTCTTGCAGTGCGCCACCGTGTCGCCGCTGTGCTCGCCCTTGCAGCTATAGCTTTCCGGCAGGCCGTCGGAGGCCTTCGAGATGAAGCCGGCGATGCGCTTGTCGGACAGCATCTCCGACCAGTCGATCTCGTTCAACTCGTAGGCATCGATGACGATGGCGTTTTCCGGCTTTCTCCACGGTTCCACATCGACCGCGCGGGCCGAAAAGGGCAGGGCCGCCAGGAGGATAAGGGCCGCCAGGCCGGAAAGATGCTTCGGGTTCATGGACGCTCCTGTTCGAATCCCGCGCCGGATCAAGCGAGCATGGTGAGCGAGACATGGTTAACGGAGCGCTAATCCGCCCAAGGTTCCAGAACAAGGCTCCCGAATTTGTGACGACCCGAGCCATTGAAACGCGCGCGGGAAGACCGCATATGGAACGAAAGGGACTCTCGTGCGTTTCGCGTTCAAATTGCCATTCGAGCAAATGCTGAAGGGCACGCCTAGGGAGAATTGTCATGAAGTTTATCAATAAAGTCCTTGCGGTGGCGATGTCGGCGCTTTTCGCCGCCACGCCGGTCGTGCCGGCAAGCGCCATGCCGCTTCCCGTCGCCAAGATTCAGTCGACTGCCACCGAAGGTGGCACTTCGGTGCAGCTCGTGCGCGATCACAATCGCCGTATCTGGCGGCGCGGTGGGAGCACCTGGCGCGCTGAACGCTTTGACCGCGGCCGCAACTGGGGCAACGATCGTCGCTACTCCCGTGAGAGCCGCCGCTGGCGCGGCCGTGACCGTGATGTCGGCTGGCGTGGCGACCGCGGCTACCGCAACGGATGGTATCGTGGCCACCGCGGCTACCGCTACCAGCGCAACGGCTATCGCTACCACAATGGCTTCTGGTTCCCGCTCGCCGCGTTCGGCGTGGGCACTGTGATCGGCGGCGCGATCGCCAATGACCGCGGCTATGTCGGTGGTGGCGGCTCGCATGTGAACTGGTGCGCAAACCGCTACCGTTCGTATCGCGCCTACGACAACACGTACCAGCCCTATGGCGGCCCGCGTCGCCAGTGCATCTCGCCCTATAGCTAAGGGACGATTTTAAAGTGCCGGACGGTCCCCCCGGCACAGGAAGCAGGCTGACCGGTCTAATCACCGGCCGGCCTGTTTCCGTTTGGGGATTTGCGTCGGAAAAGTTGACGTTTACGTAAAAATCAATAATCTGCCCGCCAGCACGTCGTGGAGGAGGATAGACATGTACAAGGCGCCGGTCGAGGAGATTGCGTTCACGCTGAAACATGTGGCGGGGCTGGCACCCGCGCTGGAGGGCGGCCATCTCGGCGATCTCACGGACGACCTCGTCGACGCGATCCTCTCCGAAGCCGGTCGATTCGCCACCGAGGAGGTGGCCCCGCTCGCCGAGATCGGCGACAAGCAGGGTGCCCGCTTTGCCGACGGCGCGGTGAAAATGCCCGACGGCTGGCCGGCGCTCTACAAGGCCTGGGCGGAAGGCGGCTGGAACTCGCTGACCGCCTCTCCGGATTTCGGCGGGCAGGGGCTTCCCCACATGCTGCATGTCGCGGCGCTCGAAATGTGGAACAGCGGTTCGATGGCCTTCGCGATCGGCCCGACGCTGACGATCGGCGCGATCGAGGCACTGACGGTGCACGGTTCCGACCATCTGAAATCCACCTATCTGCCGAAGATGGTCTCGGGCGAGTGGATGGGCTCGATGAACCTGACCGAGCCCCATGCCGGCTCGGACCTCGGCGTGATGAAGACCCGCGCGGAACGCCGCGGCGACGGCACCTACCGCCTGTTCGGCCAGAAGATCTTCATCACCTATGGCGAACACGACTTTACCGACAATATCGTGCATCTCGTGCTCGCCCGCCTGCCGGATGCGCCGGCCGGCACGCGGGGCATCTCGCTCTTCCTGGTGCCGAAATTCCTGGTCAACGAGGATGGCTCGCTCGGTACCCGCAACGATGCCCATTGCCATTCGATCGAACACAAGCTCGGCATCCACGCCTCGCCGACCTGCACGATGATCTACGGCGACGGCCGCTTCGGCGAGGAGGCCGGCGCGATCGGCTGGCTGGTGGGCGAGGAAAACCGCGGCCTCGCCTGCATGTTCACCATGATGAACAATGCCCGCCTCGCTGTCGGCATGCAGGGCGTGGCGATCGCCGAAGCCGCGACGCAGAAGGCGATCGCCTATGCGAAGGACCGCACGCAGGGCAAGGCGCCCGGCTGGCAGGGGGCGGGCATGAGCCCGATCATCGAGCACCCGGATGTCGCCCGCATGCTCCTGACCATGAAGGTGCTGACCCAGGGTGCCCGCGCCATCACCTATGCCTGCGCCCACGCCGTCGACCGGGCGCATGGCGAGGAGGCGAAACACTGGAGCGAGCGCGCCAGCCTCCTGACGCCCATCGCCAAGAGCTTTGCCACCGATGCCGGCGTCGATGTTTCCTCGCTCGGCGTGCAGGTGCATGGCGGCATGGGCTTCATCGAGGAGACGGGCGCCGCCCGGCTGTTCCGCGACGCCCGCATCGCGCCGATCTATGAGGGCACGAACGGCATCCAGGCGATCGACCTCGTCACGCGCAAACTGCCGCTGTCGGACGGCGCCCATGTGCGCGGCTTCATCGCGGAACTGCGAGACATCGCCGCCAAGGCCGGGGCCGTCAACACGCCGGCACTCGGCGAAACCGGCGCCCGCCTGGAGGCCAGCATCGCCGACCTCGAAGCCGCCACCGAATGGCTGCTCGCGACACTCGCGGAAGGAAAGCAAGCCGAAGCGCTCGCCGGCGCCACCCCCTACCAGCGCCTCTTCGGCCTCGTCCTGACGGGCGCCTACCTCGCCAAGGGCGCACTCGCCGACGGCGGCGACGGCCGCAACGCGGAGCGCGCCGCGCTTTGCCGGTTTGCTGCGGAAAACATCATCGGCGAAACGGCGGCCTTGCGGGATCGCGTTGTGTTTGGTGCTGCGAGCCTCGCGGCGGCGCGGGCGGTTCTGGGCTGAGGCCGCCGCTACCCCCTCTGCCTGCCAACGTTCCCCCTGATGGGGGAGATTGGCAGGGGGTTGGAACCCTGCTCAAATCGAAACGACGCGCCCGGTCTGCCCGGGGGAAACCTGCCGAGGGCGGCACGGACATCATTCGGAAGAAGAGGACACAATGACCGACCACATCCTGATCGAACGCCCGGAAAACGCCCCCGGCGTCATGGTGATCCGTCTCAACCGCCCCGACAAGAAGAACGCCATCACGCGCGCCATGTACCAGGCGATGACCGATGCGCTGACGGCTGCTAACGCGGACGAGGCGGTGCGGGCGACCGTCTTCCTCGGCTCCGAGGGCTGCTTTTCCGCCGGCAACGACCTCAACGATTTCATGGCCTTCGCCATGGGCGGCACGATGGGCCGCGAGGTGATCGATTTCCTGCATGCGCTCGCCGCCCATGGCAAGCCGCTGGTGTCCGGCGTCGATGGCCTGGCGATCGGCATCGGCACGACGATCCACCTGCATTGCGACCTCACCTATGCCTCGATCCGCACGGAATTCCGCACGCCCTTCGTCGACCTGGCGCTGGTGCCGGAAGCGGCCTCCAGCCTGCTGGCGCCGCGGCTGATGGGCCACCAGCGCGCCTTCGCGCTGCTTGCCGCAGGCGACGGTTTTTCCGCGACTGCCGCGCGCGATGCGGGCCTCGTCTATGCCGTCGTCGAACCGCGTGCAGTCGAAGAACAGACGCTTGCCGCCGCAGCGCGGCTTGCCGCCAAGCCGCCGAAGGCGCTCGCGATTGCCCGGAACCTCATTCGCGGCGACCGCGGCGCGGTGGCCACGCGCATCGACGAGGAGGCGGGGCATTTCGCAGCACAGCTCAAAAGCCCGGAAGCGCGCGCCGCCTTCGAGGCCTTCATGGCGCGCCGCTGAGCGGATTTCCGTGGCCGGGAGGGGTCGGCTGCAATTTGTGGTCTATCAATTTTAAGAGGGCCTTAAACACGTTTTCCTAGGGTGCGGCCATTCTCCGGTGCTCCGTGCCGGCGGCCGCATGATGCGCCCGACACTCGCCTTTCCGGCATGCCGTTCAGCACCATGCGCCCGCCGTCCTGGCGAGGCGCTTCCGAAGGAACATCGCGCCCATGTCCAAGCGCTCCAATCTGATGACGCGCATCCTTGTCGTCGCGTCGCTCGTCGTCGTCGCCGCCTTCACCGGCTTCTCCCTCTATATCGACAGCTTGCAGCGCGGCGTGCTGACGAACTCCGTCGAGGAAAGCATCGACAGTTCAGGCAAGCAGGCCGCCCAGAGCATCGCGAACTGGCTGAACGCCCGCGTGGCGCTGACCGAAATGGCCGGAAACGCCGCCGGCAAGGCCAATGACGCCGCCGGCATCGAGGCCGTGTTGCAGAACGACGTGCTGGTCGGCCAGTTCATGACCACCTATGTCGGCGACGAGGCGGGCACCTTCACAATGTGGCCGAAGTCGGACATGCCGGAAGGCTACGACGCGCGCCAGCGCCCCTGGTATCAGGATGCCGTCAAGGCGAATGGCAGCGTGCTGACTGAGCCCTATACCGACGCCTCCACCAACGACCTGATCATCAGCGCCGCGACCCCGGTCAAGCGCGACGGCAAGCTGCTCGGCGTCGCCGGCAGCGATTTCTCGCTGAAGTCGCTGGTCGACATGGTCAACTCGGTCGATCTCGGCGGCACGGGCTTCGCCTTCCTCGTCAACAAGAACGGCCAGATCCTCGTGCACCAGGACAAGGCGCTGGTCACCAAGTCGCTCGCCGATGCCTTCCCGCAGACGACGCCGGCCATCGGCGGCGGCATCACCCATACGGACTATGCCGGCAAGCCCGTGCTCGTCTCCTTCGTGCCGGTCACCGGCCTGCCGTCGGTCGAGTGGTATCTCGGCTTCACCATCGATAGCGGCATGGCCTATGCGGCGATCGACCAGTTCCGCATTGCGGCGACCATCGCCACCATCCTCGCCGTCGTCGTCATGATGGGCTTCCTCGCGACCGTGCTGTCGCGCCTCGTCGTGCGTCCGGTCACGGACATGACGGGTGCCATGGACAAGCTCGCCTCGGGCGACGTCACCACCGAAATCCCCGGCCAGGAGCGCACCGACGAGATCGGCCGCATGGCCGCCGCCGTCGCCGTCTTCCGCGCCAATGCCATCGAGCGCACCCGCCTCGAAAACGCCGCCGAGGAGGGCCGCGTGCTTTCCGAAAGCGAACGCCGCGACCGCGAAGCCCTGAAGGCGCGCGAAGTGGCCGAAATCCAGCACGCTGTCGAGGCGCTGGCGGATGGTCTCGGCCGCCTTGCCGACGGCGATCTCGCCCACCGCATCGACGCGCCCTTCGCCGGCCACCTCGATCGCCTGCGCACCGACTTCAACCACTCCGTCACCAAGCTGCACACCGCGATGACGACGGTCGGCCAGAACGCCCGCGCCATCGATGCGGGTGCCACGGAAATCCGCTCGGCCGCCGACGACCTCGCCCGCCGCACGGAACAGCAGGCCGCCTCCGTGGAAGAAACTGCCGCTGCGCTGGAAGAGATCACCACGACGGTCAAGGACTCGACGCGTCGCGCGGAAGAGGTCGGCTCGCTCGTCTCGCGCACCCGCGCCGGCGCTGAAAAGTCGGGCGAGGTGGTGCGCCGTGCCGTCTCGGCCATGCAGGGCATCGAAAAGTCCTCGGGCGAAATTTCCAACATCATCGGCGTCATCGACGACATCGCCTTCCAGACCAACCTGTTGGCGCTGAATGCCGGTGTCGAGGCCGCCCGCGCAGGTGAAGCCGGCAAGGGTTTTGCCGTCGTAGCGCAGGAAGTGCGTGAACTCGCCCAGCGCTCGGCCAATGCGGCCAAGGAAATCAAGGCGCTGATCACCGCGTCGGGCGAACAGGTGCGCTCCGGCGTGGCGCTGGTCGACGAGACCGGTGCGGCGCTCGAAGCGATCGTGCGCGAGGTGCAGGAGATCAACGGCCACGTCAACGCCATCGTTCTCTCCGCCCGCGAGCAATCGACCGGCCTCCAGGAGATCAACACCGCCGTCAACACCATGGACCAGGGCACCCAGCAGAACGCCGCCATGGTGGAAGAACAGACCGCCGCCAGCCACGGCCTCGCCACCGAGGCAGCCGCGCTCAACGCGCTGCTGGCGCAGTTCCGGCTGGGTGGCGGCGCAAGCTACGCCGCCACGCCATCCCGCCGCGCGGCGTAATCGGCAGCCTCAAGCAAACAAAAGGCCCGGGATCATTCCCGGGCCTTTTTGTTTTGGCATTTCCGGTCAAGGTCTTAGCGGGTACAATCCGATTCCGCACGGCAGATACGAGGACGCGAAGAATGGGTGAATTGCAGGGGCGAACTGTCGTTGTCACGGGTGCAGCACGCGGGCTGGGTGCGGCACTCGCCACGTCTCTGGCGGAGGCCGGGTGCGACTTGGTCCTATGCGCCCGCAACCTCGCGGCGCTCGAAACGCTGGCCGACGCGATCGCCAGCGCCACGGGCCGCCGCCCCGCCTGCATCGCCATGGACCTCGCCGAGAGCGAAAACGTGCGCCAGGCGGTCGACGCGATCACCGGCGCGTACGAGCATGTCGACCTGTTGATCAACAACGGCGCGATGTGGCTGGAGGCGCGGGACGAACCGCTCCCGGTCGAGACGGTCCTCGGCGTCATCAACTCCGCCGTCACCGGCACATTCCTGTTCAGCCAGGGCCTTCTTCCGCTTCTCCACCGCTCCGCCAACCCGGATATCGTGACCATCGGCTCGGTAAGCGGCCTGGCGAATGCAATGCTCGACGGTGTTTCCGTTCCCTTCTACGCCGCCAAGCGCGGCCAGACGGCGATTGCGGAAGGGTTGCGGCAAATGCTGTCGGGCACACCCGTCCGCTCGATCATCGTGCACCCGCCGGATCTGGACGACATCCAGCCCGGCGAACCCGCATGGGCGGAGGCGCCCGGGCGGGCCAAGAGTGAGCGCGCCACCAACCGGGATGTGGTGGAGGCCGTGCTGTTCGCCGTCACGCGCCCGCGCAACGTGTCGCTCTCCATCGTGCTGGATGCGGATCATGGCGGGGTGTTCCCCGGCTAGAGCATTTCCAGCCGAAGCGGCATCGCTTCGGCGTCGGATAATGCGGCAAAAACAAAAACCTAGAGCATTTCCGGTGAAACGGAGTTCACCGGAAATGCTCTAGTCCGCCTACTTCTCCAGCACCGCCACCGCCTCGACATGGGCCGACCAGAGGAACTGGTCGATCGGCGTCACCAGGCGGATGCGGTAGCCGGCGGCAGTGAGGATGGCGAGGTCGCGCGCGAGGCTGACGGGGTTGCACGAGACGGCCACGATGGTTTTCACGCCGGAGCGGGCGAGTTCCTTGCACTGGTCTTCCGCGCCGGCGCGCGGCGGGTCGAAGACCACGGCGTCGAAAACCTTCAGTTCGGAGGTCATCAGCGGGCGGCGGAAGAGGTCGCGCTTTTCCACCGTCACGGGCTTCAGGCCCTGCGTGTTGCGCGCGGCCTGGTCCAGCGCCTTCAGCGCCTTCTCCTCGCCCTCCACCGCATGCACCTTGGCCTGCCGGGCGATACGCAAGGCAAAGGTGCCGGAGCCGGCAAAGAGGTCGGCGACGCGCTTGGCCTTGCCGAGGGCAGCCAGCACCAGATCGGCCATCGCGTCCTCGGCCGGCTTCGTCGCCTGGGTGAAACCGCCGGCGGGCGGGGAAACGCGCACGCCGGAAAAATCGATCACCGGCCGCTGCGGCTCGATCAGGATCTCGCCGTCACTGGAAACCCGCGCAATGCCGGGCAGTGAAAGCACGCAGGCCGTGACGGCGCGCCGTTCCTTGTCGCCCACCTTCTTGATGCCCTCGAAGGCGAGGTCGAGGCCGGCGAGCGTCTCCAGCACCGTCACGCGAAACGGTTCGCTGCTGGTGGCGATGGCGCCCGCGACGCGGCGGATCGCGTCAAGCCGCGAGATGATGCCATCGCTGGAGATCGGACAGTGGTCGATGGAGACGATATGGTGGCTGCCGGCCTGGTTGAAGCCGAGCAGCACGGCCTTTTCCGTCTTGCGCGCGGTGAAGACGACGCGCCGCCGCTCGCCCGGCCGGGCGATGACGAGCGGCGCCACCTCGGGCGTCAGGCCCTTGGATTTCAGCGCATTCACGAGGAGTTCGCGCTTGAAGGCGTGGTAGAGCGCATCGCTTGCATGTTGCAGCGTGCAGCCGCCGCAGGTGCCGTTCTTGCCCTCCGGGCCGAAATGCACGCAGGGCGGCTCGACGCGCTCGGGCGAGGCGACCGACATCGACATGACCGTGCCGATGTTCTTCACGCGCGCCACGGCGACCGTCTCGCCGGGCAGCGTGAAGGGCACGTAGACCGGCCCGCCCGGCGCCTCCGCAATGCCGTCGCCGCCCGAGCCGAGCCGCGCGATGGTCAGCGTCTCCGTCGTCATGGCTTGCGGCCCCCGAGCAGGAACTCGACATTGCCGTCCCCGCCGGTGATCGGCGAGGGCAGGAGGCCGAGGCTCTTCCAGCCCATGTCCTCCACCAGCCAGCGCTCCAGCTCCGCCGCAACCGCAGGCGCACTGTCCGGGTCCTTCAGAAGCCCCGCCTTGCTGATCGCCTCGCGGCCGGCCTCGAACTGCGGCTTGACGAGCAGCACGCAGAAGGCGCCGGGCTCGGCCATTTCAAGGGCCGGCGGCAGCGCCAGCTTCAGCGAGATGAAGGAGACGTCGGAGACGACGGCGCCGATTTCGCGCCCTTCGAGATGGTCCTCGTCGAGCACCCGCGCGTTTAGCCCCTCGTAATTGGTGATGCGCTCGTCAGCCCTCAGCCGCGGGTGAAGCTGGTCGTGGCCGACATCCACCGCGATGACATGGCTGGCGCCGCGCTCCAGCAGGATATCTGTAAAGCCGCCGGTCGAGGCGCCGATGTCGAGGCAATCGAGCCCCGCTGGATTAAGGCCGAATTCGTCAAGCGCCGCCTTCAGCTTCAGTGCCGCGCGCGAGACATAGGCCTGCGCCGGGTCGTCGATCTCGATGACGGCCGAGGCGGGGAAGGTGGAGCTCGGCTTGGTGACGATGCGGCCGTTCACCTTGACGGTGCCGCGCGAAATCGCGTCGCGCGCCCGCGATCGGCTGGCAACGAGACCGGCATTCAGCAGGAGCTGGTCGAGGCGGATGGTTTCTGTGGGTTCGGACATCGCCTCTCATGACGCCTCGCGCCGCAGGTGGCAAGCCCTGATGTGCCCTTCGCCGTCAGAGCCAGATGATACGGCCCGGGAAATTTTGCAGCGAATCGATGTCGATAAGGGTGGAAATACCTTGCGGCTCCGCTTCCGGCCGCGCCGCGCGCACGATCACCGGATCGCGGCCGATCTCGTGTGATTTGCGGATCTCCGGCAGCTTCTTTTGCAGGATGGCCAGCGCCGCGGCCTCGATGGCCGGGTCGTGCGACGGCCGGTCCTCGGCCGCCGCGATGGAGACATGGCAAAGCGTGGCGGCGAGAGCCGCAAGCAGCGCGAAACGCATGATGGAAAATCCCTGTCCGGTCTTTCTCTTCGTTGAGCCGGAAGCTAGCAGCCGGAGGTTTCGGAACGCCCAAGGGATGTGGTTACGCGGTTGCAAAACGGGATGGTTGAGAAAGCGTCACCGCGTTTCGCGCTTGCTGCACGGTGTCGTTTCGGCTGATATCGCGGCCGACAGACATCTTGCGAGGACATCCATGAACGCCGCTTTCCGCCTTGCTCCGCTGCTTCTCGCGCTGTTTGCAGCGCCGTCGCTCGCCAACGACACGATGGCGGAGCTGAAGACCGGCGGGTTGACCTTCGTGCGCACGCCGGAGGTGGAGATGACGAGCGAAGCCCTCTTCATCTCGCCGGAGGAAATCCGCGTCGACTATGTCTTCACCAACACGTCTGAGAAGGATGTCTCCGGCCTCGTCGCCTTCCCGATGCCCGATATCGGCGGCGACCCCTATGCGAATGTCGCGATGGACGATTTCGAGACGGACAACTATCTCGCCTTCACGGCATCGCAGGACGGGAAGACCGTCGCCGTCAATCTCCAGCAGCGCGTCTATGCCTCGGATATCGACGTGACCGAAGACCTCAAGGCCAACGGCATTCCGCTGCTTCCCTTCGCGACCGCGACCAAGGACGCGCTGAAAAAGCTCCCCGAGGAGGTGGCGGCCGACTGGATCGCCCGCGGGCTGATCTTCATCGACACCTACGACAATGACGGCAACGGCATGAAGGACTACCGCACGCCGCTCTGGTCGCTGAAATCCGTCTATTGGTGGCGCACGACCTTCCCGGCGGGCAAGGAGGTGAAGGTCCAGCACCGCTACAAGCCGAGCGTCGGCGGCACGGTGGGCATCAGCTTCCTGGAGGAGGGGGCGGCGAAGGGTGAGCGCTATGAGGACTATGTGAAGCGCTACTGCATCGAGGAGAACATCGTGCGTCGCGCCCAGCAGTCGGAAAAGGACATGCAGGCTGGAAAACCCTACCTCTTCGAGAACTGGATTTCCTACATCCTGACGACCGGCGCCAACTGGTCCGGCCCGATCAAGGATTTTTCGCTGACGATCGACAAGGGCGCGCCGGAAAATCTCGTCAGCTTCTGCGGCGAAGGCATCAAGAAGACGGGGCCGACAACCTTCGAGATGAAGGCGAAGGATTTCACGCCCGCAAACGAGATCGACATCCTGCTGCTGAAGCCAAGCGCCGCGCAGTAGAAACCGGGCGGCGCGGGCTTCACCGAATAGGGTAAGGTCAGCCGGCTGCGCCCACACCCACGGCCTTCTGGCCGAGTGTCTTGAAGACGGTGGAGACGATGCCGGCGCGGTCGAGGCCGGCTTTGGCGTACATCGCGTCGGGCTTGGCCTGTTCCATCCAGATATCCGGAAGCACCAGCGGGCGCACCTTCAGGCCGTGATCGAGCAGGCCTTCCATGGCGAGGAATTGCAGCACATGGCTGCCGAAGCCGCCGACGGCGCCTTCCTCGATGGTGATCAGCACCTCGTGGTGGCGGGCGAGTTGGCGGATGAGGTCGTGGTCGAGCGGCTTTGCGAAACGCGCGTCGGCGACCGTCGTGGAAAGGCCGGCGGCATCGAGGTCCTCGGCGGCGAGCAGACAATCGGCCAGGCGGGTGCCGAAGGAGAGCAGCGCCACCTTCGACCCCTGCTTGACGACGCGGCCCTTGCCGATCTGGAGGATTTCGCCGCGTGCCGGCATGTCGATGCCGACACCTTCGCCGCGCGGATAGCGGAAGGAGATCGGGCCGTCGTCATAGGCGGCGGCGGTGCGTACCATATGCTTCAGCTCCGCCTCGTCGGCAGCCGCCATCACCACGAAGCCTGGCAGTGTCGCGAGATAGGTCGTGTCGAAGGAGCCGGCATGGGTCGGCCCATCGGCGCCGACAAAGCCGGCGCGGTCGATCGGGAAACGCACCGGCAGACCCTGGATCGCCACGTCATGCACGACCTGGTCGTAGCCGCGTTGCAGGAAGGTGGAATAGAGCGCACAGAACGGCTTGTAGCCTTCGGACGCGAGGCCTGCGGCGAAGGTCACCGCATGCTGCTCGGCAATGCCCACGTCGAAGGTGCGCATGGGATAGGCGGCGGCCAGCTTGTCGAGGCCGGTGCCGTTCGGCATGGCGGCGGTGACGCCGACGATCTTCTCGTCGAAGCCGGCTTCCTGCACCAGCGCATCGGCGAAGACGGCGGTATAGGCGGGCGCGTTCGGCTTGGCCTTCGCCTGCGCGCCGGTGATGACGTCGAAGGTGTTGACGCCGTGATACTTGTCGGCGGCGGCTTCTGCCGGCGGATAACCCTTGCCCTTCTGGGTGACGACGTGGATCAGCACCGGGCCCTTGGAATTGTCACGCACATTGCGCAGCACCGGCAGCAGGTGCTCGAAGGAATGCCCGTCGATCGGACCGATATGGTAGAAGCCCATCTCCTCGAAGAGCGTGCCGCCGGTCACATAACCCCGTGCATGTTCAACGGCGCGGGTGATCGCGCGGTCGACCTTCTTGCCGAGATAGGCCGTCAGCTTCTTGCCGAGGTCGCGGAAGCCCATATAGGTGCGCCCGGAGGCGAGCCGCGCAAGATAGGCGCTCATGGCGCCGGTCGGCGGGGCGATCGACATGTCGTTGTCGTTGAGGATGACGATGAGGCGTGCATCCAGCGCACCGGCATTGTTCAGCGCCTCATAGGCCATGCCGGCCGACATGGCGCCGTCGCCGATGACGGCGATGACATTGCGGTTCTCGCCGGAAAGATCGGCCGCGACCGCCATGCCGAGGCCGGCGGAAATCGAGGTCGAGGAATGGGCGGCGCCGAAGGGATCGTATTCGCTCTCGGCGCGCCGCGTGAAGCCGGAGAGGCCGTCTTCCTGGCGCAATGTGCGGATGCGGTCGCGCCGGCCGGTGAGGATCTTGTGCGGATAGCACTGGTGGCCGACATCGAAGATCAGCCGGTCCTTGGGCGTGTCGAAAACCTTGTGGATGGCGATGGTGAGCTCGACCACGCCGAGGCCCGCGCCCAGATGCCCGCCGGTGCGCGACACGGCGTCGATCATCTCGGCGCGCAGTTCGGCTGCCAGTTGCGGCAGGTCGCGATCGTCCACGGCCTTCAGGTCCGCCGGAATGTGGACCTTGTCGAGCAGCGGTGTGGCGGGTGCTTGTGTCACTCTCATGCCTCGTGTTCTCGCCCGCGTGCCGAAAACTCCGCTGTGGAGCCCGACCCGGGCATGCGGCTTTGACCGCGTTAGCCTGTCACATGCAGAATGCGGCGCGCGATTTCAACCGTTTCGGCAAGTCTAGAGCGTATTTCGCCGGATTGATACCGCACAAACCGACGCACTGCCCGAGTTCTCCCGGGCAATTGGGGCATTTTGCGGACGCCGGCCGCCCGCACTCAATTTGTCGTGATTCCTACCTCTTCTTCGGGCGTTTCGCCGTGTTCAGGGCGACGGCAGCCTGGACCAGCGCGGTGAGCGCGGCCTCGTCGATCGCTTCGCCCTCATGCACGTCGATGGCGCGGCGCGTGTTGCCCTCCAGGCTGGAATTGAACAGGCCGGCCGGGTCGGGCAGCGATGCGCCCTTGGCGAAGGTCATCTTCACCGCCGCCTTGTAGGTCTCGCCGGTGCAGATGATGCCGTCATGTTCCCAGACCGGAACGCCGCGCCATTTCCATTCCTCGACAATGTCGGGGTCGGCCTTTTTGATGATGGCGCGCAGCCGGGCCAGGGTTTCGCCGCGCCAGTCGGCAAGCTCCTCGATCCTTTTGTCGATCAGACGGGAAGGGGATTCCGTTTCACTCTTGGCCTGGTCCATGGTTTCCAACCTTTCGTTCGTCACATGCGCTCGCCGGGAAGCCGGCTTGCCTGGCGGATCCAGTCCGCAAGCTGGGCTTCATCGAGCACGTCTTCCTCGTGGATGTGGAAATAGCGCGTCTCGGCAGTCTTGGAAGCGACCGGGGGCATCGGTTCGAGCGCAGTGCCGCGGAAGAAGGCGAGCTTGATGTATTTGTTGAAACAATGCAGGCCGAGGAACCAGCCGTCACCCTCGATGCCGTAGAACGGCGAGTTCCACTTGACCGCCTTGTACACGCCGGGCACGGTTTTCTCGATCAGCGCATCGAGCCGGCGGCCCATGTCGCTCTTCCAGCCCGGCATGGCGGCGATGTAGGCCTGGATCGGCCCGTTGCCATAGCCCTTGGCAATCTGCGGATTGCCGCCCGAAAGCAGGACCGGTTGACCGGCCTGCTTCCTGGGCGCCTTCTTGGTGGTCTCGCCGGTCATGATCCTCGCTCCGCGTTATGCCAGTCCCGCCAGAACCCGCTCCAGGTTCGTGAAATGCTGCTCCCAGCCATGGCGGGCGCCGCCGAAGGCCTGCTTCTGCTCCGGCCGGAACCCGGTCTGCTCCATGCGCAGATGCGTTCCCGTGGCCGTCGGCGTCAGCGTGAAGCTCACCACGCTCCTGAGGTCGAAGGCCGGATCGTCGTGCACATGATCCCACGTATAGCTCAGCATCCTGCCGGGCTCGACCGTCAGGACGCGGCAATCGACACTACCCCAATCGCCGCGGAGCGTGAAATCATGGCCGACGACGGGTGCGAAATCGGTCTTCATCAGCCATTCCGAGATGAGGTGCGGCTGCGTAAGTGCACGCCAAAGCTTTTCCGGCGGATGGGCGATCTCGCGCTCGACGACGACGGCGCGCGTCTCGGGTGTTGCGTCACTCATTGATCCATTCTCCTCAGCAAATTTTCGAGATCGTCGAAGCGCGTCTCCCAGAACCGGGCCATCTGGCTGGTCCAGTCGATGAGCGGCGCGAGCGCGCCGAGCTGGGCGCTGTAATGCGTCTGGCGTCCCTCGTGCCGGTCGCGCACGAGGCCTGCCTGCTTGAGGAGGTTCAGATGTTTGGAGACGACTGGCTGCGAGACGCCCGCCTTAGCCGTCAGCGCCCCCACCGTCTTCTCACCCTCGCGGCACAGCCGCTCGAAGAGCGCGCGCCGGGTCGGGTCCGCCAACGTGCGGAACAGCATGTCATGCGCTTCGGCCACTTGATCCATACCTCAATGACTATGAATAACGTATAGCTGCGTGGCTATGGATGTGTCAAGTCCACCTCTCCTCCGTCATGCTCGGGCTAGACCCGAGCATCCATCTGGCGCTCGCGGCTTGGATCCTCGGGTCTAGCCCGAGGATGACGGTGGAAGCAGGAGCGAATCTGCCAAGACGTGAGCGCGCAACGGAGCATGCCGCTCCTTTGCGTCATCATATCATATACCTTTGTGACTATGCATTACCCGGCAGGCAGCGGCACGAATTCCTCCTCGTCGCCGGGCACGATGTCGAAGCGGCCGGTGCGCCATTCCTCCTTGGCCTGCTCGATGCGCTCCTTGGAGGAGGAGACGAAGTTCCACCAGATGTAGCGCTTGGAGCCGAGCGCGGCCCCACCGAACAGCATGATATGACAGCCCTGCGGCCCCGCCTTCAGCGTGATCGCATCGCCCGCGCGGAAGACGAGCAGCCGGTCCGCCTCGAACAGGTCGCCGGCCACATCCAGCGTGCCGGAGAGCACATAGACCGCGCGCTCCTCCCATTCTGCTGGCAACGGTGCAGCAGCACCGGGCGCAAGCGTCAGGTCGACATAGAGCGTGTCCGTCGGCACATCGACGGGCGAGGCATGGCCTTCATAGCGGCCGATGATGGTTCGCGCAGCTATGCCATCGGCCGAAAACGAGGGAAGTTCGGCCTTGGTGGTGTGGGCAAAGACCGGCGCCATCTCCTCATGGCTGTCGGGCAGGGCGAGCCAGGTCTGGAGGCCGGAAATCGACATGGGCCTGCCGCGCAGGTTTTCCGGCGATCGCTCGGAATGCACGATGCCGCGTCCCGCCGTCATCAGGTTCACGTCGCCGGGCGCGATCACCATTTCGGTGCCGATGCTGTCGCGGTGCTTGATCTCGCCGTCGAAGAGATAGGTGACGGTGGAAAGCCCGATATGCGGGTGCGGCTTGACGTCGATCGCGTCGCCCGCCCGCAACAGCGCCGGCCCCATGCGGTCGAAGAAGATGAATGGCCCCACCAGCCGGCGTTTGGCCGTCGGCAGCGCGCGCCGCACCGCAAGCCCGCCGATATCGCTGGTGCGCGGAATGATAAGATGCTCCAGCGCATCACACGCCGCCGCGTCACCCGCCTCCGGGTCCGTGCCGGGAAAGAAGCTCATCACGCCCTCCTGTCATTGGTTCATGGGCGGATGTTAGCGGGCGGCGGGCGAGGCGGATAGCGCGATCCTGTTGACGCTGTGGTCAAGCTTTCCGCCCATATGGCTTTCGCCGCCCATTGCCCCATATTGAGGGCAGATACACAGGAACGGATGCATGACGAAGGACGATCTCTCGGCGCTCTACCGCGGCTATATCGCCTGCCTGAACGCACAGGACTGGCCGAACCTCGGCAATTTCGTGCACGAGGACGCGCATTACAACGGCAAGCGCATCGGCCTGTCAGGCTATCGCACCATGCTGGAAGGCGATTTTCGGGCGATCCCCGATCTTCGCTTCACTATCGATTTCCTGATGGCGGACCCGCCGCGCATCGCCAGCCGGCTGCTGTTCGATTGCACGCCCATCGGCGAACTCTTCGGCCTTCCCGTCAATGGCAGGAAGGTCGCGTTCAGCGAAAACGTTTTCTACGAATTTCAGGATGGGCGCATCCGCAATGTCTGGTCGATCATCGACAAGGCCGCGATCGCAGACCAGCTATAGGCTCACGCCCCGTCGAGTGGCTCCGTGCCCTGCGGTTTGCCGGCGCGGTCGAGGCGGATTTTTTCGATGCGGTTTTCGGCGGCCGAAAGCAGCGTCTCGCAATGTTTCTTCAGCGCTTCGCCACGTTCGTAGATCTCGATGGAGCGGTCGAGCGGCACGTCGCCGCGCTCCAGCGCTGCAACGATCTTTTCCAGCTCCTCGACGGCCTGCTCGAAGGTGAGGGCGGAGACATCCGGGGCGGCGGCAGGGGCGGCGTTGGTCATGGTCAGCCTCTCATCAGGCGGTAGATATGGGTGGCGGCGGATTCGGCGAGGCCTTCGAGGTCGTAGCCGCCTTCCAGCAGGCTGACCACCCGATTGTTCGCCGATTTTTCGGAAAGTTCCATGATCTTCGCCGTCGCCCAGTCGAAATCGTCGGCGACGAGATTGATCTGCGCCAGCGGATCGCGGTGGTGGGCGTCGAAGCCGGCGGAAATGATGATCACGTCCGGCCGGAAATCGGCAACGCGCGGCAGCACGCGCGAGCGAAAAGCCTCGCGAAAATGGTCGCTGCCATCATTGGCCGAAAGCGGCGCGTTGACGATGTTGCCGGCCCCCGTCTCGTCCTTCGCCCCGCTACCGGGATAAAGCGGCATCTGGTGCGTCGAGCAGAACAGCACGGAGGGGTCGTCGAAGAAGATGTCCTGCGTGCCGTTGCCGTGGTGCACGTCCCAGTCGACGATGGCGACGCGCTCCGCACCATAGGCCCGCTGCGCATGACGGGCGGCGATTGCGGCATTGTTGAAGAAACAGAAGCCCATCGCCTTGTTGCGCTCGGCATGGTGGCCGGGCGGGCGCGCCGCGACGAAGGCGTTGTCCGCCTTGCCGGAAAAGACCGCATCGATCGCGCCGATCGCCCCGCCGATGCCGGTCAGCGCGGCCTGGAGGCTCGCCGGGCTCGCATAGGTATCCGCCTCGACCTGGTTGATGCCCTCCTCGGGCATCTCGTCCATGACGGCGCGCAGGTGGCTTTCGGGATGGGCGAGCAGCACGAAATCCTCGTTCGCCTGCGCCGCCTTTTCTCGCACGAGCGGCGAGAAGCGCTCGTGTTCCAGCGCGAGGTTGATCGCCCGGATACGGTCCGACCGCTCCGGGTGGCCCTCAGGCGTGTGGTGCTCGAGGAAGATCGGGTTCTCGAAGAGAAACGTCGTCATGGCCGGAAGCTACCTATTGCGGTTGGCGAGGTCCACGGGAAATGGGCCAGTCTCCACGCCTTTTCAACCGTCATGGCGCAAGGAGCAGTTTTCCGACGCGTGACGGGTCGTCCTGGCGGGCAAGCGCCGCTTGTAGGTCCGAGAGCGCAAAGACGCCATCCACCGCGGAACCGAGATAACCGGCGCGGATGCCCGCAAAACTGCGCGCGAACGCCTCTTCGATCGCCGCGCGTGGCGCGGAATGCACCCAGTTGCGCAGCCACAGGAAGGAGAAGGCGACCTCCTCGCGGCGCGCGGCGACCAGCGTCGGATCGAGCTGCGCCCCGCTCAGCGCGCCATATTGCAGGAAGGCCCCACCGCGCCGGAGATGGCGGAACAGCCCATTGCCGGGCTCGCCGCCGACCGCATCGAGCACCGCATCGAGCGGCGGCAGCGGCGCCTGCGCGACGATCTCGCCGGAAAAGCTTTCCGCCAGTCGCTGCGCCGTCGCCAGGCTGCGCACAAGGGCGACCGGCTGGAAGCCGGTCTCCGCCAGCAGCACCAGCAGCATTTTTCCAATGGCGGAGGCTGCGGCCGTCACACCGATGCGCTGGCCCGTTGCGCAGCCGAAGTGCTCACGGACCGCATCGACCAGCCGGAACGCCGTCAGCGGATTCACATAGGCCATCGCGGCCTGATCGTCCGAAAGATCATCCGGCACCGCAAAACACCGGTCCGCCGGGCGGATAAGATATTGCTGCCAAAGACCGCTCGCGCCAATAGGCAGCACGCGCTGGCCGATGGCGAAGCCCACTCCATTGGCGGCTTCGGTTAACGGCCCACCCCCCTCTGTCCTGCCGGACATCTCCCCCTCAAGGGGGGAGATCGGCAAGTGTCGAGACCCTTCCCCGGCTTGCAACGCCTGAGATGGCCGAGACGATGCTCCATCCGATCTCCCCCCTTGAGGGGGAGATGTCCGGCAGGACAGAGGGGGGTATGGCTGTCCGCCCACACCACCCCCGATCCGCACGATCTCCCCAACCCCCTCGAAGCCGGGCACGAAGGGCAGGGTGGTGCGGCTGCGGTAGGCGCCGGTGATGGGGATGAGGTCGGAGGGGTTTATGGCGGCGCGCAGGATGCGGACTTCCACTTCGCCCGGGCCGGGGGCCACGCGCTCGGCCTCTTCCAGGGCGATCACTTGCCGGGGATCGCCGAACGCTCTAACAACGGCACGAAGCATGGTTTTATCCCGGGGGTCGACGTGGAACAGACGGCAGACATCACGGTGAGCGAGGTCCGCATACCCTTTCGCGATATAGACATGCACGGCCACATGCACAATGCCGCCTACTACGCCCATGCAGAGGCCGCCGTCGCGGGCCTTTGGCGTCATAGGCCCGAGGGGCGGGACGACCCAGTTTATTTCGTGCGCAAATCCGGCTGCACCTTCCATCGCGGCCTGCGGCTGGACGATCTGGCCCGCTTCAAGGTGTCGGTCACGCGCATCGGCGCCACCTCGCTCAGCTTTGCCGTCTCGATCTCTTCCGAAGGTGCAGCGGTGGCCGATCTGGAAATCGTCTGGGTGGCGGTCGATCCCTCGACGCGCCAGCCCGTCAACGTACCGCAGCCGGTGCGCGACTGGCTGAAATCATTCCTCGCCTGAAGCCGTCTCGACCTGCAGCCAGACCGGCCGGCAATCCTCGAAGGAATGGTACTGGGGCTGAAGCGCCGGATCGGACGGATCATCGAAACCGCCGATGAGCAGCGCCACGACCGGTTCGTCGTCGATCGCGCCGATGGAGCTGCCGCAGGCCGGGCAGAAGGCGCGGCTGGAATAGTCCGAGGAGCGCCAGGTCGCGGGTTTTGCGCCCGTCCAGGCGAGGCGATCGACGGGAAACTCCACCCAGGCGGCGGTCGGCGCGCCGGTATGCTGCTGGCAGAAGCGGCAGGAGCAGGTATGCGGCTTCTCAGCCGGTCCCGTCGCCTCGAAACGGATGGCGCCGCACAGGCAGCCGCCGGAATAGATCTTCATCTCACCCTCACAGTTTTCGAACCCTCACAATTTTCGAAACAGCGCCGCAATGCCCATGCCGCCGCCGATGCCCATCATGGCGACGCCCTCCGCCCCCGTCTCGACGCCCCGCATCTGCGCAAAAAGCCGCGTGACGAGGATTGCGCCGGACGCGCCATAGGGATGGCCGAGCGCCAGCGCCCCGCCGTCGCGGTTGGCACGCGCGGGGTCGATGCCGAGCGCATCGAGGCTTGCCAGCACCTGCGAGGCAAAGGCCTCGTTGAATTCGACGAAGGGGATTCTTGTCGCATCGAGCCCGGCATTGCGCGCGGCGAGTTTTGCCATGGCGGGCACGGGGCCGAGGCCGAGCAGGTTCGGATCGACGCCGGCCACCGCGCTGTCGACCACTTCGAGCAGGGGCTCAAGCCCGAGCGCCTGCGCCGCGGCAAGCGAGGTGACCAGCACGACCGAAGCGCCGTCATTGACCGGGCAGGCATTGCCCGCGGTCACCGTGCCATCGGGCCGAAAGACGGGCTTCAGCGCCGCGAGCTTTTCCAGGGATGTGTTTTCCCGCGGGCATTCGTCGCGGGAAACCAGCCCGGCGGGCGTTTCCACCGGCACGATCTCGCCGTCGAAGCGCCCGGCCTTCGCCGCCGCCACCGCGCGAACATGGCTTTCGAGCGCGAAGGCATCCTGCCGCTCGCGGCTGACGCCGGCATGGGCGGCGACGTTTTCCGCGGCGATGCCCATGTCCGGATCGCCGATTGTATCGGGCGCCATGCGGGCGCGGCGCAGGGGTTGCGGCTCTTCGCCGGCTGTTGCGGGCGGGCGAAAACGCAGGTGGGCGCGGCTTGAGCTCTCGGTGCCGCCGGCGAGATAAAACCGCCCGGCACCCGCCTGCACCAGCCGGGCGGCGAGCGCGATCGCCTCCAGCCCCGAGCCGCATTGCCGGTCCACCGTCAGGCCGGGCACGGAGACGGGAAGCCCCGCCTCCAGCGCTGCCAGACGCGCGAGATTGCCGGCGCTGTTGGCCGCATTGCCGAGGATCACGTCGTCCACCGCCGCGGGCGAAAGCCCGGTCTCGGCGAGGATGCGGCGGATTAGCGGGACGGCAAGGCTTGCCGGCTCGATGGCGGCAAGCGTGCCGTTGACGCGGCCGATCGGCGTGCGGAAGGCGGCCGCGATAACAGGGATGCGGGCGGGATCAATAGAGCCGTTCGAGCGCATCGCTGTCCTCCGCCACCCATTGCCGCACCGTCCTGGCCTCGACCTTGCCGGAGGGCGTCACCGGCATGGCGCGGCACAGCCAGAGCCGGCGCGGCAGCTTGTAGCGCGGCAGCGTTCTTGCCAGCGCCGCCTTCAGGCTTTCCGGCGTAAGCTCCAGACCGTTCGGCTCGACCACCGCGATGAGTTCGCTGCCGAGATCCGCGTGCTCGACGCCGAAGACATGGGCGGCGCGGATTTCGGCAAGGCCGAGAAGGGCAGCTTCCACTTCGGAAGGGTAGATATTGTTGCCGCCGGAGAGGATCATGCCGCCGGATCGGCCGAGCAGATGCAGCGTGCCATCCGCCTCCAGGAAACCGAGGTCGCCGACGGTCGCGAGCGTGCCGAAGCGGACGAGACCCGCGCCGTCGCCGGCACCCAGATAGCCGGTCGCGACAAGCGGGCTCTCGACGAAGATCGTGCCGGTTTCGCCCGGGGCAACCGCCTTGCCGTCCTTGTCCAGCACGCAAAGCCGCACGCCGGGAAAAACCGTGCCGACGGCGGTGGAGGAGGCGGGGTCGCCCGGCGTGGTGACCGTGACGAAGCCGAGCTCCGAGGCACCGTAATATTCGCGCACGGCCGCCTTGGGGAAATGCGCGGCGCAGATCGCATGGTCGGCCGCGGTCAGTTTTGCACCGGCAACGGTGATGGCCGCGATGGTGTCGACGGGCGCGCCCTCGCAGAGCCGGCGCAGCATGGTCGGCACCAGCACGAGCCGGCGGATATCCGCGGTGCGGATCGTCTCCAGCGCCTGCGCCGCATCGAAATGCCGGGCGGAATGGAAGGCGCCGCCGGCAAGCAGGGTCTCCGTCATCGCATAGAGCGCAAGGCCGTGGGCGAGGGGGCCAGGAGCATATGTGCTGGTTGTGGCATCGAGGCCGAAGAAGGGCGCGCCGGTGGCAAGGCTGATGCGCCAGGAGCGGCGGTCACGGATGATCGGTTTCGGATCGGCGGTGGTGCCGGAGGTGAAGACGATGAGGAACGGATCCTCGTCGCGGCCTTCCGGCAGCGGTGGGGCGTCGAAGGCAGCACTCTCCGCGAGGACGAGGGTCGCACCGCTTCGTGGATTGTGGGCGAGAAGCTCAGCCCCTTCGGCGATGACGATGAGATCGGGGTCGAGTTTTTCGAGGAGCCGCCGGCGCACTGCTTCCGGTAAATGCGGATCGATCAGCGCGGCGCAGGTGTTTCCGGCCGTGGCGGCCGCGAAGGCGGCGGGGAAAAGGGCGTGGTTGCCGGTAACGAGAGCGACCAGCCGGTTTTCCGGGCCGATGGCGCTTCGGCCCGTTGGGGCGAGGCCCGCGAAGGTCGCATGCAGGTGCCGTGCGGTGGCGACGAGCGTCGCGTAGGACAGAACCCGGTCCTCCAGGTGGAAGGCCGGGTTTTCCGGATGTTGCGCGGCGTGTCGTTCGAGGGCACCGGCCAGCGGCATCGGCTCAGGCGCGCTGCGGAAGCAGCGGATAACCGGCGAGCACCGCGCGGCCGGCGAGCATGGCGACGAAGGCCTTGATGAGATCGCCCGGCACGAAGACGAGGCCGGCGAGCGCCGTCTCGAAGAAGGCCTTGCCGCTCATATAGGCGAGCCACGGAACGCCGAAGAGATAGACGATCGCGATGCCGCCGACGACGGCGGCGGCCAGGAAGGCGAGGAACTGCGTGAGCTCGCCCTGTTCTTCCTTGACGAAGCGCTCGGCGATCAGGCCGCAGACGAAGGCGCCGAAGACCCAGCCGACGAGATAGCCGGCGGTGGGGCCTGCGAAGACCGCAAGGCCACCGCGACCGCCGGAGAGAACCGGCAGGCCGATCGCCACCAGCAGCAGCACGAGCAGCACTGCGGCGGCACCGCGCTTGGCGCCGAGAATGCAGCCGGCCAGCATGACGCCGAGCGACTGCGCGGTGATCGGCACCGGAATGAAGCCGAGGGTGATCGGCGGGAGCAGGCCCAGCACCACGATGATCGCGGCGAAGAGGGCGACGAGGACGATGTCTCTGGTGGTCATGTCAGCTTTCCCGAATGGACATAAATGGGTTAGTGCCGCCGAAATCCGCGCGCGTCAATCGCCATGGCGATGGTATCCGCATCCTTCAGCGTCAGGATGATCAACGGCACGAGGGTGGTGAGCGGCCGCACCGGCAGGCCGCGCGCCTTGTGGGCGTCGGCGATTTCGCCGTAGCGGGCAAAGATTTCCGGCACAAAGCGGATGACGAGGCCGACCGCCAGGCTGACATCCGCCGCCCTCACGAAACCGAATCGTTCCAACGGCGTGAGCAGCCGGGTGATCTCGTCCATAAAGGCGGAAATGCCGGTCGTCGCGGTGACGGCGGCGGCGAGCAGAACCAGCGTGGAGAGGCGGCAGAAGACGGCGAGCGCCTCGTGCAGCGAGTGGAAAAGATAGTTCGCACCCGCGACGAGGAGAACCGTGAAGAGCACGAAGCGCACGCGCCGGAACGCTTCGCCGGGGCCGATCCCGGTCGAGAGGTAGAGCGCCGCCGAAAACACCAGCGCCGGGACGAGAAGCCGCAGGTCAGCAGTAAGGAAGAGCCCGATCGCCGCCACGAAAAGCGCGATCAGCTTGCCGCGCACCGGCATGCGGTGAAGGAGCGAATCGCCTTCGATGTCGAGCCCGTTCAGCACGCGGCGATCTCCCGGTAGGTACGGATCGCCTCTTCCGGCCGGCTATCGGCCGCAAGCCGGCCCTCATGGAACACCAGCACGCGGTCGAAACTTTCGATCAGCGCAAGGTCGTGCGTGATGACGAGCACCTGTTCCGGCAGGCCGGCGATGGTGCGCTCGATCAGCGCGCGGTTTTTCAGGTCGAGCTGGTTGGTCGGCTCGTCGAGGATGAGCAGGTCCGGACCGGTGACGAGCACGCTGGCAATCGCGCCGAGCTGCGTCTCGCCGCCGGAAAGCTCATGCACGCGGCGGCGTGCGAGGTGCGAAATGCCGAATCGCGCCAGCACGGCCTCCGTCTTTTCCGCGATCTCCGCCTTGCCGAGCTTGCGGTTCTTCAGGCCGAAGGCGATGTCCTCGGCGAGGATCGGCAGGATCATCTGGTGCTGCGGGTTCTGGAAGATGAAGCCGGTTTTTCCGCGCGCGGCCACCTCGTCCGCCACCGTATCCAGCCCGCCGACCATCACGGTGCCGGCGGTCGGCTTGACGAGGCCGTTGATCATCCGCGCCATGGTCGTCTTGCCGGAGCCGTTGAGGCCGACGACGCCGATGCGGCGTTCGGTGAGCGTGAGTGTCAGCGGGTGGAGCGCCACGCGTCCGGCATAGGTCACCGTGGCGGCGGAGAAGACGATATCCAAGAGCGGGATCCCGGTTCGCGGATGGTGAGGGAGCTATAAGCAATTCGGGGAAAAGCGCAAACGCCTCGTGCGTTGCGGCATGACGAAAACAGTAGAACAAACCAAGAATATATGCCTATCATCCCGCCATGACGATTCTCCTTTCCAATGCCGAGGCCCGGCGCATCTTCCTCGCCCGGCAGGGTCTCAGCGCTTCCCCCGGCCGCCAGCTCGGCAAGGCGGGGCTGCTGCAGCTCATCCACGATATCGGCTTCGTGCAGGTGGACAGCATCGCCACCGTCGAGCGGGCGCATCACCAGATCCTGTTCTCGCGCAACCAGACCTACCGGCGCGAGCATCTCGCCGAGCTGCTGGAGAAGGATGGCGAGCTTTTCGAGCACTGGACGCACGACGCCTCGATCATCCCGAGCGCCTTCTTCCGCTACTGGAAGCACCGTTTCCGCCGCAAGGAAGCCTCCATCCTGGAAAACTGGCGCAAATGGCAGGGCGAGGGCTTCGACAGGGCTTTCGAGGAGACGTACGAGCGCATCGCCGCCAGCGGGCCGGTGCTGTCGCGCGAATTGAAGGTGGACGATCACAAGTCCGGCGGCTGGTGGAACTGGCATCCCAACAAGACGGCGCTGGAATATCTCTGGCACACCGGCAAGCTGGCGATTGCCCGGCGGGAGAACTTCCAGAAGGTCTACGACCTCGCCGAGCGCGTGCTGCCGCCGCATCACCACGAACCGGCCGTCGAACACGACGCCTTCGTCGACTGGGCCTGCCGCAGCGCGCTCACACGGCTGGGCTTCGCCACCCACGGCGAGATTGCCGCCTTCTGGGCGCTGATCACGCCGGAAGAGGCGAAAACCTGGGTGGAAACGCATCGCGACGAACTCCGGCCCGTCTCGATCGAAACGATGGACGGCGGCAAGCCGCGTGCCTCGCATGCCTTTGCCGATTTCCCGGAAAACCTCGGCGACATCCCCGAGCCACCGGCGCGCCTGCGCGTGCTATCGCCCTTCGATCCGCTGATCCGCGATCGCAACCGTACTGAACGTCTGTTCGGCTATTTCTATCGCATCGAGATCTTCGTGCCGGAGCCGAAGCGGCAATATGGCTATTACGTCTTCCCGCTGCTCGAAGGCGACCGCCTCGTCGGCCGCATCGACATGAAGGCCGACCGCAAGGCCGGCACGCTCGACGTCAAGCGGCTCTGGTGGGAACCGAAGGTGCGGCCATCGGCGGGCCGACTGGAGAAGCTGGACGCTGAACTAACGCGGCTCGCAAAATTTTCGGGCGTGGAAACGGTGCGCTATCTTGATGGGTGGAGAGGTGAAGCTTAGCGCCTTTTCCCGAAGGCGCCAGCCGGAACGGCGCGGTTGAAGGACGGTGCGGCCGACTGCGTGCGCGGCACCACTGCCAGGTTCGGCTTCTGCTGGAAGGATGGCTCCGGTGCGCTGACGACAAAGCGCCGATCGTCGAAATCGTCCTCGGTTTGCTTGCGGCCCCGCGGCGCGAAAATGGCGCGGCGCAGGCCCGAGAAGCGCAGCAGGGCGAAGACGGCGGCGACAAGCGCTGCGATGATCCAGACGAAGCCCACCATCAGCTGGCCGCCGGCCCCGCGCGTGGGAGCGTCCGCCTCCGTCAGTCCCACCATGGGCAATACGAGCTGCTTGACCTTCGCCTGGTCGAGCCTGACATAGCTGGACTTGCCCTTGAAGTAGCCGACCCATTCTCCGCCGCCGAACGTGTCGAACTTGTAGCCGAGATCGTAGAAGCCCTTGTCCTTGAACCTGAACGTCGCGACATTCGGCAGTTCCTTGACGAAGACGACGGATGCGCTGCCGCTCGATATGGGAATGATGACGGGCACGGAGCGGGTTTTCGCGCGGCTGCTGCCGAAGGAAAAGCCGCGACGGCGGGCCTCGGCATCATCGGTGAACGACAGTGCGGCCAGCATGGTCGCCAGCACGAGAACGATGAACAGACGCATGGACATCCCCCAGCGAATTGCTGAAGGGGACAGTAGAGAAAAATCCACAACTTCCGGTAATCGGAAAGGTTCAAATTCTCTGCATTCCGCTTAACTCTAGGCCGTCACCGGCCGCCCGCCAAATGCGGTCGTGGCCTGCTCCGTCAGCGCGCGGAATTTGGCCGATGCGCCGGCCAGTTTCGCGTCCCATTCCGGGTCCGGCACCTGGCCGCGGATCGTGTCGAAATAGACGGCCATCAGCGCGGTGATGGCGAAGGGTTCCAGCACGGCGGCCTTGAAGGCCCAGGCGAAGACGATGGCGACGATGAAGCTGTAGCCGGCGATCTCGCCCGGGAAGGCATAGAGGATGGCGGCGGCGGGGGCCAGCGCCAGCAGGAAGACGACGATGGAGAGAATCCACAGGAAGATCGAGAGCCAGACGGCGTTCTTCACCATCTTCAGCCCGTTCTGCGCATAGAGCACGAGGCCGCGGCGCGAGCTTTCCCAGGCATTGTCGCTGTTGGTGCGGATGTTGTAGCCGAGAATGATCTCGTCGACATAGGTCAGCGACAGGCGGATCACCGTGTTGGCGAAGCGGGCCAGCGCATCGAGGCCGGGGATCGGCAGGAAGGCCGCGATGCCGCCGATCAGGCCGGTGATCGCGCCGATCACGCCCTTGATGAGCTGGTCGAGCGCGAAGAGCACGTTCGCCTCGCCGAAGCGGGCCGTGACGATCTCGCGGCCATAGGCGACCTGTCCCTTGCCGTCCGGCAGCGCCTCGCCGTCGATCAGCTTGACGATGACGGCGATATGGGCGGCCTTGACCATATAGAGCAGCCATTCGCGCGCCCAGTAGACGGCGGCGCCCACGAAACCCATGCCGATGAAACCGCCCCAGACCGCATAGGATTCCGGGCTTTCGCTGATCGAGCCGACGCCATAACCGATGCCGGCGCCGGCGCCGGTCGCCAGGATGAAGGCGAGCGTGATGACGAAATAGATCACCATGCGGGTGAGGATGAAGGGCATGGTCCTGGCAAGGATGCCGATGGTCTTGCCGATGCTGAAATCCCACATGCGCCTATCGCCCCTCAAAGAAAATCCCGCAGCCCCGAACCGTCGCGTGAAGAGCAGACGTTTCGGCGATGCGGGATATTCTGTGTCAGCAGAGGTCGGTGGAACTGATCTGGATGCCGAACCCTTCGAGGCCGACATAGTGGCGCTCGCGCGACGCCATCAGGCGGATCGAAGTGATGCCGAGATCCTTCAGGATCTGCGCGCCAAGACCGATTTCCAGCCATTCGCTCTCGCGCGCCTGCGCCTCGTTATGGCCTTCGCCGTCATGTTTGCCCCGGCGGGCGGTCTGCGAGGCGCCGACGCCAACGGACCCTTCGCGCAGATAGACGATGACGCCGCGGCCCTGCTCGGCGATGCGCTTCATAATGCCGTCGATCTGGCGGTCCGCGCCAAAAACGTCGCCGCCGACATTTTCCAGATGCAGGCGCACCGGAATATCGACGCCGTCGCGGATGTCGCCGAAGATCACCGCGAGGTGTTGCATCGGGTCCCAGGGCAGCGTGTAGGTCAGGGCCTTCGCCCGGCCGTAGGGCGTCTCGATGGTGAAGCTGTCGACCTGCTCGATCAGCGTTTCCTTGCGCTGGCGATAGGCGATGAGATCAGCGACGGAAACCTGCTTGAGGCCATGCGTCTCGGCGAAGCTCGCCACCTGCGGGCCGCGCATCACGGTGCCGTCGTCGTTGACGAGCTCGCTGATCACGCCGATCGGCGGCAGGCTCGCGAGCCGGCAGAGGTCGACGGCGGCTTCCGTATGGCCGGAGCGCATCAAGACACCGCCTTCGCGGGCAACGAGCGGGAAGATGTGGCCGGGGCGCACGAAATCCGTCGGGCCGACATTCGGATTGGCGAGGTTGCGCACCGTCAGCGTGCGGTCGTCGGCGGAAATGCCGGTCGTCGTGCCGTGCTTGAAATCGACGGAGACGGTGAAGGCGGTGGTGTGCGCCGAATCGTTTTCCGCCACCATGGCGTTGAGGTTGAGGCGCTTGGCCTCCTCGCGCGGCATGGGGGTGCAGACGATGCCGGAGGTGTGGCGCACGATGAAGGCCATCTTTTCCGGCGTGCAATGCACGGCGGCGACGATCAGGTCGCCCTCGTTCTCGCGGCCGTCGTCATCCATGACGACGACGATCTCGCCGGCCTCGAAGGCGCGGATGGCATCGACGACACGCTTCTGGTCGTAGCTCATGGCAGGCTCCTATTCAGCCGGTTATTTCAGGCGGCCGGTCTGGCCGCGATCGCGCAGGTAGTGATCGGCAACGGCGCAGGCAACCATCGCCTCGCCGATCGGCACGGCGCGGATGCCCACGCAGGGATCGTGCCGGCCCTTGGTGCGCACGTCGACATTGTTGCCGTCCGAATCGATCGAGCGGCGCTCGGTGAGGATCGAGGAGGTCGGCTTGATGGCGAAACGCGCGATCACCGGCTGGCCGGTGGAAATGCCGCCAAGAATGCCGCCGGCATGATTGGACAGGAAGATCGGGTTGCCGTCATTGCCCATGCGCATCTCGTCGGCATTTTCCTCGCCGGTGAGTTCCGCGGAGGCAAAACCTTCGCCGATCTCGACGCCCTTGACGGCATTGATCGACATCAGCAGTGAGGCGATATCCTGGTCGAGCTTGCCATAGATCGGCGCGCCGATGCCGGCAGGAACGCCTTCGGCGACGACTTCCACGACGGCGCCGATGGAGGAGCCGGATTTGCGGATGCCGTCGAGATAGTCTTCCCAGACAGGCACGATCGCGGGGTCGGGCGCGAAGAACGGGTTGTTGTTGACCTCGTTCCAGTCCCAGTTGTCGCGGTTGATCTTGTGTTTGCCGATCTGCACGAGGGCGGCGCGGACATCGAGCCCCGGCACGACCTTGCGGGCAAGCCCGCCGGCGGCGACGCGGGCCGCGGTCTCGCGCGCCGAAGAGCGCCCGCCGCCGCGATAATCGCGGATGCCGTATTTGGCGTCATAGGTGTAGTCGGCGTGGCCGGGGCGGTAGCGCTTGGCGATCTCGCCGTAATCCTTGGAGCGCTGATCGGTGTTCTCGATCATCATCGACACGGGCGTGCCGGTGGTGATCATCGTCTCGCCATCCGCGTCCATCATCACCCCGGAAAGCACCTTCACGAGGTCGTCCTCGCGGCGCTGCGTCACGAAGCGCGACTGGCCGGGCTTGCGCTTGTCGAGCCAGGCCTGGAGTTCGGCCAGCGTGAAGCGAATGCCGGGCGGGCAGCCATCCACCACGCAGCCAAGCGCCACCCCATGGCTTTCGCCCCAGGTGGTGACGCGGAAAAGGTGACCGAAAGTATTGTGCGACATGAGCGGAACCGGACCTGTAAGGAAGTGGGTCCTCTCTTAGTGGAAAAGAGAGGGGAGGGACAAGGGTTTCGCGCAGAGATGCCGCTTTGGGAAGTTTGTTGCTTCTTTGGGGCGAGTCGCGGTCGCGACTGATTTTTGCCCAAAGCGTTCATGGAAGGGTGATCCGAGCATCTCTGAGAGGGGCTGGAAAACCGAACAGCAGCTTTCCGGCAGTTCAAGGCCTATAGCGCGTCGGTCAAATCTACGAACCGTTGGTCCCGATCAGTTCCTGAAGACGATGCAGGCGCCGCCGCTCCTGCGGACTTCGCGGCACACGGCCTCGGCTTCCTGCCGGGTCGGGCGGCCAATGCGGGCCGTGTATCGCAGCCTTGTCCCGAAGGCACGGTTGCGTTCCTTCTGGATCAGCGGCTTTTCTTTGTTCAGCGGCGCGGGCAGGGATCGAACGGTCGACAGGAACAATCTGACTGCCACCGTCTTCTGGAAATGCCCCGCCAGTTGCGCGCCCCACGGTGCCCAAGTGCCTTCCGCTTCGAATTCCAGGGTCTTGAGGCGGCGCGTGTCGGCAAGCGCGATGCAGGCGTCCTCGAAGGACTTTTGCCCGTCGAGGCGCAGGTCGATGGCTGCAGGCGGGTTGTCGCGCCAGTCCTCGGCCGCATGAGCCGTGATATCAAGGACGTAGTTGCGGGTCTCCTGCGGCAGGCTTCCGTTTTTGAGGAATGTCTGCAGTCCACCTTCGCCGGCATTGTAGGCGGCGGCGGCGAGCCCGATATTGCCGAAGCGATCTCGCAGGTCATCGAGATACTCGGCCGATTTCTTCAATGCCTCCAAAGCGTCGAAACTGTTCGATAGGCCGCGCAGTCTTGCGGTGGAGGGAATGAATTGCGCTATTCCTTCCGCGCCCTTCGGGCTGACGGCATCTGGACGGAACCGGCTTTCCGTCCAGATCAGCCGTGCAAAGAAATCGGGCGGTAGATCGTTCTCGCCGGCGAAATGGGCAAGCGCCCCGCATATGTCGCGATTGAAGCTGGTCTCGCGGACGCAGAACGTTCCAGTGCTGGTGGCTATTGAGTAAATACAAGGCGGCGCGCGCCATTCAATCTGGGCGATCGCGGCATCCGTCGGGATGCTGGAGGCCAGCGCCCCTGCAGCCAGCAAGGCAAGTCTCCGCCTGTCCCATCTCCGTCGCGCGTGCCACATCGCTCCCTCATATCACCGATGCGAAATGAGAGGGAGGTGCATGCTTATTGCGCCGGCAGGATGTGGCGTGCTGTTGGCGCAAAACGGTCGTAGCCGCCAACCGCTCTCTACGAAGCCAGCTTCCAGCGCATCTCGGTGCCGAAGGCCAGAAACGCATCGCGGGACAACGGCCGGGCGAAGGCATAACCCTGCAACAGGTCGCAGCCGAGCAGGCCCAGCATTTCGGCGTGCTGCATCGTCTCCACGCCCTCCGCCACGATCTCGATGCCGAGCGAGCGGCCGATCTCGATGATCGAGCGTACCAGCGCCTGCTCGTCACGCGAGGAGAGGATGGGCGCCACGAGCTGGCGGTCGATCTTCAACCGCTTGGGCTTCAGCTTCAGAAGGCTGACGATCGAGGTATGGCCGGTGCCGAAATCGTCGATCTCGATATCGATGCCCAGCGCCTTGATGCGTTCCAGGTTGGACAGCACCACGTCGTCGCTCTCGTCGAGGAAAATCGATTCGACCAGTTCGAAGGCGATCTGGCCGGGCTGGATGGAGAGGCCGGTGAGGCTGTCGATCAGGCTCTCGTCGCGCAGCCGGCGGGCCGACACGTTGACCGAAATCTTCGGCATGATCAGGCCTTGTGCGGCCCAGCGGGCACAATCGATCAGCGCCTTTTCCAGCACGATCCGGTCGAGCGTCGCCATGACGTTGAGGTCCTCGGCGATCTTCAGGAAGCGGTCGGGCGTCAAAAGCCCGTCGCGCGGATGGTTCCAGCGGATCAGTGCTTCGGCACCGGCGAGCTTCAGCGTGCCGGCGTCGATCTGCGGCTGGTAATAGGGTACGAATTCGTTGTTCTCGATGCCCGCCAGGATATCGTCTGCGATGCGCTTGTTCGAGATGATCTCGGCCTGAAGCGCCTGCGTGAAGAATTCGTGCCGGTTGCGGCCGAGCGCCTTGGCGCGGTAGAGCGCGATATCGGCGTTGACGAGCAGTTTCGCGGTGTCGATCGAGCGGCCCTCGGCCAGCGCCACGCCGATGCTGACCCCGAAGCGGCAGAGATGGCCCTCATATTCGACCGGCTGCTGCATCAGGGTGATGATGCGGCGCGACAGCGTGCTGAGATAGGTCTGGTCGGTCGTGTCGGTCACCACGACGACGAATTCGTCGCCGCCGATGCGCGCGACGAGATCGCCCGGCCGGGCGGAGGCGCGCAGCACCTGCGAGGCGTGCACCAGCAGCGCGTCGCCGGCGGCGTGGCCGAGCGTGTCGTTGATCTGCTTGAAGCGGTCGAGGTCGATATGCAGGATGCCGACGCGCACCTCGGAGGTCTCGCTGAGCGCCGCGATGGCGGTCAGTTCGTCGTCGAGCTTGCGGCGGTTGCCGAGCCCGGTCAGCGGGTCGTGCAGCGCATTGTGCTCGATGCGCACCTTCGCCTGTTCGAGCTCGATGTTCTTGACGTCGGCCTGCGTCTTCGCCGCCTTGAGGTGCTCCTTCAGGATCACGTCCTCGGTGACATCGAAGGCAAGGCCGATCAGCTTGCGGCTGCCGCCGTGGCCGTAGTGGATCTTGCCGACGGAGCGCACATGGCGGATTTCGCCGCCCGGCAGCACGACGCGTGCCTCGTGCACATAGGGCAGGTCCTGCGCAATGCAGCGCTCGACATTGGCGGTGATATCGTTGCGGTCCTCCGGATGCACCGCGCCGAGCCAGGCCTCGTGCGAAACGATGCCGTCGGTGAAGGTCAGTCCGTAGAGCTGGTGCATGCGCCCGTCCCAGAAGGTCCGGCCGAGATCGAGATCGGCCTCCCAGAGGCCGCACTGATAGGAATCGAGCGCGAGGTCGAGGCGGCGGGTCGTCTGTTCCAGCTCGGCGTTCTGCCGGTCGGAGCGCTCCTTGGCCTCCTTGAGGCTGTCCGTCATCTGCACGTCTTCGGTGACGTCGAAGGCGAGGCCGACAAGCTTGCGGCGGCCGTCCTGGGCGATGTGCAGCTTGCCGACCGACTGGACATGGCGGATCGACCCGTCCGGATGCACGACGCGCGAGGTGCGTATATAGGGCACGTTCTCGCGGATCGTCTCGTTGGCCTTGCGCTCGGCCTCGATGCGGTCGTCGGGGTGGATTGCGTTCACCCAGGTGTCGTGGGTGACCCGCTCGCCGGTGTTCACCACGCCGTAGAGCTGGTGCATGCGGTCGTCCCACAGCGTCAGCCCATCCTCCAGGTCGGCCTCCCAGAGGCCGCATTCATAGGAATCGAGTGCCAGGTCGAGGCGCTGCGTCAGCTTCGCAAGCTCGGCATTCTGGACCTCGGTGTGTTCCTTCGCGCGCTTCAGCGCCTCGTTCAGGAGCACATCCTCGGTGACGTCCCAGCTGATGCCGGTCAGCTTGTCCTTGCCGTTCGGGCCGGCAAGGCGAGAGCCGACATTGCGGATATGGCGCACGCTGCCGTCGGGCAGGCGGATGCAATATTGCGACTTGTAGTCGTTGCCGCCGGCGCGGACCACGTCCATCTCGGCCCTCGCGGTGGCGACGTCCTCGGCGGAAAGAACGGCGTCCCAGTCGAGGTCGTTCGGCGATTCGTTTTCCGGCACGCCGTGCATGCGGTGCATCTGGACATCCCAGCTGCGCGAGCCGGTCGAAAGCTCGATCTCCCAGATGCCGATCTTGGAGGCGTCCAGCGCGGTGTCGAGGCGCTGCGACAGCGACTTCACCTGCCGTTCGCGCGCCCGGAGGCGGGCGATGTTGCGCTGGCGCTCGCTGACGAGGCCGCCGGTCAGGAAGATCGGCACGATGATGACGAGAGCGGCAGCGGCGATGATCAGGCGCACCTGCGTCAGGTTTTCCGGCGGGTGATGCCAGCCCTTCGCCGGAATGGCCGCGAGCTCCCAGCGCCCGCCGGGAAAGTCGAGCACCTGAACGACGGGTTCGTTCTCGAAGATCTCGGCTGCGCCGAAGAACGGATCGACGATGTTGTCCGGCACGCTGACGTCGCGGATGGCGAGCTGGATATCGGTCGGGTGCTGCGGCATGCCATATTGGCCGGGCCGGTCGGGATCGATCAGGCCGGCATCGGTGAAGAGCTTCCGTTCGTCGATCAGCCCGTCGATATAGCCCCAGAAATAGTGCCGCGCGTCGACATTGGTGAAAACCGGCATGAAGAGGTTGAAACCGCGGCCGCCCTTGGCGAACTGCACCGGCCCGAACATCAGCGGGCGCCCGCGTGATCGATCCATCTGGGCGGCACGGCGGAAGGAAGGGAAGCGGTTGAAGTCGTTGCCGATATAATGCTGGTTGCCGTCGAGCGGGAAGGCGTGCGTGACCTTGGCGTCCGGTGCCACGCCGACACGGCGGAAATGGGTGTTCTGCAGCATCAGCTTGCGGGCGAAGACGTTGAATTGCAGCGTCGCCTGGTCCGGCGCCACGGCGAACATGTTGGCCACGCTGCGCAGCGCCGCCACATTGCTGTTCACCTCGCTCTGCAGCCGCGCGCTGACCAGCGCAAGGTCGCCCGAGACATGGCTTTCCAGTTCCTTGAGATAGATGCGCTCGTTCTGCCGCTCGTAGATGATGCCCGCGGTGAGGATGACGCAGCCGGCGATCGTCGCCGGCACGAGCGATGGCCGCGCCCATTCTGCGATGGATGCCAGATGGCGGCGAAGGGCAGCAGTCAATGGCAAGAATCGATCCCCGATGAGGGACGAACGGTAAGGCTTGCATCCTTAAGATTGCATTTATAAGCAACTGAAATACTTGCACTTCCGCGCGGTTAACCGGTCGGGTCGTGTCATTTCACGACAGATCGGCCAGGCCATTTGTCCGACAATCCAGGGGATGAGCCGGCGGCACGGCTTGATTCGTATGATCTTTCCGGCCATCCATTCCAAAACGCGCGTGGGGACGGGCGAATTTCGCCATATTTGGGGGGCATCTGACGTGACCAGCAAAAAGACTGATTCATTCCCAGGGGTTCGCACGATGCGCCTATTGATCGCCGCGCTGTTGGCTACGGCCGTTTTCCTCTCGCCGCTCGCCGCCTCGGCCGAAAGCGCCGATGTCGAGGCCGTGATCACCAGCGTCGACACCGGCAGCCTCAGCCTGTCGCTCGACGACGGCAAGAAGTACCAGGCGCCGGAAGAGTTCAACTTCGAAGGCCTGGAGCCGGGCGTGAAGGTGCTGGTGTTCTACACCGAAGTCGACGGCAAGCGCGTCATCAACGATCTCGAAATCATTCAGTAAAAATTTGCCCCTCATCCCCCTGCCGGGACCTTCTCCCCGCAAGCGGGGCGAAGGGGCAGAACGGCGAGCCCATCGTTCCTCGCCCCGCTTGCGGGGAGAGGATGCCGGCAGGCAGGTGAGGGGCCACTATGGCGCAAGCCTCAAAGCCAGTGCATTCCCGTCGCGTCGATGCGCAGCACGCGGTCCTGGTGGATCGGCGTGTTGGCGGCTTCTTCTTCCGCCATGCCATGCAGCCGGAACGCCGCGCGAAAAACCCCGCCATGGCTGACGCAGACGGTCGGGCCGCGCACGTCGGCAAGCCAGGAGGCGATGCGCCACGAGAGGATCTCGTAGCTTTCCGCGGCTTCCCCGGGCGGAATGAAGTTCCACTTGGAATGCATGCGCTCCTCGACCCTGTCCGGCACCTTCGCCATCAGTTCGGGCAGCGTATGGCCCTCCCAGTCGCCGAAGGAGACTTCGACGAGGCGCGGGTCGGTGCGGTAGGTGAGGGGGTCTAGGCCCATGGCGCGGCGCAGGATTTCCATCGTCTCGCGCGTGCGCCCGAGCGGGCTCGCCACGAAATCGTAATCGGAAACCGTCTGCCCGAGAATGCCCTTGAGGGCGGCGCCGTTACCGGCCGCCTGTTTGCGGCCGGTGTCGTTCAGCGGGATGTCCTGCTGGCCTTGCAGCCTGCCCTCTGCATTCCACGCGGTCTGGCCGTGTCGGATCATGTAGATGGGCAAGGTGCAGTCCCGCTGCTTGGAGTTCACTCAGTCCTTGATGACGGAAATGTCCGGCGCATCGACGGCCTTCATGCCGACGACGTGATAGCCGCTGTCGGCATGATGCGTCTCGCCGGTCACCGAGCGCGACAGGTCGGAGAGCATGTAGAGGCCGACATCGCCCACTTCCTCGATGGTGACGGTACGGCGCAGCGGCGCGTTGTACTCGTTCCACTTGAGGATGTAGCGGAAATCGCCGATGCCGGAGGCGGCAAGCGTCTTGATCGGGCCTGCCGAAATCGCGTTGACGCGGATGTTCTTCGGGCCGAGGTCGACCGCAAGATACTTCACGCTTGCCTCGAGTGCGGCCTTGGCAACGCCCATGACGTTGTAGTTCGGCATGACCTTTTCCGCGCCATAATAGGTCAGCGTCAGCATCGAGCCGCCATCGGTCATCAGCTTTTCCGCGCGCCGGGCGACCGACGTGAAGGAATAGACCGAGATCTGCATGGTCTTGGCGAAGTTCGCCGGCGTGGTGTCCACGTAGCGGCCGGTCAGTTCGTCCTTGTCGGAAAAGCCGATGGCGTGCACGAGGAAGTCGATCTTGCCCCAGGTCTTTTCGATATTCTCGAAGACCGCGTCGATCGACGCTTCGTCGGACACATCGCAATCGCCAGCCAGCACCGCGCCGATTTCGGCCGCCAGCGGCTCGACGCGCTTCTTCAGCGCATCGCCCTGATAGGTGAGGGCAATTTCGCCGCCCTGTGAATGGATAGCCTTGGCGATGCCCCAGGCGATGGAACGGTTGTTGGCGACGCCCATGATGACGCCGCGCTTGCCCTTCATCAGACCAGATGCCTGAACCATGGTTTGCCCCCTGATACTTAAGTCAATTGTGCCTATGGCATAGGCAGCAATGCGGTTCAAGCGCGTGGGGCTTCAGGAACTGTTAGCATCCGTAACAATGGGTGCATGTTTTATGAAAGCGTCACAATCGATTTAAAGATAAAGGCCTTCGCGCAGGCTGCGCATCAGGTCGATCATCTTGGCATCCGGCTTTTCCCACAGGAGAAGGCGGATTTCGGCAATCAGATCGCCGCGTTCGCCATTTTCCATGACGAGGCCTTCGCCTTCGATGCGGATCTTCTGGTCGGAACCCGACCAGGCCGGCACCGTCACGGGGAAGGAGCCGAGCGGCCCCTCGACTGTCGTCTCGCAGCCGAGCACGGCATTCTCGATCGTCACCGGCAGGTCGACCTTCAGGTCGAAGCCATCGATCCGGAAGCGGCCTGGCGCGACGCGCACGGTGATGACGGCATCGCCGCGCTTCAGGTTCTCGAAGCGGTATCCGGCTTCCTTGAGGCGCATGATCTGGCCATCCGTCGTGCCCGCACCGATCGGCACGCGCAGCGTCTGGCCGTCCGGCGTTTCGAGCGTCGGGCGCACGCGGTTCAGGATGTCCTCGACGGTGACGGTAATGTCGGCAAAGAAGTCCGGCGCCTTGTCGACCTTGGGGCGGCCACCGCGAATGCGGCGGATGATGGCGGAGATGATGGCGGCGGCCGGCGCGATGCCGCGGCCCTGGCCCGCGTCGTCCGTTTCAGGCTCGTCGGTCGCCTTGCGGGCATCCTGGGCGGGCGCCGCTGCGGCCTGCGGCTGCGGGCGGCCCTGATTCTGGGCCTGCGCTTGAGATTGGGCCTGCGGCTTGCCCTCGGCCGGCTGGCCGCGGGAATCGACGCCGAAGATGCGGGCGATCATGTCTTCCGCGCCTTCGTCCGCCATGCGCGGCGGCGGGTCGTTTCTCACCTTGCGTTCGGCCTGCTGGCGGCGCATCTGCTCCATGCGGCGAAGCTCGGCCTCGCGCTGCTGGCGGTCGTAGCGGCTGCGTTTGTCGGGATCGCGCAGAAGATCGTAGGCCCGGCCGGCTTCGGTGAAGCGCACGGTGGCGTTGGGGTCGTCATGGTTCTGGTCGGGATGCACTGCTTTTGCAAGCGAGCGCCAGGCCGCCTTGATTTCATCCTGCCCGGCGCTTCTTTTCACGCCCAGCACCGAATAGGGGTCACGCATAACTTCCACCCATTGTCGTTTTGCCGACCATGATAGGGGGCACGTCCTAATCACTGGTTACGGGTCAGGGTTGAAAAATCGCAAACATGCGCGCGAGACGATTCAGCCCTGGCGATCGAAGGCCAGCAGCAGCCATTCGCCGGAACTGCCGAGGCAGGTGCGGCCGGAATAATTGGCGATTCCCTGGTAGGAATGTTTCGTCGTCACGAAATCGCGGCAGGTGCGCCCGGCATCGTCGCGGTTTTCCGCAATCGCGTTGATCACGCCCGCACTGCCCGAGGCGGAGTTCGCCCAGGGGATCGGGTTGCCGGCGGTGCGCGAAATATCGGCAGAGGAGACGGCGTTGCGCACGGTGATCTCGTCGGTCAGCCGCTCCGCACCGGCCGGCACGGCGCTGGTGCGCACGGTATCGACCTTGCTGTCGGAAAAGACGTCGAGGCCGCCCATGCAGCCCGGCAGAAGCGCGCAGCCCATCGTCACGCCGGCAACAGCAAGGCAGCGCGCCCAGTATGGCTTTGTCTCGGGTCGCGACTTTGCTATGACATCCACTCCTGTCTGCCCCCAATCGTCAAAAAGATCGGCATTGAATCGAATATGAGCGAAAATGCGTTAACAAGCGGTGACTTCACCCAGGAGAACGAGCCCTATTCCCTGTTCGGCACATGGCTGGAAGAGGCCGGAAAGACCGAGCCGAACGACCCGAACGCGCTGGCGCTCGCGACCGTCGACGAGACCGGCCTGCCCAATGTGCGCATGGTCCTCTTGAAAGGTTTCGACGAGCGCGGCTTCGTCTTCTACACGAATTTCGAAAGCCGCAAGGGCGTCGAGCTTCTCGGCGCCCACAAGGCCGCCATGTGCTTCCACTGGAAATCGCTGCGCCGCCAGGTGCGGGTGCGCGGCGATATCGAGGTGGTCACCGATGCCGAGGCCGACGAATATTACGCCTCGCGCCCGCGCGGCAGCCGCATCGGCGCCTGGGCCTCGAAACAGTCGCGCCCGCTCGAAAGCCGCTTCGCGCTGGAAAAGGCGGTTGCCGAATATACCGCCCGCTACGCGATCGGTGAAATCCCCCGCCCGCCGCACTGGTCCGGCTTCCGCCTGAAACCCGTCTCGATCGAATTCTGGCACGACCGCCCCTTCCGCCTGCACGACCGCGTCGAATTCCGCCACGCGGAAGACGGCAAGGGCTGGACGAAGGCGCGGATGTATCCGTGAGGGATCAGCGCCTCAGCAGCCGGAACGGGATGCCGGAGGCCAGCGCGCCGACATATTTCGGCTTCTGGTAGAGCCCGTTCAGTGAGATGCGCGGCAGTGTCGTCGGGGTGTCGAAGGAGCGGGTGGAGAGCGTGCCGGGGTCCGTGGTGACGGCGACGCGGAAGCCGAGGTCCTTGGCGAGGCGGTGTTCGCGCGGCGAGACGGCGGCGCGGTCGCCATAGGGGTAGGCGAAGGTTTCCGGGCGGTGGCCGATGATCGCGGCAATGCGGTCGGCCGACTGCTCCATCTCGCGGCGCGCCTCCGCGTCACTGAGGCGGGCGAGTGCGCGGTGGCTGACCGTATGGGCGCCGATCGAGGCCAGCGGGTTGAGCACAAGGCTCTTCAGTTCGGGTTCGCGCATGACGAGCCGTTCGGTCAGCATCATCGGGTCGATGCCATGGGCTTTCGCCGCGGCGTCGAGCTTTTCGATCGCCGCCGCTTCCTCCGTCTCCACCTGGATGAAGCGGGCGAAGCGGCTGAAGGCGGCCTGTTTCTGGAAGGGCGTGGCGAGCGGCATGGTGACCGCGCCGGAGCCAAAATCGAACTCCAGATGCGGCGCGACGCGCAAAAGCTCCGTCAGCGTCTCCCACCAGATGCCATGCGTCTTGCAGCAGAAACCCGGCGCGACGAACACGGTGAACGGCACCTTGTGGCGGGTGAAGACCGGCTGGGCATGGACGGCATTGTTGCGGTAACCGTCATCCAGCGTGAAGGCGGCAAAGCGCTCGCCGGCCCGGGCGATGGCAAGGCGTGCCGGCATGTCGGCGAGCGCTACGAACTGGTAGCCCTCTTCCGTCAGGTGCTCGATCGCCGCGTCCAGGAATTCCGGGGTGATCTCCAGATGCGCATTGGGATCGAAGGCCTGCGCCACCTTCGGTCGCACATGGTGCAGCGTGAAGATCGCGCCCATGCCGCGCGCCGACGCCATCAGCCCGACCCGCTCCGCCAGATGCGCAAATTCCAGCCCGCCGGTGATCACGGCGCGCTTCAGACCCTGTCGCATTGTGCTGCGGATCGGCATGTCGTCTGTATCTTCCCTTGCTGTTTCTTGCCGCCGTTATCGCATCCGGTCGGTATCCGAGTGGTTAACAACGGCTTTCCTGTGGCGCGAGGGCAGGGGCGGTCCCTGCTGGAAGGTGAGGATGCGGATGACATCCATGAAAATGAGCGTGACGGGGACAAACATTGTTGCGCCCTCCTATCTGTTGAACTGCCCGCATTGTCCGCCCGCTTGCCACCCTTGCTCAAACGAGTTTATCGTCGATTTCGAATGACTTGAGGTTATGCGATGAAACGCGGACGGCTGCCGCTCACGGCACTGAGGAGTTTCGAGGCGGCGGGCCGGCTCGGAAGTTTTACGCTCGCGGCGGAAGAGCTGTTGGTATCGCAGGCGGCCGTCAGCCGGCAGGTCAAGGAGCTGGAGGCCGAGCTCGGCAAGCCGCTCTTCGAGCGCCGCCACCGCAGCGTGCGGCTCACCACCGCCGGCCAGGCGCTGATCGAGGTCCTGTCGCGCGCCTTCGATGCGATGGATGCGAGCCTGTCGGAAATCCGTGGCAGGCGGGGCGGCGGCGTGCTGGAGATCAGCGCGGAGCCCTCCTTCGCCGCCTGCTGGCTCGTGCCGAATCTCGACGATTTTCACTCCGATCATCCCGAGATCGACGTCGTGGTCGATTCCGACATGCGGCTGATCGAGTTCCGCACCCACGAGCCCGAAATCGCCATCCGCCATTCGACGGACGCGACCGCCTGGCCGCGCGCGCAGGCGGAGCATCTTGCCGACGTGGAAATGGTCCCGGTGATCATGCCGTGCCTCGCCGAGGACGGCCCGCCGCTCACCACACCGGCCGACCTTCTGGCCTATACCCTGCTGCACGAGGAGAACCGCAGCAGCTGGCAGCGCTGGTTCGCCGCCGCCGGCCTGCCCGAGGCGCCGCAGGGTCGTGCGCAGATCTTCACGGAAGGCAATCTTGTCCTGCAGGCTGCCATACGCGGCCATGGCGTGGCTTTGGTCGACCGGTCCTTCGCCGCCGAGGACATTGCCGCGGGCCGCCTGGTGCAACCCTTCGACGTCTCGATCCGCTACGGCGCCTACTGGCTCGTCGCCCGCGACTTCAAACGCCTGTCGCCGGAGGCGCGGGCGTTTCGGGAGTGGTTGTTGCGGCGGATTGCAGTGCCTGGCAGCGCGTGATGGCGCCGCCCCTCATCCCGCTGCCGCGACCTTCTCCCCGCAAGCGGGGAGAAGGGGAGGATGCGCCGGCTTCATGACCAAGCGGCGTTACAATTTCTGGAAAGACCTTGCCACACGTCCCTTCGCCCCGCTTGCGGGGAGAAGGTGCCGGCAGGCGGATGAGGGGCACCGCGAACGGTTCCTGGAAAATCAGGTCTTCGTCCCGCCCACCGTGATCTGATCCATCCGCAGATGCGGCTGGCCGACGCCGACCGGGACCCATTGGCCGGCCTTGCCGCAATTGCCGATGCCGGTGTCGAGCTTGGTGTCGTTGCCGACCATCGAGACGCGGCGCATGGCGTCCGGGCCGTTGCCGATCAGCATGGCGCCCTTGACCGGGGCCGTCACCTTGCCGTTCTCGATGAGATAGGCCTCCGTGCAGCCGAAGACGAATTTGCCGGAGGTGATGTCCACCTGTCCGCCGCCGAAGGAGACGGCGTAGAGGCCGTTCTTCACCGAGGCGATGATCTCTTCCGGCGTCTTGTCGCCGGAGAGCATGTAGGTGTTGGTCATGCGCGGCATGGGGCGGTAGGCGTAACCCTGCCGGCGGCCGTTGCCGGTGGCCTTCATGCCCATCAGGCGCGCATTCTGCCGGTCCTGCATGTAGCCGACCAGCTTGCCGTCCTCGATCAGCACGTTATAGGCCGACGGCGTGCCCTCGTCGTCGACGGTGATCGAGCCGCGGCGGTTGTCGATCGTGCCGTCGTCGACAACGGTGACGCCCTTGGCCGCCACCTGCTCGCCGAGCAACCCGGCAAAGGCAGAGGTCTTCTTGCGGTTGAAATCGCCCTCAAGTCCATGGCCGACCGCCTCGTGCAGCATGACGCCGGGCCAGCCGGAGGAGAGCACGATGTCCATCGTGCCCGCCGGTGCTTCCACCGCTTCCAGATTGACCAGCGCCTGGCGCAGCGCCTCGTCGGCGCCGAAACGCCAGCTCTCCTCGGTGAGGAAAGCGTCGAAGGTCGTGCGCCCGCCGATGCCGTAGCTGCCCGTCTCCTGCCGGTCGCCTTCGCCGACGACGACGGAGACGTTGACGCGGGTCATCGGCCGGATATCGCTGACACGGTGCCCGTCCGCGCGAAAAATGTTGACGACCTGCCAGCTTGCGGCGATCGACGCCGTCACCTGCCGCACCTTTGGGTCCTTGCCGCGCAGGTAGCCGTCGATCTCGGTGAGCAACGCCACCTTCTGCTCGAAAGTCGGCGAGCCGATCGGGTTGTCCTGCGTGTAGAGCTGCCGGTTGGTGCCCTGCGGCGCTTCGGAATAGTCGGCGGAATAGCCGCGCGTCACGGCGCTCGCCGCATCCGCCGCGCGCTTCAGCGCCGACAGCGTCATCTCGCCCGAATGCGCATAACCCACGGCCTCGCCCGCTACCGCGCGCAGGCCAAAACCCTGGTCGGTGTTGAAGCTGCCGCCCTTGAGGCGGCCGTTGTCGAAGGAGAGCGATTCCGCCTGGGCGTGTTCGAGGAAGAGCTCGCCGTCGTCGGCGCTCTTCAGCGTTTCCCGCAGCACCGCCTGCACGGATGCCTCGTCGGCATCGAAGAGGGAGAGGAGGTCGGTGTTCATGGCAGGCTCCGCAAACTTTTAAACTCGGGGTTCATGTAAGTCCCCCGGCGGCGGGCGGCAAGCCCGCCGGAGGGCGGCTTACGGCAGCGCGTCGTAGCCCTCGCCAAAACCCTTGAGGTCGACGGGGATGCCGATGCCTTCTTCCGGCGACTGGAAGACGATGAAGGTGGCGGTGGCGCCGGAGCGGAAGGTCTTCAAGAGTTCGTCTTCCAGCACGACTTCGGCGTAGCAGCCATCGGCAAAGCAGCGCACGAAATAGGCCCGCCCGATATCCTTGCCGTCGACATTGAGACCAAGCCCGTTCGGCAACAGCACGCCGAGCGGCGCGAGCACGCGAAGAATCTTCGCCTTGCGGTCCGCGGTCTTCAGTACGACGACGGAGAGGCCGAGTTCCGGCCGGTCTTCGGCGAGAACGTTCTGCATCAGCGCGCATTGCTCGCCGGAAGCACCTGCCGGCTGATCGCAGACGATCGACCAGGCGCCATGGTTGGATTTCACCGTGCCGGGCTGCTGGGCCGTCGCAACAGAGGCCAGTGCAGTCGTGCCGAGCGCGAAGACGGCAAGGCCGAATGCTGCCCGGGACAGCCGGGAAAGGGGAGCAAAACCCATGAAAACCTCGGAATCTCGAATCAGTCGGGGTATCTTTGAAGGGACGGGGCCGAAATGAAAAGCCCTGCGCGCTCATTTCCAATTGATTGAAGGCGGAAATTGGACCGGCCGCGCACACTTTATAATAGGGGTGGCCCAGGCCCTGCCGGACAGGCGCTTGCGGCACGCGAAAAGGGCGCTCCGGTCGGGATCGCCGCGGCCAAACCTTTCATGCTATAGGGAATTATGAAGAAACTGTGGGGAGAGGCCCAAGGCTTTTGCTTTTGCGCAAAAATGCCGCACGGGCGGTCCCCCATGGCTGTTGCGGCGAGCATGAAACTGTGGTTTTAAGCACTCAGTATAGCAGGGATTCTGCGCGCCTGTTTGATCCCAATCAAACGCCTTGGGGAGATACGTTGTGAAAAACAAAGCTTTTGCAGTTCTGGCCGCTCTAGGCTGTCTGCTCTTTGCTTCGACCGCTTTCGCTGATCAGCCGTTCGACTGGCAGAAGGGCCTCCAGCCCGCCGCGACCTCGATGATGGAAGAGATCCGCTGGTTCGAGCAGTACACACTCTGGTTCATCGTACCGGTCACCCTGTTCGTTCTCGTCCTGCTCATCCTCGTGGTCGTGAAATTCCGCGAAGGCGCGAACCCGGTTCCGTCCAAGACCAGCCACAACACGGCGATCGAAGTCGTCTGGACGCTCGGCCCGGTCATCGTTCTCCTCTTCCTGGCGATCCCGTCCTTCCAGCTTCTCACCAAGCAGCTCGCCCCCACGGAAGAGCCGGAACTGACCATCAAGGCCACCGGCTTCCAGTGGTACTGGGGTTATGAATACCAGGTCGGCGAAGCGCCGCTCTCCTTCGACAGCCTTCTCCTGCAGGACGGCGACCGCGCTAGCGCCGGCAAGGAAGACAAGGGCGTCTATCCGCGCCTTCTCGCCGTCGACAACGAACTGGTCGTTCCGGTCGGCAAGCATGTGCGCGTCCTCGTCACCGCTGCCGACGTGATCCACGCCTTCGCCATGCCGTCCTTCGGCGTGAAGATCGACGCCGTGCCGGGCCGCCTCAACGAAACCTGGTTCAAGGCCGATCGCGAAGGCCTGTTCTACGGCCAGTGTTCCGAGCTCTGCGGCAAGGACCACGCGTTCATGCCGATCGCCATCCGCGTCGTCTCGCAGGAAAAGTTCGATACCTGGCTTGCTGCCGCCGCGACGAATGTCGGCGAGGCAAACAAGGCCCTGATGGCGTCTGTCGACGGAGCGGACAAGTCCGTGAACGTCGCCCAGAACGCCGCGCAGTAATTCCAAGGGAGTTGAGACCATGGCCGGAACATCCGCTGCCCACGGCGATCACAACGATCACCACGAACACAAGCCGCTCACTTTCTTTCAGCGTTGGTTCCTGTCGACCAACCACAAGGATATCGGCACCCTCTACCTGATCTTCGCGATCCTCGCCGGCATCATCGGCGGCACGCTCTCGGTCTTCATGCGCATGGAGCTGCAGGAGCCGGGCATCCAGATCTTCCACGGCCTGGCCCAGATGGTCTACGGCTTCGAGGGTGACGCCGCCATCGACGGCGGCAAGCACATGTTCAACGTCTTCACGACGGCACATGCGCTCATCATGATCTTCTTCATGGTCATGCCGGCCCTTATCGGCGGTTTTGCCAACTGGATGGTGCCGATCATGATCGGCGCGCCGGACATGGCCTTCCCGCGCATGAACAACATCTCGTTCTGGCTGATCATTCCGGCCTTCCTGCTCGTGCTGCTCTCGATGTTCGTCGAAGGGCCGGCGGGTGGTTATGGCGCCGGCGGCGGGTGGACGATCTATCCACCATTCTCCACCGCGGGACAGCCCGGTCCGGCCATGGACTTCGTCATCCTCGGCCTGCACATCGCCGGCGCCTCGTCGATCCTCGGTGCGATCAACTTCATCACCACGATCCTCAACATGCGCGCTCCCGGCATGACGCTGCACAAGATGCCGCTCTTCGCCTGGTCGGTTCTGATCACCGCCTTCTTGCTGCTGCTCTCGCTGCCGGTCCTGGCGGGCGGCATCACCATGCTGCTGACCGACCGCAACTTCGGCACGGCTTTCTTCGCGCCTGAAAACGGCGGTGACCCGATCCTCTTCCAGCACCTGTTCTGGTTCTTCGGCCACCCGGAAGTGTACATCCTGATCCTGCCCGGCTTCGGCATCGTCAGCCACATCGTGTCGACTTTCTCGCGCAAGCCCATCTTCGGCTACCTCGGCATGGCCTACGCCATGGTCGCGATCGGCGCCGTCGGCTTCATCGTGTGGGCGCACCACATGTACACGGTCGGCATGTCGCTCGACACGCAGCGTTACTTCGTCTTCGCCACGATGGTCATCGCGGTTCCGACGGGCGTGAAGATCTTCTCCTGGATCGCGACGATGTGGGGCGGTTCGATCCGCTTCACGACGCCGATGGTCTGGGCGATCGGCTTCATCTTCCTGTTCACCGTCGGCGGCGTCACCGGCGTCCAGCTCGCAAACGCCGGCCTCGACCGCGCCCTGCACGACACCTACTACGTGGTTGCCCACTTCCACTACGTTCTGTCGCTCGGCGCCGTCTTCGCGATCTTCGCGGCCTGGTACTACTGGTTCCCGAAGATGACCGGCTACATGTATTCGGAATTCCTCGGCAAGCTGCACTTCTGGGTCATGTTCGTCGGCGTGAACCTGATCTTCTTCCCGCAGCACTTCCTCGGCCTCGCCGGCATGCCGCGCCGCTACATCGACTATCCGGATGCCTTCGCAGGCTGGAACGCGGTGTCGTCCTACGGCTCGTACATCTCGGCCTTCGCCGTGCTGATCTTCCTCTTCAGCATCGTCGAAGCCTTCGCCAAGAAGCGCGTCGCCGGTGACAATCCGTGGGGCGAGGGCGCCAACACGCTGGAATGGCAGCTCTCTTCGCCGCCGCCGTTCCACCAGTGGGAACAGCTCCCGAAGATCAAGTAAGGTCTTCAGACGATCGGGGCCGCCGGCAACGGCGGCTCCATTTCTAAAAGAGGCCGGCAAACCCGGCCGAACGCGACGGAAAGAACATGGCGGTCATCGAGCATCACGACACAGCAGCAGGCGGCGGCGAGGTCTACCTCTCCGAAGCGTCGCCGCGTGATTTCTTCGAGCTCCTGAAGCCGCGCGTCATGTCGCTCGTCGTCTTCACGGCCTTTGCCGGCCTGGTCATGGCGCCCGGCACGATCAACCCGTTCATCGGCGCCATAGCGATCCTCTGTATCGCCGTGGGCGCCGGAGCCTCCGGTGCCCTCAACATGTGGTACGACGCGGATATCGATGCGGTCATGACCCGCACCGCCCAGCGTCCCATCCCGTCCGGCCGCATCCGCCCGGAAGAAGCGCTCGCCTTCGGCCTGACGCTCTCCGCCTTCTCGGTCGCGATCCTCGGCCTTGCGGTCAACTGGCTTGCCGCCGGCCTGCTCGCCTTCACCATCTTCTTCTACGCCGTCATCTACACGATGTGGCTCAAGCGCTCGACGCCGCAGAACATCGTCATCGGCGGTGCCGCCGGCGCCTTCCCGCCGATGATCGGCTGGGTCTGTGTCACCGGCGGCGTCTCCATCGAGAGCGTCGTCCTCTTCCTCATCACCTTCCTGTGGACCCCAGCACACTTCTGGGCGCTGGCGCTCTTCAAGATGCGCGACTACGAGGCCGTCGGCGTGCCGATGCTGCCGAACGTCGCCGGCGAGTGGACGACGAAGGTGCAGATCCTGATCTACGCCATCCTGACCGCCGTCATCGCCGTCGTGCCGAGTTTTCTCGGCTTTGCGAGCCTCGGCTACGGTCTCTTTGCCGCAGCGCTCGGCCTCGGCTTCGTATGGTATTCTGTCGGCGTGTTGCGCATGCCGGAAGGCGACCGCGCGATGGTGCCGGCCAAGAAACTCTTCGCCTTCTCCATCGTCTACCTGTTCGCGGTCTTCTCCGGGCTGATGCTCGACCACCTGATCGCATCATTCGGATGGGTACTATAATGGAAACGGTAAACCTCACGGAAAGCCAGAAGAAGTCGCGCCGCGGCCGCAACATCGCGCTCGGCATCGTGCTTTTGGGCCTCGTCGTGCTCTTCTACATCGTCACGCTGGTGAAATTCGCCGGCGGAATGGTGGGCTGACATGAGCGAGACGAAACAGACTGAAAAGAGTGGATTGGGCAACGGCACGATCGTCGCCATCTGCTGTTCCTTCGTCATCGGCATGGCCGGCATGGCCTATGCCGCCGTGCCGCTCTACGAAATGTTCTGCAAGGTCACCGGCTACGGCGGCACGACGCAGCGCGTCGAGCAGGCTTCCGACGTCATCCTCGACAAGACCATCAAGGTGCGCTTCGACGCCAATGTCGGCCCGGGCCTCGCCTGGTCCTTCGAGCCGGTGCAGCGCGAAGTCGAGATGAAGATCGGCGAGACCGTGCAGATCCTCTACAAGGCGCGCAACAACGCCTCGACGCCGACCACCGGCCAGGCGACGTTCAACGTCACGCCGCAGGCCGCCGGCGCCTATTTCAACAAGGTCCAGTGCTTCTGCTTCACCGAGACGACGCTGAAGCCGGGCGAGGAACTCGAAATGCCCGTGGTCTTCTTCGTTGATCCGGAGATCGTCAAGCCGGTCGAGACCAAGGGTATCCACACGATCACGCTGTCCTATACCTTCTATCCGCATGAGGCGACGAAGCCGGTGGTTTCGTCTGCGGATATCAAGACGGACGACGCGAACAAGCTTTGAAAGACATGCGTTTCCGGCTATGCCGGGAATGAACGCGATACATTCGGGGATAAGTCAAATGGCCGATGCGCATCAGAAGAAACACGACTACCACATCATCGACCCCAGCCCGTGGCCGCTGCTTGCCTCCATCGGTGCGTTCGTCATGGCGCTCGGCGGCATCGGCTACATGCGCTACGTCTCGGGCGGCGCGTTCCACCTGTTCGGCGTCAACCTCGCCACGCCGTGGATCTTCTACATCGGCCTCTTGATCGTGCTTTACACCATGTATGCCTGGTGGGCGGACACGGTGAAGGAAGCCCATGAGGGCCACCACACCCGCGTCGTCTCGCTGCACCTGCGCTACGGCATGATCATGTTCATCGCCTCCGAGGTGATGTTCTTCGTCGCTTGGTTCTGGGCCTTCTTCGATGCGAGCCTCTTCCCCGGCGAAGCCATCCAGGCCGCGCGCGCCACCTATACCGGCGGCGTCTGGCCGCCGAAGGGCATCGAGGTTCTCGATCCCTGGCACCTGCCGCTCTACAACACCGTCATCCTGCTGCTTTCGGGCACCTGCGTGACCTGGGCGCACCACGCGTTGCTGCACAACGACCGCAAGGGCCTCGTCAACGGCCTGGCGCTCACCGTGGCCCTCGGCGTGCTGTTCTCCTTCGTCCAGGCCTATGAGTACGCGCACGCACCGTTCGCCTTCAAGGATTCGATCTACGGCGCCACCTTCTTCATGGCGACCGGCTTCCACGGCTTCCACGTCCTCGTCGGCACGATCTTCCTGATCGTCTGCCTCATCCGCGCGCTTCGCGGCGATTTCACCCCCAAGCAGCACTTCGGCTTCGAAGCCGCCGCCTGGTACTGGCACTTCGTCGACGTCGTCTGGCTCTTCCTCTTCTTCTCCATCTACATCTGGGGTGGCTGGGGCGCGCCGATCGCGCACGGCTGATCCGGGCCGAACAAAACTTCCGAACGGCCGCAGCGATGCGGCCGTTTGTGCTTTGGGGCACACCCCGGCCGCTTTGTCGCAGCTTTTCAGTTGGACGCAGGGCAGGCGGGCCGCTACCTATGCAGACATCTGCATTTTGATTGGATCCGCATCATGGACGAGGACAAGGCGCTCTTTCCGCCCGTCGACCCCTTCAGCGCCGGCGTGCGCGGCTGTTGCCCGCGCTGCGGCCAGGGCAGGCTGTTCAATGGCCTGCTGAAGGTGCGGCCGGCCTGCACGAATTGCGGCCTCGACTATTCCTTCGCCGATTCGGGCGATGGTCCGGTGGTCTTCGTGCTGCTCATCGTCGGCTTCATCGTCGTCGGCATCGCGCTGTGGGCGGAGGTGAACTATGCCCTGCCGCTCTGGCTGCATTTCATCCTGTGGATCCCGCTCGCCATCGGCCTCGGCCTCTGGCTGACGCGCATCCTGAAGGGCCTGCTGATCACCCTGCAATACCGCAACAATGCGCGCCCGGGCGAGATCGACCGTGGCTGAGGTGCCGGCAAGCCGCATGCCGGGCAAGGGCAAGGCGGTCCTCACCGGCATCGCCTTCCTCGTAGCACTCGCCATCCTGCTGTCGCTCGGCACCTGGCAAATGCAGCGCCTGGCCTGGAAGGAGCAGCTCCTCGCCGACATGGCCGAGCGCCGCATCGCGGCCCCGGCACCGCTTGCCGATATCGAGGCGATGGCGGCGAAGGGCGACGACATCGAATACCGCCCTGTCACCGTCACCGGCATCTTCGCCAACAACCGCGAGCGCCACTTCTTCGCCACCTGGCGCGGCCAGACAGGCTATTACGTCTACACGCCGCTCCAGCTTGCCGACGGCCGCTTCCTCTTCGTCAATCGCGGCTTCGTGCCCTTCGAGGCGAAGGAGCCGGAAATGCGCAAGCAGGGCCAGCTGACCGGCGAGCAGACCGTCATCGGCCTCGCCCGCGCGCGGCTTGCCGAAAAACCCTCCTCCATCGTGCCGGACAACGACGTCGCGAAGAACATCTTCTACTGGAAGGACCTCGACGTGATGGCATCGAGCGTCGCCATCCCGGCCGACAAGCTGGTGCCCTTCTTCGTCGATGCCGGCGATGCGCTGAACCCGAAGGGCCTGCCCATCGGCGCGGTCACCCAGTTCGACCTGCCGAACAACCACCTGCAATATGCCGTCACCTGGTATGGCCTCGCCGCGGCCCTCGTCGGCGTCGCGCTCTACGCCGTCTTCCGCCGCAAGGGCGATCGCCCGGCGCCTTGAAATGGCATAGAAGGAAGCAGGGGCGCACCCCGGAACCGGAAAGGGGAGAAAGAGGACATGCAGGCGCTTGCAACCATCCTCGTGGCGATCGTGGCCATCGAACATGTCTATATCCTCATCCTCGAAATGTTCCTTTGGACGACGCCGCGCGGCCTCAAGGCCTTCGGCATGACGCCCGCCCAGGCAGAGGCGACGAAAGTGCTCGCCGCCAATCAGGGCCTCTATAACGGCTTTCTCGCCGCCGGCCTGTTCTGGGCGTTGCTGCATCCCGATCCGGCCTTCGCCTGGCAGATCAAATTGTTTTTTCTTGGCGCGGTGCTGGTCGCCGGCCTATATGGGGGCGCAACGGCCTCGCGGAAGATTTTCGTCATTCAGGCGCTTCCGGCGGCCGTCGCCCTTGTTGCCGTCCTGATTGCCGGATAACCGATGAGCATGATTGATACCCGATCGGACTTGACCATCAGACTGTGCGGCCCGCGCGGCTTCTGCGCCGGCGTGGATCGCGCGATCCAGATCGTCGTGCTGGCGCTGAAGGCCTACGGTGCGCCGGTCTATGTGCGCCACGAGATCGTGCACAACCGCTATGTCGTGGAAGGCCTGGAGGCCAAGGGCGCAATCTTCGTCGAGGAACTGCACGAGATCCCCGAAGAACACCGCCAGCAGCCGGTCGTCTTTTCCGCGCATGGCGTGCCGAAGTCGGTTCCAGAGGATGCGCAGGCGCGCAACCTGTTCTATCTCGACGCCACATGCCCGCTGGTGTCCAAAGTGCACAAGCAGGCGATGCGTCACCAGCGCCTCGGCCGTCATGTCGTGCTGATCGGCCATGCCGGCCACCCGGAAGTCATCGGCACGATGGGGCAACTGCCCGAAGGCTCCGTCTCGCTGGTCGAGACCGTCGAGGATGCCGAGACCTACATGCCGCCGGACGAGGAAAACCTCGGCTACGTCACGCAGACCACGCTGTCCGTCGACGACACCGCCGGCGTCATCAAGCGCCTGCACGAGCGTTTCCCGAACCTCACGGCACCCGCCGCCGATTCGATCTGCTACGCCACCACCAACCGGCAGGAGGCCGTCAAGCAGGCCGCCCCCGGCTGCGACCTCTTCCTCATCGTCGGCGCGCCGAACTCGTCCAACTCCAAGCGCCTCGTCGAAGTGGCGCTGAGGGCAGGGGCCACCAGGTCCGTGCTCGTGCAGCGCGCCTCCGAGATCGACTGGGAGACGATCGGCGACATCCGCACCGTCGGCCTGTCGGCTGGCGCCTCCGCGCCCGAAGTCATCGTCAACGAGATCATCGAGGCCTTCCGCGCGCGCTACAATGCGGTGGTGGAGCTTGCCGACACGGTCGAGGAAAACGAACACTTCCTCGTCAACCGCGAACTGCGCGCCATCGAACTCACCCCCGCCGACATGGCCTTCGTCAATGGCGAGTAGGGCCTTCCGGGCGGCGCACCCCCAATCATTCCTATCCCCGCAAGCCTGAGACCCGCCCGTGGCCGTCTATACCGATATCACCGAAGACGATCTTTCCCGCTTCCTGACCGCCTATGACGCGGGCACGCTGCTGTCCTACAAGGGCATCGCCGAGGGCGTGGAGAATTCCAATTTCCTGCTGCACACCACCAAGGGCGCCTTCATCCTGACGCTCTACGAGAAGCGCGTCGACCGCAATGACTTGCCGTTCTTCCTTGGCCTGATGCACCATCTGGCGGAGCGGGGCCTGTCCTGCCCGCTGCCGCTGCCGAGGAACGACGGCGCGCAGCTTGGCGAGCTTTCCGGCCGCCCGGCCGCCATGATCTCCTTCCTCGAAGGCATGTGGCTGCGGAAGCCCTCGGCGAAACATTGCCGCGAAGTGGGCCGGGCGCTCGCCGAAATGCACCTTGCCGGCGAGGGTTTCGAGATCACCCGCGAGAACGCGCTCTCCGTCGGCGGCTGGCGGCCGCTGTGGGACAAGTCCGCCGAGCGCGCCGACGAGGTGGAGACGGGCCTGCAGGACGAGATCGGCGGCGAACTCGCCTTCCTTGAAAAGAACTGGCCGAAGGACCTGCCGGCCGGCGTCATCCACGCCGATCTTTTCCCCGACAACGTCTTCTTCATCGGCGAGGACCTGTCGGGCCTGATCGACTTCTACTTCGCCTGCAACGACCTCCTGGCCTACGACGTCTCGATCTGCCTCAATGCCTGGTGCTTCGAGAAGGACGGTTCCTTCAACCTCACCAAGGGCATGGCGCTGCTCGACGGCTATGAAAGCGTGCGCCCGCTCTCGCCCGAGGAGGCGGCCGCCCTGCCGCTGCTCGCGCGCGGCTCGGCCCTGCGCTTCTTCCTGACGCGGCTCTACGACTGGCTGATGACGCCGCCGGGCGCGCTGGTCGTCAAGAAGGACCCGCTCGAATATCTGCGCAAGCTGCGCTTCCATCGTCAGGTCCAGAACCCTGCGGAATACGGACTTTTGCGATGAAACATGTCGATATCTTCACGGACGGCGCCTGCTCGGGCAATCCCGGCCCCGGCGGCTGGGGCGCGGTGCTGCGCTACGGCGAGGTCGAGAAGGAAATGTCCGGCGGCGAGGCCGACACGACCAACAACCGCATGGAGCTGACGGCGGCGATGAGCGCGCTGTCCGCCCTGAAATCCCCCTGCGAGGTCGATCTCTATACCGACTCGAAATACGTCATGGACGGTATTTCCAAGTGGATTTTCGGCTGGAAGAAAAACGGCTGGAAGACCGCCGACAAGAAGCCGGTGAAGAACGGCGATCTCTGGCAGGCGCTCGATGAGGCGCGGCTGCGCCACAAGGTCGAGTGGCACTGGGTGAAGGGCCATGCCGGCCACCCTGAAAACGAACGCGCCGACGAGCTTGCCCGCCAGGGCATGGCGCCCTTCAAAGGCAAGCGCGCCGTCGGCGAATGAAATCGACGCGTTCGCGGATGGCCGCGTTCGGCTCCTTGTCGAAAAGCGCCAGCAGGCCATCCAGATTGTCGAGCCGGTCCCGGTGGGCGATCAGCCCGTCGGCCGCGATCTTGCGCACCGCGGTGGCCCTGTCTTGCGCCACCTGCCGCAACGTGCGCTCGACATCGGGTGCAATCCCGATCGGCCGGGTGACGAGCTTCGGCACAGAGGATGCGTGGCGGCCGGAATAGCCGGCTTCGATCTTCTGCGTCCTGCCGACCACGACCTCGGCTTGGCCGGACATCAGCGTGCGCGCGGCAAGCGCCCGCACCAGATAGTGCCGGGCCGTCAGCAGCCTTGGAAGGGCGGCGTCGAGGCGATCCGACAGCAGCAGGAGCCGCATGACGGGTGCTACGGCCTCGTCCGTCGATGTCGTCAGCCAGCAGAGCAGCGCGGGCCAGGTCTCGTCGCGCGTCAGCAGCGCGATGACCGGCGCTGCGAGATCGACCCTGCCGCGCCGCTTCACATAATGATTGGCGATCATCGGCGCGATGCGTTGGGCCGCTGACAGCGGGATGGCGGGCGCCAGGCGCTCGAAGGCCGCGCGCCCGGCGGCGGCAACCTCCGGCACCCAGTCGTTGACCCGCAGCAGGAGCAAAGCGAGGCGAAAGGCCGTGCGGGGTGCATCGTCCAGCGCCTGAAGCGCGGTCTCGCGCACGAAACCGTCCGGATGGCACAGGCGAAGCCAGGCCGCCCCTCCCGGCGAAACGGTCTGGCGCGGCGCGTCCGGGGCGCTCTTGCGCAGCGCGAGCAGGCGGGTCAGCAGCGTCGGGGCCGGGTCCGAGGGGAGGCCATAGCGGAAGGATGCCGTGCACAGGCGTGCGACCTGCTGCGACGCTTCCGGCGAAATGGGGTCGAGGTCGGCGAGAAGCGTATCGAGCGTGCCAGCATCGAGGCTGCCCGCACGCAGCGCCAGAATTGCGCCGTCAAGCCGGATGGCAATGCCCGCAGGCACCCCTGCCGTGCTGCCCTTTCGCCACGTATTTTCCTGCATCCGACGGTCCCTTCCGCAAGCCCTCATGGAAATGCCCGGGTGCTGCCCGGGCATTCTGGGCTCGTTGAAAGGATGACGGTCCGGCGACCGGCTCTATTCAGAGCTGCTCGATCATCGCGGCGGCACCGGAAACGGTTGCCTGGCCGGGGCTTTCCTCGACATTGAGGCTCTTCACCACGCCGTCCTCGACGAGCATGGAGTAGCGCTTGGAACGCACGCCGAGCGTGCCGGCGGAAAGATCGACCTCCATGCCGAGCGCCTTGGTGAAGCCGGCGTCCCAATCGGCGAGGAAGCGCAGCTTGCCAGCGCCGCCGGTGGAGTTCGCCCAGGCGCCCATGACGTGATGGTCGTTGACGGCGACGACGGCAATGTCGTCCACGCCCTTGGCGAGGATCGCGTCACGGTTTTCGAGATAGCCCGGCAGGTGGTTCAGCGAGCAGGTCGGCGTGAAGGCGCCGGGCACGGCGAAGAGCACGACGCGCTTGCCTTTGAACAGGTCCTCGGTCGAGATTTCGGCAGGACCGTCCGGCGTGCGCTCCTTGAGCTTGAGGTCGGGCAGCTTGTCTCCAACGGCAATGGTCACGGGTCTCTCCCTGTCTGTATAGTAGGCTTCATGTGGGTGACGGGACTATAGGCGACGGTCACTCGATGGCAAGCGGGCTTTCCATCGTCTTCTCGCCGGAGCGCACCGTCAGGCGGATCGGATCTTTTGCAAGATCGTAGACCTTGGGCTTGTGCAGCACCGGCACCTCCGCGACGAAGACGTTCCCATCGCGGCGGACGGGGCCGGCCGCACCGAATTCGAAGGTCGAGGAACCGGAGAGGAAGACGTCGGGCAACTGGCCATCGGCCGGCGCCTCGAAGCGCACCGTCAGGCTCTTGTCGTCTGCCGCGAAACGCCCGGAAAGCGGCTTGAACCCGTCGCCCGATCCGCCCGGCAGCGTCGCTTCCGCATCGGCGATCGCCGTCTCTTCCAGCGGATTGGCAAAGCTCTCGCCGATCGAATCCAACGTCAGCTCCGCCTGCACGGGAATACAGATATCCTTGCACACGCCGAGAAACACCGTCGCGGTGATCGCCCCGCCGGCTGCCTTGTCGAGCTTCAGCGGAAAGCGCACCGGCTTGTCGTAGCCGATATAGTGGTTCTCCTGGTCGCCGAGCCGTTTTGGCGCGGGGAAGCCGACCGATTTCAGTTCGGCCCCGCTGATGGCGATCGACGGCGGGATGCCGCTGCCGCCCGGATCACGCCAATAGGTTTTCCAGCCGTCATGCAGGCGGATATCGATCATGGCGCGCACCACGCCGTCGGCGCCGGCCGGAAGGGCAACAAGGCGCACGTCGCCACCGGGCGTCTCGACCCATTGCGAGGTCGCGGCGGCGGCGGGCGAATGCAGAAAAATGAGCGCGATGGCAGCGGTTTGCAGGCGTTTCATGAAACGATATCTAGCGCCGGGGGCACCGGCTTTCCAGCAACAAAACCGTGCGGGACAATCATAAAAGCTTGATCGCGCGCTTTCCTACCATAACTTTCCTGCAAGGCTGGCATGCCGCGCCAGCAAAAAAGAACGCTTTTCATTTGGCGGTGAATTGGTAGGCTGTCCGCATTATGGCTATGTCGGTTCTGAAAAACAGACGAGAACGCGGCTTCCTTGACGGTCAGTTCCTGATCGCCATGCCGGGCATGGCCGACTCCAATTTCTCCCGCACCGTGGTCTATATCTGCGCCCATTCCGATGACGGCGCGATGGGCTTCGTCATCAACAGGCCGCAGCAGCTGAGCTTCTCCGACGTGCTGCTGCATCTCGATCTGCTGGGCGAGGACGAGGTGATCCGCCTGCCGGGCTCCACGCTCGATTTCCCAATCCGCTGCGGCGGGCCGGTAGAAAGCGGCCGCGGCTTCGTGCTGCATTCGGATGATTACATGTCGGAATCCTCGATCCCGGTCAGCGACGACATCTGCCTGACGGCGACGCTCGATATCGTGCGCGCCATTTCCCGCGGCCGCGGCCCGCAGAAGGGCCTGATGATGCTCGGCTATGCCGGCTGGGGCGCGGGGCAGATCGAAAACGAGATCGGCGCCAATGGCTGGCTGTCCTGCCCGGCGCAGGAAGAGCTGATCTTCGACACCAATCTCGACAGCAAATACGAGCGCGCGCTCGGCCTGATGGGCATCTCGCCCGCCATGCTTTCGGCCGAAGCCGGCCACGCCTGACGTTTCCGCTTATTTCAGACATCTCTTTGGAACTTGTGCGGCTTTGCGCCGTTGTTTCGCCGCGTGAAAGAGCACGCCTCGAACAACAGGAGTACGACGGTGGGTAGCACGAGCGACAAGATCAAGGGCACGGCAAACGAAGTTGCAGGCAAGGCCAAGCAGGCCGCCGGCAAGGCAGTGAACAGCCCCAAGCTGCGGGCAGAAGGCGCCGGCCAGGAAGCCAAGGGCAAAACCCAGAAGGCAGTCGGCAAGGCCAAGGATGCCGTCAAGGGCGCGGTCGACCGCCTCTGATGAACGCCAGGTGGCACGGACCGTGTCATCAAGCGATAGCGATTGAAGCATACCCGTATCGACTTCGGCCGATGCGGGTATTCTCTACGATGCCATACCGGGGACCTCATGAAACTCTTCACCTGCCAGACCTGCGGCCAGACCATCCATTTCGACAACCGCGTCTGCGTGCGGTGCGGCTCCTCGCTCGGCTTCCTGGCGCAGGATGTGACGCTGCATGCGCTGGTGCCGGAAGGCGAGGGTTTCTGGAAGATCGCGCCGAACGAAGGCGTCTATCGCTTCTGCGAAAATGCCGTGCATGACGTCTGCAACTGGCTGCTGCCGGCCGATAGCCCGCATGCCTTCTGCGAGGCCTGCCGGCACAATCGCATCGTGCCGACGACCGATCCGCACGGGCTGGAACGCTGGCGCCGTATCGGGCTTGCGCAGCATCATCTCTTCTATTCGATCCTGCGCTGGCGGCTGCCGCACCCGACCCGCGAGGAAGATCCGAGCAGCGGTCTGGTCTTCGATTTCCTGGCCGACGAGGTCGATGCCGGCGGCAATGTCGTCAATGCCGCCATGACCGGCCATGAAGCGGGCCTCATCAGCCTGCGCGCGGCCGAGGCCGACGACGAGGTGCGCGAGAGCGTACGCGTCTCCATGGGCGAACCCTACCGCTCGCTGCTCGGCCATTTTCGCCACGAGATCGGCCATTTCTACTGGTCGCAGCTCGTGCGCGACGATGCGACCCAGGAGGAGGCGAGGCGCCTCTTCGGCGATGAACGGCAGGACTATGCCGCCGCCCTCCAGCGCAACTACGAGCAGGGCCCGCCCGCCGACTGGCAGAATTATTTCATCAGCACCTATGCGAGCAGCCATCCGGCCGAAGACTTCGCGGAATGCTGGGCGCACTTCTTCCACATTGTCGATACGCTGGAAACCGCCCGCGCCTTCGGCCTCAACACCGATCCGAAGGGCCACGAGGAACTGGAAGCCGAAGTCACCTTCGACCCCTACCGCGCGCCAAACGCCGGCCGCCTCGTCGAATCCTGGATCCCCCTCAGCGTGGCGCTCAACGCCATCCAGCGCTCCATGGGCCAGCCCGACAGCTACCCCTTCGTCCTGCCCCCGCCGGTCGTGGAAAAACTCGATTTCATCAACCGGCTGGTGCGGAGGAGTGAATAGGCGATAAACCCTTATTCGCTCACGCCCGCTTCATCAGCGGAAACCGTTCCTTGAGTAGCCGCTGCACCGAGTCGTAGCCGATCGGCGGGCCGAAGAGGTAGCTCTGGCCGAATTCGCAGCCCATGTTGCCGAGTTCGATCGCGTCCTCCTCGGATTCGATGCCTTCGGCGACGACCTGCATTTCCAGTTCCCGGGCCATCGAGATGACGGAGCGCAGCAGCACGGGGCGCTTGTCGGAGGCGTCGCGCACCAGCGCCTTGTCGAGCTTGATCGTGTCGAAGGGGAAGCGGGTGAGGTAGGAAAGCGAGGAGTGGCCCGTGCCGAAATCGTCGAGCGCGAGGCCGAGGCCGACATCCTTGAGCTTGTTGAGGATGAGGCGGGCCTGTTCCGGGTTCTCCATCACGACGGATTCGGTGAGTTCCAGCTTCAGCTTGTGCGGCTCGCAGCGCGTCTTCGCGAGTGCCGCGCGCACGTCGTTGTAGAGCTCGTTATTGAGGAGCTGGGCGCTGGAGAGGTTGACGGAGACGAAGATCGGCAACTCGCCGGTCTGGAGCTGCCAGTCCATCAGGTCGCTCGCCGCCTTGTCGAAGGCGAAAAGGCCGAGCTGGTTGATGAGGTCGGAGGCTTCCGCGATCGGGATGAACTCTGTCGGCGAGATGTTGCCGCGCTTGGGGTGGTCCCAGCGCATCAGCGCCTCGAAGCCGGCAATCTCGGCATCCGAGAGCCGGACGATCGGCTGGTAGACGAGCGACAGTTCCTTGCGCTCGATGGCGCGGCGCAGGTCCGTCTCGATCTGGAGACGATCGGCGCCGAAGGTGCGGAAGGCGGGGCGGAACGGCTCGACGCGGTTGCCGCCGGCCTTCTTCGCCCGGTACATGGCAAGTTCCGCGTCGTTGAGCAGGCCCGCCGCATCCTCCTGCTGGTCGACCCAGGAGACGAGGCCTATCGAGGCGGTCAGGATAATCTCGCGGCCGCCGAAATTGATCGGCACCATGATGGCCTTGCTGACGGCATCGGCGAAATCCGCCACCTTGGCAGGGTCGCGCTCCGACATCAGGATCAGGCCGAACTGGTCGCCGGCCAGCCGTGCCAGCGTGTCCTGCGGTTTCAGCAGGCGTCGCAGGCGGCGGGTCAGCGCGATGAGGATGTTGTCGCCGGCCGCGATGCCGAGCGCATCGTTGACCTGCTTGTAGCGGTCGATGTCGATGGTCAGCACGGTCGGGCGGACGTTTTCCGAGCTGGCGGTCAGGGCGAGGACCGATTGCAGGCGATCGAGGAAGACCTGGCGGTTCGGCAGGCCCGTGAGGTTGTCGTGCAGCGCGTCCTGGAGCAGGCGGTCGACGGAGTTGCGCTGTTCGGTGATGTCGATGATCGTGCCGACGCAGCGGATGATCTCGCCGTTGGCGCCGAGCACCGGCCGGGCGCGGATCGACAGCCAATGGTAATGGCCATCCTCGGCGCGCACGCGGAACTGATGGTTGAGCCGGCCCTTGCGGTGTTCCAGCAGCACATCTAGCGTCGCGCGGAAACGGTCGCGATCATCCGGATGCAGGCGCGGCAGCCAGTTGCGCGCCGGGCCATGCATGACGCCAGGCGCAAGGCCGAGCTGGATGGAGATGTCGGGAATGGTGACGACGCGGTCGCGCGCCACGTCCCAGTCCCAGACCGTGTCACCGGAGCCGGTCAACGCCAGCGACTGGCGTTCGAGATCGGAAAACAGGCCCTGGCTATAGGCGCCGCCGGCAAAGGCGTGCTGCATCACGGTGAAGCCAATGAGGAGCACGATCAGCACGAGGCCGCCGCCAAGCGCCGGCTGGATGATATCGTTGTTGAGCTGCCCCGTCACCGTGAGCCAGGCGCCAAACAGCCAGACGAGGATCAGCGCCCAGGCGGGCACCAGCAGGATCGCCCGGTCATAACGGTTGAAGCCGAGATAGGCGATGAGCACGATGCCGACGGAACCGGTGAGCGCGAAGGACAGGCGGGCGATGCCGGACGCGATCGGCGGATCATAGATCGCCACGCCGAACAGCAGACCGAGGCCGAGGATCCAGGCGAGCGTCGCGTAGGAGAGATGCGCGTGCCAGCGGTTGAGGTTCAGGTAAGTGAACAGGAACACCACGAGGCCGGCGGCCAGGAAGACTTCCGTGCCCGCGCGCCATATTCGCTCGTCGCCGGCCGTTATGCTGATGAGCTTCGACAGGAAGCCGAAATCGACGCAGATATAGCCGAGCACCGCCCAGGCGAGCGCCGCCGTCGCCGGCAGCATGGAGGTGCCCTTCACCACGAAGAGGATGGTGAGGAACACCGCGAGCAGGCCCGCAATGCCGAGCACGATGCCGCGATAGAGCGTGAAGGCGTTGACCGTGTCCTTGTAGGCGTCCGGTTCCCAGAGGTAGATCTGCGGCAGGTCGGGCGTCGCAAGCTCCGCGACGAAGGTAACGACCGAGCCGGGGTTGAGCGTGATGCGGAAGACATCCGCCTCCTCGCTCGGCTGCCGGTCGAGCGCAAACCCTTCGCTCGGCGTGATCGAGATGATGCGTTTGGCGCCAAGGTCCGGCCAGAACAGTTTGGATTGCACGAGGCGGAAATGCGGAGCGACGATGACGCGGTCGATCTGCTCTTCAGAGACATTGGCGAGCGCGAAGACGGCCCAGTCGCCCTGGTGATCCTCAGAGGTGGCGCGCACCTCGATGCGGCGCACGATGCCGTCCGTGCCCGGTGCCGTGGAAACCTGGAAGGCCTCGCCGCGGCCGGTATAGATTTCGGTGGTGGCGGTCAGGTCGAGCGCGGTGTCGTCACGGGAGATCTTGACGGGCTCGACGGCATGGGCGGGCAGGCCCAGCGCGCCGACGAGCATCGTCACGGCGAGGAGAACGAGGGCAAGCAACCGGCTGGCACGCAGCGTTTGCTGCACGGATGGAGGCATCATTGAAACTGCATTGTCCTTAGGTACGGCCCAGTCCTGTCGCGCCCGGGTGCCGCTCAAGACCGCCTGTCGGCCGCCAGAAGCGAGTACATCACATGGTCGCGCCACTCCCCGTTTATCTTCAGATACTCCCGAAGGTAGCCTTCCTGTTGAAAGCCGGCCTTTTCAAGGAGACGGATGCTTCTTGTATTGTCTGGAATACAGGCTGCCTCGATACGGTGCAACTGAAGGCTCGAAAAGATATAGGGTATGGCCAGTTTCAGGGCACCGAACATGTGGCCGTGGCCGGCATGGCGCTCGCCCATCCAGTAGCCGATCATGCAGCATTGCGCCGCCCCACGCCTGATATAGCCAATGGTCAGCCCGCCCAGCAGCACCTTTTCCTCCCGCTCGAACATCAAAAGCGGCACGGCCTGGCCCGATGAAAATTCCTGTTCATTTCTAATGACGCGCGCCCGAAACGAACTCTCCGTCAGCTCGTCCCCCCGCCAGGTCGGCTCCCACGGTTCGAGAAAGCGCCGGCTCTCGGAGCGCAGCTGATACCATTGCCGGTAATCCTGGAAACGGGGCAGGCGAAGCAGGTGGCGATCGCTGGCAAGCTCGAGGGTCTCGGACTGCCGGGACAGAAACCGAAATACCGACCTTGTCATTCAAACCTCCGCGCACGCCAGCCCTGAGGCACGCCATCGGGTGAGAGTATGACAGCGGGCGGGACGGCGTCAAATGGTGTTGGTGGGAAGGGGGTGGGTGGGTGGCTTGCGCCAGAAGCGGTCATTTTGAGATGCCCACTTCAGGTAGCGCAGCGAATGCAATACAGTGCGTAGTCTCATCAATGCTCGGGTAATTCTATGTCAAAACAAATAAATTACGTGTTCTTCGCTGACATCAAAGGTTATTCGCATCTTACCGATAAGCAGATTATTCGCCTAAACAACGAAGTTTTGCCAATTGCGAGCCGCAGAATCGAGCATAACGAGACTTCTTACAAGAATACGTGGGGAGATGGCATCGTTATTGCGTCAAATTCATTAAGGTCCATTTGCAATATAGCTCTTGAGTTGCGTGATTTCTTTATTAATAACGACTGGATGGATGCCGAGCTACCGCACCTGCAGATTCGTTCTTCCATACATCAGGGTGAAAACTCAGCATTGAAAGACCCATTCACGGGCAGAGATACTGTTATCGGCCCGAATGTCATCCGCGCGGCCCGGCTCGAACCAATTACAAAGCCAAATCAGGTTTGGGTTACTAAAGCGGTTGCGATACAAATTCAGGCTTATGAGTCAACTATTTATGCTTGTGATCCTTTGGGTTCGGTGGCGCTGGCGAAGAGTTATGGCCCGGAAGACGTGTTTGCACTCCGGAGGAAGAACGAACGCGAAATCCTGCCGATCCCGCAGTCTGAGACTTCGAAGTACCGAGTCGGAGTTGGTATAGTTGTAGATAAAAAAACACGTAGTGTGCTTTTGGTTAAGAGAGCACCGGGAGAAAATCTGAGCTGGATGTTCCCTTCTGCCAAGATATTTCCTTATGAAGACGACCGATATGCGATATTTTCTGAAGTAGCGACAGAGACTGGAGTACCCGTAGTCGTTCATCAACCGATAGGGTCGCGCATTCATCCTGTCACTGGCAAAGACTGCCATTACTATTTTTGCACAGCTGTTGAAGTCGCTTCGGTGCCCGCGAACTTAGATGAGCAAGAAAACGTCGACGTCGCTTGGGTTCCAATACAAGTCGCACTCGATCTGATCGGTGGCGATGTCTATGAAGGAGTTCGAGCGGCTCTTAATAACATAATATCGTTAGATTGAGGGAAGGCCCAAGCAGCGCTTAGTCCGCTTTGGGCCGAATACCGCCTTGGCAGGGGCGCACCAATAGCCGTCGTTGCATCGGCAACCAGGTGAGGTATCTTTCGACATCCTGCAAAAATTGAAATCGATATTTAGATCAGATGCTTTTATTACGTCGTTCTTGCCAGTTTCTCATCTTCGTCGCGCTGACAATCCTCACGCAGCTCGGTTGCGTCGCCTATCTTCTGGCTTTGCTCGCAACCCATGTTCTGGGCAAGCGGCATCTCGCGGCAACGTTCGGGCTGTTCATCCTTTTCTACGCCGCCATGGCCGTTACAGCGAATTTTGTTGCGCCGATATTCGGGCGGGTTCCTCTATCCTGCATTCCGGGTGAGAGGGGGAGTGTCTTCGTCAAGTCGCCGATCTATTGCCTGCTGAACCGCAACTACGTGACGCCGCCGATGCGTGATCTCGTGACGGCGCTTGCGGAAGATATGGACCGCGAATTCCCCGGCACTGCCACGGTCGCACTGGATGGCAACTTTCCCTTTTGGGATGGTTTCCCGCTGCTGCCGCATCTTTCTCATGCCGATGGCAAGAAGCTCGATCTCGCGTTCTATTACAGGGCTGCGGACGGCGACTTCCTCAATGGCACAACGCGGTCCCCGATCGGCTATTTTGCCTTCGAGGAACCGGCAGCGGGTGACGAACAACCTTGCAAAGGAAGGAACGACGTGATCACCACGCGGTGGAATTTCGCGTGGTTGCAGCCGTTCTTTCCTGCCTACGGAATCGAAGAGCGGCGCACTGCCTTCGCCCTTCGTTGGCTTTCCACGGAAGGTGTCCAAAGGTTCGGCCTGGATAAAATCTTCCTGGAGCCGCATATCAAGAGTGCGCTTGGCCTAAGCCACGACACGATCCGCTTTCAGGGATGCCGCGCCGCCCGCCACGACGACCATATTCACATCCAGATCAGGTAAAGCCAACATCGTCACACCATGACGCGGACTTGGTCTGCTTCGGCCTGAACACCCGCCTTGGCAGGACCGCGCCAATTGCGCAGTCCCTTGTTCTTTGGCAGCTTGTTCCTGTCGTTGCCGTTACAAAAGAGGATCGGATGCTTCGAAAAGGAATTTCATTTGGGCGAGCGCTCTGTGTGCTTTCAGCAATATTTGCGACTGGAGCAGTGGCTTTGGCCAGCGATTTCGCAAAAAATGAACAAGCGCGTCAGGCATTGCGCGAGGAAGGCGATGATTGCCTGACAGCAAGACCGATTCGTCATTTCGCATATTTCGGGACACCCGTAGCACGACAGCAGTATCGCGAATTTCTGTTGGCGCGCGGGTATGAAATTAATCGCGAAGGCAATGAAGATTATCAGCCAAAGCTTTGGAGCGTCGTGTTTTCCAAGGTGCAAGTTCCGATTGATATCGACAACGAGACGGAGGTTCTTGACGCCAAGGCCGTCATCTTCGGGGGCGAGTACGACGGTTGGGAAACCGAAGTCCGCCGCGGCTTGTGACTGTTCAGGGCGCAAGAAAAAACTCTGCCGCGTTGAATCGGCAGCCATTTGAGCGCGAATGTTACCGGAAGGCGGAGGAGCAGTACCCCTCAGCTCGCCGCGCGCTCCGGCACCGTTCCACGCGCCAGCGAGCGCGAGATATCTCCGGCCGAGACGAGGTGCTCCAGCGGGCCGATCGCCGAGATTGTCGGGACGGTGTCGAAGAACAGGCGGCCGGCGAGGTCGGTGAGGCGTTCGATGGTGATGCCTTGCAGGCGTTCCATCAGTTCCTCGTTGGGGATCGGACGGCCGTAGAGCATCATCTGGCGGGCGATCTGGCCGGCGCGGGCGGCGGGGCTTTCCTGGCCCATCAGGAGCTGAGCGCGGATCTGGGCGCGGGCGCGCTCGATTTCCTGCTGCTCGATGTTTTCAGACGACTTGCGCAGTTCGTCGAAGATGACGGGCATCAGCTCGGGCAGGTTCTCGCCGCCGGTCGCGGCATGGATGCCGAAGATGCCGGTATCGGAAAAGCCCCAGTGGAAGGCGTAGATCGAATAACACAGGCCGCGATGCTCGCGCACTTCCTGGAAAAGGCGCGAGGACATGCCGCCGCCGAGGATGTTGGCGAGGATCTGCGAACAGTAGAAGTCGCGCGCGTGATAGGCCTTGCCCTCGAAGCCGAGCAGCACCTGCGCATCCATCAGGTCGCGCGTCTCGCGAATATCGCCGCCGGTGTAGCGGGCCGGCTCGAAGACCGGCGAGATTTTCGGGGCGGTCGGAAGCGTCGAGAAACGATCCTCGACCTGGCGCACGAATTCCTCGTGGTTGACCGCACCGGCCGCGACGACGAACATGCGGTCCGTCGTGTAGTTGCGGTCTAGATAGTGGCGGATCTCGCCGGGCGAGAAGGAGAGCACCGAGTCCGGCGTGCCGAGAATGGCGCGGCCGATGATCTGGTCGCGATAGGCGACCTCGGAGAACTTGTCGAAGACCACGTCGTCGGGCGTGTCGTTGGCCGCGCCGATTTCCTGCAGGATGACGTGTTTTTCGCGGCGCAGCTCTTCCTCGTCGAAGATGGATTCCGTCAGGATGTCGGCGAGGATGTCGACCGCGAGCGGGACATGGTCCTTCAGCACACGGGCGTAGTAGGAGGTGGTTTCCGTCGATGTCGCGGCGTTGACCTCGCCGCCGACATTTTCGATTTCCTCGGCGATCTGGCGGGCGGAGCGGCGCTCCGTGCCCTTGAAGGCCATGTGTTCGAGGAGATGGGCGATGCCGTGCTCGTCCGTGGTTTCGTTGCGCGACCCCGACTTGATCCACACGCCGAGAGCGACGCTCTCGAGATGCGGCATGTTTTCGGTCACCACGGTCAACCCGGACGGAAGCCGGGTGCACTCAACTTTCATCATGCGCACTTTCTGCGTTTCTAGCCTCGAACCCGCGTCTGTTTCCCGATGAAGTCTTCCAACCCATCGAGCTCCGCATCGAGGACGTCGAACCGCTCCTCCCTTTGCATGAGGTCAGCAAGCCACGACGGAAGCGCCGGGTCAATACCGCATGCCGATTTTACTGCGGCGGGGAATTTGGCCGGGTGGGCGGTGGCAAGCGTAACCATCGGCGCACCGGGCTTCTCGTGCTTGGCGGCGACGAAGACGCCGATCGCCGAATGCGGATCGAGCAGGTAGCCGGTCTTCTTCAGCGTATCCTTGATCGTCTGGGCCACCTGCTTTTCCGTCGCGCGGCCGGCGCGGAACTTCTTGCGGATCGTCTTCAGCGCGCCCTCTTCGATCTCGAAGGCATTGGATTGCTTGAGGCTTTCCATCGCGCGGCGCACGGCGCCGGCATCGCGGTCGTTGGCCTCGAACAGCAGGCGTTCGAAGTTGGAGGAGATCTGGATGTCCATGGACGGCGAGGTGGTGGCCTTGACGCCCTTCATCTCGTAGCGGCCGGTCTTCAGCGTGCGGGCGAGGATGTCGTTCTCGTTGGTGGCGATCACCAGCTTGTCGATCGGCAGGCCCATGCGCTTGGCGGCATAGCCGGCGAAGATGTCGCCGAAATTGCCGGTCGGCACGGTGAAGGAGATCTTCCGGTCCGGCCCGCCGAGCGCCACGGCGCTGGTGAAATAATAGACGATCTGGGCCATGATGCGCGCCCAGTTGATCGAGTTGACGCCGGAGAGCTTGACCCGGTCGCGGAATTTCACGTCGTTGAACATCGCCTTCACGAGGTTCTGGCAATCGTCGAAATTGCCCTTGATGGCGAGCGCGTGCACGTTCTTTTCCTTCGACGTGGTCATCTGGCGCTGCTGCACCGGCGAGACCTTGCCTTCCGGGAAGAGGATGAAGATGTCGGTGCGCTCGCGGCCGGCAAAGGCGTCGATCGCCGCGCCCCCGGTATCGCCCGAGGTGGCGCCGACGATGGTGGCGCGTTCACCGCGCACGGCCAGCGCATGGTCCATCAGGCGGGCGAGAAGCTGCATCGCCACGTCCTTGAAGGCGAGCGTCGTGCCGTGGAAAAGCTCCAGCACGAAGGCATTCGGGCCGGTCTGGACCAGCGGCGCAATCGCCGGATGGCGGAAGGTCGCGTAGGCCTCGTCGATCATCGCGCGGAATTTATCGGCCGGAATGTCACCCTCGACGAAGGGGGAGAGCACGGTGAAGGCGATCTCCTCATAGGATTTTCCGCGCAGCGCCCGGATTTGCTTCTTGGAGAAGGTCGGCCATTCGCGCGGCACATAGAGGCCGCCATCGCGGGCAAGGCCCGCCAGAAGCGCATCGGAGAAACCGAGGGAAGGGGCCTCGCCCCGCGTCGAAACATAATCCACGTCATACGTCCTTGGAATTGTTGGTTATGTCGAGCGATGTCGATCGCAAAAACCTACACTCGCTCCACACCAGCGCTTTTTTGACCCTAACGAAAGGCCACGAATACCGCAGGTCTCTTTGCGGCAGATCGTGGCAATGCCGTTGTTTCCTGCCCGCGGGCGCGAGCTTTTCGAAATTCTGCGGGCGGATTCATTCGACAATCGATTTTTCGCCACGCCGCTGCTATAGACCATCGCCTAGGGCCGTGAAAAGGCCCGCCAGAAGAGTTCCGAAAGGCTTGGACGCCGGGGGCGGGGCCTGATTGCAGGGGTTACAGTAACGTGTTTGGAATGACCATTCGCCGCTTTCTCGGCATCTCCCTTCTCGCCGTCGTTGCCGGTTGCAACCAGACCGACAAGCCCGCCGACATGGGCGTCAACAGCGACCCGTCCGGCGCGCAGACCGCCGCCCAGCAGCAGACGCAGACCGCCATCGTGCAGGGCTCTTGCCCGCAGGTCTACCTGCGTGACGGCACCGCGGTGCTGCGCCGCTACGCCAAGGGCGCCAAGGACGATCCGCAGAACCTGCTCTACCAGGTGACGCTGGCCGACACGACGCGCCGCTGCGTGCTGAACGAAAGCCAGCTCGTGATGACCGTGATGGTGCAGGGCCGCGTGGTCACCGGTCCGGCAAGCTCCGGCGGAACCGTCAACGTGCCGATCCGCGTCGCCGCAAGCGACGGCAGCACGACGCTCTATTCCGAACTCATCCAGTATCCGGTGAACACGGACGCCGGCCAGTTCATCTTCACCAAGGGCGAAGTCGCGATTCCCGGCGGTTCGGGCGGCTTCACGAAGGTCTATGTCGGCTTCGACGAAGGCCCGTACAACACGAAATAATGGGTTCGGCAGACCCGACGAAAAAGGCCGCGGAAGATTGCTGCCGCGGCCTTTTTCGTTTTCAGAAAGTCGAACCGCTTAAATAGCTTCCTGCCACTCGGCAAGCGCGGCAATCACGCCCGGCAGTTCGCTCATGCGCGAGATCACGGTCTCGGCGCCGGCTTCCGTCAGGCGGTCGGCATGGGAGGGGTAGGTGTGCGAGGCGCCGGTGAAGCCGACGACGCGCATGCCGGCGGCGCGCGCACCGGCAATGCCGTGCACGGAGTCTTCGATCACCAGCGTGTTGGCCGGATCGGCGTCGAACTGCTTTGCGCCGTGCAGGAAGATGTCCGGCTTCGGCTTGACGCGATCGGGACCGAGATCCTTGGCCGAGTAGATATGCGGCGCAAAGACCTCCTTGAGGCCGACCTTCGAGAGCATCATGTCGAGGCGGTGCAGGGACGAATTCGAGCAGATGCAATAGGGTTTGCGGATGCGCGACAGCATCAGCTTGACGCCGTCGATGACCTGCACCTCCGCGGCAAGCCGTTCATCGAGCAGCTTTTCCGACTTGTCGAGCAGCGAGGCGGAGAGCGGGATGGATGCCTCGCGCTCGATGGTGAGCAGGATGTTGTGCCAGGTCATGCCGGCAAAACGCTCGCCCATTTCCTCGACGCCGATCGGGTAGCCCGCCTCGGTGAGGAGTCGCGATTCCACTTCCGCCGCGATGATTTCCGAATCGACCAGAACGCCGTCGCAGTCGAAGATGATGAGGTCGAAACCGTCCATGACATGCCGTCTTTCAAGTGGGGGTCAGGAGGGGCGCGCAAGCGCCCATGAAGTCGCGGCTTCCCTACACGAAAGGGGCCTCTCGGACAATTGCCGATTAAGCGCACGAGCTATGCGCGCGCCGTCCTCACGGAAACAGCGCCATGAACCGCCGCTCGCCCTCGGCGGTGAAGCGGATGGCGCGGCTGTCCTTCTCGCGCTTCGCCCAGCCATCGGCGATGAAGCGGGCGAGCAGCGCCTCGCCGAGCGAGCCCGCCAGATGCGAGCGCCGCTCGCTCCAGTCGAGACAGGTGCGGCAGACCGGGCGGCGCTGGGCCTTCAGCGCGGCAAGGTCGATGCCGATGGCGGCGATGCGGGTCTCGCCCGATGGCGTCAGCGCGGCGTCGTCGCCATCGAGCGTCACATCGCCGTCGCCCACCAGCCGGTCGAGCATGCGCACGCCAAAATCGCCGGCGAGATGGTTGTAGCAGACGCGCGCCTTGCGCAGCGCCGGGTCCTTCGGGCCGGGCCGGGTGCGCATGTGGCCGCGGTTTGCGGCAAAACCCATGATGTTTTCGAGCAGCAGGCCCACCGCATCGTCGGCAAGCGCGAAATAGCGGTGCCGGCCCTGCTTGCGCTGCGCGATCAGCCCGCCGGTCTCCAGCTTGGAAAGGTGTGAGCTGGCGGTCTGCAGGGTGATGCCGGCGACGCCCGCAAGCTCGGTCGCCGTCAGCGCCTGCCCGCCCATCAGCGCGGTCAGCATGTTGGCGCGGGCGGGGTCGCCGATCAGCGCGCCGATCTGGGAAATGTCCGGTCCTTCTTTCATACTTCGATGATAGCCGAAGCATTCGCGTCCGGCAATGTGGGAAAAGGGGTCATCGCAAACAGAAGCAATACCGGCAAACGTGCGTAAGCGGTTTTGCGTCCGGGATTGCGTCAAACAAGGAGAAATCACGATGATCACCTGTTTCATTCGCTACGAGATCGACCCTTTCAAGAAGGACGCCTTCGCCACCTATGCCCGCAACTGGGGCCAGGCGATCCCGCGCTGCGGCGCAGACCTGATCGGCTATTTCGGCCCGCACGAAGGCTCCGCCACCACCGCCTACGGCGTCTACAACATCGAAAACCTCGCTGCCTACGAGGCCTATCGCGCAAGGCTTGCCGCCGATCCGCTCGGCCGGGAAAATTACGACTTCTCCCGCAGCGAGCGTTTCATTCTGAAGGAGGACCGCATCTTCCTGAAAAACGTCTCGCTGCCGCACGCGCCCAGGGTGACGCCATGATCGCCGTCATCTTCGAGGTCGTGCCCGCACCCGGCCGCATCGACCTCTACCTCGATACCGCACGGGACCTGCGCCCGCTGCTCGACAACATCGACGGCTTCCTCTCCATCGAACGCTTCCGCAGCCTCACCGACCCGACGCGGTTGCTCTCGCTCTCTTTCTGGCGCGACGAGGCGGCGGTTAAAGCCTGGCGCAACACCGAGGAACACCGCGCCGCCCAGGCCATGGGCCGCGACGGCGTGCTCGACGCCTACCGGCTGCGCATTGCGAGTGTGGTGCGGGATTATGGCCTGAACGACCGGGACGAGGCGCCGGAGGACAGCCGGGCGTTTCATGCGGCGTGACGTGAGGGCGGCCCACTCATGGTAGGCCATTCCAGTTCGTTTATGGAACTCTCAACCTTTTCTTCCGTCATCCTCGGGTCAAGCCCGAGGATGACGGAAGAGAGTGGGGCGTCTGTTTTAGCCTACTCCACCGTCACTTCCGAACGCTCGCCCGCCTTGATCGTCGTCTTGGCCTCCTTCGGCGCCACATCGCCCTCGTATTTCACCCGCACGACGTAATCGCCAGGCGGCAGCGTGTCCTGCACCTCAGCGCCGTAATTGGTCGAGATGGACTTCTGGTTGCCCTGGATGTCCTTCTTGGCGCTGACGATTTCGATGCTGTAGGCACCGGGGGCGGTGACGGCCAATACGCCGGCATTGATGTTGACGGTGACCTCGGTCATTTCGCCCGCCTTCAGGGTGAAGGGGATTTCGCCCGTTGCCGAGCCGAGTTTTGCCGTCAGCACATGGTCTCCAGGGGGAACGTCGATCTTGGTGCCTGTGCCGTAGCTGTTGGCGATGGCCTTGCGCGTACCGTCGATGGCTTTCTTCGCCTCGACCACTTCGAAGAATATGTTGCCCGAATCCACCTCCGGCCCGCCCTCGGCGTAGATGGCCTTGTTGAGCACGATGCCCGAGCCGATGACGAGGTCGCGCTCGACCGTCTCGCCGGCCTTCACCGTGAAGGTCTCCGACACCTTGGCGGGGCCGATGGCGCCATTGAGCGTCACCTCGCCGGCGGAAGCATAGAATTTTGCGGTACCATAGTAGGTCGTCGAATAGTCGCCGAAGGCGATCTCGACGGCCGCATTCGAATCGGCCTCCGCATCCTGCGGCGTCCGCTTCGGCTTGACCGTCACATAGGCGGCATCGAAATTGACGAAGGGTTTCGCGACCTCGCCGTCCTTCACCTCGAAGGGCACCTGCCGCTTGATCGAGCTTTGCAGCGTCGCGACCGCCACATATTTGCCCGGCGGGTAGTTGGCGGAATATTTGCCCTTGTACTGGCTTTCGATGTAGTCGCCTTCCGGCGCGCCATTCGCATCCGCCTTGTAGATCGTCCAGAACACGTCGTTGTTGTCGCCGAGCGACGGCCCGCCCTCCGAAAGCACGCTGTCGAGCTCGGTGTTGAACTCGATCGCCGGCACCGGTTCGGGTTCCGGCTCGGCGACCGCCACCTCCTGCGTCGGCTTCGACATCGGCGCATCCGCCACCGTCTCCGTCAGCGCCGCCACGAGCTGGGTGGCATCGGAAGCCTGGAAATATTTGCCGCCGGTGTTTTCAGCGAGGCATGCGACCTGCTTGCCTTCCTCCTCCGTCAGGCCGAAGCCGACGACATGGGTGGTGAAGTCGACGCCCTTGCTTTCGAGCGCCGAGGCGAGCGCGCAGGGATCCGCCTCGCAGGTCTCCAGCCCGTCCGTCACCAGCACGACCGTCGCCTTGTCCTCGGTATATTTGAGGATGTCGGCCGCTTGCTCGACGGAATGCGAAATCGGCGTCTTGCCCTTGGGATTGAGGCCGGCAACGAAGGCATTGATCGCGTCCTCGGTGCCTGCGCCCGGCGGCACGGCGAGTTCGATATCGCTGCACGAGCCCTTCTCGCGGTGGCCATAGACCATCAGACCGAGCTCGGTGCCGACAGGAACGGATTTCAACACGGTGCCGAGCGTCTCCCGGGCGATATCGATCTTGGCGCGCCCGCCGATCTGCCCCCACATCGAGCCGGAGGCATCGAGCACGATCATCGTCTTGTCGGCGGCAATCGTCTCGGTGGCGGCAAGAAGCCCCGCCAGAAGCATGAAGACGGCTCTCAATCGCACGTTTGTCCTCCTCGACCCTTAAGTAAAACCTGCCCGCCCACGCCGGCAGAGCTCGGCGATGTTGCGTTAGTGACGTGCGGGAAGGGAGGTCTATTCGGTGCCGCTTGAATTGCGCCGACAATCCCGCCGCGAAACGAGCTTCGCTTTTTCTTCAATCCTTTCAGCCTTTGGTAACCATCTTCGGTAACCATAAGGGACAGTTCAGTTCCGAGTAAGCGTATCAGCGAGTATCAAATGCCATCTGTTCTTTCGCTTGCAGACGTCTCCCGTTCGCCCCGCCGGAGTGCGTGGCTCGACACGATCATCAAGGGGGACTGCGTCGCAGCGCTTGAGGCGCTTCCGGACCAGTCGGTCGACGTCATCTTCGCCGATCCGCCGTATAACCTCCAGCTCGGCGGCACGCTGCATCGGCCGGACCAGTCGCTGGTCGATGCAGTCGATGACGAGTGGGACCAGTTCGCCTCCTTCGAAGCCTATGATGCCTTCACCCGCGCCTGGCTGCTTGCCTGCCGCCGCGTGCTGAAGCCCGCCGGCACGATCTGGGTCATCGGCTCCTACCACAACATCTTTCGCGTCGGCGCGACCCTGCAGGATCTCAATTTCTGGATCCTCAACGATATCGTCTGGCGCAAGACCAACCCGATGCCGAACTTCAAGGGTCGCCGCTTCCAGAATGCGCATGAGACGATGATCTGGGCGACGCGCGATGCCAAGGCCAAGGGCTATACCTTCAACTACGACGCCATGAAGGCCGCCAATGACGACGTGCAGATGCGCTCCGACTGGCTGTTCCCGATCTGCAACGGCGGTGAACGGCTGAAGGATGCCGACGGTAAGAAGGTGCACCCGACCCAGAAGCCGGAAGCGCTGCTCGCCCGCATCCTGATGGCCTCCTCCAAGCCGGGCGACGTGATCCTCGATCCGTTCTTCGGCTCCGGCACGACGGGTGCGGTGGCAAAGCGCCTCGGCCGCCACTTCGTCGGCATCGAGCGCGAACAGGCCTATATCGACGCCGCCCGCGAACGCATCGACGCGGTCGAACCGCTCGGTTCCGGCACGCTTTCCGTCATGAGCGGCAAGAAGGCCGAGCCGCGCGTCGCCTTCAACACGCTGATCGAAAGCGGCCTGATCGCGCCCGGCACGGTGCTGACGGATGCCCGCCGCCGCCACAGCGCCATCGTACGCGCCGACGGCACGCTCGCCTCGGGCAGCGATGCCGGCTCCATCCACCGGGTCGGTGCCAAGGTGCAGGGGCTCGACGCCTGCAACGGCTGGACCTTCTGGCACTATGCCGACGGTGCCGAACTGAAGCCGATCGATGCGCTACGCGCCGTGGTGCGCAGCGGCATGGCCGGCCTCGAATAGACTATACCCGAACCTAAAAAAGTGGTTCTCCAGCTGCGGCCTCCGGTGTTCCCTGCACCGGGGGCTGTGGCTTTTGAAGGCGCCGCGCGCCGCAAAAACCCAAACTTTCCACTTCGAGCATTCAGTTGATCTTAACCATCAGGCGCTTAGGGTAGTTTGGCAAATACATCAGGCCAAGCAACGGAAATCGTTGTGGAAAGCTGAGACCGATCAACCGGTCAGGCAGGCAGGATATCGCTTTTCCGGTTTTAGTACCTTCAGTCCCGGAAATGCGAAAACGCCCGGAGCCGCAAGGCTCCGGGCGTTTCGGTTTTCGAGGGCTCCAGCACCGTTCAGAGCAGGATGCCGTGCGCGGCAAGGTCGCTCTTCAGCTTTTCCGGATCGGTAAACTGCACGGCGTGCCAGCCGGCGGCGCGGGCACCCACCACGTTCGGCCCGCTGTCGTCGATGAACAGCGTGTGGGCGGGCGACAGGTCGAAATCCTTCGTGTGCTTCTCGTAGATGGCGAGGTCCGGCTTGATGAGGCCGATCTCGCCGGACACGGTCACGCCGCGCGGCATGTCGAGGAAAGGGAAGAGCTTGCGCGCTTCCTTGAAGGTATCGGGAGCGAAATTGGTGAGCATGGTGACGTCGCGGTCTTCCGCGATGAGGGCCTCCATGATCGCGACACTCTCCACATAGGCGTGCGAGACCATCTCGTGCCAATATTTGCGGAAGGCGCGGATCTCGTCGATGCGCTCGGGATGTTCGGCGATCAGCAGGGCTTCCGCCTCCGCCCAGTCGCGCCCGCGGTCCTGCTCCAGGTTCCAGTCATGCGTGCAGACATTGGCGAAGAACCAGTTGCGTTCGGCATCGTCTGGAATGAGGCGGGTGAAGGGAATATGGGGATCGTAATGGATCAGCACCCGGCCGATGTCGAAGACGATGTGTCGGATTTCGATGCTGCTCATGTTTTCCTCGTGTGTATAGGCGAGTAGCGAATAGGGAGTAGTTGCCAGAAGGACGTTCGCGAGCACTTGTTCCTCTTCACTACTCCCTATTCGCTACTCGCCCGAAAGCGTCCGGTATCGCTTGTTTTATTGCCTTCTTCATGACGGTCGGCAGCGCCTCGCCGTCAAGCGTCTCCTTCGGCTGCCACCATCCTTCGCCGGTCCGCACCTCGCCGGATACCATGGAACGGTAGATGGAGAGGCGCAACTCGAAATGCGTGAAGACATGGGTGACGGTGCCGCAGGCCTGCCAGTCGGCCGGGAAGGGGGCGGCGGCAGGGCCGGTCTCGCCGTCGATGCGGGCGGTCCAGGCGCTGCCCGGCACCTCCGTCATGCCGCCGAGCAGGCCGCTGTCGATGCGCTTGCGCAGGAAAACCGCGCCCGTCTGGTCCTCGGCGATGAAAGCCGCGCCAACGCGCACCGGCTTCTCCTTCTTGGCGGCCTTGCGCGGAAAAAGCTCCGGGTCCTCGCGGCCGAGCACGCGACAATGCGCGTTGACGGGACAGAGCGCGCAGGCCGGCCGGCGCGGCGTGCAGATCGTGGCGCCGAGGTCCATCATCGCCTGGGCGAAGTCGCCCGGCCGATGCTCAGGCGTCATCGTCGCGACCAGCGCCCGCATCTCGGGTTTTGCCGCGGGAAGCGGCGTCTCGATGGCATGCAGGCGCGAGATGACGCGTTCGACATTGCCGTCGAGTACGGCGCTTTGCCGGTTGAAGGCGATGGCGGCGATGGCGGCGGCGGTATAATCGCCGATGCCGGGCAGCGCCTTCAACCCGTCCTCGCTATCGGGAAACACGCCGCCATGCTGGAAGGCGACGGCCTCGGCGCATTTCTTCAGATTGCGGGCGCGGGCGTAATAACCGAGCCCCGCCCAGGACTTCATGACGTCCTCGTTGTCGGCCTCGGCGAGATCGGTGACCGTCGGCCAGCGGGTGGTGAAGAGCGCGAAATAGGATTTGACCGCCTGCACCGTCGTCTGCTGCAGCATGACCTCGGAAAGCCAGATCCTGTACGGGTCCGGCGTCACGCCGCGCGCGGCCATCGGCGGGCTCACGCGCCAGGGCAGGTCGCGGTGGTGCCGGTCGTACCAGTCGAGAATGAGGTCGGCGGGCGCCGCGGTCCGGTGGGCCTGGGTCATGATTTGCCTGAACGGGGTCGGAGCGCCTATAACTGGCGGAGCGGTCGGCGATCTTCAAGGTGCTTCGCCGGCGAGACAGGAATATTTTCCCGATCGGGGTAGGCAACGTGAACACCAGCAAGGCGCCCTGGCGCAGCCCGCAGAGCGGCTACAAGAGCGGCCAGCGGCGCGGCATCGTCCAGATCAGCGAAGTGGCGAATGCGCTTATCGATCCCGTGCTCGCCAAGCGCGCCGGCCTCAACACCATGCTGCTCGGCTCCTGGGACGAGATCGCCGGCGCGCAATTTGCCGATTGCACGCGGCCCGAGCGTATCACCTGGCCGCGCCGCGCCTCCGAGATGACGGGCGAGGGTGGTGGCCACCAGCCGGGCGTGCTGACGATTGCCTGCGAAGGCGCGCGCGCGCTCTTCCTCAGCCACCAGCAGGGCGAGATCATCCAGCGCATCAACGGCTTCTTCGGCTTTCCGGCGATCAGCCAGGTGCGCATCGTGCAGAAACCGGTGACCCCGCTGTCGCGCGGCCGCCCGAAGCCGCGCCCCTTGACGGGGGAGGCGGCCCGCCATCTCGACGACCTCGTCGACGGCATCGAGGGCGACGCGCTGAAGGCGGCGCTGAAGCGGCTCGGCACGGCGGTGCTCGGCGGCCGCGCGAAGACGCGCTAAAGCGCAATCCGACCGGAGTGAAACGAGGATCGATAAGATTGCGCTTCAAAAAAAGGATAGAGCGCCGATCTGATCCAGTCAGATCGAACTGCGCGCTAAAGCGTCGCGTTAGACCATCGAACGGTCACAATTCTTTGAAGTTACTTGCCTTAACTCCGCTTGTTCCCGCCCCAAAGCAGGTATAACGGGAGTGCCGAGAGCAATTCCGGTTTCCGACCGCCATTGCGTCGATGGACCAAAGAATTCCATATCCCTTCCGACAGGAGAGACCATGTCCCTTTCCGAAATGAGCCTGATGAAGCGCCTCTTCTCCGGCGTCGCCGTTGCCGCGCTCGCCGTGACGCTCGTCGCATGCAGCGACGAGAAGAAGGAGACCGCAAAGGCTCCCGAAACCAGCCAGACGACGACCGAGGAGAGCGCAAGCTCGACACCGGCAACGTCCACCGGCACGACGACGGAAACCGCGACGACCCCGACCACCACGACGACGACCACCACCACCGAGACTGCGCAGACCCCTGCCACCGAGACCAAGACGGCGGAAGTTCCCTCCGCCGAAGGCGACGTGGACATGGCGGAAGTGCTGAAGGCCGGCGCGCTGCCGGAAATGGCGCTCGGCGAGGCGAATGCCCCCGTCACCATCGTCGAATACATGTCGACGACCTGCCCGCACTGCGCGGCCTTCCACAACAACACCTTCGACGCGATCAAGGCGAAGTATGTCGATAGCGGCAAGGTTCGTTTCATCGTGCGCGAATTCCCGTTCGATCCGCGCGCTGCCGCAGCCTTCATGCTGGCGCGCTGCAAGCCGGCGACGCCCGCCGAACTGACGGATGCCTCGCAGTATTTCCCGATGATCTCCATGCTGATGAAACAGCAGGAAACCTGGGCTGCGGCGCAGGATGGCCGCGAAGCGCTGCTCCAGATGTCGAAACTCGCCGGTTTTACACAGGAGAGCTTCCAGGCCTGCTTGACGAACCAGAAGCTTCTGGATGATGTGAACTCGGTACGTGAGCGCGGTGCCAAGGAATTCGGCGTCGCGGCGACACCGACCTTCCTCATCAATGGCAAGCGTTATTCCGGAGACATGTCGGTTGACTCCATGTCGGCCCTCATCGACAGCATGCTCTGATCCTTCGGCCGGATTTCAAGCGGGCGACGGCGGAAGCCGCTCGCCCGCTTTTTACGTTATGGGCTGGGTGAGCGCATGAGGTTCACCAAACTCCGCCTGCTCGGCTTCAAGTCCTTCGTCGAACCCACCGAATTCATCATCGAACGCGGCCTTACCGGCGTCGTCGGGCCGAATGGTTGCGGCAAGTCGAACCTTGTCGAGGCGCTGCGATGGGTGATGGGGGAGAATTCCTACAAGAACATGCGCGCGTCCGGCATGGACGACGTCATCTTCTCCGGCTCCGGACACCGCCCCGCGCGCAACACCGCCGAAGTCGGCCTCTATCTCGACAATGCCGACCGCACCGCGCCCGCCGCCTTCAACGACCAGGACGAGATCCAGGTCACCCGCCGCATCGAGCGCGAAAACGGTTCGATCTACCGCATCAACGGCAAGGAAGCGCGCGCCAAGGATGTGCAGCTGCTCTTCGCCGACGCCTCCACCGGCGCCCGCTCGCCCTCGATGGTCGGCCAGGGCCGCATCGGCGAGCTGATCCAGGCCAAACCGCAGGCGCGCCGCCAGCTTCTCGAAGAGGCTGCCGGCATTTCCGGCCTGCATTCGCGCCGCCACGAGGCGGAACTGCGCCTGCGCGCCGCCGAGACCAATCTCGAGCGGCTCGATGACGTGACGTCGCAGCTCGAAAGCCAGATCGAGAGCCTGAAGCGCCAGTCGCGCCAGGCGAACCGTTTCAAGGCGCTCTCCGCCGATATCCGCCGCCACGAGGCGATGCTGCTGCACATTCGCTGGGTGCAGGCGAAGGAAGCGGAAGGCGAGGCGGAAAGCCAGCTCAACCAGGCGACCTCGCTCGTCGCCGAACGCGCGAATGCGCAGATGCAGGCCGCCAAGGAACAGGCCGTCGCCAGCCTGAAGCTGCCGGAACTGCGCGAGAACGAAGCGAAACTCGCCGCCGTGCTGCAACGCCTGCAGATCGCCCGCGCGCAGCTCGAAGAGGATTCCGCAAGGCTGCTGCGCCGCCGCGACGAACTCACCCGCCGCCTCGCGCAGCTCGCGGAGGATATCGTGCGCGAAGAGCGCATGGTGGCGGACAATGCCGCCGTGCTGGAGCGGCTGGTCGCGGAGGAGGAGGAGATCGGGGAGATCCTCGCCGAGGCGGACGAACGCGCCGAGGCCGCCCGCGAAACCATGGACGAGGCCGCCGCGAAGCTCGCGGAAAGCGAAGCCGGGCTCGCCGCCGTCACGGCGGAGCGCGCGGAAGCGTCCGCTATGCGCAACCAGCTCGAAAAGGCGATCCGCGACCTGTCGGAACGCCACCTAAGGCTCGGCCAGCAGCTCGAAGCGCAGGCCCGCGAGCTTGAGGAGATGGACGCCCGCATTGCGGCCCTTCCCGATCCGGAAGAACGCCGCGCCGATGTCCAGGCCGCCGAGGAGGCGCTGGAAGCGGCTGGCGAGATGCTCGCCGCCGTGGAAGAGGCACTGGAAGAGGCGCGTTTTGCCGAATCTGCGCTGCGCGCCCCGGTCGACACCGCCCGCGCCCGCCTTGCCGGTATCGAGACGGAAGCCCGCACCATCCGCCGCATGCTGGAGGCCGGTGCCGGCGATGGCTCGTTTGCGCCTGTCGTCGAGGATGTGCATGTCGATCGCGGTTACGAGACCGCGCTCGGCGCAGCCCTCGGCGACGATCTCGAATCGCCGACGGACATTTCCGCGCCCGCCCACTGGCGGCTATCGGGCAATACCTCGGACGATCCGCATCTGCCGAGCGGCGTCACCGCGCTGACCGCCCATGTCCGTGCGCCGAAAGTGCTGCACCGGCGGCTTGCCCAGATCGGCGTCGTCGCAAGCGTCGACGAGGCGCTGTCCCTCCTGCCGCACCTGCGCACCGGCCAGCGCCTCGTCACCCGCGAGGGCGCCGTCTTCCGCTGGGACGGCCATGTGACCGGCGCCGATGCGCCAAGTGCTGCCGCCCTGCGCCTGGAACAAAAGAACCGCCTCGCCGAACTCGAAGCCGAACTGGAAGATGCCCGCGCATCCCTTGCCGATGCGCAAGCCGATCTCACCCGCGCCGGCGAAACCATCCGCGCCGAGACGCAGCGCCAGCAGGCGGCGCGCGAGGCGCAGCGCAATGCCGGCCGCATGCTCGCCGAGGCGCGTGACGCGCTGGAGGCCGCCGAGCGCGCCGCCGGCGATCTCATCCGCCGCCGCGCCGTGCTCTCCGAAACGAGGGCGCAGATCGAGGCGCAGGCGGAAGAGGCCGCGGAATTCCTGGAAGACACCCGCGGCGCGCTGGAAGATGCGCCCGACCTCGGCGATCTTGAATTGCGCCTGCGCACCCACACGATGGACGTCGCAACCGACCGCGCCGCCCTCGCCGAAGCCCGCGCAGCCCATGACGGCCTCGCCCGCGAAATGGCTGACCGCCGTCGCCGCCTGATGGCGATCTCCGCCGAGCGCGAGACGTGGAAAAGCCGCGCCGCCAATGCGGAAAACCACATCGCGACGCTGCGCGACCGCGAGGCGGAGGCGCGCGACGAGATGGAGAGCCTCGCCGAGGCGCCGGATGAAATCGAGGAAAAGCGCCGCGAACTCCTGACCGGCCTCACCAATGCCGAAGCCGCCCGCCGCGAGGCCGCCGACGCGCTTCAGGACGCGGAAAACCGTCAGCGCGAGGCCGACCGCGTCGCTGTCACCGCGCTCTCGCAGCTCGCCGAATCGCGCGAAACCCGCGGCCGCGCGGAAGAACGCCTCGTCTCGGCCCGCGAACGCCGCGTCGAGGGCGAGGCGCGCATCCGCGAGGCGCTGTCCTGCGCGCCGCATGAAGCCTTCAAGCTCACCGCCCACCCGCCCGGCTCGCCGCTGCCGGACCCGCGCGAGCGCGAACGGGAGCTCGACCGCCTGCGGATCGAGCGCGAGCGGCTTGGCGCCGTCAACCTGCGCGCCGAGGAAGAGCAGAAGGAACTGACGGACAAGCTCGACGCCCTCGTCGCCGAGCGCGAAGATATCATCGAGGCGATCCGCAAGCTGCGCTCCGCCATCCAGAGCCTCAACCGCGAAGGCCGCGAGCGCCTGCTTGCCGCCTTCGACGTGGTCAACGTGCAGTTCCAGCGCCTCTTCACCCACCTCTTCGGCGGCGGCACGGCGGAGCTGCAACTGATCGAGAGCGACGACCCGCTCGACGCCGGCCTCGAAATCCTCGCCCGCCCGCCCGGCAAGAAGCCGCAGACCATGACGCTGCTCTCCGGCGGCGAGCAGGCGCTGACCGCCATGGCGCTGATCTTCGCCGTCTTCCTCACCAATCCGGCGCCGATCTGCGTGCTGGACGAGGTGGACGCCCCGCTCGACGACCACAATGTGGAACGCTACTGCAACCTGATGGACGAGATGGCGGCTTCCACCGAGACCCGCTTCATCATCATCACCCACAACCCCATCACCATGGCCCGCATGAACCGCCTCTTCGGCGTCACCATGGCCGAACAGGGCGTCTCCCAGCTCGTCTCGGTGGACTTGCAGACGGCCGAGCAGCTTCGCGAGGCTTCCTGATACATTCAGGAACAAACGCTGCCCCCGTGCGTTTATGAGAGCCTGCGAACATTCGTGGGCAATCTGTGAAATCGGGGACCAAACGTGAATAGAAACGCACTTTACATGATCATCGGCGCGCTCATCGTCGTGGTGGCCGGCTTTTCCTACTATGCCTATCAGGAAGAGAAGAAGCCGGACGGCGTGGAGATAAAGCTCGACGACCAGGGGCTTTCCATCGAAGGAAACTGAGCCGTCGGATCGCACCGATCGCAAGCCGTGTTCCCGCCAGGGGCACGGCTTTTATATTTGATCCTTATAATTTTGCATCGCGGTCGCAATTTTGATGCAATGCAGCAAAAAACTCATCACGCCGCGTTTTCAAAGACATGCTGTTCATGTAGATTGTCAAAACGCATTTGGGGAGGCGTCGATGGAGAAGTGGGTCTATACCTTTGGGGGAGGCCGCGCCGAAGGCAGCGCGAGCGATCGCAATCTGCTCGGCGGCAAGGGCGCGAACCTTGCCGAAATGTGCAATCTCGGCCTGCCGGTGCCGCCCGGGCTCACCATCGTCACCTCCGCCTGCAACCATTATTACGATAGCGGCCGCATGCTGCCGCCGGAGCTGAAGGATCAGGTCCGCGCCGGGCTTCGCCAGATGGAGGCGATCACCGGCCGCGCCTTCGGCGATACCGCCAAGCCGCTGCTTCTCTCCGTGCGCTCCGGCGCGCGCGCCTCCATGCCCGGCATGATGGATACGGTGCTCAATCTCGGCCTCAACGACAGCACGGTGCAGGCGCTCGGCCATGATGCCGGCGACGCGCGCTTCGCCTGGGACAGCTACCGCCGCTTCATCCAGATGTATGGCGATGTCGTCATGGGCCTCGACCACGAGGTCTTCGAGGAAATCCTGGAGGACGAGAAGGGCCGCCTCGGCCACGAGCAGGACACCGAGCTGTCCGCGGTGGAATGGCAGCATGTCATCGGCCGCTACAAGGACATCATCCGCGAAGAACTGGGCGAGGAATTTCCGCAGGATCCGGAAGTCCAGCTCTGGGGCGCCATCGGCGCGGTCTTTGCGAGCTGGATGAATGCCCGCGCGGTCACCTACCGCCACCTGCACAACATTCCCGCCATCTGGGGCACCGCCGTCAATGTCCAGGCCATGGTGTTCGGCAATCTCGGCAACTCCTCGGCCACCGGCGTCGCCTTCACGCGCAATCCCTCGACGGGCGAAAACAAGCTCTACGGCGAGTTCCTCGTCAATGCGCAGGGCGAGGATGTCGTCGCCGGCATCCGCACGCCGCAGAACATCACGGAGGAGGCACGCATCGCGTCCGGCTCCGACCGGCCGTCGCTGGAAAAGCTGATGCCGGAGGCCTTTGCCGAGTTCCGCGCCATCTGCGACCGGCTGGAGCGGCACTACCGCGACATGCAGGACCTCGAATTCACCATAGAGCGCGGCACGCTCTGGATGCTCCAGACCCGCTCGGGCAAGCGCACCGCCAAGGCGGCGCTGAAGATCGCCGTCGACATGGCGACGGAAGGGCTGATCAGCGAGGGCGAGGCCGTCGCGCGCATCGATCCCGCCTCGCTCGACCAGCTGCTGCATCCGACGATCGATCCGCGCGCGCGCCGCGACGTCATCGGCTCGGGGCTTCCCGCCTCGCCGGGGGCCGCGACCGGCGCCATCGTCTTCACCTCCGAGGATGCCGTCCAAGCGGAAGAAGAGGGCCGCAAGGTCATCCTCGTGCGCATCGAGACGAGCCCGGAGGACATCCACGGCATGCATGCCGCCGAGGGCATCCTGACGACGCGCGGCGGCATGACGAGCCATGCGGCGGTCGTCGCGCGCGGCATGGGCACGCCCTGCGTCTCCGGCGCGGGCACGCTGCGCGTCGATCTGCGCAACGAACTGCTGATCGCCCAGGGGCTGACGCTCACCAAGGGCGACATCATCACCATCGACGGCTCCTCCGGCCAGGTGCTGAAGGGCGAGATCCCCATGCTCCAGCCGGAACTCTCAGGCGATTTCGGCCAGATCATGGAATGGGCCGACCGCACGCGCCGCATGAAGGTGCGCACCAACGCCGAGACGCCGGCGGATGCCCGCGCCGCGCGCTCCTTCGGTGCCGAGGGCATCGGCCTTTGCCGCACCGAGCACATGTTCTTCGAGGGCAGCCGCATCAATGTGATGCGCGAGATGATCCTCGCTGAGGACGAGGCCGGCCGCCGGGCGTCGCTCGCAAAGCTCCTGCCCATGCAGCGCTCGGACTTCGTGGAACTGTTCGAGATCATGCACGGCCTGCCGGTGACGATCCGCCTGCTCGACCCGCCGCTGCACGAATTCCTGCCGAAGAGCGACGAGGAGATCGCCGAAGTGGCGGCCGCACTCGCCATCGACGAGGCGGTGCTGCGCCGCCGCGTCGATACGCTGCACGAGTTCAACCCGATGCTCGGCCATCGCGGCTGCCGGCTGGCGATTTCCTATCCCGAGATCGCCGAAATGCAGGCCCGCGCCATCTTCGAGGCGGCGGCGGAAGCCGCGCGCACAACGGGGGCCGCCGTCGTGCCGGAAATCATGGTGCCGCTCGTCGGCCTCAAGGCGGAGCTCGATTACGTCAAGGCCCGCATCGAGGAGGTCGCCAAGGCGGTGATCGCCGAGACCGGCGTGACGATCGACTATCTCGTCGGCACGATGATCGAGCTGCCGCGCGCAGCCCTTCGTGCCCATGTCATCGCTGAATCGGCAGAGTTCTTCTCCTTCGGCACCAATGACCTGACGCAGACGACCTTCGGCATCTCGCGCGATGACGCGTCGGCGTTCCTGTCGACCTATATCCAGAAGGGTATCGTCGAGCAGGACCCGTTCGTGCAGCTCGATTTCGATGGCGTGGGGGAGTTGATCCGCATCGCCGCCGAGCGTGGCCGGCGCACCCGCAACGACCTGAAGCTCGGCATCTGCGGCGAACATGGCGGCGATCCGGCCTCGATCCACTTCTGCGAGGAAGCGGGCCTCGACTACGTCTCCTGCTCGCCCTTCCGCGTGCCGATCGCAAGGCTTGCGGCGGCGCAGGCGGCGTTCAACGGCAGCAAGAGCTGAGAATCAGTGGCGGCGTCCACGCACGTAGATGTAGGTCGGGCGATCCCACAGCGGCGATTCCATGCGCGCGGCGCGGAAATCCGCGCGGCGGTCGAGGTCTATGCGCTGGAGGCATTCGGCGAAGGCATCCGTGCCCATGCGGAAACCGTAGGAGCGGCACCTGTTCTCGTCGTTGGCGCGCACTTCGGCGGCCGTCTGGCAGCCGGCAAGGAAGAGGGCGGTGGCGGCAAGGGCGGCGAGGCGAATAACCACTTTGGACATGCTGGCTCCGGCGATCTGTAACGCGCCATGGATAGAGCAATTCCAGCAAAAGTGCGAAGCGGTTTTGCGTCCGGAATTGCGCAGAAGCAAAAAAGGCCCGTAAGCGCGCGCTCGCAAGACCTCAGATACGCTCCAGCACGTCGACGAAGGCATCCGCGAAACGCTTCAGGTCCTTGGTCTTCTCGTCGGGGTTCTCCACCCGGATGGCCGCACCCTCCGCATCGAGCAGCGCGAACACCACGGCAAGCGCGCCGTCGTCACCCTGCGGCACGCGCAGTGCGGCGATGCGCCGGCAATCTTCCGCAAGCCCGGAAGCGGGAAGGTCGAACAGGAAATCCCCGCCGACCTGATCGGCGGCGGCGCGCACCGCGCCCGCAAAACCCGCCTCGTCGCCGGAAAAACCATCGAGCGAAAGTTCGAGTTCCAGAAGCTCCAGGGGGAGGGCGGGTTCGCCAGCGGTGGTGGCAATCGCCGTGTCGGCAGCCGTCTGCATCGGCAACATGATCTTACTCCTTCTCAACCCCCGTGTGTGAAAAGTCGTTAACGAGCGTGGCGAATTTGCGGCACGCAAGGATTTTCCGCAGCTGCGCCGCAAAACCCCCGGTCAAGATGCCGCACCAAGCCGATGGAAAAATCCGCGACACTGCGCTAGGGAGAGGAAACGGCAGGCGCATCCGGTGAGGCCATGGCAATCACGATCCAGTACGAACGGCCCGTTTCGCATGCGGCGCACTGGGCGCGGCGCATGGCGCTGTTTTCCTGCCTGCTGTTCATCGCCGCCGTGTTGTCGCACCGCTTCGGCCCGCTGACCACGCCGCATTTCCTCGTGCTGGCGGGTTTTGCCGCGGTGATGGCGGGGCTGGCCGTGCTGCTGGCGGCCGTGGGCCTGGCGCGCCTCTGGCATGTCGGCGCGCGCGGCGGCAAGGCGGCGCTGACGGCGCTGCTCTTCTCGCTCCTGCCGCTCGGCGTGGCCGGCGCCAGCGCCTACGCCTATTTCTACAAGCCGGCGCTCTACGACGTGACGACGGATACCGTCGCCGCCCCGCCCTGGCTTTCCGAACCCTCGGCCGAGCAGGACTGGCTGCCGCGCGTCGGCATCGTGACGGCCCGCGACCGCACGGTGCAGCTCGAAGCCTATCCCGGCCTCTCCGGCCGGCGCTACGACGGCGCGCTCGACCGCGTCTATCAGGGCGTGCGCAAGGTGGCGACTGCCTACGGCATCACCATCACCGCCGAGAACGGGCTCGACAACATCCTCGCCGACCTCGAAGACCTCGTCGTCGACCCCAACAAGGCCTCCGCGAGCGAGGAACCGCTCGGCGACGTGCCGATCCCCGAAGCCCGCCCGCTGGAAACGCCGATCATCCCGCGCATCGGCGGCCCCGGCGACGTGCTGTTGCAGGGCGAATGGCGCTCGCCGCTCTTCGGCTTCCGCTTCGATGTGGTCATCCGGCTGCGCGAAGAGGCGGAGACGACGCTGGTCGACATGCGCGCCGCCTCGCGCTACGGCCCGCACGATCTCGGCATCGGCGCCGAGCTGGTGGAGGGTTACCTGAAGGCGCTCGACGCCGAACTGCTCGGCATCGCGGGGGATTGATCAGAGGCCGGGCGCGGGGAAGTAGAGCCCCTTTAGCGCGGGCGGCCCTTCGGTCACCACCTCGCCGCGCCCCACAAGATCCTCCAGATGCGCCAGCACCGAAAGGGCGGCGGCGCCATGCAGGCGCGGGTCCGTCTCGCGGTAGATCACCTTCACCATGTCGGCAATCAGCCGGTCGCCGGCGCGCACCCGCTCGCGCACCGCCCGCTCGCGCATGCGTCGATGGGTCCGAAGCCCGCGCAGGAACGAGGCCGGCTCGGTGACCGGCCCGCCATGGCCGGGGAAGTACAGGCGGTCGTCGCGCTGAAGCAGCCGGTCGAGCGAGGCCATGTAGTCCGCCATGGCGCCATCCGGCGGTGCCACGATGGTCGTCGCCCAAGCCATGACGTGGTCGGCGGAAAAGACGATGCCCTCCGGCCCGTCGAGCGCGAAGGCCGCGTGGTTGGCCGTGTGGCCGGGCGTGTGCAGCGCCGTCAGCGCCCAGCCGTCGCCCTCCACCGTCTCGCCGTCGCCGAGCGCGATATCCGGCACGAAATCCATGTCCGAGCTTTCGGAGAAGGGATTGATCTCGCCGGCATGCAGCGGTCGCGACGCCCGGTGCGGTCCCTCCGCCACGACGATCGCGCCCGTCTCCGCCTTGAGACGGCGGGTCAGCGGCGAGTGGTCGCGGTGGGTGTGGCTGACGGCGATATGCGTCACCTCGCGCCCGGCAAGCGCCGTCATCAGCGCCTGGAAATGCGCCTCGTCCTCCGGCCCGGGATCGATCACCGCCACCGAGCGGTCGCCGACGATGTAGCTGTTCGTGCCGTGGAAGGTGAAGGGGCCGGGATTGTTGACGGTGATGCGTTGCACGCGCCGCGCCACCGGCACCGCCTCGCCATGCGCCGGCTTGAACTCCAGGTCGAAATGCGGGGCTTCCTGGCTGTCGTCTTGTGCGGAATTGGACACGGCTGTCACTTGTATTCGATTTCGATAAAGCTCATCGGCTTGTCGCCGCCATTGACGACATTGTGCGCCACCCCCGCCTCGCGCCGGTAAACCGCGCCCGCCTTGCTGTGCACCCGCCGCTCGCCGGTCTCCTCCTCGATGAGAAAATCGCAATCCGTCATCGGCACGACGACATAGCCGAGCCCGTGCACATGATGGCCGGTATCGGCGCCCGGCTCGAAATCCCAGCGCGTGACCCGCACCACCGCATCATCGAGAAGAACGGTCGGCATCGCCGGCGGGCGGGCGCGAAACTGGGACATGGCGGCTCCTCGTGAGAATCGGCGCGGCTGGTGCGCCCGGTCAAATGGGCAAGCCGCCGCCGGAAGGACGGTCGAATGCCCGGACCCTATCCCCGCCACGCCCGCCTGCCAAGGCTGAAGCCCGCGCAATTCGAGAGCCGCGCACGGAGAATAATCACCCCAGGCGGAAGTTAAGCATTGTCCACGCCTCCCGCCTTTGCTATCAGGCTCCCGCCATGTTGGGGCGTCGCCAAGCGGTAAGGCACCGGTTTTTGGTACCGGCATTCCCAGGTTCGAATCCTGGCGCCCCAGCCACGGCCCTTTTCCATAACAAATACAAGCGGTTTTTAAACGCCGGCGAAAGCCAGGTTTTGCTTGCGCTTATCTGTGCCATGGCCTTCATTGAAATGAAGAGGAACGCCTCTATTTTCCGTCTCGCCGAGTCAGAGCCGGTAGAGATCAACAGGGAGTCAGTCACACATGGGTATCTTCAGTTCCATCAAGGAAAAGCTCTTCGGCAAGGCAGAGGAAGAAAAGCCGGTAGAAACGATCACGGCCGATGCCGTAAAGCCGGCGACGGCGGATGTTTCCGCGACGCCGACGATCAGCAACGAGGCGGTCGTGGCGACGACTACGGAAAGCCAGCCGGTTGCGGCAACGCCGAGCCAGCCGGTCGACGTCGCAGCGATCCTCGACGCGGCCGTTGCCAAGAATGGCCAGAAGCTCGACTGGCGCCGTTCCATCGTGGACTTGATGAAGGCCCTCGGCATGGACGCCAGTCTCCAGGAGCGCAAGGAACTCGCCGACGAACTCGGCTTCACCGGTGACAAGAACGATTCTGCCAGCATGAACATCTGGCTGCACAAAGCCCTGCTGAAAGCCCTCGCCGACAACGGCGGCAAGGTGCCGGCCGACTTGCTGGATTGATTGAGTAAAGAAGCCCGCCGAAGAGGTTTGGCGGGCTTTTGCTTTAGATGAGCCCGCCCAGCGGAACAAGCTCCTTGGCACCCGGCTGCCAGGCATTTCCCTCCCAATCCCCTAGCCACCGATCCACCCGCAAGCCCGCTTCTGCGATCAGCGCCTCCAGTTCCGCCTTCTCCGGAAACGCGATGTGGGAGGTGGCGGAGAGGCGTTGGGTGGTGGTGCGGATTTCGTAGTGGGTGCCGTAGGTCACGATGCCGGTGGCGGGGTCGTGGGCGACGTCGTTCCAGGCGGCGACGGGGCCGAAACGGGGGTGGTAGAGGAGGCGCATGGATTCCTCCGGCCCCCATTCCTCCCATTCGCGGCAGGCGGGGTTGCGGCTGTCGAAGATGAAGCGGCCGCCGGGGGCGAGGTGGGCGGCGATGGTGGCGAGGGCTGCCTGGCGGTCTTCTCTCGTCAGGAAGACCTGGAAGGCGTGACCGGTCAGCAGCACGAGCTCGAAACGGCGCCCGAGGCGCAGCGTGCGGGCATCGCCCTCGACGAATTCGACAGCCTCAGCACCCGGCTTGCCCCGCGCGATGGCGAGCATGGCTGGCGCGGGATCGACGCCGGTGACCGCCTTGCCGCCGGCAAGCGCCACAACGAGTTCCCCGGTGCCGCAACCGAGGTCGAGGACGCTTGCGGCGTCTGCTGCAAGTTTTAGGCAGAAGTCGAAATCCGGCGCGCGCTCCCAGCCGTTTTCCAGATCGTAGAAATCGGCAAGCGCCGGGTCGTGGTAGAGGCGGTCCTCGTCCATGGTGTCCTTCCAAAAAGGAAAAGGCCGCACAGGGATGCGCGGCCTTCGAAAATGTCGATCGCGCGCCGTGTTTTTACGACGCGGCGTCCAGCACCTTTTCACAATGGGTCGGACCGCCCTTCGGGTCGACGCGGTCGGCGACGGCGCGGATGTTGTTGATCCGGTAGGCGTCGTTGACGGTCAGCTCCACCGTGCAGGACTTGCCCTTGGAGAAGCCGCCGCGCCACTTGTAGAGCGTCGTGCCGCCCGCGCCGCTCACGTCGGAGATCGGCGGGCCGTAGGCCGCGAAGAAGCTGCCGGCGGTCTTGCCGTTCCAGCGGGCCTGCAGCGGGTTGGACGCGACGATTGCGGTGGTGCATCCGGCGAGGGCAAGCGCGACGCCTGCCAGAATTGCAATGCGGGAGTTCATGTGTGCCAGTTCCTTGGGAGCTTTGGTGTGGCCGTAAATGGGAGCCTGGATTCGCCATAGCGCAGCGCGCGCAAAAGGGGAATCGCCACCATGCGAACTTTCCCGTCATCCCCATCGAAGAGGCGTCAAACGTGCGGATTTGCAACAGTTCGCGTCGACGGCGCGCAAGCGTGAGGGCGTGCCTCGACCGCGAATGGGCCAGGGCACGCCGGGAGAGGCTTCAGAGAATGAAGTCCGACTTGTCGAGATTGTCGATGTTGAACTTCTTGAGGATCAGCACGTCGTTGCCGCCGAGCTCGATATGCACGTCGCTGCCGACCTGGTCCGCCTTGCTCAGTACCTGGCTGATCTTGGAGAAATTGTAGGAGCGCAGGTCGATATCGTCGATATTGTTCTTGAAGTCGGTGATGGTGTCGCGACCATAACCCTTCTTGAACACGAAGATATCCGCGCCGAAACCGCCGGTCAGCTTGTCGTTGCCGGCGCCGCCGTCGAGCCTGTCGGTGTTGCCTCCGCCGTTCAGCGTATCGTTGCCGCCATTGCCGTACAGCTTGTTCTTGGCCTCGTTTCCGAGAATGCTGTCATTGCCCGAGCCGCCCTTGGCATTCTCGATGAGAGAGCGCTTGTCGCCGTTGAAGAGCAGCGCGTTGAAGATGTTGCCGCGGGAATAGCCGTCGTTCGGCCCGCCGCCGAGGAACGAAAGCTGGGTCTTGCTGAACATCGAATAGGCGCCGGCGCGCAGGTCGATCTCGACACCCGTCTTGTAGGCCGTAAGGTCGTAGGTGTCGTTGCCGCCGCCATCCCAGATCGTCGCGAAAATACGGTTGCCGCCTGCATCGATCGCGACCTTGCCGTTGACGAACGTATCGCCGCTGCCGGGCTTCCACTTGTAGACGGTCGCGCCCTTGTTGGTCGTGTAGTCCGCGCCATACATGTGCTGGAGCGCGTAGATGTCGGCCATCATGAAGGTCTGTGGTCCGCCGAACTCTTCATATTGATAGGGCCCGCCCGAATCGCCGACGAAGGCGTTGTAGGTCATCACGGTATATTCGGGGCTGTTCCACTCGGGCTGGATGGCGCCGAACGTATCGGTTTCATGCGCATGCTTGAGACCCAGCGCGTGGCCGAGTTCGTGGATCATCGTGTGCCAGGCATAGTTGCCGGCCTGCGGCGTGCGGTAATCGTTGATCGTGCCGGCATAGGCCGTGCTGAACCAGACGTCGCCGGCCTCGGCCGACCCGCCCGGATAATAGGCATAGGCTGTCGGGTCCGCAGCATCGGACTGGGCGAAGCGCAGCGTCGCCGTGCTCGACCCACCCGCGCTGAAATTCATGTTGGTGAAGCCTTCGACGGAAAAGCCGTCATTCGCGGTGCCGCCAAAACTCTTCTCCATGGCGAAGAGGGCCGCATTCTTCTGCATGAGCGAGACCGAGCCGAAATTGTTGCTCGTCTCGTTCGTGTAGGAATAGTTGTTGGTGGATGTCGGGAATGCATAGGTGATGTTCGTGCCGCCCCAGGCATTTCCGCTGAGGACGGAATCAATGAACTGCGATCCCGTCGCGACGATCGTCTTTGTAGTCTTGCCTGTGCCGGTCATGCGTGTTGCCCCTTCGACCAAAATGTCTGGATTTCTGCTGGAAGGCAGTATTTCCCCCGGTCCGCACGCATTTTGCCTGCGTCGGACGCACTCCCGCCCCTCGAATGCTGGTATCATAGGAATGGGAAACGTTCCTGCAAGAAGCCTTATTCATGCGCGGAAGAACAAATTTGGTCATACTTCTGCTTATCGGCGCAGTATTGCGCATGAAGGCGCGAACTGACTGACCGCACGGCCAAAAACCAGGCTTTTGTGGAGTTTTTCGATATCGTCAAACCTAGAGGGACGGGCTTCGCGCTGGCGGCCTGGGTACCCCGCTCGCCAGCCCAAAGCCGTTGATTCGGCGCGCCCCATCAAACCTTGTCGACAAACAATTCCTTGTCGACGATGATGCCCATATTGTTGAGGTTCACGCGGACCGTGTGAATCTGCCTGTTCGGCGAGAGATAGGAAATCAGGAAGATTTCCTTGCACCCGTTGACGCCGATATGGCCGACGGTCTTGACCTCGCGCACCAGCGTCCACTTCTTTTGAGCCGCGTAATCGTCAGCGAGCCCGACCAGGGCATCCGCACCCTTGCCCGACGGCCGCGCAATATGCAGGCAGGTGAAGGCGCCGGATCCGGAATTGAAGACCTTGTAGGTGCAGCCGCTGAAGTTGCCGCTCGCAACGAGACGGCGGTTTACGTCGAGGGTTCCACAGGTCGTCCAGTCGTCCTGGAAATGGATGTAGCTCGAATTAAAATCGATCGAACTGGCGGCATCGACGAAGGAAAGCCGGTTGCTGGTGGGGTTCACCGTCGCTTTGGCATGCACAAAGGAGTTTTTCAGCCGGTGCGTTGCCGAAAGCGTGTTGTGCCGGTTCGTGCTGTTCGAATCGGGCTTCGACCCCATGCCGAGAATGCTGCTATTGTTTATCTTGGCTGTGATTTCATGAACCGACATTTTCCCTACCCCCGTTGCGTGCCCAGTGCCGCTCTTGCGGAACCAAACCCTTCTACACGCCTTCCGTTACAGGAGGAATTGTCATGTCGTCAGAATGGCCAATGTGGTTTCTGCAGGCGGCTACGCTGGTGCTGCTTGTCGGAGTATTTTTCATTCGCGCGTAGCGATCGTGCTCGCCAGGCAGCGGCTGCTCGAAGTCAATCGCCTGCAACGCGCAGAACAAAGGGGGCAGAAGCCCCCTTACGTGTCCAACCAAGCTGCGTTGTGGTAGATGTCAGACGCCAACTAAGCTTGCTTTAATCCCGCCGCCGCAAAGAGGCGGGCTACTTTTGCGGGGTCGACCAACTCGCCGCTCTCGATTTTCATGATCTCGACAACGGTGAGGCCTGAAACCACCGACAACTCCTCAATGGTGTAGCCGGTGCTTGCGCGAAGGTCGGTGATCGGATTTCTCGGCGCTACGTTCATGTTTCGCTCCTTTGTTGCAGTGCAATATAGGGAGTGGAAACGCGTGGTCAAGATGGCGAAAAAGCGGCGGTTCAGTTCCCAGAAACCCGGATTACGCGGACAGCCCACCCTGAGCGTTCACGCGCTTCAAAAACCGGTTGCAATATAAAACCACTAGATCTAACTTCCAACCAGTTGCATACTGCAATCAGAACCTTGGTTATGTGCCTCCACGAGGAAAGTAACTGACATGGCGAAGCTCGTGTTTGGAATGAACCAGTCCCTGGACGGCTATGTCGACCACATGTCTTTCGGGCCGAGCCCGACGCTCTTCCGCCACTTCATCGAGGAGGCGCGGGGGCAGGCGGGCAGTGTCTACGGTCGGCGCATGTATGAGATCATGCGTTACTGGGATGACGATCATCCTGAATGGGACGCAGATCGACGAGCCTTCGCTGCAGCGTGGCAGGCCCAGCCGAAATGGGTCGTCTCGCGTTCGTTGACGTCGGTCGGCCCCAATGCTTCGCTTGTCGGGGACGATCTTGAGGGCGAGATCCGCGCGCTGAAGGCCGCGCATGACGGCGAGATCGAAGTTGCCGGCCCGGACGTGGCGAAAAGCCTCACCGAGCTTGGCCTGATCGACGAATATCGGATCTACCTGCACCCCGTCGTGCTCGGCCACGGCAAACCCTATTTCGCCGGCCCCCGCCCGCCACTCCGCCTCGTGACGCACGACCGGATCGACGAGGATGTGATCAGGCTGACCTACGTTCCCGCTTAATCTCGCGGTTCGCAATCCGTCCGTTTGATTGGAAGTTCGTTTCTGCGGTGTTTTTCGGGAAAGTGTCAAAGCCCGGAAAATTGAGGCTTTTCAGCTGGTCGGAGTGGAGTGATTCGAACACTCGACCCCCACGTCCCGAACGTGGTGCGCTACCAGACTGCGCTACACTCCGTGACCAGCGGCGCTTCCTATAGATCAGGCTTTTCGTTTCGACAAGCGCAAAATGTCAAAAAAATTCGAGAGCTTGGGCAAAACCCCGGCTGGCCGGGAAATTTTTCTTTGTCGGCTCAGCGTGGGCGGAACCGAAATGCGGCTGTTGCGTTTGGCGAGCCATGGAACAGATCCTTGCCGACTTCTTTCCGCCGACGCGATTGCCCTATCCGGTCATTCTGGCCCGCATGGTGGGAGCGATCGTGCTGAGCGGGGTGATCGGTGCGGAGCGGGAGTACCGGGAGCATCCGGCGGGGCTGCGCACCCATATCCTGGTGGCGCTGTCGGCCTGCGTCTTCGCCATTCTCTCGATCGAGAGCGTGCATATGGTCGGCTTTGCCGACGAGCAGGTGCAGATCGATCCCCTGCGCGTTATCGAAGCGGTCACCGCCGGCGTTGCCTTCCTTGCGGCCGGCATGATCGTCTTCTCGCGGGGCGAGGTAAAAGGCCTGACGACAGGGGCAGGGATGTGGCTCGCTGGCTCTGTCGGGCTCTGCGTGGGCCTCGGCTATTGGTTCATTGCCGTCTTCGCAACGGTTGCCTGCTTCGTCGTGCTTTTCATCATCGGCAAGCTTGAAATCAAGACGGATGGCGGGACAAAACGGGCCGGCCGGCACGATAAAGATGACAGTTGAACTCTTGTTTTCAGGCGGTTCGTCGGAATTCTGTTGATTTACGAATAAATCGCGCCCTATACCGTCTTCCATTGAGGTGGCTCGCGTTTTGCGAGCACCCCCGCATCCGGCCGCTCGCGGCAGGGCGGTCGAGTGGCCCTTCGCCGCTCGGACAACGGCCGGGATCGGCCGAACCTCCGGCGTCGATCTTTAAAGAGACAATGTGATGCGTCCATCGGGCAAAGCCGGTGTGGAAGAACTCAGAGCCGTGCTGAAATCGAGCGCCGCGGGCTTCCTCGCCATCGGCTTCTTCAGCTTCTTCGTGAACCTGCTCGTGCTCACCGGCCCGCTGTTCATGCTGCAGATCTACGATCGGGTGCTGTCCTCCCGCTCGGAGGCGACGCTGGTGGCGCTGACGGGGCTGATCATCGGTCTCTATATGGTCATGGGCGTGCTGGACCATATCCGCAGCCGTGTCGCGGCGCGCATCGGCGCCCGCTTCCAGGCCCGCTTCGACAAGCGCGTCTTCAACGCCGTGCTCGACCGCACCAACCTGCATGCGCAGGGTGTCTCCACCGTCACCGGCATGCGCGATCTCGACGCGATCCAGAAGGTGCTGTCCTCGCCGGCGCTCTTCACGGTGTTCGATATTCCGTGGACGCCGTTCTTCCTCTTCATCATCTTCACCTTCCACCCCTGGATGGGCATGCTCGGCGTTGCCGGCGGCCTCATCCTCGTGGCGCTCACCTGGCTCAACCAGAACGGCACGAAGGACGACCAGGAAAAGGCGATGATCGCGGGCCGCCTCAGCGACGAGATGACCCAGACCTTGCAGAAGGAAAGCGACACCGTGCGCGCGCTCGGTATGCGCCGCGCCGTCGCCGGCCGGTGGCAGCTCTTGCGCGACAGGGCGCTCGAGGCCAACATCCACTATTCCGACAGCAACGGCTTCTATTCGATCTCCTCGAAGACGTTCCGCGTCTTCCTGCAATCGGCCATCCTGGCGCTCGGCGCCTATCTGGTGCTGAAGAACGAGATCACCGCGGGCGCAATGATCGCGAGCTCCATCATCATCGGCCGTGCGCTTGCCCCCATCGAGGGCGCCATCGGCCAATGGTCTCTCATCCAGCGCGCCATGCAGGGCTGGAAGCAGCTTTCCGAGCTGCTCGGCCGCGTGCCGGAGGAGACCGCCCGCACCGCGCTGCCGAAGCCCCGTGCCCTGCTGGAGGTCGAGCAGGTGACGGTGGTGCCGCCGGGCGAGCAGGTCGCGACGCTGCGCATGCTGAATTTCGAACTCAGGCCCGGCCAGGCGCTCGGCGTCATCGGCCAGAGCGCGTCCGGCAAGTCGACGCTGGCGCGCGTGCTCACCGGCATCTGGCCGCCCGCCGCCGGCAAGGTGCGCCTCGATGGCGCCTCGCTCGAACAATATGGCACGGATGGCCTTGCCGACCATGTCGGCTACCTGCCGCAGGATGTCGTGCTGTTCGAAGGCACGGTGGCGGAAAACATCGCCCGCATGGCGCTCGATCCCGATCCGATGATGGTGGTGGAAGCGGCCAAGAAGGCCGGCGCGCATGACATGATCCTGCGCCTGCCGGATGGCTACGACACGAAGCTGCCGGCCATGGGCGGCCGGCTTTCCGGCGGCCAGAAGCAGCGTGTCGGCCTCGCCCGCGCGCTCTATGGCGATCCGGTGCTGCTGGTGCTCGACGAGCCGAACTCCAACCTCGATGCCGAGGGCTCGATGGCGCTCAACCTCGCCATCCGCAACATGAAGGCGGACGGCAAGTCCATCGTCATCATGGCGCATCGCCCGGCTGCGATCGAGGAATGCGAACTGATCCTGATCATGGAAAACGGCCAGCGCCTTGCCTTCGGCCCGCGCGACGACGTGCTGCGCGCGCATCTGCGCAACCACACGCAGGTCGTCGCCGGCACCGGCGGCAGCAACAAATAAGGGGTATCGGCCAATGAAAAAGGAAACGGCACCCAGGGACCGCAAGTGGGCCAGCAGCGGCTATGCGATTGCCGGCTATGCGACGGTCTTCGTGCTGCTCGGCGGCATGGGCGCCTGGGCGGCGCTGACGCGCATCAACGGCGCGGTCGTTGCCAGCGGCATCATCGAGGTCGCCAGCAACCGCCAGATCGTGCAGCACCTGACGGGCGGCGTCGTCGGCGAAATCCGCGTCAAGGAAGGCGACACGGTCAAGGCGGGCGACGTGATGATGCGCCTCGACGACACCTTCGATCGCTCCGAGCTCGCCGTCATCGAGGGACAGCTCTTCAGCCTGCTCGGCACCGCCGCGCGGCTTCAGGCGGAACAGGACGAGAAGACCGAGATCACCTTCGACCCGGAACTGCTGAAGGTGGCGGCAAGCGATCCCGACGTCGCCGAAATCGTTGCCGGCCAGAAGCGGCTGATGGAAGCGCGCGCCGAAACGCGCGGCAAGCAGGCCGGCCAGCTTCAGGAAAAGAAGGCGCAGATCGGCAAGCAGAACGAGGGCCTCGAAAGCCGCATCAAGGCGTTGCAAACCCAGCAGGGCCTGATCGGCAAGGAACTGGACGCCCAGAACAAGCTGCTCGCCCAGTCGCTGACCAATGCCAGCCGCGTACTGGCGCTTCAGCGCGAGGAGGCGGAAATCCTCGGCACGATCAGCCAGGCCCGCGCCAACATCGCGGAAAACACCGGCCGCGTCGCCGAAATCGAGATCGCCATCCTCAACATCCACTCGACGGTGCGCGAGGAGGCGACGACGACACTGCGCGAGATCGAGGCGAAGGTCGCCGAACTCCGGGAAAACCGCAACGCCAAGCTTGAAACGCTGAGCCGCATGGACATCACGGCGCCGATGTCGGGCATCGTGCTCGGCATGCAGGTGCATGCACTGCGCTCCGTCATCCGCCCGGCCGATCCGCTGCTCTACATCATCCCGCAGGAGCACGATCTCGTCATCTCGACGCAGATTTCGCCGACGCAGATCGACCAGGTCCATGTCGGCCAGATGGCGCATATCCGCTTTGCCGCCTTCGACCACCGCTCGACGCCGGAAATCTTCGGCCATGTGACGAAGGTCGCTGCCGACGTGCTCGCCGACCAGCGCACGGGCGCGACCTATTACAAGGCGGAGATCAAGCCGGATGTCGGCGAAATGCTGAAGCTCGGCGACAAGCACGTCATGCCCGGCATGCCGGTCGAAACCTTCATCCAGACCACCGAACGCTCGCCGCTCGAATATCTGGTAAAGCCGCTCGCCGACTATTTTGCCAAGGCGTTCCGCGAGCGCTGAGGCCTCGCATTACCATTCGCTGATGGAACAATTTTGCCGCCCGGGCATTTCCCGATCAACGCAATGTTGGAAAGGAAACCACAATGGCTCGGGCTTTGATCCTCTGGTTGATGGGTGTGCCGCTCTTCGTCGTTCTCCTGCTCTGGTACTTCTTCTTCTGAGCGAAAACGCGGCTAGCGGCCGGGAGCGGGACTATACGAATCTGGTGAAACGGCAGTGCTTGCAGCGCTGCCGTTTTCATTTGGGGAAAGGTCGATAAATTCAAGGCGGGCATTGCCGCTATCGACGGAATACCCGGATACACGACAACTGCCTTTCTCCCGAACGGGGGCGGCGCCGGTTATGACATAACCTGGCAACGATGCTTCGTAGCGGCCTGTGACCGGATAAGGCGCAGGCTCGCAATTCTTTCGAAAAGTATATGCGGTGCCGGTGACGACACCACCCTTCTCGATCTTTCCGGTAAATGCCACGAAGCCCGGCTGAACGAAGCCGCGCAGGTTGGGTTTCACCACCCTGTAGGTGATCGCGCCGCGCTCGTAATCGATTTCCATGCGGGATCCGTTGTGGTCGAATTCCGCCGCCAGGGCCAAACCGGCTTCGCAAGTGCAAAGCCCAATTGCCGCGAGCGCCACCCTAATTTTTCTCATCGCCGCCTCACCCCCTGCAATTGGCGATAAGGGGCAGCACAGTGCCTGTCAATTCGTAATAGAGACAGGATGCCGCTTAGAAGCGGCATCCCTCATTTCGGTCAATTCTATTCGTCCAGATCGGCCAGAATTTCCGCAGCGCGGCCGGCACTGGTGTGGCGCACGTCCACGTCCTGGCGGCGGTTGGCGAAGAGTTCGGTGGCCATGATCTTTTCGGCGAGGTCGGCGGGCAGCGACAGCAGCACGCGCTGGTCGTCCTTGTGGATGCCGCCGATTTCCGAGCGGCGGCCCGTGATCATGCCGCCGGCCACCGTGTTGTTGGTGTCGGGGTCGATCAGGATGAAGGCGCCGGTCGTGCGGTTCTGCTCGTAGGTATCGAAGATCGCCTGCTCGTCGAAGACGAGATGGACCTTGCCGATGCCGTTCATGCCGAGTTTTTCGGCCGAATGCCACTTCGAGGTCTTGAGGTCGAGCTGGCTCACCGGCTCGATGCTGACGCGCTGGCGGCGCGAGCCGCTCTTCAGCCAGTAGCGCTTGCCCGGCTCGATGCCCTCCGGCTGGAGCGCGACGAGCTGCGCGTCGAAGCCGCGGCCGGTCATCGGCTGGCTGTCGATGGCGACGATCATATCGCCGCGCGACACGTCCACCTGGCGGTCGAGCACCAGCGTGATCGCATCACCGGCGACGGCGGCGTTGCGCACGAGGTCGAAGGTGACGATCTTGGTGACGTTGGCGACCATGCCCGAGGGCAGGATGACGACGGAATCGCCCGGCTTCACCGAACCGCCGGCAACTGTGCCCTGATAGCCGCGGAAGCTCTCGCCGGGGCGGGAGACACGCTGCACCGGCAGGCGGAAGCCGACGGTCTGGTTGGAGCGGGTGGTGGCCTTTTCCAGCGTCTCGACCAGCGTCGGGCCTTCGTACCAGGGCATGTTGGCGCGGCCGTCATAGACGACATTCTCGCCCTTCAGCGCCGACATCGGGATGGCGGTGATCTGCTTGACACCCAGCGTCAGCGCGAACTCCTTGAAGTCGTGCACGATCTGCTCGAAGCCGGCGCGGTCGTAGTTCGTCAGGTCGATCTTGTTGACCGCAAGCACGAACTGGCGGATGCCCATCAACGACGCGATCGTGGCGTGGCGGCGGGTCTGTTCGAGAATGCCGGCGCGCGCATCGATCAGCAGCACGGCGAGGTCGGCCGTCGAGGCGCCGGTCGCCATGTTGCGGGTATATTGTTCGTGGCCGGGCGTATCGGCGACGATGAACGAGCGGCGGTCTGTCGCGAAATAGCGATAGGCGACGTCGATGGTGATGCCCTGTTCGCGCTCTGCCTGGAGACCGTCGAGCAGCAGCGCGAAATCGGGCAGGCCCAGATCGTTCTGCTTGCCGCTGTCACGGTGCAGGGTCGCGGCCTGGTCTTCCTTGACCGCCTTGGTGTCCCAGAGCAGGCGGCCGATCAGCGTCGACTTGCCGTCGTCGACCGAGCCGCAGGTGATGAGGCGGAGCGGGCGGGAATCGCGGATCGCGCGCGCTTGATCGCTGGCCGTTTCGAGAACCGATTCGTCCACGGTGAAAACCTCGGCGGTTGCGGTGGCGGATGCGGTCATCTCAGAAGTACCCTTCACGTTTCTTCTTTTCCATGGAGCCGGACTGGTCGCGGTCGATCGCGCGGCCCTGGCGTTCGGAGACCGTGGCGGTCTCCAGCTCGGCGATGATGTCGTCGAGCGTGGTGGCCTGCGAGCGGATGGCGCCCGTCAGCGGGAAGCAGCCGAGCGTGCGGAAGCGGATGACGCCTTCCTGCTTGACTTCACCCGGCAGCAGTTCGAGGCGCGGGTCCTCGGCGAGGATCATCATGCCGTCGCGCTCGACGAAGGGGCGCTTTTCCGCGAAGTAGAGCGGCACGATCGGGATCTCTTCCGCCTGGATGTAGCGCCAGATATCGACCTCGGTCCAGTTGGAGAGCGGGAAGGCGCGCACGCTTTCGCCGTTGCGGATCATGCCGTTGTAGATGTTCCACAGTTCCGGGCGCTGGTTGCGCGGGTCCCAGCGGTGGTCCGGCGTGCGGAAGGAATAGATGCGCTCCTTGGCGCGCGAGGCTTCCTCGTCGCGGCGCGCACCGCCGAAGGCCGCATCGAACTTGCCGGCGTCGAGCGCGTGGCGCAGCGCCTCGGTCTTCATGATGTCGGTATAGAGCGCCGAACCATGCGTGAAGGGCGTGACGTTCTCCGCCGCACCGCGCGGATTGATGTGCTCGATCAGGTCGAGATCGTAGTCTGCGACGACCTTGTCGCGAAACGCGATCATTTCCGCAAACTTCCAGCCCGTGTTGACGTGCAGGAGCGGGAAGGGCACGCGGCCGGGATAGAAGGCTTTTCGCGCAAGATGCAGGAGGACGGAGGAATCCTTGCCGATCGAATAGAGCATCACCGGACGCTCGAACTCGGCAGCGACTTCGCGGAAGATGTGGATCGCTTCGTTTTCCAGTGCCTTCAGATGCGGATCGAGCGGCGGCTTCGACGTTGCATTCTGCTTCGCTTCCGCTTCGTGACGGGTATCGGACATGAAAGGGTAGTCTCCGGATTGATGCGCCTGGTCGAGGCGAAGGATTGTCAAAGGGCGCTCGACTCGAGGGATGGGATCGCCGATTCCGGCACGTGCAGGCCGCATTCGCGCTTCTCGTCGTTTTCCCACCACCAGCGGCCGGCCCGCTCGGGCTCGCCCGGCTTGATGGCGCGCGTACAGGGCTCGCAGCCGATCGACGGATAACCGCGCTTGTGCATCGGGTTCACCGGCACGGCATTGTCGGCGACATAGGCGTTGATGCGCACCATGTCCCAGTCGGCCAGCGGGTTGATCTTGATGAGGTTGCGCTCGGCATCGAACTCCGCGAACGGCGTGTCGGCACGGTTGCCGGACTGGCCGCGGCGAAGGCCGGTGATCCAGAAGGATGCCCCTTCGAGCGCGCGCGCAAGCGGCTTCAGCTTGCGCACGCCACAACAGGCGTGGCGAGCTTCGACGCTTTCGTAGAAGCCGTTGAGGCCATATTGCTTGGCGTAGGCATCGATATCGTCCTGCACCGGGCGATAGCGCGTGATGGTGATGCCATATTGCTCCTCGGTCTCGTCGATGAGGTCGACGGTCTCCTTGAAGAGCCGGCCGGTCTCCAGCGTCACCACGTCGACGGGCAGGCGATCGATGCCGATCGCCGCGGTGATGACCTGGTCTTCGATGCCGAGGCTGGTGGTGAAGACGGCACGGCCGCCCAGCTCCGCCACGAGCGCGATGCGCCCGGCGAGGTCGAGTTCGGCGAGTTTGTCATTGAGGGCCTGCGCGGTCCCGTTTCCGGTGAGAGCAGTCATTCCATTCCATGCCTTTACGAGAATTGAGGGGATTATCGCAGCCTTGCCCCCTTCAAGACAGCAAAACCGATTTCTGAAATGTCGGCGCGGGAGCAAATATCTCTCCAACTCACGCCGAGCGCAGAAATCCTGCCGCCTTTCAGCACGCATGCATGTAGCAGAGAAGCCGTCAAAAAACTTGACAGCAAAAATCAGATTTAATAGCTGACTATCTCAGTCATGTTATTAATGGGGCCTGTGCGGCTCTTCGGGAAGGACAGCGAAATGGCGATCAAGATCACGGTCAAGGATGCAAACAGCGACGGCAAGGGCATCAACTTCGCCGCCTATCTCGCCAGCTTCAACAGGACCTACCTTCGCGATGGCTACGGCTCCTTCAACAGCGCCGACCCGATGGCGATGAGCGGCACGCAATATGCCACCACCAACGCCAAGGACTTCGGCGCCTTCTTGACGGCCGGCAAGACGAAGTGGGACTACGACCTGATGACCCACAAGGTCACCGGCTCGCTGAGCGCCATCACCTTCGGCAATTCCATCGACCTGTCGGGTTCGCGCTTCAAGGCGGTGTCCGATATCGAGATCACCGGCCTCAACGTCACCGACAAGACGGTGGGCGGCCAGATCCTCGCCGACATCATGGGCGGCAAGAACACCGATGGCGGCGCGACGACCAGCCTTGAAAAAATCCTCAAGGCCAATGCCATCGACTATCGCGGCAGCAATGGCAGCGACACGTTCACCGGCTTCGGCAAGGCCGACAAGATCTCCGGCAACGGCGGCAACGACACGCTGAAGGGCGGCGCCGGCAACGACGCGATTTCCGGCGGTGCCGGCAATGACAAGCTCTATGGCGATGCCGGCAACGACAAGCTTACCGGTGGCGCCGGCAACGACACGCTCGACGGCGGCGCCGGCAATGATCGCCTTTCCGGCGGCGCTGGCAACGACACCTTCATCTTCAAGAAGGCCCAGGGCAACGACACGATCACCGACTTCTCCGCCGGCAGCGCCAAGGGCGATGTGATCCGCCTCGACAAGTCCGTGCTCTCCAGCTTCAAGGACGTGCTGGCGCATGCCGACGATTCGTCCAGCGGCGTCGTCATCGATTACGGCAACAACACGATCAAGCTTGCCGGCGTCGACAAGGCCGACCTGCACGCCAACGATTTCTTCTTCTTCTGAGCCTCCGGTCGGAAGCAGACAGGAAGGCCGGGCGTTTGCCCGGCCTTTTCCGTTTGCGCGACCCGTTCAACTATCCTTGAACGGCCTCGCCGGCGGCTTGGTGTATCCTGCCTTCGGGGCTGACCCTCGGAGGAAAAAGCCGTGCAAACCGAAACCATCCGGATCGTCACCTTCGCCGCCGCCGCGACGATGACCGCCTTCGCTGCCTTTGCCCACCATGGCTGGACCTGGGCCGAGGAAAAGCAGACCGAACTCACCGGCACCATCCGCACCGTGATGATCGCGCCGCCGCATCCCGCACTGGAGGTCGAGACAGCCTCGGACGGCGTGTGGAAAGTGGAACTCGGCAATCCGCGCCAGACCGAACGCTCCGGCTTCGTGGAAGGCTCTGCGAAACCCGGCGACGAGATCGTCGTACTCGGCAACCGTTCGCTCGACCAGAACGAGAAGCGCATGAAGGCGGTGCGCATCACCGTCGCGGGCAAGGTCTTCGACATCTATCCCGACCGCATCGAGACGAATTGACGGGCGGCCCGCATGGAGGCGCTCGGCTGGCTCTCGACGACGCCGGTCGCCATGGTGCTCAAGGCGTCCGGCACGCTCTATCTCGTCGTCAACGCCGCCCACATCCTGTCGATCGGCCTCATCGTCGGGGCGATCCTGCCGCTCGACCTGCGCCTGATCGGCGTGGCCCGCGCAGCACCGATCGCGGCCATCGGCCCGCTACTGTCGCGCACCGCGGCGACAGGCATCGTCTTCGCAGTCGCGACCGGCCTCTGTCTCTTCTCCGTCCGGCCGCAGGAATACGCGCAAAACCCGGCCTTCCTGGCAAAGGTCGGGCTCGTCGCGCTCGGCATCGTCAATGCCCTGGTCCTGCATCTGGGCAGCGGGTGGCACATGGCAATGTCCACGGACAGCGCCACGCTCGCCCTGCGCGTGCAGGCAGCGTTCTCTCTCGTGATCTGGATTGGCGCCGTCCTGGCGGGGCGCTGGATCGGCTTTATCTGACGCCGCGATCGGGATGCGGCACGAGCCTGCCCCAGCGCTCGTCCCACAGGTCCTCCTCGTCGACGACGACGAGATTGCGCGGGTTGACGTCGCCGGCGATCAGCCGCCGGGCGTCGGTCAGCGCTTCCTCGGCGGGAAGCGGAATCGTGTCCTGCGCCTGCGCCGGATCGGTGATGAAGGCGCAGGGGCCGGTGATGCCGTGGATCAAGGTGACGACGAGATCGGTCTCCTTGCTGATGTCGATGCGCGAAACCTTTTGGTAGACGGTCATGGGCTCCCCTTGGAACGGTTGCCCGCCTTAACCCCTTGGAACCGTTCTGGTTCCCAAGTTTTTACCGGTCGCTCACCGCAGCGCGCGGGTTGGTCCACGGCTCCTGGTTGGAGCGCGCCAGCGGTTGCCTGCCAAGGATGTGGTCGGCCGCTTTCTCGCCGGTCATGATCGACGGCGCATTGAGGTTGCCATAGGTGACATGCGGGAAGATCGAACTGTCGGCGACCCGCAGCCCATCCACGCCGATCACGCGCGTTTCCGGATCGACCACCGCCATCGGGTCGCTCGCCGCCCCCATGCGGCAGGTGCCGCAAGGGTGATAGGCGCTCTCCAGATGCTCGCGCAGGAAGGCATCGATCTGCTCGTCCGTCTCGATGCCGGCGCCCGGCTGAATTTCCGGCCCGCGGAATTCGTCGAAGGCCTTCTGGCCGAAGATCGCGCGCGTGAGCCGCACGCAATGCCGGAATTTCTCCCAGTCCTCCGCATGGCTCATATAGTTGAAGCGGATCACCGGATCGGCCATCGGATCGCCGGACCGCAGCGTCACGCTGCCGCGCGACTTCGACAGGTTGAAGCCGACATGCGCCTGGAACCCATGGCTCTTCGCCGCCGCCTTGCCGTCATAGGAGATCGCGACCGGCAGGAAATGATACTGGATGTCCGGCTGTTTTAGCCCCGGCGCCGAACGCAGGAAGGCGCAGGCCTCGAACTGGTTGGAAGCGCCGAGCCCGCCCTTGGACAAGAGCCACTGCGCGCCCGCCACCCCCTGCCAGAACCAGGGCAGCCAGGAATAGAGCGAGACGGGTTTCGTCGAGACCTGCTGGAAATAGAATTCCATATGGTCCTGAAGATTGGCGCCGACGCCCGGCCGGTCGGCCTTCACCTCGATGCCCATGTCCTTCAGATGAGCGGCCGGCCCGATACCGGACAGCATCAGGAGCTTCGGCGAATTGAAGGAGGAGGCCGACAGGATCACCTCGCGGTTCGCCTTCACCACCTCGATCTTGCCGTTGCGCTCGATCTCGACGCCGGTCGCCCGCCCGTTCTCGATGACGATCTTTCGCGCGAAGCAATGCACCAGCGAAACGTTCGGCCGCTTCATGGCGGGGCGCAGATAGGCATTGGCCGCAGACCAGCGCCGGCCATTGTGGATCGTCTGCTCCATCAGGCCGAAGCCTTCCTGCTTGGAGCCGTTATAATCCTCGGTGAGCTCGAACCCCGCCTGCTTGCCCGCCTGGATGAAGGCGTGGAAGAGCGGATTGGTCACCGGACCGCGCTGCACATGCAGCGGCCCGTCCGTGCCCCGCCAGCCGGCTTCCCCGCCATGCGAGGTCTCCATGCGCTTGTAATAGGGCAGCACATCCGCATAGGCCCAGCCGCGCGCGCCAAGCGCCTCCCAGCGGTTGAAATCCTCCGCATGGCCCCGCACATAGACCAGCCCGTTGATCGACGACGACCCGCCGATCACCTTCCCGCGCGGCGCGGTGATGCGCCGATTGTTGAGGTTCGGCTCCGGTTCGGAAAGATACCCCCAGTTGTACCGCTTCATGCTCATCGGCCAGGCAAGGGCCGCCGGCATCTGGATGAACGGCCCGATATCCGACCCGCCATATTCCAGCACCATGACCGTATGCTTGCCATCCTCCGAAAGCCGGTAAGCGAGCGCCGAACCGGCGGAGCCGGAGCCGACGATGATGTAGTCTGCGTTCTGCATGGTGTTGGCCCGCTTAAGTTCTGTTAGGCATGGTTTACGTTTTTGATGCCGGATGGCACGCCTCGGTTGAAAATTCGAGAGAGCGATGCGACCTGTGTATTGTCGTTCACACTCAAGGCTGCGCGCGCAGAATGATCCGCGAAGGTTTCCAGGATAAGCTGCTGCTGAGGTTGAGCGTGCTTGAACGTGCTCGCCTGGAAGCCGAAGCTGTGCGCAAGAAAAGTGCGCCACGCCCCAAAAGCGCCATATGGAGCGACATTCGACGCCACGCTTTGTGGAGTTTGCGCCAAGACCTTAGAGCTGGGGCAAAAATATTGGTCTGCGTGCTGATCGCTTTGCTGGCGCTGAACAACTCGCCGGTCCTGTTTGCCTTGTGGATTCTCGTGCTCTGCCTTGTCATGCTCCACGGCGGTTACCGACTTCTGTACGCTTCTTTCGCCATGGCATATGTCTTCTTCACCTGGAAGCGCCGCGAATAGCAGGCCGGCAGATGGCTCAAAACCGGGTTCGCCACTGATTTTGCCTGTCATATGCATTGCTGCCCCAGCTAGTCTTTCATCAGCCATCTGCTCGGCAACGCCTCAATACGGCGCTTCAACCTTGCCCATCGACACGTAGACCGTCTTCAGCTCCGAATAGTGCTCCAGCGCCGCCAGCGAGTTTTCGCGGCCGAAGCCGGATTGCTTGGAGCCGCCGAAAGGGATTTCCACGGGGGCGAGGTTGTAGGTGTTGATCCATAGCGTGCCGGCTTCGAGCTGGTCGACGACGCGGTGGGCGCGGGTGATGTCCGAGGTGAAGACACCGCCGGAGAGGCCGAATTCGGTGGCATTGCCGCGGGCGATCACCTCGTCCTCATGGTCGAAATCGAGCACGCACATGACGGGGCCGAAGATTTCTTCGCGCGCGATGGTCATCTCGTCGGTGACGTCGGAAAAGACGGTCGGCTGGATGTAGTAGCCGTCGCCGGAGACGTCGTTCGGGATGCCGCCGCCGGTCACGAGCGTCGCACCCTCCGCCTTGCCCTTTTCGATATAGTCGAGAACCTTGTCGCGCTGGGCTTTCGAGACCATCGGCCCGAGCTGCGTCGCTTCCTCCATCGGGTCGCCGATCAGGATCTTTTCGGTGCGCTCCTTGAGGCGGCTCAGGAACTTGTCCTTGATACCCTTCTGCACGAAGACGCGGGTGCCGTTCGAGCAGACCTGGCCGGTCGAGTAGAAGTTGCCGAGCATGGCGCCGCCGATGGCGCTTTCGAGGTCGGCGTCGTCGAAGACGATGAGCGGCGACTTGCCGCCGAGCTCCATCGTGACATGCTTGAGGTCGGAGGCGGCAGCCCCTGCCACCTTCTTGCCCGTCGGCACGGAGCCGGTCAGCGAGACCTTGGCGACATCCGGATGGTTGACGAGCAGCGGCCCGGTCGTCCGGTCCCCCTGGATGACGTTGTAGAGCCCCTTCGGCAGCCCGGCCTCCACGAGGATCTCCGCGATCTTCAGCGCGCCAAGCGGCGTGTTTTCGGATGGCTTGAACACCATCGCATTGCCGCAGATCAGCGCCGGCGCCCCCTTCCAGCAGGCAATCTGCTGCGGATAGTTCCACGCCCCGATGCCGACGCAGACACCGAGCGGCACCCGCTTCGTAAAGGCGAAGTCCTGGCCGAGCGGGATGTAGTCGCCGTTGAGGCCGGCGGCCGCGATGCCGCCGAAGAATTCGAAGGCATCGGCGCCCGAGGTCGGGTCGGCGACGATGGTTTCCTGGATCGGCTTGCCGGTATCGAGCGTTTCGAGTTCCGAAAGCTCGCGGTTGCGCGCGCGCATGATCTCGGCGGCGCGCTTCAGCACGCGGCCGCGCGCGGTCGGGCTCAGCGCCGCCCATTCCTTCTGGGCGCGCTTGGAGGACGCAATCGCCTTCTCGACGATCGCGGGCGTCGCGGCGTGGAGCTTCGCGATCACCTCACCGGTGGCGGGGTAAAGGCTCTCGAAGGGCGTGCCGGCAGCGTCTTCTACATATTCGCCATCGATGAAATGCGAGGCTTTCGGTTGGGCTCTCATCTTATTCTCCCCGCGGGTAGCGTTTGGATTCCTCGAGATTGTCGAGGTTCATGTGGTTGCGCATGTAGCGTTCGGATGCCTTCTGCAGCGGCTGGTGGTCCCAGGGATAATAGGCACCGTTCCTCAGCGCCTCATAGACCACCCAGCGCCGCGCCTGGCTTTCGCGCACGCTCGCATCGAACGCCGCCATGTCCCAGCGCGCCTCGCGCATCTGTCTAAAGGCCTCCAGCGTCGTCTTGATGACTGGATTTTCCGAGGTCGCCAAATTGGTCAGCTCTAGTGGGTCGGCGTCGAGGTCGTAGAGTTGTTCCGGATCTAGTTCGCAGTGGATGTATTTCCACTTGCCCTCCCGGATGCCGACGATCGGCGCATAGGAGGCTTCCGCCGCATATTCCATCAGCACGGGCGACGTCCGCTCCGCGCCGTTGATGACGGGCACCAGGCTCTCGCCGTCCGTCCAGGGCATTATCTCGTCCATCGAGATGCCGGCGAGGTCGGCGAGCGTCGGCGTAACGTCGAGATTGGAGGAGGGGGCGAGGTGCAGGCCGGGGGTGACGCCGGGGCCGGCCACCATCAGCGGCACGCGGGCGGACCCCTCGAAGAAGTTCATCTTGAACCACAGGCCGCGCTCGCCCAGCATGTCGCCATGGTCGGAGCAGAACAGGATCAGCGTGTTCTCCAGCATGCGCGTGCGCGTCAGCGTGTCGACCAGCTCGCCGACTTTCTCGTCGAGATAGGAGATGTTGGCGAAATAGGCCTGGCGCGAGCGGCGCACGTTCTCGCCGCTGATGGCGAAGGCGGCATAGTCGCAGGAATGCAGGATGCGCGCGGAATGCGGGTCCTGCTCCTCCAGCATGCCGACTTCCGGCATCAGGTGTTCGCAGTCCTCGTAGAGGTCCCAGAACTTCTTGCGCGCCACATAGGGATCGTGCGGATGGGTGAAGGAGACGGTGACGCACCAGGGCCGGCGGTAGATGTCGTCATTGTCGCGCGAAAGCTGGTAGAGCTTCTGGTTGGCGAGGAAGGCGACCTCGTCGTCATATTCCATCTGGTTGGTAATCTCGGCGACACCCGCGCCCGTCACCGAACCCATATTGTGATACCACCAGTCGATGCGCTCGCCGGGCTTGCGGTAGTCCGGCGTCCAGCCGAAATCGGCCGGATAGATGTCCGTGGTCAGCCGCTCCTCGAAGCCATGCAGCTGGTCCGGCCCGACGAAATGCATCTTGCCCGACAGCGCCGTGTAATAGCCGGCGCGGCGCAGGTGATGCGCGAAGGTCGGGATGGAGGAGACGTATTCCGCCGCGTTGTCATAGACCCGCGTGCGGCTCGGCAATTGCCCGGCCATGAAGGAGGCGCGGGCGGGGGCGCAGAGCGGCGAGGAGGTGTAGTTGTTGCGAAAGCGCGCCGAACGCGCGGCCAGCGCCTTCATGTGCGGCGCATGCAGCCAGTCCGCCGGGCCATCCGGGAAAAGCTTCCCGTTGAGCTGGTCGACCATGATGATCAGGATATTCGGCTTGCTGGCGGTCACGGATGGGTCCTTGGCGTTTCGAATGGGATGCGGGAGATAGCGGCACTACCCCCCTCTGCCCATCCAATCTCCCCCTCAAGGGGGGAGATTGGATGGGCGAAAGGGCGCCGCTTTTTCGGCAGCGGTTGCGATGGGCGAGACCTTGCCGCGATTCGATCTCCCCCCTTGAGGGGGAGATGCCCGGCAGGGCAGAGGGGGGTGTGACGGGCGCGGATCATGCCGGCTTTCCCCCGCAAGCCTGAAGCTGCGCATTCACATACCCCTCCGTCAGCGCAATCGAAGACTCGATGCTCACCGGCGCCGACTTCAGCCCCTGGCGCAGATACAGCCCGTCGATCATCGCCGCCGCCCCATCGGCAATGTCCGAGGCGGTTGCGGCGGGGCAGAGCTGTTTGAGGCTCGCCAGCAGGTTGGAGTTCAGCCGCCGGGCATAGACGACGAGCAGGCGGCGCACTTCCTCCGAGCGCTGCGCCTCCGAATAGAAGGCGAGCCAGGCGGCGACGGTCTCCGGTGCGAACTGGTGCGCCTGGAAATTGACGCGGATCACCGCCGACAGTCTTTCCCGCGGCGTCGCCGCGGCCTTCAGCGCGGCCACGGCGTCGGCACGAAGCTGGCGCAACAGGCTGCGGATCGTCTCGATGACGAGCTGCTCCTTGGAGCCGAAATAGTGATGCGCAAGCGCCGCCGACACGCCGGCATGGCGGGCGATCTCCGACATGGTGACGGTCAGCGAGCCGTGGTCGCCGACCGCCCTCAGCGTCGCGTCCACCAGCGCCTTGCGGCGCACCGGCTCCATTCCAACCTTCGGCATGTGGTTCCCCTGATTTTCGTCAAGCGTATTTTTAATTGAGTGATCAATCAATAAAAATTTTTGGCACAGTCGACCACATCAACGCCGTTTGACAGCGGCCACGCCAGCGCGCTAAAAATTTCACCGTGGGATGGGGATGGTGCTCCCCGACAACCGCCGTTTACCGGCTGATAGCGCCTGCCAGAACCGGCCAGCAATGGCCGTCGATGGCGGGCGCGTGTTTGGCGACCGCCCGTGGGCGGTTTTTTGTTGTCCGGATGTCGCAGCAACGGACTTTGAGGGCAACGGACATGAACTATATGATCGTCTTTCTTGGCGCAGGCATCGGCGGTGCCGGGCGCCACGGGGTGAACGTGCTGTCGGCGCGCCTGTTCGGCACGGGCTTTCCGGCCGGCACGCTCGTCATCAACGTGCTCGGCTGCCTGGTGATGGGGCTGATTGCCGGGGCCTTCGCCTTTCGCGGCCACCTGCCGCAAGAGCTGCGGCTGTTCCTGACGACGGGCATCCTCGGCGGCTTCACCACCTTTTCGGCCTTCTCGCTCGATGCGGCGCTGCTCTGGGAGCGCGGCGAGGTGGGGCTGGCCGCGCTTTATGTCGGCGCCTCGGTGATTTTTTCGCTGCTCGCCGTGGCGGCGGGGCTTGCTTTGTCACGCTATATGCTCGCAGGAGGTGCAATGTGAAGGCGCTTCTCACATCCTGGCAGGTCTGGGCGCTCGGCTCGGCGGTCTTCGCGGCGCTGACGGCGATCTTCGCCAAGATCGGCATTGCCGAGGTCAATTCCGATTTCGCGACCTTCGTGCGCACCGTGGTCATCCTGCTGGCGCTCGCCCTCATGCTGACGCTCATGGGCAACTGGCAAGCGCCCGGCACGGTGCCGGCAAGGAGCTGGATCTTCCTCATTCTCTCGGGCCTGGCGACCGGCGCTTCGTGGCTCTGCTATTTTCGCGCGCTGCAGATCGGCAAGGCCGCCCAGGTCGCGCCTGTCGACAAGCTGAGCGTCGTTCTGGTCGCCGTCTTCGCCGTTCTGTTCCTCGGCGAGCAGCTTTCGCCGGCCCATTGGCTGGCTGTGGTCATGATCGGCGGCGGGGCCTTGCTGCTGGCTTTGCCTATATGAGTCGCTCCTTTTTCAACTCCTTGTAGTCATTGAACTTTCATCGAACTGTCACATTACGGAAACGGATTCTTCAGCGATCCCGGAGAACACTTCGTGGCATAAGTTCACGCCTCGGAGCCGCCCATGTCCGCCGCCGAATTGCTCGCCCTACGCCGTTTCGGGGATGGCGAGATCGTCACCCTTGCCAAGCTGGTGATCGAAACGGCCTTCCAGCCCATCGTCGAGGCCGGCACCGGCGCGGTGTTCGGCTACGAATCGCTGATGCGCGGCTTCGACCGGCTCGGCTTCAGCTCGCCGCTCGACCTGATCGACCGCGCGCATGAGGCGGGCCAGCTTCTGGCGCTGGAGCACATGGCCAACAGCCGCGCGATCGCGGCCTTCGCCGCGCTGCCGGATTTCCGCTCGCGCACGCTCTTCATCAACCTCGATTCGCGCCTGGTGCCCGAGGGGGCCGATCTCGTCGAGCGGCTCGCCGGCCATCTCTTCCGCGCCGGCATTCCGGCCTCCTCGATCTGCTTCGAGATTTCCGAGCGCTTCGACAACGATACGCTGCCGGATTTCGCCATCCTCGTGCGCAAGCTCCGGCTTGCCGGCTTCAAGCTCGCCATCGATGATTTCGGCGTCGGGCACAACGGGCTGAAGCTGCTCTGCGACCATCAGGTCGACTATCTCAAGATCGATCGCCATTTCATCTCCGGCATGGAGAACGATGCGCGCAAGCGCCATCTGGTGCGCAACACCGTCAACGCTGCCCATGTGCTCGGCATCCGCGTCATCGCCGAAGGGGTGGAGACGGAGGCGGAGTTCGTCGCCGCCCGCGAGGCCGGCTGCGATCTCGTGCAGGGCTGGTTCGTCTCCCGCCCGGTCACCGATTTTTCCATGCTCAGCCCGGTCTATGCCCAGGTGACGCGGGCCGGCGGCACGCGCCGCTCGTCGCGCACGCTGGACAGCATCCTCATCCGCCGCGAGATCGAGCAGGTTGCGGTGCTGCGCGAAAACGAGAGCCTGGAATCGGTCTTCGAATTCTTCCGCCGCGACCCCAAGCGCACCTTCTTCCCGGTGCTGAACGCCAATGACGAGCCGCGCGGCATCCTGCATGAATATCATGTGAAGGAGCTGAGCTATCATCCGTTCGGCCGCGATCTGCTGAAGAACAAGCTCTACCAGAAGAGCCTGTCGCACTTCGTCACCACCGCGCCGATCGCCGATCTCGATACGCCCGCCGAACAATTGCTCGACGTCTTCACCGGCATGGGCGGCAATGAATGCGTGATCCTGACGGAGAACCTGCGCTATGCCGGCATCCTCTCCGCTTCCTCGCTGCTGAAGATCATCAACGAGAAGCGCCTGAAGACGGCGGAGGACCAGAACCCGCTGACCGGGCTTCCCGGCAACCGCTCGATCCGCGACTATCTTCAGGACAAGGCGCTCGACGGCGACCAGCTTCGCTGCCTGTGTTATTTCGATTTCGACAATTTCAAGCCGTTCAACGATCACTACGGCTTCCAGAAGGGCGACCTTGCGCTGTCGCTCTTCGCCTCGCTGATGCGCCGCGAATTCATCGGCGACGACGTCTTCATCGGCCATGTCGGCGGGGATGACTTTTTCGCCGGCATTTCCGGCCGTCCGGTGGAGGCGGTTCAGGTCATCCTGGAGCGGCTTTTGGCCGATTTCAGCCGCGAGGTGCGCCTGCTCTATGCGGCGGAAGACCAGCTCGCCGGCCAGATCCGCGGGCATGATCGCGCCGGCAACCAGACGACGTTTCCGCTGATGCGCTGCTCGGCTGCCGTGGTCATCGTGCCGGAGGGCGAGGTGATCGGCGAAGCGGGGTTGATCAGCAGCCGGATCGCCGCCTTGAAGGCGGATGCCAAGGGCAGCGACGGGGGGCTCGTGCTGTCCTCGACATCCGCCGCAGCGCAGCTTTCGGCTGCGCACTAGAGCGTTTCCAGCCGAAGCGGCAAAACAAAAAACTCGGAAGCGGGCTCCTCGGAGCCCGCTTCCCGCCACGTCAGCGAATGAGCTTCACGGTCTTCGCTTCGTGGTTCTTGCCGGACATGTCGAAGGAGACGGACACCTTCTCGCCCGTCTTCAGCCCGGGATCGTGAAAACCCTTCGGAAGCTGGTAGGTGGTGCCGTCACTGAGCGTCAGAGACATCGACGCCTTGTTGTAATCCTTGACCGTACCGGTCGCCGTCTGGGCGGCGAGGGCAAGAGCCGGTGTGGTGAGAACAGTGACGATGGCGAGATTGGAAAGAAGAACACGCATCTGTGTCGTCCTATAGCGGCCCCGGGCGGGGCACTGAGAAGCCGTCCGGGAGACGTCGCGTCGCGGCTCTAGGGGGATGAGCCGCCGGCGCTCCCCGGCTTCGCAACAGAAGCTAGGCCCGGAAAAATCCGTTTTCAAATTAACAAGATTTAATTCTGCGCGTCCCGAAACGGCCGGAATTCCAGCGGTTTGCGGCTGAAAGTGGGCGGTCTGCGCGCCATCGCAAATGTCGCAGGTGCCAGCGGAACCGATTCAAATGGTTCGCGCTTTAGGCTAGAATCAGCGTTACAGATTGCGCGTCGCCAAAGCGCCCGGGGAGGCAGAAGCCCATGTCCATTCCATCATCCATGTCCTATATCGGGCTTACCGAACATGGCGGCCCGGACAATCTGGTGGTGATGGAGGGCCGCACGCCGCAGCTTCGAAGCGGCGAAATCCTGGTGCGCGTCGCGGCCGCCGGCATCAACCGGCCGGACGTGCTCCAGCGCAAGGGCGACTATCCGCCGCCGCCGGATGCAAGCCCCATCCTCGGCCTGGAGATCGCCGGCGAAGTCGTGGCGATCGGCGACGACGTGACCGGCTACGAACTCGGCGACCAGGTCTGCGCGCTGGCGAATGGCGGCGGCTATGCACGCTATTGCGCGGTGCCGGCAACCCAGGCGCTGCCCTTCCCGAAGGGGTATGACGCGGTGAAGGCGGCGGCCCTGCCGGAAACCTTCTTCACCGTCTGGGCGAACCTCTTCATGATGGCGGGCCTGAAGCCCGGCGAAAGCGTGCTCATCCACGGCGGATCGAGCGGCATCGGCACGACGGCGATCCAGCTTGCCGCAGCGCTCGGCTCCCGCGTCTTCACGACGGCCGGCACGGCGGAGAAATGCGAGGCTTGCCTCGACCTTGGTGCCTCCCGCGCGATCAACTACCGCAGCGAGGATTTCTGCACCGTCATCGCGGAAGAAACCGGCAAGGCCGGCGTCGACGTCATCCTCGACATGATCGGTGCGGCCTATTTCGAGCGGAACCTGAAGTCGCTTGCCCGCGACGGCCGCCTGTCGATCATCGCCTTCCTCGGCGGCACCTTCGCCGAAAAGGTCAGCCTCGCGCCCATCCTGCAAAAGCGCCTGCATCTGATGGGCTCCGCCATGCGCCCGCGCACCGCGGCGGAAAAGCAGGCGATCCGCGACGAACTGCTGCAAAAGGTCTGGCCGTTGCTGGAGGAGGGGCGCATCGCCCCGGTGGTGCACGCCGTCCTGCCCTTTGCCGATGCCGCTGCCGGCCATCGCATGATGGAACACGGCGATCATATCGGAAAGATCATGCTGACCGTCGAAAGCAATTCCAGCAAAAGTGTGTAGCGGTTTTGCGTCCGGAATTGCGTAAAAGCTAGACGTTACGGCGCTTGCTCGATGCGGTCGCGGCCGAGGTGCTTTGCGCTGTAGAGCGCCCGGTCGGCCCGCTCGAACAGGTCTTCCACGGCATTGCCGCAATATTCCGCGACGCCGGCGGACATCGTGTAGGTGCAGCACAGCCCCGCGCGGTTCTCCTCTTCGCGCACATGGCTGCGCAGCCGCTCCACGGCCTGCGTGGCTTGCCGGACGCCGGTGCCCGGCATCAGCACCATGAATTCCTCGCCGCCGATGCGCGCGAAAACATCGCCGCCGCGCAATTGCTGGCGGCCGGCGGCGGCGAAATGCCGGAGCACGTCGTCGCCCTTGGCATGACCGTATCGGTCGTTGATCGTCTTGAAATGATCGAGGTCGATCAGCACCAGCGAGAGCTGCGTGCAGTCGCGGAAGGCCGCGCGCATTTCCGCATCCAGCCGCTCCATCGCTGCGCGGCGGTTGACAAGCCCGGTCAGCGGGTCCGTATCGGCGGCAAGCTGCGCGGCATCGCGGGCGAGCTGCAACACGCGCTCGGTCGATTTCAGCATGGTGATGTCGGTGAAGACGCTCCACAGCCAGCCATCGGCCAGCAGCGTCTCGTTGACCAGGAACCAGCGGTCGTCACTGATGTCGATCTCGAAACTGCGGTGCGGGCTGCTGCGCCGTTTTTCGGCCGCCATCGCGAGAAAGGCGTCGATCGGCCCGGTCATCTTCGGGCCGACGCCATGGGCATGGCAATGGCGCAGGATGTCGCCGAAGGTGCGCGCGCCCGGCTGCACGTCGAAGAGGGCGGCGAAGGCCGTGGAACCGTAGGAAAGTTCGTCGTCCGGCGAAAACAGCGCGAAGGCGACGCCGGAGGCGTCGAGCCCGGAGAGCACGAGGTCGGTCGTCGCGCGGTCGCGGATGGCGGCAAGCGGCAGGATAGCATCGGCATGCGCCCTGCTGCTCTCGCCCGGCACCCTGTGCCCGTTGCTGCGTCTCACCCGTTTTTCCTTCCAAGGCCGAATCGTCAGGGCGTTGCGCCGCACGATAGGGGCCTTTTGTGGCAGAAGGAGGCAGTGTCGCAACGAGGACTGCCGGATGCCGTTAACAAATCCTCAATCCGCGCTTGCGGCCTTTCCCGCGGGAAGGGTGGTCGCAAGCAGCATGCCGAGGGCCGCCGGGATGGCGAGCAGCAGGTAGAGCCAGCGCGCCGCCGTCACCGCACCTTCCGTGCCGCCGGGATCGACGAGGCCGGTCGTGTTGACGATGATGCCGGCAATCGCCGCCCCGAAGGCAGCACCCAGCGCCTGCATGGTGGTGATGGCCGCGGATGCCTTGTCCGTCTCGCCGGCGGGCGCCAGATGCAGCACATGGGTGACGAGATGCGCCCAGCCGAGGCCGATGCCGAAACCCATGAGGAAGATGAATATGGTGGCGATCGCCAGCAGCGGCAGGCTGCCTGCGGGATTGTGCCGCGCGAGCGTGACGACGAGCAGCGCGGTGGCAACCGCCTCGACCAGCGCGCCGCCGACGATGACCCGGTTGGCGCGCCGTCCCCGGATGTTCGCCGTCGCGAAGGCCGCGGCCGTCCAGCCGAGCGCGAGCAGCGCCACGAGATAACCGGAAACGAGCGGCGTCACCCCGTGCAGTACCTGGAGGAAATAGGGGATGTAGATATCCGAGCAGATGGTGACGAGCAGCATCAGCATGATGAGATAGACGCGGGCAAGCGGCGAGGTGAGGCGCATCGTGCCGGCCGGAAGAAGCCGCGCTTCGGTGTGCCGCTCGATGGCAATGGCGGCGATGACCGCGACCACGGCTGAGGCCGCAAAGAGGCTACGCAGCGCCGGCGCATCCACCGAGCTTGCGAAGGACAGCACGACCACGGCCGCGACCAGCAGCACGATCTGGAGAAACGGCGTCTTGGTTGTTACCCGCTCGGCCTCGCCGGAGGGCAGCAGTTTTGGCGCTGAGACCGCCATCAGGATGGACAGCGGGATCAGCAGTGCAAAGGCCTCGCGCCAGGCGCTGCCGGCGGCAAAGATGCCGCCGATCGTCGGGCCGAGGAAGGTCGCGATGCCCCAGACGGCAGCATAGAGCGTCGAGGCCGTGCTCCACAGCGGTTCGGGATAGACGAAGCGGATGAAGGCATAACCGAGCGCCACCAGGAAACCGGCGCCGAGCCCCTGGATCGCCCGGCCGACCAGTACCGTCTCCATGGTCGGCGCGATGGCGCAGACGAGGCTGCCGATGCCGAACAGCACCGCGCCGAAGACATAACAGCGATTGAGCGTCACGCTCTTCGGCCGCACCGCCACGAAGGTCGAGCCGAGCACCGAGGCCGCCACGTAGATCGTCGTCGCCCAGGCAAACAGCGGCAGCCCGCCGATGTCGCGCACGATCGAGGGCATTAGCGTCGCAGTGATATAGGTCTCCACCGCATGCAGCATGATCCCGCCACCCAGCATCAGCGTCCCGAACAGATAGGCGCGGGAAAACAGGCTGGAAAGCCGCGGCGCGGCCTCCTTCGGGGTGATGACGCTATCGGACATGGAATTGAGCCTTGGCATGCGAAAAGAATGGATTTCAGACGTCGCACGGCTTCAAACCGACTGCAAGCCGTGACTTTTCACTGAAAATGCGTGTCCGGAGGGGCAGAGAGCCGCGCCAGCCTCTCCTCCGTCATGGTCGGGCTTGACCCGACCATCCATGCCGCGGGTGCCGCGTGGATCCTCGGGTCGAGCCCGAGGATGACGGAGGGTGGGCGAGGTTACGGGTTCCACTCACCGGCAACCTGCCGCGTCGCCACGTTGAACCGGTTCCACACATTGATCGCCGCGATCTCCACGACGAGGGCGGCCAGCGTCTTTTCGTCGTAGTGGCGGGCGGCCTCGTTCCAGATGGCGTCCGGCACCGGCTCCTCGCGGTCGGCGATGCGGGTCAGCGCCTCGGTCAGCGCCAGCGCGGCGCGTTCGGCATCGGTGTAGAACGGCGCCTCGCGCCAGGCGGCGACGGAGAAGATGCGCCGGTCGCTCTCGCCGGCCTTCTTCATCATGCGTGGATGCAGGTCGACGCAGAAGCCGCAGCCGTTGATCTGGCTTGCCCTCAGATGCACGAGGTTCGCGGTCTTCTCCGGCAGGCCGGTTTTCTGCGCGGCCCCCTGCAACGCCTGCAATGCGCCCATGACTTCGGGGAGAACGGCGACGATATTGTTCATACGGGATTGCATTTTTTCGCTCCTTGCAATGTTTTCGCGTTCGACGAATGCGAACCCTGTCACACCGGGCCTGCTTCGTTCGTCATGGCCATGACGCCGCTGAGCGAGGGAGTGTGACAGATGAGCGAGAAAAAATTCTGGGCCGAACATTTCGAGGCTGAACGCGGGCGCCTCGGCACCGTCGCCTTCCGCATGCTGGGCTCGCGCGCCGAGGCGGAGGATGCGGTGCAGGAAGCCTGGCTCCGGCTGGAGCGGGCCGGCGGCGACGGCATCGACAATCTCGGTGGCTGGCTGACGACCGTCGTCGGCCGCATCTGCCTCGACATGCTGCGCGCCCGCACGAAGCGCCGCGAAGACCCCATCGACGGTGACGATGGCGAAATACAGCACGCCGACCCGAGTGCCGCGGCCGACGAACAGGCCGCACTCGCCGATTCCGTCGGCCTCGCGCTGCTGGTCGTGCTGGAGCGCCTGGCGCCCGCCGAGCGCCTCGCCTTCGTCCTCCATGACATGTTCGACGTGCCCTTCGAGGAGATCGGCCGCATCGTCGACAAGACGCCGGTGGCCGCCCGCCAACTCGCAAGCCGCGCGCGCCGCCGCGTGCAGGGCCTGCCGGAGACGCCGGCTGCGGATTACGACCGCCGCAAGCGCGTCGTCGCGGCCTTCCTCGCCGCCTCGCGCGATGGCGATTTCTCAGGTCTGCTCGCCGTGCTCGATCCCGAGGTCGTCTTCCATGCGGATGAAGATGCGGTGCGGCTCGGTTCGCTTGCGGAAATCCACGGCGCGCAGGCGGTGGCCACCACCTTCAAGGGCAAGGCGACCGCCGCAAGGCTCGCCCTCATCGACGGCCATTTCGGCCTCGCCGTCATCCTCGGCGGCGAACTCAGGATCGTCGTGCGCATGGAGGTTGCGGGCGACCAGATCACCGCCATCGACTCGATCGCCGACCCGGCTCGCATCGCCGCCTTCGAGGTGGAGTATCTTTAGGAGGCTACCCACTCCTCCGTCATGCTCGGGCTTGACCCGAGCATCCACGCCGCGCGTGCTGCATGGACCCTCGGGTCAAGCCCGAGGGTGACAGCGGGATGGGGCATGCCTTGTCAGCAAACCGCTAGACCCCGATGCGCCCGATGGCGGGTATCTTGATCGCCGGCCGATAGAAATCCACGCCGGCGACGAGGCCCATGATGTGCAGCTCAAGCCCGGAGCGCAGCCCGGCCGAGATGCCGAGCAGGCCGTAGAGCGTGGCATGCACGTCCTTGCCGTCCGCATCGATGGCGAAGAGCTTGCCCTCCGGCAGGTAATCGCGCCCCACCGCATCCGGCGGCAGCACGACGCCGAGTTCCGGCACGTTGCGCAGCACATGGGCGACGAAGGTGTTGGAGTTGGGCCCAGGCCAGATGCGGTAGCCGCCGGGCTTGGAATAGGGATAGCTGGCGATCGCCTGCTCGATCTTCGGGATCAGCCGCGCCGCCTCGTCGCCGCTGACGCTCACCACCACGCGCGGCGTGTTGGAATACCAGAAGGCATCCGGCGCATAACCGTTCTTGCGCACCGGCGTGCCCCAGCCGACCTTGTCATAGCGGTTGTAGCTTTTGGCATTCGCCTCCTTGGTAACGATCCAGGCGTGGCTTGCCACCGCGCCCTTCAGGCCGCCGGTCGCGGCCGAAAAGATGTGGATCGTCGCCCGCGGCGTGTCTTCGGCGCTCGGCAGGATACCGGCGGATTTCCAGTTCGCCTCCCGCCAGTTCTGCGGCCGGTCCTTGATGTACCAGTAGCCCGCCGAGGCCAGCGCCGGCATGAGATAGATCACGAGAAAGAGGACGAACACGTTCCTCAGGAATTTCATGCGAGGTCTCTCCAAACCGAGTGTCCACATCCATGGATTTCGGATAATACCGCATTCGAAACCGGAAATTTGAGGGCACGAATATGGCAAACCCCGTCCTTGTCGAAGTCACGCGCGGCGATCTCGTCGAAAGCCGCCATCGCGGCATGGTCGTGGCGGTCGATGGTGATGGCAAGGTGGTGTTTTCACAAGGCGAAATCGACGCCGTCGTCTTCCCGCGCTCCGCCTGCAAGGCCATGCAGGGCCTGCCGCTCGTCGAAAGCGGGGCCGCCGACGCGCACGGCTTCGGCAACCGCGAACTGGCGCTCGCCTGCTCCTCGCACAATGGCGAGCCGGCCCATGCACGCCTTGCCGCCACCATGCTCGCCGCCGCCGGCGTCGATGAGAGCGTGCTGGAATGCGGCGCCCACTGGTCCTTCGAGCAGCCCGTGCTGATCGGCCAGGCCCGCCAGCTCGACCACCCGACCGCCCTTCACAACAATTGCTCCGGCAAACATGCCGGCTTCATCTGCGCCGCCTGCCACACCGGCAAGGACCTTGAGGGCTATGTGCGTTACGAGCACCCCGTCCAGGCCGAAATCCGCGGCATCATGGAAAACCTGACGGGATCGGCGCTCGCCACCGACAATTGCGGCACCGACGGCTGCTCGATCCCGACCTACGCCGTGCCGCTAAAAAACCTCGCCCACGGCTTCGCCAAGATGGCAACCGGCACGGGCCTCGGTTCCGAGCGCGCCAAAGCCTCGCGCCGGCTGATCGCCGCCTGCATGGCCGAACCCTTCTACGTCGCCGGCACGAAACGCGCCTGCACCCGCCTCATGGAAACCGCGCCCGGCCGCATCTTTGCGAAAACCGGTGCCGAAGGCGTCTTCTGCGCCGCCATCCCCGAAAAAGGCATCGCCATCGCGCTGAAATGCGAAGACGGCACCACCCGCGCCGCCGAAAGCATGGTCGCCGCCACGCTCGCCCGCTTCTTCACCGAAGAACCCGACCTCCACGCCGCCCTCATGGCCCAGGCCAACCGCTCCATGTCCAACTGGAACGGCATCCACGTCGGCGATGTGCGCGTGACGGAAGCGTTTGCCGCCTGATCAGGCCTCGGCGATCTCGACGCCCGTCTCCCGGTAAGGCGCCAGCGCCTCCGGTGTGAGGCCGCTCGGCACGATGAGTCCGGTGGCCGTGGCGAGAGGCATGATCCTCCAGGGGGAGGCGCGGCCGAGTTTTTCTTGCGTGAGCAGGACCCAGGTCGCGGCGGCGTTTTCGGCGATGGTGCGTTTGGTGGCGGCTTCCTCCATGTCGCCGGTGGTGAGGCCGTGGGTGGGGTGGGCGGCGGTGACGCCCATGAAATAGATGTCCGCCTTCAGGCCGCGGATCGCATCGAGCGCCATGGCGCCCGTCGTTACCATAGAATGTTTGTAGAGCCTGCCGCCGATGAGCACGACCTCGGCGGTCGGGTGGCGTTCGAGTTCGCAGGCGATCGTCGGGCTGTGCGTGACGACCGTGAAGGGAAAGCTGCGGGGCAGTGCGCGGGCGAGCGCCGCCGTGGTCGTGCCGCCATCGAGGAAGATCACCTGTCCCGGCGCGACCATCGCCGCCGCGCGGGCACCGAGCGCGGCCTTCTCGTCCGTCGCGAGCGACTGGCGCGCGGCAAAATCCGGCAGCGGCGGGGAGAGCGGCAGCGCGCCGCCGTGCACCCGTTTCAAGAGGCCCTCTGACGCCATTTCCCTGAGATCCCGCCGGATCGTGTCCTCCGACAGGTCCAGTTCCGCCGCGAGCATCTTCGCGACGATCTCGCCGTCGCGGTTCAGCCGTTCGGCAATCAAGGCCTTTCGCTGGCTGGTCAGCATGTCTTTGTGCTCCATCTTGACTCTGCACGAAATTACACGAATATTCGTGAAATATCCAGAAAATTCCGGATATTTCGTGCAAAGAAAATAGTAAGGAGTAAATCATGCTGATCCTGATTGCCGGCCCCTATCGCTCGGGCACGGGAGACGACCCGCAAAAGATGGCGGAGAATTTGCAGCGGTTGGAGGCGCCGTCCTATGCGCTGTTCAAGGCCGGGCATGTGCCGATGATCGGCGAATGGGTGGCGCTACCCGTCTGGCATGCGGCGGGTGGCGAGACGATCGGCGATGCGCTGCACGAGGAAATCTTTTATCCCGTTGCGCACCGCCTGCTCGAGCTGTGTGAGGGCGTGCTGCGGCTGCCCGGCGCGTCCAAGGGTGCGGACAATGACGTGCGCATCGCCCGCGAACGCGGCATTCCGGTCTGGCATCGGCTGGAGGACGTGCCGGGCTGCGCGGCGGCATAAAAATCTGCGCGGGCTTGTCGGCATCGGACGTCGCTTTACGTCCTTGTGGCATGACGGGGCGATCCGCCGGTGGCGGACCCCGCACAGCAAGCAAAAAGGAGGATTTCCATGCGCATGATCTTCGTCAACCTGCCCGTCAAGGACCTGGCGGCTACCCGCCGCTTCTTCAACGCGCTCGGCTACAGCTTCAACGAGGCCTTCAGCGACGACACCGCCGCCTGCATGGTGGTGGACGAAAACATCTTCGTCATGCACCTGACGGAAGCAAAATTCGCCCAGTTCGTGAAGGGCGAGGTGGGCGATCCGGAAAAGCAGACGCAGGTGCTGACCTGCCTTTCGGCCGCAAGCCGACAGGAGATCGACGACATCAAGGCCAAGGCGCTCGCCGCCGGTGCGCGCGAATGGCAGCCGAACATCGAATTCGGCCCCATGTACGGCTGCTCCTTCCAGGACATCAACGGCAATGTCTGGGAGTTCATGTTCATGGACCAGTCCGGCGGCCAGTCGATCGGCTGACGAGGCCAGGCCCGCGCCCCGTGGCGCGGGCCTTTTCGCATCAATCGTCGTGTTTGTGCGCTTCGGCGATGAAGCTCAGCGTCGCGGTGTAGCCGATCGTGTCGGCCTTCGGGTCGTTTTCCAGCGGCACGCCATGGTCGACCGACAGCACGTTCAGCCCGTCATTGCGGATCGCCACCACGACCTCGCCATCCGCATCCGTCGGCTCACTCTTCAGCGCGGCCTGATTGATGTAGTCGAGCGTCACGACTGCGCCGGCAAGCGGCTTGCCGTCATGGAGCACGCGCAGCCGGATCGGGTCGCCGGCCTTGCGGCCGATCGGATTGTCGAGCGGAATGATCTGCAGATCCTGTTTCGGGAAATCGGGCAGGGCGTCATGCACATGCAGCAGCGAGAGGCTGTTCTTGATGTAATGGCCGGTCGCCTTGGCATCCGCCACCTTGTCCTTCGGCTCGTTCACCCAGGTCCCGTCCGCCTTTTCGCTCCAGTAGCCGTTGTCGAAGGTCAGCGCGATGGCGGCCGGCTCGCCCTCCGGCTTCAGGATCGCGTGCTTGTCGCGCTTGTCGATGGTGACAGGCGCGGCCGTGCCGTCCTCGGCGATGGCGATCGCCTGCGTGATGCGGGCCGGGTCATAGGCATCGTCGCCGGCGCCGTGGCCGTAGATGACGCCGAGTTCGCCCCAGCGCTCCGCCACCCAGGCGCCATGCGCGCCGGCCGTTGCGGGAAGGAGGAGGGCGAACGACAGCGCGCCCGAAACAGCGATGATCCGTTTCAGCATTTTGGTCTCCGAATTGGTAATGTTATTACGTTACAAATCCGGTTTAACCTTGCGGCGGGAAGGGTGTCAAGCGTCTCGAAAAAGGTGGGGCGAGGGGGCGGTGTTCAGCCGAACGTCTTGCGCAGCTTTGCGGGCGCCTTGTAGCGCCAGGCTTCGGTGATCCGGTGCTGCAATTCCGCGTCGTCGATCGCCGCCGCGCGGATGAGAAGGGCCGGCCAGCCGCGGTAATGATCGGTCTCGTAGTAGATGTCGGGCGCCATCTCGATCAGGCGCTCCTTCTCGTCGAGCGGCGCCATCAGCACCAGCGTCTCGGCATCCTTGACGCGCAGAAACAGCTTTCCCGCCACCTTGAGCGCCGGCGTGCCGTAGGAGGTGCCCGTCTCGACGCCCGGCAGGTGTTGCGAGAGGCGCTGGAGCCGCACCAGCAGCGCGTCGTTCTCGTCATCCGGCATGCAAAATCCTCCCCGGGCAGGATACACCGGCGCGGGGAGGACTTCGAGGGAGGATCAGGCCGGGTGTTTGCAGCTTTCCTCGACGGACACCCGCGGACGGAAGAGGCCAAAGGGCAGGTCGCCGAGCGCGCGCGAATCCATCGTCTCGATATCGGGGTGGGAGAGCGGATCGCGCATCCAGACGGGCGTGTCCGCGGGGTCCGCCCCGGCTTTCAGCGCCGCGGCCACTCTGGAGAAAATCTTGAACATTGCCTTCTCCTTGCGGTTCGTTACCATTGTCGATGGCTGATAATCGCGCCGAAACGCCCTCCGGGCAATCGAGCAGATCAGGAAGAGGCTATAGAAAAGCTATATGAAGAACCTCAATCGCGTGCATCTGAACGGCCTTCGGGCGCTGGAGGCGGTGGGCCGGCTCGGCTCGCTGCAGGCGGCGGCCGACGAGCTCGGGGTGACGGTCGGCGCCGTCAGCCAGCAGGTCATCAAGGCGGAGGAGCAGCTCGGCCGGGCGATCTTCGAGCGCACCGCGCGGGGCCTGCGCGAGACTGCCTCTGGCACGCCCTTCCTCGCGAGCCTCTCCGCCGCCTTCCGCCAGCTTTCCGAGGCGGTCGCGACCACCCAGCGGCGCGACGATGCGATCCTGACGATTTCCGTCGCGCCGATCTTCGCGTCGCGCTGGCTCATCCACCGCATCGATCGCTTCGCCGCCGCCCATCCGGATATCAGCCTGCGCATCGAGGCGACGACGACGCTGGTCGACCTCGCGCGCTCCGATGTCGATCTCGGCATTCGCGTCGGCCCCGGCACCTGGCCGGATGTGACGGCGGAGTTCCTGATGCCGCAGGTGATGTTCCCGGTCTGCGCCCCGGCGCTGGCGGATGGTATCAGGACGCCGCAGGACCTGTCGGCGCAGCCGGCGGTGGTCGATGGCAACGATGCCTTCACCTGGCAGCGCTGGCTGAAGGCGGCCGGTTTCGACGTGCCCGCGCCGAAGGCCCGTCACGTCTTCTCCGATGCCTCGCTCTGCCTCGATGCGGCGCTGGCCGGGCAGGGGGTGCTGCTCGCCTGGCCGGTGCTCGCCTCCTGGGCGCTGCGTGAGGGGCGGCTGGTGGCGCCGTTCCCCATCCGGGTGGATACCGGCATGGGCTATTATTTCGTCACGGCCCCGGGTCTGCCGGAGCCGCGCAAAGTCTCGCTGTTCAAGCGCTGGCTGCGTGATGCCATCGCCGAAGATGGCGAGGACGGTTTTGCCGGCGCGATCATTCCGGCTCGTTAGACCGCGTCTCCATCATGGTCTTGAAGGCGGCGCGCGACTGGCACTGTTCCAGCCAGGCCTTGACGTTCGGCGCGGCGTCGAAAAGCGCCGTCTGGCTCATCGCGTATCGAAACACCTCCGCGAGGTTGAGGTCGGCCACGGTAAAGCGGTCGCCGACGACATGGCCGGTGGCGGCCAGGTGCTGGTCGAGCCGCGCGAAACACTTTTTCAGCGCCTTGTTCGCGGCGCGGATCGTCAGCCGCCCCTGTTCGCTTTCGGCGGCCTGGACATCGCGCAGCATGATGATCTTCACCGCATGCGGCTCCACCTCGGTCGCCGCCCACATCGTCCATTGCAGCATCTCGGCCTCTTCCGTCACCGTCTGGCCGGAAAGCGGGCCGCCGTGCTTGCGGGCGAGGTAGAGGTTGATCGCCAGCGATTCCGTCATCACGAAGCCGCCGTCGTCGATGCAGGGGATGAGGCCTGTCGGATTAACGGCGAGAAATTCCGGCGACTGGGTGTTAAGCGGCGCATTCGCCGCCTGCACGTCGTCGAGCCGGTAAGCCTGCACGATCGGCACGGAGGTGAAGGGCAGGCCAAGTTCGCCGGCCAGCCAATAGTTGCGCGAGGCGCGGGAACGGTAGACGCCGTAGATGGTAAGCATGGAATCCTCCTGATTGCGGCGGCACCTTAGGGGGCGTTCTTGCGGAACGGTAGAGCGCTTGCCTGATCGATCGATGAATTGTCGTGATGGCCGGGCAGGGGAGCCCGCTTTGTCGCATTGACGTTCTGCCGCCATCAGATTAAGGCCGATATATCCGCGCGATTGCGGAAGGGACGACCGATGACACGAGGCACGACAAGCTGGGCTGCCTGCCTGCGCATGCTTTGCGCAGTCGCCATGCTGTTCGTCGGTTTCGCCCACCAGCCGGCTTCGGCTCTGGAGCCGACGGCGCTCGAACTCGTGCAATATACCCTGCCGGACGGCACCGTGCCGGACCTCTGTCTCAATGGCAGCGTCGACGGTAAGGCCCGGCATGCCACCCCCATCAAGTGCGAGGCCTGCCGCATCGGCGGTGCCATGCTGATGCCGGAGCCGGCCGATCTCGCCGGCGCCAACCTGGCTTTCCGCCTGGTCGCCGCCCTGCCGCTCGTCGAAGAGGCGCTTCATTCCAAGCGCGACCGTCCCGGCGCCCCGCCGCGCGCACCACCCTTCCTGTCCGCCTGATTTTCCGTGATCCGCGCGGCCTGCCGTCGCGCGCCCGAAATCCAGCCTGACAGGACCCCTTGCATGTCCGTTATCTCCGATGCGCCGGCCCTTGCCGCCGCCGAACCTTCCGCGCTCGCCCAGCGCCTCTACCGCGCCATCTGGCGCTGGCATTTCTTCGCCGGCCTTCTCGCCGTGCCCTTCATGGTCAGCCTCGCCATCACCGGCGGGCTCTATCTCTTCAACGACGAGATCGACGCGAGCCTGTTCCGCTACCGCAACTATGTCGCGGTCGGCACCGCGGAACTGCCGCCCTCCGCAATCGTCGAAAAGGCGCTCGCCACTGTACCGGGCAGCACGCTCGCCTCCTACCGCACGCCCGCCGGCGCGGATCGTTCCGCCCGCGTGACGCTCGCCAGCGATGCCGGCAGAATGCTCGTCTTCGTCGACCCCTATGACGGCGCCGTGCTCGATACCCTCCCGGCGAACCAGGAGTTCAACCAGGTCGTCGAGGACCTGCACAGCCTCGATTATTTCGGCACCTCCTGGGAGCGCATCATCGAGGTCGTCGCCGGCTTCGCCATCGTGCTGGTGCTGACCGGCCTCTATCTCTGGTGGCCGCGCAATGCCACCGGCGGCGTCGTCAGCGTGCGCGGCACGCCGGCCCGGCGCGTCTTCTGGCGCGACATCCACGCCGTCACCGGCGTCTTCGCAAGCGTCGTCATCCTGTTCATGGCGTTTTCCGGCCTGCTCTGGTCCGGCTTCTGGGGCGCCAAGGTCAATGCGACGCTGACGGCCAACGGCATGGGCTATCCGGTCGAACTCTGGGACCGCGTACCGCATTCCATGCTGATCACCACCGACGTGCTGCCGAAAGCCTCCTGGCTGATGGAAAACGCCCCGGTGCCGCAATCGACCGTTCCCGCTGACGGCCAAAAGGCCCTGCCGCCGATCGGCCTCGACAATGCCGTGACGATCGCCAACGCCGCCGGCATGCTGCCCGGCTACGAGCTGTCGCCACCCTCGGGCCAGACCGGCGTCTACACCGCGGCAATCTACCCGGCCGATCTGGAATACGAGCGCACGATCCATATCGACCAATATTCCGGCGAGCGCCTCGTCGATACCGCCTTTGCCGACTATCCCGCGACCGGCAAGGCGATCGAATGGAGCATCAACGTGCACAAGGGCCAGGAATGGGGGCTGTTCAACCAGCTCCTCATGCTGTCGACTTCCTTCATCGTCATCGCGATGAGTGTGTCGGCCGTCGTCATGTGGTGGAAGCGCCGGCCGAAGGGCCGCATCGGCGTGCCGCCGGCCCCGCGCGAAAAGCGCATCTATTTCGGCCTCTGGGCCATCGCCGCCATCTTCGGCGTGCTCTTTCCGCTGACAGGCATCACCATCCTCGCCATGATCCTTCTCGACCAGCTCGTCATCCGCTTCGTGCCGCCGCTCAGGCGCATCTTCTCGTGACCAGAGCATGTCCGGTGAACTCCGGTTCACCGGACATGCTCCAGGTTTTTGTTTTGCCGCATTATCCGACGCCGAAGCGAAGTCGCTTCGGCTGGAAATGCTCTAGAAAGGAATTTTCATGAAACGCATGCTTGCAACGGTTCTCGCGCTGGCGCTCTCGGCCTCGGCCGTTTTCGCCCACGAATTCACCCTCGGCAATCTCGAAATCCACCACCCGGCTTCCAAGGCGACGCTGCCCGGCCAGCCGGTCGGCGGCGGTTTCCTCACCATCACCAACAAGGGCAGCGAGGCCGACCGCCTCGTCTCCATCACCGCGCCGACGGTTTCCGACGACGTGCAGCTTCACGAGATGGCCATCGAGAACGACATCATGAAGATGCGCCAGCTGCCCGACGGCATCGAAATCCCCGCCGGCGCCACCGTCGAGCTCAAATCCGGCGCCCAGCACGTCATGTTCATGAGCATCAAGCAGCCCTTCAAGGAAGGCGAAAGCTTCAAGGCGACCCTGACCTTCGAAAAGGCGGGCACGATCGACGTCGACTTCAAGATCGAAGCCGCCAAGCCCGGCGCAAAACAGGGCGACGCCGCATCCGGCAACCATGAGGGCCATGGCGGCTGAGGCTGCTACAGCTCCCAGGGGTTGAGGCAGGCGGCGCCGGTATCGGCAAAATCGGCGATGTTACGTGTGACCACGATCAGGTCGTGCACAAGGGCAGTGGCAGCGATCAGGCCGTCCGCTCCGCCGCGGGGGCGCAGCGCCGAAACGCGGCCCCATTCAACGGCGATCCGGTCGGTAATTGGAAGGATGCGTGCCGCGTGGTCCTGCCGGAGGCGGGCGAGCCATGCGGAGAGATGCGCGGCCGTCTGCGGATCGGAGCGTTCCTTGAGAGCAATGCCGCGCATGATCTCGCCGAGCGTGATGACGCTCAGATAGAGCCGGTCGGGGTCCGCGGAGCGCAGCCAGTCGAGCGCCTGGGGCGTGCCGCGCCGCGCTTCGGACAGCACGTTCGTGTCGAGCAGGTACATCAGAGCGTGACGTCGCGCCGGGGCCATTCCGGCCGGGCCTCGATGGCGTCGACAAGGGCGTCATCCCAGGCGGGGCCGGCAAGAAGGTCGTCGACGAAGCTCGGCCGGCCAGACTTCAGCGCATTGTAGTCCTCGATCGAAAGAACCACCGCCGTCTGCTGGCCCCGCCGTGTCACGACCTGCGGGCCTTCCGTGCGGGCCTTGTCGACGACCTTGGAGAACTGGTTCTTTGCATCCTGCAACTGCCATTCCATGGGCGCCTCCTGGCTAGACTGTCTAGCTAGAATAAGGCTTGCAGCGTGCCATTGCAAGACAGCGGATGAGGAAGCGGTACCTGGACAGCCCGCCCCCCCATCCACCATGGCGCCTCTCCGTTCGGGCAGGAAGGAGAGACGCGTTTCGGGACGGGCTCAGCCCGTCCGGTTGCGTTCGATCGTCAGGTGCGCGTAGGTGGCGCCTTCCGTCGCGAGGTCGCCGGTGGTGCGTTCGTTCCAGCGGTAGCCGGCGATCGCGCCGTCTGGGGTGTCCTCGAAGATGTTGCCGGAGATCAGCGCCGAGCCTGCCTCCTCCACGACCGTCACGGCGCAGCCGACCGGGCTCTTGCGCACCAGGTTGCCGCTGACGACGAGGCCGCGCATGAACGGCCCCCAGCCGAGCATCAGGCCCCATTTCGGCGCGTTCTCGATCGTGTTGCCGGAAACCACCGTGTCGGCTTCCACCGCGATGCCGAAGCCGAAACCCGCGCCGTCATGCACATAGGGGCCTTCAAGCTTGAGGTTGCGCACGACATTGCCGGTGACGGTGGCGAGCCTTCCGCCCTCGTTGAAATTAACGATGAGGATGCCGTTGGCGGCGCCGTCGATCAGGTTGCCGTTGACGATCGCGCCTTCGAAGCCGAATTCCGAGTAGATCGCCGTCTCGCCGCTGTCGAGGCAGGTATTGCCTGATATCTGCACGTTCGAGCCGGCATTGGCGCGGATGGCGGAGAAGGCGCAGCCGGAGAGGTGGTTGTTCGTCACCATCACGTCGTCGGCGCGGAAGATGTTGATGCCGTTGCCATATTCGCCAGTGCCGCCGCGCGTGGCCGCCATGCGCGCGATGCGGTTGCCGGAAACGATCGTGCCGTCGCGACCCTTCTGCCAGCGATGGATCAGGATGCCGCCATTGCCGCAGTCGAAGACATGGTTGCCGGTGACGGAGAGGTCGTGGCTCTCGACGGCGTAGAGCGCATAGTCGGCAGCCCCCGAAAGCCGGTTGCGCTCGATGCGCCCGCCGCAGCGTTGCAGGCTGACCGCGGTTTTCGACGAGCCCTTGATCTCGCAGTTCTCGATCGTCACCTGGGCGACGTTGCTCAGGTGCACCAGGCCCTCGACCGTGTCGTCCAGCCAGCGGTTCGCCCCGTCGATGACGAGATTGGCAAGCTCGACCCGGGCAAGTCCGTCGGCGGCGAAGAGGTGGCCGTCGCCGCCATAGAGGATGCGGGTGGCGCCCGGAACGCCGGTGATGCGCGTGTTGTCGGGCAGGGTGACGTTGGAGATCGTATAGTCGCCGGGCGGCAGGAAGACCGGCATGTTCTTGCCCGCCGCCTCCTTCAGGAGCTTGGCGAAGGCCTTGCTCTTGCGGTCGCCGGCCCCCGGGCGGATGCCGTGCGCGGAGGCATCGATGCTGCCGCGCAGGTCCACGTCGAGGATCGGCATCGGCTCGCTTTGGGCTGCCGCCGCGGTGGCGAGGCCGGCCGCACCCAGGCCTGAAAGGAATAACCGTCTGGTAACCATGATAGCTCCTTGCCGGTCAAGGAGCAGGAACCGTGCCAAGTGGTTTTGTGCCGAAACGGAACAATCGGGGTGATGCCCGCCCAAGTTGCCGAAAGATGTGACGGAAAGCCCGCATTGGCAGCATTTCGCTGGTTTCCTTTAGGGTTGGATAACGACTTGGCATGTACCTTTGGGTGTTACCGGGAAGAGGCGGCGGCCGGCAGTGTCCTTCCTTGCGTTTGAAAATTGCAGGGGTTCATGTCGACGAAACTGTCCCACCTTGGCAACGACGACGCCGACGCGACGGCGCGATTGATGTCCGCCAGCGAGCGCCTGATGAGCGAGGCAGCAAGGCTGTTCCCGCTTGCCGCCGCGCAGAACGACCGCACGATCTGGCTGGAGGCCATGATCGACGAGGTGCCGGACTATCTCTATTTCAAGGACAGCAACTGCCGCTTCGTCGTCGCCAACCGGGCGATCGTCAAGGACAATTACCGCGAAGGGCTGGAAAGCCTGGAAGGCATGTCCGATTTCGACATCCATCCCGAACATGTCGCCCGCGGCTTCTTCGAGACGGAGCAGGAGATCATCCGCTCCGGCCGGCCGATGCTCGACATGGAGGAGCTGATCCGCGATTCCCGCGGCAATCTCAAATGGCTTTTGACCTCCAAGCTGCCGGTGCGCAACGGCGCCGGCGAGGTGATCGGCATCGTCGGCATCGCGCGCGACATCACCGAGCGCAAGCGCTCCGAGAGCCTGCATGTCGGCCAGGCGCATCTCCTCAAGATGATCGCGCTCGGCGCGCCGCTGGTCGAGGTGTTTTCCTCGCTGATCCTGCTGATCGAGGCGCATGTTTCCGACGTCACCGGCTCGATCCTGATGCTGGCGCCCGACGGCAAGCACATCGTCAACGGGGCCGCGCCAAACCTCGACCCCGCCTATTGCCGGCTGATCGAGGGCGCCGAGATCGGCCCGGCGATGGGCTCCTGCGGCACCGCCATGTGGCGCGGCGAACCGGTCATCGTGTCCGATATCGCGACCGACCCACTGTGGGACGATTATCGCGCGCTGGTGGCGCCCTATGGCTTCCGCGCCTGTTGGTCCTCGCCGATCCGCTCCTACCAGGGCAAGGTGCTCGGCTCCTTCGCGCTCTATTCCCGCACGCCGGGCGAACCTTCCGCCGAATGCATGAAGCTCGTCGGCATGGCGACGCACATTGCCGGCATAGCCATCGAGCGCAAGGAGGCCGAAGACAGCATCCAGTTCATGGCGCATCACGACACGTTGACGGGCCTGCCGAACCGCAGCATGCTCGACGAGCGCGTCGCTTCTGCCATCGAGGCGGCGGATGAGCGCGGCGGCACCATGACGCTCGCCTTCCTCGACCTCGACAATTTCAAGCTGGTCAATGACAGCCTCGGCCATCATGCCGGCGATGCGCTGCTGAAGATCGTCGCCGCGCGCATGCTGGCCTGCGTGCGCGCCAGCGACAGCATCGTGCGCCTCGGCGGTGACGAATTCGTCGTGTTGATCAACGGCGCGCCGCGCAAGGGCGAAACGGTGGAAGACCGGCTGCGCGCCGTGCGCGAGGCGGTGGCCGAGCCGGTCGAGATCGAGGGCCGCTCCTTCCAGGTCACCTGCAGCATGGGCGTCGCCGCCTATCCGGAGCATGGCCGCAACGCCACCGAACTGCTCGCCCGGGCCGACGCCGCCATGTACCGCGCCAAGGAAATCGGCCGCGATGCCATGCAGGTCTTCACCGCCGAACTCGCCAACCGGGCGCATGAAAAGCTGGAACGGCAGGAGGAGTTGCGCCGCGCGCTCGCCCAGCAGGAGCTTTTCCTGCAATACCAGCCGCAGATGGATCTCAAGACCGGCCGCATCTTCGCCGTCGAGGCGCTGATCCGCTGGAGGCACCCGGACCGTGGCCTCGTGGGGCCGGGCGATTTCATTCCGCTGGCGGAGGAAACCGGCCTGATCGGCCCGATCGGCGACTGGACGCTGCGCGCCGCCTGCCGGCAGAACAAGGCCTGGCAGGTCTCCGGCCTGCCGCCCATCGTCGTCAGCGTCAACGTCTCGGCCCGCCAGTTTCAGGAGAAGGACTGGGTCGAGCGCGTGGCCGCGGCCCTTGAGGAAAGCGGGCTGGAGGCGCGTTACCTGGAACTGGAACTGACCGAAAGCCTGATCATGGAGGACGTGCAGCAGGCGGTCGCCACCATGCTTCGGCTGGAACAGCTTGGCGTGACGCTGGCCATCGACGATTTCGGCACCGGCTATTCGAGCCTCGCCTCGCTGAAGCGCTTCCCGGTCGGCCGCCTGAAGATCGACCGTTCCTTCGTGCAGGACCTGCCGGACGACGGCGACGACGCGGCGATCGCCCGTGCCGTCATCTCGCTCGCCCATTCGCTGCAGCTGCGCGTCATCGCCGAAGGGGTCGAAACCCGCGAGCAGATGGAATTTTTGCGCGAGGCCGGATGCGACGAGATCCAGGGCTATTACCTCAGCCGCCCCATCGATGCCCGCGCGCTCCAGGCGATCCTCTGCATCCCGAATCTCTGATATTCCCCGCAGTGCGGGCTGCCGGGTCTTGACATTGTTACGTTGATATCAACAGTAAGAATCATGCTTGATGACGTGCTGATTCCCTACGAGACGACGCTTTTCGTGCGTGACAACTGCCTGTGCCTGCATGTGCAGCGCGCCGCGCGCGCCCTTGCGCGGCGTTTCGACGATGCGCTGCGCCCGCATGGCCTCACCAACGGCCAGTTCTCGCTGCTGATGGCGCTGAACCGTCCCGAGCCGCCGCCGATGGGGCCGGTCGCGACACTGCTCGCCATGGACCGCACCACGCTCACCGCCGCCCTCAAGCCGCTCGAACGCCGCGGCCTCGTGAAGGTCGAGGCCGACCCGCGCGACCGCCGCGGCCGCCTGCTGCGGTTGACCGTCGAGGGCCGCCGCCTGCTGACCCAGGCCTTTCCGACCTGGAAGGAAACGCATGCCAAGGTCGACCAGCAACTCTCCGCCGTCGACATGACCGCATTGCGCGCCGGCATGCTGGCGCTCGCCTGAGCGATGTGTCCTCGGGTCGAGCCCGAGGATGACGGAAGAGAAGAGCTGATCGGTTGACGAGAGCACCTTTGCAGCATGCCGCGCCGGTCGATGGTCCTGCGGCTTCTCCTCCCCACCGTCATCCTCGGGCTCGACCCGAGGATCCACCGGCACGGCCCGCCCGCCCGGCATCACCTCGCCCCCCACTGGCAGAGCGCGCGAAAGCCACTATCTTCCCTGGCATGAAGCCCGACCAACTGCTCAAACCGGCGCCCGCTGGCCTCTATTGCCCCGCCGGCGATTTCTACATCGATCCCGTCCGCCCCGTGGCGAGGGCGCTCGTCACCCATGGCCATTCCGACCATGCCCGCGCCGGCCACGGCGCGGTGCTGGCGACACGCGAGACGCTCGACATCATGGAGATCCGCTATGGCGAGGATTTCTGCGGCTCCTCGCAGGCCGCCGCCTTCGGCGAGCGCATCGATCTCAACGGCGTCACCGTCTCCTTCCACCCCGCCGGCCATGTGCTCGGCTCGGCGCAGATCGCGGTGGAAAAGGACGGCCTGCGCATCGTCGCATCGGGCGACTACAAGCGCGGCGCCGACCCGACCTGCGCGGCCTACGAGCCCGTGCCCTGCGACGTCTTCATCACCGAGGCGACCTTCGGCCTGCCGGTGTTCCACCATCCGGAGCCCAAGGCCGAGATGGGCAAGCTGCTGACCTCGCTGAAACAATTCCCCGAGCGCAGTCACCTTGTCGGCGCCTATTCGCTCGGCAAGTCGCAACGTGTCATCCGGCTCCTGCGCGATTGCGGCTATGACTTGCCGATCTACATTCACGGCTCGCTGGCGCGGCTCTGCGACTATTATGTCAGCCGCGGCATCGATCTCGGCGACCTGCGGCCGGCCACGCTGGAAAAGGGCGACCCGACCGATTTCCGCGGCGCCGTCATCGTCGGCCCGCCGTCGGCCTTCGCCGACCGCTGGGCGCGCCGCTTCAACGAACCGCTCATCGCCTTCGCCTCCGGCTGGATGATGGTGCGCCAGCGCGCCAAGCAGGGCGGCGTCGAACTGCCGCTCGTCATCTCCGACCATTGCGACTGGCCGGAACTCACCGAGACGATCCGCGAACTGGCGCCAAGCCAGGTCTGGGTGACCCACGGCCGCGAGGAAGCGCTGGTCCGCTGGTGCGAACTCGCCGGCGTGCCGGCCCGCCCGCTGCATCTGGTGGGCTATGAGGATGAGGGGGATTGATGCGCATGAGCCTGTACCCTTCACTCCTTCTGACGGTTCCGCGCCCGATGTGGGTGCGTGTTGGCGCGCGGCCGGCGCGTCAGACCGATCTCCCCCCTTGTGGGGGAGATGCCCGGCAGGGCAGAGGGGGGTGCCCTCTCGCCGCATACGGTGCCGAACCGTCGCCACCCCCCTCTGTCGCCTTCGGCGACATCTCCCCCACAAGGGGGGAGATTGGTGGGAGTTTGCCGCTCCGGCGAGTTTTCATCCGAGGGGGCTTGCGGTCATGAGAGCCTTCGCAACCCTCCTCGACCGCCTGGTCCTCACCCCCTCGCGCAACGGCAAGCTCAAACTCCTCGCCGACTATTTTCGCGACACGCCGGACCCCGACCGCGGCTACGGCCTTGCGGCAATCGCCGGCACGCTGGACCTGAAGAGCGTCAAGCCGGCGCTGCTGCGCGAACTCGTGCTGGAGCGCATGGATGAGGTGCTGTTCCGCTATTCCTACGACTATGTCGGCGATCTGGCGGAAACCATCGCGCTCGTCTGGGACCAGGAGCGCAAGGAGCGCGTGCCGGACGAGGCGCAGCCGCGGCTGAGCGCCGTCGTCACCCGCATGAACGCACTCGGCCGTACCGAGGTGCGCGGTGCCGTGCGCGATCTGCTGGAACAACTCGATCCCTCCGCCCGCTTCGCCTTCCTCAAGCTTGCGACCGGCGGCCTGCGCATCGGCGTCTCGGCGCGCCTCGCCAAGCAGGCGCTCGCCGATTTCTCCGGCAAGGACATCACCGAGATCGAGACGTTGTGGCACGGCATCTCGCCGCCCTACGAGCCGCTCTTCGCCTGGCTGGAGGGCCGCGCCGACCGCCCGGTATTGGCGACGCCGGCGATCTTCCACTCCGTCATGCTCGCCAATCCGGTGGGCGAGGGCGACCTCGACAATCTCGACCCCGCCGATTTCGCCGCCGAATGGAAATGGGACGGCATTCGCGTGCAGATGTCCTCCGCGGGCACGACGCGTCGCCTCTATTCCCGCTCCGGCGACGACATCTCCGCCGCCTTTCCGGACGTGCTGGACGCGATCAATTTCGAAGGCGTGGTCGACGGCGAACTGCTCGTCGGCGGCACGGCGCGGATGAACAGCCCGACGCGCACCTTCTCCGATCTCCAGCAGCGCCTGAACCGCAAGACCGTCAACACGAAGATGCTGGACGACTTCCCCGCCTTCGTGCGCGCCTATGACGTGCTGTTCGACGGCGAGGCGGATGTGCGCCCGGAGACCTTCACCGCCCGTCGCGCCCGCCTCGGCCACCTCATCGAAAAGGCGCCGCACGACCGCTTCGACCTGTCGCCGCTCGTGCCCTTCGCCACCTGGGAGGAGCTGGAAACCATCCGCCGCGAACCGCCCGACCCGGTCATCGAGGGCGTCATGATCAAGCGCCTCGACAGCCCCTACCAGGCCGGCCGCATGAAGGGGCCGTGGTTCAAGTGGAAGCGCGACCCCTACAATGTCGATGCGGTGATGATGTATGCCCAGCGCGGTCACGGCAAACGGTCGAGCTACTATTCCGACTTCACCTTTGGCGTCTGGACGGCAGGGCCGGAGGGCGACATGCTGGTGCCCGTCGGAAAAGCCTATTTCGGCTTCACCGATGCCGAGCTGGAAGTGCTCGACCGCTACGTGCGCAACAACACGACCGACCGTTTCGGCCCGGTGCGCGCCGTGCGCGCCGAACCCGCCTACGGCTTTGTGCTGGAAGTCGCCTTCGAAGGCATCAACCGCTCCACCCGCCACAAATCCGGTGTCGCCATGCGCTTCCCCCGCATCGCGCGGCTGCGGCAGGACAAGCTGCCGGCGAATGCCGATCGGTTGGAAACACTGATGGCAATGGTGGAGGCGAAGGAGGCCTGACCTATCGCGCGCGGAACCAGGCGACCAGTTTCCACGTCGCGATCAGCGCCGAGACGATGAGGATGGCGAAGGAGGCAAGGGTGGCCGTAAACAAGACGCTGCCATAGCCGGCCACAGGGTCGTTACACTGGAAACCACCGAAGCCGAAGGCGCAATGACGCTCGGAGAGCATGCTGGACAGTGCGAGAACGACAGCCGAGACGACTGCCGCCAAAAGGCTTGCCAAGGGGAATGGCCGTGCTCTCATCGGCGCCGACCATTCCGTAACCCGCCCCCGTCGTCAAGGCGTGGCGGGGTTAAAACCCTAGCGCCGAAAGGTCCGGCCCCGCCGGCACGATGCCGTTCGGATTCAATGACTTGATCGAATAATAGCCGTTCTTGATATGGTCGATGCTGACCGTCTCGCGCACGCCCGGCAGGTCCAGCACCCGCTTCGTATAGGCCGAGAGCGCCGGATAATCGGCGATGCGCTGGCGGTTGCATTTGAACAGGCCGTAATAGGCGGCGTCGAAGCGGATGAGGGTGACGAAGAGGCGGATATCCGCCTCGGTGAAGGTCGCGCCCGTCAGGAACGGCCCGCCGGCGGCAAGCCGCGCTTCCAACTCGTCCAGCATGGCGAAGACGCCGTGGAAGGCTTCGTCATAGGCGACCTGCGTGGTGGCGAAGCCGGCGCGGTAGACGCCGTTGTTGAGGGCCGGATAGATGCGCTCGTTCAGCGCGTCGATTTCGGCGCGCAGGGCTTCCGGGTAGAGATCGACGCTCTCGTCCGCCAGGGCGCCGAAACCGCTGTTCAGCATGCGCACGATATCGGCGGATTCGTTGTTGACGATGGTCTTGCGCTGCTTATCCCAGAGCACCGGCACGGTCGCGCGACCGGTGAAGGTGGCGTCGGCACTGGTGTAGATCTCGTGCATATAGGTCGCGCCGTTCAGGTCGTCGCGGTTGGCGCCGAGATAGTCGCCGAAGCGCCAGCCCTGCTCGGAAAGCGCCGGCTCCACGACGGAGACGGAGATGACGTCTTCCAGCTTCTTGAGTTTTCGGGTGATCAGCGTGCGCGAGGCCCAGGGGCAGATCAGGGCGACATAGAGATGGTAGCGCCCGCTCGCGGCCTCGAAACCGCCTTCGCCCGTCGGCCCGGCGCTGCCGTCCGGCGTCACCCAGTTGCGGAAGCTCGAAACCTGCCGCACGAAGCCGCCCTTGGCGTCCGTCGCCTGCACGGGCTGCCAGTCTTCCGTCCATTTGCCGTTGACCAGCATCGCGTCACCTCGTTCGGTTTCAGTTGACCCGACCTATCGCCCGCGCACGAAAACGGCAATTCCGCCGCCGATTGACACAGCGTTCACAAACTCACGCGAGCAGCCGGTCGATCAGTGCCGAAGCGGCATCCGCAATCACGGTGCCGGGCGGGAAGATCGCATCGGCGCCGGCCTGTTCCAGTGCGGGAAAATCCTGTGGCGGGATGACGCCGCCGACCGCGATCAGTATGTCGCGCGCGCCGCGTTTCACCAGCGCCGCCTTCAACTCCGGCACCAGCGTCAGGTGCCCGGCGGCCAGCGACGAGGCGCCGACGATATGCGCGCCCTCGCGGATGGCGAGTTCCGCCACCTCTTCCGGCGTCTGGAACATGGCGCCGACAATGACATTGAAGCCGAGATCGGCAAAGGCGGTGGCGATGACCTTTTGCCCGCGATCGTGCCCGTCCTGCCCCATCTTGGCGACGAGAATGGAGGGCTTTTCGCGCCGCAGCGTCTCGAAGGCCGCGACCTTGTCGACGGCGGCGTTGAAGGCCCGGTCGTTGGCGCCCATCTCCTTGCGGTAGACGCCGGAAATCGTGCGCACCTCCGCAACGTGGCGGCCAAAAGCCTTTTCCAGCGCATAGGCGATCTCGCCGACCGTCGCCCGGGCGCGGGCCGCCTTCACGGCGAACTCCAGCAGGTTGCCGTCGCCGCTCTTCGCCACGCCGGTCAGGGCATCGAGCGCGCTTTCGGCCGCCGCCGTGTCGCGCGTGCCCTTCAATTGCTGGAGTTTGGAGAGCTGCCGGGCGCGCACCTCGGAATTGTCGACCTTCAGCACGTCCACCTCGATGTCGCGTTCAGGCCGCGAGAAATTGACGCCGACGACGGTCTGCTGGCCTGAGTCGATGCGCGCCTGCGTGCGGGCGGCGGCCTCCTCGATGCGTAGTTTCGGAATGCCCTTCTCGATCGCCTTCGCCATGCCGCCGAGCGCCTCCACCTCCTCGATATGGGAGAGCGCACGCGCGGCGAGGTCGTGCGTCAGCCGTTCGACATAGGCCGAGCCGCCCCAGGGGTCGATGATGCGCGTCGTGCCGCTTTCCTTCTGCAGCAGGATCTGCGTGTTGCGGGCGATGCGGGCGGAATAGTCGGTGGGCAGCGCCAGCGCCTCGTCGAAGGAATTGGTGTGCAGCGATTGCGTGTGCCCCTGCGTCGCCGCCATCGCCTCCACCATGGTGCGCATGACATTGTTCATCGGGTCCTGCGCCGTCAGCGACCAGCCGGAGGTCTGGCAATGGGTTCTGAGCGCCAGCGACCGGGCATCCTTCGGCGCAAAATTCGTCTTCATCAGCGCCGCCCAGATCAGCCGCGCGGCGCGCATCTTGGCGACTTCCATGAAGAAATTCATGCCGATCGCCCAGAAGAAGGAGAGCCTTGGCGCAAACGTGTCGATGTCGAGCCCGGCGGCGACGCCCGCGCGGGCATACTCGATGCCATCGGCGATGGTGTAGGCGAGCTCCAGGTCCGCCGTCGCCCCCGCCTCCTGCATGTGGTAGCCGGAGATCGAGATGGAGTTGAACTTCGGCATGCGCCGGCTGGTATAGCTGAAAATGTCGGAGATGATCCGCATCGAGGGCTGCGGCGGGTAGATATAGGTGTTGCGGACCATGAACTCCTTCAAAATGTCGTTCTGGATGGTCCCGGACAGCTTGTCCTCGGAGACGCCTTGCTCCTCCGCCGCGACGATGAACAGGGCCATGATCGGCAGCACCGCGCCGTTCATGGTCATGGAAACGCTCATCTCGTCCAGCGGAATGCCGTCGAAGAGCTGGCGCATGTCGAGAATGGAATCGATCGCCACTCCCGCCATGCCGACATCGCCGGCCACACGCGGATGGTCGCTGTCATAGCCGCGATGGGTGGCGAGGTCGAAGGCGACGGAGAGGCCCTTCTGGCCGGACGCGAGGTTGCGCCGGTAGAAGGCGTTCGATTCCTCTGCGGTGGAGAAGCCGGCATATTGCCGGATCGTCCAGGGCTGCTGGACATACATGGTGGGGTAGGGGCCGCGCAGATAGGGTGCCGCACCCGGCCAGGTGTCGAGGTAGGAAAGCCCGGCAAGGTCCGCCTCGCCATAGGCGCCCGCGACGGTGATGCCCTCCGGGGTGCACCATGCGGCCTCGCCGGTGGGGGCTGTGGGGGTGGTCGGCTTTGACCAGGCGATGGCGGAGAAATCGGGGATCCGGCTCATGCGGCGGCTCCTGCGGTGCGGCATTCTGGGTGGGCCACGGAGAGGACAGGTGTTGTCGCTGCACCCCCCTCTGCCCTGCCGGGCATCTCCCCCACAAGGGGGGAGATTGGATGGGGCAATGTTTCGCCCATGTCCAATGTTGCAATTTGAGCGCCGTCCTTGCGTCTTGCCAATCTCCCCCCTTGTGGGGGAGATGCCCGGCAGGGCAGAGGGGGGAAAGCCACCCGCGTCACGCCGCCTCCTCCACCAAATCGGCCAGCAGCACCGGGCGAAGCCCGCCGACGATTACTGGCTCCGAAAGTGGCCCCAGCACCGTCATCGCCCGCTCCGCCTTCACCGGAAACAGCGTTGTCCCCACAATCGGCCGCGCCCGCCGCGCATCCCGCGCCGCCTCCACCAGCCGCTTCACCGCACCCGAAGCAACCGCAGCCGAAAGCCCGCCCATCTTCTCGATCCCGGCAAAACCCTCCCACGCCTTCTCCGCCAACCCATCTGTCAACGCCTCGATGCCGCCGGCACCCGCAGCCGGGTCGGTGACGTGGGCGAGGTTGCTTTCGGTGATCAGCACCACCTGTGTGTTGCGCGCGATGCGGCGCGCGAACGGGTCCGGCAGGCCGAGCGCCAGCGTGTGCGGCAGCACGGTGATCTCGTCCGCACCCGCGGTGCCGGCGGCGAAGACGGCGATGGTGTTGCGCAGGATGTTGGTCTCCGGATCGCGCCGCGTCAGCATGCGCCAGCTCGTCTCGGCGTGGATATGCGCGGGCTTCGGCGCGGAGATACCGCAGGCGGCCTGCATCTTCGCGTGGATCAGCCGCGCAGCGCGGAATTTCGCGGTGGTGAGGAACTGGTCCTGATCGGCGGCGAGCGACAGCGAGGTCGCGGCGAAGGTCGTTTCGGGCGCAACACCTGCCGCGTCGAGCAGGCGGAGATTTTCCGCGAGCGCCGCCGCGACGATGGCGAGTTCCAGCGCTTCGCCCGCCCCGGCATTGTGCGCCAGCCGGCCGTCGGCATTCAAGATCGTTCCGGAAAAGCCGAAGTCGATCAAGGTCTTGGCAGCGGCAGCGGAATCTCCTGTTTCAGGTGAGGAAGAGTTGAACGGATCGAGCCCGAAATGCACCGGCACGCCATGCGCTCCCGCCTCGTCGAGCGCGCGGGCGAGGGTTGCGGCAAGCGCGCGGTCGGCGTAGTCGGCTTCGAGGCGCAGCGAGAAGGGTGCCGCGGTGCGCGAGGCGGCAGTCTTGCGGAAGGCGGTTTCGCTGTCGGCGCGGATGCCCGTTCCGTGGGCGGCGGCGCTGCCGGCGAAGACGAGCGAAATGCCGGTCGCGCCGTTTTCGAGGTCGTCGGCCATCTGCGCGCGGGCGCGGGTCAGGTCGGCGTCGTCGCGGCGCTGGTTGACGGTCCAGGCATCGCCGGCATGCGGGGTGGCGGTGTGGTTGTGGGCGAGGGGCAGAGCGCCTTGCCGGCGGGCATGAATCGGCCGGATTTCCAGGCCCTCGTCGGTGCGGGAGACCAGCGTCGCCTCGAAATCCGCGCCCTTCAGCGCCTTTTCCGCAAGCTTGCGCCAGGCCGCTTCGTCCACGGGCGCAAACCCCGCTTTCTTCAAGATGCTCGCGTCCATCCCGTCGCGCACTCCCCTGTCCCGGCATTCCTATCCATCGGGGATACAGCGTAAAGCGCCACTTTGGTAGAGTGGCGGCAAGCCACAGTCGGCAAGAAAACAACGCGCGTAAGCCTGAGGTCAGCCGCAATTGCCACAATTGGGGCAGGGTTGTGGACCTAATTGGCATTTCGTTAGTTAGTGATTCAGCCTCTCGCGCCATTCTAGGCTTCCGCAAAACGGATATCGACGCCCCCCATGACCGACACCGCGCTTTCCCGCCGCCGCTTCCTGCAGTTCTCCGGCCTTGCCATGGCGACGGGTCTCGCCGGCTGCACCTCGTCCATGAATACGGACCGTTTCCGCGAGGAGACGCGGCCCTATTTCCGCAATCCCGCGCTGGAAGGCCGTCCGGAGTATATCGACGGCAGGGGTCCCATCAGCATTTACGGCCAGACGCCGCCCTCGGGCCTGCTGCCCGAATCCTCCCGTTACGCCTCGATCTACGCTTCGGTTTCGGACGGCGGCTACCAGGTGCCGGCCGTGCCCTACCAGCAGATCGATCCACGCTTCTACCGCCAGGAGGTCGAGAGCCCGTTTGCCGAAAAGCCGGGCACGATCATCGTCGATACCGGCAACCGCTTCCTCTATCTCATCCAGTCGAACGGCAGCGCCATGCGCTATGGCGTCGGCATCGGCCGGCAGGGTTTTGCCTGGTCGGGCCGCGGCGTCATCCAGTGGAAACAGGCCTGGCCGAAATGGACGCCGCCGGACGAGATGGTCGCGCGCCAGCCGGAACTGGTCAAATATTCCGGCGCCAACGGCGGCATGCCCGGCGGCCTCAACAACCCGCTCGGCGCGCGTGCCCTCTATATCTTCCAGAACGGCGAGGACACGCTCTACCGCCTGCACGGCTCGCCGGAATGGAAATCGATCGGCAAAGCCGTCTCATCGGGTTGCGTGCGCATGCTCAACCAGGATGTCATGGACCTCTACGACCGCGTGAAGGGCAAGGCGCCGATTCTCGTCATTTGATCACTGACACCGTCTCCCGCCAACCTCTCCTCCGTCATGGTCGGGCTTGACCCGACCATCCATGTTCCGGGCGCGGATTGATCCTCGGGTTAAACCCGAGGATGACGTTGGTGGGTGGGTAAAGGTCTGGGCCGAAAGAGGGCGTTAAACCGCCGCCGGTGAGATCAGATGCGCACCATCGATCTGCGGCAGATCTCCGCTGGAGACGGTCTTGCCGCCCTCCATGCGCACCTTGCCCTCGGCAACGAGCCGCAGCGCCAGTGGATAGCTGCGGTGCTCGATAGTCAGCACGCGCGACGCCAGCGTATCCGACGTATCGCCCGGCAGCACCGGCACGGCGGCCTGCACCACCACCGGACCCTCATCCATGCCCTCGGTCACGAAATGCACCGTGCAGCCGGCGATGCGCATGCCGGCGTCGATGGCGCGCTGGTGCGTGTGCAGGCCGGGGAAGAGCGGCAGCAGGGAGGGATGGATGTTGAGGATACGGCCTTCGTAGCGGTTGATGAAGGTGCCGGAGAGCAGGCGCATGTAGCCGGCGAGGCAGATGAGGTCGGGCGACAGTGCGTCGAGTGCCTCCAGGATGGCGGCCTCGTGGGCTTCCTTGCTGGCAAAATCCTTGCGCAGGAAGGCGCGGGCCGGGATGCCGAGCGCCTCGGCTTTTTGTAGCCCACCGGCCTCCGCCTTGTCGGAAAAGACCGCGACAATCTCCGCCGGGAAGTCCGGGCTTTCCGCGGCCTTCGCCAAAGCCAGCATGTTGGAGCCGCCGCCGGATATGAAGGCGACGACGCGCTTGCGTGCCGTCTGGCTCATAGGGCGAGCGTGCCCTTGTAGATCGTGCCGGCGGCACCCTCTTCGCGGGCAACCATGCGGCCGAGGCGGAAGGCGGTCTCGCCTTCACGGGCCAGCACGGCGGCAACCGTGTCGGCCTTGTCGGCCGGCACCACGGCGATCATGCCGACGCCGCAGTTGAAGGTGCGCAGCATTTCCTTGGCTTCCACGCCGCCGGTGCGGGCGAGCCAGGAGAAGACGGCCGGTGCCTTGACGGCGTCGAGGTCGATTTCGGCGGCAAGGTGCTTCGGCAGCACGCGCGGAATGTTTTCCGGAAAGCCGCCGCCGGTGATGTGCGCCAGCGCCTTGATCGAGCCGGTCTCGCGGATCGCCTTCAGCAGCGGCTTCACATAGATCTTGGTGGGCGTCAGCAGCGCTTCGCCAAGGCTCTTGGACGTATCGAACGGCGCTTCGGCATCCCAGGCGAGGCCGGAGAGCGAGACGATCTTGCGCACCAGCGAATAGCCGTTGGAATGCACGCCGGAGGAGGCGAGGCCGAGGATGACGTCGCCTTCCGCGATATCGCCGGCCGGCAGCAGCTTTCCGCGCTCGGCGGCACCCACGGCAAAGCCCGCGAGGTCGTAGTCGCCATGCGAATACATGCCGGGCATTTCCGCCGTCTCGCCGCCGATCAGCGCGCAGCCGGCCTGGCGGCAGCCCTCCGCAATGCCTTCGACGATGGCGGCACCCTGGTCCGGATCGAGCTTGCCGGTGGCGAAATAGTCGAGGAAGAAGAGCGGCTCGGCACCCTGCACCACGAGGTCGTTGACGCACATGGCGACGAGGTCGATGCCGACGGTGTCGTGGCGGTCGGCGTCGATGGCGATCTTCAGCTTGGTGCCGACGCCGTCGTTTGCGGCGACCAGCACCGGATCGGTGAAGCCGGCGGCCTTCAGGTCGAACAGGCCGCCGAAGCCGCCGATCTCGCCATCCGCGCCCGGGCGGCGCGTCGAGCGCACGGCCGGCTTGATCTTTTCCACCATCAGGTTGCCCGCGTCGATGTCGACGCCTGCATCGCTGTAGGTCAGACCGTTCTTTTCCGACTGGCTCATGGCTCTCGTCTCCGACTTCTCGCTGTTCGCGCCCGATTGGCATGATGGGCCGGCAAGTGCAAGCGCAATGCCGGGAAAACCGGGATTTTTTCACCGATTTACCCGTCATGCCGGCGCTTGCGGCCGCCGAGCCTTGACCTGTCTCCCACGGGCATCCTATCTCCTCTGCACCGAAGGAATAAAGGGAACGAGCGTTATGGCAGCCCATATCAGCGGCGCGGGATTGAAGCGGCAGGTGGTCTTCTGGCTCATCGCGCTCGGCTTCTTCGTGCTCTTCCTCATGGTGTTCAGCGATATCCTGCTGCCCTTCATCGCCGGCATGGCGCTCGCCTATTTCCTCGATCCGGTGGCCGACCGGCTGGAGCGCTGGGGCCTGAGCCGCATGATGGCGACGGTGGTCATCCTCATCGTCTTCGTCATCCTGCTCGCGCTCTCGCTGATGATCATCATTCCGCTGCTGGCCACCCAGGCCGCGGATTTCTTTGAAAAACTGCCGGGCTACATCACCAGCCTGCAAGCCCAGATCGCCGGCTTCAACCCGGACCTGCTGCCCTCCTGGATCAGCAGCCAGATGGACACGATCAAGGCGAATTTCTCCGCCATCCTCGCGGAAGGCGCGGGCCTGCTCGGCACGGTCATGAAGCAGGTGTGGAATTCGGGCATGGCGCTCGTCAACATCGCCTCGCTCTTCGTCATCACGCCGGTCGTCGCCTTCTACCTGCTGCTCGACTGGGACCGCATGATCGCCAAGGTGGATAGCTGGGTGCCGCGCGACCATGTCGCCAATGTGCGCCGCCTCGCCTCGGAAATGAACGCCTCCGTCGCCGGCTTCGTGCGCGGGCAGGGCTCCATCTGCATCATCCTCGGCCTGTTCTACGGCATCGGCCTGTCCTTCGCGGGGCTCAATTTCGGCCTGCTGATCGGCCTCTTCGCCGGCCTCATCAGCTTCGTGCCCTATGTCGGCTCGCTGGTCGGCCTCACCCTGTCGGTGGGCGTGGCGCTGGTGCAGTTCTGGCCGGATTACTGGATGGTCATCCTCGTCGCCGGCATCTTCTTCGTCGGCCAGTTCATCGAGGGCAACATCCTGCAGCCGAAGCTCGTCGGCTCGCGCGTCGGCCTGCATCCGGTCTGGCTAATGTTCGCGCTGGTCGCCTTCGGCGCGCTGTTCGGCTTCGTCGGGCTGATGATCGCCGTGCCGGCCGCCGCCGCCGTCGGCGTGCTTGTCCGCTTCGGCCTGGAGCGCTACCTTGACAGCGACCTCTATCACGGCACCAGCAAGCCGGTTCTCCTGGAAGAAAGCATGCCTGACGATGGCGCGCCTTCCACCCGAAAGCGCGTCAGAACAAAGAGTTAGTACCCGAGTAGACCAATGACATCGCGCAAGACCGCCGAACAGTTGCCGCTGGCCTTCAGGCACGACCCCGCGACGGGCCGCGACGACCTGCTGGTTGCCGAGCCCGTCAACGCCGCCGTCGCGATGATCGACGCCTGGCCGCAGTGGCCGGCACCCGTGGTCATCATCGCCGGGCCGGTCGGCTCGGGAAAATCCCACCTTGCCGCCATCTGGCGCGAGAAGGCGGGCGCCATTGCCGTCGAGGCGAAGGCCGGCATGGGCGCCGAGGAAGCGGCCGAGCATGGCCCCGTGCTCATCGAGGATGCCGACCGCAACGGCTTCGACGAGCGCACGCTCTTCCACATCATCAACAATGTGCGCCAGCACGGCCACACGCTGCTCATCACCAGCCGGCTCTGGCCGATGTCCTGGGCGGTCGACCTGCCGGACCTGCGCTCGCGCCTCAAGGCCGCAACGGTGGTGGAGATCGGCGAGCCGGATGACGAACTGCTGTCACAGGTCATCGTTAAGCTGTTCGCCGATCGTCAGCTCTTCGTCGACGAGAAACTGGTGGCCTACATGGTGGCGCGCATGGAGCGCTCGCTGGAGGCGGCACAGACGCTCGTGGAACGCCTCGATCGCCTGGCGCTCGCCCGCGGCAGCCGCATCACGCGCGCGCTTGCGCAGGAGGTTCTGGGCGAAATGGTGGGCGGGGAGGAAACTTCCGGCTAGTTTTCAGCCCAAGGATTGACTGTCACAGTTCTGTCGTCAAACTGCGCTAAGCGCTTCGCGTTAAAGTGAAAATTGTTCTTCCGTTCGAGACCGCGCCGAACATGCGGCGGGTCTGACGGCAAAGGGGGCGGGACATTCCAATGGATACTGCGAACACGGACCTCTCCCAGGAAAAGACGGGCCTCTCCCAGGAAAAGCCTGTCGAGCACGCCCCGCTGCCGGAAGGCGCGACCATCGATGTTACGGCCCTGATGGCGAGCCCCGAGCGCTTCATCAACCGCGAATTCTCCTGGCTCCAGTTCAACCGCCGCGTCCTCGAAGAAACGCTGAACACCGCCCATCCGCTCTTGGAGCGCGTGCGCTTCTTGTCGATCTCGGCCGGCAACCTCGATGAATTCTTCATGGTGCGCGTCGCCGGTCTCGAAGGCCAGGTGCGCCAGGGTGTTGGCGTGCGCAGCCCCGATGGAAAAACCTCGGCCGAGCAGCTCGACGACATCCTGAAGGAGATCGACAATCTCCAGATGGAGCAGCAGGCCTCGCTTGCCGTGCTCCAGCAGTATCTCGCCAAGGAAGACATCCTTATCGTCCGCCCGACGGCGCTCTCCAGCGACGACAAGATCTGGCTGCAGCAGGAATTCACCCAGTCGATCTTCCCGGTGCTGACGCCGCTGTCGATCGACCCGGCGCATCCGTTCCCGTTCATCCCGAACCTCGGCTTCTCGATCGGCCTCCAGCTCGACAGCACGACGGGCAAGGAGCCGATGACGGCGCTGCTGCGCTTGCCTGTGGCGCTCGACCGCTTCGTCCGCCTGCCGGATTCCAAGGGCGCGATCCGCTACATCACGCTGGAAGATGCCGTCGGCCTCTTCATCGGAAAGCTTTTCCCCGGTTACATCGTGCGCGGCTCGGGCACGTTCCGCATCATTCGAGACAGCGATATCGAAGTGGAGGAAGAGGCCGAAGACCTCGTGCGCTTCTTCGAGACCGCGCTGAAGCGCCGCCGCCGCGGCTCGGTGATCCGCATCGAGACCGATTCGGAAATGCCGGAATCGCTGCGCCGTTTCGTCGTCGGCGAACTCGGCGTGCCGGACAACCGCGTCGCCATCCTGCCGGGCCTGCTCGCGCTCAACACGCTGTCGGAAATCGCCAAGGCGCCGCGCGACGATCTGAGGTTCGAGCCCTATAACGCCCGATTTCCCGAACGCGTCCGAGAGCATGCCGGAGACTGTTTCGCCGCCATCCGCGAAAAGGACATGGTCGTCCACCACCCCTACGAAAGCTTCGACGTGGTGGTCCAGTTCCTTCTCCAGGCTGCGCGCGATCCTGACGTTCTGGCGATAAAGCAGACGCTCTACCGCACCTCCAACGACAGCCCGATCGTGCGCGCGCTGATCGACGCGGCCGAGGCCGGCAAGTCGGTGACGGCGCTGGTGGAACTCAAGGCCCGCTTCGACGAAGAGGCCAACATCCGCTGGGCGCGCGACCTGGAGCGCGCCGGCGTGCAGGTCGTCTTCGGCTTCATCGAATTGAAGACCCACGCCAAGATGTCGATGGTGGTGCGCCGCGAGGAGGGCAGGCTTCGCACCTATTGCCACCTCGGCACTGGCAACTACCACCCGATCACCGCGAAGATCTACACGGACCTGTCCTTCTTCACCTGCAACCCGACGATCGCCAGCGACATGGCGAACATCTTCAACTTCATCACCGGCTACGGCGAACCGGAAGCCGGCATGAAGCTCGCCTTCTCGCCCTATACGATGCGCCCGCGAATCATCCGCCACATCGAGGAGGAGATCGCGCATGCCCGGAACGGCGCGCCGGCGGCGATCTGGATGAAGATGAATTCGCTGGTCGATCCCGACATCATCGACGCGCTCTATCGCGCGAGCCAGGCGGGCGTGGAAGTCGACCTCGTGGTGCGCGGCATCTGCTGCCTGCGCCCGCAGGTCCCGGGCCTTTCGGACAATATCCACGTCAAATCCATCGTCGGCCGCTTCCTCGAACACTCCCGCATCTTCTGCTTCGGCAACGGCCACGGGCTTCCCTCCGATAAAGCGCTGGTCTATATAGGCTCCGCGGACATGATGCCGCGAAACCTGGACCGGCGGGTCGAGACACTTGTGCCTCTGATCAACCGGACGGTGCATGAGCAGGTCATTTCGCAGATCATGTTGGGCAATCTCATCGATAACCAGCAGAGCTACGAAATCCTTCCGGATGGAACGTCCCGGCGCATGGAAGTGCAGCCCGGAGCCGAGCCGTTCAACGCTCAGCACTACTTCATGACCAATCCCAGCCTCTCCGGCCGGGGTGAAGCCCTGAAGTCCTCCGCACCGAAGGCGATCGCGGGCTGGCAAGGCCGCCGGAAGAAATAAAACGGATATACATGGTCGAATCTGAAGCGCAGGGGCGGTTGCCTGGAATTGCCCCGGTGTCAGTCGTGGATATCGGTTCCAACTCGATTCGCCTCGTCATCTACGAGGGCATGAGCCGTTCGCCGGCCATGCTGTTCAACGAGAAGGTCATGTGCGGCCTCGGCAAGGGCCTTGCCAAGACCGGGCGCATGGACCAGGCGAGCGTCGAGCGGGCGCTTGCAGCCCTCCACCGTTTCAAGGCGCTGTCCGCGCAGGCCCGCGCCTCCACCATGTTCGCGCTGGCGACCGCGGCCGCGCGCGAGGCGGAAAACGGCCCCGATTTCATCCACCAGGCGGAAATGATCCTCGGCCAGAAGGTCCGCGTTCTGACCGGCGAGGAGGAAGCCTATTTCTCCGCGCTCGGCATCGTCAGCGGCTTCCATGATCCCGACGGCATCGTCGGCGATCTCGGCGGCGGCTCGCTGGAACTGGTCGACGTGGTCGGCGGCACGATCGGCAAGGGCATCACGCTGCCGCTCGGCGGCATCCGCCTGTCGGAAGCCTCCGGCGGTTCGCCCGCCCAGGCCCGTATCGTCGCCCGCAAATACCTGCGCACCGCCAACCTCCTGAAGAACGGCACGGGCCGCGCCTTCTATGCCGTCGGCGGCACCTGGCGCTCCATCGGCGCCCTGCACATGGAAATGCAGAACTATCCGCTGCACATGATCCAGGGCTATGAGCTCAGCTTCACCGATGCGATGGATTTCCTGACCGACATCGTGACGGCGAAGGACCAGAAGGATCCGGCCTATTCCGCGATCTCCAAGGGTCGCCGCAACCTGCTGCCCTTCGGCGCCGTCGCCATGCAGGAGACGATCGCCATCATGAAGCCGTCGCGGGTGTTCTTCTCCGCCCAGGGCGTGCGCGAAGGTTATCTCTATTCGCTTTTGGCCGACCGCGAAAAGGCGCGCGACCCGCTGCTGGCCGCCGCAAGCGAACTCGCCATCCTGCGCGCCCGCTCGCCCGAGCACGCCCGCGAGCTTGCCGAATGGACCGGCCGCATGATGCCGCTCTTCGGCATCACCGAGACCGAGGAAGAGCGCCGCTATCGCGAGGCTGCCTGCCTGCTCGCGGATATAAGCTGGCGCGCGCATCCCGATTACCGCGGCCTCCAGGCGCTGAACCTGATTGCCCACGGCACCTTCATCGGCATCACGCATCCCGGCCGGGCCTTCATCGCGCTCACCAACTACTACCGTTTCGAAGGCCTCAATGACGATGCAGTGAGCAGCTCGCTTGCCAGCATCGCGACCCCGCGCCTGCGGGAACTGGCAAAGCTCGTCGGCGCGCTGCTGCGCGTCGTCTATCCGTTCTCGGCCTCCATGCCCGGTGTCGTGCCGCATCTCGCCTTCCGCAAGTCCACCCTGCCGGACACCGACCTCGAACTGGCTGTCCCGCAGGACTATGCCGAGCTTGCCGGCGAACGCCTCGACGGCCGCCTCCAGCAGCTCGCACGGCTGACCGGCAAAAAACTCGCCTTCCGGTTCCTGTGAGGCGGGCGATGAAAGCCGCATTGCTCCTTGCCGGCCTGCTTTTTGCGGGCAATGCCGCGGCGCAGGACTGGCAGGCGGTGGAGCGCGTCGAGCCCTACACCGTGCAGGGTTCGACCGGTCTTGAAATCTACCAGTCGATCGGCGCGCGCGGCCCGAAACTCGGGCTTGGCCGCGTCATCGCCCATACGGGTTTCAAGCTCACCTGGACGCGCAAATACGAGCGCCAGGGCGATGCCTGCGTCATCACCGTCAACAAGCCGAAGCTCATCATCACCTACACGCTGCCCAAGCTGAAATCGAAGCTCGCCGAGCCGCTGAAAGGCCGCTGGGACACCTTCATCATCGGCGTCACCGCGCATGAAAAGGTCCATGGCGATTTCATCAAGGAGATGGTGCGGCAGATCGAGACGATGAGCGTCGGCCTGACGGTCGAAAACGATCCGAACTGCAAGCAGATCCGCAGCCAACTCCAGACGAAGCTCGGCGAACTCTCGAATGCGCAACGCGCCCGCAGCCGCGATTTCGACCAGGTCGAGCTCACCGACGGCGGCAACGTGCACCAGCTCATCCTGCAACTGGTCGATCCACGCTGAACGTTCCCTTTGCGGGGATGTATTTGCCGCGCAATCTCAGGTAGTGTCTCCGCGCATTATTGGGGAGACAGTTCGACATGGCGACTTTCAAGACGCAACCGGTTGGCGGGGGTGGCGTGGACCTCTCGGCAATCGATATTGCCGCACTCGGCGACTATTCATTCTGGCGCGCGGATAGGTCCTCCGTCCGGCTCTACAACGACGACGGCAACTATACGAGCTTCTCCGGCAGCGGCATTCGATACGACGCGCCGGGCGGCGCCTTGCAGGACGTCACGGCGGGCATCGTCACGAAGATCGACATCGCGATCAACGGCGTCAAGCTGCTCGCCGCAAGCGGGCTGAAGCTCTCGGCCGAAAAGATCTTCGATCTTTATATCAACGGGGATTCGAAGGGCGCGCTCGCCTATTTCCTCGCCGGCAACGACAAGATTTCCGGCACGAAATATGCCGATGTCCTGATGGGCGGCAAGGGCAACGACCTGCTGTCCGGCGGCGGCGGCAAGGACATTCTCAAGGGCGACGCGGGCAACGACAAACTCTACGGCGGGGCCGGCGGCGACCGGCTCACCGGCGGCAGCGGCGCGGATACGTTCATCTTCGAGTCGATCAAGGATTCGACGGTCGCGGCAAGCGGCCGCGACACGATCCTCGATTTCAGCCGGTCGCAGAAGGACAAGATCGACCTCGCGGCCATCGACGCCAGCACGAAGGCCGGCGGGGATCAGGCCTTCAAGTTCATCGGCACGGACGCCTTCCACAACAAGGCCGGCGAACTGCGCTTCGAAAAGAAGGGCGGCGATACGCTGATCCACGGCGACGTGAACGGCGACGGCAAGGCCGATTTCTCGATCCTCGTCGACGCGAGCATCAGCTTCAAGGCGGGCGATTTCATTCTTTGAAACTGCCGGACATACAAAAGGGGCAGCACGAGGCCGCCCCTGGCTTTGAAAAACCTCACCCCATCCCCGACGTCATCCTCGGCCTTGAGCCGAGGATCCACCGGCGCCCGGGGCGTGGATGGTCGGGTCAAGCCCGACCATGACGGAGGAGAGGTTGGTCGCCTATTCGAGCCGTCTGGAGGGGCGGCTTGTGCCGCCCCTTTTGCAGTTGATCACTCGGCCTTCAGCAGGTCGCCCGCTTCGATCAGCACGAACTCGTTGTCATCAGCCTTGTCCAGCGCGCGGCCGGCGGAGAAGGGGAGGTTGTTGTCGTTGCCGACGATGATGTGGGTCTCGTCGACGCGGTCGACGTTTTCGATCGTCACGAACGGCATGTCGTAAAAACCTTCGCCGCCGCCCTGGCGCTTCTTGTTGTCCGGGTCGGCGATCTTCAGGAGATCGATATAGCCGATCTTGCGCACGGCCTTGCCGACATTCTCGTCGGTCATGGCGATCTTGTAGATGCGCTTGACCTTGGAGGCCACAGCGAAGCAATCCGGCTTCGGGTCCTTGGGGTCGGCGCAGGCCTTGTCGGCGGTGCCGACGCCATTGTCGCGCTCGATCACCAGCGCGGTCGTGCCGTCCAGCATGTTGAAGTCGCCGATCGCCTCGCCGCCTTCGGCCAGCGGATAGAGCCAGCTGCGGCCGGTCCACGCCTTGGAGGCGACGTCGAGCTCGATGATGCGCAGCGCCGGGCGGCCATCCGCCTGCTCGACGGTTTCGTTGTCCACCCAGAGCGGGCCTTCCAGCAGGCCGTAGAGCTTCGAACCGTCCTTCGAGAGCGCGAGGCCCTCATAACCACCGGAACGCTTGACGTTGAAGGCCGGCATCTTCTTGGATGGATCGGCCTGGACGGCGAGCGTCGGGTTGTCCGGCGAGGTCACCGGCTTGCCATCGACTTGCGTGGCGATCACGTCGGTCAGCTTGCCGTCGAGGTCGAATTTCAGGATGTAGGGGCCGAATTCCTCGCCGATCCAGAAGCCATCGGCCACCGGCTGGATGGATTCGACGTCGAAGTCACCACCGGTGAGGTAGCGCGTGGCCGCCCCTTCCATGACGATGGGGAAGGGCGCCTTCTTGTCCGGGTCGGAAAGGAACACGGTCTTGACCGGCTCCAGCGTGCCCTTGTCCCAGTCGAAGCGCACATTGTGGATCATCAGCATGGCATCGGTCGAGTTCAGCTTGGCGCCGAAGCCGTTGTCGGAGAGCGACCAGAACGTGCCGTCCTCCATCGACTTGATGCCCGAAAAGCCCTGCATTGGCTGGCCGTCGAAGGGCAGTGCAAGACCGGTCTCGCGCACGCCGTCCTTGCCCATCACGGTGCCGAGCGCCTCGACGCGCTTGCGGTCGGCGGTCGAGAACTTGCCGGAGGTCTTGAGGTAGTCGGCCGCATCCGCCGGGGCGGCGATGATCATGTTGGCCGGGAGGATCGCATGGGCCTTCAGCGTTGCCGGAAATTCCTTCTCCTGCGCCATTGCGCCGGTCGTCATCAGCAGCGCGAGCGCTGCGGTGGTGAAAAGGTGTTTGGTCATGATCGGCCCCTCAATTGGCAAAACGATGCCAGTTGATAGGCGGCGGAGATGACCGTCGCTTGACAGTTGCTTGTAGCTTTCGTGACGCTCCGGCTCAGGCGACCGAAAGGGCGGCAAAGCGGCCGGGCGTCATGCCGAGGGCCTTCTTGAAGTGCCGGTTGAGATGCGCCTGGTCGGCAAAGCCGCTGGCAAAGGCGGCTTCCGCAATGCTCTCGCCGGCGGAAATCAGCCCCTTCGCCCGCTCCAGCCGGCGCATGACGAGGTAGCGGTGCGGGCTGGTGCCGAGAAGCTGGCGGAACTGGCGTGCCAAGGCGAAACGGTCGAGCCCCGTCACCGCTTCAAGGTCGCCCGCGCTCACCTGCCGGCAGAGGTTTTCGCGCAGGAAATCGCAAGCCCGCAGCACTTCCGGCCGCGCCAGCCGTCCCGCCCGGGCCTGCGGCGCGCCGGCATGGTCGAGCAGAGCGGTGGCGATCTCGCCCACCAGCTCGTCGAATTTCAGCGGCTCGATCGTCTCGTCCAGGCTGCCGATGGCTTCCAGCAACAACCCCGCCAGCCGCGGGTCGTCCACCACCGGCGATGCGACGAAGGGCAGCGTGCGCCCGCGCGCCGCCGTCGCCGGCAGGAAGCGCTCCGGAGGGATATACATCATGCGGTAGGTCAGCCCGTCGTCGGTGGCGGCACCGCCGTCATGCACCTCGTCGGGATGCAGCACGATGACGTTGCCCGGCGGGCTGAAGCGCGCCTCACCGCGATAGCGGAAGGTCTGGATGCCGGCCATGGTGACGCCGAGCGCATAGGTATCGTGCCGGTGCGGCTCGAAGCCCTTGCCGCGGAACCGCGCCTCGATGCGCTCGATGCCGGCAAGCTCCGGCGCCACGACGATGCGGTCCTGCCCGGCGCACGAACGTTCAAGCGGTGTCTCGACCGCGCCTGCTATCGCATTGGCCGCGGAATGATCCGCAGTCGTTTCCCGGGAGTATACCTGCATGTTCGATACCAAGTTCGCCGTGGTCCTGCGCGAGGATCTGGAGGTCTGGCAGAAGCTGAATGTCACCGCATTCCTGTCGAGCGGCATCATCGGCCAGAAACCGGAGCTGATCGGCGAATCCTACCGCGATGCCACCGGCAATGTCTACAATGCCTTGAGCATCCAGCCGATCATCGTGCTCTCCACCGATGGCGCGACGCTGTCGAAGATCCATGCCCGCGTGCTGGAACGCGAGGTCGCGGCCTCCGTCTATATCGAGGAAATGTTTTCCACCGGCCACGACGCCGCCAACCGCGCCGTCTTCGCCGAGTTCGGCCCGGACAATGCCAAGGTCGTCGGCATCGCGCTACATGCCGACAAGAAAACCGTCGACCGCATCACCAAGGGCGCGAAGCTACACGCTTGAAGGAGCTTAAAGCTCCACCGCCTCGATCTTCTTGTCGACGAAGCGGAGCGCCACCTTGCCGCCGATGAGGTTGAGGGCGGTGTCGCCGAAGAGGTCGCGGCGCCAGCCATGGAGGGCGGCGACTTCGGCCGACTCGCCATCGACGGCGATCTTTTCGAGGTCGTCGGTGTTGGCGATGATTTTCGCGGCCACCCCTTCGCGCTCGGAGACGATCTTCAACAGCACCTTCAGCATTTCGCTGGCGGCGGCAGCCCCCTCCGGCACATGGCTCTGGCGAGGCAGGCGCGGCAGGTCGGTCTTCGGGATCGCCAGCGCCTCGCCGATCGCTTCAAGAAGTGCTGCACCCGATTGCGAACGCTCCCAGCCCTTGGGGATGGTGCGAAGCCGCGCGAGCGCTTCGGCGTCGGCCGGCTGCTGCTGGGCAATTTCGTAGATCGTGTCGTCCTTCAGGATGCGCGAGCGCGGCACGTTGCGATTGCGCGCTTCCCGTTCGCGCCAGGCGGCGACCTTCTGCAAAACGGCCAGTTCGATCGGCTTCTTGACGCGCATCTTGAGCCGCTTCCAGGCGTCGTCCGGGTGCAGGTCATAGGTCTCGCGCGATTCGAGAACCGCCATTTCCTCGGTCAGCCACAGCGAGCGGCCGGCCTCGTCCAGCTTCTCCTTCAGCGCGAGGTAGACATCACGCAGATGGGTGACGTCGGCCAGCGCATATTCGAGCTGCTTTTCCGTCAGCGGCCGGCGGCTCCAGTCGGTGAAGCGCGAGGACTTGTCGATATGCACGCCCTTGATCTTCTGCACGAGCTGGTCGTAGGAGACGCTGTCGCCGAAGCCGCAGACCATGGCGGCGACCTGCGTGTCGAAGATCGGATGCGGAATGAGATTGCCGCGGTTGAAGATGATTTCGATATCCTGCCGCGCGGCGTGAAAGACTTTCAGCACCGCGGTGTTCGCCATCAGCTCGAAGAAGGGCGCGAGGTCGAGGCCCTTGGCGAGCGGATCGACGATGACCTCCAGCTCCGGCCCGGCCAGCTGCACAAGGCAGAGTTCCGGCCAGAAGGTCGTCTCCCGCAGGAACTCCGTGTCGATCGTCAGATACTCGGAACGGGCAAGCGTCTCACAGGCGTCGCGAAGGGCTGCGGTGGTCTCGATGATCTGCATAATGGACTCGGGCGGGCTTTTCTTGAAATTTTTGATCGGGCAGCTTTAGACGTTCCACGGTTTTGCCACAATCGAAAACTTGACCTTGGAGGTCGGCACTCCCTCTCCTCCGTCATGCTCGGGCTTGACCCGAGCATCCATGCCGCGGATGACCGATGGATCCTCGGGTCAGGCCCGAGGATGACGCAGAGGGTGGGGGCCGCACCCCGCTCTCCGAAAAAGCCCTACGTTACCCGCACATAGCTCGTCATGCCGGTCTTCTGGTGCTCGATGATGTGGCAGTGGAACACCCAGTCGCCCGGATTGTCGGCGACGAGGGCCAGTTGCACCTTCTCGTCGGGCAGGATGAGGTAGGTGTCGGAAAAATGCGGGCGGATCGCCTGCTTGCTGGAATTCATCGGCCGGAAGGCGAGGCCGTGCAGGTGGAGGGGGTGGACCTGCGGCGTCGGGTTCTCGACGTTGAAGATATAGGTCCTCCCGGCCTTCATCTCGGCGAGCGGTGCTGTCGGGTCGCCGCTGTCGTCGGCCCACGGCACCCGGTTGATGGCCCAGAAATTATAGCCGAGCGAACCGCAGATGCCGTCCTTCGGGCGCTCTTCCGCCGAGGCGCTGAGGATGAAGGGGATTTCGGTCGCCGCCGAAAGGTCCGGCTCGGGCAGGGGATTTGCCGCCAGCGCCGGTAGGTCGGCAACGTTGCGCTTCAGCGAGGCGCCGACGGCGCGGAAGGTGGCGAGCGTGGCCGGCTTGGTGCCGCGCAGGTCCTTCAGCATGGCGACGGCGCCTTCCGTATCGGGCATGCGCAGGGCGATGTCGAGCCGCTGGCCGGGGCCGATCATCAGGTGGTCGAGCGCAAAGCGTGTCGCCGCCGGATTGCCGTCGAGCGCGATGACCTCGGCCTCCGCACCCTCGATTTGCAGCGTCAGGATGCGGGTGACGTCGGTCGCGGCAAGCCGCAGCCGCACGAGGCCACCGGCGGGCGCGTCATATTGCGGCGATTGCCGCCAGTTGGCGGTGCGCACGGTGCCGAAGGTGCCGGCGCGGGCGGCATCGCGGGGCTTGAACTGGGCGATGAACTGGCCATCGCCGCCAAGCCGCCAGTCGCGCAGGTTGAGCACGATCTCGGCGTCGAAAACGGGGTCCGCCGGGTCCTCCACGACGATGACGCCGGCAAGGCCGCGGCCCATCTGCTCCAGCGTGTTGCAATGGGGATGATACCAGAAAGTGCCGGCATCGGGCGGGGTGAAGGCATAGTCGAAACCGTCGCCGCCATAGACATAGGGCTGTGTTAGGAAGGGCACGCCATCCATCCTGTTGTCGATGCGCAACCCGTGCCAGTGCACCGTCGTCGGCTCGTCGAGCTTGTTGTCGAGCCTGAGCGCAAAGGCCTCGCCGCGCCGCATGCGCAGCACCGGCGGCACCTCGCCGTCGCCATAGGTCATGATGCCTCTGGTCGGCCCCTTGTCGGTGATCATCGCCTCGCCGGGGCGGGCCACCAGCGTCGTCGCCGCCTGCGCGCTCGCCGATCCGCCAAAACGCCCCGCAAGGCCGATCCCGCCGGCATAGGCGCCGGCGACGAGTGCGCCCTTCATCAGCGTGCGACGTGTCAGCATGGCGGTCCCTCCGGTGCATCACCCGCTTCTAAACCTGAGGCGCGCGCTCAGCAATAAGGGCATCGCGACCAGATTGCCGCAGATCAATGCTCGCCGTTGCGGTCCTTGTCGGCGAGCTTGTTGAAGAAGAAGGAGGTGCGCAGCAGGTTGCGGAAGCGGCTGCGCCGCGCGCCGGCCGGCACCGCGGCGCGCGCGCTGATGCGCACGGCGGTATAGACCATGAAGGCGACGAGGATGACGGCCGTATAGAGGAACAGCGCCTGCGGCCCGAAGAATTGCAAAAGCACCGAGGCGAAGAGCGGGCCGATGATAGCCCCGCAGGACCAGAAGAACAGCATGCCGGCGGACACCAGCGCATGCTCGCCCTCGCCGGCATGGTCGTTGGCATGCGCCGAGCAGAGCGAATAGAGCGGCATGGCGAAGGCGCCGAAGACGAAGATACCGATGAGGTTCTTGAGCTCGTCGCCGCCCGCGAAGAAGGCGAGGTAGAGGGCGGCCAGCGCCGAGCCGAAGGTTGCGACGAGGATGATCAGGCGGCGGTCGAGCCGGTCCGAATAGATGCCGAGCGGATATTGCAGCACCACGCCGCCGACGATGCCCGCACTCATGAAGCTCGCAATCGCCGTCACCGACAGCCCGATATCGTGGGCATAGATCGGTCCCAGGTTACGGAAGGCGGCGTTGGTGAGGCCGACGACGATGCAGCCGATGGTGGCGAGCGGCGAGATGTTCCAGAGCTTCTTGACGTCGAAGCGGATCGCCTCCGGCACGGTCGGGCTGGAGCGGTCGGCAAGCGAGATCGGCACCAAAGAGAGAGACAGCGCCATGGCGACGATGGCGAAAAGCTCGAAACCGCCGATGCCGATGCCGGGAATGAGATATTGCGCGGCCGTGACCGATCCGAGGTCGACGAGGCGGTAGACGGAGAGCGTGCGCGCCCGGTTGGCATTGGTGACGGACGCGTTCAGCCAGCTTTCGACGGTGGCGAACAGGCTCGCAAAACAGATGCCGGCGACAAGCCGCATGGCGAACCAGAAGATCGGATCGATGATGAGGACCATGGCGATCGCGGACGCCGACGCGATCGCCGCCATGGCGGAGAAGGTGCGGATATGGCCGATGGCGCGCAGCACGCGCGTCACATAGATACAGCCAATGGCAAAGCCGATCGAATAGCCCGCGCCGACGAAGCCGATGACGGAGGTGGAAAACCCTTCCTGCGAGGCGCGCAGCGCGATGAACGTGCCCTGCAGCCCGTTCCCTCCGATCAGGATGCCTGCGGTGATGAGAAGGGGAATCAGCGGACGAATCGTGGACATGCGCGCCACTATGGCGAAGGATTTGCGGAATGGGAGAGGCGAAAGCGCTACACGGTGACGGAATTGTATGCAAACGGGGTCGACACCGCGAAGGCCGGCCTCAGCCCCGCAAAAGATCCGCCATGACGCGCAGGTGGTCGGCCTGCAACGGCTTTTCGAAATAGCTTTTCACGAAGCTGTACTGCATCGCGCGCTCGCGGTCCTTGCCGAGATGGGAGCTCGTCAGCATGGCGACGACGGGGGCGTGGACCTCGAATTCCTGCGCATAGCGGTCGAGGAACTCGAAGCCGTTCATCACGGGCATGTTGATGTCGAGGATGATGGCGTTGGGCGTCTCGCGGTGCAGGATGTCGAGCGCCTCCGAGCCGTCGAATGCCTTCAGGATAAGGATCGTCGGGTCGAACTTGCGGATGGTGTATTCGCAGATGAACTGGTCGTTCTCGTCGTCATCGACGACCAGGATCGAGTTGATCTTCATGATGGTCCCCATCGGGCAGTTCGATGATGAACCGGCTGCCCTTATCTCTTGCTTCATAAAGGGCGGCGCCACCAAGGGCTTCCGCGCTCTTTCTCAATATGTAGAGGCCGAGCCCGCTGCCGAAGGACCGGTTCGGGTGCAGCCGTTTGAACATCTTGAACAACAAATGGCGGCTTGCGGGCGGAACGCCCAGGCCGTTGTCCTCCACCGACAGCCGCATCTTGCCGGCATAGCGGAAGGCGCGGACGTCGATCGCCGGCTCGGCCTCCTTCGGATCATGATATTTCACCGCGTTGGACAGCATGTTGCCGACAATGACGTGGAATTTCGACGGCTTGCTGACGATTGTCAATTCCGCAGGCACATGATTTTCAATGCGGATGCGCTTGGTATCGTCGAGATGCGACAGCGCGTCGATCGCCTCGGAAACGAGCGCGCGAAGGTCGATCGGCCGGTCGTCCTCCTCCATCAGCCGCGTGCGGGTGATGGTGATAATGTTCTGGATCAGGTGGTCGAGGCGGCGGAAATTCTTTTCCATTCGCTGCAGCGTCTGGCCGAGCGCGGGGAGATCGCCTTCCGAAAGCATCTCGCGCGAAATGGTGAGCAGGCCCATCGAGGAGGCGATCGGCGAGCGCAGGTCGTGCGAGGTGCGGTAGGCGAATTCCTCCAGTTCCGCATTTGCCTCGATCAGCGCCCGCTCGTTGGCCTTGCGCTCGGAAATGTCGCGTACGATGCCGCTGTAGATCGTCGCGCCGTTCAGCTCCACCTTGGCGACGGCGAGGTCGAGCGGGAAGACGGAGCCGTCCTTGCGCCGGCCCTCCACCTCGCGGCCGATGCCGATGATCTTGGCCTCGCCGCTGCGGTTGTAGTTGCCGAGATAGCCGTCATGGGCGCTGTGATAGGGCTCCGGCATCAGCATTTTCACGTTGCGTCCGGCCATCTCCGCGGGCGCGTAGCCGAAGATGCGGGTGCAGGCGGGGTTGGCGGAGAGGATGAAGCCGCGGTCGTCGATGGTGATGATGCCGTCCACCGCATTGTCGATGATGGCGCCGAGCCGGCCGCGGCTTTCGGCGAGATCGGCCGCCATGTCCCGCGCGCGGCGGGAGGAGAAGTAGAGATGGATGATCAGCGCGCCATAGAGCGTGCCGGAGATCAGCACCAGCGAGGAGAGCGTGGAGCGCGCATCGGGGCCGGTGGAGGAGAAGGTGATGCCGAAGGCCGCCTCGTAGCGCGACAGCTCGTAATAGGCCATCGTCAGCAGGATGAGGTAGGTGACGAGCCCGAGCACGCCGGCCAGCGTCAGCCGGTGGTAGCTGATCGCCTCCGTGCCGACGAAGATGAGCGCGATGCCGATCGCCACGAAACAGCTCGCACTCTGGAACGACATGCGCGTGAAGCGGATCCAGTCATGGGCGAAATCGAGCGCGATCGCATAGCCGATGAGGGCGGCCGCGGCGGTGATGAAGGTGGCGAAGCCGAGCGCCACCTGGAGGATGTCGTTCTTCTGCCTGAGCGCCCGCAGCGCCAAAGCCGCGCTCACCAGCATGAAACACAGCGCCGTATTGGGCGCGATCCGCCCCGGCAGGCTGGTGCCGATATCGACGAAGGGCGTGTCGAGCAGCGTGTCGATGCCGGCATCGATGCCGAAGAGGTGCTGGGAGAGCGCCAGCGTGCCGTAGACGAAGACCGGCACCATCAGAGCCGCGGGGAGGGTACGCACGCCGCGGGCGGAAAGCGCCAGCGCCGCGCCGACGACGACGAAGGCCAGCGCCGCATTGAACTTCATGCCGAAGAGCCAGGGTGCGCGCGCCGCCAGGCCGGCAGGTTCCGCCAGCCAGAGCGCCATCATCGCCACGCCCACGGCGATGCACCAAAGGCTCGCCGCAACGTTCGCCTTCTGCCAGGACCATGTGAGGTTCAAGCTTGTCCCCTTCGGCGTTCCGTTCCGCCGCGTGCACGTTAGCGCGAAGGTTGCATGGCGAACAGGTCCCGCAGGGAAAGCATCCGGTAAAATCCGACTTTTTCAGGCGGCGTCGTCATGCGCTTGGTCGGCCTCCAGCCGCCCGGCCAGCGCCTGCAGGTCGACGGTCAGCGCCTGGAGCGCCTCGATCGAACAGCCGGTCGCCTTGCCGATCTCCATGCGGATCGCCACGGCATCCTTCTTCATCGCGCGACCCTTTTCGGTCAGCGTGATGAGCACCTGCCGTTCGTCGCTTTTGTCGCGCGCCCGGTGAATATAGCCGGCCGCCTCCAGCCGTTTGAGAAGCGGCGAAAGCGTGCCGGAATCGAGCCCCAGCTTGGCGCCGAGCGCCTTCACCGTGCGGCCGTCCTTCTCCCACAGCGTCATCAGCGCGATATATTGCGGATAGGTGAGGCCGTAAGGGTCGAGCAGCGGCTTGTAGGTGCGGTTCAGCGCATGGGCCGCGGAATAGACGGCAAAGCAGAGCTGCTGGTCGAGGGCCAGCGTACCTGCCGGAATGCCATCCGTCTCAGCTTCGTCACGTTTGTCGCTCATGGTGACAGTATCGCAGAAAACAAAATTTTTGCAATGTGCAAAATCATATTGCGCACAATCTAATTTTACGCTATCTAGTTTCCATCATCAACGAAACTCGGAAGGAGACATTCCAATGCCCATTCTCTACAGGACCAAAGCATCCGCAACCGGTGGCCGCGCCGGCCATGGCGCAACCGAGGACGGCACCGTCGACGTTACGTTGACTGTGCCGAAGGAACTCGGCGGCGACGGCGCCACGGGCGCCAACCCGGAAAAGCTCTTCGCGGTCGGTTATTCCGCCTGCTTCCTCGGCGCGCTGAAGTTCGTCGCCGGCAAGGAAAAGGTAAAGATCCCGGACGACGCCAAGGTCACCGCCACCGTCGGCATCGGCCCGCGTGAAGATGGCGGCGGCTTCGGCCTCGAAGCCTCGCTGGAAATCTCCGTGCCCGGCGTCGACAAGGCCGTGGTCGAAGACCTCGCCAAAAAGGCCCACGTCGTCTGCCCCTACAGCAACGCCACCCGCAACAACCTCGACGTCAAGACCACCGTGGTCTGATCGTCACGAGGCAGAAATGAAAAAGCCGCCCGGAGCGATCCGGGCGGCTTTTTATTTGGAAGAAAGGCGAGGGGTGCGGATGCCTTGCGCAGGCCTGTTCCATCCGGAACAGCGCGTATCCCTGCGATGTGGGAAAGTCTGATCACTGGATGAGAGAGGCTCATCCCTCAGAGATCAGGAGAAACTTTCATGCGCAAGATCATCATTTCCGCCGCCATCGCAGCCGTCGCCGCCATCTCCTTCGCCGCCCCGTCCCAGGCCGGCTATTACAGCTACGGCTACAAGCCGCACTGCTTCATCAAGAAGGTGAAGTCCTACGATTACTACGGCAACGTCATCATCAAGAAGATCAAGGTCTGCAAGTAAGCGTCCCAGGCACAGACCTTGTGCGAAGGCCCGGAGCCCCAGCCTCCGGGCCTTCTGCCGTTTTTCCTTGTCATTAGAAAAATATAGGTTATATTCTTTCTCATGAAAGGAAATGGTCCCATGCAGCGCAAACCCATACCGCAGGCCAATGCCGAAGGCACCGTGCTCACCAAGGCGGCCGTCAGCGCGGCGGACCGGCTGGGGCTGACGGCGCGCATCCTCTCGGCGGTCATCGGCGTCTCGGAGGCGACGGTGTCGCGGCTGAAGCGGCAGGATGTGCTCCTGGAGCGCGGCACCAAGCCCTTCGAGCTGGCCGTCCTGCTCGTGCGCCTGTTCCGCTCGCTCGATGCCATTACCGGCGGCGACGAGGGTGTCGCGCGTGCGTGGATGGCGGCGGAGAATTCAGCACTCGGTGCCCGCCCCGTCGATCGTATCATCTCCATTTCCGGTCTTGTCGATGTCCTTGCCTATCTGGACGCCCGCCGCGCTCTCGTCTGAGGCGCGGCCCTTTGCAGGCCCCGTCTGGCGTTTCGTCGAGGCGCAGCACCGCGTCTCCACGCTGAAACTCGTCGATACGCTGGAGGAGCAGGCGCTGCTCGAAGACATCCTGGAGGAAAGCAAGCCGGTGCTGCCACCGGAATGCGCCGGCCTCGATTACCTGCTCGCCACGCCCTTTCGTTACGGCGCGGTCTATCCGCACGGCTCGCGCTTCCGCAGGGCAGGGCGCACGCTCGGCGTCTATTATGCCGCGCTGTCGGTGGAGACGGCGCTCTCCGAAATGGCCTTTTACCGCCTGCTGTTCTTCGCCGAATCGCCCGCGACGCCGCTGCCGGCCAACGCCGCCGACTACACCGCCTTTTCCGCCGCGATCGGCACGGAGCACGCCATCGACCTCACTACCCCGCCGCTCGACCGCGATGCGACGCTCTGGACGCACCCGACCGACTACGCCGCCTGCCAGTCGCTGGCGGACGGCGCGCGGGCGGCGGGCGTGGCCGCCATCCTCTACCGCTCGGTGCGCGACCCTGCGGCCGGCACCAACATGGCGCTGCTCACCGCCACCGCCTTCGCCCAGCCGAAACCGGTGGAGCGCCAGACCTGGCGCATCCGGCTGTCGGCGCTCGGCGTGCAGGCGCTGTGCGATCACCCGCCACGCCGCATCGGCTTTTCCCGCGAAGATTTTCGCGCCGACCCGCGCATCGCCTCACGCGGATAAAGCGGCCTCGGCGAAGAACTCCTCCGGCCCCTCCACCTCGATCAGCCGCCGCTTCTCGATCACCCAGAAGCGGTTCGCCACTGCGCGCACGAAGGCGCGGTCGTGCGAGACGAACAGGCAGCTTGCCTCGCGCGCCGTCAATTCCCGCTCCAGCGCTTCCTGCCCCTCGATGTCGAGATGGTTGGTCGGCTCGTCGAGCAGGTAGAAGTTCGGATTGGTGAGCCTGAGCACCAGCATGCCGAGCCGCGCCTTCTGCCCGCCGGAAAGCTGCCCGACCGGCCGCCCCTGCATCTCGATCGAAAGGCCGGCACCCGCAAGCAGGCTGCGCGCCTTCTGGTCGCCGACATCGAAGCGGTGGATGATCGTGCCATGCGGCGTCTCGCTGTCGGAGAGGTCGGAAAGCGCCTGGTCGCCATAACCGAGCACCAGCGACGGCGTCGCCTTGATGCCGTGATGGCTCGCCCCCGCCGCCTCGACTGCCTGGCGCAGCAGCCGCACCAGCCGCGTCTTGCCGGCGCCGTTCGGGCCGAGCAGCACGATGCGGTCGCCCTGGCAGATGAATTTCTGCCCGGTACGGAAGAGCGGCGTGCCGTCTGGCGTCTCGACCGAAGCATCCTCCAGCGTCACCAGCACCTTGGCATGGGTGCCGCGGTTGGCAAGCCGGATCGCGCCGGCCGAACGCTCCAGATGGGCGGGCTTGGCCGCATCCTCGATCCGCTCCGCCCGCTCCTTGAGCTGCTTGGTCTTCACCACCAGCAGGTCGCTGCCGGAATTGATGCCGATATTGTTGAGCTTGGCCGCCTGCTGGCGAAGCTGCTGTGCCGCCTTCATGTCCTTCTCGAAGCGCTTCTCTTCCGCCGCATCCATCTCGTCCAGCGCCGCCCGGGCGCGGGAATAGGGGAGCGCAAAGAGCTGCGAGCGCTCGGGGCGCAGGAACAGCGTGCGGTTCGTCACGGCATCGAGGAAGGCGCGGTCGTGGCTGGAGATGACGACCGGCATGTCGCGCGGCAGCGCGGCCAGCCACGCCTCCAGACGGGCGATCTTGGTGAGGTCGAGATGGTTGGTCGGCTCGTCGAGCAGCAGCACGTCCGGCTCGCCGACGCGCACGCGGGCGATCAGCGCAATGCGCTGCCAGCCGCCGCTGAGTTTTCCGAGCGGGCGTTCGCGCAATTCTTCCGGCACCTCCAGCTCTTCCAGCGTCACATCGGCCCGCCAGCTTTCGCTTTCCTGCTGGTCCGGGGAAAGGGCAGCGAGCACCGCCTCGCGGAAGGTGAGGCCGTCGAGCCCGGCGGGCAGGTTCTGCTCCATATGGCCGAGCGTCAGCCCGCGGGCGCGAAAAATCTCGCCGGTCGTCGGCTCGACATCGCCGGTGATGCATTTCAGCAGCGTGGATTTGCCCCGCCCGTTGGCGGCGACAAGCCCGATACGGTCTCCGGCGGCGACGGAGAGGGTGAGGTTGGCAAAGAGGGGGGTGGATAGCGTGACGCCGAGCGCACGGATGGTGATGAGCGACATGGGAGTTCTCTGGTCTTTCAGGGCCTCGGGCGGCGCGGCATTCAGCCGTCAGTCACGCACAAAGGCTCAGGGGAAAATGACGCGGCAAACCGCGTCGCCGGAAAGGCAGACCAGAAGGAAAAGTGTTCGTTCCGATCAGCCCTGCAAACGCATCTGCAGGGCATGACCAGGGCCATGCGTGCGATTAGGCAGGAAGTCGATCTTCACGCGCAGCCCCTCTCTTACGTGTTGCGAACTGGGCGTATGGGTAGCATTGGTTGGGGGGAATTGGCAACGGGGCGGGTGGAGATACCCCCCTCTGTCCTGCCGGACATCTCCCCCACAAGGGGGGAGATCGGCTAGGGGCGCGGGCATCGCTAAATCAGCAACGGTAGCGAGAGGCGGGACGCAGCCACGATTCAATCTCCCCCCCCCCTTGAGGGGAGTGTTCATGTTGGACTCGCGAGGCGTTTTCTTGCGAGGAAGATGTCGAGTGTGATCTGGAGCA
>NZ_JBXASL010000007.1:0-457736 GCF_058809275.1 Shinella sp. GW821-FHT10F02 | reverse complement strand
CGAGGTGGGTACGCTGCGGCAGCTTCTCAAAACCGCCATCCGGCATAAATGGTTGCAACACCTTCCCGACCTGTCGCTCGCTTGCGCGTGCCGTTCGGCAGGATCCTTGCCACCAGGCAGCGGTCATTGTCGTAGTCGATCGGCTGCGGCAAGGCCCCGAAGAATGCAAAGGTCTGGACGTGCGTGCCCATCGACTCAGGCTTTCGCCACGGCGGTTGGATAGGCCCGCACGTAGCAGCCGTCGCTGTGGGTAAGGTCGAGCACGAAGAAGTGCGTCTTCTGCTCGACACCGCCGATCACGACCGTCGCCTCGCCGAAATCGGCCTGCGCATGGCCGGGTGGATGCGACAGCGACACGAACACTTCGTGGCCGCGCTGATCCCGCTTGCGAAAATAATCCTTGATGATCGTATAGCCACGGGTGAACCCGCACTCGTCGCGCAACAGAGAGGTGTCTCGGGTTGTCTGAACAGTTTCGCGCGGTTTTCTAAGTGGATTTCGGCCTCGATTATGCTGCCACCATCATCGGTATCAGCGCGTTGAAGTAGGCCCGATCCGGCGTCTGCCGGTCAAGGGATGAATGTTGTGGGCGTCGGGTGTTGTAAAAGGTCAGATAACGGCTAATGCCAGCGCGGGCCTCGCGCACAGTTTTGTAGGCATGGAAATAGACCTCCTCGTATTTGATCGAACGGCAGAGCCGCTCGACGAAGACATTGTCCCGCCACGCGCCTTTGCCGTCCATCGAGATGGCGATCCCGGCCTTCTTCAGCACGGTCGTAAAGTCGGTGGCCGTGAACTGGCTGCCCTGATCGGTGTTGAATATGTCGGGCTTGCCATAGCGGGCGAGCGCCTCCTCCACAGCCTCGATGCAGAATGCCGTTTCCAGCGTGATCGACAGCCGCCACGACAGGACCCGGCGGCTAAACCAGTCAACGACGGCGGCAAGATAGACGAAGCCGCGTGTCATCGGAATATAGGTGATGTCCATCGCCCAGACCTGGTTGGGCCGGGTGACGGGTAGCCGGCGCAGGAGATAGGGATAGACCTTGTGCCCCGGCGCTGGCTTCGACATGTTCGGGCGACGGTAGATCGCCTTGATGCCCATCTTCTTCATCAGCGTGGCGACGTGAAGACGCCCAGTTTCCAGCCCTTCTCCTCTCAAGAGCCCTTGCAACATCCGACTTCCGGCAAACGGGTAGTCGAGATGCAGTTCGTCGATCCGCCGCATCAGGGCAAGATCGCCGTCAGGCATTGGACGAGGCAGATAATAGACGCTGCCACGGCTGCAGCCGAAAAGCTTCTCCTGGCGCACGACGGATAGCTTATGCTCGCGGTCGATCATTTCTTTCCGCCCAGCAATCCGGCTTTGCCGAGCGCACCGGACAAAAAATCGTTCTCCAGTGTCAGTTCGCCGATCTTGGCATGAAGCGTTTTCACAACGACAGCGGGTGCCGCCGCTTCCATCTTGGCTTCACCACCAAAAGCGCCCGTCGCCCCCTCTAGGAGCTGGTCTTTCCACTGCTTGATCTGGTTGGCGTGCACGTCGAACTGCTGGGACAACTCCGCCAGCGTCTGCTCGCTCCTGATGGCGGCAAGCGCCACCTTCGCCTTGAAAGCCGGGCTATGATTCCGGCGCGGTCGTCTCGTCATGATCTCTCCTGTTTCCGGCATCTAAGCCAAAGTCAGGCAGAAATTCCACTTATCCCCGGCTGTGCAGTTTTCCCGAGCCAGCTCTGATTCCCTGTCCCTCCTGCCTTCATTGCAGAAAGAAAATAGGCGGTCGGATTTTACTCCCCCCGCGGCCGGATTATTCCGCCGCTACCGTGGACGACTTTCGCTTCGTCGATCTCAAAGCGTATCGCCGGAGCGATAAGCAGACTTCCCACGCCGCACAGCGCCAAACCCATAGAAGGAATTATAGGAGCGTCGGTCGTTGGTATGGTCTTGTCTCATGGATGTTTGTGGATAGGGTCAACCCAGTACACGTCTTCAGGGGTTTCAATGGGATCGACGTCTGTAATATTGACGACGACTGCTTCATTGTCTGACCTTACCAATACACATTCCAGTACCGAATCCGGATCCGCATTTATTTCCTGGTGCGGGACATAAGGCGGCACAAAGATGAAGTCGCCCGGTCCAGCCTCAGCAACGAATTCCAGTCGGTCTCCCCAGCGCATACGCGCCTTGCCTCGAATGACGTAGATCACACTTTCCAGAGCGCCGTGATGATGGACGCCGGTCTTAGCGTTCGGCTCTATGGCGACCGTGCCGGCCCAGATTTTCTGTGCGCCCACCCGCGCGTGGTTTATAGCAGCTTGCCGGAACATGCCGGGTGTCTGTGCTGTATTCGAGTCTAGCTGATCGCCCTTGATCACCCTGACCCCGTCGTGTTTCCAACGTGGCTGGTCTGCGGAATGATCGCCGTGTTCTTCACTTTGCTTGGACATTGGACCTCTGATCTCCTCGAAAGAATGTATTACATAGAGTGTCGCCCCACTGTTCAATTGCGAAAGTCGAAAAGAGGGTATGCCGTCGGCAGCGCCGTCGCCCTCATCGAGGGGCGGGCGCTGAAGTCGACATGAAAGGCTGCCAGGCGCGGCCGCGCCGTCCGCCAGCGCCATATTCCGAAGCGAAAGTCCAAATAGCTCAGGACCACGGCCACGCTGATGGACCCGATGTTTACGTCGGTCAGGTCGGCGTGCCATTACGCCTCCGGGGCGTCGAGCGCACGTTCCACTCTTTGCCTCAACCTGTCGAGCCAGCGACGCCAATGCAGTTCCATTGGCTGCTGCGCGCTTTCGTTCCGATGAGTGACTGCGATTCCTTACACGATCGCTTGCAAAGTCAATCTGTGAAAACGCCTGACGACGCCTTTGGTCATCTGCGTCCATCCGGCTATATGGCAAATATAACTCTCGTTCAATCATACTCAATCGGTCGTCTTCAAGGAGCGTTTCAATCGTCTTGCCAGAGATCGTGGAGGTCTCGGAGCGGGCCTCCACGGACACTTCAGATGCCTTTGGGAAGATCGAACATTCCAGCGGGGAGACGCTCCAGATGATCGAGGATGTCGGAGGTATTCATGACGTCCGCATACTTTGCATGCATGTCGCAGAGGTTTATGGCGTGCGATGCTTCTGACCGATCGAAACAGCCTTCTTCCGCGATGGCGACACGGTAATTCAGGCTGAAGGCATCGATAACCGTGGCGCGTACGCAGCCGGATGTCGTCGTGCCAGTCACGATGACGCTGTCGCATTGCAAGAGTGTCAGGTAGCTGCCGAGGTCGGTACCGAAAAAGCCGGAGGGCTTGCGCTTCAAGACCACGATGTCCTTTGGACCGGGTGCTATGTCCGCAACGATCTCGTTGCCGTCGCGATTGCTGACCGACTTCAGGCCGGTGTCCTCCGACCAGCGGCTGTCCTTCCAGTTCCAGCTACCGCTATCCCAATTGTCGGCACGGCGGATGCCTGTGGTGTAGATGACCGGAACGCCTTTGTCATGGCTCTTGTCGATCAAGGACTTGATATGGGGAATTGCAGTCCAAGCATCCGCGCCACAGGACGTATGCCAGTGCTTGATCGATTCCATGATGGGGCGGGGCTCGTCATCGGTGAAGGCGTAACTGACATCGATGACGAGCAAGGCCGGGCGTTTTCCCAAACCTGCACGGGCACCGAAACCCGACGCAGCGAAAACGGCGCGATCCCGTTCCGTCAGGAACTTATCCCAAACGCGTTCGGTCATTGATTTTCTCTCCTGTGAGTGAGTGCTAGAGTAAAGACAGGGTTAGGCGGTCAGCTTTTCGCGATCGACGTGCTCGCGAAGGATGATCGATGCGCGGTAGCGCGGGTCGCCGGTCGTTGCGAGAAGCGCGTCGAGAATTCCAAGCGCGGTGCGTTCCCCGAGTCTTACCGCCCATTCGAACGGTCCCATCGGATAATTCACCCCGAGCCGCATGGCGGAATCGATCGCGTCGGTGGAGGCGACACCATGCATAGCGGTTTCGTATCCTTCGTTGATCAGCATAGACAGCGTCCTGGCCACCACCATGCCCGGACGGTCTGCGATCAGGGAGACCTTGAATCCCGCATTTTGCAGGCCGCCGATCAGAACCTTGGCCGTGCTGTCTGAAACATTCGGCGAAAGGCAGAGGCCGATTCTTTCGACCGTCGCCGGATCATGGATGTAGTCGTAGAGAATGACCGGCTTTCCCGCCGTCTTGGAGCGCTGCAGAGCAGTCCGCCCGTCAGTCATCGCCAAAAGTGTGCCGTCGATGATCCGCGGCTCCTGGCCCAATATGCCGCGATCGATCGAGAACGCGCCGCAAAGCGTCGCTTCGCAGGCGGCCATTGGCGGGCTCGCACCTTGCCGGTAGTCGTAGAAGCCGCGTCCGGTCTTGCGTCCGAGCCAGCCCGCATCGACGAGTTCTTTCTGCACAAGCGACGGCTTGAAGCGGGGATCGCCGAAATAGGCGTCGAAGACGCTGCATGTGACCGCAAAATTCACGTCATGGCCGATCATGTCCATGAGTGCGAAAGGCCCCATGCGGAAGCCGCCAGAGGCGGTCAGGAGAGCATCGATCGTCGCAATATCGGCGGTACCTTCCTCGAGAATGCGCAATGCTTCGCCGTAAAACGGCCGAGCGACGCGGTTTACGATGAAGCCGGGTGTGGAACGGCACAGGACCGCGGTCTTGCCCCAGGCCCGGGCGGTGGCGGCAAGGTGGTCGCAGACCGAAGTTGAGGTGGCTGCGCCCGCAACGATCTCGACCAGTTTCATCGCTGGGGCGGGGTTGAAAAAATGCATTCCCGCAAGTCGCTCCGGCCTTTGCATCGCCTGAGCAATGGCTGTGATGGAAAGGGAGGATGTATTGGTCGCCAGCAGTGTCTGCGATCCGACGATCGCTTCGAGATCCCTGAACAGCGACTGCTTCAAGGCGATATTTTCGGGTATCGCTTCGATGCAGAGCCCGGCATCGGCGAGATCGTCCAGTCCGTCGGCAATTCTTATCCGATCGAGCATGGCGCTTCGGCGCTCCTGGTCGAGCTTGCCTTTGGCGACCAGCGCCTGAAGCCGCTCGGCTATGGCGTCTCTGCCTCTTTCGGCAGCGCCGGCACCAGCATCGTAAAGTACGACCGGATGGCCGGCATTGAGTGCCACCTGAGCAATGCCATTTCCCATCGCCCCACTGCCGATGATGGCCACCATATATTCCGTCGACAATGCGCTCACGATTGCATCTCCAAGATAAGTCTCCTCGTCGCGCTTGCGTTCTTGATCATCGACTTCATCTCCACGACTTCGAACACTCTCGACCCGAGGGTTTTCGATCGGCCCGGAATTATGAGCGAGAACCGCGCGCACCAAAAAATTCCTCGTTATGGGCTCCGAGTGAAGGAGCGGAGACAGGAACCTCTGGGGAAGCGCGGAATGCGGCATCGATCGGGAGCGGCAAGGCTGGGATGACGGCGCCTTCCTCGTTCACCAGCGTGTGCCGGAACAAGCCTCTCGCGATGAAATGCGGATCGTTCATTGCCTGCTCTATGTCGGCCACCACGGAGCAGCAGCAGTCCTTGCCGGCGAATGCGCGCGCCCAATGATCAGCCGGCGCCGAACGGATGATGGTGCACAGGCGCGCGGTCGTCACGGCAGGGTTCAGCCTGTCATCGCGGAGGTCTTCTTGCAGTCCGACGATGGTGCAGAACGCGTCCCAGAATTTCTGTTCGATGGGTGCGGCGGCGACGAACTTGTCGTCTGAGGTGACATAAAGACGGTATCGCGGCGTGCTGCCGGTCACGAGATCGGTCCCGTTGCCAGGCCATTGATTGGCAGCAGTCCCATTGCCGATCGCCCAGTACATGAACGGGAAGAGGTTGTCGGCCATGGCGACGTCGAGGAAACGGCCGCGGCCTGTCGTTTGGCGCTCGGAAAGAGCGAGAAGGATATTGATGACGGCCGGGTATGCGCCTCCAGCGATATCGGCAATCAGGGCAGGGGGGATGACCGGATGGTCGGGGGTACCCATGGACAGGTGCAGCAGTCCCGAGTCGCCGATGTAGTTGAGATCGTGACCTGCAACACTCGCTTTCGGACCTGTGTGCCCGTAGCCGGTCACCGAACAGTAGATCAGGCCCGGATTTCTCTTGCGAAGGCATTCGTATCCGAGGCCGAGGCGGTCCATGACGCCGGGGCGGAATTGCTCCAGCAGAACGTCCGCAGATTCCACAAGCGGCATGAGCCTGGCACGATCGGCATCCGACTTCAGATCGAGCACGACGCTTTTCTTTCCGCGATTGAGGAGTGCGAAGTTTACTCCGGATGCTCCCCAGGTGGGCTGGTAGGCCCGCATCTCCTCGCCGGAGCCCGGTCTTTCAACCTTGACGACGTTTGCGCCGGCTTCGGCCAGGATGAGCGAGGCCATGGGGCCTGGCAGCAGGGTCGAAAAGTCGAGAATCTTGATACCTTCGAGAGGGCGCATCAGGAGCGTACTCCCCGCTTGGCGACAGCGGCTCGACGGGCAGGAGTGTAGGCCGGCGTGCCATAGGCCTCGAAAAGGGCGGCCGAAATATCGTAATGATTTGCCAAACCGCCGCGGATGGTCCGCTCGATAGGGCCATCGGGATAGCCAAGACCGGATCGGCAGGTGAGATCGATATCCACCTGCGTCGCCAGACCCTCATCCAGCAAGCGTAGGGCGGCATTGTATTTCGGCCGTACCAGACGGTCGACAATGCGGCCAACATGGTCGGTGCAAACGACAGTGACGAGGCCGGCAGATGCAAAAAGGTCTCGGGCGGTCGCGATTGCCTCTGGAGGGGTGTTCTTCTGGACGACCAGTTCCACGAGTGTCGAAGGTTTATCCGATCCATTTCGATATCGGGCGAAGCCGATGAAATTCGTTCCCTCTTCCCCCCTGTCTTCGCCGGTCAGATCGCCAAGGCACTCCATGCCTAGTTCGACCAGGATGGCCTTCTTCGTATCGTCGGGCTTGGGCTTGGTGCCTTTCAGGAACATGACGATGTCGGCTCGATCGACTGACACCGCATTTGCATGCAGCGGATCGTCGTCCGGAAAGGAGGTGCTTGGCGTCTTGGAAACAATCGCGTAGGGCATATCAGGCTCCGAACATCCCGTTTCCGTCATAGGAAAAGAAACCGCGTCCCGACTTTCGGCCGAGGAGGCCGGCGGCGACCATGCGGCGCAGCAGCGGCGGCGCCGAAGCCCGCGGATCAAGCGTGATTGGATAGAAGGCCTCCGATAGTCTGACCTGCGTATCGAGGCCGACGAGATCGATCAGTTCGAGCGGTCCCATCTTGTAGCCAAGCGCCGCCTTGATCGCCGTGTCGATGTCCTGCGGTTTCGCAACGCCGGCTTCGACCGCCCGGATCGCATCGTTGTTGAAGGGCACGAGCAGGGCATTCAAGATGAACCCCGGTTTGTCCTGGGTCTTTACGGCAATCTGGCCGGATTCCTCCACCCATTGCAGCGCGGCATCAAATGTTGCCTCGGAGGTGAGGATGCCGGGGGTCATTTCGACCAGCCTCATCAACTGCGCCGGAAGGCAAAAATGCATCCCGACAACGTTTTCCGGCCGGCGCGAGCCGCTGGCGATCTCGGTGATGGAGAGTGTCGAGGTGTTGGAGGCGACGATCGTGCCGGAACCGCAGACGGCGTCGAGCTCGCTCAGCAGCTGGCGCTTGACATTGAGATCTTCGAACACGGCTTCGATGACCAGATCACATTCGCCGAGATCGCCGATGTCGTCTGTTGCGATCAAATCGTCCTGGATAATGCTTCGCTCTGCCTCCGTCAGCTTTCCGCGCTCTACCGACTTGGCGAGAAAGGCGTGTGTCGACATCATCGAGCGTTGGAGCGCTTCTTGCGATCGATCGAATGCGATGGTTCGAAATCCCGCGCGCGCTGCGACGATCGCGATGCCCGCTCCCATGGTTCCGCCCGCGCCGCACACACCGACAGTCTTGATCGTTCCTGTCATCTTTGTACGAAGCTCCGTCCGATAATTTGACGATGGACCTGGTTGGTGCCTTCCCAGATCTGCGTAATCTTGGCGTCGCGCATGAGGCGCTCGACCCGGTAGTCCGTGCAGTAGCCGTAGCCGCCATACATCTGGACAGCCTCGGTCGTCATGCGCATGGCGAGATCGGAAGCCCGCATCTTTGCCATGGAGGCTTCCAGTCCGAAGTCCTTCTCGCCCGCATCGACCAGGCCCGCGACATGGTCGAGCCAGCACTCGGCGAAAGCGAGGTCGGTCGCTAGATCTGCGAGTGTGAACTGATTGGCCTGGAACTCGACGATCCGGCGTCCAGACTGCCGGCGTTCATTGCCGTAGGCTGTCATGTCCTTGAAAGCCGCGGTTGCGATTCCGAGGGCGTGGGCAGCGATGCTGGGGCGGGATTTGTTCAGCGAGCCGAGAAGGATCGCCAGACCATCCCCCGGCGCACCGATCAGGTTGGCGCGCGGCACCCGGCAATTGCTGAACGAGAGCGCCGCGGTGGAGGAGGCGCGATGGCCCATCTTGTCCTCCAGCCGGACCACCTCGAAGCCGGGAGTGCCTTTCTCGAAAACCAGAACGGACATGGCTTTTTTGGCATCGTCGATCTCGCTCCACTTGCCGAAGAGGAGAATCAGGTCCGCGCGGTCGCCCGTGGTGATAAAGAGTTTCGAGCCTGTCACGAGGATATCGTCGCCATCTGGACGGAAGCTGGTCCGCATTCCCGTCGCGTCAGACCCGGCATTCGATTCGGTAATGGCAAGGGAGGCAAGCCCGCCTTCGGCGATCTGTGGCAGAAGCCTTTCGCGCTGCTCATCGGTGCCGTAGTCGATCAGCGGTTTCATCGCGTGAAAGTTGGTGGCGTATATGATGGCAGTTGATGCGCAGGCTTCCGCTATCGTCTTGACGACCTCCAGATATAGGCGGAACCGCATGGGGTTGCCGCTGACCTCCTCGGGAAGGAAGAGCGTGTTGAGACCGAGCGCATTGATGGCGTCAATATTTCCTTGCGGAAAATCACCGGTGCGATCGTAATGCTCGGCATTCTTGGCGATGACCTCGCGCGAAAGCCGGCGGACCTGTTCGAGGACGATGGTTTCCTCGTCCGACCATTGCCGGTTGTTGTGGAGCTGTTCGAATATCTTCATCAGTGATTGATCCCTTGTGCGCCATCCACGTAGAGGGTCTCTCCTGTCAAGAAGGGGATTTGCTCCTGGAAGAGCATGGCGACCAACCGGGCGATCTCCTCCGGCCGCCCCGGTTTTCCGCCCGGTATCCGTTTCGAAAGCCATTTCCGGACTTTTTCGTTGTTGAGAAAGTCGCGGTTGAGATCAGTTTCTACATAGCCGGGCGCAACATTCAGAACAGCGATGCCGTCGCACGCCCATTCGGTAGCAAGGCAACGCGTGATAGCGCCGACGGCGGCCTTCGATGCGCAGTAAGCCAGACTTTCGGGCACCCCAAGTTTGTCGAAGAAGGAGCCGATGTTCACAATCAGCGAAGTGCCCGACCGGACGAGATGAGGGTGGATGCTCTGCGACATCGTCAGCACCGAATAGGCGTTGAGCCGCATCGCCTGATCGAAGTCGGACATCGAAAGATCGATGCTCGGTTTGCCCTCATGCGCCCCGGCGCCGTTGACCAGACCGACGATAGGCCCGCGTTCCGCGATCGTTTCAACGGCGGCGGTGATCTCCGATTCAACGCGAACATCGCAGGCGAGGCCGAAGCCGCAGGGCACGTCTCCCGTTCGCGACAGGCCGGCGACGACAAATCCTCTACGGTCGAGCTCGATAGCGATCGCCGCCCCTATTCCTCGGCTGGCGCCTGTCACGACGATTTGCGGCCTATTCATCGCGAAACTCCGGTTTTCTCTTTTCGATGAAAGCAGTGAGGCCTTCGGCGGCGTCACGCGTGCGATATGCAAGGGTGGACAGGTCGGCCTCGATCTTCAGGCCTTCGGCGACCGGCGTGTCGCTTGCGCGCAGGACGGCGTCACGGGCGAACTGTATGGCTGCCAGGCCATGGCGGGTGATCTCGCGAGAGAACTCCGCGCCGGCCGCCACACAGTCGCCGTCCACGACCCGGTGCACCAGGCCGATCCTTTCGGCTTCGTCCGGCAAGACGCTGCGTCCCGTCAGGATCAGATCGAGTGCGCGGCCTTCTCCCACCAGCCGCGGCAGGCGCTGGGTTCCGCCATATCCAGGAATCAGGCCAAGCTTGACCTCGGGAAGGCCAAGGCGCGCGTCCGTCGCCGCGATCCGAAACGTGCAGGCAAGCGCCATTTCCAGCCCGCCACCGAAGGCGTAGCCATTGATGCAGGCTACGGAAATGACCGGTAGGCGAGCCAGCTTCTCGAAAACCGCCTGTCCTATTTCTGCTCCACGCTTCTGCTCCAGAAGGCCTCTGTCGCGCAGTTCTTCGATATCGGCGCCCGCGCAGAACGCCTTGTCGCCAGCCCCTGTGATCAGAAGCGCCCTGACCCCAAGGGTCGTCACGGTGTTCAAGGCCGTGTCCATCTCGCGAAGAACGGCGAAAGATAGCGCATTCAGGCGATCCTGGCGGTTCAACGTAAGAAGCGCATAGTCGCCATGGGATTCCAGCGTCACCATCATCGGGCCACCTCCGAGCTGGGTGGAAGCCGCACCGGCACGGGCGAGATTTCCCGCCTCTTGGCCTGGTCTGCGAGTTCCCGCTTCAGGATCTTGCCGCTGGCAGTCAGCGGAAACGCATCGACGCGCAGGAAATATTCCGGCATGTCGTATTTCGACAGTCCTTCCCTGGCCAGATATTCCAGCAATTCGGAGGGATCAGCGGTGCCGGCAATCGCGATGCAGACCCGTTCCCCGAGCCGGGTATCCGGTATAGGAAAACAGGCGGCACGGGCGACATCGCGATGGCGCATTGCAAGCGCTTCAATATGCGAGGGGTAAATATTGTGCCCGCCGCGGATGATCACATCCTTGATGCGGCCTTCTATCCTGAGATTTCCAGCGCTGTCGACCACGCCCAGATCACCGGACATGAACCAGCCGTGCCTGTTGAAGCTTGCCTCCGTTGCAGCCTGATTGTCGAAATAGCCCAGCATCAACGTCGCGCCGCGACCACCTATTTCGCCGATCTGGCCGGCGGGAAGCTGGACGTCCCTGTCCGAGGGATCGAAAATCCGGATTTCGTAGGCGCTGCCCCCGCGTCCGCAAGTGTTGACGATGGTGCGCACGTCGTCTTCGGGATGGGTGTATTGATGGGATGAATTCTCCGTCATCCCATAGACGTTCTGCGCCTTGATGCCTTGGCTCAGGAATTTTTCCGCGACCGTGGGCGGTATGGGGGCGCCGGCCATGTAGAAGATCTCGACATTCCCCATGCGTTCGAGCCCACGCCGTTTCTGTTCGGCGAGAATATCCATGGCATGGGTGGGGACGCCGAGGACGTAGGTCGCCCTCGTTTCGAGGATCCAGTCGAGCCGGTCCATTCCCCGCGGCGCGTCGTCGGTAATGAAGCGCCCGGCCGCCAGAAGCCACTGGGCGACGGCCACCCAGGCGATGTGATGAGAAAGCGGGGCGAGGCTGAGGATGGTGGTGTCCGGGCTGTGTCGCCAGTCACGCACGAGCTCCCGCGCATTGGCGAGCAAGGTGTTGTCCGAGTGTATGACGCACTTCGGCTGGCCAGTCGTGCCGGACGTGAAGGCGAGGTAAAGCAATTTGTCCGGATCCCTCGAATAATCCGTCAGGTTGGGTGCGGCCGAGGGAAAGTTGTCCGGCGTGAACACCATTCGGAGGCTTTCGATCCGCGCCAGGATGTTTTCGAAACGACCTGTCTGGCGATCGGCGCCCCAGCCGTCTTCTGTCAGCAGAATGCGCGCGGACAGACGATCGAGAAGCGTTCCGATTTCCGCGCATGTGTGGGAACGGTGCAAAGATGGGTTGCAGGCGAAACCTTCGCGCGAGCAGGCGAGAAAGATGAGGATCGCCTCGACGCGATTGGACAGCCAGATCGAGACGCGATCTCCGGGCTTCAGGCCGTAGACCTGCATCTCTGCGGCCAGGCCATCCACCCGCGCGAGGGTTTCGGCCCAAGTCAGCGCCTGGCGGCCGTCCTGGAGCGCGAGTTTGTCCGGATAGGCGGCTGCGTTGTCACGGAGCAGCGAGTAGAATGTATCCGAACGCCAGAGGCCTTTCTCATAATATTCGCGAGCCTTTGCGGGGTGGTGAAGCGTGAGGAAAGAATGCATGGTCTAGCGCCCGAACCTCGACGCGTCCGGCGTCCTGCGCGCGGAAAAGGCTTCTGCGAGCTCGTGGCTTTCGTCGCTTTCCAGGTAGGACCGCAGCAACAGGTCGTGCGCCATGCGGGACAGTCCCGATACGCCGCCGTGCCGGGCGTTAAACGCCGCCTTGATCGAGGCGATTGCAAAGGAGCCGCGTTCGGCGATTTCCAGCGCGAAGGATCTCGTCTCCTCCTTGAGCTTGTCGTCGGGCACGACCTTGTTGATCAGGCCGAGGCTAAGGGCCTCGTCAGCCGTGATCTTCGGGTTGCGATACCAGATCTCCTTGGCCTTCTTCTTGCCCACAAGATCCTCGAGATACCAGGTGCCGTATCCCGCGTCGAACGAGCCCACCATGGGGCCGACCTGACGGAAGATCGCGCTCTTCTTGGCGATGGTGCAGTCGCAAACCATCTGCAGGACATTTCCGCCGCCGACGGCAAACCCATTCACGGACGCGATGACGGGTTTCTGAAGCTTGTCGATCGCCTCGTACATTTCCAGGGTTGGAAGCGTTCCGGCATAGAGGGTGGTGTCCTCCATTCCATCCTTGCGGCCGCCGATGCAGAAGAACTGCTCGCCCGCGCCCGTCAGCACGACGACCCTCGTGCGCGTCTCCCGGCGGATCTGCTCGATGCAGTCCCGCAACTCGTGACACATCTCCACGTTGAACATGTTGCCGTCTTCGGGACGATTGAGGGTGATCGTACCGACCGGGCCGTCTTCGTGATAAAGGATTGTCTTATAGGCCATTGGGTCCTCCTGAAATGATCTTCCTCTCCGCGAGGTCGGCGATTTGCCGATCCTGGAATCCGAAGGCCTCGCGCATTAGTTGTTCGGTGTGCTCGCCAAGCAGGGGCGGGGCGCGTTGCGGCCTCCCGGCCTGCCGGTCGATCAGCATCGATGGACCGACTTGCGGCACGGACCGACCGTTCTGCTCCAGGCGATAGAAAACACCTCTTCGGATCAGTTCCGAATCCCCGGCGATCTCGTCAATCCGATTGATCGGGCCACAAGGAACACGCGCGGCACGCAACAGGGACAGCCAGTGGGAAGAAGGCCTTTCAAGCAGGATGCGTTGAATCTCGCCCACGATCTGCGAGCGCTTCGCCCGCCTTGCGGCATTGCTCGCAAAGGCAGGATCCTGGTGGAATTCCGGGCGCTCCAGCGCGCTCCAGAAGCGCCGCCAGATACCGTCGTTTCCAAGCCCGACGGTGATGGAGCCATCGCCGGTACGAAAGGCCTGATAGACGGAGATGACACTGTCGGTGCCGCCGGAACGGTTCGGGACGTTACCCGAGCCGAGGTAGGGGACAATCCTGCAGGTCAGGAACCGCGTCATCGAATCGACGAGCGAAATGTCGATCAAAGCGCCCTTCTCTCGGCTGATCCGCCTCACAAGCGCCGAGACCGTGGCAAAGGCGGCGTCGTGCCCCGCCAGCATGTCCGCCGCTGGCGCGCCGACTTTCTGGGGCGGCCCGTCGTGTTCCCCCGTCACATCCATGACACCGGAATATCCTTCGGCGATCAGATCATAGCAGGGCCAATCTGCTCGCTCCCCATCCAGCCCGAATCCGGTGATTGCGGCATAGATCAGTTTCGGGTTGCAGGCCTGCATGTCGTCCGGCCCTATGCCCAGCTTCTCAAGAACGTGCCTGGGAGAGCTCACGATCATGACGTCGCTCTTCGACACCATCGAGCGCAGCACGGCGAGCCCTTCAGTGGTGGAATAGTCGATGACGATGCTCTGCTTGTTTCTGTTCACGCTGAGAAACCACAGCGACTCGCCATCCAGAAACGGTGGTCCCCAGGCGCGCGCGTCATCGCCGCCGGCTCTCTCGACCTTGATGACTTCGGCGCCCATGTCACCGAGGAGCATGGATGCGTAAGGTCCGGCAATCGAGCTTGTCAGGTCCAGCACCCGGATGCCTGCAAGCATGTCGAACCCGTCACCGCAACGGACCACGGGAAGACTTTCATAGGGAAGTGTTTCCGGTTTGGGCGACGGGTTGTTTTCAAGCACGGATGGTCCTCCAGATCATCCCAAGCTTTGCAAAGGCCATGCCAAACGGTGCGCCGCGAGATTTTTGGCGGTCTTGTCCCGATCAAAAGGCTGGCGCTGCGTAGAGTTTCGTTAGACAGAATATAATTCTGCTTGATAGATCGTGTCTTTGCCTGCTACACCGTCCCTAGGAAGTGTTCGTGTGAAGGACGCGCCGCCGCGGATGGACGCAGCCTCATCACTGGAGGTCGGATATGCCGGTAGTGGAAGGTGTGGTTATTGTTCGCGGAGGAAGCCTGATCTTTTCCAGCGGCTTCGGCGCGGATCCGCGGGTAAAGGCACTGGCGACCGATGCCGTGTGGATGGGCGAGGCAAAACGCCGCCGCTTGCAGCCCCTTCATCTCGACCAGTTCAACCTTGCCCTCGTGGTGGTGCCATCCAACGATGGTGATCTCATCATTATCAGCCGTGCTCGGGATGCGGTTCTGGAGTTCATCGGCTCTGTCGACTTCGCCTATGATATCATCGACAGAATGCTGACGGATCCGTTCGATGCCCTCACGGTCGTCGATGCGGCCGCCCGCATCGCATATATTTCACCGGTTCATGAGGATTTCTTCGGCCTGGAGCACGGCGAGGCCAACGGCCTTCCTGTGCGGCAGGTCATCGAAAACACCCGGCTCGACACCGTCGTTCAATCCGGCAAGTCGGAGATCGGCCAATTGCAGAGAATGAAGGGCGTGGAGCGGGTGGTCTCCCGCCTGGCGATTACGCGCGACGGTGCCGTGCTCGGCGCCGTGGGCCGGGTCATGTTCAAGGGGCCGGAACAGGTTACCTCACTCAGCAAACGCGTCAGCGTACTGGAAAGTGAAGTTGAGTTTCACCGGCGTGAGGCCGCCGCTTTGCGGCGCCGCACCTACGGATCGAACGATCTTATCGGCAGCAGCGATGCCATGCGTCGACTCCGCGCGGAAATCACAAAGGTCGCGCCACTCAATGTTCCCGTCCTCATTCGTGGCGAAAGCGGCACGGGCAAGGAACTCGTGGCACATTCGCTTCATCAACTGAGTTCAAGGCGAGACGCCTCCATCGTGATGGTGAATGCCGCGGCTCTTCCCGCGACGCTCGTCGAATCTGAACTGTTCGGCTACGAGCCCGGCGCTTTTACCGGAGCAGACAAGAAGGGGCGCAAAGGCAAGTTCGAGCAGGCTGACGAAGGCACCATTTTTCTCGACGAAATCGGCGATACACCGCTCGACGTCCAAGTGAAGTTGCTGCGTGTGCTTCAGGACAGGGTCGTGGAACGGATAGGTAGCGATCGTCCGCGAAATGTCGATTTCCGGCTTATCTCGGCCACCAATCGAGACCTTCATACTCTTGTCTCGGAGGAGAAGTTTCGGCTCGACCTCTACTATCGCATATCGCCGATCGTGATCGCAGTGCCGCCGCTTCGGCAGCGAGTGACCGACATAGAAGAATTGGTGGCGTATTTCCTGCGCGACATATCCCGGATCCATGGCCGGCCGGCGCCGCAGATCACGGAGAGCGCTCTCGCCTATCTCATGGATCAGCCATGGCCCGGCAACGTGCGCCAATTGCGCCACGAGATCGAAAGGGCGTTCGTGTTTGCGGAAAAGGGCGTTGTCACCGTGGACACCCTTGTGCGCCACGGCGACACGAACCTAATGTTCGCCGCACCGCAGAGTGCAACGAGCCGGCAGGGCGGAATAGCTGTGCCACGGCTGAAGGAGGCCGTCGACAGCACCGAGTTCGATCTCGTGCGGGAGGCTATGGCGCTTCACAATGGAAACAAAAAAAGGGTGGCGGAGGATCTCGGGATATCCAGGTCCTATCTCTACAAGATTCTACGGGAGAATGGTGCCTGAGCCGGTGTGGCTGCCGTTGGCACGCGCCTTGCGTAAGTGATGGGCATTACGCAAAGGAGGTATCCATTGACACGAGAACTTCACGGAAAAACAGCTATCATCACCGGCGGGAGCGGGGGGCTTGGAAAGGCGATCGCGCGGGAGCTTTTTCTCGCCGGCGCTTCGATTTTCTTGGTTGCAAGAAATAACGAGACGCTGAAGGCGGTGCGCGACGAGTTTGAAGCGCTCGACCAGCGCGGCATCGAGATTTTCCAGGCGGACCTTACGGACCTTGATGCTGCGCAGCTTTGCGTGGAGGCGGCCGTCGCCCGGTTCGGAAAACTGGATATACTGGTCAACTGCGCCGGTTCGACCAAGCGGGGGGAATTCGCCAAGCTGACCGATGAGGACTGGGCAAGCGGTTACGGGCTGAAGCTGCATGCAAGCGTCCGCATGTGCAGGGCCGCATGGAAGCATCTCGTGGCCCAGCGCGGAAGCATCATCAACATCGCTGGCGTCAGCACGCACACGCCGACCGCTGACTTCACCATCGGCGCGTCCGTCAATTCCGCGCTTTTGACCTTCTCCAAGGCACTTGCGGATATCGGTATTGCCGACGGCGTGCGGGTCAATGCCATCAATCCCGGCTACATCGATAGCGACCGCCTCTCATCGCGCATTCAGTCGCTCTCGCGCGAGCGGTCGGAAAGCCCCGATGTAATCCGCGCCGAGCTTTTGCAACACTACCAGATCGAGCGTTTCGGTCTGCCGCAGGAGGTGGGGCAATTGGCTGTTTTCCTGGCGTCGACCAAAGCCGCCTACATTCATGGCACGGCCATCGATCTGGATGGCGGCGCCACACGCGGCGCATAGCGCGGCTCAATGTCCATAGGGTTTCCCTCGCCTGTTTCGTCAGGCGAGGGTTCATTTGAGGTTTGCATCATCCGACTAAGTTTTCCGGCAAAAAGCGTGGTGAGGCACGCCTTTAAGGCACGCGTGATGCTGCCAACGCGGGCAGATTAAACCTTTGACAGTGCCGCCCTGGTGTCTGGCGTTTCGGCACTTTCAGCGCCGAAGTTGAATTCTACTAATTGACTAGAATGTTGTTGTGCAATATCACTTAACAGAATAATATTCTGTTAGGTAGAATTTGGCGCCTGCGGATTGTCTGGACGTCCAAAAATCTAAATCAGGGGAGTTTTATGGAAAAATCATACGTGCGTAAGTTTCTTCCGGTGCTCATTACGGCCGGAATCATCCTCTCCGCGACGATTGCGGCAAGGGCGGATGAGGCTATTCCAAGCGTCAAGATCGGCTGGCAGAAGATCCCCATGCTGGCTGCGAGCTATCTGATTGGCCAGAACGCCAAGAGCCACGGTCTCGACGTCGAGCTTATCCATTTCAACCGCTACTCGGATATGCGCGTCGCGCTTGAGAACGGTTCCATCGATTTCGGCAGCATCAGCCCGACGGACGTCAACGTGGTTGCCGATGCGGGCGAACCGAATTTCTCGGTGATCGCCGGGCAGGCCAAGGGCGGCGACCTGATCGCTAAGAAGGTCGGGCTGGGGCCGATAACGTGGGAGCAGCTGGCCTCCGGAAAGATTCCGTTCGGTAGCTTCGGGGGCGGCATCGCATGGCTCAAGACGGTCGCGACCATGGATGAAAAGGGATTTGATTTCGGCAAGGTCGATGAGATCAAGGTTGCCGGCACGATCCAGGACGTCATGCAAAACGTCAAGATCGGCAAGGCACAGGTTACCATGAATGTCGATCCCGCTATCGCCCAAGCGGTGTTGGAAGGCTACGCAGAATATGCCGACGAACTTGACATCAACAGCTCGAAGCTCGGCGGACAGAACTCACTCTTCGTCGCTAACAAGAAACTGCTCGACAAACAGGATGTTCTCGACAAGGTGCTGAAGGCCTATGTCGACGAGACCAAGCGGCTGCAGGACGATCGCGAACTGTGGGTGACGACTTACCAAGAATATACCGGCGTCGAACGGAAGGTGGCGGAGCTGTCTCTGCAGCGGGTCCATCTCGACCTGACATTTTCGGAGGACCAACTGAAAAGCTTCTCCACGTTCATGTATGACAAGGGTCTGGTCAGAAGCGAAGATCTCGCGGACACAATTGGCGTAAACTACAACTACGGCCCGCTTTCCAGGATCACCGGCAAGTCTGCTGAAGAATTGGGAAAGAGCAGGCAGTAAGGCTCCATATAAGAAGGAATAACGATGTCCGCGCCGCAAAGCATGGTGGATCATCCGCTGGCGATCAACGGGAAGCTGCCTGACGAGGTTGACGTGAAGTGGTCCGACCGCAGGTTGGCCAAGCTTCTGATGTTCATCGCCGTGCCGGTCACAGGCGTTCTGCTCTGGCAGTTCCTGGCCGATCGAGGCATGCTGATCAGCAGCATGCCCTCTCCTGTGGAGGCCGCCAAAACCCTGTGGCATTGGATGTTCGGTGTTCCGAAATCCAGCGTCGATGTCTACGCAGGTACCTGGCTGGGCCACGTATTGGCGAGCGGTCAGCGGGTTCTCGTCGGATATGCGCTTGCCGCTTTGGTTGGTATCCCGCTTGGCGTGCTGATCGGTGCCAACAAGATCGCATATGCCTTGCTCGACCATGTAATCCAGGCTCTGAGAACCGTGCCGGCGCCGGCCTGGGTACCGTTCACCCTGGCGTTCTTTGGGCTTAGCCCGCTGGCGACTGTCTGGCTTATCTCGCTGGTGGCATTTTTTCCCATCGTCGTGAATACGGTCGGCGGCGTTCAGCAGGTATCGCCCCTGTTATGCGATGCGGCACAGATGCTCGGCGCCCGGCCGTTCTACATCTGGAGGCGTGTTCTGGTTCCCGCTGCGCTTCCCTTCATCTTCGTCGGCTTGCGGCTGGGTGCGGGAATGGCCTGGATCGCGGTCGTGGTCAGCGAGTTGGTAGGGGTTAAGAACGGCCTCGGCTACAGCCTTTACCAGTCCTATCAGTTCGGGCGCATGGACATCCTGGTCGGCACGATGTTCACACTGGGTGTCTTCGGCCTGATCTCGGACCGAGCGGTCGGGTTCGTCGCTCGAAAAGTCATTCGGGTTTAGGGAGGGGTCTATGTCCACAGTCGATATCAACGGGTTGAACAAAGAGTTTCACGGGTTGCCGGTTGTCAGGGATTTGAACCTCAGGATCGAACAAGGTGAGTTCGTGTCGATCCTCGGCCCGAGCGGTTGCGGCAAATCCACGGTCCTCAACATGATTGCTGGCTTCATCCCGCCAAGCCAGGGATCGATCAAGGTCGCCGGCCACGAAGTGACCGGCCCGGGCCCGGATCGCGGCGTCTGTTTCCAGCAATCCGCTCTGTTTCCGTGGCTCAGCCTTTGGGAAAACATCGCCTTCGGCCCGAAGGCGCAGGGCGTGTTCGACGCCGACCGCAAGGCGCGGGCCAGACAGCTTCTGCACGAGTTCGGACTGGACGAGTTTCATGGGCACCGGCCCTCTCAGCTTTCCGGCGGCATGCAGCAGCGGGCGGCGATCGCCAGGATATTGATCAACAATCCCGATATCCTGCTCATGGACGAACCGTTCGGCGCCCTCGATGCCCAGACGCGGCTGAGAATGCAGAACTTCCTTATGAAGGTTCAGCGGGAGTTCGGCTGCACGATCCTGTTCATTACACATGATGTCGATGAGGCCATTTACATCAGCGACCGCGTGCTCGTCATGAGCGCACGTCCCGGTCATATCGTCGAGGAGCTGGTGGTCAGCCAATCCAAGCCGCGCACGACGGAGTTTCTGCTATCAGAGGAGTTCCGCGACCATAAATACAGGGCTTTCAAGTCGCTTGAAGCATCGTTCAATCGTGATGCGGCCTGATATCGAACCTGGGGACGTGCCTTGGCTTCAAATCTAGTGTCGGACCTCTGCCCAGCGAGCGATGGCTTCCAGTCCATCCGGGTCTCTTCTTCCGGTGGCGTTTCGACCATAACGCTGCTTCCGGATGATGGTCTGGATAGCCTGGAAGCGGGTGCGGTGCCGATCGCTTTCGCCCAGCATAAGGAGATCGCCACGGCGCTCGATCGGCTCTCTGCGGATCCGTCGATCCGGGTGATCGTGCTGACCGGTGTGGATGGCACATTCGTGGCGCCCTCGAAACGATCGGTCACGCTCAAGGATCTTCCACCGGAAGAGGATTGGGGCCTCATCGAAGGGCTGCGGCGAACGCTGTTGGCGATACTGCAGCATCCATGCCCGATCATCGCCAAGGTCAATGGCAATGCGGTTGGATACGGATCGAGCCTGATGTTCGCGTGTGATTTCATCATTGCCAGCGAAGACGCCCTGATTGCCGACCATCATCTCGGCATGGGCGAGCTTCCCTATGGAAAGCCTGATTTTGGTTTCGTTCCCGGTGATGGCGGGACAGTCTTCGTGCCCTTCGCGATGTCTCAAGCGGAGACCCGCGACTACCTGACGGTCGCCCGGCACTGGACGCCGCGGGAAATGGCGGCGAGAGGCATGATCAACGACGCCGTTGCGCCGGGTGAGCTCAATGCCGTGGTCGACCGGATGTGCGCCGCCTTGAAGCGAAGGCCATACCATGCCCTTGCCTGGACAAAGCGGATACTCAACCAGCCGGTTATGGAGCGTTTCGTGTCCGGCTACGATGCCGCCATGGCATTCGAGGTTATCAACATCCTGCATCGGCGATCGGAAAACGCCCGCGCGGGTTGATCGAGGATTTTTGCAGCATTGCGTTTGGAAAGTGGTGGCTTACGTCGCCTTAAAAGGATCGAGCACATGTCGACGACTTTGAAAGAACATGGAAAACGGGTTGCCGTCGTCACCGGCGCGGCGGGCGGTATCGGTACTGCTATCGTCCAGCGTCTGCTCGCGGACGGCTTTGCGGTTGCGGCGGTGGATGTGAACAGGGCCGGTCTTCGGACGCTGGCCGAGCGGATCACCGCGTCGGATTGTTTCGCAACCTTTGAGTTCGACGCCAGCGAAGATGCCGCGCAGGGCGTTGCCGATATCACCCGTGTTCTTGGCGCGCCCTATGCGCTGGTGAATGCCGGAGCGCTGCTCCACTCCGGAAGCGCGGTAACCACGACGGATGAGGACTGGGCGCGCATTCTGGCCGCCGATCTGACCGCGCCTTTCAAGCTGTGCCGGGCGGTGTTGCCCGACATGATCGAGAGAGGTGCAGGCGTCATCGTGAACATCGGCAGCATAGGCACCGAAATCGGCTTTCGCGAGCGGGTCGCCTATTGTGCCGCCAAGGCGGGCCTGGTTGGCATGACCCGGGCAATGGCCGTCGATCACAGCAAGTCGGGGATAAGGATCAATGCGGTCAACCCCGGCACGACGGAAACGCCGATGGTAACCTCGATGTTTGAGAACGCCCCGGACCCCGTCGCGGCGCGCAAGCTGTCGGAATCCCATCAGCCTTCCGGCCGGATCGGCCTGCCAAAGGAAATTGCGGCGGCGGTCGCGTTTCTCGTGGGAGACGATTCGTCCTACATCTTTGGCGCCACGCTGACGGTCGATGGCGGCCGGTCCATCTGGTAGGGCCTTTCAGTCGAGGCGGTTCCGCCTCGTCGTTGGATAATGCTCTGGAGCCATTCCGGTGAACCGGATTTCAATCGGATGCTCCAGTACGCTCCTTACTCCCCTCGGCCAAATTTCAGGAAATACGCCATGCCAGAAGAATCCCTGGACCACTTCATCAACCCGGCTGGCTTCCAGTCTATTCGCGTTACCCGCTCCAATGGCGTGGCGACGATCGGGATGCTGCCGGATGACGGGCTCGTGGACGGAAAGACCGATCGCGAGCGGATCGTTCTCTTCGCCCTGCACAAGGATATTGGCGAGGCTCTGGAATGGCTGGGCCGCGACGATCTTACCCGCGTCGTGGTCCTAGAGGGCGCGGGAGACACATTTGTCGTGCCGCCAAAGGGCGGCAAGCTGCTGCAGGATCTTTCCGCGGCGGAGGACTGGGATCTCATCGAAGGCTTGCGGCGGACGCTCTTGGCCGTCATCTCGCTCACCAAGCCGGTCATCGCCAAGGTCAATGGCGACGCGATCGGATACGGCTCGTCCCTGCTCTATGCCTGCGATTTCATCGTTGCCAGCGAAGATGCGCTGATCGGTGACATGCATCTCGGCATGGGCGACTTGCCCTATGGCAACAAGGCATGGGGTTTCGTTGCCGGCGATGGGGGAGCGATCTTCGTTCCCACGCATATGACGCTTTCCATGACGAAGGAATACCTAATGCTCGCGCGGACATGGACCACGCGGGAACTCGCCGACAGGGGCGTGATCAACTACGCGGTCCCTCGGGCGGAGCTGGATGCGAAGGTTCTCGATATGTGCGAGCGGCTCAAGCGTCGCCCGCCTTATGCTTTGGCCTGGACAAAGCGGGTTCTCAATCAAGACCTCCTCCAGCGCTTCAATGCCGGTTATGACGCCGGCATGGCGTTCGAGATCATCAATGTGCTGCACAAGCGCGCCGAGATGCATCGGCCGAAAGACGAGAACCTGTGACCGTGCCAGAGGGATGGCTGGCAGATATCGCGGGTCATCTTCACACGATCGGCGATCGCGATCTTCCCGTCCTCGCCGCATCGCTCATTTGCGGGACGGGCGATACCCGTTGGCTGGAGGAGCCATACTGGAGTGCCTTGGGGCAATCCCGGCTAGGTCCGGCAAGCGTGGCCGGCGGCGGGGTTCGTAAGGAGATTCTGGACGCGGTCATGAACTGGTTGCGGCAACGTTCTCAAAACAGCCACCAGCATCAACTCGAAATCGCGGAGTTGCTTCTGTTTGACCTTTTCCGGCTTGTCACGGGCGATGAGCTTGAGGCGCCGCATATTCAGAAACTGCGTCACGATCTCGGCCTGGACAGCGATCACGACGCGATGTCGAAGGTCGATGGCTCACAGAATATCAAGGTGGCGGTCATCGGTGCGGGCCTTTCCGGGCTGCGGGTGGCCGAGAAGCTCCTGGCGGACGGTTTTGACGTGACCATTTACGAGGCCGGCTCGTCGGCAGGCGGGGTCTGGCGCGAAAACACCTATCCGGATTGCGGTCTCGACACCCATCCCTACCAGTATGAATTCTCCGACGCTCCCTTCTCCGGTTGGCGTAGAGGTTATGCCAGCCGGGTGGATATCCTTGCTTATATCGACTGGCTGATCGAGCGCTGGGACCTGACGAACAGAATCGTCTGGAACACTGAGGTTCGCGGTGCCCGCTGGGACGGCGCGCTGCGGCAATGGGTTCTGGATGTGGCAGATGGGGGTACAGGACCGCGCGCCGACATTCTGATTGCCGCTGTCGGCGCTCTGAGCAAACCCAAGGCTCCGCCCATCGACGGCATCGAGACCTTTGCCGGCGCGATTTTCCACACGTCCGGCTGGCGCCATGATGTCAACCTGAAAGGCAAGAGGATCGGACTCATCGGCAACGGCTCCAGTGGTGTGCAGGTCGCCAAGCATCTCTCGGAGCAGGGAAGTCTGACGCTGTTCCAGAGGTCGCCGGCCTGGATCATCCCGCGCCGTCCCGACTTTGACAAGCCGCTGCTCGACGAATGCCATCGGCATCTGTTCATGTCCATCCCGGGATACGAGCGCTGGTTCCGCCTGCGGCTCTCCTGGGAACTGGGAGATAAGAACTTCCGTAATCTCCGGCTCGATCCGTCCTGGAAGGGCGGGAAGGGGATCAACGCCCATAACGAGGCGATCCGCCGCGATCTGGTCAAATACATCAGAAGCAAAATCCCCAACCGTTCGGAATTGTTGGAAAAACTTGTTCCCGACTATCCTCCCTTTGCCAAGCGGATGGTCGTGGACAACGACTTTTATACCGCACTGGCAGCACCGGACTCTTCTGTGGTGACGGACCCAATCGTTGCCGGAAACGCGGTTGGTTTATGGACCGCTGATGGCCGTCATCACGGACTTGATGTGATCGTGCTGGCCACCGGCTATCGCAGCACGCAGTTCCTCTGGTCGCTGGATCTTCGAGGACGCTCCGAGCGAACGCCTGCTGATCTGGCAGGAGGTGATGATGAGATCCGGGCGTATATGGGCGTATGCCTGCCGGATTTTCCAAATTTTTTCGTCATGCAAGGTCCCAATACCGGGGCGGGTCACGGTGGCTCACTAACATTTGCCGCACATTGCCAGGCCACTTTCATTCGCAATGGGCTGCGCACCATGCTCCGGCGCGGGGCTTCGACGATCGAATGCACAACGGGCGCGTTCGACGCGTTTAACCGGGAACTGGACCAAGGGTTGGAGACGATGGTCTGGTCGGCGGGAAAGGTTGCAAGCCGTTTCCGCAATAGGCGGGGACGCGTCGTCGGAAATCATCCCTGGTCCTGGCAGGACGTCTGGGCAAGGGCGAAACATGTCGATGAGGGCGCCTTTCATTGGTCCTAGCCCAAAATCCCCAAGCTGTTGTCGGTAAAACCAGGAGGAGAACCGCGTGCTAAAATCTCACGATCGCTACGACTATTCCCCAATCAACACGAGGCCTGACTATCGCTGGCCCAACGGAACCGGGCTGGCTGTCCATTTCAGCCTCAATGTCGAGCATTTCTCGTTCGGCGAGGGACTCGGCAATGATTATGCAGCGCCCACGGCGCCACCGCAGCCGGCGACGCGGTCGTTTGCGTGGCGAGACTATGGAAACCGGGTGGGGGCCTGGCGGCTGCTCGACCTGGGCCAGGCTTACGACCTTCCCTACGGGTTGCTGGTCAACAGCGAACTTTACGACTACTGCCCCGAGATGATCGCCGCCTTTTCCCAGCGTGGGGACGAGATTGTCGGTCATGGCCGCACGAACTCCGAGCGTCAGGACGCTATGGACTTCGCAACTGAACAGACGATGATTTTCGAAGCGACCGAAACGCTCGCCCGGCATGAGGGCAAGCGTCCCGCCGGCTGGCTCGCTCCTTATCTCGTGCAGAGCCACGATTCGCTCGACCTGCTCAAAAAGGCCGGCTATCGCTACATGATGGATTGGTCGCTCGACGATCAACCCATCTGGTTTCGCACGAAGCATGGGCCGATCTTGTCGGTTCCTTACGCACACGACCTCAACGATACGCTCGAATGCGTGACCCGAAAGACACCGTCACAGGTGTTCTGCGACAATCTGGTCGATCAATTCGACGAAATGCTGGAGGAATCCGCGAGACGGCCACTTGTCATGCCGATTGTGCTGCACAGTTATGTTCTGGGGCAGCCATATCGTATCCGGCAGTTCCGCCGTGTTGTCGAACATATCGTCGCCCACCGCAAGGATATCTGGATCACGCGTCCGGGTGATATCTGCAGCTATATAGAAAGCCTGCCTGCCGGAATCGTACCGGGGTCGCAGTGATATTTCAAAGCCAGCGGCCGCCCAGCGAGGTTGTTAACTGTTCCGCATAGCCCATCAGCGATCGCGACATTTCTGTGACCCGCTGTTCCGAAAACCGGGTGATCGGGCCGGAGAGAGCCAGAGCGCCGATCAGCGTCCGCGAGCCGTTGAAGATCGGGACGGCAATGGCAGCCGTCTCGGAATCACGTTCCCCAAACGATTTCAAAGGCAGGCTGGCGACAAGCCTTGCCCATTCGGCAGGGTTTCCGGGCGGATTTTGGAAACTGGCCAGAACGTGGCCGGCGGCACCTTGACTGATCGGCAGCACGTCACCTTCCCTGATGTGGTCGCGGATGGCGTGCCTGGTATCTTCGCGAAACAGGCAAATACGAATCTTGCCTTCACGCCGATAGAAGGAAGCGCTCTCGCCGGTTTCCTCGACAAGCTTGCGCAAGATCGGGCGAACCAGGTGCTCCAGCCTGAAACTGCGCTGATAGATGTTGCCCAGGCGCATGACCGCCGGACCAAGGGCAAAGTTCTTGTCGGGAAGGCGGATAAGATAATGAGCCCGTTCCAGAGAGGCGGCGAGGCGCAACAGAGTGCTCTTGTATAGCTTGCTGCGTTCGGACAATTCATGGAGCGACAAAGACGTATCGTCTTCCTGAAAACACGCCAGAATGCTCAGAGCGCGATCGACCGCATCGACGCCGCCGGCGACCTTTGCAGCAGATTGTTCTTTTTCGACGATTGTCGTCTCCTTCAGCACGGTGCGTTGCCGAAAGCTCGGACGTGTCTCGACCTCAGTTTTCTAAAATGCTGCCGATCCCGGGTCAAGGGCGTCGCTCCCGGGCAATCATCGAAACAGATAGTTGACAGCGACAGGCAACACCCATAATTCTACTAGAAAGAATATTATGCTGCTAAACAGAATTTTTTGGTTGCGCCTGGCTCACTCCGATGATGAATCTGGATCACGCGGCAAGACTTGAGAATTCGACGATTGGACCCCTGCGCAAGCGCAATGCATGTCCAGAGGAGTACTCGCATGACGGATCACGCTTCGCTGGATTCGATGAAGGAATGGTGGCGAACATCGATCATCGACATCGCACCGGATACTATCCGGGTTCGGGGCTATGCGATCGAGGATCTGATCGGCGCGATCAGCTTCTCGGACATGATCTGGCTCATGCTCAGAGGTGAGCTCGCCTCCGCTGACCAATCCGCCTTGCTGGCGGCGGCGCTCGTGGCCGCGGTCGATCACGGCCCGCAGGCTCCCTCGATCGCGATCGCGCGCATGGCGACAACGTGTGGCGTTGCCATCAACAACGCCATGGCTTCGGCCGTGAATGTCCTTGGTGATGTTCATGGAGGAGCAGGCCAGCAGGCAATGGAAATCTATCGGACCGTCGACCAGCGCGTTCATGCCGGCGCATCGGTGGTGGTTGCAGCGCAAGAGGAGATCGCCCTGAGGCTGGCCAATGGCCAGATGATCGAAGGGTTCGGTCATCGTTTTCATCGCGTCGATCCGCGAGCCGTGAGGCTTCTCGACATGCTTGACGCCGCAGCCGCTCGCAGCGCAGTTGAAGGCAGGTTTACAGCCATAGCTCGCGCCGTCGAAACCGAACTTGCAAAGGTCAAAGGCCGGCGGCTCGCCATGAACATCGATGGCGCGACCGCGACCGTTCTCTCCGAACTCGGTTTCGGCCCGGACGATGCGCGAGGACTGTTCATTCTCTCACGCTCGGTCGGAATCCTCGCCCATGCTCGTGAACAGAGCAAGCAGGGCCATCGTATCAAGGGGCCAATGCCGCCATCCGTTCCCTATCTTTTCGAAGGGGCAGCGCCGAGAGCATTGTTCACGGAAATGCCGAAGGAAGGGTACGGGAGCGCAGAATGATCGCCGGTAAAAAGCTGCCGCTCCAGGGCATTACCGTCCTGGACTTCGGACATACGGTAATGGGGCCGTCCTGTGGGTTAGTACTCGCGGATCTCGGGGCCGATGTCATCAAGGTGGAGCCTGCTCCAGACGGCGACCCGACCCGTCGATTGAAGGGTTTCGGCAGCGGCTACTTCGGCTATTTCAACCGAAACAAGCGGTCAATCGCAATCGATCTTAAGACCGCCCAGGGTCAGGAGATCGCTCATCGGCTCGTTCGCAAGGCGGATGTACTGATCGAGAATTTCGCTCCGGGCACGATGGACAGGCTCGGTCTGGGTAAGAACGTGGTTACCCATCTCAATCCCAGGCTGATCTATGCCAGCCTGAAAGGCTTCCTGCCGGGTCCCTACCAAGATCGCCTGGCGCTGGACGAGGTCGTTCAGATGATGTCCGGCCTCGCGTATATGACCGGGCCGACTGGGCGGCCCTTGAGGGCCGGCACGTCCGTGGTGGATATTACCGGCGGCCTCTTTGCCGTGATCGCCATTCTCGTGGCCGTTCTTGAGCGGGAAAACTCTGGAAGCGGGAAGGTGGTCGAGCTGGCGCTTTACGAGACGGCGGTTTTTCTGATGGGGCAGCATCTCTGCTATGCGTCGCAATCGGAAGGTCCCATCCCGCCTATGCCCGAGAGAGTCTCAGCCTGGGCGGTGTATGATATTCTGGGCGTCCGAGATGGCCGGATGATCTTCGTCGGCATAACCTCCGACAATCATTGGGAAAGGTTCTGCACGCAGATAGGCCGTAACGATCTTGCCGAGGATCCCAGCCTGTCGACGAACAACATGCGGATCGAAGCCCGTGACCGGTTGCTCCCGATCTTGGCCGAATTCTTCGGTCAGTTGTCGATGGAGGAGGCCGTTGCGGTTTGCGAAGCGGCGCGAATTCCCTTCTCGCCGATCGTTGTGCCGGAAGACCTGTTCGGCGATCCACATTTACAGGCGCGAGGAGGGCTGATGCCGACGAGGTTGCCGAATGGTGTCGAAACGGCCCTGCCGCGCCTTCCCATTGTCATGCCCGATATGGATCTGGGTTTGCGGAGCAATCCTCCTCCCATTGGCGGAGATACGCGCGATATACTGGAACAGATCGGGTTTTCGGGCCTGGAGATCAATGCGCTGGCCCGAGGCGGTGTGATAGCAGGAAAGGGGCTGACGGATTTCCCCAAAGCGGCCGCATCGTGAGGACGGGACGGTCGCGACGACAGGATGGGAGCACATAATGACCATAGATTCCGACGCCGTCCTGACCTTGACGCACCCAGACCAGTGTCTTTCCAACTGGCGTGACCTGATCCACGGCGAAGAAGAGCAGGCAGTGATTTTGCGCTACGGTCGATCCGTCGGGCTTGGCAGGCGCCCCGCGCTTGTGATGATCGACTTCCAACTCGCATATCTCGGTCGCGACGAACCGCTTCTGGATCAGATCGACGAATATCCGGCATCGTCCGGTTCCAAAGGCTGGGCAGCGTTCCGAAACGCGATGACCGTACTGCAAGCAGCCCGCTCGATTGCCATGCCTGTCTTCATGACGCGGGTGGCGTTCGATCTCGACACGCGCAAAGACGTATCGTTCGCGTGCAAGAGAACGATGCCGGGCAGTTTTGCCATAGGCTCGAAGTATACGGAATTGCCTGGAGAACTGACGGTCGGGAATGGCGAGGTGCTTGTCGACAAGTCCGCCGCGAGCGCTTTTTATGGAACGCCGCTGGATGCGTTTATCACGGAAAACGCCATCGATTCCCTCATCGTCACAGGGCTTTCGACAAGCGGGTGTGTGCGCGCGACCGTGGTCGACGCCGCGGCGCGCGGACTGCGACCGACGGTCGTCGTCGACGCGGTCGGAGATCGGCTTGCCATATCGCATACCGTGACGCTTCTGGACATCTGGATGAAATACGGCGATCTGTGCACCGCCGCCGCGGTGAGGGAATACGCGGCTGCGAAAGCCGGGCGGCACTGATTTACCCAGGCCCGAGGCTTGTCTTTGGCATGTCTTTTTCGAAGACGGTGTCGATGGTAGATAAGCTGCCTCAACGAGGCGCGTGCGGGAAAAGGTGTTCGGCCAGGAAGTCGACCAGGGCGCGCAGTTTTGGCGCGAGATATCGGCTGGAGGGCCATAGCATCCGAAACGTCCCTTCGTGGCTTAGGAACTCCTCCAGAACCGAGACCAGGGCGCCGTCGCTGAGCTTGTTGCGGATGGCGAAATCCGGAAGGCAGGCGATGCCGTGACCATGTTCAGCCATGTAGATCAGCGGTTCGATGGTGTTCACTACGGCCGTGACCGGCAGGCCGATGTCCCTATATCGGTCTTTCAGCGGCCAGGGCTCCAGTTTGCCGCTCGTGGCAAATCGATGATGCAGACAAGCATGAGACAGTAGCTCGGCCGGGCGACGCGGCACGCCACGATGGTCCAGATAGGCCGGAGATGCAACGAGCTGGAACCGAAAGGTGCCCAGGACGCGGGTCATCAGGCGGGAGTCGCGGATTTCGCCGGCACGCACGACCCCGTCGAATCCTTCCTCGATCACATCCACAAGCCGGTCCGTGAAATCCAGGTCGAGCTCGATTTCAGGGTAGGCACGCATGAACGCAGAGAGCGTCGGCATCATCAGCATCCCTGCCAGTGGCAAGCTCACCCGCAGCTTGCCACGCGGCTTGCCTTGCGTATGCGCCAACTCCGCCTTGGCAGCTTCCATCTCGGATACGACCCGCCTGCAGCGTTCTAGAAACAACATCCCCTCGGCGGTCAGGGTCATGGTTCGCGTCGAGCGATGAAACAACCGAACACCCAAATCGTCCTCGAGACGGGCGATGGTCTTTCCGATCGCGGATGAGGACAGGCCGAGCTGCCGTCCGGCCTGGGTGAAGCTCAGGGTTTCTGCGGTCTGGAGAAATGCGCTGATCGAACTGAGGCTGTCCATCGGATCTCCATTTCGGAAACTAAGTCCGAAGTATTATGAATTCCAGCCTCATTATCAATAGTCCTTCGCTTGATAGTCTGATGTTCGGACGGCATGCGACCGCGCCGTTTTCATCCGAGGAGATTTACATGCTATCGAAAGTCGTGCTGCAGGAGCACAACCGCTTCCCCTTTTTGCCGATCGTCGATCGTCCGCCATTGCGGTGGCCGAACGGTGCGCGGGTGGCGGTATGGATCATTCCCAACATCGAGCATTTCATGTTCGACAGGCCAGGCCCAGCCGTCGTTCCGGCAACGACTGGTTTCGTACCTGATGTCCTCAATTATTCCTGGCGCGATTTCGGCGCGCGTGTCGGGATCTGGCGCCTCATGGACGTGATGGACAAACACGGCATTCGCGGAACCGTCGCCTTGAACTCCGACGTATGCCAGCACTACCCGCAGATCATAGAGGCCGGGAATGCTCTCAAGTGGGAGTGGATGGGGCACGGTCCGAACAACAATACGATGATCAACAGTCAGCCGGAGGATGAAGAGCGTGAACTGATCGGTCGTGTTCTGAAGACGATTACGGACGCCACCGGCACCGCGCCGACGGGCTGGCTCAGCCCTGCGCTGACCGAGTCGGGCAACAGCCTCGACATCCTCGCGGAGTTCGGGATCAACTACGTGGCAAACTGGGTCAACGACGAGCAGCCCTATCCCATGAAGGTCAGGTCCGGAGAGATGTTGTCGTTACCGTATTCCGCCGAGATCAACGATTATATTTCTTTTATCGAACGCAGCCAGAGCGGTGAGGCGTTCGCGCAGAGCATCTGCGATCAGTTCGACGTCCTCTACGAGGACGGGGCAACAACCGGGCGGGTTATGGCGATCTGCCTGCATCCCTTCCTGATCGGGCATCCGCACCGGAGCAAGCATTTCGACAAGGCTCTCGCCCATATCGCTTCGCGCCAGGAGGTGTGGTTTGCGACGGGCTGCGAGATTGCGGACTGGTATCGCCAGCAGCAGGCGGTCGTAGCGGGCTGATCGGCTTTTTCGCTCGCCGTCATTCAGGATCAAAAATCCGAACTGTTCAGACGGCGGGTGTAATTATCGATCTTTTGCTTTGCCTTTAACAATGAAATGCGCGCCGACAAAATAAAACCGGGACACGGCCGCATACTGGGAGATTCCAATGTTTGGTAAGCTGTTTAGCGTTCTGACGCTATCTTCGGTTATTTTCGCATGGGCCGGAAACGCTCTGGCCGACGACGCCGCATCGGGTTTGGAGCGCGCCAAGGCGGCGCTGGAAAAATACACTGAAAACCCGTCCTTCACGGCGCCGGGCGAGCCTTTCGATGCGAGACGCTGTGCCGCCGGCAAAAAGCTGCTTTCCATTCCAACATCGAGCGCAAATCCTTTCCTCAAGGGTATCATCGAGCGGGAGATCAAGGTCGGGCGGATGCTCGGACTTGAGGTTCGGGAATGGGAAAGTCAGGGCCAGCCCACCCAATGGGTGCAGGGCTTCGAATACGCCATCCGAGACAAGTTCGATATGATCGGCCTTATTTCCGGGATCGATCCCGCGACCGTCGAGCCGCAGGTCAGGGCGGCGACCGAGGCCGGCATCAAGGTGATGACGTCGCATTTCTATGACCCGTCCGATGTGCCGCACCCGTTGCTTGCGGCATCGTTGACGATCGGATTCAACGAGGTCGGAAAGATCCTCGCCAATTGGACGACAGCCAATACCGCGGGCAAGGCGACCATACTGCTGCTTGTGCTGAACGAGGCGCCGCCGACGCGCCCGCTCGTGGGAGGCTTCAAAAAGGCCCTGGAGGAAAACTGCCCCGGGTGCACCATCGCGCAGGAAATCAATACCGGTGTCACCGAATGGGCCACGAAGATCCAGCCGGCTGTCCAGTCGGCACTTCAGGCAAATCCCGACATTGATGTAATCGTACCGATCTATGACGGAATGACCCAGTTCGTCGTTCCTGCCTTGCGGCTGACGGGGTCGGTAGGCAGGGTCAAGGTCGCAAGTTTTAACGGTACGCCGTTCGCGCTCGATTTCATCCGCAGCGGCGAGATCACGATGGATATCGGTGAGAGCCTAGATTGGATCGCCTATGCAACGATCGACGGGTATCTGCGACGCCTTTGCGGGCTGACGCCGCCGGCCGCTCTCAATGTTCCCTTCTACATCTTCGACAAGAACAACATCGCCGAAGCAGGCACGCCGGCTGCCTTCGACAAGGGCTTTGGCGACAGCTATGTGAGCGGCTTCCGCACACTCTGGGGACTGGACGCAGAATGAGCGGAGCGGACGCCATGATTGCGACGCCCGGCCTTCCTCCCGTTCTGCAACTCGATGCGATCGCCAAGAGCTTTGGCGGCGCCCGCGCCCTCCAGAACATATCCTTTGCCGTGGATGTCGGAGAGGTACATGGCCTGCTTGGGAAAAACGGCTCGGGCAAGTCGACCCTCGTCAAGATTCTCGCGGGCTTTCACGCTCCGGATCCTGGCGGACGCATGAGCTTCAACGGGGCCGCTGTTCCTCTTCCGCTGAAGCCCGGCGCGTTCCGGAGCCTCGGGATGGCGTTTGTCCATCAAAACCTTGGCCTCGTGCCGTCGCTGAGTGTTCTGGAGAATTTCAGGATCAAGGATCTAACGGCACCACGGCGCTCCTTCATCGACTGGCGCCGCGAACGCGCCATCACCGCGGACGCTTTTGAAAGGCTGGATATCGATCTTGATCCGGCATCGAGGGTGGATCGGCTGTCTCCGGTCCAGAAGGTGCAACTCGCGATCGCGCGCGCCTTCGAGGACGTTGAAAGCGCCAGGCGCATTACCGGGCTGCCCGGTTTGCTGCTGCTTGACGAGCCGACGCCTTTTCTGGGGCGGGCGGATGTAGAAAAGCTCTTCCGGCTGATGCGTTCGATCTCTCGCAACGGATCGTCCGTCATCTTCATTTCCCATGACATCGAGGAGATCCTCGCGATCACGGACAGGGTAACTGTGTTGCGGGATGGTGTTCTTTCCGGGACACGTCGCACGGCCGGCACCGCACACGAGGAAATCGTCGAAATGATCGTAGGTCGGCGCGTGGCTGTCCTGCCACGCCCGCAAGGCACGAAGACGAAAACAGCCGTTCGCTTCCGTTTTGATAATATGGCAGCCGGAAGATTGCAGTCGACCAGCATCCATGTTGCGAAGGGGGAAATCCTCGGTGTCACCGGCCTCGTCGGTTCGGGATATGACGACATTCCTTATCTTGCGTTCGGTGCGAGGAAGATCCGCAGCGGAACGGTCTCCATCGATGGCGGCGAGCCGATCGATCTCACAGACCTGACACCAAAGCGGGCGATGGGGTTGAAATTCGCGTTGCTGCCGGGCGACCGTCAAAAAGAGGGAGGTATCGGAACCCTCTCCGTATCGGAGAACATGTTCTTACCCGATTTCAGGCGGTTTTACCGAGGTGGCCGTCTTGACGGTCGCACAATGGCGCGCGAGGCCAGCTCGCTCTGCGCTTCCTATCAGGTTTCTCCGGCCAACCCGGCGATGAAGTTGTCGATGCTGTCAGGAGGCAATGCACAAAAGGTGCTTATCGCGCGCTGGATGGCACTCGATCCCTCCCTGCTCCTGCTGGACGAGCCGACGCAGGGCGTCGATGTCGGGACGCAGGCGCAAATCTTCTCGGTCATGCGGGCCGCCGCCGCGCAGGGAATGTCGGTGATCTGCGCCAGCTCCGATGCCAACCAACTCGCGCAGCTTTGCGATCGGGTGTTGGTCTTCGCCCGGGGAAAGGTCAGCCGCGAAATCGCCGGCAAGGCGATCAGCAAGGAAGCGATCGCGGAAGCTTGCTACGCGGCCAATGAAATCGAGCCGGAAGGCCGGAGCCAACGATAATGAATGAAATGGAAAACACCATGTCCGCGAAAGCGATCCTGAAGGAACGGCGTGCCGACTATATGCAGACCTTGGAGCGTGTGGCGCTTTTTGTTGTCTGGCTGATGCTCATTGTCGTCTTCGGCGCGTTGATGCCGAACTCCTTCCTCTCCTGGGGCAATTTCGGCATCATGTTCGCCTCCTATGCGCCGGCCGCCTTGCTGGGGCTTGCGATCATCGTTCCGCTGACGACTGGCGACTACGATCTTTCGGTCGGAGCGACATTGACCTTGTCGTCCTGCGTCATCGGCGTGCTGAATGTCTGGCATCAGTTGCCGATCGGGGTCGCAATTCTGGCTGCAATGGGTGCGGGATGTGCCGTCGGCGCCGTGAATACGATTTTCATCATATTCTTTCGCGTTCCGTCCCTCGTCGTAACGCTCGGGACAACGTCCCTCATCACGGGCCTAATGCAATGGATGACGGATTCCACCACGATTGGTGGAATTGATGCGACCCTAGTCACAGCTGTCGTGGGCGGCAGACTGCTGGGCATTCCCTACGCGTTCTACTACGCTTTGGCGGCGGGTGCCGCGCTCTGGTACATCTTCGACTACACGCCTTTGGGGCGCCAGATGCTGTTTGTCGGGCGTGGACGTGAGGTTGCCCGGCTCAACGGGATTGCCGTCGACCGGGTGCGGGCCGGCGCTCTTTTGACGTCCAGTGTTTTGGCGTCCGTCGCAGGGGTCGTCTATGCGGGGGTGCTCGGTTCGGCGGATCCTTATTCCGGGCTCAATTTCCTCCTGCCGGCGTTTGCCGCTGCTTTCCTCGGGGCGACATCGGTGCAGCCTGGGCGGTTCAACGCGTGGGGATCGATTACAGCGGTTTATGTGCTGGGAACGGGTATAACTGGCCTGACCATGCTGGGTATTCCGCTGTGGGTCACAAATGTCTTTAATGGCGGCGCGCTGATACTGGCGGTTACGGTTTCCCAATTGACGAGGGGAAGGGAGGTCTCCGATCTTGGTTGACCTCTCGTCAGGATGGATTGCGTCCGACGTGGCGCAATGGGTCGAAGACATGGGCCGGTTCACGGAGCCCGTCGTTGTCTTGGCACACCCGGCTCCGCAGGGCTGTGATGGTTTGCATCGCTTTCTCCCGTTCTTGCTGCAACAGTTCCTCAGAATAGGTTTCTGAGGAAACGGGTTTTGGTCTGCCCTGGGTTGCGGGCGGCTCCAGCGGGTCCGCAGGCTTCCTACTCTGCCATTTGGTGCTCTGTTGATAGGCGTAAGCGATACGAAGCACCGTGGTCTCGTCAAACGGCCTTCCTGCAATCTGGAGCGACACCGGCAGGCCATCCGGACAAACGCCGCATGGAACGACGATGGCGGGAGCGCCGCTGACGTTGAACGGTGTCGTTACCAGTGGTGCGGAACCCGCTCCTGACAATGGATTTCCCGGCAGGTTCGGTTCGGCGGTACGAAGCCAGCCGGCTGTGGCCAGGGCGTCGTACTGACGGAAGTGGCCGACCATTATCGATGCGAGTTCACCGCGCCATTGAAGACCACGGATATAGTCCCTTGAGGACAGGAATTCTCCCCGCATGAGCCGCGATCGCATCGACTGGCCGAATTCGTGCGGCTGATGGTCCAGGCGCCAGGCATGGATCGAATGAATCTCGCTCATGGCGATCAAGGATTTGCAGTCTTCGAACGCCTGCAGGGGCGGAAGCTGGACTTCTTCGACAAGAGCCCCCAGATGCTCGAGGTGAGCGGCGGCCCTGTCGATCGCATCGACAACGCATGGTTCGGCGCTACCCGCGTACCAGTGCCGCACGAGGCCAATCCTCACCGACTTCAATGGCCGGCTCAGACCCGCCCTGTAATCCGGCAGGGAGTGGCGGGCGCTGGTCGGGTCTTCGGGATCGTGCCCTGCAATGCATTGGAGAGCGATGGCGCAATCCTCGACCGACCGTGCCATGACGCCGCAGTGGTCCATCGAGAAGCTGTTGGGGAACACGCCGGTGCGGCTGACGAGACCGTAGGTCGGTTTGAGGCCGACGATGCCGCAGACGGCAGCGGGCCAGCGTACCGAGCCGCCGGTATCTGTGCCGAGCGCCACAGGAACGAGGCGCGCGGCCACCGCCGCGCCCGATCCCGATGAGGAACCACCCGGAAGGTGCTGGCTGCTCCAAGGATTGACGGCCGGAGTCCATGGTAAATCCCAGGATGGTCCTCCGTGAGCGAATTCAAACGTTGCCGTTTTACCCATGAGAACCCCGCCCGATGCGTTCAGGAGATCCACCGCATGGGCGTTGCGAGCAGGAATGTTGTCGATCAGGAATCTCGAGTGGCAGGTCGTACGGATACCTGCGGTGTCGAAAACGTCCTTCAGCGCATAGGGAATGCCGTCCATGTCGCCGCGATGCGTTCCTGCGGCAAATCTCTGCTCCGCCGCCCGGGCGTTTTGACGCGCCTCCTCTGCCGTCACCGTGATGAACGCGTGCAGGCTGCCGTCGATCCTGTCGATTCTCGCCAAAAGAGCGTCGGCCAGTTCGAGTGGAGAAAGGCGACGGGCACGCATTAACGCCGCGGCCTCGGCAATCGTCAGATCGGATGGGCATGATGGAATATCGAGGTGGGTCATTGCGGTCTTTCCATTGTGTCAGCGCGGTATTGTCAGCGGCAGGAGGCGCGACACCGACGACTGTTCTTCCAGGGACCAGATGGCGTCCACCAGGGCTTCACGTTGCGTTCGGGAAATGGTTTCGTCGGTTAGCCGCTCGAATTTCTCCTCGATCTCTTTGTCCGTCAGCGGATTTTCCAGGCTTCCGCGCGCCTGGGAAACGGAGGAGCTCAACGTGCGTCCATCCCTGTGTTGAAGCGTTACGACGCAGGACTGAAGTCCGATTGATTCGTCCGAGACGAGATCGATGCGCTCGCGAAGCGCGTGGATCTGGCGATCGGAGACCGTGCTGTCGGTAACGGGCTGCAAACCGGCCGCGCCATGAAGAAGGGCGACGGCTGCGAGATGCTGCGCGCTGACCTGCGCCTCGCGTGCCGTTTGGATGTTCGGGCGATTGGCACGATCGAGCAGAAGAGGAGTGCCGCGCACGGTCACGCGAGAGATGACACTTTCGGTTGGTGCATGTCCCGGCGCGGCCAATTGCCTGCGCAGTTCAAGACAGGCGTCGATCACCGGGTTGATGACGACGCCGCAGGCGTAGGGCTTGTAGGTGTTGTTGAGGATCTCCCATCGGGTTCCAAGACCTTCAACGATGCCGGCAAGATCGCCGCCGGTTCCCATCACGGCAAAAAAACCTTGCGCGCCCTCAAGGGTCGTGGCCGGAGCCTCGAAACCCCGTTGTGCGAGAAGGGCGCTCCACAGTCCGTTCCGGCTTGCATTGCCCACTCCGAGGCTTTTCGACATGGTGCCAAGGCACTCCACCAGCCCCGCTGACTGGGTGGCCGCATTTCCCGCCGCCCAGGTCGTTGCCTCCAGTGATAAGGCCAGCGCCTTGGCCGAAGCGAAGGCAGCGCCCAGGACTCCGCAGGTGGCCGTGATATGCCAACCCTTGCGGTAGTGACCAGGTGAAAGTGCCAAGCCAATCCGGCAGGCGATTTCAACACCGAGAACAAAGGCCGTCAGGAATGCTTCGCCGTTGAGATGCTGGCGCTCCGAGATCGCGAGGATTGCCGGAGCGATCGGTGCTGTGGGGTGGATGATCGTCGGGATATGCGTATCGTCGAAATCCGCAATATTGGCGCTTGCCGCATTGAGAAAACTCGCGGTTAGAAGATCGCACCTTTCCTTGCGCCCGATCACCGCGGCGGCGTTGCTGGGGGTCAGTTCGCGCATCGAGTCGAGCACGATGTCGATTGCAGGCTGCTGCGAACCGGATATCGCGGTTCCGAAGAAGTTCAGCAGCGCGCGTTTCGCTTCGTGGCGAACCGGCACTGGCAAATCGGGCCAGCCGGTTTGGGAAACGTAACGCGAGAGTTCCGCCGTTAAATGGAAGCCGTTCATCATCCACCTCCTGCAAAATTGTCGTCGAGGAGAACCAAGCAATTTGAATGCCATCGTGCCTCTGGCCTGAAATTTGCTGGTTGGGTTGGATTGGCATCCAGGAGGTACGCATGACCGGCCCATCTCTCGCATTCATCGGCCTTGGCGCTATCGGCGCTCCCATCGCGGAAAGATTTCTCAAGGCAGGCTTTCCCCTAACGGTATCAAGCAGAAGAAGGGTTTCCGGTACTGCGCTTGTCGAACGTGGGGCTGAATGGGCTGATACAGCCGGCGAAGCGGCCGAGAGGGCGGAAATCGTCTTCACCTGCCTTCCGGGGCTGGAAGCCGACGAGGAAATTTACTTCGGCGAAAAGGGCATTCTTTCCGGCGGGAAGCCGCGTTGCATCGTCAATCTTGCGACCACGGGACCGGAGGCGGCCCTATCGGCTGCCAGGCGACTTGAAGCCGCCGGCATAGGCTTCGTGGACGCGCCGGTCACAGGCGGCGTGCCGCGGGCGAGGGAAGGGAAGTTGACCGTGATCGCCGCCGGTAGAGGGTCCCTGATCGAGCTTGCCAGCCCGGCATTCTCAGCGATCGCCTCCGACGTGTTCGTGGTCGGACCGGAACCAGGGCAGGCGCAAAAAGCAAAGCTTATCAATAATATGCTGAACTTCACAGCTCTCGTGGCGACTTGCGAGGCCATTGTCACCGGCGCCAAGGCCGGTCTTGACCCGAAAGTCCTGGTAGACATCGTCAACACCGGCTCAGGCCGAAACTCGGCAACGGAAGCCAAGTTCCCGATGGCCATCTTGCCACGGACATTTGACTATGGCGCGACCAACGCGCTGGCATGCAAGGACCTTTCCCTCTTTTTGGAACTTGCTGAAAACGTCGATATGCCGGCGCCCTTGGCCGCGCATGTCTTTCAGTTGTGGCGCGGCTGGACGAGCGGCAGGCAGACGGAAGATTTCACAACCATCGTGAAAATGTACGAGGCTTGGGGGGAACTGACGCTTCCGACCCTTCCCCGAAACTGACTTCCCCCGGAACAGGGCTGTCTTCGGCAACGACACTTGATCTGCTCTGGGGACGACCAGAGCACGCGGAACCCGGCCAAAAATCATCTGGCACGTCATTTGCGAAGTTCGGTTCGTAGCAAGCGCTCGATAAGGCGCTGCGGGGATTTCAAACGGGAGGCATCAATGCTTGAAAGTGAAAATTCATCGGATCACGTGGAGAGCGGTGGTCTATCGCGGCGGAGGCTTCTGGCGGCGGTGGCCGGTGGATCCGCGGCTGTAGCGCTTCCTTGGTGGGATATCGCGGTGGCGGCTGAGGAGAAGGCTGTCCGCGTCGCAATGACGGTCGCCGACATACCGCTTACCACGGGCGCGCCAAGCCAGGGAACGGAAGGCCTGCGCTTCATGGGGATCACCGTCTATGACGGATTGGTTCAGTGGGACCTGTCGTCGGCGGACAAGGCGGCCGCGCTTATTCCCGCACTGGCGGAAAGCTGGTCCGTCGATCCGGCGGACAGGACGCGCTGGATCTTCCAGCTTCGGCGCGACGTGAAATTCCACGACGGGACGGGCTTCGATGCGGACGCCGTGATCTGGAACTTCGAAAAACTGGGTAAGAAGGACGCCCCGCAATTCGATCAGGCACAATCCATCCAGGCCTCGCAATATTTCGTCAGTATAGTCTCATGGGCCAAGCTTGGCGAATACGAAGTCGAGATCAGGACCAAGCAGCCGGATGCGGTGCTGGTCTACAATCTGGCGAACATCTATTTCTCCAGCCCTTCGCGCTGGAAGGAGCTTGGCGGGGATTGGAACAAGATCGCATTTAATCCGGCCGGAACTGGGCCTTGGGTGCTCGACCGCCTCGTCCCGCGCGAGAGAGTGGAACTCGTCCGCAACGCAACCTACTGGGACAAGCGCCGCGTGCCGAAGGCAGGGCGCCTGATACTCTTGCCGATGCCCGATTCCAACACCCGCGTCGCTGCTCTTTTGTCCGGTCAGGTCGACTGGATCGAGGCGCCGCCGCCGGATGCCATTCCGCGGCTCAAGTCCGCGGGCATGCAGATTGTGACGAACAGCTATCCCCATGTCTGGTGCTACGAAATCAGCGCAATGGAAGACTCGGCCTTCCATGACGTGCGTGTCCGCAAGGCCGCGAATCTTGCGGTCGACCGGGAGGGTCTCGTCGCGCTTCTGGGAGGAATGGCGCTTCCTGCCAAGGGTATGATCACGCCAGGCCATCCCTGGTTCGGCAAGCCGACGTTCGACCTTACCTACAATCCGGAGGAGGCCAAGCGGCTTCTGGCGGAAGCGGGCTACGGACCGGACAAGCCCGCCAAGATAAAGATCGTCATTGCCCCGTCGGGCTCGGGCCAGATGCAACCGATCCAGATGAATGAGTTCATCAAGGAAAACTTCCGAGACGTCGGCATCGACATGGAATTTGAAGTGCTTGATTGGGAAGCGCTGCGCGCGCGCCGTCGTGCGGGGGCCTTCGCACCGGAAAACAAGGGGCGCGATGGTGTCAACAACAGCTGGGCCTTCTGGGATCCAGATATTGGCTTGATCAAGGCGGCGGCTTCGTTCGAACCGCCGCCGAGCGGATACAACTGGGGTAAATTCACGAATCCAAAAGCGGATGAACTCGCGGCTGCTGCGAAGAATGCCTTCGATACGGAGGAGCGGAACAAGATCCTTGCTGAACTCCATGGGGTGATGGTCGATCAGGCCATGTGGATCTGGATGGTGCATGACCTCAATCCGCGCGCCCTTGCACCTACAGTCAGTGGATTCGTTCAGGCCCAGAGCTGGCTGCAGGATCTGACGCCCGTCGAGATACGCTAAACAACCGGACGAATGGGACGGCGCGCGTTTGCGCGTCGCTCCGTGTCCCGAGGACAGTTCCATGCTTTCTTACATCCTGAGGCGGGTATTCTTTACGATTCCGATCGCCATCGGTGTTTCCATTCTTTGCTTTTCATTGATCCACATGGCGCCCGGAGATCCATTGAGCGCGGTGATTCCCGAAGGCGCTTCCGAAGAGGTGGTGCGTGAGCTGACAGTAGCCTACGGCCTCGATAAACCTTTGCCGATCCAGTATCTGACATGGCTGCAGCATGTCGTCACAGGCGATTTCGGAACCTCGATCATGACCCGCCGACCGGTACTCGACGAGGTGTTGCCGGCTGTCGTCAATACATTGATCCTTGCGCTTGCCGCCGTCTGTCTCGGTTTCATCCTGGGGCTCAGTCTCGGTCTGATTGCGGCCTATCACGACGGTTCCTATATTGACCGCTGGGTCATGGCATTGTCGGTCGGCGGCATCAGCGTTCCGAATTACTGGCTCGGCATGGTGCTGATCGTCATGTTTGCCGTAAATCTGGATCTCCTCCCGGCCATGGGCATGGGTTCCGGCGGCTCGGCCGGCTTCTCGATGAACTGGGAAAGCTTGCGTCACCTGATCTTACCGACAATCTCACTCTCCGTGATCCCGGCCGGCATTATCGCCCGTTCCGTCCGCGGCACCGTCGCGGAGCTGCGCAAGCAGGATTTCGTCCAGACACTTTATGCGAAGGGGCTTCCGCCGAGGCGCGTCTTCCTACATGTCCTCAAGAACGCGGCTCCCTCCATACTCGCCATCATGGGTCTTCAGCTGGCCTATCTGATGGGCGGGTCGATACTCATCGAAACCGTATTCTCCTGGCCGGGAACCGGTTTTCTCCTGAACGGCGCGATTTTCACGCGCGATCTTCCGATCCTCCAGGGGACGATCCTCATCCTGTCGATGTTCTTCGTGGTCATCAATCTGGCGGTAGACATCGCGCAGACCCTTTTCGACCCACGCATCAAGCGAAGCTAGGGGCAATTCAATGGTCGAGCATATAACCATTACGCAGGTTGCCGGACCTATGGAGGAAACCAGACCTTCCCGCAGCTTCTGGCGAATTGTCTGGAAAAGACTCCGTCGCGACAAAGTCTCGCTTATCTGTGCGGCGATCCTTCTCGCGATCGTGTTGCTGGCGATATTCGCTCCCTTGATTTCGCCTTTCGATCCTTACCAGACAAGCATTTCCAAAAGGCTTCTGCCCGTTGGTCACGATAGTCATCTGCTCGGCACCGACGAGCTCGGGCGTGATCTGCTGACGCGCCTGCTCCATGGCGGCCGCGTGTCCCTGTTTATGGGTTTTGCCCCGGTGATCATCGCGGCGTTGATTGGAGGCAGCCTTGGTGTCATCGCCGGTTACGCGGGTGGCGGTGTCAACATGATGATCATGCGGACGATCGACGTCTTTTATGCTTTTCCGTCGGTCCTGCTCGCAGTCGCCATATCGGGCGTTCTCGGTGCCGGGCTGCTGAACAGCTTGGTTTCTCTGACCCTGGTCTTCATTCCTCCGATTGCACGCGTTGCCGAAAGTGTGACGACCCAAGTTCGGAGCCAGGATTACATCGAGGCAGCGCGGGCGACAGGCGCGTCCGCGACGAGGATCGTGCTGGTCCATGTGCTGAGCAACGTGGTCGCGCCCATCCTGATCTTCGCGTCCAGCCTCGTCAGCGTATCGATCGTGCTGGCGTCGGGCCTGAGCTTTCTGGGTCTCGGCATCAAGCCACCGCAAGCCGAATGGGGGCTGATGCTGAACACGCTCCGGCAAGCGATTTACGTTGCGCCGCTTAACTGCATCCTCCCCGGGGTTCTAATTTTTGTCGTCTCGATGTGCACCAACCTGATCAGCGACGGTTTGCGCTCGGCAATGGACGTAAGGGTATGATCGATATGGACGCCCGTGATTCAGGCAGCGCAAACGCTGCAATCGTACCTGCTCCGTCGCCGCTCCTGGCTGCGCGAAATCTCCGGAAATACTTCCCGGTCGGCGGAGGTTTTTTCGGCTCCGGCAAGCAGTATGTGCGAAGTGTCGACGATGTTTCCTTCGACGTCGCGGCAGCGGAGACTTTGGGGATAGTGGGGGAGTCGGGCTGCGGCAAGTCCACAACGGCGCGACTTCTCGTTCATCTGCTGCATGCCGATACCGGAGATATCCGCATCGATGGCAGGTCGGTCGACTTTTCGTCTGCGGAAAGTGTCCGCGGCCTGCGGCGGCAGGTGCAGATGGTCTTTCAGGACAGCTATGCCACGCTCAATCCGCGCCTGACGATCGAAGATTCGATCGTGTTCGGGCTTAGGGCGAACGAAATGCCCAGACGCGCGGCTGTGGAGCAGGCGCGCGAAACGCTCGGCATGGTCGGGTTATCGCCATCGATGTTCGCCCAGCGCTATCCGCACGAACTTTCCGGTGGGCAGCGCCAGCGTGTCAACATCGCGCGCGCACTGGCGTTGCGTCCACGTTTGGCAATCCTCGACGAGGCCGTTTCGGCGCTCGACAAATCCGTCGAGGCCCAGGTGCTGAATCTGCTCCAGGATCTGAAGGCCAAGCTGAAGCTGACATATCTCTTCATTTCCCATGATCTGAATGTCGTCCAGTACATCAGCGACAGGGTCCTCGTCATGTATCTCGGCACCGTGGTCGAGATCGGGCCGGTTCGCGACATCTATCAGACGCCTCGCCATCCCTATACGCGTGCACTCCTGGCCTCTCGCTTGTCGATGGACCCGAAGCGGCGGGTATCGAATCCTCCCCTGACCGGCGATCCTCCCAATCCCATCCAGTTACAGCAGGGGTGCCGTTTCCGTAAACGATGCCCAATTGCGGAGAAGATCTGTTCGGAGAAAGAACCAGTCCTCTCCGCGCGAGATGACGGCCACTTTGCCGCCTGTCATGCGAGTTCCGGGCGCGGCCTAGCTTAATCTCGTTGAGGAGACGACGATGCAAGTCCAAATGCTATCGAACGATATTTCTATGGCGCCCACTGCCGCGCCATTGGTCGATGTCAGGAATCTGACGGTCCGCTTTGTCTCACGGGATTTCGATGTTGGCGTCGTCAATGGCGTGAGCTTCCAGCTAAACGCCGGCGAGACCCTGTGCTTTCTCGGTGAATCGGGTTCGGGAAAAAGCGTCACCGTCCGCGCGCTCATGCGTCTCTTTCCTTCCACCGCGAGAATAGGGGGATCGATCGTGGTGGGCGGCGTGGATATCCTCAAGCAACGGCCAGGCGAATTGCGAAAAATCCGGGGGCGCCTGATCTCGATGATTTTCCAGGAACCCATGACGGCCTTGGATCCAGTCTTCACCATCGGAACGCAGATCGCGGAGTCGGTACGCTATCATGATGGCGTCTCGCATGCCGAAAGTGTTCGGCGTGCGCTCGAACTTCTCGAACTTGTGCAGGTTCCCTCCGCAAAGTCGCGACTTGCGGCTTACCCTCATGAAATGTCGGGTGGCTTGCGGCAAAGAGCGATGATTGCGCTGGCACTGGTGTGCCGGCCGAGACTGCTTCTTGCGGACGAGCCCACGACGGCGTTGGATGCCACCGTGCAGATCCAAATCTTGTTGCTTCTTCGCGAGTTACAGCGCGAACTTGGAATGGCCACCATCATCGTCACCCATGACCTCGGTGTCGCTTGCGAAGTGTCCGACAAGGTCGGGGTCATGTATGGAGGACGCTTTATCGAATACGGGTCGATAGAGGACGTCGTTCAAAATCCATCGCACCCGTATTGCGAAGGTTTGCTTCGATCGACTGTGCACGCCGGAACGCGCGGTGACCGGCTCAATCCAATCCCTGGCTCGCCCCCTGATCTGGCAAACCTGCCTCCAGGCTGCACCTTCGCCCCGCGCTGCTCGAAGGCTATCCCTAAATGCAATGCGGCGATGCCCGAGATGACCGAAATTTCGACCGGTCACACTGCCCGCTGCATTCTGTAGTGGGGCACAACCAATTTTCAGCCTGCAAAAGGTCTGCAGGTGACTGCTCAAATCGTTGAGATCAAGTGAGATCTGGAACATAGGGACCGGTTCAACACCTATCCATCACAAATCCAGCTCAATCGACTCAAGACTGGGTCCCGAACTTCCGCAACAGGCCCGCTGTCGCCGAGAACAGCACGATCAGCGTGCCATAACCGAGCGTCGTCGCTGTCAGGCCGAAGGCGCCGACGGCGATACCGGCGAGCAGGGTAGGCAGGCCGAAGGCGAGATAGCTGAGTGTGAACAGGGCGGCGAAGAGTTCGCCGCGCTCGTTTGGTCGAACGGTGGGGACGATGGACCGCAACACGCCGTAGAAGCAGGTTCCAAAGCCCGTCCCGGCAATGACGAGGGCGGCGAGATAGGCCGGCAGGGACTGCCAGGCGATCGCGGCAAGCGTCAACGCCGTGCCGATCGAAAGCGCCGAGGTTCCGTAAAGCGTCACCTGCCGCGAGGAATGGCCGCGCGCGGCATAACAGGCGGCGGCGCCGGCCGCGCAGAGCAGCACGATGACGCTCGCCTGCGTCAGATGATGCTCGGCGCCGAAGACGTGCCGGATGATTGGTGCGCCGAGCGCAAGATAGAGCCCGCCCGTCGCCCAGCCAGCGATAACGGCCGGCGCGCTGCGCCAGAAGGGCTTGGCGGCCGTAGCCGGGACGCCGATCCGCGGCCGAAGCGAGGCCCAGACACCCCCGTGCCGCGGCGCGGTCTCGGGGATGGACCAGATCACGGCGGCAAACAGGACATAGGCGGCGACCAGGGTGCCGAACACATCCGCTTCCGCCATCTCGGTTACGTCCATCAAGATGCCCGCCGCGAGAGCCCCGATGGCAAGTCCGCCCAATGGAATGACCGAGTTCCACACCGAGGCGCTGCCCGGCCTGTCCTGCGGCTCGAAATCGACCACCGCTGCAGACAGCGCCGAAAGCAGCATCCCGGCCGCAATGCCCTGCAGCACCCGCGCCACCATCAATCCGGCCACGTCGCCCGCCTGCCAGAACAGCAGCAGGCTCAGCGCCATCAGCGCAAAGCCCCCCGATATGACTGGCCGCCGGCCGACATGATCGGACAGCGATCCCGTGACGAGCAAGGAGGCAAGCAGGGCAACGGTATAGACGGCGAAGATGCCGGTCAGCATCGCCGCCGAAAAGCCGATCTCCTGCTGAAGCACGGGATAGAAGGGCGAGGGCGCGCTGGCGCCGGCCATCATGACGGCCATTCCGGCAAGGGTAATGCGAAAGCCCGTAAGGCTGCGCAGCGGCATGGATTGCGTCATATCCGTCAAGGTACACCTGATAGTTCGAATAATTTCGAACAATTCTCTACTATCATTTTCACAACGGTTCAACTAAATTCGAACCATGGCGTCCGATACCGACCTTCACCACCCCGCCCGCCACGATTTGCGGCTGACCGACGTGCTCTTCGCCTTGAGCGATCCGGAACGTCTGGCCATCGTGCGCCAGCTCGCCGATGGACCGCTCGAAATGGCGCAATGCCATCTCTCCGACCCCTCGATGCCCAAATCGACCAAATCGCATTTGATGAAGGTTCTGCGCGAGGCGGGCGTCATCCGCAACGAACCGCTCGGCCGCGGCCGCCGCCTCACCATCCGCCACGACGACCTGGAGGCGCGCTTCCCGGGATTGATCGGCTCGGTGCTGGGTGCCTCCGTCGATGTTTAGAGGCCGGTGATTCCTGCCAGGATGAGCGCGATGCAAAACACCCGCGCGGGCGCGGCGTGCGGGAAGACGAGTGCGCGCCCATTCAATTTCAATCGTCCATGCACTATGATCGCCTTTAAAAGGATGAGGCGCCGCCGTCGGTCCGATGGCGAAGTCATGTGAAACGATGTGATGGGAACAGATGGCCTTGTTGTGCAGCAGATGGACGTACCGCCCGGGGGCGGGGCGTTTACGCTGCCACGTTTGGCCTTAGGGCTTTTTAACGTCTCGCAGCAAATGCACCGTATCTCCATCGTATCGGACCGGCTGCGACACAGGCCGCTTATCGCCGGAGAGGGATGGGTTCTGCCTGCGGGGACATCCGGCATTTGTGAATATGACGAGCCGCATTCCTACATCTATGCCGAATTCGCTCCTGAACTGCTGGAAGATGTCGATATCGACGCCTCGCGTGCCTTCGAACCGCTGGTCGGCACCCTCGATCCTCTGCTCGTTCACTTGATCCGGAATGCCGCGGAGCGAACCGATCGGACGGCGCTGTATCGCGAGACAATGGACCTCGCGCTCACATCGCATCTTGGCGCGGTGCTCTGGCAGAATCGGCTCCCGGCTAAAGATCGGGTGGACCGCCGCCTGCGGCGTGCGGTCGACTATATCGAGGCCCATCTGGATTGCGACTTTTCCCTGACGACGCTTGCGCGCGAAGCGGCTATGAGCCGCTATCACTTCGCGCGCGCCTTCAAGGCGGCTTTTGGCCAGCCTCCGCATCAATATGTCATTCGTCGGCGCATGGAGCAGGCGAAATTGCTGCTTCGCGCGACATCCCTGCCGGTGGGCGAAATCGCCTATCGTGTCGGCTACGGTGATGTTTCCCGTTTTTCCGTCCACTTCAAGCGTCATGCCGGTGCGACACCCGGCACCTTCCGCCGCGACTGACGCCGTCACGCTTTAGAGCAAGATTGACCTGCCTTTTGCCCGGATTTGCGCCTGCGCAAAGCCGTTCCCTGCGCAAGTTTCATGGAGCACTCATGCAAGGGAGATGTTTCATGAAATGGGCAAGGATTGTGTCGGCATTGGGTAGTGTGCTGCTGTCCTCATCGGCCTTCGCCGAGGTGGAGACGAGGCGTGTGACATTCGAGAACGAGGGCGAGCCCCTTGTCGGCACGCTCTACATTCCGGACGAGGCGGGCGAGAACGCACGCTCGCCGGCCGTTGTCGTAACCGGCGCGTGGACGTCGATCAAGGAACAGATGTCGGGCCACTATGCCCGCGAGATGGCCGAACGGGGATATGTCGCTTTGGCCTTCGATTTTCGCGGCTGGGGAGAATCCGGCGGGTCAATCCGCTTCAAGGAAGATCCTGCCGAGAAGACCGCAGACATTCTGGCTGCGGCCGCATTCCTGTCGACGGTCGAGGAGGTGGATCCCGCCAGGATTTCCGGCCTCGGCATCTGCGCCTCGTCGGGCTACATGGCCTCGGCCGTTGCCAAAAGCGCGGCGTTCACCCGCGTCGCGCTGGTGGCCCCGTGGCTGCACAACAGGGAAATCGTCGAAGATGTCTATGGCGGGGCGGAAGGGGTGGCCAAGCTGATCGGCGCTTCACGGGAGGCCGAGGCGTCCGAGGCCAACGGCAAACCCCGCGTGATTTTGGCTGCGAGCGCATCCGATGCGGGCGCGCTGATGTACCAGGTTCCCTATTACACCGAAACCGGGCGCGGGCTTGTCCCGCAATACGACAACAAGTTCAACCTAGCCTCCTGGGAGCCTTGGCTGACATACGATTCGGTCGCGATTGGCGCGGCGCTTTCCAAGCCCACCTTGATCGTCCATTCGGAGGCGGCTGCCGTTCCGCAGGGGGCGCATGCATTCTTCAGCCAACTCCGCGGCGATGCCTCGCAGGTCTGGCTGGAGAATATCACCCAGTTCGACTTCTACGACCAGCCGGGCGCGGTGGATGCCGCCGCGGACGCAGTCGCGGCACATTTCGGCAAGGAAGGTGGCAAGCAATGAACGCGAAAACTCTCCTGCTGGCCGCAGCCATGATCGCGACAGAAAATTCGGGTGCGAATGCGGAACCCTTGAGTGTCGAGGATCGTCTCGCCATCATCGACACCATCACGGACGTGGCCGCCGGCGCCGATCGGCACCAATGGGAACGGGTCCGCAATGCCTTCTCCAGCGAGGTTACCCTCGACTATACAAGCCTGTGGGGCGGTTCTCCCACCACGCAATCCGGCGCTGATATCGTCGCGCAATGGTCCGGTTTCCTGCCCGGTTTCGATCAGACGCTTCATCTCGTCACCAATCACGCAATCGTCGAGAGTGGTCAGGACAATGCAGTGGCGGAGGCCGATTTTCAGGCGTCCCACCGTATTGGGCAAGACCTGTGGGTGCTGCTGGGGCACTACAGGTATCAACTGGCCAAGCAGGGCGGGGACTGGAAGATAACCGGCCTGACGATGGTCTATACCCACGAATGGGGAGATCGCGACCTGGTGAGAAGGGCAGGCGAGCGAAATTCCGCTAAATAGTGCAGTTTGAGCGTTTGGGGCTGGAGAGTTTTGAGAGGCTCTCAAGCCCCAAGGCGTTCGCTAGACTCGATGATGAGGCGTCGCAACCAGTTGTGGCCGGGTTCGCTGTCATTGCGTCGATGCCAGAGCATGGTCTCCCGGTAACCGGAATATTCGAGCGGAACCGGGAACGATTTGATGCCCTTTGCGTCAGACAGTTGAAGGATGTTCGCCGACAGGGTGCAGATAAAAGATGTCTGCGCGACGATGGACGGCGCCGCCAACGCATAGGGCAGGCTCAAGACGACATTCCGCTTCAAGCCGCGGTCGTCCAGCATCCTGTCGATGTAGCCTTTCAGGTCTCCGACATGCGTTACCACGAGATGGGGATATTTTAGAAAGAGGTCCAGCGTCAGCTCGTCCCTAATTTCTGGGTGCGCGGTGGAAACAATGGAGACCCAGTCGACGTGAAAGAGCTGGGCGCGCTTTATCGTGGTCGAGGCGTCCGGGAGAATTGTGATGGCAAGGTCGATCGATCCCCTTTCCAGGCCCTCTTCGATGTCCTGTCGATGCAGGCTGCGCAGGATGATCGAAACCTTCGGCGCCTTTTCCTGAAGGGCTGCTGCCACAAGCGGCATCAGGGTGGCGGCAACGTGATCCGTGGTGGCGATGCGGAACACTCTGCGGGAACGCCCGGGCTCGAACTTGGCAATGTCGCCCAGAGCCTCTTCGATTTGGCGCAGGGACATCCGGATCGGATCTGCAAGATCCAGGGCCTTCTCAGTTGGACGCACGCCATCGGCATGGCGAACGAACAGGTCATCTGCAAACAGTGCCCGAAGGTTGGCGAGGCGCTTGCTCATCGCTGGCTGGCTGATGCCGATACGGCTGGCCGCCGCGCTGACGGAGCCTTCGCTGAGAAGGGCGTCGAATGCGACGAGGAGGTTGAGGTCTACGGCGGCAAGGTTCATCGGCATTATTCCAAAACAGAATATAGAGATATTCAATATCGATTTGAGGAATGCAAGCGTCCGTGGGAATGCTTGAGGAGCAAAACCTCAATGGAGACCCAATCGTGCGAATTTTATCTTTGGCGACGGCGGTAGCGCTGTCAGCCCTCAACTCTGCCGCCTTCGCCCAAGCCGCGTCGCAGGAGCGGTTTTTTGTCCTGTCCGACACCGATATGGTGCCGACTGTCTATGAGACTGGCCTTCTCGGGCCGGTGGACACAAATCACGGCGATACCCTTTCCATAATCGCATCGCCGTTTGACTCGCTGAAGCCTGGTTTGACGTCGGTATCGAATTCCACATTCGGCCCTCCCGGCGCACTCGACATTTCTGGCGATGGCCGTTTCGCTTTCATAGCGGAGACCTTTCTGAAGCGGCCCGCCGGCGCGGAGCGCCTTGACGAGTTGCAGCAGGGCAATCTTGTGCGTTCCCTACATATAGAGGGCACCACCGCCCGAGAAATCGACAGCGTCCGGATTGGCAAACAACCTCAGGCCATTCACCTCAATCCGGCGGGAGACCTGATCGCCGCCATTACGGTCGATGCCGACAAGGAGCTTGCATTCGTACCGGTCAAGGACGGAAAGTTCGGCGAGGTTGCCGCTTTTGGCCTCGGCCTTGAGCCTTCAACCGGCTTCATTCCTTTGAAATCGACCTGGCTGCAATGGCACCCGAGCGGCCGATATGTTGCCGTCAATCTGGTCGATCGCGGCCAGGTCGCCTTCTATGAGATCGAACGCACCGCCGCGGGCGCGGTGACGGCGGTTCGCCCGTGGGGCAACCGCGTCCAGACAAACAAGTTTCCCTTTGTTGGGCGCTTCTCGCCCGATGGCCGCTACTATGTGACATCAGACGTGCAATGGGGTGTCGATACCGCCGGTTTCTATGGCGTTCGGGAAGGTATTCTGACCACAGTTCGCGTGGCGGATGCCGGCTCGACGGGTGATGCCGCGCGACACACGGTGCCGCATATCGCGCTGGGAGGATGGGGCGGCGAAACGATCGCATTCTCTCCGGATGGGCGGTTCCTTGTCTCGTCCAACCTGCGCGGCACCGGCAAGCCGGATGGCTCCCCCGATTGGACGGAACACGCGTCGATCAGCCTCTACGAACTGGACCCTGAAACGGGCCGGTTGACACAGCACGGCGAGTACCCGGTGGCTGGCGTGCTCCCGCAGGGCCTTGCCTTCGACAAGACCGGCCGTTCCCTCTTTGTCGGTGTTAACCGCTACCGCGACGAGAAGGTGCCGCTGGGCGGTTCGGTCGAGATTTGGCGGATCGAAACCGAAGGAGCGACGGCCCTTGTCAACACGGGCCGGCAGATCAGGTTGCCGGCTGGGGTTCATACCATCGTCGCGCGGTAGAGTTTTATAGGTACGGTGCCTGTCGTTCGCCTATACGTCGCTGGCGCAGCGGAAGCCCATGTGGCCGGTTGTTGTGTCCTCGTCGTTGAAGCTGCGTGCCGCGTTGCGGTAGCGGTTGCAGTAGGACGCGTGGCACAGGTAGGAGCCGCCTTTGATCACCCGTGCGGTGCCGTCAAGCGGCCCGCGCGGATTTCGCCGCGTTTCTGCGCGATCGGCAACGTGCCAGGACGCGCTCCAGCGGTCGCTGGTCCATTCCCAGGCATTGCCGGAGGTGTTCCAGAGGCCGTAGCCATTGGGCTCGAAGCTTCGTGCAGGTGCGGTGGCGAGAAAGCCGTCCTCGCCGGTATTTCGCATCGGGAACTCGCCCTGCCAGATGTTGCAGCGATGTGTGCCGTTCGGCTGGAGTTCGTCTCCCCAGGGGAATCGCTTTCCGTCCAGACCGCCGCGGCTGGCCTTTTCCCATTCCGCTTCCGTGGGAAGCCGCTTGCCGGCCCAGGCCGCATAGGCCGATGCGTCTCGCCAGGAGACATGCACCACGGGGTGATCCTCTCGGCCCAGGATGTCGGATCCGGGGCCGTCCGGCGACCGCCAGGTCGTATTGCGCACGGCCAGCCACCATGGAGTGGTCGGCACGCCGGCATCCATTACCGAGCGGGCGGCGGCGGGGTGCAGGGCAGCGTGGAACACATAGGACCAGCCGTATCGCTCCGCGTCCGTTTCGTGACCGGTGGCCGCGATGAAATGTTCGAATTCGGCGTTGGTGATAGCGGCCCTGTCGATCAGGAAAGCGTCGATGTGCACCAGCCGCGCCGGCCCCTCGCCATCGGCGGGAAAGCCATCCGGGCCGTCGTCTCCCATGCGGAACGTTCCGGACGGGATGAGGGCCATGTCGGCATGGTTGACGTGACCTGTTGCCTGAGCGGCTGCGACCGGGCCTTCCGCGAGGCGAGGCCCGCGATTGGGCACGCAGCAGCCTTTGCCCTCATGCGCCGCCATGGCCGCGTCCAACCTGACCGCTGCGATAGTCGTCGAGCAACTCCCGCGGATTGAGACGGTGCTGCCGCTGGTATTGCTCGGGATGTGGCACGATCGTCGGGCTTTCGCCTTCGATCCTTGATATCCAGTCGAGCAGGCGCGCGCGAAGATCATGCGTTACTTCGGCGAAGGCCGGCATGCCGATCAGGTTCACCAGCTCGTAGGGATCGTTCTCCAGATCGTAGAGCGCCTTTTCTTCGTATTCCGCGGCACCCGACTGTGCGGCGTCGTAAGGCGCGGTGACCGCATATTTCCAGCGTGCGGTGCGGATTGCCCGCCCGGTTTCGGTTTCCGATATCTGAACAAACGTCTCCTCGCGCCATTCGGATTTCGGATCGCGCAGCAACGGCAGGATGGAGCGACCCTGCATGCTTTCCGGAACCACAAGGCCGGCGGCTTCGATCAGGGTAGGCGCGATGTCGGTGTTGTTGACCAGCGCGCGCACGCGTCCGCCGCCGTCGAAGCCCGGCCCGGCCAGCGCCATCGGCACCCGAATGGACGATTCATGGCAGGAGCGCTTGTATTCGTCGTTGCGCGTCTTGAAGTGGCAGCCGTGATCAGAGGTGAAGAGCACGATCGTATCGTCTTGCAGGCCGAGGCTTTTGACGGCATCGAGCAGCCGGCCGAGGGCCTCGTCGAGGCGCTTGACCATTCCGTAGTAGCCGGGAAGGTGCCAGCTCGATGTGCCCTGCAACGTCTGCAGGTCCGGCGGCGTCCACAGGCGCTTCTGGAGCTCTTCGCGATAACCGGTCGGTGCGGGATAGTCGTCGGTATGGTTCTGGTGGTGCGGTTCCAGGAAGGAGACGAACAGCAGGAAGGGCTCTTCCTTGTGAGCGTCGATGTATCGGATGGCGGCGTCCGTCATCGCATCGACGCGGTAGCCGGGCAGGCGGTGTTCGACGCCGTCCCCGTCGGTCAAGCGTGTGTCATAGGCGTCGGAGACGAATTCGAGGTGGTTTGCCGCCAGCCACTCCTCGTAGCCACCACGCATGCCTGGCGGAACGGGGTCTTCACCGGCCAGGTGCCACTTGCCGATATAGCCGGTGCGGTAGCCGTTTTCGGCGAAGACGCGGCCAAGGGTGGGGATCTGGGGATCGAGATTTATCTCGTTGCGAAAGACGCCAGTCGCCGTCGCGTAGCGCCCGGTCTGCAAGGCTGCACGCGAAGGCCCGCAGAGCGGCTGGCAGGTGAAGGCATTGGCGACATGCGTGCCCATCTGCGCGATCCGGTCGAAATTCGGCGTTAGCCCCATCGGGTTTCCGTGCACGCCGGTCGTGTCGAACCGCTGCTGATCTGTGAAGAAGACAATCACGTTAGGCCGTTTTGTCACCGAGAGCTCCGCTGCTGGTGGAAGGGTGATGGACCGTAGCGACGGCTCCGCGGAGCGGGAAATGAAATTGCGGTCCCTCGGTCATGACCAATTTTTATCGCGCAGCGGCTTGCACAGCTCCTCGAGGATTTCGATTGCCCGCTGGATGATCGGATAACCCGTCGACGATGCGCGCACCCAGACACCGGATTCAAAGCTCCACAGAGGAGCCGCAATCGGCAGCATGCGCAGGCCGCGTTCCTCCGCGAGAGGACAAACGGGATCGACCGCTGCGGTCAGTGCGGCGGAGTTCCCGACAATATCGAGACAGGCCTCGATCGTGTGGGCCGTGAGCGCGATCTTGGGTGGCTGCTGGCGAAGATCATCATACGCGCGCCTGAGGCGGCCGACCGTATGGTCGTCACGGTGGAGAAGCACCCAGGAATAGGGCGCGGTATCCGCCAATGTGACGTGTTCCTGCCGGTAGAGCGGATTGAGCGGCCCGGCGAAGACCATGACGCTGGCGGAAAGCAGCCTGTGCGTCACGATCCCTTCCGGCGGTGCGCCGACCAGCGCGCCGAGAATGATGTCCACGTCGCCGCGCATCAGTTCCGGCCGGGTGGGATTGAGCAGGTCCGCGCGTAACTCGATCATCGTGCGCGGAAACTCGCTGTGGAGCCGGCTCACGAACCGGGCGGCGAGGCCGCTTTGATAGGCGACGCCGGCGACGATACGCAGGACCGCCTTCTCCTGGCGCTGCTCCGCCGCCATTTCTTCCGCCGCGAAACGGTATTGGTTTTCGATCGCCTCGGCGCGCTCCAAGAAGCGCTTCCCGGTGCCGTTCAGGAACATTCCGCGGGCCGTTCGGGAGAAAAGTTCGGCTCCGAGCTCGGATTCGAGTCGGCGGATCGTTTTCGTCACAGCGGGCTGCGTGAGACCAATTTCCTCCGAAGCGGCGGTCAGATTGCCCTTTCTTGCTACGGAAAGGAACGCTCGAAGATTTCTATCCATCTCATTCCCTGAAGTTATCGATCAGGCCCAATCATTTCATTTTACATCATCGCCTCGCCGGGAGTTTTGTCAACAAAGTCTATAAAGTATGTCGTCTATTCGGCATGCCAACGGAGAGGGATGGAACGATGGATAAGACGTTTCGGTTTGGCAGCCAGCGCGGGCGTTTGACGCTCGGCGCGGCGCTGCTGGCCACGGGCCTGGCAGCAGCGCCGGCGACTGCGCAGGAGGAATTTCCGGAGGTCGGCGAGCAGGTGCCGATCACCGTTCTCATCAACGCGTCACCCTGGTTCTCGGGTTATGAGGCTGCGGTCGCGCTTTACGAGGAGCAGACCGGCAACGAGGTGGAACTCGACGTCACGCCCTATTCGGGCATGCTGGAAAAGGCGCGCAACGCCGTTCGCGGCGCGGAGAGCACTCACCAGTTGCTGAACATCGATGGCGGCTGGACCGTAGAGTTCTATGAGGCCGGCACGCTGACGCCGCTCAACGAGATCGACCCTGAATTCAAGCTGCCGGAACAGGTCTTCGCCTGCGGGCTAACGCACTGGTGGAATGCCGACAAGCGCTGGCGCACGCCCGATGGCGGCGCGCTCTATGGCGTTCCGCCGAACTGCAACACCCACATGCAGGTCTATCGCACCGATCTCTACGAGCAGGCCAAGCTGACGCCGCCCGTCTCGGTCGATGATGTCGCGGCGAGCTGCAAGGCCGTGCAGCAGGCGTCGGGCCTTTATGGATATGTGACGCGTGGCGAGCGCGGCTCCATCCGCTTCGAGTGGTCGCCATACCTGCTGGCGCATGGCGCCGATATCGCCGCCGACATGGAGAACGGCGACTATACCGTCACCGTCAACAGCCCCGAGGCGCTGACCTCGCTCACCAAGTTCCTCGACATCATCAAGGGCTGCGGGCCGGAGAATGTCGCAGCACTGACCCAGAACGACGTGATCCAGCTGATGGCCGCCGGCAAGGCCGCCGAGATACAGGTCGTCGTCGCGGCAATGTCGAGCCTGACGGATCCGGCTAAGTCCGTTGTCGCCGGCAAGCTCGGCGCCGTGCCGAACCCGATTGTCGGTGGCAAGAAGCTTTCCTCGCCCATCGGCAACTGGGTTTCCGCGATCCCGCAGAACATCTCGCCGGAAGAAAAGCAGGCGGCACTCGCCTTCCTCAAGTGGTTCGTGTCGAAGCCCGCGCAGGAAGCCTATGTCGCGGCCGGCGGCGTGCCGGTTCGTGGCGATGTGCTGGAGCCACTCGCCGACGATCCGGATTATTTCTGGGTCAAAGCCTACCTGTCGAACCTCGATGGCGCCGTGAGCCTGTTCGGTTATGCCGAGGCGGCGGAAGTTGACCAGGTTCTCGGCCTGCGCCTTAACCAGGCGCTGATCGGCGAACTGACGCCGGCTGTGGCGCTCAACACGTCTGCCGCCGAGATCGAGACGATCTTCAAGAAATCGGGCCGCAAGACCGGCCGCCTGCCGGATCTCGTGCAATGAGGCGGGCAGCGCGATGACTGCACATGCAGCCATTCAAGATGGTGCGGGGCGCCCTTCCGGGGCGACCCGCCGCAAACAGGCGTTTCGGCGTTTTGCCCTCTGGCCGGCGACGATCCTTCTCTTTCTTCTGACCGTCGTTCCGATGCTGAACCTGTTTGCGATGGCGCTCGCGGAGATTACGATCTCACGCGGCAAGACAGAATGGGTGTTCAATCCGCTCGCCAATCTCGATCTGCTGTTCGGCGATACGCTGTTCCTGACAGCCACCTGGAACACCATCCTCTTCGTCGTTCTGTCCGTGTCGGTGGAGCTCGTGCTCGGCATCGCCCTGGCGCTTCTGGCTGCCTCGGTGCGCCGCGGCAAGGGGCTTATCCGCACCGTCACCATCCTGCCGATCCTCGTCTCGCCCGTCGCGATCGGCGCGATGTGGCGGCTGATGTACAGCTATGATTTCGGCCTCTTCAACCAGATCCTCGAAGCCGTCGGACTTGCCAAGGTCGGCTGGCTTTCGGAAACCTCGATCGCCCTTCTGTCCGTCGTCATTGTCGATATCTGGCACTGGACGCCGCTCGTCTTTCTCATCCTCTTTGCGGGTGTCGAAGGCTTGCCGCGCGAGGTGATCGAGGCGGCGCGGATCGACGGCGCCAACCGCCGCCAGCTTCTGCGCCACATCATCCTGCCGCTTCTGGCGCCGGCGATCGCTGTCGCCTTCATCTTCCGTTCGATCGCGGCCTTCAAGGTGTTCGATCAGATCGTGCTCCTGACCGGCGGCGGGCCGGGCACTTCGACGGAGGTTGTCAGCCTTCGCCTCTACAAGGTCTATTTCGAACAGAACGCCATGGGCTACGGCGCGCTTCTGTCGCTGGTCACCGTCGCGATGATCCTGGTCTTCCTTCTGACCGCACGGATCGGCATGCGCTGGGTGGAGGCTCGCAATGTTTGAATTGAGAGGCCGAAGCCTCGTTCTCGGGCATACGCTCCTCGCGCTGTCCGTCATCTTCACGCTGGCGCCGTTCATCTACATTCTGGCGACCTCGTTCAAGACCGAGATATCGATTGCGACCGGAGAGATCCTGTTCGATCCGACGCTTGCCAACTATCAGCAGGTGCTGTTCGGGCGGCGCTCGAATTTCGGGCGCAATCTGTTCAACAGCGTGACGGTGGCGCTCGTCAGCACGGTGATCACGCTGGCGATCGGCCTGCTCGCAGCCTATGCCTTGGAACGGCAAAAGCACGCCAGGCTCATCTCCCGGCTGTTCCTGGGGTGGACTTTGCTATTCCATGTCATGCCGACGCTGACGTTGGTCGGCCCGTGGTACATGATCTTTAGCTGGCTCGGCCTCTACAACACGCTGACGGCGCTGGTCCTCGTCCATGTCGTGGTGAACCTGCCGTTGACGGTGTGGTTGCTGATGGGGTTCGTCCGCGACATTCCGGTCGAGCTTGAGGATGCTGCCCGCGTCGATGGATGCACGCCGTTCCAGGTGTTCTGGAAGGTAGTCCTGCCGCTTGTGACGCCGGGGCTGATCGCGGCGGGCGTGCTCGCCTTCGTGTTCAGCTGGAACGAGTTTTCCGTCGCCCTCACGCTCGCATCGCGGGCGTCTGCCACGGTGCCGATCGGTATCGCCCAGTTCGCACAGCAATTTGAAATCCAGAACGGCCCGATGGCGGCTGCCTCCATGATCGCGATCGTACCGGCGCTTGTGCTGATGATCTTCGGCCAGCGTTTCGTGGTGCAGGGCCTGACCGGCGGCGCCTTGAAATAGGGGAAACCATGGCCAGAGTTGATCTTGAAGGCATAGACAAGCGTTTCGGCAGCACCGACGTGCTGTCGCAAATCGCGCTTGATATCGAGGAGGGGGAATTCCTCGTGCTCGTCGGCCCATCGGGATGCGGGAAATCGACGCTGTTGCGCGTGATCGCCGGCCTCGAAGATGCGGATGCCGGGACCGTGCGCATCAACGGCCGCGACGTTACCGGGCTGGAGCCGCGCGATCGCGACATCGCCATGGTGTTTCAGTCCTACGCGCTCTATCCGCACATGACGGTGCGCCAGAACATCGGCTTCAGCCTGAAGCTGTCGGGCCGGCCAAAGGCCGAGATCGATGCAGCGGTCGATGACGCCGCCCGGCTACTCGGTCTCTCAGCGTTACTCGACCGCAAGCCGCGGCAGCTTTCCGGCGGCCAGAGGCAACGCGTCGCGATGGGCAGGGCGATCGTGCGCAAGCCGGCGCTGTTCCTGTTCGACGAGCCGCTGTCCAATCTCGACGCGAAGCTGCGTGTCCAGATGCGCACGGAGATCCGCGCGCTGCATGAGCGTCTCGGCGCCACTTCGGTTTATGTCACGCACGACCAGGTAGAGGCGATGACCATGGCCGACCGCATCGTCGTGCTGGATCATGGCCGGATCGTCCAGATCGGCACGCCGCTGGAGGTCTATGCCAATCCGGTCAGCCGTTTCGTCGCCGAATTCATCGGTGCGCCCGGCATCAACATTATCGACGGCGACATCGCGGCCGATGGCACGGTGCGCGCGGGAGATCTCGTTCTCGGCCACAGTTCGGCGGCGCCCGGACCAGTCGATATCGGCATCCGGCCAGAAGATCTTGTGCTTGCGCAACACGGCGCATCCGACGCCCTGCCGCTCACCTTCGGCATCGTGGAGCACCTCGGCGCCGAGACCTATGTCTTCGGCGATCATGGCGGCCGGCAGATTTGCTGGCGCCGGCCGGGATCGCAGGGGCAGGCCGGTGAGACCGTTTGGCTCAGGCCGGAGCCCGGCCGCGTTCATCTCTTCGACAAAACCACCGGCCGCGTGCTGCCGCCGATCACTGGAGCCATTTCGTCATGAAAGCCGTCTTCCTGCTTTTCGACAGCCTGAACCGTCATCTGCTCGGCCCCTATGGCGGAACCGACGTGCCGACGCCGAATTTCGACCGGCTGGCCGCCCGCTCTGTGGTCTTCGACAAACACTATGTCGGCTCCATGCCCTGCATGCCGGCGCGCCGCGATATGATGACGGGCCGGCTTTCCTTCCTGCACCGGAGCTGGGGGCCGCTGGAGCCCTTCGACAATGCGTTCCCGGAGCTTTTGCAGGAGGCGGGCGTCCACTCCCATCTGGTGACCGACCACTATCACTACTGGGAAGACGGCGGCGCGACCTATCACAACCGCTACACCACGTTCGAATTCGTGCGCGGGCAGGAAGCAGACCCCTGGAAGGTCGACAAGTCGAAGGACCTCGGCGAACTCAGCGAGAAATACCACCCGAAGCAGCGGGGCGGCGGCATCAAGCACATCTTCGAGCCTTATATCGTCAACCGCGACTTCATCACCGAGGAAGAGGAGTTTCCCTCCTACAAGACCTTCGCTCACGGCCTCGATTTCCTTGCGCGTAATCATGCGGCGGACAATTGGCTGCTCCAGATCGAAACCTTCGATCCGCACGAACCCTTCCACGCGCCGGATCGCTTCAAGGATTCGTTCCGCACCGGATGGAACGGGCCTATCCGCGACTGGCCGACCTATGGCCGCGGCAACGACGAGCCGGGCGAGGCAGACGAGCTGCGCGCCAACTATCGGGCGACACTTGCCCATTGCGATCATCTGCTCGGCAAGCTGCTCGATGCCTTCGATGAGCACGATCTGTGGAAGGATACGGCGCTCGTCCTAACCACCGATCATGGCTTCCTGCTGGGCGAACACGATCTCTGGGCGAAGAACCGGATGACGATGTACCAGGAGATCGCCAACATTCCGCTGTTCATCCACGATCCCCGCACACCACGTTCGGGACGTGTGGGCGACGTGACGCAATCGATCGACATCGCGCCGACATTGCTGGCGCTCTTCGGCCTGCCGCCGGCGGAGGAAATGAAAGGTCGCGCGCTGGTGGGCGAGCAGCACCATGATGCGGTGATCTTCGGCTATTTCGGCGGTGCCGTGAACATCACGGACGGCACCTACACCTACCATCGTTATCCGGACGATATCGCCGCACAGGAAATCTACCAGTACACGCTCATGCCGACGCACCTGAAGACGCGCTTCACGCCGGAAGAGCTGCGCGCGGCCCGGCTGCACCCGCCGTTCGACTGGACCAAGGACGTCCCTTTGCTGCAAATCCCCGTCCAGACCCGCTCGCCGTTCTACATGAACTACGGCCCGGGTTCGCTCATCGAAAGCGATACGCGCCTTTACGACGTCGCTGCCGATCCCTCACAAGCCCGATCCCTCGACGATCCGGAAACCGAGGCACGCCTTGTCGCAAGGCTGGTCGAACTGATGGCGGAAAACGACGCGCCACCGGAAGCCTACCGCCGCATCGGCCTGGAGGCGCCAGAACGGTAAAATGGTCTGCCTCCGTGATACGGAAATCGTGCCGGCGGCGGGCGAAGAGGCTGGATTAAACCCGTGGGGTGGCGGCGCCTCGATACAGGGGAACGAGCAGGAAAATCTTCCCCAGCCGGCCTCATAATTAGATGATATAATCTATAGAATTACTAGAATAATGTCTTTAATGCGGACATTGCGATGCCTTGGCGAAGCCGCCAATTCGGCGCGCGGCAGATGAACATCGCCAGGGTATGTGACCCGTCCGATCAGATTTTTACGAGGATTCCATGAGTAAAGCGATTGAGAATGCAGTCGAAGTTGTTCCGCTGACATCGAGGGTCGGTGCAGAGCTCAGGGGAGTAAGGCTTTCCGGCGACCTGCCGGAGAGCACCGTTGCGGAGATCAATCGCCTGTTGCTGCGGCACAAGGTCATCTTCTTCCGCGATCAGCACCACCTTGATGATGCCGGGCAGGAAGCGTTCACCAGCCGCCTTGGCAAACTCGTGCCCCATCCCACGCAAACGTCGGTCGGGGGGACCTCATCCATCTTGGAGCTCGATTCCGGACATGGCGGCGGGCGGGCGGACCAGTGGCACACCGACGTCACCTTCGTCGACGCTTATCCCAAAATCTCGGTGCTGCGTGGCCAGGTGATCCCGGCTGCCGGCGGGGATACCGTCTGGTCGAACACGCATGCTGCCTATGAGGACCTGCCGTTGCCGCTCAAGGTGCTGGCCGATAGCCTCTGGGCGGTTCACAGCAATGTCTACGACTATGCAGCGGCGCGCCCGCGGGCAACGGAAAACGAAAAAAAGCAATACGAGGAAGTGTTCACATCGACGATCTACGAGACCGAGCATCCCGTTGTGCACGTTCATCCCGAGACAGGGGAGAGGTCTCTGATCCTCGGTAATTTCGTGCAGCGGCTGGTGGGCCTTCCACGAAGCGACTCCACCAAGCTGGTCGAAATCTTCCAAAGCTATGTGACGGCGCCGCAGAATACCGTGCGCTGGCGGTGGCGGGAAGGCGACGTCGCCATCTGGGACAATCGGGCCACCCAGCATATCGCAGTCAACGACTACGGCGATCAGCACCGCGTGGTTCGTCGCTCGACGGTCGATGGCGATGTTCCGGTCAGCACCGACGGACGCCGCAGCTCGACGCGCGTGAAGACGAGCAAGCCAGCGAACGCAAAGGCCGCTTGATTTCTGCATCTCCGATTTGACCAGGGGACGTCAGGACCGGGCGTTCCAATAGCAAGGACTATCCTCATGAGCGTCTCTAACAATTTCAGCCGCCGCAGCTTTCTGGCCGCGAGTGGCGCCGGCATCGTCGCAGCCGCGATCGGCGCCCCGTCCATTGTCCGTGCCCAGTCTCCCTTGACCGTTCGCCTCGCTTTTGCGGAGGTCGGTGTCGGCAACCGTCAATATGCCGGCCCCGGCGTCAGTGCGCTCGGCCATGCGCGCGAATTCGTCGCAAGCGAGTTCAAGGATGATCCCGATGTGAAGCTCGAATGGTCCTTCCACAAGGGCGCCGGTCCCTCGGTCAACGAGGCATTGGCGAACAATCAGGCGGACTTCGCTTTCCATGGCGATCTTCCGGCTCTCGTCGGACGCTCGAACGGACTTGAGACCAGAATCCTGCTTGGCAGCGATGCGCGCTCCAACATCTATATCGCGGCACGTCCGGATTCGGGAATCGCCTCGGTCGCGGACCTCAAGGGGCGCACGCTCGGCTTGTTTCGCGGCACCAACCTGCACCTGGCGGCCGCCAAGGTTCTCGCCGCCTACGACCTGACCGAACGTGACGTCAAGATCATCAATCTCGATTTCGCGTCGGCCAATGCAGCGATCGCCTCGGGCGACATCGACGCCACGGTGGGACAGGCAGACCTGTACGATCTGGAAGCGAAAGGCATCGCAAAGGTCTTCTTCAATACCAAGGAAGACAGCCGTTTCACCCGCCATGCCATCATTCACGCCCAAAGCGCCTTCCTGGATGCACAGCCCGAGGTGACCCAGCGTATCGTCAATGGTTTCGTCAAGGCCGCACAATGGGGGTCCGACGAAAGCCGACGAGAGGAAGTGTTCGACACCTACGCCCTGACGGGTCGCCCGCGCGAAGGTTTCGTGCGGGATCACGAAGGGCAGGAACTCCGCTTCCGTCTCAGCCCGCTTCTGGATCCGTTCCTCGTCGAAGGTTTTGCGGGACAGGAAGCACGGGCACGCGAACTCGCCCTCATCCGGCGGGAGCGTGCGACTGCGGAATGGTTTGACCCCTCGTTCCTGAACAAGGCGCTGGCCGAGTTGAAGCTGGAGAGCTTCTGGACCGCCTATGGTCCGGACGGCAAGCCTGTAAACAGCTGAGCGTCCACGCCGGTTTTTGGAGAATGGAATGACCGAGATTTCGGCTGATATCCCTCCTATAAGGCTTGAACGCCCGGCTCTTTCGGCGCTGTCGAGGAAAGGGCTCCAACAAGTCGGCAAGTCGCGCCTGGGTGTTTTGCTCGCCGCATTGGTGCTGCCCGTCTCGCTTCTCCTGATCTGGAGCGTGACGGCCAGCCTGGGCTGGATCCCCGTGCAGATTCTGCCGCCGCCGTCGATGGTGGTTGACGCGTTTTTCGAGCTGACCGCCACCGGCGAGCTTCAGGCGCATACGTTGATCAGCCTGGAGCGCGTTCTGTGGGGATTTGCCCTCGGCGCTGTCATTGGCCTGCCACTTGGCGCGGTGATGGGCATATCGGAAACGGCGCGGAAATATCTCGACCCGATCTTCCTCGCCATCGCCCAGGTACCGCCGATCGGGTGGATCCCGATGCTGATCCTCTTCCTCGGCATCGGCGAAGGCCTGAAAATCGTCATCATCGCCAAGGCCGCCATGATACCGATGGCAGTCAACACCTATGCCGGTATTCGCAATGTTCCGATCGCCTGGCGCGAGGTCGGTGAGGTGATGACGTTCAACAAGTCGATGCAGCTTCGCTACATCGTCCTGCCGGCGTCCCTTCCGACGATCTTCTCCGGCATCCGCTATGGCCTCGCAAACGCATGGCTTGCCCTGGTCGCGGTCGAACTCCTCGCCTCGTCGGAGGGGCTGGGCTACCTCATGGTCTGGGGCCGCCAGCTTTTTGCGATGGAATTCGTCCTGCTGGCGATGGTTTTCGTGGGCTTCATCGGCTTTGCACTCGATGCAACCCTGGCTGCCGTCGAGGCCCGTCTCTTGAAGTGGCAGAGGGTTGCGGCATGAGCGACGTCTCCCTCCCGCAGCGCCCGGTCGCTCAGGCCGAGCGTAAACATCGACCACTTCGTCTGCCTGAAGGGCTGTTGTTGCCGTTGGCGCTCCTCATTGCGTGGGAGGTCGTGGCGCGGAGCGGGCAGGTCAACCCGCTGCTCTTGCCGCCGCCGACCACCGTGATCTGGCGGCTTGTGGGCGGTCTCGCACGAGGCGAATTCTGGATCGACATCGGTGCCAGCCTTCTAAGGCTCGCAAGCGGTTTCGTGATCGGCGGTGTGCTTGCGACACCCTTCGGCCTGCTGCTTGGGTCAAGCCGCATCGCGCGGCTTTTTGTCGGGCCGAGCTTCAATGTCGTCAAGCAGATTGCGCTGTTTGCCTGGATACCCCTCATCTCCGTGTGGCTCGGTACGGGGGAGGCGGCCAAGGTGGCGTTCGTGACGATGGCCGTGTTCACGCCGGTGGTGATCAATGCCTGGGAGGGGGCGGCGCAGGTTCCGCCGAGCCTCAGGGAAGTCACGTCCATTTACCGCTTCTCGCCGTTCGATCGCCTTCGCTTTCTTATCCTGCCCTCGGCATTGCCGGCGATTTTCACCGGGCTGCGCCTGGGGCTGATCTACGGCTGGCTGGCAACTGTGGGTGCGGAATATTTCATGACCGTCGCGCCCGGTATCGGCAGCCAGATGACGGCCGGGCGGGAGCTGCTTGAAATGGATCTCGTGATGTCAGGTGTCATCCTCCTGGGCGGCATCGGTTTTGCTCTCAGTGTTGTGGCCGGGCTGGTGGAACACCGCCTGACCCGTTGGAAGAAACAAGCGTGAGCGCGCTGCCCGCGAGAAGAAAGAGTGATCAGATGAACGCTTCAGCCGAACCCCAGCGCCGCGGCCGATTGGAAATCCGTGGCTTGACGCAGGAATTTACCGTTTCGGGCCGCCCTTTCACCGCGCTTCAAAACCTCGACCTGGCGGTCGAACCCGGTGAGTTCGTCGTGCTCGTGGGTGCATCCGGCTGCGGAAAGTCGACATTGCTGAGAGCGATCGTCGGTCTGGAACGCCGATACGAGGGTGAAATCCTCCTCGACGGGCGCCGCCTTGGCGAACCCACGCTCGATCGCGCCATCGTTTTCCAGGAACACCGGCTCTTTCCCTGGCTGACGGCTCTTGGGAATGTCGAGCTTGGCCTGCGGAAATCGAACCTTACGGCGGCAGAACGCACCGCAACGGCGCGCGACCATCTTGCGCTAGTCGGACTGTCGCAGTTTGCCGATGCACTGCCCGCGCAGCTTTCCGGTGGCATGGCCCAGCGCGTGGCCATTGCCCGTGCGCTCGCTCCCCACCCGCCGGTTCTTCTGCTGGACGAACCGTTCGGTGCGCTGGACGCCATGACGAGGGCGCATCTGCAGGAGGAGCTTCGCCGCATCGTCGGTGCCGAAGGCATTACCGCCATCCTGGTGACCCATGATGTCGAGGAGGCAGTGACCCTCGCTGACCGGGTCGTCGTCATGCAGCCCCATCCCGGCCGTATACGCGAAATCGTCGAAATCCCGCCCGGTGCCGGGGCCGACCGCACCAGCGCAGCGTTTGTCGGTCTGCGCCGTCGCATTCTCGCGGCCCTGGATCACGACGTTCCCGGCCGACCTCATGCACATCTGCGCCCGCAAGAGGCGCAACTCGAAACCCTCTGATTTCAGGAGCTCCTCATGAGCCAAAAACAGTTAAAGCTTGGCGCGTTCCTCATGGCCCCTGGGCATCATGTGGCAGCGTGGCGTCACCCCTCCGCCCGCGCCGACCTCGGAAAGTCATTTGCGGAATACGCGAAGATAGCGAAGGCTCTGGAGGCCGCGAAGTTTGACCTCCTGTTTCTCGACGATACCGTGGCCGTCAAGAACACCAGCAGGGACGTCGGCCCACGCCTCAGCCGGGCGGCCTTCTTCGAACCGTTCACCCTGCTTTCCGGTCTCGCGGCGCTGACGGAGACGATCGGCCTCGTCGGGACGGTCTCGACCACCTTCAACGAGCCCTACAATCTTGCCCGGAAATTCGCATCGCTCGACCTCATCAGTTCCGGGCGGGCGGGGTGGAACCTCGTCACCTCCAACACCCAGGAGGAATGGGCGAATTTCAATCCGGGGCGCCATCTTTCGCATGGCGACCGCTATGAAAGGGCGGAAGAGTTCGTCGATGTGGTGACCGGACTGTGGAACAGCTATGATGACGACGCCTTCCTCTACGACAAGGACAGCGGCCTCTACTATAACCCCGACAAGCAGCATGCCCTGAACCACGAGGGGCGCCAATTCAGCGTGCGCGGACCCCTGAACGTTGCGCGCTCGCCGCAGGGCCAGCCGGTCGTCGTGCAGGCCGGGTCATCAGAACCAGGCAAGAACCTTGCGGCGCGCACGGCCGAAGTCGTCTTCACGGCGCAGCAGACGCTTGCCGACGCACAGGCCTTCTACGCCGACCTGAAAGGCCGAATGGCCAGATACGGTCGCCATCCGGATGAATTGAAGATCATGCCCGGCGTTTTTCCGGTGGTTGGCCGCACCCGCGCGGAAGCCCAAGCAAAGTTCGAGGAGCTGCAGGAACTCATTCACCCCGCCGTCGGCATAGCCCAGCTCTCCTACATGATCGGAGATTTCGATCTGTCCGCCTATCCCGCAGACGGCCCCATACCGGAACTTCCCGAAACCAATGGCGGCAAAAGCCGTCAGGCCCTGCTTTTCGACCTTGCACGACGCGAAAACCTGACGATCAACCAGCTCGCTCGACGCATTGCCGGCGCGCGCGGCCACTGGCAACTCGTCGGCACTGCGGAGGATATTGCCGATGAGCTCGAAGAGCGTTTCAAGGGCGAAGGGGCGGACGGCTTCAACGTCATGCCCCCGACGCTGCCGGGCGGGATCGAGGACTTCATTGAACTCGTCGTCCCCGAACTCCGCCGCCGCGGCCTCTTCCGGCACGAATATGAAGGCCGGACGCTGCGGCAGAACCTTGGTTTGGCGAGTGGGAGGGCAACGGGAACCGCGCACACCACGGAAAGTGCCAGAGCGGACGCGGCTGAATAGGACATTCCTGGTCGCTAAAAAAACGGATCGACACGCAGTGCTGAGGCACCGGGCGCCTGATACTTGCGCCCGGTGCGTTGCCACGGTTTATTCGTTTGCGTCCGACTTGCTGATCTCGACTGCGAAGGGGTCGTTGTTGGGATCGTCGTTCCAGATGTATTCGGCACCCTTTGCGCGACGTTCGGCAGCCTCGCGGCCGTAAATCTTCTCGACCACGGCGAGCGCCATATCTGTTCCGGCAGAGACGCCCGACGAAGTAATGTATTTGCCATCAACGACCCACCGGGCGTGGCCCACCCAATCGACCTTCTCGCTCTGGCTGGTCGCCCATTTGTAGGCAAGCTTGTTCGTGGTGGCCTTGCGCCCGTCCAGAAGGCCAGTCCTGGCAAGAAGGGCAGCACCGGTGCACACGGAGGTCGTCAGCTCCGTTCCCTTGTCTTGCTTGCGGATGAAGTTCAGGAGGATCTCGTTGTCAACTTCCTTGCGCGTCCCCCCGCCACCCGGCACCATCACGATGTCGAATTGCGGCGCGTCTTCGAACGAGTAGGTGGCGACCGCTTCCACGCCCTGCGAGGATCGGACCGGGCCGGCCTTCTGCGCGACGAAGACGACCTTGTGGTCCGGCAGGCGCCCCCACATCTGCACCGGGCCATAGACGTCGAGTGTCTCGAAATCCGGGAACAGAACGATGCCGATGGTTTTGGTCTTCTCGGCGGGCTTTTCCGCGGCCCCGCCGGAGGCGGAAGACTGTTCGGATTGCGCAAAGACCGGCGCGAATGACAGCATCATTCCGAGAGCTAGGATCAGTGGCTTCAACATCTAAAAAATCTCCTTGGACTGCTGGCTTGGCCAGCGTTGAGTGTATGCCTATCGTTCGAGAGGTCGCTAATCGCGGATGCGACGGGCGCCGATGGCGGTCATGTGCACGGTAAAATCGCGACAGCCTTCCTTGGCGGCCCATGGATGTCGGGTGAGGTCGGTGCGTGCCTGGTAGAGCGTAAAGGCAGTCCAGCTTGCGCCCGGTCCACGCCATGGAATGATTGGCGCGCGCGCCGAGACGCGTGTTGAACGGGTGTCGCGGCACCCACGATGGTCCTAGCGAACATGGAACGAAATCCGGCAGGGCACCGGCATGGTTCGATTAAACGGACCCTTCCCGGCGCAGGCTGAGCTTGCAGCCGCTGGAGCGGCGACGCTTCAAGCGGTCAGGCCGGATGGAGGACCGCGCGGCGATGTGTTCGGAGGGAAAAGCTGCCGGTAGAACGCTTCGATGCGAACGGGCTCGACGCGTTCGGCCGCGCGCAGGATGCGCTCGCCAAAGGTATCGGAGGGCAAGGGCAGCAGCACGGACGCAGCAAGTCGGCAGGCTTCGCAGCCCGACCTGCCGGCATGGTCCACCTGTTTGAACGTGCCGTCTTCAGAGGGCAGGCAGAGAACGGGAAGCGTGCCGTCCGGGAGGATGAATTCGGCCAGCTCGCTTGGCGAAAGAAAATGCTGCGCGATCGCCGGCGGGGTATGGGCAAAGCCGACGAGCAACAGGGCGAGCGCGCACAGAACTCGCACCACACATTGCTCGACGAAGCTCAAGCTCTTGACCATCCCACCCTCGGTGTCATGGATGACACGGGGTAACGATAACCAGAAAGTTTCCCACCCTCAATGCGGCAATCTGGCCACCCTTTGCGTGTGCCGATCTGTCCGATCAGCGCGCGTGTCAACGATGAGGATCAATATTTTGCCGCCGCCATGACGACGAAGCTGACGGCGACGCCGGTGAGAACAAGACGCGGGAGCATTCGCCCTTGTAAGTGATCGTTGTACTGATACCACGTTCAGGTTGCCTCCAGAACCATGTTGAGGGCAGTCTCGGCGGCGCGCCGAACGCGGGTGAAGCCACCGGATCGGATCACTTCGGCAAGCCGCTTCTCCCCAGCCTGGGCACCGAGCGCGAGTCCCGTCTCCTGCGCCAGCGATGTGGGAATGCAGATCATCGTCGACGCTGAGTAGTAGAGACGGCCGATCGGATTGATATTGTCTTCCAGCTCGTCCCCGGCCATGGGCTCGACCACCATCCATGTCCCATCGTGCTTCAGTGCCTGGCGAATATGCGTTGCCGCTGCCTTGGGGTCGCCCATGTCGTGCAGGCAATCGAAGCAGGTGATCAGATCGAAATCGCGCCCATTGAAGTCCTGGGCTCGGCCGACTTCGAAGCGCACATTCGCCAAGTCATGCGATCGGGCGTGCGCGGTTGCAGCGGCGATCGAGTCCGGGTGGAAATCATAGCCGGTGAACCGGGAGTGCGGGAAAGCCTGGGCCATCGTGATCGTCGACAGTCCGTGGCCGCATCCGACGTCCGCTATGGTCGCTCCCACCTTCAGCTTGTCGACGACACCCTCCAACGCCGGAAGCCAATCCTGCACGAGGGCATTGACGTAACCCGGGCGAAACAGCCGTGCCACAGCGCAGAACATACAGCCGGCCTGGTCGCCCCAGGCGACGCCCCGGCCGGTCTTGAAGGCCGCTTGCACCTTCGGCTGGTTTTCAGCCATTGCAGCAGCGGTATCGAATGCGCCGATCAGATTGACGGGGCTGTCGGGCTCCGCAAACACGAAAGCCTGCTCGGGGGTGAGCGAGAACCGGTCGTTCTCGTAGCGCACGTACCCCGAAGCCGCTTGCGCTGCGAGCCACTCCCGCACGTATCGAGGCGAGCATCCCGCAGCATCTGCGAATTCATCGGCCGTCGACGGCCCGATCTCCTTGAGCGTCTTGTAGAGGTCGAGAGCATCGCCGATCCGCACCAGCGGCACGCTGACGGCTCCGCCAAGATCGCCAAGCACGCGGCCCACGAGTTCATTGAGCGCTGTTTCATTGAGTTCCGTCATGTGGGTTTCCTCCTGTTCCGGACGACATGCTGCCGCCCACGACCAGAGGATGGGCTTCATCCCTAGGGATGGCATGAGGCGCAAGTCCCGGACCGGCGAGGAAATACAACAATGCAGGGGACAGATGTCCCGTTCCGCCTTGCGGGAGAGGACTCCGGCTCACGACGCCGGCTATCGAGAGAGCGCGATGACAATCGCTTGCGAGCGGCTGCGCACGCCGAGTTTGCCGAAGAGCGCCGACAACTGGTTGCGCACGGTCTTCACGCTCTTGCCGAGGCGTTCGGCGATCGCGCGGTTGTCGAGCCCTTCTGCGACGAGGTCGAGAAGTACCGCCTCCGCGGGCGTTAAACCGGCTTCGCGGACCGCAAGCGGCCGCGTGGGCCGATCCTGCCCAAGGAAGATGGCCAGTTCGGACAGGAAGACGGCCCAGGCGGGTTCGTCCGGCAGCAAGACGTGGTTCTTGCTCTCAAGCGGTACGAAGCGAGCGCCCGGAATTGCCGCCGCAAGCTTGCAGCCCTGGTCGAACGGCACGCGCATGTCGCCGCGGCTATGGGCGATCAATGTCGGCACGCGCAGGGTCGCCGCGAGCTCCAGCACATCGATGCCCTGCATGTTCCATAGCAGTTGCGCGGCAACGTCGCCTGCTGCCGTCAGGCGTTCGAGATCGCCCCACCAGCGATGCTGCTCGGGTGTGCCATCCGGGATGAAGAGATTGGTGAAGAACTGGGCGAATGCCGGGTTGTCGCGTCCCCAGCCCACGCGGATGAAATTGACGAGGGTCTCGGCTTCCAGCCGCTCCGCATCAGTCTGCGCCCGGACCCGGGCGCCCTGGCCGTAGGCGTTCAGAAGCACCAGCTGGGAGACACGCTCGGGATGCCTTGCGGCATAGGCGATGGCAAGAGCGCCGCCCTGCGAAAGGCCGAGGAGGACAAATTGCGGCTCCTCGATTGTGTCGGCCACGGCCTCCAGGTCCGCATGCCATGCGTCGACCGAGAGGTCGGCGACGTAGCGATCCGACAGTCCGCAGCCGCGTGGATCGTACCGCACGAACCGGTTGCGGGCCGACAGTGCCTGAAGCCATGGCCGCCAGACGGGGCTCTGAAGATCATAGTCGACATGGCTGAGCCAGTGGGCAGCGCGCAGGAGCACCTGTCCCTTCCCGCAGGACGCAACGGCGATACGGGTGCCATCTGCCGAGCTGCAGAACCGTATGGTCTGGTCGAGTTTCATGAGCCAAGACTATCGCAGTGGAAAGTCACGTGACAGGTTTATATCGCAGCTCGGCCGCGCGCCCTCGGAAGGTCGACGTTCGCCCGACCCTCATGGAATTTCATTGTAAGCCAGTGCGCCGGCCTCCGCCTCCGCCTTTTGCTCCGCCGTCAGCCTCGATCGTGCCGCCTCCGCGACCGTGAGGGTGCCCGCCGGCCGCCACCATACGTCGTGGGTCAGCGTGGACATGTCGTTGTCGAGAAGGATGTAGTCGGCAAACTTCTCGCCGAATTTCCGAAAGGCTGCGGGCACGGTATAGGCATAATCCGTGATCTCGCTCACGCGTTCGCCATTTCGCGCGGAGAAAATCGTGGCACCTCCTTCATCAACGACGGAGTAGAGGGCGCCTTCCGGGGAGAACGACGAATAGAGCCCTTTCGTCACGTCTCCGATCTTTTGCCCGGTCTGCGTATCCAGGACGGTTATTTGGTACGAGCCGCCATTGTCGAGTTCCTGGACAGTCATCCTCGTCCCGTCGGGGCTAAAGCCGAATCCGATCGGATAAATCTCGTCCGCAACCGGCAAGACACCGGAGCCGATCATGGCGTTCTGCGACAATGACCATCGGCCGACGACGATCGCCTTTCCTATTTGGGGGGAATTGTTGGTGCAAACGAATGAAAGGGATGCGCCGTCGGCGTTCAGCACGGCAAAACCCCTGTCCAGGCTCCAGCCGGCTATCTTCACCAGCCCGTTGCACCTGGAGCCGAGATCAAACTCGAAACGCTTCGCGCCGCTCGCCACATCCCAGCCCTGCACCAACGCCATGCCCTTCTTGTGGAGCGTGCTGACAAGAAGGGCTCCATCCTGGCTGAACACCAATATCGGGGGATTGAGGGCGCCATGGGCTGGGCCGAGATTGTCTGCAGAGAGTGTGATCGTCGCGACGGTCTCGCCCGTGATGGCATCGGAGACTTTTGTGATGCCTTTGCCAAGATAGGCTGCCACGCGCGATCCGTCCGCGGAGAATTTTGCGCTGGGAACTGCGGTGCCCAAATCACCCAGAGCGCCGATCACCCTCTTGGTGGTCGTATCCCAGATTTCCAGTGTGCCCTTGCCTGTTCCGCGATATTCGCGGTCGACGGAGGCGACAACGGCCCGGCTGCCGCTCGCATTGACGATGACGACGTGAATGTTGTTTGCAGGGACGGGAAGAACGATGCTGCTGGACCGCGCAGCTGCCGTCAGCGCCTGATAGGCGGATGGATATTGTATGGCGGTCGTCTCGTCTATTCGCTGCGGAAGCCCGCGAAAGGCTTCGACGATCGCACCCTGGATATTGCCTGCCGCCAGCAGGCGCTTCGACGCCGCCGCATGATTTTGGGAGACCGCAATTGCCTGATCGAGCGTCAGGACACCGTTCAACAGGATCTCGGCGGTGAGCGACGATTTTATCCATGGTGTCTGCGACCAGTCCGTCGCCTCGCCGACGCTGCGAGAAACCTCGCTAAGGGCGCGCTGAACCGAGAAGCCGGGGGTCTTTACGGCTTTGACGAAGGCAGCGGTGAAGGGGCTGAGGTCGCCCTCGCCATCTGTCGCCGTTGCATTCGGCGATGTCGAATAGGCAACGAAGATGCCGCGCGCTTCCTTTCTCGCGCCGGCCGTCCCTGGATTGACCTTTGCCAGTCCTCTGTCGAGGCCGCGGCCGGTCGATACCGATAAACCCTGGTTGCCCTCGCCCGCGAAGGGATTGTTCCGGCAAGCATCAAGGAAAACGAGGGTCGATGCCGATTTTTCCTTCATGCGGTCGATGATCTCATCGATGTAGACGAAGGCATCGGAAAGGCCGTCGCCGGCCTTGGCGTCGGTTGCAACCAGATAGTTGCGATCGTCGATCTGGATGCCGTGGCCGGAATAATAGATGAGCGCGATATCGTCACCCAAAAGGGCGGCCTGCATACGCGCGACGCAGTCGCGTATCGTTGCCCCTCGCGCATCGATCGCCAGGAACACCGTGAAGTTCAGCTTTCGAAGGACGTCGCTCACGGCGGAGGCATCATGCGCCGAGTTGCGGAGCGGTGGTATTCCTCCGCTATAAGCCGCGTTTCCAATCACAAGGGCGAGCTTGCCCGCCTCGCTTTGAACTGCATCGCCTGAAGCGGGTGTGCGGGCAGTCGCGACCTCTTGGCACCTATCGGTGGGAAACTCTTGCGTTGCCGCCCATGCTCCGGCGCAGGTTTGTGAAAATACCGAGCCGAGCGCAAGCACTGCACAGGCGAGCAAACTTTTCACAAGCATGTTCAATTCCTCGGAGGAAAATCCAACGGCGAATATATTGGCAATGCCTGGAACGGATGATCGTGTGGTTAGCACGCCTATTAGAAAAAGTAAATATTACCGCCGCTGAGGAGCCGCGATCCTTGGATGAATGCGGGTCTGGTCTGCCAGGAATTTTTCACGATCCTGTCAAGCTCAGCTCTATTGCGGCATTTCCCGAATGGGCTCGTGTCGAGGGACGAGCAGGCAAGCAGGGACGATCAGTGCGGCGATCAAAAGCATGGCGACGAAGGTGGAATGCAGGGCTTGCTGCAATGCAAACCGGATAGTTTCTCCATCCGCCATGACGGTGCCGGTGCCATTCAGCAGGGCTCGCAGTTGTTCTGGTGTAATCGGCTGGCCATTGGTGGAATGCGCCAGTCCGTAGGTCAGCACCGCACCCAGCACGGCGGCGCCGAGCGTGCTGCCGAGATTGCGCGAAAAAACATTGGATGCCGTGGCGCTGCCGCGCTCGGTCCAGCTCACGCTATCCTGCGTAAGAATCAGCGCGCTGATGTTCAGCAGGCCCATGCCGAAACCCATTATCAGTGAGCCGGCGCCGGCCAGTATCGCGGAGCTCGACGGCGTGAGCAGCACGAGGAGACATGTGCCGACCGGAATGCAGATGCTGCCGGTGATCATGATGGGCCGCAGGCCGAACCGGGCAAACTGGCGCGACGCGATCGTTGCACCGCAGGGCCAGCCCAGGAGCAGCATGGTCAGGGCGAAACCCGCCACCAGCGGCGAGCCGTTGAGAACGGTCTGCACGTACATCGGCAGGAATGTCGTCAGCCCCATGATCGACATGCTTGCGAAGAAAACGGCCAGGTTCGAGAACGCTATGGGTCGCTTCAGCCACAAATCTGGAGCGACCATGGGCGCCTCGGCGCGCCGCTCCTGCCAGATGAACGCGAAAAGAGCTGCGATGGCGATGGCCAGGGCCACCATAGCGGTGCTGGAGATCTTAGTCTCCATTTCCGTCAGGGCAATCATCAGGGCGGAAATGGACACCGCAAAAAGGGAAGCGCCGAGGATATCGATGGAGACGACGCGTGTCCGTTTCTTCTCATGCAGGAACAGAACGAACCCAAGTGCCGCAAGAAGTCCAACCGGCACATTGATCCAGAAGATCCACGCCCATGGGAGGTTATGAATGATGAGACTGCCGAGAAGCGGTCCGATAACGGCAGACAACGCCCAGACGCTTGCCAGGTAACCTTGAACCTTGCCACGCTGATTGCCTGGAAACAGATCAGCGACCACCGTCATTGCCACGGGTTGAATCGCCCCCGCGCCAATTCCCTGCAAAAGACGAAAGGCGATCATCGACGGCATTGACCATGCGAAGCCCGCGAGCACGGAGGCAAACAGGAAGAGCGCGATGCCGATCAGGATCATCGGCTTGCGGCCATAAATATCCGCGAGCTTGCCGAAGACCACCGTCGTCGCCGTCTGGGTCAAAAGGAAGGACGAAAAGACCCAGGAATACAGATTGATTTGTCCGAGCTGGGCGGCGATCTGCGGCATTGCAGTAGAAACGATCGTTGCCTCGATGGCGATCATTGCCATGCTTGCCATGATCGCGGCGACGACGAGCCCACGATGGGAGCTTCTTTCCGACATGGATGGCTTTCAGGCTGAGGCGGCGGGCCTGGAGAGGCACTTTGCGCCGATGGAGAGGTCATTGCATGAAGCTCTAACTACTCCTCGCTCCCCATGCGTCAAGCACCGATACAGTTTCTATAGGGTACGGACAGGACGCGCTCTTAGCCTGTTTCACTGAGGGAGGTAGGCATCAGCGCCGCGAGCAACGATCTCGTCTTCGCTGAGAGTGCGGTGCCAATGGGAATAGAAGACCATCCGGTCCTTGGAAAGCATCACCTGCCGCCTCAAATATCGGTAGATCGCGCTGAATGCCTTGTGCTCGCACCCGCCCCAGAAAAATGATCGGCCAAGATCGTCCGGCCATCTTAGGGATCGGATGGCGTTCTCCAGCAGCGTGGTCGTCCCGGCGGATGACCCGTCGCGATATAGCCATGAAATCGTCATGCCGGCGGGACAGGGGAGAGGCAATTCGTCTGATTTCCCGTCTACCTCGATGAAGGCAACTCCCAACGCGGCGGGCGTCAGGTTTTCAAGGATCCGGGCGATTGCGGGCAATGCCGTTTCGTCGCCCGCCAGCACATAGAAATCCGCATCCTTCGGCCCGTTGGCCGCAGGGCCCAGAATACCGACGACGTCGCCGATGCGCGCATTCAATGCCCATTGCGTTGCAGGTCCTGCGTTCGGATGGATCGCGAAATCGACCGTTATCTGCTGCCTGCTTCGATCAATTCGGCGGATCGTGTAGACGCGCGTTGGGATGACGGTATCGTCCGGCCAGACGATATGGCCTCTGTGATCGAGCATCGGCCACAGGAAGCGGGCCACACCGCGTTGTTGAAAGATCAGTCGACAGTGCAATTGGTCGACGCGGTCATACCGCTCCAGGTTTTCACCTTGGAATACGATCCGCCGAAAGCGGGGCGCTATGTCGTCGATGGTTGCGACGTGCAACACACGCAGATCGTCTGGCAGTGCGGGATCGGCATGGTCGCCATTCCACGAGATGACCGGGGCTTCGCGCGCAGCGATGAAGGAAATCGGTCCGACGAGCGCATGTTTGAGGCGGTTGAGTCCGCCGGGTTCGCTTGACTCCGCCGTCAGTTTGAAGCCGCCTTCGACTTCCTGAAACGAGGCCCTGCCGAATGGCGAGACGATGTGATGGACGCCGTTGACCTCATGCACCGTCATGTCGTGGGTGGCGATGGAGTCGATGAGCGGGCCAATGTAATTCCTGACCCTCGGAAAGGGCACAATGGCAGTCGCGCGGTACTGCTTGCCGACAGATGAGGACATATCAGGTACCTCTCAATATCAAATCGAGGCCCATAGCGGGCCGTCTATTGGAAACGCCGCGAAATCCCTGTTGATCGCAGCGAGAATTGCTGCCGGGTCGACGTCGGCACATTGCTCCGGATGCAGCCATTTTGCGGCGAGCGCCACGAAGACAATGTTCAAGGGCAGGTTGGTGATGAGGCCGCTCCAGATTCCGTGGACACGATTGCTGCGCACGCTCGCAAGTTCGCTGAAGCCCGGCCTGCCATCAATCAGGCGTTTCAACCCTTCGCGCCCCAATTCCGGCTCCAGGCCAGGTCCGATTGCCGGCCGATTGCCAGAAGCCCATCCACCACCCGTCGCGATATAGACATCGTGGGGTGTGGTCAGGAGATATTCGAGCGAGAGTTTCTGGAACCAGGGCGCTGTCACCTCCGGAAGGGACCGACCGCCGGCCAGGGCCAGCAGCTCTCCCCAGACCTTCTTTCCGGCAGCCCAGCAGCAGTCATCAGGCGTAGATTGCACTTCGAGGTAAGTCGTGACTGGAGCGACATTCGACAGGCGCGCCTCGATATCGAGAAGTGTCCGCTCCTGGAACGACAGGAGTTGATCGACCTTCGTGCCTGCGCCGAGCAGTGCGCCCCAGAGGCGCATGTTAGCTTTGAGCTTGTTGACGGGACCGGAGGGACTTTGTTCGGTTGCCGTGTTGCTGGAGGCGTCGCTGAAGACGACCGGAATGCCGACCTTGGTCAACTGCTCGATGAGCGGGTCGGCATCTCCCTGTGGCGTCATGAACGCGTTTGTAACGACGAGATCCGGCGAAAGCGCTATTACGCCCTCGAGCGCTATCGTCTCGGGGGTCTGCTTTCCGACGATCGGGATCGAGCGACCGTTTTCGAGCTTCTCTTGCAATTCCTTGCTGTCGATTCGATCCGTCGCGGCCCAGCCGACGACCGATGCGGCAGGGTCCGGATGAAGCAGGGACATGGTCAGGAGGTCGCGGCCCTCAAGCAGGACAATTCGTTGCGGCCGCGCTGCCAGCTGAACCCTTCGCCCCGCCAGGTCGATCAGGTCAAACCGGCGATCTGCTGCTGCCGGCCCGGTCATGGCAAGAAGGGGAGTGGCGGCGGCGAATGCACACAATCGGCGTCGTGTTATCGTCATGGTCGTTTCACCACTTGTACTTCAGGCCTGCCAGCACCGTTCTGCCGTTTCCGTACTGGCAATAGATGTTGTAGCTGCAGCTCGAGTAGTAGTCCTTGTCGAGCAGATTGGTGACGTTCAGCGTCGCCTCCAGTCCCTTCAGGTCCGGGTTCTTCGCACCGAAATCGTAGCGAAGCGCGGCATCGAGCAAAGCGTATCCGTCGGCCTTGACCGTATTGGCGTCGTCGCCATAGCTGGCGCCGACAAAGCGAACGCCGCCGCCGATCGTCACGCCCTCAAGCGGCCCGCCGTCCACTGCGTAGTTCGCCCATACCGAACCAAAATAACGCGGCACCGCCTGTGGGCGCTTGCCTATGACGGAAGCATCGGTCGATTTCGATACCTCTGTGTCGAGCAGCGAAAGTGCGGCAATCAGTTCGATATTGTCGGTGAGATTGCCGCGCGCTTCAAACTCCAGGCCGCGCGATCGCACCTCGCCCTGCTGGACGTTAAAGCCCGCGACACTTCCGGGGGAAAGCACGTTCTGTTGGCGAATGTCGAAGGCGGAAATCGTGAAGAGCGCATCGAGGCCAGGCGGCTGATACTTGAGCCCGACTTCGTATTGCTGTGCTTCTGTCGGCTTGAACGGATTGCCACCGGCATCGACCCCGATGACGGGCTCGAAGGAGGTGGAATAGCTCGCGTAGGGCGCCACGCCGTTGTCGAAGAGATAGAGAAGACCGGCGCGATAGCTCGTGGCCTCGCTTGTCTGTTCCGATGACGTCCCCGCAAGGAGGTTGTCCGTTTCCTGGTTGGTCCAATCGTGCCGCACCCCGAAGATGGCGCGCAGCCGACCAAGCTCGATCTGGTCCTGCACGTAAATGCCGGTCTGGCGAAGAGACTGGTCATTGTTGATGACGTGCGCAAAGGGACCGACCGGCTGGCCATAAAGGGGATTGGTGACGTCGATCGACGTTGCGCCTCCCATAAGGTACTGCCATCCGCTCTTGGAATGTTGAACGTCCAGACCCACAAGCAGCGTGTGCTGTAAGGCGCCGGTCTCGAAATTGAACTCTGCCTGGTTGTCGAACGAAACTCCGGAAACGTCTTCGATCGAATGGACGGCATAACGCGGAATGACACCGTCAACCGACATCGGGCCTGCCATCTGGAGCGACCGCATGTCGACGTCCACGCCCGAATAGCGGAAGTTCGAGCGCAGTGTCACCAGGTCATTGAACCGGTGCTCGAACTGATAGCCGATGCCGTACTGGTCCCGTTCGAACGCGTCGTATGATGGATCGCCGATATTGAAGTCGCGGTCGAGAAAGCCGGCAAGGCCAGCGGGCGCCAGGAACTTGGGGTAGATCGAGTTGAAGTAGCCACCCTCCGGGTCTCTTTGGAAATAGCCTGAGATGATAAGCGACGTATCCGCATCCGGCTGCCATCTGAGAGACGGCGCGATGCCGATGCGGCGTTCATCCACGTCATTATAGCGCGTGCCCGACGAGCGGCCGATCGCGGCGAGACCATATTGCCAGGTGCCATCGGCGGTGAGCGGTCCGCTGGAATAGACGCCGCCCTGGACGCGGCCGTCGCTTCCACCCTCAATCCGGACTTCATTTGCCTGGATGTCCGAAGGAGTGCGGCTTATCTGGTTCACGAGGCCGCCCGGGCTGATCTGGCCGTATAGCAGGGCGGATGGTCCTTTCAGGACATCCACCCGATCAAGGAAGAACGGATCGACAGACGTATTGGCAAAGGCCTGGCCGCGCGGCAGCTTCAACCCGTCGAGGTAACTGACATAGTTGGTTGAGGTGCCGAAGGCGCCGAAACCACGCAGAAACACGGAGTCGTATCGAGAGTTGGAGTCGCGATCGGAAAGAACACCGGCCGTGTAGCGAAGAGCCTCGCCGACTGTTTGCGGATTCTGGTCGTCAATCTGCTTGCGCGTCACCGTGGATATTGACTGTGGCGTTTCACCGATCGGTGTCGCCGTCTTTGTTGCAGACCGGGCCGATTTGACGAGAATCTTGCCGGAGCTATCGCTCGTGCTCTCGCCATCGACAACGACGGGAGCCAACTGCGTGTTCTGCTCCTGGGCGAAGGTTTGGCCCGAGACCATGAGCACGGTGGATGCGAGAAGGATCTGTCTTATGGAAATACCGTGCTTCACGAATTGCCCCCATGGTCGAAGCTTGCGATGTCTGGTAGGCATTAATCAAACGGGACCGTCCTGTCCAGTTAATATGAGAGTCCCTATCAACTTTCGTATTGGCAATCACCACGAAGCTCTCCAGAGAGGTTGGCGGCCATAAGATGAAAAGAGACACGATGACATCGCGAAAAGCGAACTCCATGACCAGAGTGGGCCGCCCGCCGAACGCGGAGAAAAACGCGGCGGCGGAGAGGATTATAGAGGCGGCCACCGAATTGTTCTCGACCAGGGGATTTGCCGGCACATCAATGGAGCAGGTGGCATCGCGATGCGGTGCAGGCAAGGACACTGTCTATCGCCGCTATCCCTCAAAAGTTGCGTTGTTCGAGGCAGTCGTGGACCATGCGCATAAGCGTGCGGTCGCGAGGCTCGAAAACCTGCCGAGCCGCGATGGTGACGCCATGGAGCGGTTGCGCGCCCTGTCGCTGGAGCTCTTGCATATCAACATGCAGCCGGAACTGATCGCCTTCAAGCGCATCACATTCAGCGAGGCGGTGGTCTTTGAGAAGGCTGGGCCAATCCCTCCGCAACCGGACCCCATCATGTCCCGCTTGATCGACGCTGTCAGTGCGGCGCAGACGGAAGGCATGATCGCTCAAGGTGACGCGTCTGCAATTGCAAGTCACTTGATCCACTGTCTCGTCGCGCTACCGACCTCGGTAGCGATGATGGGGGGAAGCGATTTTGATACCTCGGATGCTGCGGACGCTCATTTTCTCAGAACCTGGGCTTGGCTCATACATGGAATGAAGCCTTCCTGAAGTTCGCTAAGTTTCCGGTATGGCTGCGAGGTTTTGACGTTTCTAGCGTGACCGGTGGATCTGACCACGCAGCATCAAGCTACGACGGCCCTGCGGGCGATCTCTTCCAGGCTGCCCCGCCGGGCACCGATGCCTTCGTGAACCGGCTCGTGAACCTAACTTGGCAGGAGTTCTGAAAGCAGATCGAGGAAGCGGAAATATTGGGGTGGTCTTTCCCATGAATTCGACCGTCTTCGCCCCGGAATCCAGGATTATATTGCTCGCTGGGCCATGCTCGCCTTCAAGGATGTGAACGTCGTTCGGGCAGCACTTGGTCAAAATTCCGGTCTGGTCGGCGCGGCGGCTCTGGCATTTCTTGCCGACAGGCCGCAAGAGAGCGCATCTGCGCTCGCCGCGCGTCGTTGAAAATCGAAGAGGAGCCATACCGTGCTGACAATCCAGAGACTGAGCCTTACCGACGCCCGCACCCTGATCGAGGGCGCCCGCGCCCGCGCCGCGGAAATCGGCGTGCCGATGTGCATCGCCGTGACCGATGAATCGGGCCAGTTGATCGCGTTCGAACGCATGGACGGCGGAAAGGTCACGAGCACCACGATCGCCCAGGACAAGGCCTTCACGGCAGCCGGCGCCAAGCGGACCACCGAGAGCTATTGGGAGGCGAGCCAGCCCGGCAAGCCCGCTTACGGCATCAACTCGGCCATCGGCGGGCGCCTGCTGGTCGTAGCCGGCGGTATTCCCGTCATCGTGGACGGGCAGGTTGTTGGTGCGGTCGGCGTCAGTTCGGGAACGCCCGCGCAGGACAGCGATTGCGCGCAGGCAGGCATCGATCTTTTCCTCGCCGGCCTGAGCGCCTCCGAAAAGTCCTGACGGGCAGGACGGGCCGGTTTGATCCGGCTCGTCATCGATCATTGTTCGGCGGCGAAAATCGGCCCGCCCTTTTGCGCGGGAAAGCCGTAGCCGTTGATCATCACCAGGTCGATGTCGCCGGGACGGGCGGCGATGCCGTCTGAGAGCAGGGCCGTTCCTTCATCCACCATCGCCTTGAGCAGGCGGTCCATGATCTCCTGCGCGGTGAACGCGCGGGGCACGATGTTTTTCGCTGCGCGTGCCGCTTCGATCGTTGCCGTCACGGCGGGATCGGTGGTGCGTTCGCCATTGGGGTAGGCGTACCAGCCGAGGCCGGTCTTGCGGCCGAGACGGCCGGCTTCGCAGAGCCGGTCGGCGATTTCGACATAACGCTCGGCGGGATCGCGCGTTGCGGCCAGCCGTTTGCGGCGTGCCCAGGCGATTTCGAGGCCCGCCATGTCGTTGACGGCGAAGATGCCCATCGGAAAACCGTAGGCTTCCAGCGCGGCATCGATCTCGTGCGGCAGGGCGCCATCCTCCAGCATGAACTCCGCCGCGCGGCGGTAGGCGGAGAAGATGCGGTTTCCGATAAAACCTTCCGTGACGCCGCAGACGATCGGGAGCTTGCCGAGGCGTTTGACGAAAGCCAGCGCACTCGCCAGGACGTCGGGCGCGGTTTTGGCGCAATCGACGACTTCGACCAGCCGCATGACATGGGCGGGCGAGAAGAAATGCAGGCCGACCACGCGGGACGGATCGGCCGTCGCGGCGGCGATCGCATCAGGATCGAGGTAGCTCGTGTTGGTCGCCAAAATGGCGCCAGGCGCGACGATGGCGTCGAGCCTGCGAAACAGCTCCGTCTTGACGGAGAAATCGTCGAAGACGGCTTCGACGACGAGGTCAGCTGCCGCAAGGTCTGTCGCCTCGGCCGTCGTTTTGAGCCGGGCGAGGCAGGCCTCGCGCGCCTCCGCGGTCAGGCGCCCGGACTGGACGGCCTTGTCGAGGAGGCCGGCGATGCGGGCGTGCCCGGCGGCGGCGGCCTCCTGCGTCTGTTCCAGCGCGATGACGCGGTAACCGCTGGTGAGAGCCGAGACCGCTATGCCGGAACCCATCAGCCCCGTGCCGACAATCCCGACGGTTTCGATCCGGCGTGGCGAGACGTCAGTGAGCTTTTCGACTTTGCCGGCGGCGCGCTCGGCAAAGAAGACGTGCCGCAGGGCCGCGGATTCCTCGGAGTCGCGCAGACGCAGGAACGTGGCGCGCTCCTCCGCCAGACCTTGTTCAAGGTCGAGCTGGCCTGCCGCTTTGACGAGGCGCACGGCCTCCGACGGCGCCAGTTGTCCCCGACCTCTGGCAAGCACCTTTGCTTCCGCGGCGTCCATGGCGGCGGCATCGGCTACGGGAACATCGATGCTGCTGGTCCGGCGCAGCAGCTGCCCGGCGCGTAGAACCGCGACGGCTGCGGCGAGAGGGTCGGCGGCGACGGTATCGGCAAGACCGAGCGCGACGGCTTCGCGCGCCTTGACCGCGCGTCCCGTTCCGATGAGGTCGATGGCGGCGATCGGGCCGATCAGGCGCGGCAGGCGTTGTGTCCCGCCGGCGCCCGGAACAATGCCGAGTTTTACCTCCGGCAGCCCGAACGTGGCGTTTTCGCCGGCAAAGCGGCCATGGCAGGCAAGGGCTACCTCGCAGCCGCCGCCCAGCGCCGCGCCGTCGATGGCGCAGACGACCGGTTTTTCGAAGGCTTCGATGCGGCCGATGACGTCGGGAAGTGTCGGCTCGACAATCGGTTGGCCGAACTCCTTGATATCCGCCCCGCCGATGAAGGTGTAGCCGGTGCCGGAGATGACGAGGCCCATAATTTCCGTGGTCGCCGCAGCGTGATCCAGCGCCGCCATCAGGCCGGACCTGACATGCGCCGACAGGGCGTTGACGGGCGGATTGTCGATGGTGACGACGAGCACGCCCCCCTCAAGGCGGGCGGAAACGCTCTGCGAAAAACGCATTTCGGAAAGCCTCACGCGGGGATGACGGCCGTGGCCTGGATCTCGATCTTGGCGCGGTCCTCGACGAGCGCCACCACCTGCATGGCCGCCATGGCGGGATAATGCCGGCCGATCGTGTCGCGGTAGGCCTGGCCGATGCCGCGCAGGTTGCCGAGATATTCCTGTTTGTCGGTGAAGTACCAGGTCATCGTGGTGATGTGGTGCGGTTCGCCGCCGCCTGCCGCGAGCACGGCCACGACGTTCTTCAGCGTCTGGTGTACCTGCTCGACGAAATCGTCGGTTTCGAATTCGCAGCGTTCGTTCCAGCCGATCTGGCCACCGACGAAGAGCGTGCGGCCCGTCGCCGCCACGCCGTTCGCATAGCCTATGGGCTTTGCCCAGCCTTCAGGTTGCAGGATGGTGTGCATGGGGCGTCTCCAGATGATGTTTCAGTGCGGCGCGGATGTCGTCCGGCCGGGCAAGTAACTTGGCGTATCGTCAGTTGCGCTTACGAAGCGGACGGAGCCTGAAATGCATGTCGGCACCTCCCGTTATCGTGCTGCGTCCTTCATCAGCTCGCGGCCGATGATGAGCTTTTGAACCTCCGTCGCGCCCTCGTAGATGCGCAGCGCCCGGATCTCGCGGTAGAGCCGCTCCGTGATCTCGCCGGTGCGCACGCCGCGGCCGCCGAAAAGCTGGAGCGCCTGGTCGATCACCCATTGGGCATTTTCCGTCGCGGTCATCTTCGCCATCGCGGCTTCGCGCGTCGTCGGCAGCTTCTGCACGTCGCGCCTCCAGGCGGTGCGGCAGGTGAGAAGGGCTGCGGCGTCGATGGCGGTCGCCATTTCGCCAAGCGTGCTTTGCGCCGTCGGCAGGTCGGCCAGCGTCGCGCCGAACATTTTGCGGCTTTTGGCATGCGCCACGGCTTCATCGAGCGCCCGGCGGGCAAAGCCGGTGGCGGCCGCGGCGACGGAGGGGCGGAAGATATCGAGCGTGCGCATGGCGATCTTGAAGCCTTCGCCGGGGCTGCCGAGACGCTGCTCGGCGGGGATGCGGCAGTTTTCGAAGCGGGTGCGGGCGAGCGGGTGCGGCGCGATTGTCTCGATGCGCTCGGCAATTGTAAAGCCGGGCGTATCGGCGAAGACGACGAAGGCAGAAATGCCGCGCGTGCCGGGCGCTTCGCCGGTGCGGGCGAAGACCGTGTAGACATCGGCGATGCCGCCGTTGGAAATCCAGGTTTTTTCGCCATCGAGCACGAAATCGTCGCCATCGCGCCGGGCGGCGCAGGCCATGGCGGCGACGTCCGATCCGGCATCGGGTTCTGAAAGGGCGAAGGCGGATATCCATTCGCCGCGCGCGACCTTCGGCAGGATGCGTTCCTTCAGTGCGGGCGTGCCGGACAGGCTGATCGCGCCGGTGCCGAGGCCCTGCATGGCGAAGGCGAAGTCGGCGAGGCCATCGGCATAGGCCAGCGTCTCGCGCACGAGGCAGAGCGTGCGGCTGTCGATCTCTTCGCTCGCGCCGCCGAACGCTTTTGGCACGCAATGGCGAAGGAGGCCGGCGGTGCCGAGCGCTGCGACCAGATGGCGGCAGGCGGCGTCGACATTGCTGTGATCGACGCCGTCGAGGCCGCCTTTGGCGACGAAGCTGTCTATGTCTTTTGCAAGCGCGCGGTGGCTCTCGTCAAAGAACGGCCAGTCGAGGTGGTCGCGGGTCGGCCCCTTTGTGGCATTGGGCATGGTCAGTTTCCCTGGAAGACCGGCTTCGCCTTGGCGGCAAAGGCTTCGAAGGCGCGCTGGAAATCGCCGGTCGCCATGCAGATCGCCTGGGCCTGCGCCTCCGCCTCGATCATCTGGTCGATACCCATCGCCCATTCCTGGTCGAGCATCTTCTTCGTCATCGTATGGGCGAACCAGGGACCGTCGGCGACGGTGCGGGCGAATTGCTGGGCTTCGGCCAGCAGCGCGGGACGCTCGTGCAGGGCGTTGTAGAAACCCCAGTTCAGGCCTTCCACCGCGCTCATGACGCGGCCAGTGAAGAGCAGCTCGGCGGCGCGGCCCTGGCCGATGATGCGGGGAAGGATGCCGCAGGCGCCCATGTCCGCGCCGGCAAGCCCGACGCGGGTGAAGAGGAAGGCGGTCTTGGCTTCCGGCGTCGCGACGCGGAAATCGGCGGCCATCGCCAGGATGGCGCCGGCGCCGGCGCAGATGCCGTCGACGGCAGCGATGATCGGTTGCGGGCAGGCGCGCATCTGGCGCACCAGCTCGCCCGTCATGCGGGTGAAGTCGAGAAGGTCCGGCATTTCCATGCGCGTCAGCGGCTCGATGATCTCGAACACGTCCCCGCCGGAGGAAAAGTTGTCCTTCGCGCCGGTCAGCACCACGGCGCGCACATCGCTGGCACGCGTCAGCGAGCGGAAGAGATCGCCGAGCTCTTCGTAGCTTTCGAACGTCAGCGGGTTCTTCTTGTCCGGACGATTGAGCGTGATCGTCGCGACACGGCCGTCGGCATCCGTTTCGAACAGGAAGTGCTTTGCTGCGTGGTTCTTGAAGGGGCGTTTCTTGGCCTGCATGGGGTTCGTCATGTCTGTATCCCTAGAGAACTTCGCCGCCGGCGACCGCGATGGCCTGGCCGGTGATTGCTGTCGCCTTTTCCGAGACGAGCCAGGAAACGGTGTGGGCCACCTCGCCGGGCGTCACGAGCCGGCCCTGCGGATTGGCGCGGGCGAGGCTGGCGCGGGCATCCTCGCGCGTGCGGCCGGTCTTCTGGCTGATCGTGTCGAGCGCGCCGTCGATGAGCGGCGTGTCGGTGAAACCGGGGCAGACGGCGTTGACGGTGACGTCGGTGCGGGCCAGTTCGAGTGCCAGCGCCCGCGTCAGGCCGATGACGCCATGTTTGGAGGCGCAATAGGCGGACACATAGGCATAGCCGGTAAGGCCGGCCGTGCTCGCGATATTGACGATCCTCCCGTTTCCGGCCCGGCGCACGGACGCGAGTGCGGCATGCGTGACCAGGTAGACGCCCGTCAGGTTGATGGTGAGGACCCGCTGCCAGAGGGCGAGGTCGGTCTTTTCGAACGGTGCCGAGGGTGCCTCGCCGGCGCAATTGACGAGGACGGCGATGTCGCCGGCGTCAGCGATGGCGGCTGCAAGGCCGCGCTCGACGGAAGCGGCGTCGCCGACGTCGAACCCGTCATGCACGAAGGCTTCTCCGCCCGTCGCGCGGATCTCGTCCCGCACGGCCTGCAAGGGGGCTGTGCGCCGCCCGGCGAGGCTCACGACATGACCGTCGGCCGCCAAGGCGAGCGCGATCGCCTTTCCGATGCCGCTTCCGGCGCCTGTGACGAGGGCGTGCCGCTTGCTCATGGCTTGCCCGCCGTCGTTGCCGCGCGGGCGAGATTGTTGACATATTGCGCCCGGGCGGAGTGGTATTGTTTCGGCCAGGGCTGGCCGTCATAGCCGATCCGCGCCGCCTCGTGCAGCACAAAGGACGGATCCGCCAGATGCGGGCGGGCGACGGCGCAGAGGTCCGCCCGGCCGGCCGCGATGATGGAATTGGCGTGGTCGGCCTCGGAAATCGCCCCGACCGCGATGGTCGGCACCTGGATTTCGTTGCGGATCTTGTCGGAGAAGGGTGTCTGGAACAGGCGGCCGTAGACCGGTCTCTCCTCCTTCACCACCTGGCCGGAGGAGCAGTCGATCAGGTCGGCACCGGCCGCCTTGAACATTCCGGCGAAAATGGCCGCATCCTCCGGCGTGTTGCCGCCCTCGTGCCAGTCGTGAGTCGACAGGCGCACCGAGATCGGCTTGTCTTCCGGCCAGACCTTGCGGATGGCGTGGAACACTTCGAGCGGGAAGCGGGCGCGGGCCGCATGGTCGCCGCCGTAGTCGTCGGTACGCGTGTTGGTCAGCGGCGACAGGAAGCTCGACAGCAGGTAGCCGTGTGCCGCGTGCAGTTCGATGATGTCGAAGCCGATGTCGCGGGCTCGTTCGGTGGCTCGCACGAAGTCCTGGATGACGCGGTCCATGTCCGCCCGGGTCATTTCGCGCGGCGTTTGCGAATGCGCGAGATAGGGCAGGGCGGAGGCGGAGATCAGCGGCCAGCCTACTTCGGCGAGCGGTTGATCGATGCCTTCCCAGGCGAGTTTCGTGGCACCCTTGCGCCCCGCATGGCCGAGCTGGAGGCCGATCTTGGCCGGCGTCTGGTGGTGGACGAAATCGACGATGCGCTTGAAGGCCTGTGCCTGTTCGTCGTTCCACAGGCCTAGGCAACCGGGCGTGATGCGGGCATCGGCCGAGACGCAGGTCATTTCCGGAAAGACGAGCGCGGCACCGCCCATGGCGCGGGAGCCGAGATGGACCAGGTGGAAATCGCCCGGCAGCCCGTCCGTCGCCGAATACATCGCCATCGGCGAGACCACGATGCGATTGCGAAGCGTCAGGCCGCGGATCTTGAAGGGCGTGAACATCGGCGGCGGGACCGCGCCGTTCGCCATGGGTTCGGCGCCCGCCCGTTCGGCGAACCAGCGCTCGAAGCCCTCCAGCCATTCCTTGTCGCGCAGGCGAAGATTCTCGTGGCTGATGCGCTGGGAGCGGGTCAGCATCGAATACATGAACTGCTCGGGCTCCAGCGTATCGGCATAGCGCGTGCCGACGACCTCGAACCATTCCATGGCGTTGCGCGCCGCATTCTGGATGCGTGCGACGTCGACGCGGCGCACGTCTTCGTAGGCGGCGAGCACGGCGGGGATGTTGGCCTTGTCGTGGCCGAGGATATCGAACTGCCGGGTCAGCTCGATCGCATCGTCAATGGCGAGCTTGGTGCCGGAGCCTATGGCGAAATGGGCGGTGTGGGCGCTGTCGCCCATCAGCACGACATGGCTGTTGCCATTGAAATGGCTCCACTTGTCGCAGATCAGCCGCCCGAAATTCAGCCAGGCGGAGCCGCGCATGTGCCGCGCATTGGTCATCAGGCTGTGGCCGTCGAGGGTTTCCGCAAAGAGCTTTTCGCAGAAGGCGATGGACTGATCCTGGTCCATCTGGTCGAGCCCGTGGGCCTTGAAAACCTCGTCCGTGGTCTCGACGATGAAGGTCGAGGTCGTGTCGTCGAAGCGGTAGATATGCGACTGGAACCAGCCGTGTTCGGTGCGCTGGAAATCGAAGGTGAAGGCGTCGAACAGCTTGTTGGTGCCGAGCCAGATATAGCGGTTCGGCCTGACGACCATGTCGGGCCGGAAGACCTCGGCATATTTGTTGCGGATGCGCGAATTGACGCCGTCCGAGGCGATGATGAGGTCGGCGTCGGCGAATTCCGTGTCGCTTTCCACGTCGCGCTCGAAGAGCAGTTCGACGCCGAGTTCCAGGCAGCGCTCCTGCAGGATGTTGAGCATCTTGCGGCGGCCGATGCCGACGAAACCGTGCCCCGAGGTGCGGATCTTGCGGCCCTTGAACACCAGCTCGATATCGTCCCAATGGTTGAAGGAGACTTCGATGGCCTCGGCCGTCTCCGGATCCCATCGGCGCATCGACTGCATGGTGGCATCGGAAAAGACCACACCCCAGCCAAACGTGTCGAAGGCCCGGTTGCGCTCGACGACGGTAACGTGATGGTCCGGATGCTGGCGCTTCATCAGCAGCGCAAAGTAGAGCCCGGCAGGCCCTCCGCCGATACAGACAATCCGCATGTCGTTCTCCTCCCGAGGTCCGGCCGCGTCGAAGGCAAGGTGGACCCGTTCGGAAGAAATTTCAAGCTTAAAATTGTTTTTGGCGCGAAGACGCAAAATTGGGCACGCGCCGAATAGGTCGCACCGCAAGGAATGTCAGAAAAGGAAGGTGCGCCTCAGGCGCCCTTGGCTAGCGAGGCGACGATGGAGCGTTTGAGATTGGCAAGTGTGTCCATCAGCACGACGCTGTCTTTCGGCGCGAGGCCGGCGAAGAGGTCGGAGATCCAGTCGGCGTGATGGGCCGCCATCTTCTCGAATTCGGCGCGGCCGAAGGGGGTGAGTGCGATGATCTGCACGCGCCGATCCGTCGCGAGCGTCGTGCGGCTGATGTGGCCGCTCTCGGTGAGCCGCTCCACCAGCACCGTGATATTGCCGGGCGAAACCATCATGCGCTTGGAGACTTCGCCGAGCACCATGCCGTCCGGCGCGCGTTCGAGCTGCGCCATCAGGTCGAAGCGCGGCAGCGTGGAATCGAATTCTTCCCGCAGTCGTCGCCGGACCTCGCTCTCCACCAGGGTCGAGCAGGTCAGGAGGCGCAGCCAGAGCCGGAGCTCGGCGCGGTGATCGTGCGGCGCCTCAAGGACCTTGGTCTCGCCATCCAGCCATTCCGGCGAGATGTCGAACTTGTCTTCACCCGTCATTGTCAACACCCGCTTTCATGTCGCCTAGCCTTTTAGAGATGTTTCGGGCTCTTGGACAGGCCGCGCGTCATTTGGAAGACGCTTGCAGGGGCGCCGACAGCACGGTGCCGGTGCCGTCCTTGGATTGGTCGTAGACATGGACCGTAATGCCGATGTGGTCGGCCATCAGCGCCTTGGCGCGCTCCACGTTCCGGTCGAGCGCCGCCTCCATCAGTTCGGTATGGTGCCCGATGGACATGGCGTCGTGCAGCGCCGCGACCGCTTCCTGATAACCCTCGCTCATGCCTTCGGCGGCGCGCAAGGTGGGCGCGAGGCCGAGGAAACGATGGTGGCGGCGAAGCTGGTCGGAAATCGTCGCCTGGAAACGGGACAGCCAGGTCGAGCGGGCCGCGCTGATCAGCGCCGCATGGAAGGCCGTGTGCTTCTCGTCCCACTCGTCGATCTCGCTTTCGGTGGCGTTCTCGACGGCGATCTTGCAGCGGGACAGCCGGTAGTGCGCCGTGACGACGGCGGATTCCCAGTCGCTGCCGCCATTCTCGATCGATTCGAGGAGAAGCGGGACTTCGACGACCAGACGCGCGCGGGTGAGATCCTCCAGTGCCTCGCGCGACACCGGGGCAACGGCAAAACCGCGATTGCTGATGGCGGTGACGAGACCCTCGGCCTCAAGCCGTGACAGCGCTTCGCGCAGCGGCGTCCAGCCGAGTTCATAGCGGTCACGCAGCGCGCTCAGCTTCATCGGCGCACCCGGCAGGAGCCGCGTCGTGAGGATGTCGCGCCGCAGCAGCCGGTAGGCCGATTCCGTTTTGGTCGATTGCTCAAGGTCTTGCATCAAGTTCCCTTAGCGTCTCCCTGTGATGCAGACAAATATATATAGTTCTGAGCGTTACGCAAAACTATATATATTTGTTTGACAAGAAAGCATGTCGCCGCCATGATCCGCCCAAGCCGCTGAGGAACGGCGGCCGCTTATCGTATCTGGGAGGATCTTATGGGCAGGCTTACAAAGACGTGGTTTTCGGGATTGGTCGTCGCCGGTGCGCTCGCATTGGGCGCCGCCACGGCATCCGCCGAGCCGATCCGCATCGGCATCGCCAATTTCGGCGAACATCCGCAGCTCTCCGCATCGATCGCCGGCTTTAAGAAGGCGATGGCGGAGAACGGTTTCGTCGAGGGCACCGACGTCGTCTACACCGAGAGCCACACCAATTTCGACGCATCGCTGGTGCCGCAGATGATCGCCAAGCTGCAGGCGGAGCAGCCGAAGCTGATCTATACGATCACCACCCCCGTCTCGCAGATCGCCAAGAAGGCGTTGGCTGGCTCGGGCATTCCGGTCGTCTTTTCCGCCGTCACCGATCCGGTGGCCGCCAAGCTGGTTCCTTCCTGGGAGGCCGGCGACGAGGGCATGACCGGAGCGACGGACCTTCAGGACGTCGCCGCCGTGATGGAGTTCACTCACAAGCTGCTGCCGAATGCCAAGCGCTTCGGCGTGCCGTACAACCCCGGCGAGGCGAACGATACGGCGCTGCTCGACAAGATCAAGGAAGCGGCACCCGCCGCCGGCTTCGAGGTCGTGGATGTCGGCGTGGATAACGTCAACGACATCCAGCAGCGTATCGCCTCCTTCGCGGGCAAGGCGGACGTGATCTACACGCCGGCCTCCAACCTGCTCCAGCCGGCAATCGCCGCCGTCTCGGCCGCCGCGCGCCAGGCGCAGATCCCGATCGTCAATTCCGACGACGGTGCCGTGCGCAACGGCGTCGTTCCGGCAAGCTTTGCCGTGAACTACGAGCAGGTCGGCCTTGCCGCCGGCAGGATCGCCGCGGAAATCCTCAAGGGCAAGGACCCGAAGTCCATCGCGCCGTGGCGCCCGGCCTATGAGGACCACCAGCCGCTGATCTCGAAGAAGACGCTCGCCGCCTTCGGCCTGGAAGTGCCGGCATCGCTCGCCGATTGCGGCTGCCTGATCGACTGATCGCGGCTCGGTTCCAACAGGTGGCGGCGCTCGTCGCGCCGTCGCCCCATAATAAAAAGGGGGAGCCAATGCTGGAAATCAGGTCGGCCCGCAAGATGTTCTACAGGGGGCAGGCGGATGAGAAGATCGCGCTGAACGATCTCAGCCTGCGCCTCGAAACAGGAGACTTCGGCGTCGTCATCGGCTCGAACGGCGCCGGCAAGAGCAGCATGCTCAACGCCATTTCCGGGGCGCTTGTCCTCGATAGCGGCAAGGTCCTCATCAACGGCGACGACGTGACCGCCATGCCCGTGCACAAGCGCGCCATGCGCCTTGCCCGCGTGTTCCAGGACCCGATGAAGGGCACTGCCGCCTCGATGACCGTGGCGGAGAACATGCTGCTGGCGGAACTGAGGGCCGCCAGGCGGACGCTGCGCCGCGGCCTGAATCCGACGCGGCTTGCGGCCTACAAGGAGCGGCTTTCGCTGCTGGGGCTCGGCCTCGAAAACCGCCTCGATACCCGGGTGGAGCTGCTTTCCGGCGGGCAGCGGCAATCGCTGTCGCTGATCATGGCGGTCGGCGGTTCGCCGGAACTGCTGCTGCTCGACGAACACACGGCGGCGCTCGATCCGCGCACCGCCGACATCGTCATGCAGGCGACGATCCGCGCCGTCGAAGCCTTGAAGCTGACGACCCTGATGGTGACGCACAACATGCAGCACGCCGTGGATTTCGGAAACCGGGTCATCATGCTCGATGCCGGCCGCGTGCGCCTCGAAATCGCCGGCAGGGAAAAGGCGGCCATCACGGTGCCGGACCTGATCGGCCATTTCTCCGTCAAAACCGACCGCATGTTTCTGGCGAGCTGACGACCATGGATCTGCTTCAAAACACCGCTTCGAGCTTCATCGCGCTCGTTCCCGTCACGCTCGCGCAGAGCCTGATCCTCGCCTTCGTCGTGCTGGGGATCATGATCCCCTTCCGCATGCTGAGCTTTCCGGACCTGACCAGCGAAGGCGCGTTCCCGCTCGGCGGCTGCGTCTGCGGCGTGCTGATGGCCGCCGGCATGTCGCCGCTCGCGGCAATCCTCATCGCTCTCCTCGCCGGCTTCGTCGCCGGCTGCTGCACGGCCTTCATCCACCTGCGCTTCCGCATCCATACCCTGCTCGCCGGCATCCTGATGATGACGATGCTCTATTCGATCAACCTGCGCATCATGGGCCGCTCGAACCTTTCGGTCTTCGGCTCGGAGACCGTCTTCGACTGGGTGCCGTTCCTGCAACCGGGCTTTCCGGCAAGCAAGATCGTCATGGCCGGCGCCTTCGGTCTGCTCGTTTTCGCGCTGCTGCTGCATTACTTCCGCACCGAAAAAGGCACGGCCGTGCGCGCCGTCGGGGCCAATCCCGACATGGCGGAGGCGCAGGGCATCAATGTGTGGCTCGCGACGATCGGCGGCGTCGGGCTTGCCGGGGCATTTTCGGCGGCCGGCGGCGCGCTGATGGTGCAGTCGCAGGGTTTTGCCGACGTCAATATGGGCCTCGGCATCCTGATCAACGGGCTTGCGGCCCTGATGATCGGCGAGGCGATCGTCGGCAAGAGCAGCGTGCCGCGCCAGCTCGCCGCCCCCTTCGTCGGCGCAATCGTCTATTACCAGCTCGTCTCCTTCTGCCTTGCCGCCGGCATGCCGCCGCCGGACCTGAAGCTGGCGACGGGCCTGTTCGTGCTCGCCATGCTCGCCCTGCCGAGCCTCAAGCGCAGCCGCGGGCCGGCGGCCGCCCGCGAAACCATTCGAGAATAATCCAAGGACGACCTTATGACTGCACTTCCCGATTTCGCTGCAATCGAGGCCATGGATGCGGCCGATGGAATGCGCTCCCTGCGCGAGCGCTTCATCCTGCCGCAGGGCCTGGTCTATCTCGACGGCAATTCCCTTGGTGTCGCCTCGCACGCCGCCTTCGCCGAACTTCAGAAGGCGGCAACCGAGGAATGGGGGCAGGACCTCATCCGCAGCTGGAACACGGCAGGCTGGTTCGACATGCCGCTCTCACTCGGCGACCGCGTCGGGCGGCTGATCGGGGCCGCCGCCGGCCAGACGGTCGTCTGCGACACGACGTCGATCAACATCTACAAGACTCTTCACGCGGCGATGGCGCTCCGCTCCGACCGGTCGGTCATCGTCAGCGAGGGCGGCAGCTTCCCGACCGATATCTACATGGCCGAGGGCGTGATCTCGACGCGTGCCGGAGCATCGCTTCGCCTTGAAGGCGTCGATGCGCCTGACATCGAGGAGCTGATTGACGGCAATGTCGCCGTGGTTCTTGTCAACCACGTCAACTACAAGTCGGGCGAACTGCGCGACATGGCGGCGCTTACAAGGAAAGCCCACGAGAACGGCGCGCTCGTTATCTGGGACCTCTGCCACACGGCAGGCGCCCTGCCGGTCGATCTCGACGGCGCGAATGTCGATTTCGCCGTCGGCTGCACCTACAAATACCTGAACGGTGGCCCCGGCGCGCCGGCCTTCATCTATGCCGCCGAACGCCACCACGGCGCCATCAGCCAGCCGCTCAGCGGCTGGTGGGGTCATGCACGGCCCTTCGCCTTCGAAAAGCACTATGCGGCCGGCGAAGGCATCCGCCGGTTCCTGTGCGGCACGCAGCCGATCCTGTCGCTGCGCGCGTTGAAGGGCGCGCTCGACATCTGGGACGAGGTCGACATGGCGGCGCTGCGCGAAAAGAGCCTCGGCCTCACCGATCTCTTCATCGCGCTCGTCGAGGCGAAATGCGGGGCTTACGGTCTGGAGCTGGAAAGCCCGCGCGACCGGGCAAAACGCGGCAGCCAGGTCTCGTTCCGCCATCCGAACGCCTATGCGGTCATGCAGGCGCTGATTGACCGCGGCGTCATCGGCGATTTCCGCGCGCCTTCCACCATGCGGTTCGGCTTCACGCCGCTTTACGTCAGCTACGCGGACGTATGGCATGCGGTGGTGATCCTGGAGGACATCCTGCGCACAGGTTCATGGCAGGACGCACGCTTCGCCGTGCGCGCCGCCGTCACCTGATCCGGGGCCGCCATGACAGCACCACGCCGTCCGACGCTTGATGAGATTGCCGCGGCGCGGGCGCGCATCGCACCGCATCTTGCACGCACGCCGCTGGTGAAACTCGATCTCGGGCTGGCGGACCGGCAAATCTTCCTGAAGCTGGAGACGCTGTCACCGATCGGCGCCTTCAAGCTTCGCCCGGCGCTGAACGCCGTATTGTCCCGCGATCCCGCGGCGCTCAGGGAAGGCGTCGCGGTCACCAGTTCCGGCAACATGGCCTATGGCATGGCTTTCGCCGCGCGTCTCATCGGCGTGCCGATGGTCGCCTACATGTATCGCGGCGCGCCACAGACCAAGATCGACGGCGTGCGGAACCTCGGCGGCGCGGTGCGCTTCGTCAGCGCCGAGACCTGGTGGGACTACATCATCGGCGCCGGCCGGCCGGATGCGCCGGAACTGCTGATCAACCCGGTGACCGACCAGGCGGTGCTCAACGGCAATGGTTCCATCGGCATGGAAATCGTTGAGGACTTGCCCGATGTCGACGTGGTGCTGACACCCTATGGCGGCGGCAGCATGACCACCGGCGTCGCCAGCGCTCTCAAGGCCGTTTCGCCGCGGGTGCGCGTCTTCGCGGTCGAGGACGACAGTGCGGCGCCGGTCACCGCGGCCCTTGCAGCCGGGAAAATCGTGACGATCGAAACCCGGCCGTCCTTCATCAAGAGCATCGGCGGCCCCTCGCTGGTGCCGCAGCTCTGGCCCGTCGCGCGCGACCTGCTCGACGGCGCCATCGCCGTCAGCCCCGCCGAGGTGACGGAGGCGATGCGGCTGTTGTTCAGCAAGGCGAAGGTCGTCGCCGAGGGTGCGGGTGCCGCCTCGCTTGCCGCCGCGATCGCGCGGCCCGACCTGACGGGCAATATCGTCTGCGTGATCTCCGGCGGCAATATCGACGCGGCGGCCTATTCCATGGTGCTTGGGGGCGGCATTCCGGCCGCTTGAGGATCAGACGCCGAGATAGCGGTCCTGAAGCTCCGGTGTCAGGGCCGTCGGGGCGCCTTCGAAAACCGTCGTGCCTTTCTCCAGCACGAAGCATCGGTCGGCCACGGGCAGCAGTTCCGACAGCGTCTTGTCGACGACGAGGATCGACTGGCCGGCGGCCTTCAGCTTGCGGATCGCCGACCAGATGTCCTGGCGGATGACCGGGGCCAGACCTTCGGTCGCCTCGTCGAGGATGAGGAGGCGCGGATTGGTCATCAGCGCGCGGCCGATGGCGAGCATCTGCTGTTCGCCGCCGGAAAGCGTCTTGGCATATTGGTCGCGTCGCTCGCCGAGGCGAGGGAAGAGATCGACCACCTTGTCGAAGGTCCACTCGCTGCCGCGGGCCGTGGCGATCAGGTTTTCCATCACCGTCAGGTTGGGAAAGCAGCGCCGTCCCTCCGGCACGAGGCCGAGGCCGAGCCTAGCGATGCGGTAGGGTCGCATGCCGAAGATCGCCTTGCCGGAAAAGCGGATCGCGCCGGAGCGCGGGCGGACGAGGCCGATGATCGAATTGATCGTCGTCGTCTTGCCCATGCCGTTGCGCCCCATCAGCGCGACCACTTCGCCTTCGCGAATATCGAGATCGACGCCGAAGAGCGCCTGCGAGGCGCCGTAGAAGGTTTCGAGGCCTTTCAGGTCGAGGAGGGTCACGCGGCTTCTCCCAGATAGGCGCGGCGCACTTCGGGGTCGCTGCGGATTTCATCGACCGTGCCCGTCGCGATGATGCGGCCGTAGACGAGCACCGATATGCGGTCCGCCAGCGCAAAGACCGCGTCCATGTCGTGCTCCACCAGCAGCATCGGCGCCTCGTGGCGCAAGCCGTCGAGGAACGAGGTCAACTGCTTGGAGCCTTCCGGCCCCATGCCGGCCATGGGCTCGTCGAAGAGGAAGGCTTTTGGCGCAAGCGCGAGCGCGATGGCGATTTCGAGCTGCCGGCGCTCGCCGTGGGAAAGTTCCGCCGCCGGCACATGGGCGCGGGCGGCAAGGCCGACACGCTCCAGCATGGCCATTGCGGGGTCGATCAGGCTGCGGTCGCTCGCGACCTGCCGGAAGAACCGGAAGCTGCTGCCCTGCCTGGACTGCACCGCCAGCATGACGTTGCGAAGCGCGGAGAATTCCTGCGCGAGCGACGAAATCTGGAAGCTGCGCGCAAGGCCCAGCCGCGCGCGCGCCGCCATGTCGAGCCCGCCGATGTCCTGGCCGAGAAAGCGGATCGTGCCGCTGTCGGCCGCAAGCGAACCGGCGATCTGGTGGATGAGCGTGCTTTTGCCGGCTCCGTTCGGGCCGATCAGGGCGTGGATCTGGCCGGGGTAAAGGTCGAGGCTCACCCCGTCCGTGGCCTTCAGCGCATTGAAGGATTTGCGCAGATCGCGGATTTCGAGAATGGGCTCAGGCATGACGCGGCTTTCCCGAGAGTAGGCCAAGCAGCCCGCCGCGCGCAAAGAGCACGATGCCGAGCAGGATGAGGCCGAGGAAGAACTGCCAGCGCTCGGTGATGCCGCCGAGCACATATTCGAGGCAGACGAAGATCATCGCGCCGGCGACGGGGCCGAACAGCCGCCCCTTGCCACCGAGGATGATCAGCACGATCAGCTCGCCCGACATGTGCCAGGAAAACATCGATGGGCCGACGAACCGGTTGAGATCGGCATAGAGCGCGCCGGCAAAACCGGTGATCATCGCGGAGAGCACGAAGGCGACGAGCCGGATGTTGAAGGGCGCAATGCCGACCGCGGCAAGCCGCGTGCCGTTCTGCCGCGCCGCCTGCAGGGCGCTGCCGAAGCGCGAGCCTTCGACGAGGCGGAACAGCAGAAGCGTCGCCATCAGGACGGCAAAGCAGACCAGGAAATAGGGCAGGGGCTGCGTGGTGTTGATGCCGGGGAAGGCGTTGCGCACATAGATCGACAGGCCGTCCTCGCCGCCATAGGCCGGCCAGGAGATGGCGAAATAATAGATCATCTGCGCGAAGGCGAGCGTGATCATGATGAAGTAGATGCCGGTGGTGCGCAGGCTGATGATGCCGATCGGCAGCGCGACGAGCCCGGCGATCACCACGGCCGTCAGCCAGATGATGGGCATCGACGTCGTGCCGGGGATGCCGGCCACCAGCGGCTCTGCATTGAAGGCATGCGTCGCCAGGATGCCGGCGACATAGCCGCCGAGCCCGAAGAATGCGGCATGGCCGAACGAAATCAGCCCGCCGAGCCCGAGCGCCAGGTTGAGGCCGGTGGCGGCAAGCGCAAGGACGACGACGCGGGTCGCGAGCGTGACGTAGAAGGGTTCTCCGAGCGCTGCGGCCGCAAGCGGCATGGCGAGCAGGAGGAGGGCGAGCAACAGGTTGATCGTGGTTTCGCGGGTCATCTTGTCCTCACGACTGCGCCGCGAACAGGCCGCTCGGCCTGAAGGCGAGGATGAGGGCCATGACGACGTAGATCAGCATCGAGGCCAGTGCCGCGCCGATCGTCGTCGCCTGCGACGCCGGCATCGTCAGCGCGAGAAGCGAGGGCAGCAGGAAGCGGCCCATCGTGTCGACGACGCCGACGATCACTGCGCCGACAAGCGCGCCCTTGATGGAGCCGATGCCACCGATCACGATGACCACGAAGGCGAGGATGAGCACGGGTTCGCCCATGCCGACCTGGACCGACTGGAGGGCGCCGACCAGCGCGCCGGCAAAACCCGCCAGTGCGGCGCCGAGCGCGAAGACCACCGTATAGAGCGTGCTGATATCGACGCCGAGTGCCGCGATCATCTCGCGGTCGGATTCGCCGGCGCGAATGCGCATGCCGAGCCGAGTCTTGGAGATGAGGAGATGGAGACCTGCCGCAACGGCGATGCCGACGGCGATGATCGCCAGGCGGTAGAGCTGGTACTGGCCGCCGCCCGGCAGCGGCACTGCGCCCTGAAGCTGCGGGGGAATGTCGAGATAGAGCGGGAAAGAGCCGAAGACCCAGCGCGCGCCTTCCGACAGGATCAGGATCAGCGCGAAGGTGGCAAGCACCTGGTCGAGATGGTCGCGGTCGTAGAGCCGGCGGATGACGGCGACCTCGATGAGGGCACCGACGCCGGCGGCGGCGGCGAGGCTGGCGATCAGGCCGAGCCAGAAGGAGCCGGTGGCCGCGGCGACCGTCGCGCAGGCAAAGGCGCCGATCATGTAGAGCGAGCCATGCGCCAGGTTGATCAGGCCCATGACGCCGAAGATCAGCGTCAGGCCGGCGGCCATCAGAAACAGCATCACGCCGAGCTGAAGCCCATTGAGCAATTGTTCGATCAGGAGTGCGGTGAACACGGCGTCGGTCCAAGCTTCAGGTCGGGATCGCGTGGGCATCGTCCGGGCGCCGGCATGAAGGCCGGACGCCGGACGACAGGACGTGCAAGGGTATTACAGGCCGCACTGTTCGGCGTAGGCATCCTTGTGGTTTTCGAAGGCGGTCGCGACGATCTTGTTGGTCAGCACGTCGCCATCCTTCACAACCTCGCGCACATAGATGTTCTGGATCGGGTGCTGGTTGGTGTTGAAGGAAAACGCGCCGCGCACGGACTTGAAGTCCGCGGCCTTCAGCGCCGCCTTGAAGGCGTCCTTGTCCTTGGCGCTCGCCTTGGAAAGCGCCGACAGGATCAGGTTTGCCGTATCCCAGCTCTGTGCGGCGTAGATCGACGGCAGGCGGTTATATTCGGCCTTGAAGCTTTCGACGAAGGCCTTGCTGGCCTCGTTGTCGAGGTCCGGCGACCAGCTGGCGGAATTCTTCACGCCGAGTGCTGCGTCACCGACGGCCGGCAGCACATCCTGGTCGAAGGAGAAGCTCGGCCCCATGACCGGAATGCCGACGCCGGACTGGGCATATTGCTTCATGAAGGCGATGCCCATGCCGCCGGGCAGGAAGAAGTAGACGGAATCGGCGCCCGAAGCGCGGATCTGCGCGATCTCCGCCGCATAATCCGTTTGCCCGACCTGGGTATAGACCTCGCCGGCAAGGTCGCCCTTGTAGAAGCGCTTGAAGCCGGTCAGCGCATCCTTGCCGGCGGGATAGTTCGGCGCGAGGATGAACGCGTTCTTGTAGTCCTGGTTGGCGTACTGGCCCATTGCCTCGTGGAAATTGTCGTTCTGATAGGCGACGTTGAAGTAGTTCGCATTGCAGTTCGCACCGGCCAGCGCCGAGGGACCGGCATTGGGCGAAAGATAGATCACATCCTGCGCCACCGCATTCGGCACCACGGCCATGGCGAGGTTCGACCAGATGATCCCCGTCATGAGGTCGACCTTGTCGCCCTGGATCATCTTTTCCGCGATCTGCACCGCAAGTTCCGGCTTCTGGGCATCGTCCTCGATCACCAGTTCGATGTCCTTGTTGCCCGACTGTTTGATCGCGAGCGTGAAGGCGTCGCGCATGTCGATGCCGAGGCCGGCACCGCCGCCCGAAAGCGTGGTGATGACGCCGATCTTCACCGGCTCGGCATGGGCGAGGCCGGATGTCGCGAGCGAGAGGCCGAAGAGGCTTGCTGCCAGAATGCGGTTCATGCTGTTCTCCTCATTATGGTTCGATTTTTATCGTGTTCTATCAAAGATCCGTACGCACATGCCATAGTTCGGGGAAGAGCTCCACCTCGAGCATCTTCTTGAGATAGGAGGCGCCGGACGTTCCGCCCGTGCCGCGCTTGAAGCCGATGATGCGTTCGACGGTGGTGACGTGGTTGAAGCGCCAGCGCCGGAAATAATCCTCGAAGTCGACCAGCTTTTCCGCAAGCTCGTAGAGCATCCAGTAGCGCTCCGGATTGCGGTAGACGGTCTGCCACGCCGCAAAGACCTTGTCGTTCTCGCTGCGCGTCTCGCGCCAGTCGTCGCGCTCGGCCTCGTCGCCGACATCGAAGCCGTTGCGTGCCAGAAGCCGGATCGCCTCGTCATAGAGCGACGGGGCGGCGAGGATCGCCTCCAGCTTCTCCATGATATCGGGGCGATGGGCGTGCGGGCGCAGCATGGCGAGGTTGCGGTTGCCGGCCGAAAACTCGATTGCCCGATATTGCCAGGACTGGAAGCCGGAGGACTGCCCGAGCGAATCCCGGAATTCGGTATATTCGCTGGGTGTCATCGTGCGCAGCACGTCCCAGGCATTGTTCAGCTGCTCGAAAATGCGCGCGACCCGCGACAGCATCTTGAAGGCCGGTTCCAGCCGGTCCTCGCGGATGGAGCGGATCGCCGAGCTGATCTCGTGCAAGGCGAGCTTCATCCAGAGCTCGGAGGTCTGGTGCTGGATGATGAACAGCATCTCGTCATGCGCCTGCGAAAGCGGCGCCTGCGCGGTGAGAACCTTCTCCAGCTTGAGATAGTCGCTGTAGGACATGCGCCCCTCGAACGACATTTGTGCGCCTTCCTTCGAAGGGTCGTATGGGTCGCTCATGTCAGTGCTCCGCCCGCAAACGGAACCGTTGGATCTTGCCCGTCGCGGTCTTCGGCAGGGCCTCGACGAACTTCACCGAACGGGGATATTTGAACGGTGCGATCGTCGCTTTCACATGATCCTGCAGGCGCTTGATCGTCGCCTCGTCCGCGAGCACGCCGGCGGTCAATACGACATAGGCTTCGACGATCTGGCCGCGCTCGGTGTCCGGCGCGCCCACCACCGCGCATTCCGCCACCTCGGGGTGCGCGATCAGCGCCGCCTCGACCTCGGGACCGGCGATGTTGTAGCCGGCGGTCACGATCATGTCGTCGGATCGGGCCGCGAAATGGAAGAAGCCGTCCTCGTCCTGGAAGAAGGCGTCGCCGGTGATGTTCCAGCCGTCGCGGACATAGTCTCGCTGGCGGGCATCGGCCATGTAGCGGCAGCCGGTCGGCCCGCGCACCGCGAGCTTGCCGACCGTGCCGCGCGGCACTTCGCGCATCGCGTCGTCGACGATCCTCGCCTCATAGCCGCCGACCGGCTTTCCGGTCGAGGCGGCCTTGCGATCCTCGAAGCGGTTGGAAATGAAGATGTGCAGCATTTCGGTGGCGCCGATGCCGTCGAGGATCGGCTTGCCGGTTTTTTCGGTCCATTCCTCGAAGATCGGGCCGGGCAGCGTTTCGCCCGCCGAGATCGCGACGCGCAGCGACGACAGGTCCGCGCCGGCATCCATCGCCTTCAGCATGGCCCGGTAGGCCGTGGGCGCCGTGAACGAGATCGTCGCCTTGTAGGTCTCGATGATCTCCACCATCATCGCGGGCGTTGCCTGTTCGAGCAGCGTCGCCGCCGCGCCGAAGCGCAGCGGGAAGATCGCAAGACCGCCCAGGCCGAAGGTGAAGGCGAGCGGCGGCGAACCGACGAAGACGTCTTCCGGCGTCACGCCGAGAACCTCCCGGGCGTAGCCGTCGGCGATCGCCATCAGGTCACGGTGGAAGTGCATGGTCGCCTTCGGCACGCCGGTCGTGCCGGAGGTGAAGCCGAGAAGCGCCACGTCGTCGCGGCCGGTCGGCACGGCGTCGAAGCGCACCGGCTTGTCGAGGGCGACCCGGTCGAGTTCGGCATCATGGTTCGCGGTCCCGTCGAAACCGACGACCTGTTTCAGGTGGCGGCTGTCCTTGGCGCAGGCGATCATCTCATCCATCAAGCGCGTGTCGCACAGCGCCAGGCTGATCTCGGCCTTGTCGACGATCTTGGTGAGTTCGCCGGCGCGCAGCATCGGCATCGTGTTGACGACGACGGCGCCGGCCTTGGTGGCGGCGAGCCAACAGGCGACCATGGCCGGGTTGTTGGCCGAGCGGATGAGCACCCGGTTGCCCGGCTTCACGCCATAGTTCTCGACGAGGGCATGCGCCAGCCGGTTGGTCCAGTCGGACAGTTCCTTGTAGGTCCGGCGGCGCCCGTTGCCGATCAGCGCGGTGCGGTCGCCGACACCCTTTGCGACCATCGCATCCGTCAGTTCGACGGCGGCATTGAGGCGGTCGGGATAGTCGAAACCGTCGAGCAGGAAATCCGGCCATTCCTGCTGCGGCGGCAGGTTGTCGCGTGTGAACGTGTCGACATGTGCGGTCGGTCCAAGCATGTGGCGGCCATCCCCCTGTTCGTGTCGTGCCTGTTGTTCAGGCTGCATCGGCTAGATTTTTTGCGGTCGTGTTGGCGCGGGCAGCAAGGCGCAGCTTCGCCGAGCCGAGGGGCCATGTCGTCGCGCAGGAAATGTCATCGATTGTGATGGGCACAGCGAAGACCTCCACTTCTGCGCTGAACATGGTGCAGCATCGCATCTGTCAAAAATTATTTCAAGCCTAAAGTTTTTTCGACGGATGGCATTGCCTTTGGCCGCCGTCCGGGTGATTTCTAGTGCCGTCGGCCATCAAGGGAGGGGTGCAACGATGCTGGAATACCGCATTTCGGACTGGGACAACGCCTATGCCAACGGCGTGAACATCCCGCGCGGCGATCGATGGCCGGAGGCCTGGGTCACGCCCGCCGAGACATTCCGAAGCGCGCTGCTGTCGGCCGGCCGCGCAAAACTCGACCTTGCCTATGGCGAGCGGCCTCGAAACCGCATGGACCTCTTTCTCCCGGAAGGTCCCGCCAAGGGCCTGGTGGTCTTCTTACACGGCGGTTTCTGGCTGCAGCTCGACAAGAGCTTCTGGTCGCATCTGGCCGCAGGCGCCGTCGCCAACGGTTATGCCGTCGCCATGCCGTCCTACACGCTCTGCCCGGAGGTCCGCATTGCGGAAATCGTCAGGGAGGTCGCGGCGGCCATCACCGAAGCGGCGGGACTGGTCGAGGGACCGCTGATCCTGACCGGGCATTCGGCCGGCGGCCATCTCGCCAGCCGGATGATCACCACGACGGCGCCGCTTGTGCCACAGGTCCAGCAACGCATCCGCAACGTCGTCTCGATTTCAGGCCTGCACGACCTGCGCCCCCTCCTATCGACCGCGATGAACGAAAGGCTCGCCATCGACGAAGCGGAGGCGCTTGCGGAAAGCCCGGCGCTGCTGCGGCCCATGCACAATGCCCGAATCACCTGCTGGGTGGGTGGAAGCGAGCGCCCGGAATTCCTGCGCCAGAACGCCTTGCTCGCCAATATCTGGACGGGGCTGGGCGCCACAACAGCGACGATCATCGAGCCGGACAGGCATCACTTCACCATCAACGACGGCCTTGCCGACCCCGGACATGCCCTGACGCGAACCCTGCTGTCGGTGTGAGCACCGGCTAGGCCGTGACCGTGCCGGGCAGTTCGAGGCTGCGAAAATGCTCCCGCGCCTGGTCGTAGAACACGGCGGGCGCAAAATGCAGGTCGGCGCCCGTTCGCACCATCAGGCCGAAACGGTTGGTGGGCAGGCCGGGGTCTTCCAAGGGGCGGAAGATCAGCGATCCGTTGCTGATCTCGGTATGGGCGCCGATCGGCGTCATGATGGAGACGTGGCGCCCGAGCTGCGCCAGCTCGACCAGCATGCGGATCGAGGCCACCTCCAGCAGCGGCGGACGCACCGACGCGGAGGTATCCAGGATCGGCTGGATGGCACGGCGGATCGACAGCTCGCTCGTGCCGATCGCGACGGGATGGGCGAAACAATCGGCGAGCGTCAGGCGCGGGATGCGCGTCAGAGGATGCCCGGGCTGCATGAGCACGCCGACGCGCACATCGCGCCGGACCGCCATCTCGATCTCGCGGGACGGAGCGGTGAGGAAGCCGAAACCGACATCGACGCTTTCGTCGGCAAGGCGTGCGACGACCTCGGCGGAGGAGGTGACCTCGACATTGAGATGCAGGGTCGGGTAGCGCAGCGAGAAATCGGCAAGCAGCGACGGCAGGAAGGAAAGGCCGACGCTCTCCACCGTCGCGATCCGCACCGAGCCGGTCTTCAGCCCGCGCAGCATGTCGAGCTCCGAGACCGCCGCCTCCAGCGGCGAGGCGACGCGCCGGACATGCCGGTAGAGAATCTCGCCTGCCGCCGTCAGCTTCAGCCGCCGGCCCTCCCGCGTAAACAGCGCCATGCCGAGCGCGTCTTCAAGCTGGGCGATCTGCCGCGAGACGGCGGAGGAAGCGATGTTGAGGCGGCGCGCGCATTCGCGGATCGACAGCAGCTCGGCGACGGTCTGGAAGTAGATCATTGCCGGCTGGTGAAACATGCGGGCGAGCAGGGCGGCGGAGAGCGCCCTTTCGCGCGGCGGTGCCGGGCGATTGATTTTCGGGGTTTCCATCCGTTCTGCCGCTCCGTTGATGCCTTTCCGGCAACAATCCGCTCTTGAATCGGAAATAGCAAGATCAATCCGGATGCGCGACATTGGCTTGGCGCGGCAGGCGAACCGGAGGCGATCGACTTGGACATCAACACGATTACGGCGCACAGGAGGCCACGCGATCGCGCCGGGCTCTGGCCGTTCCAGGAGGGTGATGCCTGGCTTGGCGGCGGCACCTGGCTGTTTTCCGAGCCGCAGCCGAAGCTCACCCGGCTCGTTGATCTGTCGCTGCTCGACTGGCAGCCCCTGACGGTCGACGATGCGGGGCTCTCGATTGCTGCGACCTGCAAGGTGGCGACGCTCGACGCCTTCGAGCCGCCGGTCGCCTGGCCCGCAGCGCGGCTGATCGGCCCGTGCTGCCGTGCCTTCCTCGCCTCGTTCAAGATCTGGAACATGGCGACGGTGGGCGGCAATCTCTGCATGTCGCTGCCGGCCGGCCCGATGATCTCGCTGACGGCGGCGCTCGAAGGTGTCTGCACGATCTGGTCGCCGGACGATTCGGAACGGCAGGTGTCGGTCGTCGATTTCGTGAAGGGACCGCTCAGCAACGATCTCGGCCCGGGCGAGATTCTTCGCAGCATCCACCTGCCCGCGGAGGCGCTGTCGCGTCGGACAGCCTTCCGCCGCGCCAGCCTCACCCCGCTCGGCCGCTCCGGCGTGCTGTTGATCGGCACGCTCGCCGCCGATGGCGCCTTCGTTCTCACCGTGACGGCCTCGACGCGGCGGCCGGTGCGGCTCGCCTTTGCCGCCCGTCCGAGTGCTGCGGATCTGGCGCACCGGCTGGAGAAGGCTATCCCGGATGCGCTCTATTACGACGACATCCACGGCCTGCCCGATTGGCGCAGACACATGACGCAGCTTTTCGCGGAGGAGATCCGGTTGGAACTCGGGGGTCGGCCATGACCTATCTCGTCAACGGCAAGACCCACGAGGCGACGCCCCGCCCCGGCCAATGCCTGCGCACCTTCGTGCGCGAACTCGGCTGTCTCGGCGTGAAAAAGGGCTGCGACGCCGGCGATTGCGGCGCCTGCACGGTGCATCTCGACGGCCGTCCGGTGCATAGCTGCCTCGTTCCCGCCTTTCGCGCCGAAGGCCTGGAGGTCACGACCATCGAAGGGCTTGGCACGCCGGGGCATCTGCATCCGGTGCAGCAGTCCTTCCTCGATGCGCAGGGTTTCCAGTGCGGCTTCTGCACGGCGGGCGCGATCATGACGGCGGCGGCACTCGACCAGGCGCAGCGCCGCAACCTTCCTGCAGCCCTCAAGGGCAACCTTTGCCGTTGCACCGGCTACCGCGCCATCGCGGACGCAATCGAGGGCGTGAAACATGTCGAGCGCCCGGAGGCGGGTGCCGCGTGCGGCCGCAACCTGCCCGCACCCGCCGGGCCGGGCGTCGTGACCGGCCGCGTGCGCTACACAATGGACGTCGCGCCGGAGGGCGATCTCGCCGGCCTCACGCATATGAAGATCCTGCGCTCGCCGCACCCCTCCGCGCGCATCCTGTCGATCGATACGCGCGCCGCGCTCGCGCTGCCGGGCGTCGTCGCGGTGCTGACCCATGAGGATGCGCCGAAACGCTATTTCTCGACCGCCCGCCACGAAATGTACACCGACGATCCCGACGATACGCTGGTGCTGGACCCGATCCTTCGCCATATCGGCCAGCGCGTGGCGGCGGTCATCGCCGAGAGCGAGGCAGTGGCTGAGGCCGGCTGCAAGCTGATCGAAGTCGAATACGAGCTGTTGCCGGCCGTCTTCGACCCGGAGGAGGCGATGCGGCCCGGCGCGCCCGTCGTTCACGACAAGCCGCTCTCCTCGCGTATCGCCGATCCGCAGCGCAACATCGTCGCGGAGTTGCATGGCCATCTCGGCGATGTCGAGAAGGGGTTTGCCGAGGCGGACGCCATTCACGAGGGCACCTATCACATCCAGCGCGTCCAGCACGCCCATCTCGAAACCCACGGCGCCATCGGCTGGCTGGATGGCGACGGGCGGCTCAACATGCGCACCAGCACGCAGGTGCCCTTCCTGACGCGCGATGCCCTGTGCATGCTCTACGACCTGCCGCAGGAGAAGGTGCGCGTCTTTGCGGAGCGCGTCGGTGGTGGTTTCGGCGGCAAGCAGGAGATGATCACGGAGGATATCGTCGCGCTCGCCGTCTTCAGGACCGGCCGGCCCGTGAAGCTGGAATATACCCGGACGGAGCAGTTTTCCGCCTCCACCAGCCGTCATCCGATGCGCATCACGGTGAAGGTCGGCGCCACGCGCGAGGGCCGCCTGACGGCGATTTCCATGCGCCTGCTGTCCAACACCGGGGCCTATGGCAATCACGGGCCGGGCGTCATGTATCACGGCTCGGGCGAGTGCATCGCGCTCTATCGCTGCGCCAACAAGAAGGTTGATTCCGTCGCCGTTTATACCAACGAAATGCCGAGCGGCGCCTTTCGAGGCTACGGCCTCAGCCAGAGCAACTTTGCCGTCGAATCCGCGATGGACGAGGTCGCCCGCCAGATCGGCATGGACCCGATCGAATTCCGCCGGCGGAATGTCGTGGTGCCGGGCGACCCCATGACCTCGGCGGACGATGGGCCGCACGACGTGGAATACGGCAGCTACGGCCTCGACCAATGCCTGGACATGGTGGAGGCGGGGCTTGCGCGCGGACCCGCTCCCGACCTTTCCGACGATTGGCTGGTCGGGCGCGGTGTCGCGGCCGGCATGATCGATACGATCCCGCCGCGCGGCCACCGCGCCGAAAGCCGGGTGACCCTGCTGCCGGACGGCGCCTTCGAGCTGAAGACCGGCACGGCCGAGTTCGGCAACGGCACGACGACCGTGCACGGCCAGATCGTCGCCTCGCTGCTCGGCACGACGCTCGCCCATGTGCGCATCAAGCAGTCGGATACCGACCATATATCGCACGATACGGGCGCCTTCGGCAGCACCGGCACGGTCGTGGCCGGCTCGGCGACACGGGAGGCGGCGGAGGACCTTGCCGGCGTCATCCTCGATTTCGCCGCCACCTTCGCCAAGGTTTGGCGCTCGGATTGCGTGCTGGGCGAAGGCGTGGTGGTGGCGGGCGGCAGGCGCATTGCGCTCTCGGATCTTGCGGCGGCGGCGGCCGAAGCAGGTGTAAAACTGTCCGGGAAGGGCCGCAGCGGCGGCACGCCGCGCTCGGTTGCCTTCAATGTCCAGGGTTTCGAGGTCGCCATCCATCGCCGCTACGGCGAAATCCGCATCCTGCGTTCCGTCCATGCGGCGGATGCGGGCACGGTGATGAACCCGATGCAGTGCCGCGGCCAGGTGGAAGGCGGCGTCGCCCAGGCGATCGGCGCCGCACTCTACGAGGACTTGAAGATCGACGGCGAGGGCAGGGTGAGCAACCCGACGTTCCGCGGCTACCACATCCCCGCCTTCGCCGACATTCCGCGCACGGAGGTCTATTTCGCCGACACCTACGACCGCATCGGCCCGCTTGGCGCCAAGTCGATGAGCGAAAGCCCCTACAACCCCGTCGCGGCCGCCCTCGGCAATGCCATTCGCGACGCGATCGGCGTGCGCCTCTATGCGACGCCCTTCAAGGCGGACCATCTCTACAAGCTGGTGCCCAATGCCGTGTCGCCGCCAGTCAGGACGCCGGCGGATGTGTGCGAGCCTGCCTGAAACAGACGAAAGAGGAGTACGCCATGAAAATGCCGGCCGGATCGTGGGACCAGTTCGACGACTATGTCGTGGATTTCGCCATCGACCGCAGGCGCCGCGGCGAACGCATCGCGATCGTCACGCTCGTGCAGATCGAGGGCTCCTCGCCGCGCCCGCTCGGCGCCCAGATGGCGGTTTCGGAGAGCGGGCACTGGACGGGGTATCTTTCGGGCGGCTGCATCGAGCGCGCCGTCGTCACGGAAGCCATCGCCGCGATCCACGAGGGCGAGAGCCGGCGGGTGCGCTACGGCCGCGGATCGAAATATTTCGACATCCAGCTTCCCTGCGGCAGCGCGATCGAACTCGTCTTCGACGTGTCCATCGCGGACGACGACCTGGTGGCGATCGACGCCCGCCTGCACCGCCGCCTGCCGGCCATCATGCATGTGCCGTCCCTGGCGGAAGACGATAGCGAGACCCTGACGCGGATCTATGCGCCGCGCACGCGCCTCATCATCGCGGGCATCGGGCCTTCGGCGGTGCAGCTTGCGCGGCTCAGCCTGCTCACCGGCTTCGAGGTGGTGCTCTATTCGCCGGACCGCGAGACGCGGGAGGAGGTGTTGAAGACCTCCGGCGTCGAGGTGGTGCCGATCCCCGGCCCGGCGAACCTGCCGACCATCCACGCCGACCGCCACACGGCGATCGCGGTGATGTTCCACGATCACGAATGGGAAACCAACCTCCTGCCGCCGATCCTGGAGACGGACGCCTTCTATGTCGGCGCGATGGGCAGCCGGAAGACCCACCAACGCCGCCTCGACATTCTCGGGCGTTTTGGCGTGGAGCCGGAAAAACTCGGCCGCATCCGCGGCCCGGCAGGCCTGTTCGAAAGCGGCAAGAGCGCCTCCTCCATCGCGCTTTCGATCCTGGCGGAAATTATGCAGGCGAATGTCGACGCGAGCGTCGGCACGGGACTTCTGGCGGACAGCCGCCAGTCCGCGACCTTGCCGGTCTGGGAGCCGCCCGGTCAATCTTTGCCGGTCGGCTGCCTGTCGCGAAACGGCGCCAGCGTTGTTTGAGGTCAGCCGTCAAAACAGAGAAAACTCGCCGATCATCTGGTTGCGGGCGAGCCAGGGTGTCTGGAGACCGCCGCTCTCCTCGGAAACGCCCACTTTGACGGCGCGGAACAGTTCGGAAACTTCCAAAGTGCCGTTGCCGTTGAGGTCGGCGCCTGCCCGACCCTCACCCATGATATCCGTCAACACGGTGGTGAAAATACCGCCGTTTGACCTTGCGGATTCGCGGGAAAGCTCGCGGCCCTTGGAGGCGGAGAGCACGACAAGGCCGGCGGGAATCGAGCGCTGGAGGCCGGAGACGGCGTCGTCGTTGGTGGCGAAAAGGCCGGTGCCGGCGGCGCCCGAATGGCAGGCGTCGAGGAGCACGATCAGCCGCCCCTTGGTCCGGGAGAGAACGGCGGCGAGCTCATCCCAGGCGAGCGAGGTCGCTTCCACATTGTCGGCGCGCGTCGCCGAGGTCGCGATATAGAATTTGCCGTCGGCGCCCTGCAGCCCGTGGCCCGCGAAGAAGAACACTGCTGTTTCGCCCGGCCCGGCACTCTGCGCCAGCCTTTCCGCGGCGGCGAGGATCGCCGTCTTGTCCGCCGCCTTGTCGGCGAGCAGCAGCACATCCTCCGGCGGGGCATCGATCGTCTTGCCGGACAGGGACCGGAAACGCGCGATGACACGCTCCGCATCGCTCTTTGCGAAGGCGAGCTGCGTAATGCGCTTATCCTTATAGACGTCGATGCCGATCGCCAGCACATTAGTGACCGGCTTTTGCGCCTGGTCGCCGAAATCCCGCCCGATCGGCAGGCTTTGCAGCCCGTCCGCATCCTCCGCGACGAGGCTTATCCAACGCGCCGCCGGCAAGCGCCCCACGTCGATCGTTACGGGCTTCGACGCATCCGCCACTGCGACCCTATCGGTCAGGACGCCATCCTGGTAGACGCTGACGGCGATGACCGGCCGAAGGCCGCGCACGGTGACGTCACCCTTGATGCGGGTCTCGCTGCCATCCAGCGTTCCCTCCAGGGAGGGCGGCGCGCCGATGGTCGGCGCCGTGCCCGTCCCGGTGCCGGAAAGCACTACCTGCATCAGCCCGTCGATACGAAGCCGCCTATCGAACTGCTGGAAACTGTATTGGCCGCCGGAGCCGGGAAAACGCAGATTGACGAAGGCACTGCCTTCGGGCGTCGCGTCGAACTGGAAATGCTCGTTCCAGAACACCACCTCGTCATCGATGAAGCGGCCGGAGAGAAGCACGGCGCCGTCCGCGACGCCGTGCAGATAGAAGGTGCCGTCGGCATTCTCCTGGAGAATGTAGCGGCCGCTCTCGTCCGCAAAGGCGTCCTTCAGCATGTCGCCGCGCGGCAGATCCATTTTCTCGAACAGGAACCGGCGCGTCTTGAGTTCGAAAAGGCCAATCGTCCCGGCTTTCTTGGCGTAGAACAGCAGCGCGGTCGTGCCGATGGCCTTCACGTCAAGCGTCTGCTCATGGAAAACCCGGGCTACGCCGCCGCCAAAAATCTGGTGCTGGGCAACCACGGCTTGCCTCGCCCCGAGCGCGCCGGTGCCTTGGTCGAAGATCGCCAGGTAGGATTTGCTGAGCTGGGTTCCCGCCGTCGGGCCGCCGTAACATATGCCTCGGGCGATCCAGATGGTCCGCTCGCCAAGCCGTAGGTGATAGGCAAGGTCCAGCGTCTCCGGCAGTTTCCCGCCCTCCAGCCCATCCTCGACATGCTGGCAATAGAGCGCCTCCATGCTATCGGCCGGGCGTGCCCAGGCGAGCGGCGCCTTCAGGGCGGCGAGGTCGTCAGCGAGGCGCTTGCTTGCCGCCTTGACGCGCTTTTCAAATGCCGCCTTCGCCGTTTCATCGAAGCGCAGTGCGTCGTCCAGCGGCTCCAGGGCAAAATCTGGGAGGGTGACCTTGGCCTCGGTAAAGCCGAACGGCTGCAAGGCATCGAGCAGCGTGCGCCGGGACACGACGCCGACGGAAGACAGATCTACCCGCACCGGCGCAAGGCCGCGCAGCACCGTTTCCTCTTGCGGCAGATCGATTGCGGCCTGCGAATTCGATACGCCGCGGTTCGGCATGATGTAGTCCCGCTTCAAAAACAGGGCGGCGAGCGCTGCATTTTGCGCATCGAGGTTCCCTCCGCCCGTGCGTTGCCCCGTATAGTGCGTGAAAGCGAGGCCGAGCGGTGCATTCCACCCGGCATCCAGGGCGATCGGTGTGGTCGTGCCGATCTCCTCGGCCCGCACACGGATGAGTTCGCGCACGCCCTTCAGGCCCTCGTCGGCAATGATCAGGTTTGGATCCTGCGCGATGAAATCCCGGTCCTGCAAATCGAAGGCGGCATAACCGAGCGGCCCGGCCACGATGCCAAGCATGTTTTCGAGATCCATCGTCACAGAGGCGGAGAGCGAACTGCTGCATGCGGCGCAAGCGGTCCGCTGCTCTTCGACCAGCACGCCGGTGGAGAGCGTCGAGGCCAGCCAGGTGCGGCCCCAAGGCCCGGCCTCGCCGATCACGAAGGAATCCTTGTTGAACCAGGCGAGATCGCTGCCGCCGAGCGTCGCGATCCGCGCGCCGTCGACGAGGTCTATGATGTCGAAATTCTCGTTGCTGCGCACGCCGAGAAAGCGCCTCGTCGGCGAGAGTGCGATGTCGCGCCCCTCGCGCTCCAGCACCTCGCTTCCCGTTGCCGCATCGATCACTGCAAACCGGCTCTCGTTGAACAGGATGCTGCGCCCCATCGTAGGGATGTCGATCCGCTTGTCGTAAAGATTGCCGGCCACGGGATCGTTCAGCACGATCTCCGGCGCTGCCGGGTTGACCGTGAGCGTGCCTTTCCATTGCTGAAGGACGATCACCTCCTTGCAGGCACGAACATAGCCGACGAGCGCCGCGTTCAGCTCTACCGAGCCGGCTGCCAGCGGCACGACGGAAATCGTGCCGGCTGCGCCTGCGCCGCGGCTATGGAGTGCCACGATGGCCCGGCTTTTATCGCCTGCCTGTTCAATGCCGTAGGGGCCGATTGCATCCGGTGTCAGGGCCACGAAACCCTTTCCGGCAAAGCGGACGGGGCGGTTGGCGCTCAGCACGAAATAGGCGGTGATACCGGGGTCGGTTTTGCCCGCCCAGCCGATGTCGACAGCCTTCCCCGCAGTCGCGTCCGCGCCGGGCATCCTGGCGCTGAACCCGGAGGCCAGCGCCTTCAGCGCCGCCCGATCGCCATCGCAGGCGCCGCCGGAGGCAACCGCATTCGTCCTTATACGCTCCACATAGGTTTCGCGCGTATCGTCCTTTCGCCAGAAAAGGCCCTCGGCGAAGGTTGCCGCAACGCCCGTGCGCGCTTCGGCGCGGAACTGTTTGGCGTGGAAAATTCCGGATGTCGCGCCGGGGAAAGGTTCCCGACCGCCTGCCTCCTCCTTCAGCAGGCAGACATTGTTCGCGCCGTTATGCGTGTAGGCGCGGCATCGGTTGTCGATCTCGCAGAAGGTGGCGCACTGGTCGCGGCTGACCCCGCGCAAGGTCGGGTCCGTCAGGCCGCTGCGGTAGTCATGGCCGGGCAGGTCGGTGTTCCAGATCAGTTCGAGGCCGCTACGTGGCCCGCTGCCGGCCTCGGCCGTCTGTGTTTGCGTCGTGTCCTGCGCCACGAAGGACGGGGTTTCGGCGGGCTCGCATCCAGAGAGCGTCTTGTCGATAAACGCGGAAGACCCGGCCAGGCTGAAGACGTGGCGAAAGCCCGGATCGAAGGCAAAGCTCCGTCCCGCCTTCAAGGCTTCGAGAAGGACCCGGTCGCGGGTGGCATCGATCGCCCCGGCCATCACGCCGTTGGAAATGCGCGACAGCGGGATCGAGAACGCCAGCCGCTCGTCGACGACGATCGCGGATTGCACGCTCGCGGCATAGTTTCCGACATTGTAGAAGAAGGCGAATTCGGGCCTGTCGTCAGCGCTGCAACGCACGGCAAAACACGAATATTTGTCGCCCGTCGTGTTGCAGACCGTGCCGCCCATGCCATTGGCCGGGGCAAGGGCTATCCAGCGTCCCGCCGGATCGGCCCGCTGCTGCGCCTGGCGACGCGCGAGGCCCCGGAACATCTCGACCGGCCCCAACAGCACGTCGCCCTTCCGCCTCTGGGCTTCCGCACCATCTGCGCAAAGCAGCACGAGGATGGCGAGGAGCGCGGTCAGGAAAAAACGCATACGACAAGCCCCCGTGTCTGAAGAACACCAGTCCGATCGGCTCGAATTTTCTTAGCACAGGCTTTTTGCTCTTGCCCCGAAGAGTGTTGCCGACGCGGCTTACGGCGGCAACCTATCCGTTAGGGTTAGCGCGTCTGTTGCGGGTACGCTCCAAGAGAGGTCGTTCGGCGACCTCAGCGTTTCGCCTTCTTCTTCGTGAACTGCCGGTGGTACTCGTCCGCCATGTCGCGCAGCGCACGGCCGATCCTCGCATATTCGTACTCGTTGAGGTTGGCGAGAGAGGCTCTACCGGAGGGGTGCTGCGTGCCGAAGCCTCGGCCGGGGAGGAGGACGATGCCGGTTTCGTCGGCGATGCGGAAGAGAAGCTCGTTGGCGGTGAAGGTCTTCTTCACCCAGGCTGCGAATTCCGAGCCGTAGAGTTTCTGCGCGATGTCTTCGAGGTCGAGCAGCGTGTAATAATCCACCTGGTTCGGGTTCTCGGTGAGTTCGATGCCGAGTTCGCGGTAGAGGGCCGCTTCGCGTCGGCGAATGACCTTCTTCAGCGATGCCTTGTACATGTCGTGCTCGTCCATCAGGGCGAAGAGCGAGAACAGCACCATCTGCACCTGCTGCGGCGTCGAGAGCCCGGCCGTGTGGTTGAGGGCGACCGTGCGGCTGTCGGCGACGAGCCGGTCGATGAATTTCAGCGCGCTGACGTCGGTCACGATCGAGTTGTAGCGTTTTTCCAGCGCCTCCCGCGTCTTCTTCGGCAGGTCCGCGATCTTCCGGTCGAGCACGTTTTCCCGGTTCGTGGCGATGGCCCCGAGCCGCCAGCCGGTGGCCCCGAAATATTTCGAGAAGGAATAGACGAGGATCGTGTTGTTCGGGCAGACCGCGAAAAGCGACTGGAAGTCGTCGGCGAAGGTTCCGTAGACGTCGTCGGTCAGGATGATGAGGTCCGGCCGGTCGTTGGCGACGATGTCGGCGATCTTCTTCAGGCTGCGCTCGTCGAGCTTGACGGAGGGTGGATTGCTCGGATTGATGCAGAAGAACACCTTGATGGCGGGGTCCTTCAGCTTTTCCAGTTCCGAATCGGGATATTGCCATCCGGCGGCCGGGTCCGCATTGATCGCGACTTCCTTCAGGCCGTATTCGTCGAGCTGCGGGATCTCGATATAGGGCGTGAAGACGGGCAGGCCGATCGCCACCTTGTCGCCGCGCTCGACGAGCCCGTTCTGCTTCATGGTGTTGAAGATATAGGTCATGGCGGCCGTGCCGCCTTCCACCGCGAAGACGTCGACATCGCCGGCCGGCGTGAAGCCGCCGATCATTTCCTTGACGAGATATTGCCGGACGATCTCCTCGCTCACCCGCAGCATGCGGGGCGGGACGGGGTAGTTGCAGCCGAGGATGCCCTCGACCATCTCATGCAGGAACTGCGAGGCGGAAAGGCCGAGCTGGTCGCGGACATAGGACAGGCTGCGGCTCAGGAAGACGACGCCCTCCTGGTCGCGATGCTCGCTGATGAAGCGCTCGAACCGGCCCTCGATGCCCTCGATGTTGGGAAGGCCGCCAATGCCTTGCTGCATGTAGGAGTAGGAAAGCTCCGCTTCAGCCGTGGCGAACAGGCCGAGCCGGAAGAAGGCCCGGCGGGGGAGGGTGGCCAGGAAGTTCGGGTTGCCGCGCCCGGCATTCAGCATCGTCTGGTTCTTCTTGCTCGTGGCCAGCTTGATGAGCTCGTCCTTGAGTTCGAACGGGCTCAGCTTGGCGTATTGGCTGTAGTCGGTCATGGGGCTTTCTCCGAAGGCTTGACCTAGGGGGTCGGTCATACGAGGGCGACGACGAGTGGCCCGAGTAGGGTCAGGAACACATTGGCGAGGGCGTAGGTGATGGCGAAGGATGTCGTCGGCACGGAATTGCCGGCCTTGTCGAGCACCTCGCCGAAGGCGGGATTGGCGCTGCGCGAACCCGAGAGAGAGCCGGCGAACACGGCGACATTGTCGTAGTGCAGCACGTATCGTCCCACGGCCATGGTGATCAGCATGGGAATGATGGTAACGGCGACGCCGATCAGGAAGATCGACAGGCCGCTCTCGATGATGGTGTGCACAGCCTGCTGGCCGGACTGGAGGCCGACCACCGCAACGAAGCCGGCAAGCCCGAGGTCGCGAAGCAGGGTGGATGCGCCGGTCGGCATGTTGCCCAGCGTCATGTTGCGGCTGCGATACCAGCCGAAGGCAAGGCCCGCCAGAAGCGCGCCACCGCCGCTGCCGAGCGTCAGCGGGATCGAGCCGATGCGCACGACGAGAAGGCCGATGAGCAGGCCGACGACGATGCCGAGGCCATGGAAGACGAAATCCGTCTTGTCGCTCGGAACGAGGACCGGCCCGACGCGCTTGGCGATGCGCTGGAGATCCTCCTGGAGGCCGTAGACCGTGACGATATCGCCGGCATCGATCCGGGTTTTCGCTTCGAGGGGCAGCGGCGTGCCGCCGCGCTTGACGGAGAGCACGAAAACCCCGTGCCGCAGGTCGCGCGTCGCCTCGATGATGTCTGAGACCGTGTGGCCGGCGAATTCGGCATTGGCGACGACGACGTCGCGTGTGGCGAGAACCATCTCCATGCCATCGGAGGCCTGCAGTTCCGGCCCGACGACCGCCTCCAGCCCGACGACGCCGGAGCGGCGCCCGACGACGAGCACGATGTCACCGCGTTCCAGAACGAAACCGGGATCGACGCCGACGATGCTGCCCTTGCGCTTGATGCGCTCGACGGCGATCGGCGCGGCCGTGGCGCTGGCCTCCAGGTCCGCGACCGTGCGGCCGGCCGCCTTCTCCACCGTGAAGAGGCGCCCGACGAGATCCGGCAGGGCAGCGCTTTCGCCCGGGCCGAAGACCTGCGCGCCGGCCAGCATCTCGGCCTCAGCCTTCACCGCGTCGTCGCGGATGCCGCGCCCCATGAACCAAGGCAGTATGTTGACGCAGACCAGGATCGCGCCGAAGGATCCGAAGATGTAGGTGACGGCATAGCCGATCGCCACATTGGCCTGGAGCGCCTGGGTCTGGTCCGCCGAAAGGCCGAGCTTGCCGATGGCGGAGCTTGCGGTGCCGATGATCGCCGACTGGGTGAGCCCGCCGGCGGCAATGCCGGCGGCGAGGCCCTTGTCCAGCGAGAATATCTTGGCGAGCACCACCACCGTGGCAAGCCCGCTCAGCGCCAGCACGGCGGCCATGACGATCTCGCGAATGGATTTGCGGCCGAGCGAGCGGAAGAACTGCGGCCCGCTCTCGAAACCGACGGCATAGATGAACAGTGCGAAGAGCACGGTCTTGATGCCGTTGTCGATCGTCACGCCGACCTGGCTGAGGACGACGGCGACCAGCAGCGAGCCGGCGACGCCGCCAAGCTGGAATTTGCCGAATTGGAACTTGCCGATCCAGTAGCCGCCGGCAAGGGCGAGGAAGAGAGCAATCTCGGGGGATTGCTGGAAGATCGCGTGCAGATAGTTCATGCGTTTTCCCACTTGCAGCCGCGCGGCACTCCGCTTCCGGCACGCTAAATGAGTTTTGCAAAACTGCAACTACAACTCGTATGTGTTGTTTCGACTGGAACGCCAGGGTTAATGAATTTTGGCACGACCTGCGGAAAGTGTGCCGTTTTTGAACGCAGCCTTCGTCGGCCGAATGAACGGCCTGGCTGGTACGTTAGAAGAATTGAGTATACCTGGCCCCGCCAGCGCAGGAATTTCAGGAATTGTCAGTGAAGCCGAGTGGTGAGGCCTGCTTCCGGACAGGGGAGCACGCCGTATGCGGAGGGGGACGGCATGACCGGTTCCGGCACGCGACTGCATGTTCTGATGATGGCGGCTGTTTGCACCGTCCTCTTGCTGCTGGGCGCCGGATCGGTGTCCGCGCAGCCCAGTTTCGATTGCGCCAAGGCCTCCAATGCGGTGGAGCATGCGATATGCGGCGATCCCACTTTGGCGGCGCTCGACGCCGAAATGGCCGCCGTCTATTCGCAGCAGCGCTCTGCGGCTGAAGGCAAGGCGGCCGAGAAGCTGGTGGCGGACCAGCGCGCGTGGATTCGCAAGCGAAGCCGATGCCGGGGTGACGCGACCTGTCTTGCGACGCAGATGCGGGAACGCATCGCCGAACTTCGGCAGATGCCCGCAACGCAGACCGTGGCGCTTGCCTGTCCCGAGGCTCTTAATGAGGTGCGGGCGATGGTCGCCGGCATCCAGTTTACCATCGGCATGACGCAGAAACTGACGCCGGGCACGGGCTTTCAGCTCGGCTATCAGCTGAAAGCGGCAAAACCCGCGCCCCTGCCGCTTTTCATCGTCGCCGATTTCCCGGTGGCCACGCGTTTCAAGGGCAAGGGTTTCCTGCCGCTGACGGCGGGGGCGAAAGGACCGAACGGCCTGAAGCATGCCGAAGAGCGCACGCGCGCCATCATTCCGCTGCATGGGCGCATGCCTGTGGCGAGCGGTGCCATTACGGTCTTCCTGCTTTCCGCCGGCCAGCAGGATATCGGCGTCAGCCTCGTGACGGGTGGCGCCTGCGGCGAGCATGTGCTGCGCACGGAGCGCTCGCCGCGCCTGACGGTGGAACTCGGGCTGCCGGAAATCGTCGTGCAGGACCGCTTCACGAGCGATGCGCCGGACGAGGTTCTGGCCGATCCGTCCGGGCGCTATGAGATGAAGGTCTACAAGGACCGCTACGACGTCTTCGACCGCGAAATGGGCGCGTTGCTGTTCTCGCGTGCAGGGTTGCAGCCGCGCTTCTCGCCGACGGGACGCTTCGTGGCAGCGGTGCGTTCGGTCGACAGGCGGCTGGAGGTCATCGACCTCGCAGATGGCGCCGTCGTCCAGAACTTGCGCCATGGGCTGCTCGCCTGGGCGCGCAACGACAGTTTCATCGTGCTCGGGGCAGAAATCCGGCAGATGGAGAATTCCGTCGTCTCCACCCTCAACGGCGATATCGGCACCGGAACCTATATGCGGAACATGGGGGTCGGCTGGCGCACCGAAATCGTGCTCGATGTCGACCGCATGTTCGCGGCGATGACCGGCCCGAGCGCCGACGGCACCAAGGATGGCGGGCGGTTATGGGACATCGTCTCCGGCGAGGTTTACGACCTGGAGGAAAGCGGGCCGGGTTACTACCTGTCGGCTTCGCAAGGCAATTTCGACGACTTTGACCCGGACGGCGCGCGAAAAGCGCTTCGCCAGCTCGTCAGGACCCATCGCGGCATTGATATCCCTCTGGAAAAACACCTCTGGCGTTTCGGCGAGCCGATACGCGTCACGCATGGCATGGAGAGCTATCTCATCAATGCATCCGCGCCGGACGAGCAACTGTTCGTGCCCGTCGACAAGCTCGTTCGCAAGCCGCTGATGGATGGTACGGCGGTTGTGGCTGCGGATGACCGATGCGGGAATTTCGGCGATGGACGTGGTCTGGCGCGCGCCGAGGGCGGCGTGTTTTGCGCGGTCCAGATCGCCGGGCGCGGCCTTGGGCGCCTGCCGCAATCGTCGTTCCAGCCTTCCGAGGCGACGGTCTTCGACCGGATCGGCGCGGTCATCGGCGCGATCGACCGGGTGTCGTCGGTCGCTCACAGCACCTATGGCCACTACATGGATGTGAATGCCGATCGAAAGCCGAAGATCGACACGCTCATCGATGCCGTCGCGCGCATCGCTCCCGCCATCCGCAAGCGCTTCAGCACCGTCGCCCCGGAAAACAGCGCCTTCGAATGCAAGACCTCCGCCGAGGCGTTCGATCCGGCCTCGATCGAACAGGCCTGGCGCTGGGGGGAGGGTGAGCAGGCCCATGCGCTGTTGTTTGCCAATTGTTATGCCGGCAGCTCCCGGGTCAGCATGGCCGGCCTCATTCTGGTTTCGCCCGACCTCATCGTGAATATCGACCGGGAACTCGTGCCGGAAAACGCACCCGACGACGCGAGCGCGTTCGGGTGGAGCTCGACGGATGCGAGTGAGATCCGGGTCTTCGCGGTGCGCGACGACCGGATTCTCGTCTCCGCCAGCTATATCGGACAGGCCGCCTTCATCGATACGCGCACCGGCAAGCGCGTCGGAAACCTCGTTCCGCTTGCCGATCCGACGCTGGTGCGCGCCATGCGCCTGACCCGGGACGGCCGGTTTCTGGTGCAGCTCAACCACGATGGTCGCTTCACCGTGTTTCGCGCCGAAACGGGCGAGCAGATTCTGGGCGGTGCACATATCGATGACGAGATCGTCGTCATGCTGCCCGACGGTCGGTTCGACACGACTTACGAAGGGGCGCACGCGCTCAATGTGCGTTTTGCCGGTATGCCCGCATTGCAGACCGTGTACCAGTTCGGGGCGGCCCTCCACCGGCCGGGTCTTGCGCAGGCGGTGCTCGAAGGGCGGAAGGTCGCCGCGCGGCCGGAAACGCTGGGTTCGCCGCCGCTGGTTTCCTTCACGGTGAGCGTGGCCGAGGCCGGAAAACGCCGCCTGGCCGTGAGCGCCACCGACGATACCGGGCTCGCGCGGCTGCGTGTGTTCGTCGATGGCCGGCTGATCACCGAGCGGAATGTGCAGGGACAAGCGGCCGAAGAGGTCTTCGACATTGCCGATCCCGGCGGCAGCCGGTGGATCACCGTGCTTGCCGACGATGCGGACGGCCTGGTCAGCACCCCGAAAGGCCTGCTCCTGCCGCCGCCATCGCGCGGTGAGGGGCGTCTTCGCGCGGTGCTTGTCGGCATCGACGCCTATGCCGGTGATCCGGGCATTCCCGCGCTGTCCTTCGCGCGCAGCGACGCGGAGCGCCTGAAAGCGGTTCTGGCGGGCGTCGGCGGCCATCGTGCGGCATTGCCGGAGCTGACCGTGCTGAGCGATCGTGCGGCGACGGGCGAAGCGATCCTCAAGGCGGTGGCCGATGCCGTCGCCGCGACGGGGCCGGACGATACGTTGCTCTTCTCTTTTGCCGGCCATGCCGTCGGTTCCGGCGGCACGGGTACGACCGGCGACTTGCTGCTCGCCCTGCCGGATACGCGCACCGGCGCGCTGCGCGAGACCGCGCTTGCCTGGAGCGACGTCGCGGCGGTGCTGTCCAAGGCAAAGGGAACGGTGGTGATCCTGCTCGACGCCTGCCACACCGGCCTTGCCGGCAGCAGCGCCTTCGCCACGAACGACGATGTCGCCGGTGCCTTGCTGACGTCAGCCGGCGCGCCCATGGTCGTGCTTGCCGCGTCGAAAGGGCGGCAGGTGGCGCTGGAAAGTGCCGGAAAGGGCGGCGGCGTCTTCACCTCGGCCATCGTCGAGGTGCTCGGGACCGGCCGCGGCACGGCGGACGTCGATGCCAACGGCGTCATCGACCTCGGCGAATTCTATTCCGCCGTCAAATCCCGCGTGCTGCGCGACACCGAGGGCCGGCAGAGCCCATGGCTCGCGCGAAACCTCCTGGTCGGCGACATGAGTTTGTTTTGAGCCGGTAAAATCCACCTGCGCCGACTTCGGCAAGGGGTATGAGAACGAGATATCGTCGGTTATGCTCCGAGCAAATTGGCAGAGCAGCGTGTCCGAGCGCACCACGCGCCGGTCCGAAAAGGGGGGAAAGCATGGCTGACGCAAAGATGATGGCGCAGATGTCCGGCAAGGAGGGTTTTATTGCCGCCCTCGACCAGAGCGGTGGTTCCACCCCCGGTGCCTTGCGTCTCTACGGCATTGCCGACACCGACTATAGCGGTGACGAGGCGATGTTCCGCCTGATGCACGAGATGCGCGTGCGCATCATGACGGCGCCCGCTTTCTCCGGCGACAAGGTGATCGGCGCGATCCTGTTCGAAAAGACTATGGACGGCGAGGCCAAAGGCAAGCCGGTTCCCTCCTATTTGTGGGAAGACCGCGGCGTCGTACCTTTTCTCAAGGTCGACAAGGGGCTGGCCGCCGAGGAGAACGGCGCGCAGGTGATGAAGCCGACGCCCGATCTCGACGAGTTGCTCGCCCGCGCCGTGAAGAAGGGCATTTTCGGCACCAAGATGCGCTCGGTGATCGCCCATGCCGACAAGGCCGGCATCGCCGCCGTGGTGAAGCAGCAGTTCGAGGTGGGACGCCAGATCCTCGGCCATGGCCTCGTCCCGATCATCGAGCCGGAAGTCTCGATCAAAAGTGCGACGAAAGAGGAGGCCGAAGCCATCCTGCGCGACGAGATCGCCAGCCAGCTTGACGCGGTGCCGGCGGGCGAGAAGGTCATGCTCAAGCTCACCATCCCGACAGTCGCGGATTTCTACAAGCCGCTGATCGCCCACCAGGCGGTCGCCCGCGTCGTGGCCCTTTCGGGTGGCTACAGCCGCGCCGACGCCTGCGAAAAGCTCAGCCGCAACCACGGCATGATCGCCAGCTTCTCGCGTGCGCTGACGGAAGACCTGCGCCTGCAGATGAGTGATGCCGAGTTCGACGCCAGCCTCGGCCGGACGATCGACGAGATCTACACCGCGAGCGCCCTGAAGGTCTGATCGGGCAAAGCTAGGCCGCCGCGCCGCGGTGCAGGCTGCGGTAGCGGGCGGGCGAGTGGCCAAGGACACGGCGGAAGGTGGCGGCGAAGGCGCTGTCCGAGGCATAGCCGAGCGATTGGGCGATCCGCGGCAGCGGTTCGTCGCCGCGCCGCAGCCGGGCGGCCGCAAGCCGCATGCGCCATGCCGCAAGATAATCGATCGGTGAGGCGCCGACGGTGTCGCGGAACCGTTCGGCAAAGGCCGAGCGTGACTGGCCCGCGATGCCGGCGAGTTCATCCACCGTCCAGCGGCGCGCGGGATCCGCATGGATGGCCCGCAGCGCCGGGGCAAGGCGACGGTCGGTGAGGCCGGCCAGCCAGCCCGGATGCCGCGACGTCTCGCGGGCGAGATAGGCGCGCAGCACATGGATGAAGATCAGGCGCAGGAGGTCGTTGCAGGCAATGCGCGATCCCGGTGCCGTGCTGTTCCACTCCGCATCCAACTGTTCCAGCAGCCAGGCGATCGGCCCGGCCTCTTCGCGCGCGATGACCACGACCGGGGGCAGGGCATCGGTCAGGAGGGTGCCGTCCACCGTATCGAGGTTCACGCTGCCGCCGAGAAGCACGAAATCGCGGCCGTCGCCGACCATCACATCGAGACTGCCACCGATGAAGACGTCGCGTGCCGGGATGGGCTTGACCCGCGGATCGCTGCAAAGCGTAAAGGCCTTGCCGCTGACCACCAGGCAATCTCCCGCCTCGATGCGCATCGGTGCCTCGCCTTCCGGGATCACCCAGGCGCCGCCGTGGCGGATGGCGTTGAACTTCACATAGGACGGCGGCGGGAAGGCGACCGCCCACGGGCCGCCGGCGGCGAAGCGCACGGAGAAGAGCGCGCGCGCATCGATGGCGCTTAGCACGTCTGACAGGGCATCCTGTGCATTCTGGACGATCACGACAAAAACCTGGAGTTTGCAAGCTGGAGACGCCGAAACTTTACCCGATATGAGGCACGGACACCAGCACGAGAGAACGAAGGAGTGACGACATGTCCGAGCAAAAACCCATCGGGTCCCGTTTCAATGCCGCCAGCACCGCCGAAGAGGTGGTCGCGGGGCTCGACCTTTCCGGCAAGACGGCGATCGTGACCGGCGGCTATTCCGGCCTCGGCGTCGAGACGACGCGGGCACTTGCCAGCGCCGGCGCCGCGGTCATCGTGCCGGCGCGCGACCGCGCCAAGGCGGAGCGCACGCTGGCCGGCATCGACAATGTGCGCATCGAGGCGATGGATCTTTCAGACCCCGCATCCATCGCCGCCTTCGCGGACAGGATCGTTAAGGCCGGCACGCCGGTGTCGATCCTCGTCAACAGCGCCGGCATCATGGCGACGCCGCTGGCGCGCGATGCCGAGGGGCACGAAAGCCAGTTCTCCACGAACCATCTCGGCCATTTCCGGCTGGTGGCGGGGCTTTGGCCGGTGTTGGCTGCGGCCGGCGGCGCGCGGGTTGTGTCCGTCTCCTCGCGCGGGCACCAGATCGGGCCGGTCGATTTCGACGATATCGATTTCCGCACGCGCGCCTATGACAAGTGGCAGGCCTATGGCCAGGCGAAGACGGCGAATGCGCTCTTTGCGCTGGGGCTCGACCGGCGCGGGACGGAGCATGGCGTGCGCGCCTTCTCGCTGCATCCGGGCGTCATCCTCACCGATCTAGCCCGCCATCTCAGCGAGGAGGAGATCAATGCCTTCGACGTTTATGACGAGAACGGCAACCGCCGTGTCGATCCCGCGCGCGATCTGAAGAGCCCGCAGCAGGGTGCCGCAACCAGCGTCTGGGCGGCGACACGCCCCGAACTCGACGGCATCGGCGGCGTCTATTGCGAGGATTGCGAGGTGTCGCTCCCGCAGGGCGAGGCGGCAGGCAACAAGGGTGTGGCACCCTGGGCGATGGACCCGGATGCGGCGGAGCGTCTCTGGGCGTTGTCCGAACGGCTGACGGGTGTTTCCCTGGCTAGCGCCGCGAACTGAGCGGCTTTTGCCAGGAGAACGGTTGGCGCCCGTGAAAGGGGCGCCAATCACAAAACCGTGTCGGGGAAGAAAAATTTTGCGACCTGTGGGATGAGACGCGGTAGTTGATCGTCTTAGCAATAAGACCGATATCGAAAGCATGCCGTTCATGTCCGACCATCTGAAGCGCTTCGCCGCCTATTACCGCCCACACCGGGGCCTGTTTGCGCTGGATTTCGGCAGCGCCGTCGCCGCCGGCCTGCTGGAACTGGCCTTTCCCGTCGCGGTGACGCTCTTCATCGACCGGCTGCTGCCGACCGGGCGGCTCGATCTCATCGCGCTCGCCGCCGTCGGCCTGTTCCTGATCTATCTCATCAATGCCGGCCTTCAGGTCATCGTCACCTATTGGGGCCACATGCTCGGCGTGCGCATCGAGGCCGAGATGCGCCGCAAGGCTTTCGACCACCTGCAAAAGCTCTCCTTCGGCTTCTTCGACAACCAGAAGACCGGCCATCTCGTCGCCAGGCTGACCAAGGACCTTGAAGAGATCGGCGAGGTTGCCCATCACGGGCCGGAAGACCTGTTCATCGCCATCATGACGCTGATCGGCGCCTTCCTGCTGATGCTCTGGGTGCATGTGCCGCTGGCACTGATCACCGCCGTCATCGTGCCGCTGACGGCCTGGGTCACCACGCATTATGGCGCGCGCATGACCTCCAACTGGCATGCGCTCTACGGCCGCGTCGCGGATTTCAACGCCCGCATCGAGGAGAATGTCGGCGGCATCCGCGTCGTGCAGGCCTTCGCCAACGAGGATCACGAGCGCAAGCTTTTTGCCGAGAGCAACCGCAACTACCTCGTTACCAAGCTCGAAGCCTACAAGGTGATGGCGGCGTCCATGTCGCTGTCCTACCTTTCGATGCGCTTCGTGCAGGTGGTGGTGATGCTGGCCGGCGCCTGGTTCGTGACACGCGGCGAACTTTCCGCCGGCGGCTTCGTCGGTTTCCTGCTTCTGGTCAACGTGTTCTTCCGGCCGATCGACAAGATCAACTCGATCATCGAGACCTACCCGAAGGGCATTGCGGGTTTTGCGCGGTACACGCAGTTCCTCGACACGCAGCCCGACATCATGGACCGCGACAGCGCCCGGGAGGCGGGCCGGCTGAAAGGTGACATCGAATATCGCGGCGTGCGTTTCGGCTACAGCGCCGAAAGGCCGGTCTTCGACGGGCTGGACCTTTCGATCGAGGCAGGCGAGACCATCGCCTTCGTCGGCCCTTCGGGCGCCGGCAAGACGACGATCTGCTCGCTGCTGCCACGTTTCTACGAAATCACCGCCGGCGCGATCACCGTTGATGGCATCGACATCCGCGACATGACGCTGAAATCGCTGCGCTCCAATATCGGCATCGTGCAGCAGGACGTCTTCCTCTTTGCCGGCACGATCCGCGAGAACATCGCTTATGGTAGGCTCGACGCCACGGAAGCGGAGATTCTCGACGCCGCGAAGCGCGCCCGGCTCGACGATGTGATCGCCAACCTGCCGGACGGTCTCGATACGATGATTGGCGAGCGCGGCGTGAAACTCTCCGGCGGGCAGAAGCAGCGTCTGGCGATTGCCCGCATCTTCCTGAAGAACCCGCCGATCCTCATCCTCGACGAGGCGACCTCGGCGCTCGACACGGAAACCGAACGCGCCATCCAGCAGTCGCTCGCCGAGCTTTCGGCCGGCCGCACGACGCTGGTCATCGCCCACCGGCTCGCGACCATTGCGAATGCCGACCGCATCCTTGTCGTCGACGATGGCCGCATCGTCGAGAGCGGCAACCATGCCGACCTCATCGCCCGCAAGAACGGACGCTACAAGAACCTCCAGGCCGCGCAGACCGCCAGCGATCCCGTGCATCATCTGAATCTGAAGCGGTAGCTGACCCGGAAAGATCGTGGGGTCGAGTCCCGAAACGACCGCGCCAATCGTCTGTGAAGTGGGACCTGTTGGGTCCGGCGGCATCGGCGAGAGGGCATGGGTAGCATCGGCGCGGACAGCAGGGGTGGCGGGGCGCGGCACGAAGCTTTGCAGGATGCGCTTCTGGCCTGCGCGTCCGACAATGCAGAATTTTCGGTCGCGGTCGGCCCTCTCGATTCCGGGTGGGTGACGGCGGCCGCCTTCTTCGCGGACAGCGACGCGATCGACGCTTTTCTCGACCATGAGGGCACGCACAATCCGGGCAGCGATGCCAAAACCCGCGCCGCGCTGCTGATGCTCGAATATTGTTACGTCTTCATGCTGGCGAGCGTGCCGCTGCTGGTCGGCGCCGGCATCGTGCCCGACCTTTCGCCGTCCAACATGGCGTTCCAATTCTTTGACCGCCGGCATGAGCATGGCGGCCGCAGCCATAACGACCGCCGCGCTCATGTGCGTTACCTTTCGCCCCGATTCTTCGACGATCGCGCAGCGCTTTGCAGCCATTTTCGCGCGGGCGTCGAGGCGCATTTCGCGCCGCTGGTCGATGTGCTGTTCCGCAAGACCGGCCTGTCGCGAAACGCGCTGTGGCGGCTTGTCGCCGATGCGGTGGCCGGGCGCTGCCTGGAAGTCGGGCGGCAACGCGGCTGCATCGACGAAGCGAAGGCGATCGGCATGCAGGTGGTGAAACAGCCGGGCTCGCCGCTCCATAACCGGCAACTGCGCTATTTCGACCTCACCCTTTACGACGATACGCAAAACATCCCCCTCGGTTCCTGGACCTTCCGCGCCCGGGGCGGCTGCTGCCGTTTCTATACGGTGCCGAACGGCGCGCTCTGTTCGACCTGCGTGCTGAAGGACCCGGAAGAGCGGGACGCGGAACTGCTTGAGGCGATGCGCGCGCATGTGCATCGCCTGGCGCACAACGAGACCTGAGCGCGCATCGAGATTTTTTCGCAAGGCAGAGTCCCTAAAACAGGAGTTCGGTCGTCAACAAAATATGCGGACCGAATCGGCCGCGGCATGGACATGCAACGCGGCGCCTTGAACGCCGCCGGAACGGGGGCATTGATGACGATGAGAGTTGGGGATGTGGGGACGTCCCGCAGGAGCGCGCGCGCCTTCACGGCCGCCTTGCTGGCCGGCACGGTGCTGGCTTTCGGGTCGGCCGCACCCGCCATGGCGCAGGAGGCGGCCCCGGCGCTTGCCTCCGCAACGGCCGTTTCGGTTCCGGCCGGCCCCCTGACGCCCGCTCTCAACAGCCTCGCCGCCCAGACCGGCTTGCAGGTTCTGTTCGATGCTTCTCTCGCGCAAGGCAAGACGACGCGCGGCGTCCGCGGCACGTTGACCCCGGCAGAGGCGCTCGACGCGCTGCTTGCCGGCACCGGCATCGGCGCGCGTTTTGCCGGCAGCAACCAGGTCCTGCTCAGCATCACCACCGCCTCGGTCGAGGGCGAGGAGGGGGCTGCGGGCGCGACCGATCTCGCGGCCATCACCATCTACGGCGCACGCAACGCCACCACACTCGATGCCACGACGGCGAGTGTCGGCATCGTCAATGCGGAGGCTATCGAGAACGGCGAAATCCGCTACACGCAGGATGCCTTCCGCCGCCTCGGCAACGTCATGGACAGCGCGACGCTCAATGCCGGCTTCGTCATTCGCGGCATGAGCTCGGAAGGGTTCGTGCCGGCGGGTGCGCCCGCCGGCTCGCTCTATGTCGATGGCATCCTACAGACCCGCTATAATGCCCGCTTTGGCGCTAGAAGCCTCTGGGACATGGAGCAGGTCGAGGTCTATCGCGGGCCGCAGTCGACACTGAGCGGCCGTGCCGCGATGGTAGGCGCCGTCTACCTGAAATCGAAGGACCCCACCTTCGAGAAGGAAGCCGAGCTTTCCGGCACCGTCGGCAACAACGATCTCGTCGGCACCGCCTTCATGGTCAATACGCCGCTGATGGAAGACCAGATCGCGCTGCGCATCTCCGGCGCGTTCGAGCAGGCGAAGACCACCGTGCGTTATCCGACCTACAAGGACTATGCGGGCTACGACGACCTGACGACGGAAATCAGCCACAACCTGCGCGCCAAGCTGCTGCTGACGCCATCGGAACTGCCGGAAACGCGAGCGCTGCTCACCTATTCCTATTCGAACGATCGCCCCAACGAGCGGCTGATCGGCGTCGGCACCGATTTCGACCTGGATGACGAACGCGGCGATTTCTACGTGCCGGTGACCTTCGCGGAATTCCGCGCCGTCAAGGTTCACAATGTAGGCCTCGAAATCACCCATGATTTTTCCGATGTGCTGCGCTTCACCTCGCAGACCGGCTACCAGTTCGGCCAGACCACGCGCCGCTCCGTCGATGCCGGCACGGCGGGGCTCGTCGATGGCATTTACGGCGATGTCGACGACACGCTGTTTTCGCAGGAGCTTCGCCTGAACTATGACGGCGATCGCTGGAAATGGGTGGCGGGCGTCTTCGGCAGCCACCAGAATTTCGACAGCAAGTTCGATGCGATCGGCTATTCCTCCTGGCAATGGGACCAGTACCAGAACCGCAAGACCGACAACCTCGCGGTCTTCGGCGAGGCGACTTATGAATTCGCGCCGAGCTGGTTCGTCACCGCGGGCGGGCGGCTGGATTATCTGCGCGAACAGACCTTCGAGCGCAACGCCGAAGGGGCTTACGGCACGGCCCTGCCGGTTACCATCAACCGGGCGGATTTCTCCGAGGTGAACTTCGTGCCGAAGCTCGGCATCTCCAAGGAGATCGGCGATGGCCATACCGTTGGGCTCACCTATACCGAGGGTTTCCGCACCGGCGGCTTCTACGTCAACTACCGGACCTTCGAGCCGCAATATTACGATCCGGAATTCGCCCAGAGTTTCGAGCTTTCCTACAAGGGCCACTTCTTCGACGACCGGCTGATGCTGAACGCCAACCTGTTCTACACGCGCTACGACGACCAGCAGGTCGAGATCCGGCCGGACCCGGCCTTCCCGTCCTATCGCGAGACGACCAATGCGGCCTCCTCGCGCGTCTGGGGTTTCGAAATCGAGCCGACCTTCGAGGTGACGGACCAGTTCACCGCCTTCGCCTCGATCGGCTATCTCAACACGAAGTTTCTCACCTTCGACCACGGCGACTATGGTGATCTCTCCGGCGAGGCCTTCCCGGAAGCGCCGGAATGGACCGTCGGCCTTGGCGGCCGGTACGAATTCGAGAACGGCTTCTTCGTCGGCGGCGATGCCAAATATACCGCGGGTTACACCGCCCGCTTCGGCGTGGCGCCGCTCGACAAGGTGGAATCGCGCGTCATCGTGAACAGCCAGGCGGGCTTCAAGAAGGACAATTTCGAGATCACCGCCTTTGCCGAGAACCTGCTCGACGAACGCTATCTCACCGTCGTGGACCGCGATGCGACGCCGATCTACGGCCAGGTGGGCCAGCGACGCTCCTTCGGCCTCAACATCCGGGCGAAATTCTGATTTATCGGCTGCGGGGTTTTCGCCCCGCAGCGGCCTCTTGCATCGAACGGGATAGTGCCTTGCGTTTCTTTGCTTTTCTCATTTTCTACCTTTTGCCGGTCTCGTGGGCGGCGGCCTGCGACGGACGCGTGATCTCTCAGGATATTTTCGGGCCGCCCGTCTGCGTTCCGGCCAATCCCCAGCGCATCGCGGTGCTCGATCCGCTGATGGCGCTTGGCATTCTCTTCGAGTTGAAGGTTCCGGTCATCGCGGCACCCCTCCATGCCATCCAGGACGACGCGATCCGGGCCGAGGCGGAGCGCCAGTCGCTGGTCGATCTCGGCGATGCCAAGCAGCCGAGCCTCGAAAGGCTCGTCGCCCTCAAGCCGGATCTCATCATCGGCACGTCCATCGTGCAGACCGGCAGCTACGACACCGCCTCCAAGATCGCGCCGACCCTGTTGATCAACCATGTCGACTGGAAGCGGCAGGTGCGGCTTCTGGCCGAAATCGTCGGCCGCAGCGAGGCGGCGGAGGCGGACCTTGCTGCCTATGAGGCAAGGCTGGCCGATATCCGCAAACGCGTACCGGACAAGCGCGTCTCGATGGTCCGCTTGTCCCCCTTCGGCTTCAACGTTTATCTCGACGGGCCGGCGGCCTATGCGCCCTACGCGGTGCTGCACGAGGCCGGCGTGCGGCGCACGGATTATGAAACCACGACCGACGACGCCGTCGTCAAACGGCCGGACTGGGAGGAACTGGCGCAGCTTTCCGGCGATATCCTGCTCTATGTCGCGGTGAGCGGCTACGATACCGCGCCAGACGATGCGCTGGCGGCGGACGTCACGGCTAATCCCTTCTGGCAGATGCTGCCGGCCGTCCAGGCCGGGCGCGCCCACCGGGTCGGCCGGGCGGCGTGGAATGGCTTCCACGGCGTCGCCTCGGCGCACCAGGTCCTCGACGATATCGAGCGCTATATCCTGACGGCGCCGTGACCGGGGTTGCGGTGAACGCACACCCGGAAAGCCGGAGAGGCGAGGGGGCGCGGCTGTTCGGCCTCGCAGCGCTTTTCTGTCTTCTCGTCGCGCTCTCGCTCTCGGCCGTGATGCTTGGGGCGAGCTCCCTGTCCCTCTCCACGGTCTTTGCCGCCATCTTCGCCTTCGATGGATCGCGCGAGCATCTCGTCGTCACCATGCTGCGCCTGCCGCGCGTCCTCGCCGCCCTGCTTTCCGGCGCGGCGCTTGCCGTCGCCGGTGCGATCATGCAGGCGCTCACGCGCAATCCGCTGGCCGAGCCGGGGCTTCTCGGGGTCAATGCCGGCGCGGCCTTCGCCGTGGTCGTGGCGCTCGGCCTGTTCGGGCTCGGTTCGGCGGAGGCCTATATATGGTTCGCCTTTGGCGGTGCGGCGGCGGCAGCGCTTATCGTCTTCACCCTCGGCTCGCTCGGCGGCAGCGCGACGCCGCTGAAGCTCGTGCTCGCCGGTGCGGTGGTCGGCACCTTCCTCACCTCGCTCACCACTGCGCTCTTGATCTTCGACGAGGCGACGCTCGATACCGTCCGCCTCTGGACCGTGGGGTCGCTGTCCGGGCGCACCATGGGCGAGGTCGCGGCCGTCGCACCCTATATCGGGGTGGGCCTCGCGGCGGCCTTCCTGCTGCGCGGCCAGCTCACCACGCTCAGCCTCGGCTCCGAGGTGGCGCAATCGCTCGGGCAGGATCCGGTGATCTGGCGTGCGCTCAACCTCGCCATCGTCGTGCTGCTTGCCGGGGGCGCTGTGGCGCTGGTCGGCCCAGTCGGCTTCGCCGGCCTCGTCGTGCCGCATGTCATGCGCCTCACCGTCGGCGTCGATTATCGCTGGCTCATTCCCTTCAGCGCGGTCGGCGGCGCGATGCTGCTGGTTCTTGCCGACATGGCCGGGCGCAGCGTGCTCGCGAACCTGACGGTGCCCGTCGGTGTCACCATGGCGCTGATCGGCGCGCCGTTCTTCCTGTGGCTGGCGCGCTATCGTGTCAGGAGCGGCGCATGATCCGCCTTGTCGCCTGCCTTCTGCTTTTGGCCGCGGGCCTGCTGCTGGTCGGGTCCGCCTACGGCGATCAATCCATCGCGTGGGCCGATTTGCACGCGATGCTGCGGGGAAGCGGTTCGCCGGAAGCCCGTTTCATCGTGCTGGAACTGCGGTTGCCACGCATGCTGCTGGCGATGCTGGCGGGCATGGGGCTTGCCGTTGCGGGCGCGATCGCGCAGGCGGTGATGCGCAATGCGCTTGCCGAGCCCGGCATTCTCGGCATCAATGCTGGTGCCGCCTTCGCCGCCAGCCTCGTCATCGTCGCCTTTCCCGGCGTGCATCCCGGCGTTCTGCCCTGGGCGGGCTTCCTCGGCGCGCTGGTCCTGGCGGCGGCGGTGTTCGGGCTTGCCTGGCGCAAGGGCACGTCGTCGCTGCGGATCATCCTCGTCGGCATTGGCCTCAGTTCGCTTGCCGCCGCCGGCACCAGCTTCCTGACGGTCTTCGGCCGGGTGATCGACGTGCAGCGGGCGATGATCTGGCTTGCCGGCAGCGTCTACGGCGCCGACTGGAACAAGGTCCACGTCCTCCTCTTCTGGCTCGCCGGCCCCATGGCGCTCGCCTGGCTCTCCTTCCGCCAGCTGGATCTCATCCGTTTCGGCGACGATGCGGCGCGCAGCCTCGGCCAGCGCGTCGACCTTACCCGCGCCAGCCTGCTCCTCCTGTGCACGCTGATTTCAGGTGCGACGGTCGCCGCCGTCGGGCTGATTGGCTTCGTCGGTCTGGTCGCGCCGCATCTTGCGCGCAAACTCGTCGGCCCCGGCCATGCCGGCGTGCTGCCCGTTTCGGCGCTGCTCGGCGGGCTGCTGCTGATGGCCGCCGATTTTGTCGGGCGCACCGTCATCGCGCCGGCCCAGCTTCCGACCGGGCTGGTCACCGCCCTGATCGGCGCGCCGTTCTTCGCCTGGCTGCTGCGCGGAGGTCGTCATGTCGCCGCCTGAACCGCAAGGGCTGCGTGCCGAAAACCTGAGCCTCGCCTATGGCCACACGCTTGTCGTCGATGCTCTCGACCTCACCATAAAGCCGGGCCTCTTCACCGTGCTGCTCGGTCCGAACGGCTCCGGCAAGTCGACGCTTCTGCGGGCTTTCGCGGGGCTTATGAAACCCAAATCGGGGCACATCCTGCTCGACGGACAACAGATCCGCCGGTTTTCCGCCCGCGCTTTGGCAAAGCGCATCGGCGTGCTTTCGCAAGGCCCATCCGCGCCCGAAGGCCTGACGGTACGCGACCTCGTGCGGCAGGGGCGCTATCCGCATCGCCCGCTGTTCAGCCGCTGGACGGTGGCGGACGAAGCTGCCTGCGCGAACGCGCTGGCGCTGACCGGTACGACGCATCTCGCCGGGCGACTGCTGGAGACCCTTTCCGGCGGCCAGCGCCAGCGCGCCTGGATCGCCATGACGCTCGCCCAGGAGACGGATATCCTCCTGCTCGACGAGCCCACCACCTTCCTCGACCTGTCGCACCAGATCGACGTGATGGAGCTGGTGGTCGAGCTGGTGCGCCATCACGGAAAAACTGTCGTCGCCGTGCTGCACGATCTCAACCAGGCGGCGCGCCATGCCGATCACATCGTCCTCATGAAGGCCGGAAAGCTCGTGGGCGAAGGCGCGCCGGCGGCCGTCGTCACCGCGCAGCGCGTCAGCGAGGCCTTCGGCGTCGCCGTCGTCGTCATGCCCGATCCGCTGACCGGCACGCCGATGTGCGTTCCGGTTCCGTCAGCCGGCGCAACGAAGATGTGACCTTGCTGCAACACGTCGCAAATTCTCGCCTAGTCCGACCGGTGTCGTCCCTCACCTCGACAGACCAAAAGATACAACAGATTCAGGGACAAACATGACTTTTGTAGTCTTGTTTTATCCGGTCACGCTTGGCATCTTCTAAGCCATTGCCCTTGCGATGTTTTTTCCCGTTTATTAGAAAAACTGGGACCGCAAAGCTGGCGGCAGGAAAGAGAAGCGATGGCAACCTCGAGAGGCACGATCTCCTGCTTCGACGACGTCGATGGCGCCGAGCTGCTCAATCGTGCCATCGAGGCGCACTATCACGATATCGTCGCGGCCGTCGGCCGGGGCGGCCATTCGCGCGGTGCCTCGCGCGAGATCGTGCATGATCTCTACGTCAAGCTCGCGATGCGGCCGGATGTGCTGCGCGACAAGCGGTCGATCAAGGCCTTCCTGTGCCGTGCCGCCGTCAATCTCGGCATCGATCATTTCCGGCGCAACCAGTTCGAGGCGCGGCTGTTTTCCGGCTCCGAGCAGGAGGCGCAGGCGGTGGTTGCCGACAGCGCCGCGCCCGATCGCGGGCTGGAGATCGAGGCGCGCGTCGCCGTCCTGAAACAGGCGATCGCGGAGCTTCCCATCCGCCGCCGCGCCGCCTTCATCCTGCACCGGCTGCACCATTTCTCTCCCGACGAGATCGCCGGACGGCTCAACATTTCGCGCAACATGGTCGACCGTCATCTTCGCCGCGCGCTCAGCCATTGCCTCGATCGCCTGATGGAAATGGAATAGACGTCCCAAAACGGTCTTTTCATTCGTCTCCTTGATAAGACGCACAATCGGGATCTTTCATGCCAGGTCGACGGCTCACGCCCGCGCAACGCAAGCGCAACAGAGAAGCGGCCGACTGGCTTTTGCGCAACCGCGAGGCCGCGCAGCCCGAGGCGGAAAAGGCAACCTTCCGGCGCTGGCTCGACAGGGACGCGGAAAACTGTCGCGCCTACCAGGCGGCCGAGCGCCTGCTCGGCGATGCCCGCACCGCGATCCAGTCGGAACCCTCCCTGCACGCGCTGAAAATCCGCCCCGCCCGCTCGGTCGTGCTGCCCTCGGTACTCGTCCTGGCGGCTGCCGGCGCCCTGTTCTTCGCGGCCGATGGGCCGATGCGGCTCCAGGCCGACGTGATGTCCGGCGCCGGCGACATGCCCGTGGTAACGCTCGCGGACGGCTCGACCATGCAGCTCAACGCCTCCTCCGCCGTCGCCTTCGATTTCAGCGGCAAGCGGCGCACGGTGCGCCTCCTGCGCGGCCAGGCCTTCTTCGAGGTCGCGCCCGATGCGACCCGTCCCTTCACGGTGGAAACCGCGCGGTCCCGCGTCACGGCGCTCGGCACGGCCTTCGATGTGCGTGCGGGCGAGACGGAAACCGACGTCACGGTCACCCAGCATGCCGTGCTGGTCGAATTCACCGAGGACGGGCGCGCGCCTTTGCGCCTGGAGGAGGGCGAGCAGGTCTCCTATGCCGAGGACACCGGGGTCAGCGACGTGCGCAAGGCCGACGGCGTGACCGCGCTTGCCTGGCGGCGCGGCCAGCTTTCGCTCGACAATGCGCCGCTTTCTTATGTGATCGAGGAGATCGCTCGGCATTTCCCCGGCCGCATCGTCATTGGCAGCAATGCCCTGTTGAGCCGCCGTGTCAGTGGCACACTGTCGGTGACGGATACGGATGCCGCCCTGCAATTCCTCCGCACGGCGCTGAACGTGCGCACACACCGCATCGGGCCGCTGATCGTCGTGCGCTAGCTAGAAAACGATGGCATCCGCCGGAAACTCGTGCTGATCTGCCGGGCCAATACCCCTGCCGCCGGAGCCGGAATGAAGCACAGCATCGCGCATATAGCGCTCGTCGTCCGCGACTACGACGAGGCCATCGCCTTCTATGTCGAAAAGCTCGGCTTCGAGCTGGTCGAGGACAGCTACCAGCCCGAGCAGGACAAGCGCTGGGTGGTGGTGCGGCCGCGCGGCGGCAACACGTCGCTGCTTCTGGCGCGCGCCTCTGCCGCCAACCAGGAGGCCTTCATCGGAAACCAGGCGGGCGGGCGGGTCTTCCTTTTCCTGTCCACCGACGATTTCTGGCGCGATCACGCGCTCTATACCGAGCGGGGCATCCGCTTCGTGCGCGCGCCGAAGCAGGCGGATTACGGCACGGTGGCGGTCTTCGAGGATCTCTACGGCAATCTCTGGGATCTCGTGCAGTTCAGCGACGGGCGGTGAGGCGAGGGCCGCACTCCTGCGGCCCTTATCCCGGCGTGGTGTTGATGCGCGTGGAGGCGAAGCGCTCGCGCAGCCATTCGGCGGCCGGGCCGCTTGGTTTCTGCTTGTGCCAAACCATTTCCAGGGCGACCGGCCAGTCTGCGTCGTCGAACTGGAGGGCGGGCGTCACGAGATCGTCGATGACCGGCGAATAGTCGATAATATGGTCCGGCACTAGCGCCCAGCCGATGCCCTGCTTGACCATTTGCAGGATCACCCAGTGGCTTTCCACCCACCAGACTTCCGCGGCGGTGCGCAGGCGCTGCTTCTCCGGGCCTTCGCTGCGCACGGCGACCATCAGCTGGCGATGGCGTTTCAGCTCCTCCCAGTCGACCGCCGTCCCGGCGAGCGGATGGTTCCGGCCGCAGACCAGTTTCAGCGGCACCCAGCCGATCGTGTGGAAGGCGAGGGCAGCCGGCAGTGTCTCCTGCCGCCACATCACCCCGATATCGGCCTTGCCGTCGAGCACCAGCCGGCTGACATCCTCCATCATCGGGAACAGCAGCTCCAGCTCGACATGGGGAAACCGCTCGGCGAATTCCGCAAAGAGCGTGCCCAGCGCCCGCTCCGGATAGAGCTCGTCGATGGCGACGACCAGGCGCGTTTCCACATGGGCCTCGAAACTGGCCGCGACGCCGATCAGGTGCTCGCGGCGATCGAGGATGACCTTCGCTTCCGCCAGCAGCCGTTCGCCGGCCGGCGTGAGGACAGGATTGCGTGAGGCGCGACTGAAGAGCTGGACGCCGAGATCGTCCTCCAGGCTCGACACCAGCACGCTGATCGCCGACTGCACCTTGCGCAGCGCCCGGCCGGCGGCGGAGAAGGAGCCATGCTCGGCGGCCGCCGCGAAGGCCTCCAGCTGTTCCATCGAAACGGTCATCTATCTCAAATCCGGATAGTAGCTAACTTTATAATCGGCGATATTGAGATAGAAAGCGCGCAAGTCAACGAAAACAACAAAAGGATAAGCGTCATGTCCATGCGCACTTTCCCCGATCGCGTCCGTCATGCGGTCCTCTTCGAGGCGTTCGGCCTCGCGATCTTCGTTCCCGTCGCGGCGGCGCTGTTCAACCAGCCGGTCGGCCATATGGGCGTCGTCGGCGTCGTCTCGGCGACCATCGCGACGCTGTGGAACTTCGTCTACAATCTCGGCTTCGACCACGCGATGCTGCGGTTCGTCGGCCATACCCGCAAGAGCCTGAAGGCGCGCATGGTGCATGTGCTGCTGTTCGAGGGCGGCCTGCTCGCCATCCTCATTCCGCCGATCGCCTGGTATCTCGGCATCACCGTGTGGCAGGCGCTGATGATGGACATGGCGATCGTCGGCTTCTACGTGGTCTACACCTTCGCCTACAATCTCGCCTATGACCGGGTCTTCCCGGTGCCGCAGGCCGCGCAGCCGGCCTGACGGATATCAGCGGCCGCTTTCCTTGATGGATTCCATCGCGACGGAGGTGGAGGTGCTTGCGACATTCGGCAGGCTCGAAATCTTCTCGCCCAGCACCTCCCGGTATCTGCGGATATCGGAGGTGCGGATCTTGATCAGGTAGTCGAAGCGGCCGGCGATCATGTGGCACTCCTCGACTTCCTTGATCTTGCGCACCGCATTGTTGAAGGCGATGAGCGCTGCCTCCTTCGTGTCGGACAACTTGACCTCCGCGAAGGCGACATGGTCCAGTCCGAGCTTCTTCGGATTGAGCACAGCGCGGAAGCCGTCGATATAGCCGTCGTTGATCAGGCGCTGCAGGCGCAGCGTGCACGGGGTCTTCGAAAGGCCGACGATTTCCGACATTTCGGTGATGGAAATGCGTGCATTTTCAACGAGAAGGTCGAGGATTTTCCGGTCGATCGCATCGATTTCACTAAAAAGTTGCTTTGCTTTGGACATTAAGGCCACCAAATCAGGATTCATTTGGAGATAGTTCTCGTTTGAAGCCTTATATTGGTGAGAAAGTCTCGTAGCAATCCACTATGTTCCCGGCCAGCGCCACGAGGGTGGAATGCGCCGGCAGGCGATGTATTCTGCGCTCGGATGGAATGGCCGATAGCCCGAGATGGTGATGAAAATGGTCCAGTCTGCAAACGAACACAACACGCCCGCTTTCGCCGATTTCGCACCGCCCATCCGGGCGCAGAGCGAACTGCGGCAGCGCATCACCGCCGCCTATCGCATTCCCGAGGTGGAGGCCGTGCGGCCGCTTCTCGACCAGGCGACACTGCCGGACGAAGTGATTGCCCGCATCCGCGAAACGGCCCGCAAGCTGATCGTGGCGCTGCGCGCCAAGCACAAGGGCTCCGGCGTCGAGGGGCTGGTGCATGAATATTCGCTCTCCAGCCAGGAGGGCGTCGCGCTGATGTGCCTTGCCGAAGCGCTGCTGCGTATTCCCGATAACGCCACCCGCGACGCACTGATCCGTGACAAGATTTCCGAAGGCGATTGGAAGTCGCATATGGGGGGCGGTCGCTCGCTCTTCGTCAATGCCGCGACCTGGGGCCTCGTCGTCACCGGCAAGCTGACCTCGACGGTGAACGACCGCGGCCTTTCCGCCGCACTCACGCGCCTCATCGCCCGCTGCGGCGAGCCGGTCATCCGCCGCGGCGTCGACATGGCCATGCGCATGATGGGCGAGCAGTTCGTCACCGGCGAGACGATCGACGAGGCGCTGCGCAACTCGCGCGCCATGGAGCGCAAGGGTTTCCGCTACTCCTACGATATGCTCGGCGAGGCGGCGACGACGGCTGCCGATGCGGAGCGCTACTACCGCGACTACGAGAACGCCATCCATGCCATCGGCAAGGCATCCGCCGGCCGCGGCATCTATGACGGCCCCGGCATTTCGATCAAGCTTTCGGCACTGCATCCGCGCTACGTGCGCGCCCAGGCCGGGCGCGTGATGGGTGAGCTGCTACCCAAGGTGAAGGCGCTGGCGGCGATCGCAAAATCCTACAATATCGGCCTCAATATCGATGCCGAAGAGGCCGACCGGCTGGAACTGTCGCTCGACCTGCTCGAAGAGCTTTGCTACGATCCCGCTTTGACGGGCTGGGATGGCGTCGGCTTCGTGGTGCAGGCCTACGGCAAGCGCTGCCCCTTCGTGCTCGATTTCATCATCGATCTCGCCCGCCGCTCCAGCCGCCGCATCATGGTGCGCCTCGTCAAGGGCGCCTATTGGGATGCCGAGATCAAGCGCGCGCAGCTCGACGGCCTGGAGGAATTCCCGGTCTATACGCGCAAGATCCACACGGATGTCTCCTACATCGCCTGCGCGAAAAAGCTGCTGGCGGCGACGGACGCGGTCTTCCCGCAGTTCGCAACGCACAATGCCCAGTCGCTGGCCACGATCTACCAGCTCGCCGGCCCGGATTTCCGCGTCGGGCAATATGAGTTCCAGTGCCTGCATGGCATGGGCGAGCCGCTTTATGACGAAGTGGTCGGCGCGGAAAAGCTCAATCGGCCGTGCCGCATCTATGCGCCGGTCGGCACGCATGAGACGCTGCTTGCCTATCTCGTCCGCCGCCTGCTCGAAAACGGCGCGAACTCCTCCTTCGTCAACCGCATTGCCGATCCGGCCATCTCGGTCGATGAGCTGATCGCCGATCCGGCCGCCGTCGTTCGCGCCATGCCGGTGCCGGGCGGTAAACATGACCGGATCGCCCTTCCGGCAGAGCTCTACGGCAAGGGCCGGTTGAACTCCGCCGGTCTCGACCTGTCGAACGAGACGGTGCTCGCAGCGCTGGCGCAGGACCTCGCCAGGACCGCCGCCGTGGAATGGCAGGCCGTGCCGCAGATCGCGGACGGCTCCAGCGATGGCGAAAAGCGGGCGGTGCTCAACCCAGCCGACCAGTCCGATGTCGTCGGCTATGTGACGGAAGCCTCCAGCGAGGGCGTGGCGAAGGCCGCGAAGCTGGCGCTGGCATCCGCGTCCGAATGGGCCGCCGTGCCGCCGCGCGAGCGTGGCGACCGCCTCGACCGCGCCGCCGACCTGATGCAGGCCAAGATTTCGACGCTGATCGGCCTTGCCATCCGCGAGGCCGGCAAGTCGGCGGCCAATGCCATTGCCGAAGTGCGCGAGGCGATCGACTTCCTGCGTTATTATGCGGAACAGGCGCGCCGCACGCTCGGCGCCGCCCACCAGCCGCTCGGCCCCATCGTCTGCATCAGCCCGTGGAATTTCCCGCTGGCGATTTTTTCCGGCCAGATTGCCGCCGCCCTCGTCGCCGGCAATCCGGTACTGGCGAAGCCTGCGGAAGAGACGCCGCTGATCGCCGCGGAGGCCGTGCGCATCCTGCACGAGGCCGGCATTCCGGCCGGCGCGCTGCAATTGCTGCCAGGTGATGGCCGCGTGGGCGCCGCCCTCGTTGGTGCCCCGGAGACGGCGGGCGTGATGTTCACCGGCTCGACGGAGGTTGCCCGCCTCATCCAGAAGGAGCTTGCGGGGCGCCTGTCGTCCTCGGGAAAACCCATTCCGCTGATCGCCGAAACCGGCGGGCAGAATGCGATGATCGTCGATTCGTCGGCGCTTGCCGAACAGGTGGTGGCGGATGTCATCGCATCCGCCTTCGACAGCGCCGGCCAGCGCTGCTCGGCGCTGCGCGTGCTCTGCCTCCAGGAAGACGTCGCCGACCGGACGCTGACCATGCTGAAGGGCGCGCTCGCGGAACTCAAGATCGGCCGCACCGACCGGCTGAACGTCGATACCGGGCCGGTCATCACGGCGGAAGCCAAGCAGACGATCGAGGGGCATATCGAAAAGATGCGCGCCCGCGGCCGCAAGGTCGAGCAGGTGGCTCTGCCGGCGGAAGCCGCGCGCGGCACCTTCGTCTCGCCCACCATCATCGAGCTGCAATCGCTTGCCGATCTGGAGCGCGAGGTGTTCGGCCCGGTCCTGCATGTCATCCGCTTCAAGCGCGAAGATGTCGATCGCCTGATCGACGACATCAACGCCACCGGCTACGGCCTGACCTTCGGCCTGCACACGCGTCTCGACGAGACGATCGCCCATGTCACCAGCCGCGTGAAGGCGGGCAATATCTATGTGAACCGCAACATCATCGGCGCCATCGTCGGCGTGCAGCCGTTTGGCGGGCGGGGGCTTTCCGGCACCGGCCCGAAAGCCGGCGGACCGCTCTATATCGGCCGCCTCGTGCAGACGCCGCCGGTGCCGCCGCAGCATTCGTCCGTGCATCTCCAGCCGGCCGTGACCGATTTCGCGCAATGGCTGCGCGGCAAGGGCAAGGCCGAACTGGCGGATCGCGTGCGCGATCTCGGCAGCAATTCGGCACTCGGGCTCGACCTCGAACTCCCCGGCCCCGTCGGCGAGCGCAACCTCTATTCGCTCCACCCGCGCGGCCGCATCCTCCTCGTTCCAGCGACGGAAGAGGGGTTGCTCGCCCAGCTCGGCGCCGTTCTCGCCACGGGCAACAAGGCGGTGATCGATGCGGCCTCCGGCCTCAAGGCCAGCCTGACCGATCTGCCGGCGAGCCTTGCCGCCCTCATCACCTGGTCGACCGACTGGGCGGCCGATGGCCCTTACGCGGGTGCGCTGATCGAAGGGGATGGCGACAGGGTTGTCGAGGCTGCGCGCCGCATCGCGACGTTGCCGGGTCCGCTCGTCCTGACGCAGGCCGCCTCCACGCAGGAAATCCAGGCGGGCAGCGAAGCCTATTGCCTGAACTGGCTGCTCGAAGAGGTCTCGACCTCGATCAACACGGCCGCCGCCGGCGGAAATGCTAGCCTGATGAGCATCGGCTAAAGCCTCTTTTGCAAAGCCGCTACCGCCGCGAGAGGGCGGTAGCGATCCTAGGCCGTCTGCCAGGCCTTCAGCACCCGCACGCCTTTCGCCTCCACCCCGGGCCAAAGCTGCAAGAGGTAACGGTCGTCGCCTTCCAGCCCGTCGGTGCTGAGCGTGTCGAGGCCGGCGAGGCTGGCGCGAATGCCGAGCGGACCCGCCTTCACGGCAAGCCGCGGAGAGTCCATTTCGTTTTCGGTCATGCCGGCAAGCACCAATTGGCCCGACGGGCAGGCGATGCCCGCCTCGACGACGTGCTGGTGGCTGTCGAGATCGAGGTCCGGGCGCTGCTGGTGCCATTCGACGCAGACCGGCACCATCATTTTGCGCACGGTGTGAAGGATGACGGCATGCGGCCCGGCCATGAGGTGGCACGCGATCGTCTCTTCCGTGTAGTCGTCGGGCAGGTCCGCATGCGCTTCGTCGCGCAGGTAAATCTGGAAATAGTCGGCGAAGATGTCGCCCTGGTACAGAATTCGAAACATGTGCACCTCTGCCGGCCCGGTGGAATGTGCCCCTGGGCTTTGCCCGGAACGCGCAGACCTATCATAGAGACGGCCGAGGCCCTGTCGAAATTCGCGAAATGTGGGCCATCGGGACGCGGCGGGCGCGTGGCGTCCGCGGGGGCGCTAATCGACTATGTCGATTAATCGTGGCCTTCCGGTCATCTTGCCGGGAGGTTTTATCCTCTGGATACTGCCGCGAGAAAAAGCCATTGAGGGGTCCGCTGGTATGGCACATATCGCCGAAGCCGTAATCGACAACATCGCCGACCGTATCGACCGCCTTGTGGCGGACCATCGGCCGGGGCACGGCCTCGCCCGCGCGTTCTACCAGGATCCGGACATCTACCAGCGCGACATGGAGCGGGTGTTTCGCCGCCACTGGCATTGCATCGCGCATGAGAGCGTCATTCCGAACATCAACGATTTCGAGGTTTTCCGCATCGATACCGAGCAGGTGATCGTCACCCGGGCGGCGAATGGCTCGATCAATGCGATCCTCAACGTCTGTCGCCATCGCGGGGCGGAAGTCTGCACCAAGCAGAAGGGCAATGCGCGCGTCTTCGTCTGTCCCTACCACGCCTGGACCTACGGCAATGACGGCAGCCTGCGGGCCGCCCGCCTGATGCCGAAGGATTTCAAGCGCGAGGACCATGGGCTGAAGACGCTGCATGTGCGCGTCGTCGAGGGGCTGATCTTCATCTCCTTTGCCGACGAGCCGCTCGATTTTTCCGAGGTGGAGCGCCTGCTGCATGCGACCTGCGGGCAATATGGCTGGGCGAGCGCGAAGATCGCGCACCGCGAAACCTATCCGGTCGATGCCAACTGGAAGCTCGCCGTGGAAAACTATGTCGAGTGTTACCATTGCGGCCCGGCGCATCCGGAATATTCGCAGACCCACGCGCTGGAGCAGCCGCTGCACATGATCGAGGCGTTGAACGCCGCGATGGAGGAGCGCACCTGCGCGCTCGGCATCGAGGTCGGCTCCGGCAACCATTGGCAGACGTCGCGCGAGGGCCGCGAGGCGATCCATGCCTTCCGCTATGCGCTTTATGACGGTGTGCAGAGCGGCAGCGAGGACGGCACGGCGGTCGCGCCGCTGATGGGCCGCTTTTCCGATTTCGACGGCGGCGTCACCTCCATCCATCTCGGCGGCACGACCTTCCTCGTCTGTTATCCCGACCACGGCATGATCTACCGCTTCATCCCCAAGACCGCGCAGAGCTGCGAGATGGAGCTGATCTGGCTCGTCGACGGCAAGGCGGAAGAGGGCACGGATTACGACCTCGAAAAGCTCACCTGGCTCTGGAAGGTCACGACGGCGGAAGACAAGGCGATCATCGAGCACACGGCGCGCGGCGTGCAGTCGCATTATTTCGTGCCCGGTCCGATCGCGCCGATGGAGCAGAACGAGCTGCGCTATATCGACTGGTATCTGGACGAGATCAGCCGGCCGAACGGCAGGGCGTAAGCCTTGGGCGTGCCGGATTTTCCGGCATGCGCCTTCCTTATCCCCAAGCGATATTGCGGCGACACATCATAGTTGTTGACGCATTTTTTACCTCGTCTACTATATCTTGTGTTCGAGGTTCTTCCGATTCGAGAGGATCGGAAGCTAAGACGGGAATCCGGTGGGGCCATGATGGTCCTGTCAATCCGGAGCTGCCCCCGCAACTGTAAGCGGCGAGCGTTCGTTCGATAAGCCACTGGGGCGCAAATGCCTTGGGAAGGTGAACGGATGCGCCGACCCGCAAGCCAGGAGACCTGCCTCGCGCATGAACGTCCACGGGCGGGGTGCCCGGCAGGCGAACGGTGGGTTGCGGAATGATGCCGCCCTGTCGTTTCCCGAATGGCCCCCGCATGAATTGCTTCGGGGTGAAGTCCATGTCGATACAGTTTCCAGCATATCCGCGCGAGTAGGCGGTAATCCCGGCTGCACGCCTGCGGCTGCCTGATCCATTCCCAGTCCATCGCACGGCCATCGGCGGATGACCGGACGATTTCCCATGCCCGATTGCCCCATGTCCAATTGCCAAGTCACGAGGAAAACCATGTCCATCACCGTTTACAGCAAGCCCGCCTGCGTCCAGTGCACCGCGACCACCCGCGCGCTCGACCGCCAGGGCATCGATTACAGCGTCGTCGATATTTCCGAGGACAGCGACGCCTTCGCGCTCGTCCAGGGCCTCGGTTACCGGCAGGTTCCGGTGGTGGTTGCCGGCGAGCAGCATTGGGCCGGCTTCCGCCCCGACATGATCAGCGCGCTCGCCTGAGCTTCGGGCGATGGGCGATCTCGTCTATTTTTCCACGCGGTCGGAAAACACCCATCGCTTCGTCGCCAAGCTCGGCCTTTCCGCCGCCCGCATTCCCCTTCGCGCCGATGAGGCGCTGAAGGCCGCAGCACCCTTCGTGCTCGTCGTGCCGACCTATTGCGGCGAGGACGGGAAAGGCGCCGTGCCCAAGCAGGTGATCCGCTTCCTCAACGATGCGGACAACCGGTCGCACCTTCGCGGCGTGATTGCCGCGGGCAACAGCAATTTCGGCGCGACCTTCGGGATCGCCGGCGATGTCATCTCCGCCAAATGCGGGGTGCCGTATCTCTACCGCTTCGAGCTTCTGGGCACCGCGGAGGACGTCGCCAATGTCAAAGACGGATTGGAACGATTTTGGACACGATGACGCTCGACAAGCCGGCGAAGGTCCCGGAAATCACGGCGCTGGATTACCACGCCCTCAATGCGATGCTGAACCTTTATGACGAGGGAGGAAAAATCCAGCTCGACAAGGACCGGCTCGCGGCCAAGCAATATTTCCTCCAGCACGTCAACCAGAACACCGTGTTCTTCCATAATCTTCGGGAGAAACTCGAATATCTGGTGACGGAAGGCTATTACGAGCAGGAGGTGCTGGACCAGTATTCGTTCAACTTCGTGCGCGATCTGTTCGACCACGCCTATGACAAGAAGTTCCGCTTCCCGACCTTCCTCGGCGCCTTCAAATATTACACGTCCTATACGCTGAAGACCTTTGACGGGAAGCGCTATCTGGAGCGTTACGAGGACCGCATCTGCATGGTGGCGCTGGCGCTGGCCCGCGGCAACGAGGCGCTGGCCCGCGACCTCGTCGACGAGGTCATTTCCGGCCGCTTCCAGCCCGCGACGCCGACCTTCCTCAATGCCGGCAAGAAGCAGCGTGGCGAGCTGGTCTCGTGCTTCCTGCTGCGCATCGAAGACAACATGGAGAGCATCGGCCGCTCGATCAATTCGGCGCTCCAGCTTTCCAAGCGCGGCGGTGGGGTGGCTTTGTCGCTGACCAACCTTCGCGAGATGGGCGCGCCGATCAAGCAGATCGAAAACCAGTCCTCCGGTGTCATTCCGGTGATGAAGCTGCTGGAGGATTCTTTCTCTTACGCCAACCAGCTTGGCGCGCGGCAGGGTGCGGGCGCGGTCTATCTCAACGCCCACCACCCGGACATCATGCGCTTCCTCGACACCAAGCGCGAAAATGCCGACGAGAAGATCCGCATCAAGACCCTGTCGCTCGGCGTGGTCATCCCCGACATCACCTTCGAGCTCGCGAAGAACAACGAGGACATGTACCTGTTCTCGCCGCATGACGTGGAGCGCGTCTATGGCGTGGCCTTCAGCGAGATATCGGTGACGGAAAAGTACCGCGAGATGGTCGAGGACGCCCGCATCAAGAAGAAGAAGATCAAGGCGCGCGACTTCTTCCAGGTCATCGCCGAAATCCAGTTCGAGAGCGGTTATCCCTACATCATGTTCGAGGACACGGTGAACCGTGCGAATCCCATCGCCGGGCGCATCTCGATGAGCAATCTCTGCTCGGAGATCCTGCAGGTGAGCGAGGCGAGCGAGTTCAACGACGACCTGTCCTATTCGAAAATGGGCAAGGACATTTCCTGCAATCTCGGCTCGCTCAACATTGCAGCGGCCATGGACTCACCCGACTTCGGCCAGACGATCGAGACCTCGATCCGCGCGCTGACGGCGGTCTCCGAGATGAGCCATATCTCCTCGGTTCCCTCCGTCGAGAAAGGCAATGACGACAGCCACGCCATCGGCCTTGGCCAGATGAACCTGCACGGCTATCTCGCCCGCGAGCGCATTTTTTATGGCTCGGAAGAAGGCATCGATTTCACCAATATCTATTTCTACACCGTGACGTACCACGCCGTGCGCGCCTCCAACCGCCTGGCGGTCGAAAAGGGCGTCAGCTTCAAGGGTTTCGAGAATTCGAAATACGCCTCCGGCGAGTATTTCGACAAATACACCGAGGCCGAATGGCTGCCGGCGACGGAGAAGGTGCGGGGCATTTTCGAGGAGGCCGGCATCCATATCCCGACACAGGAGGACTGGCTGGAACTGAAGAAGGCCGTCATGGATGGCGGGCTCTATAACCAGAACCTCCAGGCCGTGCCGCCGACGGGCTCGATCTCCTATATCAACCACTCGACCTCCTCGATCCACCCGATCGTCTCGAAGATCGAGATCCGCAAGGAAGGCAAGATCGGCCGCGTCTATTACCCGGCGGCCTTCATGACGAACGACAATCTCGATTACTATCAGGACGCCTACGAGATCGGCCCGGAGAAGATCATCGACACCTATGCGGCGGCGACCCAGCATGTCGACCAGGGTCTGTCGCTGACGCTGTTCTTCCGCGACACGGCGACGACGCGCGACATCAACCGGGCGCAGATCTACGCCTGGAAGAAGGGCATCAAGACCATCTACTACATCCGCCTTCGCCAGATGGCGCTGTCCGGCACGGAAGTGCAGGGCTGCGTTTCCTGCGCGCTGTGACATCGGGGAAGACCATGAACATCCAAGTGAAGACCAAGGCCCCGAAGGCAGCCGCCGCCGTGCGCGCCATCAATTGGAACCGCATCGAGGACGACAAGGACCTCGAAGTCTGGAACCGGCTCACCGGAAACTTCTGGCTGCCGGAAAAGGTGCCGCTCTCCAACGACATCCCCTCCTGGGCGACCCTGCGGCCGGAGGAGCAGCAGCTCACCATCCGCGTCTTCACCGGGCTGACCCTGCTCGACACGATCCAGAACGGTGTCGGCTCCGTGCGGCTGATGGAAGACGCCGCCACGCCGCATGAGGAGGCCGTGCTCTCCAACGTCGCCTTCATGGAGGCGGTGCATGCACGCTCCTATTCCTCGATCTTCTCTACCCTGTGCTCGACGCCGGATGTCGACGACGCCTATCGCTGGTCGGAGGAAAACGAGTTTTTGCAGCGGAAATCCGCGCTGATCATGGAGCAATACGCCTCCGCCGATCCGCTGAAGAAGAAGGTCGCCAGCGTCTTTCTCGAAAGTTTTTTGTTCTATTCCGGCTTCTACCTGCCGATGTACTGGTCGAGCCGCGCCAAGCTCACCAACACCGCCGACATGATCCGCCTCATCATCCGCGACGAGGCCGTGCATGGCTACTATATCGGCTACAAGTTCCAGCGTGCTTTGGAGCCTCTTTCGGAGGAGCGCCGGCAGGAAATCAAGGACTTTGCCTTCGACCTGCTGCTCGAACTCTACGACAACGAGGCGAAATATACCGAGGCGCTCTATGACGGCGTCGGGCTGACCGAGGACGTCAAGAAATTCCTGCACTACAACGCCAACAAGGCGCTGATGAACCTCGGTTACGAGGCGCTCTTCCCGCCGGAAGCCTGCAAGGTCAATCCCGCCATCCTCTCCGCGCTCTCGCCGAATGCCGACGAGAACCATGACTTCTTCTCGGGATCTGGCTCGTCCTATGTCATCGGCAAGGCGGTGGCGACCGAGGATGCGGACTGGGATTTCTGATCGGCAAAACGCCGCGGGTTCGACCCCGCGGCGTTCGTCCCGCGTCCTTAGCGGGCGGGCGGGGCGTACATCAGGCCGCCGTCGTTCCACAGCCGGTTGAGGCCGCGGTCGATCTTGAGCGGGCTGTCCTTGCCAAGGTGGCGTTCGAAGATTTCGCCGTAGTTACCGACGGCCGAGACCGCCTGGTACGCCCATTTCGGATCGAGGCCGAGCGTCTTGCCGGCCTCGTTGTCGATGCCGAGGAAACGCTTCTGGGCGACGGTGCCGCTTTCGAGAAGCGAGGCGACGTTTTCCTTGCCGATGCCCATCTCCTCCGCCTCGACCAGCGCGAACAGCGTCCAGCGCACGATCTTGAACCATTGATCGTCGCCCTGGCGCACGGCCGGGCCGAGCGGCTCCTTGGAGATCACCTCGGGCAGAACGATGAAACGTTCCGGATCGTTGAGCGTCAGGCGCTGCGAATAGAGGGCCGAGGCGTCGGTGGAATAGACGTCGCAGCGGCCGGTGTTGAAGGCCTGGATCGTCTGGTCCGGCTTCTCGAAGGCGATGACCTGGTATTCGATCTTGTTGGCGCTGAAATAGTCGGCCATGTTCTGCTCGGTCGTCGTGCCGGTTTCCGTGCAGACGGAGGCACCGGAGAGCTCCTTGACGCTCTTCACGCCGACGTCCTTGTTGATCATGAAGGCCTGGCCGTCATAATAATTGACGCCGACGAAGCTCATGCCGAGGTCGGTATCGCGCGACAGCGTCCACGTCGTCTGGCGCGACAACAGGTCCACTTCACCCGATTGCAGCGCCGTGAAGCGATCCTTGGTGGACAGCGGCACATAGGCGACCTTGTCCGGATTTCCGAGCGTCGCAGCGGCGATCGCGCGGCAGAAATCGACGTCGAAACCGCTCCAGACGCCGGTCTTGTCGGGCACGGAAAAGCCGAGCACGCCCTGGCTGACGCCGCAGCGCACCTCGCCGCGCTCCTTGATGACGTCGAACGTGCCTGCATGTGCTGTGCCGGCGGCAAGGCCAGCGGCGATCATGGCTAGAATTGTCATCCTCATGTGGTTCTCCTCCTTGGTTGATTTTTCGGCATGCGTGGTCGCGTCCGGGAGGAGGTGTGCCTCCCGGCTGACAGGTTTTGAGCGGTGGTGCGGTTCGCCTTAGCCGAGCGTTCTTGCGACGTCGGCGAAGGTTTCCTCGAGCACGGCGATCAAGTGATCGGCGTCGCGTTTCGAAAAGATCATCGGTGGGCGCATCTTGAGCACGTTATCATGCGGGCCTTCGGTGCCCATCAGCACGCCGCGGCGGCGCGCACCATTGGAGACGGCGCGGGCGAAATCCGTGGCGGGCGCTTTGGTTCTGCGGTCGGTCACCAGCTCGATGCCGAGGAACAGGCCGAGGCCGCGCACGTCGCCGATCACGTCGTAGCGCTTCTGCATGTCGCGGAAGGCGTCCATCAGGTGGTTGCCGATGGTGAGCGCGTTGCCGCGCAAATCCTGGCTTTCGATGACGTCGAGCACGGCGAGGCCGACGGCGCAGGAGACCGGGTTGCCGCCGAAGGTGTTGAAATATTCCATGCCGTTGTTGAAGCTGTCGGTGACCTCTCGTGTGGTCACCACCGCCGCCAGCGGATGGCCGTCGCCGATCGGCTTGCCCATGGTGACGATGTCGGGCACGACGCCCTGCGTCTCGAAGGCCCACCAGTGGCTGCCGACGCGACCGAAACCGACCTGCACTTCGTCGGCGATGCACACACCCCCGGCCTCGCGCACCAGGCGGTAGACCTCCTTGAGATAGCCGTTCGGCAGGAAGACCTGGCCGGCGACGCTCGGGATCGATTCCGCGATGAAGAAGCCGGGGGCTTCGCCTTTTGCCTGCATCGCTGCGATCAGTTCGGCGACGCTTTCGGCAAAACGCTTGCCGTGCTCCTCGATCGGCCAGTCCTCCGGTGCGTGGTAGCTATCGGGGATAGCCGCCACATGGATGTGTGGCTTCGGCCCCTTGCCGCCCTTGCGGCGGAACTTGTAGGGGCTGATGTCGATCAGCTCCTGCGTCGTGCCGTGATAGGACCAGTCGAGCACGATCGCGTTTTCGCGTCCCGTATGCGCGCGCATCATGCGCAAGGCCAGACTGTTGGCCTCCGAGCCGCTGTTGACGAAGCCGGCGACCGTCAGCTCCTTCGGCAGTGTTGCCGTCAGCCGCTCGGCATAGGCGACGATATTGTCGTGCAGGTAGCGGGTGTTGGTGTTGAGCGTCGCCGCCTGTTTCGCCATCGCTTCGACGACGGTCGGGTGGGCGTGGCCGATGTGGCAGACATTGTTGAAGCAATCGAGATAGGCCCGGCCGCTGTCGTCGATCAGCCAGACGCCCTCGCCGCGCACAAACTTGATCGGCTTGTCGTAGGAGATGGAGAGGTTTGGCAGCAGCAGCTCGTGCCGCAGCTTGACGATCTCGTCGTGCGACCGGCCGTGCCGTTCGTAGAATTCCTCGGCGATGCCGGCGAAGGTGCGGGCATCCGGAAAGAGTTCCCCCCAGACGTCGAGATAGCGCGGTTCGCCGACGCCGAGGATTTCCGTGGCGGAGAGGTTGGTGTCAGTGGAAAGCTGGAGGTGCAGGTGCGGCGCCCAGCCGCCGTTTTCCGCAGGCGCGCCCATTTCTCCGACAAGGACGCCGGCATCCAGCCGGTCACCGGCCTTGAGGCGCTGCATGGCCTCATGGGCGAGGTGGCCCCAGAGCGAGACGAAGGGCGGGCAGCCTTCCGGTTCGTGGCTGAGCGCGATCAGGCAACCGTAGCCGAGCGGGTCCTGCTCGATCTCGACGCTGACGACGGTCGCCGGCAGCGGCGTGAAGACCTTCGTGCCGGCGGGCATGAAGAGGTCAAGGCCGAGATGATGGGTGCGGCGGGTGTTTTCGATGAAGCGCGAGACGAACATGTCGCCTGCATAGACGGTGCGCGCCTCGCCGAAGGGGCCGATGCCGAGCGCGATACCGTTTTCCCGGCAATTGGCCTCCCAGATCGCCTGCGCCTCGTCCGGCTGTTCGGCGGCGGATTTGACGGTCATCGGATGCTGCGGGTCGCCATAGGGCACGAGGGCGGCGGGGTAGGTGGCGGCCGGGCGTTCCAGCAGGGGGGCAAGCGATTTGCGGTTCTTCGCGATCCAGTCGGCAACGGCATGCGCGCCGGGCGCTGCCTCGAAGCCGCAGGCCTTGCGCAGAATGGCAGTCGCGAAGCGCGGGTTCATACGATCGAGCTTGCGCAGCAGCGTCCAGGCGGGACGCTCGCTGATGGCGAGGTAGGGGTTGTCTTCCGTGTGGCTGCGGCGCGAGGCGGAGATCGTCACGGAGGTGACGAGGCGCATGGCGATGAGGTCGTAGAGGAGGTCGATTTCCTCTTCCAGCAGCGGATATTCGGCGTGGAAGCCGCGGGCGATGGCGGCGGCGGCGCCGATCGGGTCGGCATGGTCGAGACCGGCATAGGCGGCGGCGATCACCACCTCGGCGATCACAGGCGCATGTAGCGCGTCGCCGAAGTCGATCAGGCCGGAAATGCGGTCGTGATTCGCGCTGTCGACCAGAACGTTCCAGTCGTTGGCATCATTGTGGATGACGGCGGCGCGCAATTTCGCCAGGCGCGGGGCGAGGGACGCAAAACGCTTGAGGAAGCGTTCCAGCAGGGCCCGGTCTTCGGCGGAGGCGACGTGTTGCAGGCGTTCGGCCGAGTGGCCGGCCTTTCGGATGTCCCAGTCGAGATCGCGCAGCGCGCCAGGATGCATGAAACCCTTCAGCGCCGCATCGAAGCGGCCGAGCATGCGGCCGAGCGATACGAGTGCGGCATCGCTGCGGTCCGTTTCGGCAAGCGGCTGGCCGACGACCCAGCCGACCAGCCGGATGCGGTGGTCGACGCCGTGCTGGCTGGTGGTGCGGCCAAGGCTTGCACCGGAAAGCGTCGGGCGGATATGCGGCACCGGCAAATCGCCGGCATGCGCGGTGACATGGGCGAGTAGCGCCGTCTGGAAGTCGCTCTCGACCTCCGGCTCGGCGGCGTTGACGATCTTCAGGATGAAGGTTCCATCCGCTGTTTCCACCTTGAAATTCTGGTCGCGCTCGCTGGCGAGCGGCGAGAGCGTGCCGGAAAGCCCGTAATGCTCGGAAAGTAGCGCGGCTGCGGCCTCGATGGAAAAATCCGGTGTCGTCTTCAGCATGTCGTTCATGGCAATCCTCTTCGTGGCGACAAGAGTTGCACGGGAGGCGGTTGGGCGCATCCGGCATTATGCCGGTTGTGCCGGCACTCTGTTTATAATAACCGTCATCTTGTCGGCGGGATTGGAGGAGGGGCCATGCAGGATACGGACGCCATCGACCGGACGATCCTCAGCATCCTGTCGAAGGAGGCGCGCATCCCCATGAAGTCGCTTGCCGGCCGGATCGGGCTTTCGCGCAGCGCCACCACCGAACGCGTCAGTCGGCTGGAAAAGGCCGGCATCATCCGCGGCTACCGCGCCGATATCGGCCAGCTCGATGACGGGCAGGTTCAGGCCTTCCTGCTCGTCACCCTGAAACGCACACCCTCGATCGGCGTACTCGATCGCCTCGCGGGCTTTTCGGCCGTGCGCAAGGTCTCTTCCGTCAGCGGCCAGCTCGATTTGGTGGTGGAAGTCGAGGTCGGCTCGATCAATGCGCTCAACGAATTGCGCAACGAGGTCTCGACCATGGACAATGTCGAGGACCTCACCACCTCCATCGTGCTGCGGCGGGATATCGAGCGCAGCTGATCGCTACAGCGGCCCACAGCGCTCGCGCATGGCGTCGCACGAGCGGCGCACCACCTCGGAAATCTCAAGAAGCTGCTTTGCGAGCGGTGTCGAGTTGCGCCAGATCATGCCGATGGTGCGGGCGGGCCGCGGGCTCTGGAAGCGGGCGATCGAGACCTGCGCCGAGCGGGTTTCCACCGGCACCGCCATTTCCGGGATCAGCGTGATGCCGATGCCGGCGCCGACCATCTGCACGAGCGTGGACAGCGAACTGCCCTCCATCACCTCGCGCGGCCGCGCCGAGCCGATGCGGCAGAAGGACAGCGCCTGATCGCGGAAACAATGGCCTTCTTCCAAGAGCAGCAGGCGCATTTCGCGCAGCTTGTCGGGCTCGGGCGTCGGCTTGCCCTCGTCCTCCCGATGGCGCACCAGTACGAATTCCTCCTCGAACAGCTTGAGTTCGGTGAGCGAAGGTTCCGAGACGGGGAGGGCGACGATCGCCATGTCGAGATCGCCCTGCCCGAGTTCCTGGATCAGCTTTGCCGTCATCGTCTCGCGCACCTCGATCTGGATGCCGTCGAAGGTTTTGTTCAGATCGTTTATGATGGCGGGCAAAAGGTAGGGCGCGACGGTGGGGATGATGCCGATACGCAGGCGCGACAGGAACGGCGTGCGCGAGGCGCGGGCAAGGTCGCCAAGCTCGTCGACGGCGCGCAGGATGCCGCGCACCCGCATGGCAAAGGTCTGGCCGAAGGCGGTCAGCTTCACCTCGCGGGCGCTGCGCTCGAAGAGGTCGTTGCCGAGTTCCTCTTCCAGCTCCTTGATCTGCATGGACAATGCCGGCTGGGAAATCGCACAGGCATCGGCCGCATGGCGGAACCGGCCATGGCGCGCCAGGGCTTCAAAATAGCGTAGCTGTTTCAGTGTAAGGTTGGTCATAATCTTAGCTTATCGCGGCGATCAGTAAATCCAACTTAAAATTATCGCAGGCTTCCGATAAGAAGGTATCAAGGGGAGGGCACAGGCTTCTCCTCAAGCCTTCGCAAGGCTGCCCCGAGCGGCAGGCCCAGGAAACAACAGGAGAGAATCATGGACCAGAAAACTGACACCGCGGGCAAGTGTCCCGTCGCCCATGCGGCACCGAAAGCCAGATCGAACCGCGACTGGTGGCCGGACCAGCTGGACGTGCAGGTTCTTCACAAGCACTCCAATCTTTCCGATCCCCTCGGCAAGGGGTTCGACTATGCAGAGGCCTTCAAGACGCTCGACCTCGATGCCGTCAAGCAGGACCTCACCGCCCTGATGACGGATTCGCAGGAGTGGTGGCCGGCCGACTTCGGCCATTACGGCGGCCTGTTCATCCGCATGGCCTGGCACTCAGCCGGCACCTACCGCATCACCGACGGCCGCGGCGGCGCCGGCCAGGGCCAGCAGCGTTTCGCGCCGCTCAACTCGTGGCCGGACAACGTCAACCTCGACAAGGCCCGCCGCCTGCTCTGGCCGATCAAGCAGAAATACGGCAACAAGATCTCCTGGGCCGACCTTCTCATCCTCACCGGCAACGTCGCGCTCGAATCCATGGGCTTCAAGACCTTCGGTTTCGCCGGCGGCCGCGCCGACGTCTGGGAGCCGGAAGAACTCTACTGGGGTCCGGAAGGCACCTGGCTCGGCGACGAGCGCTATAGCGGCGAACGCGAGCTGGCAGAACCGCTCGGCGCCGTGCAGATGGGCCTCATCTACGTCAACCCGGAAGGCCCGAACGGCAATCCCGATCCGCTGGCATCCGCCCGCGACATCCGCGACACCTTCGCCCGCATGGCGATGAACGACGAAGAGACCGTGGCGCTGATCGCCGGCGGCCACACCTTCGGCAAAACGCACGGTGCCGGTGACGCGTCGTTTGTCGGTATCGACCCGGAAGGCGGCGCACTCGAAGCGCAGGGCCTCGGCTGGAAGAGCACGTTCAATTCGGGCGTCGGCACGGATGCGATCGGCAGCGGCCTCGAAGTCACCTGGACCTCGACGCCGACCAAGTGGAGCAACAACTTCTTCTGGAACCTGTTCGGCTATGAATGGGAACTGGAAAAGAGCCCGGCCGGCGCGCACCAGTGGGTCGCGAAGGGTGCCGGCGCCACGATCCCGGATGCCTTCGATTCCACGAAGAAGCACCTGCCGAAGATGCTCACCTCCGACCTCGCGCTGCGCTTCGACCCGATCTACGAGAAGATCTCGCGCCGGTTCCTCGAAAACCCGGACCAGTTCGCCGATGCCTTCGCGCGTGCCTGGTTCAAGCTGACCCACCGCGACATGGGCCCGAAGGCCCGCTACCTCGGTCCGGAAGTGCCGGCGGAAGACCTGATCTGGCAGGACGTCGTCCCGGCCGTTGATCATCCGCTGGTCGACGACAAGGACGTCGCCGATCTCAAGGCGCGCGTTCTCGCCACCGACCTCTCGGTGCAGGAACTGGTCTCCACCGCCTGGGCGTCGGCCTCGACCTTCCGCGGTTCCGACAAGCGCGGCGGCGCCAATGGCGCGCGCATCCGCCTTGCGCCGCAGAAGGACTGGGAGGTCAACCAGCCGGCGCAGCTCGCCAAGGTTCTGGGCGTGCTCGAAGGCATCCAGGCAGACTTCAACGCGGCGCAGAGCGGCGGCAAGAAGATCTCGCTCGCGGACCTGATCGTGCTGGCCGGTGCGGCCGGCGTCGAGAAGGCGGCGAAGGCTGGCGGTTACGCTGTCGCCGTGCCGTTCACGCCGGGCCGCACGGATGCGTCGGACGCCCAGACCGATGCCGCATCCTTCGCAGCCCTTGAGCCGCGCGCCGATGGCTTCCGCAACTATGTGAACGCCAACCGTCATCAGTTCCTGAAGGGGGAAGAGGCGCTCATCGACCGCGCGCAGCTCCTGACGCTGACGGCGCCGGAGCTGACGGTGCTCCTTGGCGGCCTGCGTGTGCTGAAGGCCGGTGAACCGGAACACGGCGTCTTCACGACCCGTCCGGAAGCGCTGACGAACGATTTCTTCGTCAACCTGCTCGACATGGGCACCGTCTGGGCGCCCGTCGCCGACAAGAAGGGCGTCTATGAGGGCCGCGATCGCAAGACGAACGAACCCAAGTGGACTGCCACGCGCGTCGACCTGATCTTCGGCTCGCATTCGCAGCTGCGTGCATTCGCCGAAGTCTACGGTTCGTCCGATGCCAAGGAAAAGTTCGTCAAGGACTTCGTCTCGGCCTGGAACAAGGTGATGAACGCCGACCGCTTCGATCTCGTCTGATCGATGATATAGTTCAGGGCGCGGTTTACCCGCGCCCTGACGACCTGCCCGCCGCCGGGCCTGTTTCCTTTCCTCCAGCCGTCGCATATGAATCGGCCGATCCGAAGCTCAGCCTGCTGCAAGGAAACAAGGTGGACGTACATCCTCAACCGCCGCTGATCGCGCGAATCCGCTCGCAGGGACCGGCCATGACCCGGGCGCTGGAGCGCGTGGCTTCCTTCGTGCTGGCCGATCCGCAATCCGTGCTCTTCAAGAGCATCACGGAGCTTGCCGACGAGGCGCAGTCCTCCGAGGCGAGCGTGATCCGGTTCTGTCGCGAACTCGGCTATCCCGGCTTCCAGAATTTCAAGCTGGCGCTCGCGCATGAGCTTGCCACCCTCCAGCAGACCGCTTCCACCTCCGCCCCCGGCGACATGGTCCAGGAACTGGTCGAGACCGCCCGCATCGCGCTGGAGGAAACCGAAAGGATGCTCGATCGGCGGGCCATCGAGGAGGTGTCCTCGCTGCTGCTTTCGGCCCGCCATGTCGAGATTTTCGGCGTCGGGGCGTCTGCCATCACGGCGCAATATCTCGAATACAAGCTCGCCCGCCTCGGCATTTCCGCCCATATCGGCCGCGATGCGCACCTTGCCACCATGGCGTCCGCGACCGCCTCGCCCGCCGACCTCTACATCCTCGTTTCCACCTCCGGCTCGACCATCGATACGTTGCGCGTGGCGGAAAATGCCCATGCGCGCGGCGCCCGCATCGTCGGCATTACGCACCGCACGAAGAGCCCACTGGCCGCGATCTGCAACTTCGTGCTGCTTGCTTCCTCGCCGGAAACGCCGCTGACGGGCGGGGCCTTCCCGTCGAAGATCAGCCAGCTACTGATCGTCGACGCCATCGCCAACACGATCACCAAGCTTGATCCGGCACGTCTCGAAACGATCAGGGATACGGCGGAGAGCGTCAGCGACCGCAACATCTGAAGATTTCCCTTGAAGATAATCTTCAGATGAAAAAAATTATTGACGGTTTTCGCCAAAAGCCGTAACGTCGTCTCCAGTCAAGGAGATGCGGCGTTTATGGACATCATGGAAACAATGCGGGGCCGGCTTGTCGTGTCCTGCCAGGCGGCGGAAACCAGCCCGCTCTATGCCACGGAGCATATCGTGGCGCTTGCCCGCGCGGCCGTTCTCGGCGGCGCTTCGGGCGTGCGGATCGAGGGTGTGCGCAATGTCCAGGCGGTGCGCGGCGCTATCAGCTTGCCGGTCATCGGCATCACGAAAATCGCCCAGCCGGGCTCCGACGTCTACATCACGCCCTCGCTCGACGACGTGCAGGGCCTTGCCGCGGCAGGTGCCGACGTCATCGCCTTCGATGCGACGGACCGGCCGCGCCCGGTGCCGGTCGCCGACATTGTCGGCGAAATCGCGCGGCTGAAGAAAATCAGCATGGCGGATATCAGCACGCTGGCGGAGGCCAAGCAGGCGGTCGCCGCCGGCGCGGATTTCGTCGGCACCACGCTGTCCGGCTACACGCCTTATACGACCGGCACCACGGCCCCGGACTTCGCGCTGATGCAGGACCTTGCGACAGCGGGCATCCCCTTCGTCGCGGAGGGGCGGATCTGGGAGCCGGAGCAGGCGCGGCGCGCCCTGGAGCTTGGCGCGGCCTTCGTCGTCGTCGGCTCCGCCATTACCCGGCCGGACGAGATTACCAGACGGTTTGCCGACGCCCTTGCCGGCGGTGCGCGTTGAGATTTTGGAGGATGACATGATCAGGACGAAAAAAGTCGCCGTCATCGGCGCCGGTTTCATGGGCTCGATGCACGCCTCGATCTTTTCCAGCGACCCGCGGGCGGAGCTGGTGGCGATCGTCGACCGGGATGTTGCTCGGGCGCAGGCCGTGGCGGATGGGCTCGGCGGCGGTGTGCGCGTCTACGGCTCGCATGACGAACTGCTTGCGGCCGAAACGCTCGACCTCGTCAGCATCTGCACGCCGGACCATCTTCACCTCGAACCCGCTTTGGCGATCGCCGCCAAGGGCATCAACCTGTTCATCGAGAAGCCGATCGCCTCGACGCTGGAGGACGGCCGCAAGATCGTCGCGGCCTGCAAGGCGGCCAATGTGAAGCTCGGCGTCGGCTACCTGCTGCGCTTCGACCCGCGCTACTACAAGGCGCGTGAGCTGATCGAGACCGGCAAGATCGGCACGCCAATCCATGTCTACGCCCGCCGCAACAGCGCCCGCACCGAGGGGCCGAAGCGGTATGCCGGCACGCTGCCGCTCGCCATGCACGTCACCGTGCACGACGTTGACATGGTGCTGTGGATGCTGAAAGGCCAGGTGCCGGTCACCGCCTATGCGCAACAGACCGAAATCCTGCTCGGCAAGATGGGCACGCAGGACACGATTGCCGGCGTCGTGCGCCTTTCCGGCGGCACGGTGGTGACTTTCGAAAGCGCCTGGTCGCTGCCGGCGGGCGCCCGCCACATGATCGATGCGCGCCTCGAAATGATCGGCACGGAAGGCTCCTTCGAAGTGCAGTGCGGCGACAGCGGCCTCTATTTCGCCGACAACCAGGCCTCGCGCGAGATCGACACCCAGCACTGGCCGGAGATTGGCGGCAAGGTCGGCGGCGATCTCCGCCTCCAGCTTTCCGGCGTGCTCGAATGGATCGACGGCGCCGAATGTCAGGTCGCGACCGGCGAGGAGGCGCTGCTGTCCCTCGAACTCACGCAGGCGCTCGTGCGCTCAGCGGATACGGGCGAGGTGCAGCGGTTCTGAACTCGACAGAAATACAGCGCGGCTAGGCGCTGCGAAGTGCAACTGACGGCTCGTTGACGAGCGCTATCCAAAAAAGGGGAACGACATGAAAAGACGTCAATTTATTGCTCTGACACTTGCACTGTCCTCGTCCGTGGCGGTGCCGGCCTTCGCGCAGGATGCGGACCAGCCCTACAAGGGAACCCGCCTTGCCGTGCTGATGGAAGGTCACCCGACCACCGAGGGCATCCAGGCGCTGCTGCCGGAATTCACGGCGGCGACCGGCATCGAGGTCGAGCTCGAAGTGGTGCCGGAATCCGACATCACCGCGAAGATGCTGCTGGAGTTTTCCTCCGGCTCCGGCCGCTATGACGTGGTCCAGAACAACATCATCTACATTCCGGGTTTCCTGAAGGCCGGCTATATCGCGCCGCTCGACGACTTGGCGGGCAAGTTCCCCGCCAATTATGACAAGGCCGACTTCGTGCCCGGCTACCTCAACACCAATATCGTCGACGGCAAGCTCTATGGCCTGCCGGTCTATGGCGAAAGCACCTTCCTGATGTACCGGAAGGACCTGTTCGAAGAATATGGCATTGCTCCTCCCAAGAGCTTTGGCGAGGTGACGGCGGCCGCGAAGACGATCAAGGAAAAATCGAACGGCGCGGTCGCCGGCATCACCATGCGCGGTGCGCAGGGCATCCAGAACGTCTATGTCTGGGCCGGCTGGCTCTGGGGCTATGGCGGCGAGTTCATCGGCGCGGACGGCAAGTCGGCGCTCGGCAGCGATGAGGCGGCCGCCTCGCTCGATGCCTTTGCCGGCGTGCTGCGGGATTATGGCCCGGTCGGCGTCGCCAATTTCGGCTGGGAGGAAAACCGCGTGCTCTTCCAGCAGGGCAAGGCCGGCATGACGATGGATGCCACCGTCAACGGCGCCTTCAACGAGGACGCTTCCATTTCCTCCGTCGTCGGCAAGGTCGGTTACGTGCCGGTGCCGGTGGAGACCGACAAGCTGAAGGGCGGCTCTTCCTCGCTTGCCGTGCACAGCCTCTACATCTCCGAGGCCTCGCAGCAGAAGGAAGCGGCCTGGCTCTTCGCCTCCTGGGCGACGGCGAAAGAGCAGCAGGTCAAGTCCTTCGGTCTCGCGCCGAATTCCGGCGTGACCTCGCTTGCGGCGCTGAACTCGGAGGAGTTCAACAAGCGCTACGGCGCCTTCAAGGATGCCATGCTCGCCTCGATCAATGCCGGCAATCCGCAGTATCTGCCGACCGTCGAGGCCGCCAACGAAGTCATCAACAATGCCGGCATCGCGGTATCGAAGGTGCTCGCCGGCACGGCCACGGCCAAGGATGCGCTCGCCGAGGCGAACGCCGCCAACGACGCGGCCCTCAGCCGTTGATCATCCCGGCCGTGCCCGGTTCGCCGGGCATGGCCAGCCTCACGGGGAGCGGCACCATGAAGGATGCGACCACCTATTTCTACCGTCCGGTCGTCCTGTTTTTCGGCACGGTCTCGGTCATCCTGACCGTCTATGTCGTGTGGCTGACGCTGCACAATATCAGTCTGCTTCGTCCGGGGCAGGAAAGCTTCATCGGCTTCGACAACTATGTCCGGCTGCTGTTCGACGGCCGCGCCATCAACGCGCTCGGGCGCACCGTGCTGTTCACGGTCGCGGCGACCGTCATCGAAGTCTCTCTGGGGCTTGCGATCTCGCTGCTGGTGGATCGGGAGTTCCTGGGAAAACGCATCGTGCGCGGCATCCTGCTGGTGCCGATCGTCATGACGCCGGTCGTCGTCGGTCTCACCTGGCGTTTCCTGCTCGATCCGTCAAACGGCATGATGAATTACCTGCTGTCCACCATCGGCCTCGGCCCGGTCGACTGGCTCGGCAATCCGAATGTCGCGCTGTTCTCGCTGCTGATGGCCGATATCTGGCAATGGACGCCCTTCGTCGTGCTGCTCACCATGGCCTCGCTGGAATCGCTGCCGGGCGACCCGCAGAACGCCGCGCGTGTCGATGGCGCGCGGGAATGGCAGGTGCTCTGGTACATCACGCTGCCGGCGCTGAAGCGGGCGCTGATGGTGGTGGCCCTCATCCGCGCGATCGACGCGGTCAAGGCCTTCGATATCTTCTACATCATGACGCGCGGCGGGCCGGCGCTCTCCACGGAGACGCTCAACCTCTACGGCTACATCTCCGCCTTCACCAATTTCGACATCTCCTATTCGCTGACAATAGCCATGGTGCTGACCATTCTCACGAACGTCGCCCTGCTGCTGCTCTACAACCTCGCCTTCAAGGCGCCGAAGCAAGGAGAAGCCTGATGCGCCGGATCATCTTCTGGATCGCGCTCGCCATCCTTCTCCTCTGCGTGCTCTTCCCGCTCTACTGGGTGGTGGCGACCTCGCTGAAGACCCAGCGCGACGCCTTCGCCATGCCGCCGGTCTGGCTGTTTGCGCCGACCTGGGAGAACTATGCCAAGGTGCTGAACAACGGCGTCTTCATCCGCGCCTTCTTCAACAGCGTGGTGATCTCGTTTTCGGCAAGCCTGATCTCCGTCGGCGTCGGCGCGCTCGTCGCCTATGGCCTTGTGGCGCAGGACGAAGCGACCAAGCGGCAGAACGAGAAGTTCATTCTCAGCCTGCGCATCGCGCCGCCGCTAATCTTCATCATCCCGACCTATTTTCTGGCGGCGCAGATGAAGCTGCTCAACAACCACTGGATCGTCATCGGCGTCTATGCCTTCGTCAACATTCCCTTCGCGATCTCGCTGCTGATCACCTTCTTCGAGGATATTCCGCGGGAATTGCGGGATGCGGCGAAGGTCGATGGTGCGCGCGAATTCACCATTTTTCGCGAGATTTTCCTGCCGGTGGCATTCGGCGGCATCGTTGCCACCTTCATTCTCTGCGTGCTCTTCACCTGGAACGAATTCTTCATCGCGCTGGTGCTGACGGGCCGCGATACGCAGACCCTGCCGGTCAGCATCACCTCCTTCCTCACCTTCCAGGGCGTGCAATGGGGACCGCTGACGGCGGCGGCGACGCTGGTCATGCTGCCGATGCTGGTTCTGGGAATGCTGGTTCAGGGCAAGGTCGTGCGCGGCATGTCGCTCGGCAGCATCAAGGGATAGAACGATGATGGAAACCAACACAATGACGCGGTCCCTTCTCTTGAAAAGCATCCGCAAATCCTATGGCAATGTCAGCGTGCTGAAGGGCATCGACATCGAGGTCAACGAGGGTGATTTCGTGGTGCTGCTCGGCCCCTCGGGCTGCGGGAAATCCACCCTGCTGCATGCCATTGCCGGACTGCACCCGATCGACGGCGGTCTGATCGAGATCGACGGGCGGGACGTGACGGCCGTGCCGACGCGCGAGCGCGACATCGCCATGGTGTTCCAGTCCTACGCGCTGTATCCGAACATGACGGTCCGGCAGAACATCGCCTTTCCACTGCGCATGCGCCGCACCAATGCGGCGGACATGCAAGACAAGGTGATGCAGGTGGCAAAACTCCTGCAGATCGAACAACTGCTGGAGCGCAAGCCGCGCGAACTCTCCGGCGGCCAGCGGCAGCGCGTGGCGATCGGCCGGGCGCTGGTGCGTGACCCGAAAGTCTTCCTCTTCGACGAACCGCTCTCCAATCTCGATGCCACGCTTCGCGTCGAGACGCGGGTGGAGATCAAGCAGCTGCATGAGCGCATCGGCAAGACGATGATCTATGTGACGCACGACCAGATCGAGGCGATGACGCTCGCCACCAAGATCGTCGTGATGCACAAGGGTGAGGTGCAGCAGATCGGCAGCCCTTACGAAATCTACCACCGCCCGGCCAATCTCTTCGTCGCAAAATTCGTCGGCTCGCCCGCCATGCATTTCGTGCCCGGCGCACTTGCGCTCGCTGACGGGAAACCGTCCTTCAGCGACGGGAAGGGCTGGACGCTGCCGCTCTCCCTGCCGGCGGATGCCGCGGCAAACAGCGACGTGCTGCTCGGCATCCGGCCGGAACATATACGGCTTGCGCGGGAGGGGTCGCAGGCGATCGACGCCAAGGTCGAAATGGTGGAATCCACCGGGCCGGAGGACAATGTCACGCTGTCGGTGCACGACCATTTGCTGGTCGCCCGCATGGAGACCGGCAGCGTCTCGCAGGGTTCCACCGTGCCGGTGACGATCGCGGCCGACAAGGTTTCGCTTTTCGATGCCGCCAGCGGCCGGTTGATCGGCTAGGATCGTGCCTATGACGGACGATAGCGCAATCCTGGCCGTGGATATTGGCGGCACGAAAACCCTGGTCGCCCTTGTCGACGCGTCCGGCGTGGTGGAAGAGGTCACGGTCGCGACTGCCCGGGACGACGGCCCCGACCACTGGCTCGAAGCGGCGTTTTCCGCCGCAAAACCCTGGCAGGGGCGGTTCCATGGCGTCGGCCTTGCCGTCACCGGCTTCGTGCGGAATGGCTGCTGGTCGGCGATGAACCCGGCGACATTGGGTATTCCGCCGGACTATCCGCTCATCGCCCGGGTCGAAGCGCTCACCTCCCTGCCGGCCATCGCCGTCAACGATGCGCAGGCCGCCGCCTGGGGCGAACATGCCTTTGGTGCCGGACGCAGCGGAGACCTCGTCTTCCTCACCATATCAACCGGAATCGGCGGCGGCATCGTGCTCGATGGCCGGCTGCAAAAGGGCCTCGCCGGGCACTTCGGGCTCACCACCGATGGCGACGACGGCGCCTTCCTCGAAGACCGCGTTTCCGGACGCTGGATGGCGGCGGAAGCCCGGCGCCAGGGACATGAGGCCGATGCGCGCCAGGTTTTTGCCCATGCATCGCGCGGCGAGACATGGGCGATGGACATCGTCGCGGCCTCCGCCCAGCGCGTGGCGCGGCTCTGCCGCAATATCCAGCTGGCGCTCGATCCGCCCCGCATCGTGCTCGGTGGCGGCATCGGTCTGGCGGAAGGTTTCATCGATCGGGTCAACGCTCTCCGGCCGCCGCTCGGCGCCGTTTCGCCGGTGCCGATCCACCGCGCCGAGCTCGGTGTTCGCGCCGGCATCCTTGGGGTCGCGGATCTCGCGCGTATCGCATTTTCGGGGCAGGGCCGCTAAGGCGCGCCGTCCCCATTTGTCGAAAAGGAGGAACCGGATGTCGGTTCGCAACGCGGCCATGGCGGACATGGCCTTCATCATGGATGCCTATCGCCTGGCCTTTGCCGTCAACGAAGCGTGGACGCGCAATTATGTGCGCATGACGGGCATCGAGTGCTTCCGCATCCTCGAAAAGGACGGTGTGCCTGCCGCGGTCTGGGCGGTCGTGCCCTGCGGCCACTGGTTCGGCGGGCGAGCCGTGCCAGCGGCCAACATCGCCCATATCGCGATCCAGCCGGAATTCCGCGGCGGGGGGCTCGCCGCGGAGATCATGGAGCTATCCTGTGACGATGCGCGCAAAGGCGGCGCTTGCCTCGCCAGCCTTTTTGCTTCGACGCGCCCGGTCTATCGCCGCTCTGGTTTCAACCTCGCCGGCCACGAGATGATCTACGAGGCGCAAACCGCGGAATTCTACAAGATCCGGCAGGACATCCGCGTCCGCCGCATACCCCTCGCCGAGGCGCAGGCCGTCCTCGACCCGATCTACCGGCGCGCCTGCCGCAATGAATCCGGCCTGCTCGACCGCAACGACGCGCACTGGAACGCCCGCCTCGACGAAACGACATACATTCCCTCAGCCTTCGTCCTGGGCGATGACGAAGGCTATGTGGTGATCGAGACGCCCAGCGAAGACGTCCTGGAAATCCGCGATTGGGCCGCCCTGAACGGTGCGGCCGCGCGACAGATCCTGAAATTCATCGGTACGTTTTCGACGGTCTATCGCACGGTGCGCTGGCACGGCGCGCCGCAGGATGCGCTGGTCTTCGCCATGCCGGACAAGGGATGGTCGCTGGTCCACCAGGAAGAGTTTCTCATGCGCGTGCTGGACCCCGTCGCCGCCCTGAACGCGCGCGGTTATGCTTGTGCTGATGGTAATTTGACGCTTACGATAGAAGGCACCGAACCGCAGATCCTGCACCTTGCCCTTCGCGACGGCAAGGCAAGCTGCACGCCTAGTCGTGGCGAGGGGCCGTCGCTGTCGATCGAAGCGGCCCAGCTTCCAAGCCTGTTCTCCGGCTTCCGCTCGGCGAGCTTCCTGCAACGCGCCGGCCATGTCGACGGCGATCCCGAGGCTGTTGTGCTCGCCGACCGCATTTTTGCCGGCCCGCCGCCTTGGGTTGCCGAGCATTTTTGAGTTAGCCGTTCATGTGAGCCTGCTGGCGCGGGGTCTCGATCGGGGAAAAGCCGAAGCGTTTCTTGTAGCAGGTCGCAAAATACTGGCTGGAGGAGAAGCCGCAGTCATAGGCGATGTTGGTGACGGTCTGCTGGCCGCTTTCCAGCAGTTGGCGCGCTGCATTGAGCCGCAGCATCTGGAGATAGCGCACCGGCGTCATGTTGGTCAGCACCTGGCAATGCTGGGTGAACTGTGTGCGTGATAGGTTACACTCCGCCGCCATGTTTTCCAGCGTCCAGTCCTCGTCGAGCGCATGTTTCAGCCGCTTCAGGAAGATTTCCACCGTGCGCTTCGAGCTTGCGAGCGCGAGGTCCAGCACGGGCGACTGGCTTTCCAGCATCTGGCGGAACTGCAGCAGCATCATCGAGATGAGCAGGCGCAGGCGCGCCTCTCCGCCGTCTATATCGCGACCCGCCACCACCTCGTGGATCTCCAGGAAGGTGCGCGCAACGTCGCGCGAGGCGAGGTAGGAGAGCTGTTCGTTTTTCGACAGGAGCTCGCTCAGCCGCTTGCGGTCGCGCTCCGGCCACCCGATCCAGTCCGGCCAGAGCCAGGTCTCGTGCGGTCGGCGCACGCCCATGTCCATCAGCACCCAGATGATGTGGCTGGCGCCGATATTCGGGTCGCCGAGCGCATGCAGCTGCCAGGGCCGCACAACGAACATCTGGCCCTCGTTGATGACCGTCCTTCGACCATCCATGGTGATCGCCAGCGAACCGCGGGCGAGATAGGCGATCTTGACGCCCTCGTTGCAATGTTCGCGCAGGCCCCAGTCCTGCGGGATCGTTGCGTCCCAGCCGCCGACGGAGCAGACCTGTGGCAGCGCGTTTCCGAGGTCGATGCCCGGATAGCCGCGCCGCGTCCAGGCATTGAGCGAGACCTGCCCGGCAAGCGAGGCCTTCATCAGGTCCTGGCAGTTTCCGGCATAGAGCAGGGCGCCCGGCTCGCGGAAAACCGCCGGCCGGTTGACGGCCCGTTCATTGCTGCCCTTGCTCATCGCTCCCCCTCCGTCGATGTCTAAAATTTACCGGTCGTCTATTTCGAACGCGGACAGCGATTTATTGCGCAATGCTGGGACATCATCAAGCGACAAATGGAGGCGCTGGTGATTTGTCGTTGAAACTCAACGGCATGGAGGAGAATCAGGGAGGATTTGCCGGTGCGGATAGGCTTCCACACGGACGCGTTCAACTCGGCCTACTGGTCGTTCGAAAAATGCTTGCAGTGGGCGAGCGACAACGATGTGCACTTCATCGAGTGCGGCCTGATCGACGGGGTGAGCTGGATCCATGGTCTCGGCTACCAGCCGCATGTCGCGCTTTACGAGGACCCCGCGCTGCTGCGCCGCAAGATGGATCGCTACGGCGTGCGCTTCTCCCAGGTCGATGCTGCCTATCCGCTTTCCGGCGAGGATGGCCCGCTCCGCGGCGTGCCCTATGTGCTGAAATCGATCGCCTGGGCCGCGCAGGCGGGCAGCCCCTGCGTCGACACGACCGACGGGCTGCACATGCCGGCGGGTTTGAGCGAAGAGGAATCGATGGCGCTGATGAAGCGCAGCTACGAGAAGATCATCGAGGTCGCGGAGGCGCACGAGATCATCATCAACATCGAGCCGCACGGCTATTTCACGACGCGTCCCGAATTCATGGCGCGCATGCTGGCCTTCGTGGATTCTAAGTGGCTGCGCATGAACATGGACACCGGCAACACCTTCATCGCCGGCCAGGAGCCGACGGCATTCCTGCCGCGCTTCATCGACAAGGTTAGCCATGTGCACGTCAAGGACGTGTCGCAGTCGCTGGCGGATGCGGTGCGCGGCGGGCAGACCGGCATTGCCGTCAGCCATTGCGCGCTCGGCGACGGCGTCAACGCCGAGAATATCAAGGCCTGTCTCGCCCAATTGCGCGACCATGGTTATGACGGCGTGCTGAGCCTCGAATGCGAGGGGGCGGCCGGGCCGATGATCGAGAAATCGCTCGCCTGGATCCGCGGCACCTGCCGCGATCTCGGCATCAAGCTGCATTGAGCGCGCCATGAAACTCGGCATCAACCTGCTGTGCCTGACCGATTTCGTCGAGGACCAGCATCTCGAAAGTATCGGGCGGCTGCGCGACCTCGGTTATGACGGCGTGGAGGTTCCGGTCCTCAAGGGGGACATCGGCCACTACGAGCACCTCGGCAGGGAGCTGGATGTACTCGGCCTTGGCCGATCGACCACGTCGATCGTGCCGACGCCGGAGGCCAATCCGGTCAGCAGCGATGCCGAGGTGCGGGCGCGGGGGCTTGCCCATCTCGACTGGGCGCTGGATTGCGCCATCGCGCTGGGCGCCGAAAGCATGGGCGGGCCGTTCCATGCGCCGATCGGCTTTTTCACCGGCGCGGGCGCAAGCGAGGACGAACTGAAGTACGGCGCGGACGCACACCGGGCACTAGCGGAGCGGGCGGCGACCAACGAGATGCTTCTGAGCCTGGAGCCGCTCAACCGTTTCGAGACCTATTACCTCAACACGATGGAGCAGGCCCGCGCCTATGTCGACCGCGTGGGACATCCCGCCTTCAAGATCATGTACGACACCTTCCACGCCAATGTGGAGGAGCGGCGGCCGGAGGAAGCGATCCGGCTGATCGGCCCGGATATCGGCGTCTTCCACGTCTCGGAAAACGACCGTGGCATCCCCGGGCGCGGGCACATAGATTTCCGGGCCATGTTCACCGTGCTGAAGGAGATCGGTTATGACGGCTGGTTGACGCTTGAGGCCTTCGGGGCCGGCCTGCCGGCCATCGCGACGGCGACCCGCGTCTGGCGGCCGCTGTTTCCGGATTTCGAGACGCTGTTCTCCGAAAGCGCAACGTTCATTCGCAAGACATGGGCAGAAGCATGAATAGTCCCGCAATCGAGATGCGCGGCATCACCAAGAGTTTTCCCGGCGTGAAGGCGCTGAGGAGCGTGAGTTTTTCGGCCTATCCGGGCGAGGTGCATGCGCTCGCCGGCGAAAACGGCGCCGGCAAGTCGACATTGATGAAGATCCTCTCCGGCGTCTACCGGCTGGATGGCGGCGCCGTCGTCGTTGGCGGCGAGGAGCGGCATTTCAGCCATCCGCTGGAGGCGATCCGCGACGGTATCGCGGTGATCTACCAAGAATTCTCCCTGCTGCCGGAGCGTACGGTGGCGCAGAACATCTTTCTCGGCCGCGAGCCGACGCGGCTTGGCCTGATCGACTACAGGGCGATGAACGCGGAGGCGCGGCGGGTGCTGGCGCTGTTCGGCTCGGCGCACCGCATCGAGCCGGATACGGTCGTCGCCGATCTCGACGTCGCGAGCCAGCAATTGGTCGAGATCGCCAAAGCTGTCTCGCTCGATGCGAAGGTCATCGTGATGGACGAGCCGACGGCGGCGCTCAACGAGGCGGAATGCGAGGTGCTGTTCGGCCTTGTGGATACGCTGAAGAAGCGAGGCGTGGCGATCGTCTACATTACCCACCGCATGCGCGAGATCACGCGGCTGGCCGATCGGGTGACCGTGCTGAAGGACGGCGAGACGGCGGCGAGCTTCGACCATGTGCCGGAGCCCGACGCGATCGTGCGCGCCATGGTTGGCCGCGATATCGGCGATTTCTATGCCGCGCCGGCAACGCCACAGGAGATCGGCGAGGTCGTGCTGTCCGTGCGCCATGCCGGCAATGAGCGGCTGAAGGATATTTCCTTCGAGTTGCGCGCGGGCGAGATCGTCGGATTTGCCGGATTGCAGGGGGCAGGACGCGTGGCGCTGGCCCAGGCGATCTTCGGCTTTGCGCCCTTCACCGAAGGCGAGGTGGAGCTTGCCGGTAAGCCGGCGCGCTTCACCAATCCGCGCGACGCCATCCGCGCCGGCATCGGCCTTTTGCCGGGCGACCGCAAGGCCGAGGGACTGGTGCTGATGCAGTCGGTTTCGGACAATGGTTTGCTGACGGCACGGGCGCTATCGGGTCTGGCGGGCAAGGCCGATGCCACGCCCTTTGCCTCCGCCGAAGAGATGGACAAGCTGCTGCACGAGCTCGATGTCAGGGCCGGCAGTTTTTCGCAGGAGATCAAGGCGCTCTCCGGCGGCAACCAGCAGAAGGCGATCGTCGCGCGCTGGCTGGCGCTGGCGCCGCGGCTGCTGATCTTCATCGAGCCGACACGCGGCATCGACGTCAATGCCAAGGCCGGCATCTATCACCTGATGCGCGATCTTGCGCGCAAGGGCACGGCGATCATGATGGTGTCGTCCGATCTGCCGGAGGTGCTGGGCGCCGCCGACCGCATCCTCGTCATGCGCGCCGGCGAACTCGTGGCCGCATTCCCGCGTGGCGTATCGGAGGCCGATGTCATGCTCGCCGCAACCGGCGAAGAGGCGGTGGCGGCATGAACACGGCGACCCTGACCAAACGTCCCGCCTGGCGCATGGAGCGCTACGCACCGGCTTTGCTGCTTGCCGCAGCGCTCGCCATCTATATCGTGATCGCGCTCAGCCTCGGCCTCACGCGGTTCCTGACGCCGGAAGCGGCAGTCTCCATCCTCAACCGCTCCATCGCGCTCGGCATCACCGCCGTCGGCCAGACCTTTGCGATCCTCGTCGGCTCGATCGACCTGTCGGTGGCGCATCTGATATCGGCTTCCGCGGTCGTCTCCTCGGCGATCATGAACGGCGACCCAGCAATGATGCTGCCCGCGGTCCTCGCCGTGCTGCTGATGGGCGCCGTGGTCGGCACGCTGAACGGGCTGATGATCACCAAGCTGGAGGTCAATCCGCTGATCGCGACGCTCGGCATGGCGCTGATCATCCAAGGCTGCCTCGCCTCCTTCCACGGCCGTTTCGGCGGTTCGGTGCCGGATGCGTTCCAGTATTTCGCCTATGGCGAAGTGCTGGGCCTGCCGGTGAGCCTCATCGTTCTGGCGCTGCTCGTGCTGGCGGCCTGGGCCGTGCTTCGCTTCACTCGCTTCGGCTCGAACATCTATTCGGTCGGTGGCAATCGCGACACGGCGCGCGCGGCCGGCATCAAGACGGCGCGCGTGGTGATGGTGAGCCATATCATCTGCAGCCTCTGCGCTTCGCTCGCCGGCCTCTATCTCGCAAGCCGGCTGAAATCCGGCTCCCCGTGGATCGGCACGGAGGGTGCCTATGATCTGGAATCGATCGCAGTGGTCGTCATCGGCGGCACGATCCTTTCCGGCGGCAAGGGCGGCATCTGGGGCACCGTGGCGGGTGTCATCATCTTCTCGCTGATCGATTCGATCTTCAATCTCGCCGGCGTCGATGCCTTCGCCAAGCAGGTGATGCGCGGCATCATCATCGTCGCCGCCGTCGCCTTCTATGCCGTGCGTTCGAAGAGGATAGTGGCATGATCCAAGAAACCGTCGGTTCCGCCAAGGCGCCTGGCGCCGCAAGGGGCGGCCGTCTGCCGAAGATCAATCCCATCTTCTTCGTGCTCGCAGCGCTGCTTGTCGCCATCACACTGTCCAACCCGAATTTCGTCGAGCCCACCGGCTACATGAATTTCCTGAAGCGGGCCGCGCCGCTGGCGATCCTCGCCGCCGGGCAGATTTATGTCATCGTCTCGGGTGGCTTCGATCTCTCCGTCGGCTCGGTGATCACGCTGACGGTGGTCGGCTCCTCCATGCTGCTCAACAACAATGCCGATGCGACCTGGTGGGTGATCCCGGTCATGTATGCGGTCGGACTTGCCGTCGGCGTGGTCAACGGGCTTGTGGTCAGCTATCTCCGCGTACCCTCGCTGATCGCCACGCTCGGCATGATGATCACGCTAAACGGGGCGGCCTTCATGTGGTCGAGCGGCTCGCCGCGCGGCTATCTGCCGGAGACGTTCCGCTTCTTCGGGCGCACCAATATCCAGGGCATTCCGTTGATCCAGTTCCTGCCAGTGGCCCTTGTGGTGCTCATCGTGGTCGGGATCGGCCTGTTCTGGGTCATGCACCGCACCAATCTCGGGCGTCTGCTGCATGCGATCGGTGATAATCCGCGGGCAGCGCAGATGTCGGGCGTGCCGCTGGAACGGGTGCGCATCATCGCCTTCGTCGTCTCGTCGCTGAGCGCGGTGACGGCCGGCATTCTGCTTGGCGGCTTTGCCGGGGTCTCGACGGATGTTGGCGTCGGCTACGAATTGCAGGCGATCACCGCCTGCGTCATCGGCGGCGCGCAGCTTCTCGGCGGGCGCGGCTCGGTGCCGGCCTCGATTGCCGGTGCGCTGACGCTGACGGCGATCTTCACGCTGCTCAACTTCATCGGCTTGCCGAAACCGGTGCGCGATGTCGTGCAGGGCGTGATCCTGATCGTCGCCGTCGTGCTTGCCACCTACCGGCGCAACCGCGCCGGCGGGACCTGAATTTCGCCGGCCGCAAGGCCGTCGGGAGGAACCTGAACATCATGATCAAATGGGAGTGAGACATGAAAAAACTGCTGACCGCCGCCCTTTCGGCTGCCCTCTTTGCCAGCACCGCGCAGGCCCAACAGCTGAACTTCGACGACCCCGCGGAATTTGCCCGGCAGCGCGAGATGCTGACGGCGAAGGCCAATGGCCCGGAGGGGGAGCCCTGGGTGCAATATTACGGTGACCAGATAGCCGACACCGCGCAGTACAAGAAGGAAGGTCCCTACACGATCTGCTTCTCCAATGCCGGCGTGAACAATGCCTGGCGCGTGACCGGCTGGACCAACATGCAGGCCGAGGTGAAGCTGCATCCGGAGATCAAGGAACTCATCCATGTCGATGCCGAAGGCTCCGACGACAAGCAGATTTCCGACATCGACGACCTGATCAACGGCGGCAAGTGCTCGGTGCTGATCGTCTCGCCGAACACCACCGCAGCGCTGACGCCCGCTGTCGAAAAAGCCTGCGCCAAGCTGCCGGTCATCGTCTTCGATCGCGGCGTCAACACCAAGTGCCCGGTGACCTTCATCCACCCGGTCGGCGGCTACGGTTTCGGCATCCAGGCCGGCGAGTTCGTCGCGGCGACGGCGCCTGCCGGCGCCAACGTGCTGATGCTGCGCATCGTACCCGGCGTCGACGTGCTTGAAACCCGTGCCTCCGCTGCCAAGCGCATCTTCACGGAGAAGGGGCTGACCGTCATCGGCGAGGAATTCACCGAGGGCGACAATGCCAAGACCAAGTCGATCGTCGAGGACTACCTGCAACGCGGCTCGATCGATGCGATCTGGATGGATGCGGGTGCGACGGCCGTCGCGGCACTCGAAGCCTTCGAGGATTCCGGCCTGCCGCTGCCGATCATCACCGGCGAAGACCAGCAGGACTTTCTGATGAAATGGAAGGCCGAGGGCTTCAAGGCGATCGCGCCGACCTATCCGACCTACCAGTGGCGCACGCCGATCATCGCTGCCGTCAAGGTGCTGAAGGGCGAGCCGGTGCCGGGGCCGGAATGGGTGATGCCGCAGCCGTCCATCACGGCTGAAACGCTCGACCAGTATGTCAACGACAAGATGCCGCCGCTGCATCATGCCATGTGCGGCTGCGAGAAGCTACCCGACTATCCGGTAGCCTGGGGCGGCCAGTAAACACCATCATCCGGGCCGCAGGATTGTTGCGGCCCGGACCGGCCACCATGCCTATGACCTGATTTCCGCATTGATGTCGTCCATGAGCGCATGCAGGATCACGGCGGCCTTTACGGCCAGGTGCAGCTTGGCGGACATTTCAGCCACACGGTCGGGATGCCGCTCTGCATAGGCCTGAATCTGCGCCTCGTCGAAGACGCTGCCCTGCACCTTGGTGATCAGCCGGGCATGGGGGAAGGCGAGGACGTTGGACATGAGGTCTCCGATCGCAGTTGCTGACATGGCATGGGGAGAGCGGGAGGCCACTCTCCCCACGCCGCTCAGAACTCCTCCCACTGATCGCCCTGTGGAGCATGGGCGAGGGCGGAAGAGTTCGAGAAGGCGGTCGCCACCTTGCGGGCGAGCGTGCGGGCGGGGGAGGCTTTTGCGGCGACCGGGTTCATCGCCGTCACCGTGGCAGGCCCGCTTTGGCGCTCGTCCAGCTTGAACTGCGCCAGAAGCTGCGAGAGTGTCGAGACGTCGGTGGAGAGGCTGTGCGTCGCGGCCGTGGTCTGCTCGACCATCGCTGCATTCTGCTGCGTACCCTGGTCCATCGAATTCACCGCGGTGTTGATCTCCTGAAGGCCGATCGATTGTTCGCGCGCCGCCTCGACGATGGCCGAGACGTTGCGGTTGATCTGCTGCACCTCCGTCGCGATCGTGCCCAGCGCCGCACCCGTTTCACGCACTTTCTGCACGCCCGCCTGCACCTGCAGGCTGGAGGCGCTGATCAGGCTCTTGATGTCCTTGGCGGCCGCCGCCGAGCGCTGCGCCAGTTCGCGAACTTCTTGCGCGACGACGGCAAAGCCCTTGCCCGCTTCCCCGGCGCGTGCCGCCTCGACGCCGGCATTCAGCGCCAGGAGGTTGGTCTGGAAAGCGATTTCATCGATCACGCTGATGATGTTGGTGATCTCGCCGGAGGACTTTTCGATGAGCTGCATCGCCTCGATCGCATCGCTGACGACGATGCCGGAGCGCTCGGCTCCTTCGCGGGTGCGGGCGACGAGGCTGCCGGCCTCTTCGGCGCGGCGGGCGGAATCCTTGACCGCGGTGGTGATCTCCTCCAGCGCGGCTGCGGTCTCCTCGACGGAGGCGGCCTGCTGTTCGGTGCGGCGGGCGAGATCATCGGCGCCGGAGCGCATTTCGTTGGCGCCGGCATTGATGCTGCGGGTGCTTTGCTCGACACGGCGCAGGGTCGTCTGGAGCTTGAGCATCGAGTCGTTGAAGTTGGCGCGCAGGCCATCGAGATTGAGGCCGAAGGGCTGCTCGATGCGATGGGTCATGTCGCCGCCGGAGAGTCGCTCCAGGCCGGTGGCAAGGGCGTCCACGGCGTGCTGGATGGTCGCCGCCTCCTGCGCCTTCTGCTCCTCGCGCTGCCGGCGTTCCTGCTCGGAAAGCCCGCGGTTCGCCTCGGCCTCCTGTTCAAGCCGGATGCGTTCGATCGCGTTGTCGCGGAAGACGGCGACGGCTGCGGCCATCTGGCCGACTTCGTCCTTGCGGGCAAGCCCGGAGACCGGCGCTGCCGTCTCGCCCTCGGCAAGCGTCAGCATGCGCTGGCGCAGCGCATTGACGGGCCGGGTGATGCCATAAACCGTTACGGCCAGCGAGGCGATGATGGCAGCGAGAAGAACGGCGCCCAGGACGACCAGCGAGGTCTCGACGGTGAAATGGGCGTCGGCGGTCAATGTATCCGATCGTGCATCGACGGCAGCGATGCCCTTGTCGACCCAGGCGGCAATGCTCTTCCTGAGCTTGATGATCTCGCCATCCTGCTTCGCGAGGATGACCATCGCTTCGTCATTCCTGTTGCTGGATGCATATCGGACGGCCGTGTCCAGCTCTCCGACAATGGCTTGAGCCGTGTCGATGAAGGCCTGGATGTCCGCGCCTGCCTCCGGAAGCCGTTCCTTGGCTGCTGTTAGCCGCTCGATCGCGGTCTTGGCATTATCGGCATAGCTTTGTTTCAGTCCCGGCATTTCCGGTGAGTTCGCGTCATAGACGACCACTTTGTAGGCGACATAGATCATCGTGTGGATGCTGGTATTGGCGCGTGCCACCAGCAAGGTCGCCTTGTTGTCGTTCGCGATGAATTCGCTGTAGGCCGTGTCGGCTTTGAGGTAGTTCCAGGCCAAATAAACTGTGCTGGCGATAGTGATGACGCTCAACATGACGAGCGGCGCCAGTACTTTGGTGATGATCTTGGCATTTTGCAGGAAAGACATGGTTGCCTCGTGAGGATGGCGGAAGCCGGGATGATCAACATCGCCCCTCCATATCGGCAACGCGACCTGTGTAGGGCCGCTGACTGACGCTGGTAACGCGCAACACTCTGCATCGCACGCGAAGATGCCATCATGGCAAGCGAAGGGCTTGTGCTGTCAATATTTGCGTGAATTGTTAAGTTGTAATTAAAGTTTGAATTAACTGTCGTATAGATCGTCAATAATGCTAGAAAATATGCGTTCTCTTCCGCATTTTGTTGAGAAAAACTCAAGCTGTTGAGTTTGATTCACTGAATGTAATCTCTATGCGTCCATTTTATACATCACTCAGCCTTCGCGGCACGAATTTGCGGCGCCGGCGAATAGCACCACGGCTTGAGGCGTCACCTGTCTGGATGCGCAGGAGCGCTGCTGTTTGCAGGGGAGAGGGTTTTGCAAGCCAGAACGGTTTTTCTTGGGGGTCTGCTGGCGGTCTTGGGGGCTGAGGCCGGTCGGGCGGATTGCCTTGCCGATTTCAACGCGATCAACAGCCAGCGGCGTGACACCGCCCGTTATGCGCTGGAGGTCTCGGCGGATGTGCTTTCGCCCGAGGGCAGCGTGGTCAAGCACATGGCCTCCTCGTCGCTGTTCGACCTGACGGATGGCCTGCGCATGAAGACCTCCGGGCTCAACACCCAGGCCGATTTCATCCTGATTGGCGAAGAGGGCTGGACGCTCGCGGCAGGACAGTGGACGCCGATGCCGGCCGAGCAGCGGACGCTGGCGCTGCAAGGCGTCATCGCCGATCGTTATGTCTACGACCGGGATGCGCGGGATTTCGAATGCCTGGGCGAGGCGGCGTTCGAGGGCAAGCCGCATGAACGCTTCGTCTTCAATCAGACGGTCGGCGTGCTGGAGAGCCGGGTGACCGCCTGGTTCGATCCTGCAACCCGCCTGCCGGTGGCGGTCGTCTCCAAGGCGGAGGTGAACGGCTACAAGGTCGTCGCGACGACACGCTACCGTTTCGATCCCGCTATCCGCGTGGAAGTGCCCCGCTAGCGACCGGAAAGCTCATCTCAACACAGTGATTTTTTATCAATATTGCGGTCGGAGGTTTTATGCCAAGAGCGAGGAACATGCTCAAAACTGATGAAACGCAAGTTCCTGCCGGGATGCCCAGGTTCTATTTCCACATATCCAACGACACCGAGACCTTGCCGGACGAAAAGGGCATCATCCTTGATGACACGGCGGCCGCAGCCGCCTATGCGCGGCGGATCGTGCGGGAAATCGCGGTGACCGAAAAGGTAAGCGTGCTCGTCACCGATGCGGATGGCCAGGCGCTGATGCGGGTTCCGTAAGCCGCCTCATGCCTTGCCGAAAAGCGCCATGAGGTCGACGGAATCCGTGGTCTTCGCGCCGAGTTCCAGATGGTTCTGGATGTGCCGCAGGTGCAGCGTCATCATCCACGCCGCCTTTTCCGCATCGCGCGTGTGAAACGCCCCGACGATCGCCGCGTGGTCGTCGTCGCGACAATTGCTGACGCCGGAGCCGAAAAGGCCGATGATCAGCGAGGTGCGGGTCACCAGTTCCTTCATCGTGCGGATGAGGATGGCATTGCCGGCGACCTGCGCCATCAGGGTGTGGAACTGGCCGGAAAGGCGGATCGCATCGTGGCGCCGCCGTTCCTTGTGCGCGACATATTCCATTTCCAGGTGGCGCGTCAGCGCGGAAATATCCTCCTCCGAGGCACGGTGGACGGCGAGGCGCGCGATGTTCGGCTCCAGCGCCAGGCGGGCCTCGAAGACCTCGCGCGCCTGCTCGGGTGTCGGGGAGGCGACGAAGGCGCCGCGGTTGGCATGTAGTTCCACGACCTCGCGGCTGGCGAGCAGCAGCAGGCTGCGCCGGATGCGCATGCGCCCGACGCCGAAGGCATCGCACAGGGCGGATTCCGACAATTTCGTGCCCGGGGGCAACCGCTGTTCGATGACCGCCTCGAAAATACGCTCGACGATATCGCTCTCGTCGATCTCGTCCGCTTCGAAGGGCGCTCCGCTGCTGAGTTCAACCACTGCCGTTTACCTCGATACGCTCCGCCTGCACTCGCATGATCCATCTAATATGTCGCATTCGGTTCACCAACAAGCCGCGATTTCGTTGACATGATCAAAATGTCTTGTTCACAACCACTTGACAGGATCGTTAACAATGCGCGTAATGCCCATGCCAAAGGCCGAATGAGGCCGCGCTCAGCGGCCCGCTCGCCAATAGAAAACAGATCAATGGCCCAGAGGAAGTGGAACATCATGCAAAAGCGCACATTTCTGAAATTTTCCGCCCTTGCCGCAGCGACCGTCCTGTCGCTGCCGCTCATGGCATATGCCCAGAACGCGACGCTGAAGATCGGCTTCGTCGGCGTCACGTCCGGCCCGGCCGCATCCTGGGGCGTTTCCAACCAGCGCTCGATGGAAACCCGGGCGGCCTGGCTGAACGAGCTCGGCGGCGTCAAGATCGGCGACAAGACCTATAATATCGAGATCGTCCCCTTCGACGACCAGAAGGACCCCAAGCGTGCCATCGCCGGCATGGAAAAGATGGCGCAGGACGGCGTGCATTACGTCGTCGGCCCGAACGTCGATGACGGTGCCGCGGCCGTTCGCCCGGTCGCCGAACAGAACGGCATCATGTATTTCCCGTATGCCTTCCCGAAGGAACTCTTCACGGCGCCGGCATCGAACGCGATCCTCGGCATGGTGGCGAACTACCAGTCCGGTCCCGCCATCTACAAGTTCCTGAAGGAAAACAAGGGCGTGAAGAAGGTGGCCTTCGTTGCCGCCAACGAATCCGACCCGCTCAGCCAGCGTGAATCCGGCATTGCCGCCGCCGAGGCGCTCGGGCTGGAAGTCGTCTCCGGCAACGTGACCTACCAGGTGGACACGACCGACTTCACGCCGGTTCTGCTGCCCGTCATCCAGGCGTCGCCGGATCTGCTGGTGCTTTCGGGCGTCTCGCCGGCCAATGCGCCGCAGCTCATCCGCTCGGCGCGCGAGCTCGGTTATACCGGCCTCATCTCGACCGAAACCGGCCAGGATGCGAGCGTCCTGCAGGAAGGTGCGGGCGAGCTCGCGGACGGCTTCATCTCCGTCGGCGGTGCGTCCACGCCGGAGCTTGCCAGCGAAACGATGACGGAATTCGTCGACCGCTATACGAAGATGTTCGGCGAATATAACGACGAGTCGAACACCAAGGTCTATGCGCTCGAATACATCCTCGAGACGCTGAAGGCGAACCCCGCCGCCATCGAGAATGTCGATGAATTCAAGAAGACGATGGACACGTTCGAAGCCGCCAACCCCTTCATGAAGGGCGACGCCAAGCTGAAATATGTCGGCATGACCTCCTTCGGCCAGAAGCGCCAGGTCTCCGTTCCGCTCGTGGTGAACGAGTACAAGGGCGGCAAGTTCGAGACGCTGTTCGTCGGCCAGGTCGACTGATCCGAGCCTAGGACTTTACAAAGAAACGGGATCCGGACCGCGCGTGCAGTTCCGGCCGGATCCCCCTTTGCCTGAACCTTCCATTGGAGGCTCACGATGGAACAGATAATCGCCAACGGTCTCTACCTCGGGGCGCAATATGCGTTGATCGCCCTTGGTCTGACGCTGATCTTCTCGTTGATGAACGTGCTGAACTTTGCCCACGGGCAGATGTACGTCTTCGGCGGCTTCGTCACCTACACGGTCGTCGTGCAGCTCGGCCTGCCCTTCATCGTCGGCCTCTTCGCCTCGGCGATCGTGCTTGCGGTCATGGGCGCGGCCATCGAGAAATTCCTCTTCGCACCGGTGGTGCGCCGCTCCAAACGCGATGAATCGACCATGCTGCTTGCGGCGGGCATCGCCTTCTTCCTCGATGCCGTCATCCTGCTGTTCTTCGGCGAAAAGCAGCGCGGCGTGCCGAAGATCGTCAACGGCGTTCTCAATCTCGATATGCGCATCATCATGCCCTACGACCGTATCCTGATCGGCGTTCTCGCCATCCTGCTGATCGTGGCCTTCATCGCCTTCATGCACTACTCCCGGACCGGCCGCGCCATGCGCGCACTCGCCCAGGACAAGGTAGCCGCCCAGTTGATGGGCGTGAATGTCTCCCGCTACTCGATGATCGGCTTTGCGCTCGGTGCCATGCTGGCCGGCCTGGTCGGCGGGCTGCTCGTCACCATTACGGGCGTCAATCTCGGCATGGGCGGTCCGACCTCGGTCAAAGCCTTCCTGATGATCATGATCGGCGGTGCGGGCGTGATTTCCGGCGCGATTGCCGGCGGGTTCATCCTCGGCATGATGGAGAGCGTCGGCCTCACCGTGCTCTCCGCCTATGGCGATATCACCTACCTCGTCATCTTCGCATCGTTGATGGTGTTCCTGGCCGTCCGCCCGCAGGGGCTGATGGGCAAGCCGTGGGGTTGAGGCGATGATCGGTAAAAAACTCCTTGGCTTTATCGCCTTCCTCGTCGTCGTCTTCGTGCTGGTGCCGCTGTTCATCAGCGCCACCGGACGCTGGGACTTCTTCTACACGCTGACGTCGGTCGCGCTGCTTTCCGTCGGTGCCGCCGGCGTCTGGCTCACCTTCTATATCGGCCGCATCAATATCGGCCAGGGCGCCTATGCCCTGATCGGCGGCTATGTGTCGACCATCCTCGTCACCCAGGCAAACGTCTCCTTCTGGTTGACGCTGCCGCTGGCGGGCCTGTTCTGCGCCATCATTTCGGTGGCGATCGGCTTCCCGATCCTCAGGCTCCGCGGCGTCTACTTCGCCATGGTCACGCTGGTTTTGACCGAAGTCGCGCGCCTCACGGCACTCGCCCTTCCCATCACCAACGGCGCGAAGGGCATCACCTCCATCCCGCTGCCGGGCGAACTGTCGATCTTCGGCCTCACGATCATCCCGGCCTTCAGCACGCTGTCCAATCCGCGCTTCGGCTTCTACATCATGGCCGTGCTTCTGATGATCATCACCTACCTGGTGCTCTGGCGCATCGTGAACTCGCGGCTCGGGCATCTCTGCCGCAGCCTCCAGCAGAACGAGGAGCTTTCGGCCTCGATCGGCGTCAACACCGCCTATCTCCGGGTGCTCGCCTATGCGATCTCCTCGTTCTTCGGCGGCATTGCGGGCGCCATGTTCGCCTCCATCGCGCAGTCGATCTATCCGTCCTCCTTCGTGGTCGCCGATAGCGTGAACTTCATGCTCTACTGCTTCCTCGGCGGCCTCGGTTACGTCTTCGGCCCGATGCTCGGCACGCTGCTCCTCTATTTCGGCTGGGACCTGCTGTCGATCGCCCGCGAATACCAGCTCCTCATCTACTCCGGCGTCATGATCCTGCTCATGCTGGTCCTGCCGAACGGTGTCCTGAGTCTTCTCGACAAGAAGGAGGGCAGCAGATGACACCCATCCTGCAAATCAAGAACATCACCAAGCGCTATGGCGGCCTCACCGCGGTCAACGATGTTTCCTTCGACGTGAAGGCGGGAGAAATCCTCTCGGTGATCGGTCCGAACGGCGCCGGCAAGTCGACGCTGTTCAAGCTGATCTCCTCCTTCGTGCCGGCAACCTCCGGCGAGGTTCTCTTCAACGGCGGGCGCATCTCCAGCCTCGCGCCCCACAAGGTCGCGCAGATGGGGGTCGTGCGCACCTTCCAGGAAACGACGATCTTCCGCTCCATGACGGTGCGCGAGAACATCATCGTCTCCCATCACCTGCGCTCCAAGGCGAGCCTCTTCGGCTTCTTCCTCGGCACGAAACAGGCCAAGGAAGACGAAGCGGCCTTTGCCTCCTCGGCAGACGACATCGTCGACTTCCTCGGCCTCCAGGCGATCCGCAACGAGCTCGCCTCCAACCTGCCGCAGGGGCACCTGCGCGCGCTCGGCATGGCCATCGGCCTTGCCACCGATCCGAAGGTCATCCTGCTCGACGAACCCTTCGCCGGCATGAACCACGACGAGACGATGAAGATGGTGGGCCTTGTCCGCCGGCTTCGCGACGAGCGTGGCGTCACCGTTCTCCTCGTGGAGCACGACATGCCTGCGGTGATGAAGATCAGCGACCGCATCGTGTGCATCAACTTCGGGCAGAAGATCGCCGAAGGCACGCCCCAGGAAATCCGCGAGAACGAGAAGGTGATCGAAGCCTATCTCGGTTCCGAAGATGCTGCGATCGGGATGTAAGCCATGACCAAGATCTTGAGTGTTGAGAATGTCGAGCTCTACTACGACCACATCTACGCGCTGAAGGGCGTCTCCATCGACGTTGCGGAAGGCGAAACGGTCGCGCTGATCGGCGCGAACGGGGCGGGCAAGTCCTCGATCCTGCGGGCGATCACCGGTCTTCGGGGCATCAAGTCCGGCCAGATCCTCTACCAGGGCGAGCGGCTCGACGGCACGTCGGCCGCCGATGTCGTGCGCAAGGGCATCTCCATGGTGCCCGAGGGGCGGCGCGCCTTCCCGCTGATGTCGGTGAAGGACAACCTGCTGATGGGCGCCTTCACGCGCTCTGACAAGGCGGAAATCGAGCAGACCTTGGAAAACGTGCTGACGCGTTTTCCGCGCTTGCGCGAGCGCTATCACCAGCAGGCGAGCACCATGTCGGGCGGCGAGCAGCAGATGATGGTGATCGGCCGGGCGCTGATGGCCCGCCCGAAACTCCTGCTTCTGGACGAGCCCTCGCTCGGCATCGCGCCAAAGCTCGTGCAGGACATTGCGCGCGCCATCGTCGCCATCAGCCGCGACGAGAAGGTCTCCATCCTGCTCGTCGAGCAGAACAGCCGCATGGCGCTCTCCATCTCCAACCGCGCCTATGCGCTTTCCACCGGGTCGATCGCGCTGTCAGGCAATTCCAAGGACCTGATGAACGACGACCGCATCAAGGCTGCCTACCTCGGAGGCGAACTCTGACATGAAAATCCTCGTCATCAACCCCAACACGACCGCATCGATGACGGCGCATATCGGGGTGGCGGCGCGCAACGCCGCTTCCCCCGGCACCGAGATCGTTGCCGTCAACCCGGCGCACGGTCCGGTCTCGATCGAGGGCTATTTCGACGAGGCGATGAGCCTCTCCGGCCTGCTTTCCACCATCCGCAGCAATCCGGATTGCGACGCCGTGGTCATTGCCTGTTTCGACGATACCGGGCTCGATGCGGCGCGCTGCCTCACCGACCGGCCGGTCATCGGCATCGGCGAGGCGGCCTATCACTTCGCCTCGATGATCTCGAACAAGTTCTCGGTGGTGACGACGCTGGCACGCTCCGTGCCGGCGCTGGAGCACAACCTCTCGCGCTACGGCCTTTCGGTTCGTTGCGCCCGCGTGCGGTCCTCGGAAGTGGCGGTGCTGGAGCTGGAGCAGCCGGGCTCCAACGCCCGCCAGAAGATCAGCGCCGAGATCGGCCTTGCCGTCAGCGAGGACCGGGCGGAAGCCATCGTGCTCGGCTGTGCCGGCATGGCGGGCCTCGCGAACGATCTTGCGCAGGAACACGGCCTGCCGGTGCTCGACGGCGTCACCTGCGCGGTGAAGCTCGCCGAGGCCATGGCCGGCCTCAACATGCGCACATCCCGCCTTGGCGGCTATGCACCGCCGCCGGCCAGCAAGCTCGAGGCGGCTCTCGGTTAGTCAAAGCTTACGCGAAGAGCGGAACGCGATCGGGCGATCGCATTCCGCTTCGTGCCGCCCGGCTTACTTGCCGGCGTTGTACTTGGCGTCGACCTCGTTGATCGCCTGGACGTTGCCGGCCGAGCGGCCGTTTTCGTCGAAGGTCTGGGCGAGGTAGGCGTCGGCGATCGCCTTGGCGAGCTCCGTGCCGATGACGCGGGCGCCCATGGTGATGATCTGCGCATTGTTGGAAAGGGCGGCGCGCTCGGCCGAATAGGTGTCGTGCGTCAGCGCGGCGCGGATGCCCGGCACCTTGTTGGCCGATATGCAGACGCCGATGCCGGTGCCGCAGACGAGGATCGCGCGGTCGTATTCGCCGGCGATGACGGCGGAGGCGACGCGGTCGGAGAGGGTGGCATAGAAGGCATCCGGGCCGGCGTCGGTGCGCGAGACTTCGTGCACGTCGTGGCGGTCCTTCAGGTGATCGGCGAGAACCTTTGCGAGGCCTTCGCCCGCGCTGTCACCGGCAATAGCGAGTTTCATGGAAAATCTCCTTTCAGATGGTGGCGGCTGAGCGCGCCAGGATGTCGAGATAGCCTTCAACCTTCCAGGCTGAGCGGCCGATGAAGAGCCCGTCGATGTTCGGGCAGGCGATCAGTTCCTCGCAGTTCTGCGGGTTGACCGAGCCGCCATAGAGGCAGGGAATGCGGCGGCCGAGGATCTTTTCCGCCACCTCGGCGATTTCGGCGTGACGCGCATCCGCATAGTCGGCAGTTGCCGGAATGCCCTTTTCGCCGATCGCCCAGACGGGCTCGTAGGCGAGCAGGATTTCCGCCTGTTTCTGCGTTGTGTCGAGCCGCGCAAGCGCGCCGCGAACCTGCTGCGCCAGCACCTCGGTTGCATGGCCGCCTTCGCGGTCGGCAAGTGTTTCGCCGATGCAGATCAGCGGCACGAGGCCATGGCGCACGGCGGCCTCCGTCTTGAGGCCGACCGTCTCGTCCGTCTCGCCGAAGTGTTCGCGGCGTTCGGAATGGCCGAGCTCGACGATATCGAGGCCGCAATCCTTCAGCATCACCGGCGAGACTTCGCCGGTCCACGCGCCTTCATCGGCCCAGTGCATGTTCTGTGCACCCACTTTGACGGAGGTGTTTTGGAGCATCGCCTTCACCTCGCGCACGGCCGTGAAAGGCGGGATGATGAAGCGCTGGATGCGCGGGTCGCGATCGCCATCCGCGGCAGCGAGGCCGTCTGCAAAAAGCTTCGCTTCGGCAAGCGTCTTGTTCATCTTCCAACTGGTGCCAACCCAGAACGTCATGTCGTTGTCTCCTTGGCAATCGTCACCACGGTCTTGCCGCTGCCGAGTTCGGCGGCGGTATCGTGGGGCAGGGGTTTGTCTGAAATGACCGTGTCGAATTCCGCGAGATCGGCCAGCACATGGAGCGCCGTATGGCCGAAGCGGCGGCTGTTGATCAGGAGGCAGGTCTGGCGGCTGGCGGTCATCATCGCCCGCTTGGTGCGCACCACCGCCTCGTCCATGTGATAGGCGAGCCGGCCGGAGGCGGCGGGCGCCGAGACGAAGGCGATGTCGGCGCGCAGGCGCGACAGCGCCTCTTCCGTGACGATGCCGAAATAGGCGTTGAACTTTGCGGAATAGACACCACCAAGGCCGATCAGCGTGACGCCGGAGACACCCTTCAGGCGCTCCATGATCGCCGCATTGTTCGTTATGAGCGTGATCGGCTTTTTGCCGGCCAGCACGTCGCCGAGCACGGCGGCCATCGAGCCGTCGTTGATCATGACCGTCATGCCGGGTTCGACCAGCTCTGCCGCGGTCTCCGCCAGCTCACGCTTGACGTCTGCCTCCTGTAACTCGCGAAAGCGGAAATCGCTCTCGAACTGGGTTCCGGCATCGATCGTCGCTCCACCGCGGACCTTGCGCAGCACGCCGGCGCGTTCGAGATCGTCGAGGTCGCGGTGGATGGTCATCTTGGAGACGCCGAAGCGCGCCGCAATGTCGTCGAGTTCGACGGCCCGGCTTTCGACCAGAAGGTTGATGATCTCCTGCCTGCGCTCTTCCCGTTTCACCGCGTTCTCCATCCTCACGCCGTGGGGAGGTCTATAACACCATTCTTCGCAGAATATAACACAGATTTTGTGATTTTGTGATTTTCTTATGGGGCGCCTTGCAACAGAGCCGTCGCCGTGCGCTCGTCCGTAATCAGCCCGTAGAGTTTGTTGCTGTGAAGCACGGCGCGGATCGCCTCGGTCTTCACCGGGCCGCCGGCAATGGCGACGATCCGGTCCTTGCCGTTCTCGGAGAAGGATGCGGAAAGCGTTCTGGCAGTCACCGACGTCTGCAGGATGCGGCCCCGGTTGTCGAAGAAATGGCCGAGCAGTTCCCCGACGCCGCCGAGGCTGGCGATCTCCTCCAGTTCATCCGGCTGCAACATGCCGGATTTCACGAGATGCGCCTGGTTGTCGACGGTGCCGATGCCGACGATCTTGAGATCGGCGCTGCGGGCGAGATCGAACACTTCGCTGACGCCGCGCTGGGAGAGCAGCACCTCGCGGTCCTCCTCCGTATTGGCGAAGAAGGGCACGGGCATGACATAGGCCTGCGTGCCGGTCTTTTCGGCCAGGCGATGCATGACGTCATAGGGATTGGCGGCGTAGTTGCGGGTGAGGCCGCCCAGCAGCGAGACGAAGCGCGTGCCGCTCGCGCCGATGCGCGGCAGGTGGCGCACGGCCGCCGAAAGCGTGCGGCCATGGCCGAGGCCGATGACGGACGCCTCGCCGCGCTCGATCTCGCGCCGCAGGAAATTGGCGCCCGCCTGGCCGAGCGTCGTCAGCGCCAGTGGGTCGTCGTCGATATCGGGCGACACTTCGCAATAGTCGAGCCCGTAGCGGGTGGAAAGCGCGACCTCCAGGTTGGCGCATTCCGCGATATCGCCGTCGATGCTGACCTTCACCACCCCTTCGGCGACCGCGCGCGCAATCAGCCGGTGCGCCTTCACCGAGGGAATCCCCAGGCGCTTGGCGACGGCGGACTGGGTGAACCCGCCGACATAGTGCAGCCAGGCGGCGCGGACGGCGAGGGAGTCTTCATTGTCGGTCATCAGCGATGTCCTGCCTTGCTTTGCAACCGGAAGCGGTTTTCAGGTCCGTCTTAGCAAGCGGCCGTCGGACGGTCAGCCCAGCTTGAGATCGGAAACGCCGGTATCGATATGGGGTGCCCAGAAGGCGATGCTTTCGGCGATTTGCGGGATGACCTCGCGGTCGTTCGGCTCACGCTCCTTGAAGGAGAGTTCCAGGCAGATCTCGTTGTCGACCGCACCGCCCTCCGCAAAGGCCTTGAGCAGCGGTTCCGGCTGGATGCGGCCGCGGGCATTGAACTCGGCAGTGAACGGCCGGTGGCCGCCCTTGTCCATCAGGCTCTGCTTGATGTGGATGATCGGCGACACCTTCGGCACCGCGCGCGCCCAGGCATAGGGGTCGAAATCGTCGGGATTGCTGGATGTCACGTCGCCATGGTCGATATCAGCCATCATCCACATGGGGATGGCCATGTCCGCGGCGGTGAGGCGATCCTGAAGCTTCACGCATTCGGCGATGGTTTCGCCGAATTCGCGGCCGATGCTCATCGGCTCCCAGAAGACATAGGAAAGGCCCGCGCCCTTCGCATGCTCGGCGACTTCCGCCCAGCAGTCGATGGCGATCCGGATCAGCTCCTCGCGGCGCGCCGAATCATCGAAGTCCTTGTAGGTGAAGATGGCGAACTGGGTGCCGACGGAGGTGCCGCCGAGATCGCCGATGATGTCGGCAAAAGTCTTGAACCAGTCGACATAGTAGCGCCGCACATCCGCATCCGGATGGCCGAAATGGTTGAGGCGGCCATAGGGGCCGGTCATGCCGGAGGACACGCGCACGCCGGTGCGCTGGAGCGCCCTGTCCATCTGCCGCGTCAGCCGGCGGATCGTCGAAGCGTTCCAGCTCGGGTTGATGAATTCATGCGTTAGCTGGAGATCGCGCAGGCGCAGGTCGCGCGCCACGGTCTCGATGAGGTCGTCGGGATCGGCGAAGCGGTTGACCAGCGGATTGGTGTTGAGCGAGAGCGTCAGCGGCATGGTCGTCCTCAGGCGGCGGCAAGGCGGGCGGAATGGAACCAGTCGGCAAAGGCCGAACGCTCGGCTTCCGTCAGATGCAGGTAGTGTTTGGTGCGGCGGTAGAGGATGTCTTCGGCCCTCTGCGCCCATTCGGTCGCGACGAGATAACGGGCTTCCGCCTCATAGAACTGCCCGCCGAAATGCCGACCGAGGCCTTCAATGCTGGTGGCGCCGGCGACGACATTCTTGGCCCGGGTGCCGTAGAGGCGGCCGTAGTGATGAACGAGCTTCCGCGGCATCCAGGGATAGGTGTCACGCAGGCTGTTGGCGAAGGTCTCGTAGTCGGCTCCGGGCATGTCGCCGCCGGGAAGTGGCGCCTTTTCCGTCCAGTCGCCGCCCATGTTCGGGAAGATGTGCTTGAGGCGATGCAGGCCGCGTTCGGCAAGCTCGCGGAAGGTGGTGATCTTGCCGCCGAAGACGTTGAGCAGCGGCGCGCCGCCTGTCTCGTCGAGATCGAAGACATAGTCGCGCGTGACGGCGGAAGGGTTGCCCTTGCCGTCGTCGAACAGCGGGCGCACGCCGGAGAAGGAATGCAGCACATCCTGCCGGCGCAGCTTTTCCTTGAAATAGCGGTTCACCGCCTTGAGCAGGTAGTCGATTTCCGTCTCGTCGGCGGAGACATCCTCGGCGCGGCCTTCGTAAGCGATATCGGTGGTGCCGATCAGCGCCTTGTCGCCCTCATAGGGGTTGATGAAGATGACGCGCTTGTCGTGGTTCTGCACCAGATAGGCGTTCGAGCCCGCCCAGAATTTCGGGACGATGATGTGGCTGCCCTTGACGAGGCGCACGTTGCGGCTGGAATTCGAACCGGCGACGCGGTTGATGACGTCTGAGACCCAGGGGCCGGCGCAGTTGACGAGGCACTTGGCGCGGAAGGTGCGGGTTTCGCCCGTCACGCTGTTCTTCGTCGTCACGCTCCAGGCGCCATTCTCGCGGCGGGCGGAGACGGTGGGCGAGCGGGTCAGCACCACGGCGCCCTTTTCCGCAGCACCCACCGCGTTGAGGGTGACGAGGCGGGCGTCGTCCACCCAGCAGTCGGAATATTCGAAGCCGCGGGCATATTGATCGAGGATCGGCGTGCCTTCGGGGTCGCGTGCCAGATTCAGCGTGCGCGTGCCGGGCAGCTTCTTGCGGCCGCCGAGATGGTCGTAGAGGAACAGGCCGAGCCGCACGAGCCAGGCCGGGCGATCCTCCGGGCTGTGCGGCAGCACGAAGCGCATCGGCCAGATGATGTGCGGTGCTGCGTTGAGCAGCACCTCGCGCTCGATCAGCGCCTCGCGCACCAGGCGGAATTCGTAATATTCGAGGTAGCGCAGGCCGCCATGCACCAGCTTGCCCGAGCGCGACGAGGTGCCTTCGGCCAGATCGTCCTTTTCGCTGAGGACGACGGAAAGGCCGCGGCCCGCCGCATCGCGCGCGATGCCGGCGCCGTTGATGCCGCCGCCGATCACGAAGAGGTCAATAAGCTCGGGCTCGTTCATCAAAGTCTCCTTCGGCACCCCTTGGGAAGGCGCAATCGTCATTCGTGTCAGCGCGCGGCCAGGATGTCCCAGGCGGGCGCGATGCCCCGGCGGACATCCGCATAGGCGGCAAAGAGGCGCGTCATGCGTTCGGTGTCTTCGGGCTTCGGCTTTTCGGCCTCGCCGAGTTCGGGCGTCACCCAGTCGGCAATGCAATCGTCCATGGTGCGGTAGGCGCCGATGGCGACCGCGGCCATCATCGAGGCGCCGGCCGCACCCGCTTCCTCGCGAAGGCTCATACGGACCGGTGCGCCAAGGGCGGCGCCGAGCGTGCTGCGCAGCGCCGCCGAGCGGGCTGCCCCGCCGCTGACGCGCAGCTCCGGCGGGAGCGCGCCCATCGCCGCGTAACAATCGCGCGTTGCCATGCCGAGGCCCTCGACGACGGCACGTACGAGATCCGGATAGCGGTGGCGGCTGGCAAGACCGGTGAAGTTGGCGCGCGCCCGCGCATTGACGAAGGGGCCGCGCTCGCCCGCCTCGGAAATATAGGGGTGGTAGAGGATGTTGCCCGGCTTGCTTGCGGCAAACCACGGGTCGACGCGGGCGATCATCTCATTGAGGCTGACGGTGACGCCGAATTCGCCGAGCAGGTCGGCGCCGAGCTGGAGCAGCCAGTCGAGGTTGATCGTCGCCCCCATGTTCGTCTGCACCTGGGTGACGACGCCCGGGATCGGCAGCGCGATGACATAGCCGGTGCGCTCGGCGTTCAGCACCACCTCGGAGACGGATTTGGCGAGGAGGTGCACGCCGGTCGAGCCGATGGCGGAGCAGGCGGCGTTGCGGCCTTCGCTGCGTACGCCGGCGCCGAGCGCCGTCATGCACATGTCGACATAGCCGAGGCAGACGGGCGTGCCGGCCTTCAGGCCGGAGGCGGCTGCGGCTTCCGCCGTCAGCGGGTGGGTGGTTTCCGTGCCTTCGATCACCTCCGGCAGCAGGGCGCGGCGGTGCGTCAGGCCGAGGGCCGCCAGCACGTCGCTGTCATAGCAACGCGTGCGGAAGTTGCCGAAGGTGAAGCTCACTTCGGAGGGGTCGGTGGCGCGAATGCCGGTCAGGTTCAGATAGAGCCAGTCCTTGCAGTGCATCGCCGTTTCGGCGCCGGCCAGCAGTTCCGGGAAATAACGGTCCATATGGGCAAGCTGCGTGCCCTGCTGGCAGGTGTTGAGGCCCGTGCCCGTCGCCTCGAACCTGGCGCGGTCGGCCTCGGTTGCGGCAAGCCGTTCGACGGTGGGGGCCGCGCGGGCATCGAGCCAGAGCCAGGCGTCGCCGGCCGGGCGGTTGCCGGCGCCGACAAGCCAGGTGCCGTCGCCCTGGGCGGTGATGGCGATGGCGGCGGTGCGCTCGGCTAGGCCTTCGACCTTGTCGGCCAGCCCGCGCAGGGCGCGTGTGCAGTCGAGCCAGGTCTGGTCGAGGGATTGCGTGACGGAGCCGTCGTCGCCGGTGGTATAGGTGTTGCGCACGGAGGCGCTGGCGACCTGGCGGCCGGCGAGCGTGAAGGCGATGGCCTTCATGACGGAGGTGCCGGCGTCGATGCCGATGATCAGGTCTGCGCGTTCAGTCATGCCTGCTGCTCCACGGACCGCACGACGACGCACGTCGCTTCGCCTGACCCGAAACAGAGCATGATTTCCTCCCGAAATTCTCTCGCGAAAGTGCGCGTGGTCCCTTTGTACCGCAGGGCAGAGGTCCTGCGACCTGTTTCAGAGGATTTACCACGGGCCTCCCGGACCTCATACCGAACATAACACAAAGATACCTTATGTCTCGTAAAATTTTGCGCACCAAGAATTTTTTTTCAGGTATGATAGACGGAGGGAATGAAAGCGTCTGATGGCTTCTTTCGTAGGGCGCTGCCGTCGCAAATCGTCGTTGCACTTGGCGGAATAGCGCTTCAATCGTAACGAAATTCAGATTTTTATCTAATAAAATCTGGTAGTTGTGCCGTTTATCTTTCGGTTCGTTGGAGTGTTTCGCGTACAGTGCGCCTCTGCATCGGGCGTTCATTTCAACGCACAGGCTCGCCCTTTTATGACGAAATAGTGAGCATATGATCGAAGCCTAAGCGAAAAAGCCCAATTGACAGGCTGTGTTAATTTAACATATATACTGCGACATATAACATGCAGATATCGCAACTGCGAAGATGTGTGCAATGCAGCGCAAGGCGGGTGAGGAGACCTGGCCGGCGCCGTTCATGGGGAGGTCATCATGACATGGTCTTTACGGAAGAGAGCGATGCCTGGGCGCTGCGCTGCGCGTCCACCCGAGGGCCTGCCTATGTCATCGGCCTATCGCCGGCATCCCCGCTGAAATCTCCCATTCCATCCAAGGCCAATCGACATGACTGACACCACGATTTCCAAATCGCCCCAGCCCGCGAAGAGCTATCGCTGGATCGGTGGCGTCGCCGTCGTCGCGCTGCTCGTGGCCATGGCGCTCGACACGACGATCGTGCAGATCGGTTCCGAGAGGGACGTGCAGGTGCAGCGGTTCTCGCCGGAAGCGTTCGGAACCGAGCAGTTCCCGCTGATCAAGCAGAGCGTCGAGACCCGCGCCGTCGAGGCTGCGGAACTGGCGCAGGCGATTACCGCCGACAAGAAGGTGGCGGGTGAAAAATACGGTGTTGCGACCTCCGTCGGCCCTGTCTTCCCGGTCAAGTTCACCGGCGTCGTCGGCGAGCGCAAGGCGAACTACAACGTGGTCGCCGTCGAGGGCCTTCCCGCCGAGCTGACGCTGCGCGTGCAGACTGGCCCGGCGCTGAACGGCACGGACCTGCGCGATGCGACGGGCCAGATCGAATTCGGCCAGTTCAAGAACCAGATCGAATATCAGGATGCCGGCTCGGCCATCAACAACGAGGTCAAGAAGGTCGTGCTCGGCAGCCTCGACCCGGCGGCGCTCACCGGCAAGACCGTGACGGTCATCGGCGTCTTCAAGCTCGTCAATCCGAAGAGCTGGATCGTCACCCCCGTGAGGATCGACGTCCAATGAGTGCGCTCGATGGCTCGTATCAGAAGGGTGAAGTCGTTCTCGCCGCGCGCAACGTGGCGAAGGCCTATGGCAATATCCATGCCCTCAAGGGCGTGAACTTCGACATTCACCGCGGCCAGGTGACGACGCTGTTCGGCGAGAACGGCGCCGGCAAGTCGACGCTGATGAAAATTCTCTCCGGCGTGGTGCAGCCCACCTCCGGCGAGATCGTCCTAGATGGAGAGCCAATCGTTTTCGCGTCATCCTCCCAAGCACGTGATCGCGGTATCTCCATCATCCATCAGGAGCTGAGCCTCGCTCCCAACATGAACGTGCGCGACAACATCTTCATGGGTCGCGAGATCATGACGGCGACGGGCGTGGACTTCGCGGAAGAAGAGCGCCAGACGCGCCTCCTGATGGCTGAATTGGAAGAGAACATCGATCCTCTGACCCCCGTCGAGGACCTGCGCCTTGGCCAGCAGCAGATCGTTGAGATTGCGCGCGCCCTTTCGGTCAATTCGCGCATCCTGATCATGGACGAGCCGACCTCGGCGCTGTCGGCCACGGAAGTGGAAGTGCTGTTCAAGGTCATCCGCGACCTCACGGGCCGCGGCGTGTCGATCGTCTATATCTCGCACCATCTCGAAGAGGCCTTGCAGATCACCCACCATGCGGTGGTGCTGCGCGACGGCGCGATGACGGCCTATGCCGAGCGCAAGGACATCGATCTCGAATGGATCGTGCGCCACATGGTCGGCGACAATTTCGACCTTGGCTCACCGCCGACGGGCTACGAGAAGGGCGATGTCGCGCTGTCGATCGAGGGCATCACCGTGCCGGATCCGGCGGGTGCCGGCTATTCGGTGGTGGACGGGCTGTCGCTCTCGGTGCGCGCCGGCGAGATCGTCTGCATCTATGGCCTGATGGGCGCGGGGCGCACGGAACTTCTCGAAGCGGTCGCGGGACGCCTGAAGGCATCTGCCGGCAAGGTCGTGCTGAAGGGCCGGGACGTTACCGGGCAGTCGATTGCAAGCTGCATTCGCGATGGCCTCGTGCTGGTGCCGGAAGACCGGCAGCGCGACGGCCTGGTTCAGACCATGACGGTCGGCCGCAACCTGTCGCTTGCCAGCATCGGCGCCTTTACGCGCCGCCTCTTCACCTCGACTTCGCGCGAGGCGGGGCTGGTCGGCGAGGCGATCCGCAAGGTGCATATCAAGACGGATGGCGGCGGCGCGCCCATCGGTTCGCTTTCCGGCGGCAACCAGCAGAAGGTGGTCATCGGCAAGATGCTGGCGACCGATCCCGAAGTGATCCTGCTCGACGAGCCGAGCCGCGGCATCGATATCGGCGCCAAGGCCGAGGTCTTCAAGCTGCTCGCCGAGCGCGCCCGGCAAGGCCTCGCCGTCGTCTATACCACCTCCGAGGTCGGCGAGTGCCTGAGCATCGCGCACCGCATCCTCGTCATGCGGCGCGGCCGCATCTCCGCAGAATTCGGTCCTGATGTGACCAAGGAACAGATCATGGCCGCCTCTGGCGAAGCCGTGCATGCCCATTAGGAGCGCTGAAGCAATGTCAGTCACACCTGCAATCGACACAAAAGCAGCGGTTCGCGGCGGCAAGCGCAAGAAGGGCTTTGTCGAGCTTCTGTTCGAAGGCCGCGCCTTCTTCGCCCTCATCGCCATCATCGTGGTCTTCTCGGCCATGTCGCCGAATTACCTGACGGTCAGCAACTTCCTGATCATGGCCTCGCATGTGGCGATCTTCGGCCTCTTGGCGATCGGCATGCTGCTCGTCATCCTGAACGGCGGCATCGATCTGTCGGTCGGTTCGACGCTCGGCCTTGCCGGTGTGGTCGCGGGCTTCCTCATGCAGGGTGTCACGATCCCGCAGATCGGCGTGATCCTCTATCCGTCGGTCTGGGTCGTGGTCGTGCTCACCTGCCTGCTCGGCGCCGTCGTCGGTGCGGTGAATGGGGTGCTCATCGCCTATCTGCGCGTGCCGGCCTTCGTTGCGACGCTCGGCGTGCTCTATGTCGCCCGCGGCATCGCGCTGCTCATGACCAACGGCCTCACCTACAACAATCTCGGCGGCCGCCCGGAGCTTGGCAATACCGGCTTCGACTGGCTCGGCTTCAACCGCCTGGCCGGCGTGCCGATCGGCGTGCTCGTGCTCCTCGTCTTCGCCGTCACCTGCCACATCCTGCTGGCCCGCACGGCCTTCGGCCGCTGGCTCTACTCGTCGGGCGGCAACGAGCGTGCGGCGGAACTTTCCGGTGTGCCGGTGAAGCGCGTGAAGATCGCCGTCTATGTGCTGTCGGGCATCTGCGCGGCCGTCGCCGGCCTCGTGCTCTCCTCGCAGCTCACCTCCGCAGGCCCGACGGCCGGAACCACCTACGAGCTGACGGCGATTGCCGCCGTCGTCATCGGCGGTGCGGCGCTGACCGGCGGCCGCGGCACGGTGATCGGCACCATGCTCGGCGCCTTCGTCATCGGCTTCCTGTCGGATGGCCTCGTGATCATCGGTGTCTCGGCCTACTGGCAGACGGTTTTCACCGGCGCCGTGATCGTCACCGCCGTCCTGCTCAACAGCCTGAAATACGGCCGCCGCTAAGCAGCGACGGCTGACTGGAACCGACCGCGACCGGGAGAGGTGGATCGATGATCGGCCTGGCAGCGGAAAGTATTGCCGATAATCGGCGCAACCGGGCTCGACAAAGGGCCGGCCTCAACAAAGGGAGTGAGACCATGTTCAAAAAAGGTATGCGTGTACTCTTCGCAGCAACTGCCGCTCTGCCGCTGCTGTTCAGCACCGCCTGGGCCGAAGGCCTGATCACCGTCATCGTCAACGATCCGTCGAACCCCTACTGGTTCACGGAAGGCGAAGTCGCCAAGAAGACGGCCGAAAGCCTTGGCTACACCGCCAATGTCGGCGCCCACAAGGGCGACACCAACACCGAAAGCAACCTGATCGACACCGCGATCACCAACAAGTCGGTCGCGATCATTCTCGATCCGGCCAATGCCGATGGTTCGGTCGGCGCGGTCAAGAAGGCCGTTGCGGCCGGTATCCCGGTCATCCTCGTCAATGCCGAGATCAACCAGGAAGGCCTCGCCAAGGCGCAGCTCGTCTCGAACAATGCCCAGGGCGCAGCGCTTGGTGCCCAGCAGTGGGTCGAAGCGGTCGGCGACAAGGGCAAGTATGTCGAGCTCTTCGGCGCTCCCTCCGACAACAACGCCGCAACGCGCTCGAACGGTTACGAAACCGTCCTGACGCAGTATCCGGACCTCGAAAAGTCCGGCAAGGAAGTTGCTGATTGGGATCGCACCAAGGGCCATGCCAAGATGCAGTCGCTGCTTCAGGCAAACCCGGACATCATCGGCGTGATCAGCGGCAATGACGAAATGGCGCTCGGTGCCATCGCCGCCCTCAAGGAAGCCGGCAAGCTGGAACAGGTGAAGGTCGGCGGCTTCGACGGTTCGCCGGATGCCGTCGCCGCCATCAAGGCTGGCGAACTGCAGTACACCGTGCTCCAGCCCGTCGCCGTCTTCTCGGAAGCTGCCGTCAAGCAGGCCGACAACGTGATCAAGAACGGCTCGACCGGTGTCGACACCGAAAAGCAGCTGTTCGATTGCCTGCTGATCACCAAGGACAATGTCGACAAGTACACCGCTCCCTTCGTCCTGAGCGAATAATCAAGACCGGGAGCGCCTTTCGGGGCGCTCCCATTTCGCACCCGGGTCGTCCGGGGCCAGCTTGGCATTTTCCTTGCCGCCCGATACGAGATACGAAACGCTATCCTCGAAGCATGGCAGGGTCTTCCCGTGAACAAGAAAGTCGACGTCAAGGATTTGCTTTCGGAGGAGCTGCCGAGCGACAGCCGCCATGCGCGCCAGCTCGTGCGCCGCCAGATGATCGCCGAGACGGTCATCGCCGAAGGCTCCATCCGCATCGAGGATCTGACCGAGCGTTTCGGCATCAGCCTGATGACGGCGCACCGCGATGTCGACGAGCTCGTCAGCCGCGGCCTGTTCCGCAAGACGCGCGGCATCGTTTCCGCGGCGCCCACCAGCCTCATCGAATCCTCCGACGTCTACCGCGCGACGAGGCAGGCGAAAGAGAAGAAGGCGATCGCCAGGGCCGCCATGAGCTTCGTCGAACCCGGCCAAGCGATTTTCCTTGACGATGCGACCACGGTGCATGAGATGACGGCGTTTCTGCCGGCCAAGGTGCCGCTGACCGTCATCACCAATTCGCTCGTGCTCATCAACGAATTGAAGGACGTCAACGACGTCAACCTGATCTGTCTCGGCGGCCAGTTCTACAATTGGTGCAACGCCTTCATGGGCCATATCACCACGAATGAAATCCGCCGCCTGCGGGCCGATACGGTCTTCATGTCGCTCTCGGCCATCGTCGACGACGTGGTCTATCACCAGTCGCCGGAGACGGTGGCGACCAAGCGCGCGATGTTTGAAAGCTCTGCCCGGCGCGTCCTTCTGGCGGACCACACCAAGTTCGAGCGGCGAGCGCTCCACCACTTCTCGACGCTCGAAGAGTTCGACGCGGTGATCGTCGACGAGGATATCCCGATCTCCCACCTGTCGCGCATGCGCGCCAAGGGCATCAACGTCATCGTGGCGGACGGCGAACGTTCCAACTGACACATCGCGGGTTTGCCCTTTTCTCCATGCGGCCGATGTTGCATCTTCGCGGCTCAATGGCAGGCAAGGAGCAGACCCATGACCAAGATCGTCGATGATCCCGAGACTTTTGCGTCCGCGGCTTTGGCAGGGTTTTCGCGCGTCTATGGGCGCTATGTCCGGCTGGTGAAGGGCGGCGTGGTGCGCGCTACCGCGGTGCCGCGCGGCAAGGTGTCGGTCATCGTCGGCGGTGGGTCCGGACACTATCCAGCCTTTGCCGGTTATGTCGGGCCGGGCATGGCGGATGCGGCGGTGGCCGGCGAAATCTTCGCCTCGCCCTCCACGGCGGCGGTCGCCCGCGTCTGCCGCAATGCGGATCATGGCGGCGGCATCATCCTCGGCTTCGGCAACTATGCCGGCGACGTGCTGAATTTCGGCGTCGCGGCGGAACGGCTACGGGCGGAAGGCATCGACGTGCGCATCGTGACGGTAACGGACGACGTGGCGAGCGCGCCGGCGGACAGCCATTTGCAGCGCCGCGGCATTGCCGGCGATTTCGTCGTCTTCAAGGTGGCGGGGGCGGCTGCGGAGGCGGGCCTCGCCATCGATGACGTGGAACGCGTGACGCGGCTTGCCAATGACCGGACCTTCTCCTTTGGCGTCGCCTTCGGCGGCTGCACGCTGCCGGGCGCCACCGAGCCGCTCTTCACCGTGCCGAAGGGCATGATGGCGCTCGGCCTCGGCATTCATGGCGAGCCTGGCATTCGGGATGCGCGCATCGTGCCGGCGGGGGAGCTGGCGAAGCTGCTGGTGGAGACCGTGCTTGCCGAGCGCCCGGCCGGTGCGCGCCGCGCTGCCGTGCTTCTCAACGGTCTCGGCGCCACCAAATATGAGGAACTCTTCGTTCTCTGGGGTGCGGTCGAAAGCCAGTTGCAGGCGGCCGGTGTGGATCTCGTCGCGCCGGAGGTCGGCGAATATGTGACGAGCCTCGACATGCAAGGTTGCTCGCTCACCGTGATGTGGCTCGACGAGGAGCTGGAGCGCTACTGGCTGGCGCCCTGCGATACGCCCGTCTTCCGCCGCGGCGAAACATTCGCGACCGAGCTGGCCGCGTTCAAGGTGAGTGCGGAGGACGAGGTGCCCACCTTCGGCCCAGCCTCTAGCGCATCGCGCGAAAGCGCCCGTTGCCTTGGCGGCATTCTCGATACGATGGTGTCCGTTCTCTCCGAGGCGGAGGCAGAACTGGGGCGGATCGACGCCTTTGCCGGCGATGGCGACCATGGGCAAGGCATGCGGCGCGGGGCCAATGCCGCCCGCGACGCCATCAACCAGGCCGTCGCGAGCGGGGCCGGCGCCAAAAGCGCTCTCGCCGCGGCGGGTGACGCCTGGGCGGACCGTGCCGGCGGGACGTCGGGTGCGATCTGGGGCTTGCTGTTGCGTTCCTGGAGTTCGGCCTTCTCGGATGACAAGGCCATTTCGGATGCGGATGTCGTGCGCGGTGCACGCCTTGCGCTCGACGATGTGATGCGGCTCGGCGGCGCGCGGCCAGGGGACAAGACGCTCGTCGATGCCTTCCTGCCCTTCGTCGCGGCGCTGGAAACCGCCCGGAAGGATGGCCTCTCCCTGAAGGAGGCGTGGCATAAGGCGAGCATCACCTGTGACGAGGCCGCCCAGGCCACCGCGCCGCTGACGCCACGGCTTGGCCGCGCCCGCCCGCTCGCCGAGCGCAGCATCGGCCATCCCGATGCCGGCGCGGTCTCGCTGGCCCTCATCGCGAAGGCGATTGCCGCGCGCCGTTAAGGCGCTTCCATCGAATTGATTGGAAGGTGCACCGAACGTCTTGCGACGTTCGGCATCGCGGCGTCGCGTGCATGCACCTATTACGCTTGCTATAACATCACATATTTTTAGATACGCTTATTGACATGTTATACCAGTTGGGAAATATAGGCTCACACCGGGCGACCGGGGAAGGAAATGCATTCAGGGAGGTCTTCGATGACATCGATCGCGCTGTTCGGTGCCGGTGGCAAAATGGGCTATCGGCTCGCCAAGAATCTGAAGGGTTCGCGCTTCGATGTTCGCCACATCGAGGTGAGCGACGCCGGCAAGGCGCGGCTTTCCGGCGATCTCGGTCTCTCCTGCGTCTCGGCTGAGGAAGGCCTCGACGGCGCTGACGTCGTCATCCTCGCGGTTCCGGATACGGCGATCGGCAAGATCGCGGCGGGCATTGCCGACAAGCTGAAGCCGGGCACGATGGTCGTGGCGCTCGACGCCGCCGCACCCTTTGCCGGCCACCTGCCGGAGCGCGCGGACCTCACCTATTTCGTCACGCATCCCTGCCATCCGCCGATCTTCAACGACGAGACGGACCCCTCCGCCAAGCGCGACTTCTTCGGCGGTATCGCCGCCAAACAGCACATCGTTTCCGCCCTGATGCAGGGGCCGGAAGAGGCTTATGCGCTGGGCGAGGAGATCGCCAAGGTCATCTGGGCGCCGGTCATGCGTTCGCATCGGGTTACCGTCGAGCAGATGGCGCTTTTGGAGCCGGGCCTTTCCGAAACGGTCTGCGCCTCGCTGCTCGTCGTCATGCGCGAGGCCATGGACGAATGCGTGCGCCGCGGCGTTGCCAAGGAGGCCGCGCGCGACTTCCTGCTCGGCCACATGAACGTGCTCGGCGCCGTGATCTTCGAGGAGACGCCGGGTGTCTTCTCCGATGCCTGCAACAAGGCGATCGAATTCGGCAAGCCGGTGCTGATGAAAGACGACTGGAAGCGGGTCTTCGAGCCCGCGGAAATCGCCGCCAGCATCCAGCGCATCACCTGATTTCCGGCGGGTTTTGCCCGCCGACGAAGACTTGCACCGGGGCGGCCATTTTCAATGGAGGGATGGCCGCTGGAGACCGGTGCCTAACCGGGAGGAAAAGATGAACATTACCCGCAGACTGATCACCGTCGGCTTTGCTGCCGTCATGGCCGCAAGCGTCGCCATGCCGTCCTTCGCCGCCGATCTCATCGCCATCATCACGCCGAGCCATGACAATCCGTTCTTCAAGGCGGAAGCGGTCGGTGCAGAAGCCAAGGCCAAGGAACTCGGCTACGAGACGCTGGTGCTGGTTCATGACGATGACGCCAACAAGCAGTCGCAGCTCATCGACACCGCGATCGGCCGCGGCGCCAAGGCGATCATCCTCGACAATGCCGGCTCGGAAGCCTCGATCGCCGCCGTACAGAAGGCGAAGGATGCGGGCATTCCCTCCTTCCTGATCGACCGCGAAATCAACGCCACCGGCGTCGCCGTCTCGCAGATCGTCTCGAACAACTACCAGGGCGCGCAGCTCGGTGCCGAAGAGTTCGTCAAGCTGATGGGCGAGAAGGGCAATTATGTCGAGCTGCTCGGCCGCGAAGCCGATCTCAATGCCGGCATCCGCTCCAAGGGCTACCACGACGTCATCGACGAATATCCGGACATGAAGATGGTCGCCCAGCAGTCGGCCAACTGGAGCCAGACCGAAGGCTACTCCAAGATGGAGACCATCCTTCAGGCGAACCCGGATATCCAGGGCGTGATCGCCGGCAATGACACGATGGCCATGGGCGCGATCGCCGCCCTCCAGGCTGCCGGCCGCAAGGATGTCATCGTCGTCGGCTTCGACGGCTCGAACGACGTGCGCGACTCCATCAAGGCAGGCGGCATCAAGGCCACCGTCATGCAGCCGGCCTATGCCCAGGCCCAGCTCGCCGTCACCCAGGCGCATGAATACATCACGACCGGCAAGGCGCCGGCCGAGGAAAAGCAGCTCATGGACTGCGTGCTCATCACCGCGGACAATGCCGGCAAGCTCGAAACCTTCGCGCTCACCGAATAATCCTCCCGCGATGGCGCGAGGCAGGGTGCGGTCCTGCCTCGCGTTTGCTGTTCACGACGGAGAATGGGAATGCCGAAATTTCAGGCTGCCTGTACGGTTCTGCTTGCCGGCGCGCTGGTGCTTGGCGGCTGCAAGTTCGTCAAGACGGAGGACGAGCAGAAGCAGGCGGCAGCCGGCGCCTTCAATCCGGACAAGCTGGTCGCCGATATCTGGGACACCAAGGTCGTTCCCTATCTCGAAGAACGCGCCGGCCCCTTCCAAGAGGTTTCCGCGCTCGCCGCAAGCGACCTGAATGCGGCCGCCGAAAAATACGGCCACAAGGAAAAGCAGGGCAATGCGCCCTGGACCTTTGCGGCCAAAATCGACGGCGTGATCGTCGGCGAGGAGACGAAGTCGCGCGCGGCTTACGTCGACGTGGATGTCGATGGCGACAGCAGGGCGGATGTGCGCGTCTCGATCGGCCCGGCGATCCGCGGCACGGCGCTGCGCGACAGCCTGACATTCGTGAATTTCAACGAGTTCAAGAACCAGATCGAATGGGCGCAGTACGGCAAGTCGTTCAACACCCATGTGAACGGCACGCTGCTGGAAAAGCTTTCGCGGGACGGCCTGACCGGCAAGACGATTAAGGCGACCGGTGCCTATCCGCTGCCGGCCAAGGGCCAGCTGCCGCAATTCGTGCCTGCCACCATCACGGTCGGAGGCTGAACATGGCCGAACCCGATGACGTCATTCTCGAACTGAAGGACATCACCAAGGCCTATTCCGGCATCGTGGCGCTGAAGAAGGCGGACCTCAAGCTTCGGCGCGGCGCGGTGAATGTGCTCGTGGGCGAAAACGGCGCCGGAAAATCGACGATGATGCGCATCATCGCCGGCGTCGAGCGGCCGACGCTCGGCGAAATCTGGATGGATGGCGAGTGCATCCACCTCAACAGCCCGGCCGACGCGGTGCGCCATGGCATCGGCATCGTCTTCCAGGAGCTGAACCTCTTCGGCAATCTCTCCGTCGCCGAAAACATCTTTGCGACCCGCGAGATCACCCGCGGCCTGCGCGGCATCGACCACAAGGCACAGGTGGAAAAGGCCAATGAATTTTTGAACCGGCTCGAAGCCGGCATTTCGGCCGATACGCTCGCTGAAGACCTGCCGATCGGCCAGCAGCAGCTCGTTGAGATCGCCCGCGCCGTCTCGCTCGACACCCGCATCCTCATCATGGACGAGCCCACCTCGGCGCTGAGTGCCGCCGAGGTCGACGTGCTCTTCCGGGTGATTGCAGACCTCAAGGCGCGCGGCGTCGCGATCGTCTATATCTCGCACCGGCTGGAAGAGCTGATGCGCATCGGCGACTATATTACCGTCTTGAAGGACGGCCAGATCACCGGCCATGCCATGGTGAAGGACATCGACACGCGCTGGATCGTGCGCTCGATGATCGGCTCGGATGCCAAGGATTTTGCCAAGCAGGTCGAGCATGAACCGGGTGAGGAAGTGTTTCGCACGGAAAACATCTGCCTGCCACGCGCCCAAGGCGGCTATGCCGTCGATCATGTCTCGATCGGCGTGCGCAAGGGCGAAATTCTCGGCATCTACGGCCTGATGGGCGCAGGGCGCTCCGAGCTTTTCGAATGCATCATGGGCCGGCACGAGCATTATACCGGCAAGATCTTCGTCGAGGGCGAGGAGCTGAAAGGGCGTGACACGACCCGGCGTATCCGCGAGGGGCTGGCGCTGATCCCGGAGGATCGCCAGCGCGAGGGGCTCGTACAGTCCATGTCGATTGCCGACAACCTGTCCATGGCGAGCCTCGGCCAGTTCCTCAAGGCCGGTTTTCACATCGATCTGAAGCTTGAGAAAAGCGCGATCATGGAGGCGATCCGCAACCTTTCGATCAAGGCGAAGAACCCGGATTTCGACGTCACCTCCATGTCCGGCGGCAACCAGCAGAAGGTGGTCATCGGCAAGGCGCTGATGACCGGGCCGAAGGTTCTGCTGATGGACGAGCCAAGCCGCGGCATCGATGTCGGCGCCAAGGCGGACGTCTTCCGCACCATGCGGCGGCTGGCGGGCGAGGGGCTCGCCATCCTGTTCTCCACCTCCGACCTCGAAGAGGTCATGGCGCTCTCCGACCGCATAGCCGTCATGAGCAACGGCCGGCTCGTGACGGTGGTGGATCGCAAGGATGCCACCGAGGAGATGATCGTTTCGGCCTCCGCAGAGGGACATAAAACCAAAAGGATGCATGCGTGATGACGACAGCAACACAAACTGCCGCCACCGGCAACCACCTCTCGACCGGCGCGGCACTGCTTACGCTGATGAAGCTCCGGACCTTCATCGCGCTCTTCGCGGTGATCATCTTCTTCTCGATCTTCGCGCCGAACTTCCTGTCGACCGCGAACATGATCCTGATGTCCAAGCACGCGACGCAGAACGCATTCCTGGCGATCGGCATGACCTTCGTCATCATCACCGGCGGCATCGACCTGTCCGTCGGCTCGATCGTCGGCCTCTGCGGCATGATCGCCGGCGGGCTCATCATGTATGGCGTGGCGCTGCCGCTCGGCTACACGGTCTATTTCAATATCGTCGAGGTCGCGATCATCGTCATGGTGGTAGGCATCCTGATCGGCGCCGTCAACGGCCTGCTGATCACCCGCCTGAATGTTGCGCCCTTCATCGCGACGCTCGGCACGCTCTATGTGGCGAGGGGCATGGCGCTGCTCTATTCCGATGGACAGACATTGCCCAATCTCACGGGCCGCGAAGACCTCGGCAACCAGGGTTTTTCCTATCTCGGCTCCGGTTCGATCCTCGGGCTTCCGGTCTCCGTCTGGATTCTCATCGTCGTCGCATTGGGGGCCGCCTATTTCGCCCGCTTCGTGCCGCTCGGCCGGCATATCTTTGCGGTCGGCGGCAATGAGCGCGCCTCGCGCATGTCCGGCATCCGCGTCAACCGCGTCAAGATGTTCGTCTACATGTTCTCCGGCTTCTGCGCGGCGATCGTCGGCCTCGTCATTTCGTCGGAGCTGATGGCCTCGCATCCGGCGACCGGCACCAATCTGGAACTCAATGCCATTGCCGCGGCGGTTTTGGGCGGTACATCCATGTCTGGCGGGCGCGGCACGATCGGCGGCACGATCATCGGCGCCTTCGTGATCGGCATTCTGTCCGACGGGTTGGTGATGATGGGCGTGAGTTCGTTCTGGCAGATGGTGATCAAGGGTCTGGTGATCATCGTCGCCGTGGTGGTCGACCAGGCGCAACGGCGGCTGCAACAGCGCGTGACCCTGATGCAGATGGCAAAGGCAGGCTGAGCATGGCGGCATTCAAGGGTGCATTGATCGGCTGCGGCTTCTTCGCCGTCAACCAGATGCATGGCTGGCAGGACCTGGCCGACGTGGAGATCGTGGCAATCTGCGACCGTGATCCGGAGCGGCTGAAAATCGTCGGTGACCAGTTCGGCGTCGCGCGGCGCTACCAGTCGGCGGAAGAGATGTTTGCCGATGGCGACTTCGATTTCGTCGATATCGCCACGACGGTCGGCAGCCATCGGGCGCTGGTGGAACTTGCCGCCAGCCACAAGGTGCCGGCGATCTGCCAAAAGCCCTTTGCGCCGACGCTGGAGGATGCCAAGGCCATGGTGGCGGCCGCCGAAAAGGCCGGCATCCCGCTGATGATCCACGAGAATTTCCGCTGGCAGACGCCGATCCTCGCCGTCAAGGCGGTGCTGGAGAGCGGTGCGATCGGCTCGCCCTTCTGGGGTCGCGTGTCCTTCCGCTCCGGTTTCGATGTCTTCTCCGGCCAGCCCTATCTCGCCAAGGGCAAGCGCTTCATCATCGAGGATCTCGGCATCCATTCGCTGGATATCGCCCGCTTCCTGTTCGGCGATGCCAGCCGCATGACCGCCCGCACGCGCCGCATCAATCCGGCCATTGCCGGCGAGGACGTGGCGACGATGCTGCTCGACCACGACAATGGCATCACCTCCATCGTCGACGTCAGCTACGCCACCAAGCTGCCGGAAGAACCCTTCCCGGAAACCTTTGTCGAGATCGACGCAAGCGAGGGCACCTTGCGGCTCGGCAAGGACTACCGGCTCACCGTGCATGGCCCGAATGGAACGACGGAGAGTACCGTTGCGCCGAACCTGCTGCCCTGGGCCTCACGTCCCTGGCACAATATCCAGGAGAGCGTGGCGCTCATCCAGAAGCACTGGATCGAGCGGCTGGCTGAGGGGAAGCAGCCGGATACATCCGGCCGGGACAATCTCAAAACCTTTGCGCTGGTCGAAGCCGCCTATCTCAGTGCCGAGCGCGGCGAGACCGTAAGGCTGGGAGACCTGCTCGGATGAGTGCGGACGTGTTCCAGCTCTATGGCACCGACGAGCGCGAGCCGGAAAGCTGGTCTCTTGCCGTGGGTGCGCTCGGCGTCGTGCTTCAGGACGGCAATCTTCGCACCCTGCGTTTTCGCGGCCATGAGGTCCTGCGCGCCATCGCCTTCCTGGTGCGCGACAAGGATTGGGGCACATGCAGCGCGGCGATCGCCGACCTCGCTATCGAGGAGACCGAACGCGGCTTTTCGGTCAGCTATCGCGCCCGTTTTACCGCACCATCCGGTGCCCATCTCGATTGCAATATCGGTATCTCGGGCACTGCCGAGGGCGTGAGCTTTTCGGCCGATTGCGTGAGCGATGCCGATTTCGAAACGGCGCGGGCCGGCTTCGTTGTGCTGCATCCGGTGGCCGGCCTGGCGGGTCAGCCGGTGCAGGTCCGGCATGGCGATGGCAGCCTCGAATTAGCACGCTGGCCAGACGAGATCGAGCCTTGGCAGCCGTTCAAGGATATCGCCGCGATCATGCATAGCGTCGCGCCCGGCATCGAGGCGACGACGGAATTCGGTGGCGATATTTTCGAGATGGAGGACCAGCGCAACTGGACCGACGGGTCCTACAAGACCTATGTGCGGCCGCTGGCGCTGCCCTGGCCCTATCTCGTGCAGGCGAACCAGCCGTTCAGCCAGCGGATTTCCGTCGCAATCCAGGCGGAGGAGGTCGCGGCCACCGCCGCGGGCACGGACGAGGTGATTTCGGTCGAGTTGAAATCGACGCCGCTGCGTTTTCCCGAACTCGGCATCGGTCTCCGGCCGGAATGTTTTGCGGAGGAAGTGGCCGCGCTCGATCTTCTCGGGATGCTCGGCGCGCGGCACCTGATTGCACATTTCGACGCTGACGCGGGCCATGGCGAGGCGGCGCTGAAGAGCTACGCGGAGATTGCCACCCGCTCCGGCCTCAAGGTGACGCTGGAACTTGCCGTGCCCTGCCTGCGCCCGCTCGACGAGGAGATGACGGAATTCGCCGCCCTTGTCGGTCATTGCAACCTGACGCTCGATACGCTGTTCGTCTGCCCCTCGGTCGATCGCCAATCGACGCCGCCGGGCAGCGCTTGGCCGGACTGCCCGCCGCTGGAGGACCTTTATGCCGCCGCGCGCGCGGCCTTTCCAGGCATCCGGCTTGGCGGCGGCATGATGAGCTATTTTACGGAGCTGAACCGCAAGCGCGTGCCGGGCGATCCCATCGATTATATCAGCCATTGCACCAACCCGATCGTGCATGCGGCCGACGATCTCTCCGTGATGCAGACCTTCGAGGCGCTGCGCTATGTGGTGAGTTCCACCCGAGCCCTCTATGGCGACAAGCCCTACCGAATCGGCCCCTCGACGATCGCCATGCGGCAGAACCCCTATGGCAGCGCGACGAAGGAGAACCCGGCAGGCGCCCGTATCGCCATGGCCAATGTCGATCCGCGGCACAATGGCCAGTTCGGCGCGGCCTGGACGCTCGCCTATGCCGCGACGGTGGCGTCGGCGGGGCTGGAGGTCCTGACGCTTTCGACGCTGGCAGGCCCCTTCGGGCTGGTGGCCGGCGAGGGCGAGCCGACGACGAAGGACGCGCCGCGACCGCTCGCGCATGTGCTGGCGCGGCTCGGCACGCTGGCAGGCGAGGAGCTGGTTGCCGTCGAAACGTCGCGGCCGGATGCGGTGCTGGGGCTGGCCTCGAAGAACCGGCTGCTGCTGGCCAATATCACGCCGGAGGCAAAGGTGATCGAACTTGCCACCAAGCCGCGCAAGGTTCTGGAGATTGGCGCCGAAGGGACGAAACTGCCGGCGGAGGCGCAGATCACGCTGCCGCCCTATGGCTGTGTCGAGATCGTGCTTTAAGGCTTACGTTCGAGCCTTGAGGGCATAGAGCGCGCGGGACCGTTCCAGGTGCTTGATCATCGCCTTTTCCGCAAAATCGGCGTCGCCCTTCTCGATCGCGCGGATGATTTCCTCGTGTTCGGCAAGCGTGAAATTCTCGCGGCCCGTCCAGATGAGCATTTCCGTATGATAGGATTTCAGCCATCCCAGCATCGCGCCGCTGACGGCCACGAAGATCGGGTTGCCGGAAATCTGCGCGATGGCCTGGTGGAATTCCATGTCGGCATCGATGAAGGCATTGGCATCGCCCAGGCTCTGCTTCTGCTTGTCGAGCAGTGCGCGCAATTCGGCGATCTGCACCGGGCTTGCCTTGGCGGCGGCCTCGCGGATCATGCCGCGCTCGAAGAAGATGCGTGCGCTCTTCAGGTGCTCCAGCGAATCGGACGAGCCGGAGAGCATCAGCTTGGCCGGCAGGTCGACCTGACGGATGATGGATTCGGCGGTGATGCGCAGCACCTTGGCGCGCTCGCCCTGCGAAATCTCGACGAGGCCCTTGCCGGCCAGCGCCTGCATCGCCTCGCGGATGGCCGGGCGGCCAACGCCGTAGCGCTCCATCAGCTCGCGCTCGGAGGGCATGTCGTCGCCGGCCTTCAGCTCGCCGGTCTCGATCATCAACTTCAGGCGCGCGAAGACCTCGTCGGAGAGTTTTTTGCGGTGGATCGGTTCGGAAACGACGTTCATGGGTCACCTGGTTTCGACAGGTTTGAATATGCACCAAGTTCCATCGCTGCAACAGGTTTCGCGACGGCCAGCTTGCAATAACATAAATACTCATTATACCAGCTGATGGGTTTTAACAAGCAGGCCATGGGAGGAGAAAGCGTGATCCGTCTGACCTATCGGATAGAGACGCCCGGTTCGGTGGAGGCGATGGCGGTGAAGATCGCCAGCGACCAGTCGACCGGCACCTTTGTGGCGCTGCCGGGGGAGACGGAGGAGCTGAAGGCCCGCGTGGCCGCCCGTGTCGCCGCCATCCGCCCCCTGCCGCCCACCGACCGTGCGTCCTTTCCCGACGAGGCCGGAGGGGCGACGCTGTTCAACCGGGCGGATGTCGATATCGATTTCCCGATGGATGCCGTCGGCACCGATCTTTCCGCGTTGATGACCATCGCGATCGGCGGTGTGTTTTCCATCAAGGGCATGACAGGCATCCGCATTGTCGGCATGCAGCTGCCGCAGGATTTTGCCATCGCGCATCCGGGGCCGCAGTTCGGCGTGGCCGGCAGTTTCGCGCTGACCGGCGTGAAGGACCGGCCGATCATCGGCACCATCGTTAAGCCGGCGCTGGGATTGCGGCCGCACGAGACGGCGGAGATGGTCGGCGAGCTGATCGCGGCGGATGTCGATTTCATCAAGGACGATGAGAAACTGATGAGCCCGGCCTATTCGCCGCTGAAGGACCGCGTGGCGGCGATCATGCCGAAAATCCTCGATCACGAGCAGAAGACCGGCAAGAAGGTGATGTATGCCTTCGGCATCAGCCATGCCGATCCCGACGAGATGATGCGCAACCACGATCTCGTGCTTGCGGCGGGCGGCAATTGCGCCGTCGTCAACATCAATTCGATCGGCTTCGGCGGCATGGCCTTCCTGCGCAAGCGCTCCGGCCTCGTGCTGCATGCCCACCGCAACGGCTGGGATATTTTTACGCGCCATGCTGGCCTTGGCTTCGAATTTTCCGTCTGGCAGCAGTTCTGGCGCCTCCTCGGCGTCGACCAGTTCCAGATCAACGGCATCCGTGTGAAATACTGGGAGCCGGACGAGAGCTTCGTGCGCTCATACAAGGCGGTCACGACACCGCTGTTTTTCGAAGGCGATGTGGCGCTGCCGGTGATCGGTTCCGGCCAATGGGGCGGACAGGCGCCGGATACGATCGCGGCGACGGGCGGCTCGACGGACCTGCTCTATTTGTGCGGCGGCGGTATCGTCAGCCATCCGGGCGGGCCGGGAGCGGGGGTGAAGGCCGTCCGGCAGGCCTGGGAGGCGGCGGTTGCCGGCGTGCCGCTCGAAACCTATGCGAAGGACCATCCGGAACTCGCGCAATCCATCGCAAAATTTGCCGATGGCAAGGCGGCCTGACCCATGACGCGACCGCTGATCAGCTATTATGGCGACGACTTTACCGGTTCGACCGACGTCATGGAGGCGCTCGCCTCGAACGGCATCGAGACCGTGCTGTTCCTGAACGTGCCGGATGCGGGACTGCTGTCGCGCTTTGCCGGTGCGCGCGCCTTCGGGCTTGCCGGCACCAGCCGCAGCGAGACGCCGGACTGGATGGACGTGCATCTGCGCGAGGCCTTCGGCTGGCTGAAGACGCTCGACGCCGAACTCTGCCACTACAAGGTCTGCTCGACCTTCGATTCCGCCCCGCAGGTCGGCAGCATCGGTCGGGCGATCGAGATCGGCCGCGGGGTTTTTGGCGAAGCGACGGTGCCGCTCGTCGTCGGCGCGCCGCAGATCCGGCGTTATACCGCGTTCGGCGAGCTTTTTGCGGCCTATCAGGGTCGCAACTACCGCATCGACCGTCACCCCGTCATGTCGCGCCACCCCGTCACGCCGATGGACGAGGCGAACCTGCTGATGCATCTCGCGCGCCAGACGACGCTCTCGTCGGCGCTCGTCGACAATGTCGCGCTTCTTGCCGCGCCCGCGCCGGAAGCGGCCGATATCCTGCTCATCGATGTGCTCGACGCGGCGACACAGGGCGCCGCTGGAGCCTTGCTGTGGAGCCTGCGCCAGAAAAGCCGCTTCGCCTGCGGATCGTCCGGCGTCGAATATGCCCTGATCCCGGCCTGGCGGAACGAGGGCCTGATCGGCGAAAAACCGGTCTTTGCCGATGCCGGTCCGGTGGATCGCATCGCCGTCGTCTCCGGCAGCGTTTCGCCCACCACCGAGCGGCAGATCCGCCATGCGCTGGCAAATGGCTTTGCGGGCGTCACGCTCGATCCGCTCGCCCTTGCTGGCGATGATGGAGGGCCGGCGATTGCTGCGGCGATCGAGGCCGGGCTCAATGTGCTGGAGAGTGGGAGCAGCGTGGTGCTCTACACGGCGCTGGGGCCGGCGGCGGACCGGGGTGGCGACCTCGACGGCGGTGCGCGCCAGCGTCTTGGCCGCGCGCTCGGCCGCATCCAGTCGGCGCTCGTCGCGCGCGCCGGGCTTTCCCGTGCGGTGGTGGCGGGCGGCGATACGTCGAGCCACGCGCTCGGCGAAATGGGCATTTCGGCGCTGACGCTGAAGATGCCGCTGCCGCAGACACCAGGCTCGCCGCTCTGCATCGCCCATGGCGGGGCGGCAGATGGCTTGCAGATCGCGCTGAAGGGCGGGCAGGTCGGCGGCGACGACTATTTTTCCATGATCCGCGCCGGCCGCGCGTGATCTAGCTCGGGAACTGGCGGTAACATTCCTCGGCAATCTTCTGGAGCAGGTCGCGGGAAATGTCACCGGTCACGGCGTAGCCGAGGTCGCCGTCGATCCAGTAGAAGGTCTCGATGCCGCTGGCGGAGGCGAAGCGGAAGCTCGTCGTCTTGTTCTCGCCGTTGCGGCCGACGAGCACCGTGACGCGCCTGCCGGCATCGTCCTCGTACATGAACATCGCGCCCGGCTTGTCCGCCACGGGCAGCAGGCGGCCGCCGACCAGCTTGAAGCCGATGGCTTGCAGGTTCGGCACCTTCAGGTCGGTGATGGCGAGGCGTTTGCCGAGCCAGGTCGCCAGATGCGCCTCCTGGTCTGCAAAGACCTCGACGGGATGGCGCACCTCGCTCGCGTAGATCAGATAGGCGTTGCGTGCCTCGTTGGGCAGCGCATCCATGGCCGTCATCACCGGGGTCTTTTCGAAGAACATCGGCCCGAAATGACCGGCGAGGCCGCCGAGCATGAAGACGAGGGCTGCCGCTGCCGCCATGGCAAGACGGGATGGTGCAGATGCCCTGGACGCGGCCGAGCCCGCCGAGAGCAGCGCCAGATCGGACGGCCGCGACGTCGCATAGGGCGCGAAGGCGCCCCGGAGCTCGTCGTTCTGGGCCTGCCAATCGGCGACCATCTGGGCGGCTTCCGGGTTTCCGGCGAGGTGGGTTTCCACGCGCTGGCGCTCGGCCTCGCCGAGGAAGCCGTCGGCATAGGCGTGCAGGTCCGTTTCGGAGACGGGGCGGCTCTCGCTCATCTGGGGCTCCGCAAGTGAATGACGTTTTCCTCCTGCAATTTCTGCCGCAGCATCTGCCGCGCACGCGACAGCCGCGACATGACGGTGCCGACGGGAATCGCGAGCATATCGGCGACCTCCTGGTAGGAGTGACCCTCGACGGCGACCAGCATCAGCACGGCGCGCGCCTCCTTCGGCAGGATTTCCAGCGCCTGGACGAGCCGGTTGCGCGCCAGCGGATCCGAGGGCAGGGCGCTTGCGGCCACGGTTTCGGCCTCCTCGATACCGACGGAGGGGCGCCGCGCGATGGCCCGGCGCGCGTTGAGGTGCAGGTTGGTCATGATCTTGTAGGCCCAGGCGCGGATGTTGGCGCCCTGCCATTGCGAGCGATGCGTCAGCGCCTTCTCGACGCAATCCTGCAGCAGGTCCTCGCTCTCCGCATCCGAGCGCGTCAGGCTGCGCGAATATCGCCGAAGCTGCGGCAGGAGGGCGAGAATCTGGGCGTCGAAGGACGGGGGCGGGGAGGCTATGCCCTCCCGCCCACTATCGCCCGGAACGTCGTTCGGGTCAGGGCTTTGCGACATCCCAGACTTCGTTCACGCCGTCGCCGGTGGTGTCGCCTTCCTTGGTGTCCTTGATCCAGTAGTAGAGCGGCATGCCGTCCTTGGCCCATTGTTTGGCCCCGTCCTTGCGGGTGACGAGCGAATATGCACCCTCCGCCACCGCATCGGAAGCGGCGATCGCCGGCGGCCAGTTGGTGGCGCATTTGTCGTAGCAGTTGGATTCGCCGGCCGTGTCCTTCTTGAAGGTGTAGAGCGTCATGCCCTTGTCGCCGGCAAGGACGTCGCCCTTGTCGGTCTTCACGGTCTTGAAGGGTTCGGCGGCGAAGGCGCTGCCCGCCAGGACGGCAACGGCGAGTGGCACGAGGATTAAGAGCTTCATGGTCGTCTCCCATCGTTAAGCGACTTTCATGAGCCGCCTATGCCAAGACACCAGCCCCTGCCGGATTATTCCATCGAGGCCGAAAAATTCTCGCGCCTTTATCTTTTCCTTACGTCGCGCTTGCGCCTTCCCAATCGAAACCTGACCCGCTCCGCGCCTATTTTGCCCTTCGCATAAACAGGAGAACGGACATGTCCGATTTCATCTTTCTCGCGCTTGGCTGCTGCACCTTCATCGTCTTTGCCGCCTATGCCCGCGCGCTCGACCGACTGTGAGGAGAGACCCGTGCTCGAACCTCTTTTCGGCCTTTTCGTTGCGCTTGCGCTTGGCGCCTATCTCGTGGTCACGCTTCTGCGGCCCGAACGCTTCTGAGCCTCCAGGAGAATCTTGATGACTGCTATCGGGTGGCTACAGATCGCCCTCTTCTTCCTTGCGGTGCTTGTCACCATCAAGCCGCTCGGACTTTACATGGCCCGCGTCTTTGCCGGCGAGCGCACCGCGCTTTCGCCGGTTCTGGGACGGCTCGAGGCCGATCTCTATCGCGTCTCGGGCGTTTCGCCCCAGAAAGAGCAGGGATGGCTCGCCTATACGGTGTCGATGCTGGCCTTTTCCGTCGCCGGCTTCGTCCTGCTCTACGCGATGCTGCGTCTCCAGGCCTATCTGCCGCTCAACCCGCAGGGTTTTGCCGGCATGGCGCCGGATCTCGCCTTCAACACCGCGGTCTCCTTTGTCACCAACACCAACTGGCAGAACTATGGCGGCGAAACCACGCTCAGCCATTTCAGCCAGATGGCCGGCCTGACGGTGCAGAACTTCCTCTCCGCCGCAACCGGCATGGCGCTAGCCGTCGCGCTGACCCGGGCGCTTGCCCGCTCCAAGGTCTCGACGCTCGGCAACTTCTGGGTCGACATGACGCGGGCGACGCTCTACGTGCTCCTGCCGATGGCGCTGGTCATTGCACTCGCCTTCGTCGCCATGGGCCTGCCGCAGACACTGGATGGTTCCGTCACCGCCACCACGCTTGAAGGCGCCAGCCAGACGATTTCGCTCGGCCCCGTCGCGAGCCAGGAAGCGATCAAGCAGCTCGGCACCAATGGCGGCGGCTTCTTCAATGTCAATGCCGCCCATCCCTTCGAGAACCCGACGGCTTTCGCCAACTACCTCAACATCTTCGCGATGCTGTCGATCTCCGCGGCCCTCGTCTACTCATTCGGCCAGCTCGTCGGCAATCGCCGCCAGGGCTGGGCGCTGATCAGCGCCATGGCCATCCTGCTCATCGCCGGCGTTGCCGTCGTCTACTGGGCGGAAGCGCAGGGCAACCCGATCCTGACCGCGCTCGGCGTCGATGCGTCTGCCGGCAACATGGAGGGTAAGGAAGTCCGTTTCGGCCAGGCGATGACGGCCCTTTATGCCGCCGTCACCACCGGCCTTTCGGATGGTGGCGTCAATGGCATGCACGGCTCCTTCACCGGGCTCGGCGGCCTCGTGCCGATGTTCCTGATGCAGCTTGGCGAAGTCTTGCCGGGCGGTGTCGGCTCCGGGCTCTATGGCATGCTGGTCTTCGCGCTGCTTGCCGTCTTCGTCTCCGGCCTGATGGTCGGGCGCACGCCGGAATTCCTCGGCAAGAAGATCGAGGGCCGCGAGATGAAATATGCCATGCTCGCCGTGCTCGTGCTGCCGCTCGCCATTTTGGGCTTCACCGCGGTCTCCGCCGTGCTGCCCGTCGCGGTGGCCAGCGTCGGCACCGCCGGTCCGCATGGGCTTTCGGAAATCCTCTATGCCTACACGTCGGCGGCCGCCAACAACGGCTCGGCCTTCGGCGGGCTGACGGGCAACACCGCCTGGTACAACACGACGCTCGGCATCGCGATGCTGCTTGGCCGTTTCGCCTATGTCGTGCCGGTCATGGCCATTGCCGGTTCGCTGGCCGCGAAGGTCAAGGTTCCGCCGTCGCCGGGCACCATGCCCACGGATGGACCGCTCTTCGTCGGCCTTCTCGTCGGCATCATCCTCATCCTCGGCGGCCTGCAGTTCTTCCCAGCACTCGCCCTTGGCCCCATCGTCGAACATTTCGCGATGCTCGCCGGCCAGACTTTCTAAAGGAACATTCCATGTCAAAGGACCATCAAGCGCCGGGCCTTTTAGACCCCGCCATCGTGCTGCCGGCCGCCCGCGACGCCTTCGTGAAACTCGATCCGCGCCAGCTCTTGCGCAATCCGGTGATCTTCGTCACCGAGGTCGTCGCCGCCGTCGTCACGATCCTTTTCCTGCGCGACCTCGTCGCGGGCAACGGCCAGGCCGGCTTTTCCGGCCAGATCGCCGCCTGGCTCTGGTTCACCGTTCTCTTCGCGACCTTCGCGGAGGCCGTTGCGGAAGGCCGCGGCCGCGCCCAGGCCGATAGCCTGAAGCGCACCAAGTCCGAACTCGTCGCCCGGCGCCTGACGGCGTCCGGCGCGACCGAGACAGTGCCCGCCACCACCCTCACCGTCGGCGATGTCGTGCTCGTTGCTGCCGGCGAGCTGATCCCCGGCGATGGCGAGGTGATCGAAGGCGTCGCCTCGGTCAACGAAAGCGCCATCACCGGCGAATCCGCGCCCGTGATCCGCGAATCCGGCGGCGACCGTTCGGCCGTCACCGGCGGCACGCAGGTGCTGTCCGACGAGATCAGTGTGAAGATCACAGTGGCACCCGGCTCCTCCTTCGTCGATCGCATGATCGCGCTGATCGAGGGCGCGCAGCGGCAGAAGACGCCGAACGAGATCGCGCTGTCGATCCTGCTTTCCGGCCTGACGCTGATCTTCCTCTTCGTCTGCGTCGCCATCTGGGGCCTTGCTGGCTATTCCGGCACGGTGCTGACGGTCACGGTGCTCGCAGCCCTGCTCGTCACGCTCATCCCGACGACGATCGGCGGCCTGCTGTCGGCCATCGGCATTGCCGGCATGGACCGCCTCGTGCGTTTCAACGTCATCGCCACCTCGGGCCGCGCGGTGGAAGCGGCGGGCGACGTCGATACGCTGCTGCTCGACAAGACCGGCACCATCACCTTCGGCAACCGCATGGCGAGCGATTTTGCGCCGGCGCCGGGCGTGACACAGTCGGAACTTGCTGAGGCCGCGCTGGTCGCCAGCCTCTCCGACGAAACGCCGGAAGGCCGTTCCGTGGTGGCGCTCGCTACGGGCGAATTCGGCGTCGCCATGCCGCAGGCGCGCTTCGATGCGGTCATCGAATTCACCGCCGAAACCCGCCTGTCCGGCGTGGATATCGGCGGCCGGCGGCTGCGCAAGGGCGCGGTCGATGCCGTCTTGCGTTTTGCCGGCCTCAACGAGGGCGATGCGCCGGCCGAATTCCGCCGCGCCGTCGAGACGATCGCGCGCAGTGGCGGCACGCCGCTGGCCGTTGCCGATGGCCAGCGCCTGCTCGGCGTCATCCACCTCAAGGACATCGTGAAGCCCGGCATCAAGGAGCGTTTTGCCGCCCTTCGCGCCATGGGCATCCGCACGGTCATGGTGACGGGCGACAACCCGGTCACCGCCGCGGCCATCGCGTCCGAAGCCGGCGTCGACGATTTCCTCGCCCAGGCGACCCCGGAGGACAAGCTCGCCTATATCCGCCGCGAGCAGCAGGGCGGCCGCCTGATCGCCATGTGCGGCGACGGCACAAACGACGCGCCGGCGCTCGCGCAGGCCGATGTCGGCGTCGCCATGCAGACCGGCACGCAGGCGGCGCGCGAGGCGGCCAACATGGTGGACCTCGATTCGAGCCCGACCAAGCTCATCGAGATCGTCGAGATCGGCAAGCAGTTGCTGATGACGCGCGGCTCGCTGACCACCTTCTCCATCGCCAACGACGTGGCAAAATATTTCGCCATCATCCCGGCGCTGTTCGTCGCGACCTATCCGGCGCTGAACGCGCTCAACGTCATGGACCTCGCCTCGCCGCAGTCGGCCATCCTCTCGGCGGTCATCTTCAACGCACTGATCATCGTGGCGCTGATCCCGCTCGCACTTCGCGGCGTTGCCTATCGCCCAGCCGATGCGGCCGCGCTGCTTCGCCGCAACCTTCTCGTCTATGGCGTCGGCGGTCTCCTTCTGCCTTTTGCAGGCATCAAGGCTATCGACCTTGCCGTCAGCGCCCTACATCTGGTGTAATCATGCTGAACCATCTTCGCCCGGCTTTCACGCTTCTCCTCGCCCTGACGCTCTTGACGGGGCTGGCCTATCCGCTTGCCGTCACCGGCATCGCGCAGGCCGTCATGCCGGCTGCGGCCAACGGCTCGCTGATCGAAAAAAACGGCGCCGTCATCGGCTCCGCCCTGATCGGCCAGGCCTTCGCCACGGACAAATATTTCTGGCCGCGCCCCTCCGCGACCGGCCCGGAGGCCTACAACGCCGCCGCCTCGTCGGGCTCGAACCTCGGCACCACCTCGGTCAAGCTCCGCGATCGCGTGCAGGCGGATATCGACCGGCTGAAGGCGACGGGGATCACCACGCCCATCCCAGCCGATGCGGTGACGACCTCCGGCTCCGGCCTCGACCCGCATATTTCCCCCGAATTCGCCCGCGCGCAGGTCGCCCGGGTCGCGAAGGCGCGGGGATTGCCGGAAACGGCCATTGCGGACCTCGTGGCGCAACAGATAGAAGACCGTCTTTTCGGTTTCATCGGCGAGCCGCGGGTGAACGTGCTAAAGCTCAATCTGGCGCTCGACGCGCGGGGATCATGAGAGGACGAATGGCGGACGACGACCGCGACGACAATCGCAGACCCGATCCCGATGCATTGCTTGCCCTGGCGGAGAAAGACCGCCGGGGCAAATTGACCGTTTTCCTGGGGGCAGCGCCCGGCGTGGGGAAGACCTACGCCATGCTCGCGCGCGCCGGGCGGCTGAAGGCGGAAGGGGCCGACATCGTCGTCGGCCTTGCCGAAACCCACGGGCGCAGCGAGACCGCCGCCCTGCTCGACGGCCTGGAGGTGCTGCCGCGCACGCGCGTCGCCCATCGCGGTCGCGTGCTTGAAGAATTCGACCTTGATGGCGCGCTCGCGCGCCACCCGCGCATCGTGGTGGTCGACGAGCTTGCCCATTCCAATCCCGAGGGCAGCCGGCATCCGAAACGTCACCAGGATATCGAGGAGCTGATCGCCGCCGGCATCGACGTCTGGACGGCGCTCAACATCCAGCATCTTGAAAGCCTCGCCGACCTGGTGGCGCAGATCACGGGTGTCACGGTGCGCGAGCGCGTGCCGGATGTCGTGCTGAAGAAGGCCGACGAGGTGGTGCTGGTCGACCTGCCGCCGACGGAGCTGATCGAGCGGCTGAAGGAGGGCAAGGTCTACCTGCCGGAAAGCGCCAGCCGCGCCGTCGACCGCTTCTTCCGCCTCGGCAACCTGACGGCCTTGCGCGAACTCGCGCTGCGCCGCACCGCCGACCGGGTCGACGACCAGATGGTCGACTATCTCAAGCAGAACGCCATCGAAGGCCCGTGGGCGGCCGGCGAGCGGCTGCTGGTCTGCGTCGGGCCGGACGACCTGTCCGAAAAGGTCGTGCGCGTGGCAAGCCGCCTTGCGTCCGGCCTCAATGCGCCCTGGCTCGTGGTTTCGATCGAGCGGGCGGACCGCGAAGTCGAGACGACGGCGCGCCTGCAGCGCATGGAGGGGCTCTTCCGGCTGGCCGAACAGCTCGGCGCTGAAACGCGCCGCGTGGTCGGCAATGATTTCGTCGAGGAAATCCTGAAGCTGGCGCGGCGCGAGCACGCCACGCAGATCGTGATCGGCGCCAGGCGGCATCACGGCTGGACGCGGTTTTTCTCCCCCTCGCTGCCGGATGCGCTCTCTCGCCGCGCGGCCGGCCTCGGCGTCTATTTCGTGACGCCGGACAAGAAGGAAAAGCTGCCCGTCCCGACGCGCCTTTCGCTGCCTGGGGTCGCCTCCTTCCGGCAATCCGCGCTCATCGCCGTCGCCTTCACCGGCGCCACGGCGGCCGTCGGCAAGATGATCGACATGGTCGCGGAGCTTCCGAACATCTCGCTGCTCTTCCTGCTCGCCGTTCTCGGCGCGGCGGTGATGGGGGGCTACGTTTCGGCCTTCATCGCCGCGGTCCTGTCGGCGCTCGCCTACAACTTCCTGTTCATCGATCCGCTGCACACCTTCACGATCACCGCGCCACACGAAGTCTTCGCGCTCGTCGTCTTCCTGTCGGTCGCGATCATCGCCGGCGGCTTCGCCTCGCGCATCAAGGAGCAGGCGGAGGTCGCCCGCGTGCGCGCCACCGCGCTGCAATCGCTCTACGATTTCTCGCGCAAGCTCTCGACGACGGCCAAGGCGGACGATGCGATCTGGGTGGCGGTCTCGCATCTCCAGGCGAGCCTCAAGCGCAACATCGTGCTGCTGCTGCCCGACAAGAGCGATCTCAAGGTTGCCGCCGTCTGGCCGCCGGATACGGAACTGGACGTCACCGATTTCACGGCGGCGCGCTGGACGCGCGACAAGCAGGAGCAGGCCGGTTTCGGCACCGGCACCCTGCCGAACAGCCGCTTCGAGTTTCGTCCCCTGATGGGGCCGCACGGGCTCGTCGGCGTCTGCGGCATCCAGCAGACGGATGTGCGCCTCGACATCAATGCGGAACGGGCGCTCTCCGCCATTCTCGACCAGACGGCAATCGCGCTCGACCGGGCGCGGCTTTCGGAGGCGAGCGTGGAACAGGCGGCGCGACTGGAGGGCGAACGCTATCGCGAGGCGCTGCTCTCCTCGATTTCGCACGATCTCCGGACCCCGCTCGCCACGATCATGGGCGCGGTCACCAGCCTTCGCCAGCTCGGCGACAAGATGACGCCGGAGAGCCGCGTCGACCTTCTCCAGTCGATCGAGGAAGAGGGCAGCCGTATGAGCCGCTTCGTCGGCAATCTGCTCGACATGACGCGCATCGAAGCCGGCACGCTGAAGCCGAAGAGCGACTGGGTCGATGTTTCCGATGTCGTGCAGTCGGCCGTCGAGCGGGCACGAAAATATTTCCCGGGCCGGCTGATCGAGACGGGCATTGCGCCGGACCTGCCGCTCGTCGAGGGCGACAGCGTGCTGCTCGGCCAGGTGCTGTTCAACCTGCTCGACAATGCGGTGAAATATGGCGGCGACGAGCCGGTCAACGTCTATGCCCGGCGCGACGGGGCGGATGTGCTGATTTCCGTCACCGATCTCGGCAAGGGCATTCCACCCGCCGAAATCGATCGCGTCTTCGAAAAGTTCTATCGGCGCGGCAAGCCGGACGGGCGCTCGCCGGGCACGGGGCTTGGTCTCTCCATTGCCCGCGGTTTCGTCGAGGCGATGGGCGGGAAGATCCATGCGGAAAGCCCGGCGCTGAAGAAGAAGGGCACGCGCATCGTCATCCGTTTCCCGGCCGGCGACAAGACGAAGGCTTGCAAGACGCCATGACGAACGAGCGTATCCTCGTGGTGGATGACGAGCCGCAGATCCAGCGGTTCCTGCGGCCGGCGCTCAAGGCGGCCGGTTACGACGTCGTCGAGGCGGCCACGGGCGGCGAGGCGCTGAAGGCGGTGGCGACCGCAGCACCCGACCTCGTCATCCTCGATCTCGGCCTGCCGGATATGGACGGCAAGGAGGTCATCGCCAGCCTGCGTGGCTGGACGACCATCCCGATCATCATCCTCTCGGCCCGCGAGCGCGAAAGCGAGAAGATCGCGGCCCTCGATCTCGGTGCCGACGACTATATCGAAAAGCCCTTCGGCATCGGCGAGCTGACTGCCCGCATCCGCAACGCGCTACGCCACCGCGAGCGCGCGGAGGCGGCACCCGCAACCCTTTCCACCGATGGGCTGGTGATCGATACCGTGCGGCGGCTGGTGTCGCGCGATGACGAGGCGGTGCGCCTGACGCCGAAGGAATACGACCTGCTGACGCTGCTCGCTCGCCATGCCGGCCGGGTGGTCACGCACAAGACGCTGCTCACCTCCGTCTGGGGGCCGGCGCATGGCGAGGACCTGCATTACCTGCGCGTCTTCATCGGCCAGCTCCGCCAGAAGATCGAACGCGACCCGACCCATCCCGCCATCGTGCGCACCGAACCCGGCGTCGGATACCGGCTCGTCGTCGACCAGGAGTGACGCCCGCCTAGGCGCTGACGAGCAGGGCGACAGGCTCGGTTCGCAGAAGCTCGGCAATTGCCGTCGTGCGGTCGAGCGTGAATGCGCGGCCGTCGAGTGCCGACCGCACGGAGTGGCCTTCGAAGCCGGCGGGAAGCGTCAGGGCAAGGCCGCGTGTGGCATCTTCGGTGAGGAGCAGGGCGTCGGGCCGCGTCTTGCCGAAGGTCAGGCGCGGAACGATGGTCAGGGCAAAGGCCTGCGGCGTGCCGCGCAGGAAGGCGAGGGCCTGACGGTTGCCATCGGACAGGTCGATCGGAACGTAAGGCGCGGCGAACGGATCGGTGTGTCGCGCCCGCTCCGCGAGCACGGTCGCGACCAGCCATTGTTTGTAGCCCATGAAATGGGCGCGTGCCGGCCGCGGTCTCTCCGGTATTGTAAGGGACGCGACGTCGAGCAAGGGCCGGTTGTCAGGATCGACAAGCGAAAAGTCGGCGCGCTCGCTGCCCTGGTAGATGTCTGGAATGCCGGGCGCCGTCAGCTTGATCAGCGTCTGAGCCAGCGAATTCATCAGTCCCGCATCGATGAAGGGAGAGAGCGTCTCGTCGAAATCCTTGAGGAACGGCGCGTGCCCGAGCAGGTCGGTGACAAAGCCCGTGACCTTTTCCTCATAAGCGACATCCGGCTGGCTCCAGTCGGAGGCGAGTTTTGCCTCTCGCAACGCCTTTTCGATGTAGGGGGTCATGCGCACGCCGAGCATTTGCATGGCCTCGCGATCCTCCAGGCCGCCGATCGGCCAGATGCCGGCAAGCGCTTGATAGATCAGCCATTCCACATCCGGCTCCGGCACATGAGCGCGGCGAAAACGGGCGTTGAGGGTGGCCCAGCGCTCCGTCGCGGCAATCCAGCGGTCCGGGGCCTCGCTCAGCGTGTAGAGCCGCGCCCGCGCGTCTTCACCGCGCTTCGTGTCGTGCGTCGAGGTTGCCGACAGGCCCTTCGGCATGGTTTGCGAGCGCGCCGCCATGGCGGCGTGGAAGGCTTCGGGGCCGCCGGTCGGCCGGCCGGGATCGCCGCCGACCTCGTTCAGCGCGATGAAGGCGTTCTCCCGATAGAAGAGCGTGTCTTCCAGCGCCTTCGCCATGATCGGGCCGCTCAGCTGCTGGAGGCGGGTGCGGAATTCGACGCAGTCCGGCAGCGCCTTGCAGGTCTCGTCGTCGACGAGCAGCTCGAAAATGAAATCGATCGCTTCGCGAACCTCCGGGCGCGCCGCGTCCAGCGCCTGCTGGCGGGCGGCCGAGAGGACGAGCCGGTCGCGCTCGTCGCCGCCGGCGGCGGTCGTGTAGGTTCGATAGACCGGCAGCGCGATGACCAGGCCGCGGATCGCGTCGACGAGCGTCGCGCGCGAAAGGTCCGCCTGTGCCCTGTCGGCGAGCGCTTTTGCCAGCATGGCGACGCGCTTGACCTCGCCCTCGAAATTTTCCGAAAGCATCTGCCGTTTGCTCGCCTGCATCTCCTCGCCGTAGCTGCCGGCATGGCCCTCGTGCCGCAGCGGCGCGAAGGTCTTCGCCAGCCTGCCGCCCTCCTGCTCGTCGACCAGCGCATCCGCCAGCGAGGCAATGAATTCGTAGCCCGTCGTGCCCTCGACGGGCCATGACGTGGCGAAGGGCTCCTCCTTCTCCAGAATTTTTTCCACGAAGATGGGGAGGTCCGGGCCGACGGCGCTGCGCAACCGCTCCAGATAGGCCGCCGGATCGGCAAGCCCGTCGATATGGTCGATGCGCAGGCCATCCACGGTGCCGTCGCGCACGAGCGCAAGCGTCAGGCGGTGGCTGTCGTCGAAGACCTGCAAGTCTTCGACGCGCAAACCGACGAGACCGGCAATCTCGAAGAAGCGCCGGTAGCTCAGATGCCGCCCCGCCGTCTTCCAGTCTGTCAGCCGCCATGGCTGCGCCGCGTGAATGGCCGCGATGCGTGCCGGATTGCTGGAAATCTGCTCCAGGCCCTCAGATCCCTGCAGCGCTTGACCGTGGGTTCCGGGGTGCAGGGGATAGAAGCTGTCGTGGTAGCGCAGCGCCAGCGTGTCGTGCGCGGGGTCGTGAGCGAGGTGAATCGTGCCGTCCGCGACCTCCTCCTCGAAAGCCTTGCCGAGGAAGGGCAGCGTCAGCGGTTCCGTCCAGTCTATATCGAAGTGGCGGGCGAATGGGCTGTCTGCGCCCAAGGCCACGACGCTGTGCCACCAGGGGTTTTCGAGGTGTGCCGCCATGTGATTGGGCACGATATCGAGGATGAGCCCCAGGCCGCGTGCATGCAGCACCTCCGCCAGCGTGCGCAGGCCCTCAAGGCCGCCCAGCGCCGGGTCGATCTCGTTGGCGTCGGTGACGTCGTAGCCATGGGTCGATCCGCCGACCGCCGTCATGACCGGCGACGCATAGAGGTGGCTGATGCCCAGTCGCTCCAGATAGGGCACAAGCCGGCATGCGCCTGCGAAGTCCATGCCGTTGCGGAACTGGAGGCGATAGGTCGAGTGGGGGAGTGTCATGAGGTCCTGGGCGTGCGGTTTCAGCGCCTCAGTAACGCATATCCTCCCGATTTGTTCCATCCGCTTCCGTCAGGCTGCCCGGTGGCGCTTGAAATCCGTCTGCGAAACGACGCCCACCAGCCGGTTCTGCCGGTCGAGCACGGCGAGGCGGCGCAGGTGCAGCGATTGCATGTTGGCAAGCACGCCCTCCGGCGCCTCGTCGTCGTAACAATAGGTGATGTTGGTCGTCATGACGTCGCCGACCTTCGTGGTTTCCGCGTTGAGCCCCGGCGCGACCACGCGCAGGATGATGTCGCGATCCGTCAGCGTGCCAACCAGGCCGCTCGCATCTGCCACCGGCAGGAAGGCGATATCCCACTCGGCCATCAGGCTTGCGGCATATTGCAAGGTCTCCTCCGGCCGGACGAGGTGGACATTGCGGGTCATGATATCGCCGATGGACATGGGGGACCTCTTTTTGCACTTTCTCTAAGAACAGACGACGGGGATGTTGGTTCCAACAGCCCTAGTTCCGGCGGCGGTCGACGGCGACGATGATCGAGGGGCCGGGCGCGGTGCCGGCGGTGAGCTCGAAGATAGCCTCGCCGCCGATCGACGGCCACGGTTTGCCTTCCCGCGTGAAGTTCGTGCGAATGCCAAGCGTTGCCGTCGCAAAACGCCAGTCGATGGCGAGCACACCCTCCTCGGTGGAAAACACATGCGGCTCGGGTGCCCCTTCGGTGAGCAACGGGGCGACATGCATCTGTCGTAGCCGGATCAGCTCGCGAACGAAAGCGATCTGCCGTCGGCCATCGATTGAGGCAGCGCGGGACCAGTCGAGCTTCGAGCGTTGCAGCGTCTCCTCGGACACGGGATCGGGGAGGTCGGCGATGGTCTGGCCCGGCTTCAGGCCGCCGAATTTTTCCGCCTCCTGCTTGCGGCCTTCCTGCACGGCCCGCGCCAGGTCTCCCTCGAAATCGGCGAAATACAGGAACGGCCGGTCCTCGCCGTATTCCTCGCCCATGAACATCATGGGAACCGGCGGGGCGAGCAGCAGGAGCGCGGTCATCACATTGAGGAGCGTCGGATCGGCGACCGTGACGAGCCGGTCGCCGAAGGCGCGGTTGCCGATCTGGTCGTGGTTCTGCAGGAAGTTGACGTTGACCTGCGGCGGTAAAGGATCTTGCGGGGCCGGGCCGACGCGATCCCGGTTGCGATCCGCGTGGATGAAACCGCGGGCGGTCGCTGCGCTCAGCGCCTCGTAGGGTTTTTCCACGAAGGCCGCATAGTGGCCCTGCTTTTCACCCGTCGCGATGACATGCAGGGCGTGGTGAAACTCGTCGTTCCAGCCGGCCGTATAGTGATGCACGATGCCGCCGTCGCGATTGAGCAGGCCCTTGCGGCTGAGCTGGTCTTCGACGACGAGATGGATCTGGCGGTCCGGCGCCGCCTGGCGGATGGTCTGCGCCATTTCGAGCAGCATATGGCTTTCGCTCTCGTCCTCGATTTCCTCGGTCGCGTCGAAGCGCAGGCCGTCGAACCGGTGGTCGACGATCCAGTGTAGCGCGTTCTCGATGAAATAGCGCCGCACGGCCTGCCGCTCGAAGGCGAGGGCCGCGCCCCAGGGCGTGTGGCGTTCCGGATGGAAGAAGGGCGGGGCGATGCGCGGCAGGATGTTTCCGGCCGGGCCGAAGTGATTGTAGACCACGTCGAGCAGCACCATCAGGCCATGGCCGTGCGTCGCATCGACCAGCGCCTTCAGGTCGTCCGGCGTGCCATAGGCGCTGTGCGGCGCGTAGTGCAGCACGCCGTCATATCCCCAGCCGCGCTGTCCGGCGAAATGGGCAACGGGCATGATCTCTATGGCGGTGAAGCCGATATCGCGCAGATGGGCGAGTTGCTCGATCGCCGCGCGAAACGTGCCTTCCGGTGTGAAGGTGCCGATGTGCAGCTCGTAGACCACCGCCTCTTCCCACGGCCGCCCCTTCCAGCCCGGGTTCTGCCAGGCGTAGCGGCCATGATCGACGATGACGGACGGGCCTTCGACGCCGTTTTTCTGGGCATGGGAGCCGGGGTCGGCGATCTCGCTGCCGTCGGCGAGCCGGAACGTGTAGGCATCACCGGGCCGGGCGCGGTCGGTTGCCACCGCATGCCAGCCGTCGTCCTCCGCCTGCATGCCGATCTCGTGGCCGCCGACAAGCAGTGTCACGGCGTTTTCGGCTGGCGCCCACAGGCGGAACCGTACCCTTCCGTCCTCCAATATGCGCGGTCCCCAGGTTCTCGGCGTCGGTGCTGGCTCGCTCATACGCTTCCTCTTTGTTGCTTTGCAGCAAGAATGAACCGAAAGGCGGCGAAAAAGTTCCGGAACAATCCGCTTCTTTTCGCGTTGCACCATCGCTTTTCAAAGCCCCGGCGGAGGATTCTGCTGTGCGGGTGCGATCAGACATCTGCGACGGCGCGTTCGCTCTCGGCGCCATCCGCAGGTTCATCCAGGGGAGGCCAATGCTCGACCGAAGGGGACCTATCGCATGAGTTACTCATTTTCCGAACTCGATTTCATGAAGCCGGAGCTCGGCGCCGAATTTACCGGCGAAGGCACGCATTTCGCCGTGTTTTCCGCCCATGCGGAGCAGATGGAGCTTTGTCTGTTTTCCGAGGACGGCAAGCAAGAGACCGCCCGTCTGGCGCTGCCCAAGCGGGAAGGTGACATCTGGTCCGGCTATATTGCCGGGCTGAAACCCGGCACGGTCTACGGCTATCGTGCGCACGGGCCGTACGATCCGCAAAACGGCCACCGCTTCAACCCTAACAAGCTGCTGCTCGACCCTTACGCCAAGCAGATCGTCGGCGAAATCGCCTGGGACGATGCGCTCTACGGCTACCGCATCGGCGATGCGGCGGAAGACCTGTCCTTCGACGAGCGCGACAGCGCGCCTTTCATGGTGAAGGGCATGGTGCAGGATCCGGATTTCGACTGGGCGGGTGACGCCGCCATCCGCCGGCCCTGGACCGAGACGATCATCTACGAGGCGCATGTGCGCGGCATGACGATGAGCCATCCGGGTGTGCCGGAGGAGCTGCGCGGCACTTTCATGGGCATGGCAAGCGACCCGATCGTCGAACATCTCGTCGATCTCGGCATTTCCGCCATCGAACTCCTGCCGATCCAGTATTTCCCGGATGATCGTTATCTGCTGGAAAAGGGCCTGCGCAACTATTGGGGCTACCAGACGCTCGGCTTCTTTGCGCCGCAGCCGCGCTTCCTTTCCGGCCGCGCCGTAACTGAGTTCAAGACCATGGTGAAACGCTTCCATGCCGCCGGCATCGAGGTCATCATGGATGTGGTCTACAACCACACGGCGGAAGGCTCGGAGCGCGGCCCGACGCTCAGCTTCCGCGGGCTCGACAATCTCAGCTATTACCGGCTGTCACCGGATGACCTGCGCCACAGCTACGACACGACCGGCACCGGCAACACGGTCAACATCGCCCATCCGATGGTGCTGCGCATGGTGCTGGACAGCTTGCGCTACTGGGTCGGCGTCATGCATGTCGATGGTTTCCGCTTCGACCTTGCAAGCACGCTCGGCCGCACGCGCCACATCGAATTCGACCGCGACGGCACCTTCTTCGATGCGATCCGGCAGGACCCGATCCTCTCCGGCGTCAAGCTGATCGCGGAACCGTGGGATGTCGGTGACGGCGGCTACCAGGTCGGCGGTTTCCCGCATCCGTTCCGCGAATGGAACGACAAGTATCGCGACGACGTGCGCCGCTTCTGGAAGGGTGACGGCGGCCTCGTTTCCGGGCTCGCATCGCGTCTTACCGGCTCCGCACCGCAGTTCAACCACTCCGATCGCGGCTCCACCTCGTCGATCAACCTGCTCAGCGCGCATGACGGTTTCACGCTGATGGACACCGTCTCCTATGACGGCAAGCACAATGAAGCGAATGGCGAGGACAATCGTGACGGCCATTCCGACAACCATTCGCACAATATGGGCGCCGAAGGCCCGACCGACGACGCTAACATCCTTTCCGCCCGCGACCGCCGCCGGCGCAACATGATCGCGACGCTGATGCTCAGCCAGGGTGTGCCGATGCTGCTCGGCGGCGATGAACTCGGCAACAGCCAGCAGGGCAATAACAATGCCTATTGCCAGGACAATGCGGTCGGCTGGACCGATTGGGACGGCCTCGACGATCCGTTCCTGAATTTCTGCAAGGGTGCGATTGCGTTCCGCAAGGCCCATCCGGCGCTGCGGCAGGAACGGTTCCTGACGGGCGACGCCGCCGAGGACGGCACGATCGAGATCGCCTGGTATCGGCCCGATGGCGCCTTCATGACCGATGCCGCCTGGAAAGACGGCAACCTGAGGGCACTCGGCCTGTTCCTCTCGAAGCCGGCGAACGGCGAGGGACCGGACCAGCTCTTCCTCGTCCTGAATGCCGGCGGGGATTGCCAGGTGAAGCTGCCGGAGGTGAACGGCATCAAGGCGTGGAAGCGCGTACTCGATACCGGCGCGGAAGATGACGCCTATGCCGAGCATCCGGCGCAAAGCCCGGCCATGGTCTATGGCGGCAGCGTCGCCGTCTTCGAACCGGTGGGATGAGCCGCAAAACATGGCGCCGGACAACCTCAAAGAGACCGGTCTCGTCTATGTCTCCGACAGCGAGCCCGGAATCCGGCGCCAGCGCGCCGGCCGCAGCTTCTGTTATCGCCTGCCGGACGGTTCGCTGGTGCGCGATGCGGCGCTGAAGGCGCGCATCGCCGCGCTCGGCCTGCCGCCGGCCTATCAGAATGTCTGGATCTGCATCGACGAGCACGGTCACCTGCAGGCGACCGGTTTCGACGCGCGCGGGCGAAAACAATACCGCTACCACCCCGACTGGCAGGCGCTGAAAAGCGGCGACAAGTTCGACCAGTTGATCGCCTTCGGCCGCGCGCTGCCGAAACTCAGGCGCGCGGTGCGGCGCGATCTCGATGGCGCACCCGGCACGGTCGATACGATGCTGGCGGCCATCACCGTGCTGCTCGACGAGGCGCAGCTTCGCGTCGGCAACAGGGCCTATGCGGTGGAAAACAAGACCTATGGCGCGACGACCTTGCTCAAACGCCATGTCCGGCTTGCCGAGGGGCAAATCGAACTGCGCTTCAATGCCAAGGGCGGCAAGCGTGTGCAGCGAACGCTGAAACATCCCCGCCTCCAGCGCCTGCTGGAAGATTGCGCCGACCTGCCGGGCCGCCAGCTCTTCGTCTGGAAGGACGACACGGATCTCGTGCGGCCGATCGATTCCGGCCGGCTCAACCTGTATCTCGCCGATATTTCCGGCATTGCCGTTTCCGCCAAGACCTTCCGCACCTGGGCCGGCAGCCTTGCCGCCTTCGCCATGGCGCGCCATGCGGTCGAGGAGGACGGCCGCCCGACGATCAAGGGCATGGCGCAGGCGGCGGCGGACACGCTGCACAACACGCCGGCCATCGCCCGGTCGAGCTACATTCATCCCGATATCATCGCGCTCGCCGAAGCGCCCGAGGCCTTGCGCCTGGCGCTACGCTTCCCGTCACTCGCCATCACCGGATTGCGGGCGGAGGAGGAACGCCTGCTGCGCTTCCTCGAAAGCCGCCGCAATGCACGCCGCCGTGCGCGCAAGAAAACGCCGGCCATGCAGGACGCATAGCCGGCGCTTCAGCGGTTAGATGATCTCAGGCCGCGCGGCGTTCGTGCCGGCCTTCCTCGATTTCCTCGACGATCTTCGCGACGAAGGCGTCGAGATCCTCCGGCGAGCGCGAGGTGATGATGCCCTTGTCGGTCACCACCTTCTCGTCGCGCCAGTCCGCCCCCGCATTGACGAGGTCCGTACGGATCGAGGCATAGGAGGTCGCCTTGCGGCCACGCAGCGCATCCGCCTCGACGAGCAGCCAGGGCGCATGGCAGATCGCCGCCACCACCTTGCCCGAAGCCAGGAAGTCCTTGACGACACGCATCGCCTTCTCGTCGGCGCGCAGGAGATCCGGGTTGATCTGCCCGCCGGGCAGCACGAGCGCGTCGAAATCCTTCGAGGAAACTTCCTCCGCGGTCAGGTCGACGTCGACCGTATCGCCCCAGTCCTTCTCGTCCCAACTCTTGATCGGGCGCTTTTCCAGCGAGGCGATCTTCACCGCCGCGCCGCGTTTTTTCAGTTCATCCAGCGGCACGCGCAGTTCGGAGCGCTCGTAGCCGTCGGTGGCGAGAATGAGTACGCGTGCTTCCTTGATGGAGGGCATGGCTTATCCTTTCTCATGTGTGGTGCCCCATCGGGGCTTTGCGGAATGCCTTCGCCGCCGCCTCAGTGGCGGAGCGAAGATTCCTCGTCGCTGTCTTCGGGCAGCGATTGGCGGGTGAGGTCGACGGCGGCGCGGGTCGCTTCGTCCGCCTCATGCGAATTGTGTCTTGCGGCATGTTCGGGCAGCGCGACCTTTTCGAGGTCGGCGCGTTCGCGCGCCGCCTGTTCCCAATGGTCGCCATCCTTGCCCTGCGGGCGGCCTTCCGCCTCCCACAGGCCATAGGCACGCTTGCTGATCCATTCCTGGCGTTCGTCGTTCACGATGATATGTCCCTTCGACAAGTGGCAGCGGTCTATGCCGCCGTCCATGAGTTCACGCGGAAGCCGGCCTCCTTGGCGGCCTCGATAAAGGCCCGGCGCGCGAAGGCCGGGTCGTCGTCGCTTGCCAGCCCCTGCTCGCAGACGCTTTTCGCCGTCAGTGCCGCAGGTCCGTCCTTGATCGGCCAATGGTTCTTTATGCAGAGCAGGGCGTCGCGCGTGCTTTGCACGCGTAGGACCTGCTGGTCGCCCTCGAGCACGACCGCCTCGTCCCACAGCCGGTCGGTTGCAAAAATGGTCATTGCTGGCCCTCCGCTCTCTGGGTTTCGGCCGGAATATCGACAAGGCTGACGATGCCGACGACACGCCGGTCGTCGTTCACCACCACGAGGCGGCGCACGCCGAGTTCGCGCATGCGGGCCGCCACCGTTTCCGTGTCGTCCTTCTCGTTACACAGCTCAGGCGACACGGTCATGAATTCCGCAATGGCGGTGGAGGTGGAATGTCCCCGCGCCAGGACCGACACGACGATATCGCGATCGGTGATGATGCCGACGATGGCGCCCACGCCCGGCACTTCGACCGGAAGCGCGCCCACTTCGGTTTCGGCCATCAGCCGGGCTGCCGATTGTGCGGTGTCATTGGGGGAGACGGTGACGATCTGGGCGGACATCACGTCCTTGACAAGCATCTTGGTCAGTCCCCTTCAAAGCCGTCCGTTGATGAGGCTGCGGCCGTTCGGCGCGGCGGGCACGACCACCTCGTCCCGCTCCGGCTGGCGAAGCGGCAGATCGACCTGCTGCGGCACGATGACCTGCGGCTCCCAGGAATTGCGGCGTTTGCGGGTGTTGCGAAGGTCGGCGTCCGGGGTTTCAGCGGGTTTGCGGGCTAGCGGCTTCTTCTTCTGGCGCACGGGTACACTCCTGCGAACGGGCTTCGACTGCTGACCAAACGCGGGTGCTGCGGCTTGGTTCCCAAAAAACCGGGGAACCGACGTGTCTCCCGGGCATTGTTGTCGAGCCGAACCGGCATAACGAAGAGGAAGTTGCCCATGCTGTTTGCAGGAAAGGTCGCCCTCGTCACCGGTGCCGGATCGGGGATCGGCAAGGCCACGGCTCTGGCCTTCGCTCGCCATGGCGCCAGCGTCGGCGTGCTGAGCCGTACCGCGGAAGAGGTCGAGGCCGTCGCGAAGGAAATCCTGGCACTCGGCGGCGCTGGCCTTGCGCTTGCGGCGGATGTGACGGACGAGGCCTCGATGCGCGGCGCCGTGGAACAGCTCGTCGACACCTTCGGCAGCCTCGACGTCGTCATCGCCAATGCCGGCATCAATGGCGTCTGGGCGCCGATCGACGACCTGAAGCCCGCGGAGTGGGACGAGACGATCGCCGTCAACCTGCGCGGCACCTATCTGACGCTGCACCTGACCGTACCCTTCCTGAAAAAGGCGGGCGAGGGTGCCATCGTCGTCGTCTCCTCAATCAACGGCACGCGCACCTTCTCCACGCCCGGCGCCACCGCCTATGCCGCGACCAAGGCAGCACAGCTTGCCATGGTGCAGCAGCTCGCGCTGGAGCTCGGCAAGGCGCGCATCCGCGTCACGGCCGTCTGCCCCGGCGCGATCGAAACGAGCATCGACGAAAACACCAAGCAGCGCGGTGCCGGCGAATCCGGCATTCCCGTCGTCTGGCCGGAGGGCGACATTCCCGTCTCCGACGGCAAGCCCGGAACGGCCGACGAGGTGGCCGACGCCATCCTCTTCCTCGCCTCCTCGAAGGCCCGCCACATTACCGGCATTCCGCTGTGGATCGACGGCGGGCAGGGCCTGTTGCGCTGACCCTCTGGCGTTCCCCGCCGACCTTGTGCAAGGTGCGGGAAAACAGTGCAGGAGGTCACCATGGGCAATCATCTTTTCGACGCGATCCGCGCCGCCGCAACACCGGAGGCCGTCTTCATCGAAACCGCCGAGGGGCGGCGCTGGACCTATGGCGAGATGATCGCGTTTTCCGGCCGGCTGGCCGCAGCGCTCGTGGGCCTCGGCGTGCAGCCGGGTGACCGCGTCGCGGTGCAGGTGGAAAAGAGCCCGGAGGCGCTGATGCTCTACCTCGCCTGCGTGCGGGCCGGCGCGGTCTACCTGCCGCTCAACACGGCCTATACGCTGACGGAACTCGACTATTTCATCGGTGATGCCGAGCCGCGGCTCGTGGTCGTCGACCCGAAATCCGTGGGTGGCGTCACGGCGGTCGCCGAGGCCTATGGCAGCACGGTCGAGACGCTCGATGCGATCGGCGGCGGCAGCCTGATCCAACGGGCCGGGGGTGAGGAAGCGGATTTTGCCGATGCGGAGCGCGGGGCCGACGATCTCGCGGCGATCCTCTACACCTCCGGCACGACCGGCCGCTCCAAGGGCGCCATGCTGACGCATGACAACCTGCTCTCGAATGCCCTGACGCTCAGTGAGCATTGGCGTTTCACCAGCGCCGACCGGCTGATCCATGCGCTGCCGATCTTCCACACGCATGGCCTGTTCGTCGCCTCGAATGTCACGCTGCTCTCCGGCGCCTCTATGATCCTGCTGCCGAAATTCGACGCCGACGAGGTGCTCGGGCTGATGGAAAACGCCACGGTGATGATGGGCGTGCCGACCTTCTACGTCCGGCTCGTGCAACATGCCGGCCTGACGCGGGAGGCGACCGCCGGCATGCGCCTCTTCGTCTCCGGCTCCGCGCCGCTGCTTGCGGAAACCCATCGCAGCTTTTCGGAAAAGACGGGTCATGCCATCCTCGAACGTTACGGCATGACCGAGACGAACATGAACACCTCCAACCCCTATGACGGCGATCGTGTCGCCGGCACGGTGGGCTTCCCGCTGCCCGGCGTTTCGCTGCGCGTCACCGAGCCGGAGACCGGAAAACCCCTGGCGGACGGCGAGACGGGCATGATCGAGGTGAAAGGCCCGAACGTCTTCAAGGGCTATTGGCGCATGCCGGAAAAGACCGCCGCGGAATTCCGCACGGACGGCTTTTTCATCACCGGCGACCTCGGCAAGGTCGACGAGCGCGGCTACGTGCACATCGTCGGGCGCGGCAAGGATCTCGTGATTTCCGGCGGCTACAACATCTATCCCAAGGAAGTGGAGACCGAGATCGATGGTATGCTGGGCGTCATCGAGAGTGCGGTCATCGGCGTGCCGCATCCGGATTTCGGTGAGGGCGTGACGGCCGTCGTGGTGCTGAAGAAGGGCGCGGCGCTCGACGAAAGGGCGGTGCTCGACGGGCTGAAGGACCGGCTGGCGCGCTACAAGCAGCCGAAGCGCGTGCTCTTCGTCGACGACCTGCCGCGCAACACGATGGGCAAGGTGCAGAAGAATGTTTTGCGCGACACCTATGCGGAGCTCTACAAGGCCTGACGCCGCTCCGGCGCGAAATGCCGCTTGAGGATGTCGAGCACCTCGCTTGCCAGTTCCCCGACGATGCCGCCGCGCTCCCAGGAATAGAGCGAGGCCACGACCGGCGGTTCCGGCGCGAATTCGGCGAGCGGCTTCACCCGCCATCCCTTCGCCGAATCGACCGGCAGCAGCGACAGGCCAAGACCCGCCTCGATCGCCATCAGCACGTTGCGCAGGCTCGCGGAGGTGAAGGCGACATACCAGCGCCGCCGCTCGCGCTCCATGCGCTCGAACATGGCGTCACGATAGAGCCCGCCAGGCGGGAAGGTGACGAGCGGGGTCGGATCGGGCAGGTCGCTTGCCGCATCCAGCGCCGTGAACCAGGCGATCGGCTCCTCGAAGCTCGCCCACGCGTCGGAACTCGGCACGTCCTCCTTCAGCACGACGATGTCGAGCTCGCCGGAACGGTAGCGTCGCGTGAGGTCCGAGCGCAGCCCCGTGGTAACGTCGAGGCGGGCCTCCTTGTGGCGCTTGGCGAAGGCCGCGAAGGCATGGGCCATTTCCGGTGTGGCGATATCGTCCGGCATGCCGATCCTGACGGAAGTGGTGCCGGAGGTTTCGGCGACCAGCGTCAGCGCCTCGGTCTGAAGCGCCAGGATGCGCCGGGCGTGGCCGAGCAGGCGCTCGCCCGTCACCGTCAGGCGCACGGGCCGCGCGGCGCGATCGACGAGATCGCGGCCGATCGCTTCCTCCAGCCGGGCGATCTGCTGGCTCATCGTCGATTGGGTCATGTGCAGGCGGTCGGCGGCCGCCGTGAAACTGCCGGCATCGGCGATCGCCACGAAGGCCCGGAGCAAACGCGGATCGAGCACGGCATCTCCATTGGAAAACGGAATAGTCGCTATCTAAACATCTAATTTGCGCATGATTCAAGCCGGTGCTAGCGATAGGCCATGATCGGCGGCACCCTCGTCGCCGGGACAAGCATTTTCAGCACGAAAGTCGAACCATGACGGATACGCATGCCGGACGCGATTGGGCCATGCTCGCACTGGTCGTCCTGATCGGCCTCAACCTGCGGCCCTTCCTTGCCGCGCCGGCGCCGATCCTGGCGGAAATCGTCGCGGATACCGGATTGGGTTATGGCGGCATCGCCATGCTGACGCTGCTGCCGATGTTCCTGATGGGGCTTGGCGCCTTCGTGGCGCCCGGCCTTCAGATGAAGCTCGGCGCGCGCCGCGGCCTGCTCATCGCGCTCTTCATCCTGCTCGCCGGCTCGGCACTGCGCCTCGTTGTGTGGGACGGCGCGTCGCTGATCCTCACGGCCGCACTCTCCGGCATGGGCGTTGCCTTCATCCAGGCGGCCTTTCCGGGCATCATCAAGGCGCGCTTCCCGGCGCATGTGCCTGTCGTCACCGGCCTCTATTCCGCGATGATCATGGCCGGCGGCGCTTTTGGCGCTCGGCTGATGCCGGTGCTGGTGCATGCCGGCTATGGCTGGCGCGCGGCGCTTGCCTGGTTGGCGCTGCCGGTGGCAATCGCGCTGGCCGCTTCCTGGCGTGTCCTCTCCGATGTGCAGTCGGACAAGCCCGACGGCACGCTTACCCGCCAATTACTGCGGCGGCCGCGCACCTGGGTGCTGATGGCAGCCTTCGGGCTGATCAATGCGGGTTATACCTCGATGATCGCCTGGCTTGCGCCCTATTACCAGGCGCAGGGCTGGACGAGTACCGATAGCAGCGGCCTCGTTGCCGTCATGGCCGCCTGTCAGGCCGCCGCCGCACTCGGCCTGCCCATCCTCGCCCGCGGCAATGTCGATCGCCGCCGCTGGCTGTGGCTGACGATCGCCTTCCAGGCCATTGGTTTCTTCGGCCTTGCAAGCTTTCCCGCCATGGCGCCGGCTGTTTGGGCCGGGCTTTGCGGCGCCGGCCTCGGCGGCAGTTTCGCGCTCGCCATCGTCACCGCGCTCGACCATTTGCCGCGCCCCGAACAGGCTGGCTCACTTGCCGCCTTGATGCAGGGCGGCGGTTTCCTGATCGCCGCGATCGGTCCCTATGCCATGGCCCTACTGCATGACTGGACCGGCGGCTTTGCCGCTGGCTGGGCGCTGCATCTCGGTTGCGTGCTCGTCACGGCGCTGCTCTACCTGCGCTTCGATCCTCGGCACTATCCGGCGGCGATGCCCGCTTCCGGCTGAACGAGAAAACCCGCGCCGTTTTCGGGCGCGAGTTCTATCGGGGCTTAGCGGCGCGCGCCGAAGGGGCGCAGCGTCATGTGGCGGTTGACGTCCTTGTAGAGCAGGTAGCGGAACGGGCCGGGGCCGCCGGCATAGCAGGCCTGCGGGCAGAAGGCCCGCAGCCACATGAAATCGCCGGCCTCCACTTCCACCCAATCCTGGTTGAGCCGGTAGACGGCCTTGCCCTCAAGCACATAGAGGCCGTGCTCCATGACATGGGTTTCCGCGAAGGGAATGACGGCGCCGGGTTGCAGCGTGACGATCGTCACATGCATGTCGTGGCGCAGGTCGTTCGGATCGACGAAGCGCGTCGTCGCCCAGCCGCCATTCGTGCCGGGCATTTCCGAGGGCTTGATGTCCTTCTCGTTGAGGATCAGCGGTTCGGGATGATCGAGGCCATCGACGGCCTCATAGGCCTTGCGGATCCAGTGGAAGCGGGCATGGGCACCTGAGCGGTTGTGCAGCGACCATTTCAGGCCCGGCGGCAGGAAGGCGTAGCCGCCCGGCTGGAGCGTGTGCTTGCCGGAAGGCAGCGTCAGTTCCACCTCGCCATCGACGACGAAGAGCACGCCTTCGGCACCCGCATCCTGCTCCGGCCGGTCGCTGCCGCCGCCCGGCGCCACTTCCACGACATATTGCGAAAAGGTCTCGGCGAAGCCGGAGAGCGGGCGGGCGATCACCCAGAGACGCGTGCCGTTCCAGAAGGGCAGGAAGCTGGTGACGATGTCCTGCATCACCCCCTTGGGGATCACCGCATAGGCCTCCGTGAAGACGGCGCGTCCGGTCAGGAGGTCGCTCTGCGGCGGATGGCCGCCGAGGGAGGAATAGTAGCTGCGTTGCATCGTCTCAGGCCCTTTGTCTTGAGTGTTTCCAGTATTTTCTGACGTCGGTCTGCGCCGCCGCCTTGTTTTTGGTTACTTCGCGCCCGCCTTTTCCAGCAGCGCGACGATTTCTCCGTAACCGCGCCCGCGGGCATGCTGAAGCGGCGTGACGCCGTCATTGTCCGCGAGATCGACCTTGGCGCCGGCATCCAGCAGCAGGCCGACGATCTTCACATGGCGTGGCCCGCCATCGCCGAGGATGATCGCCTCCAGCAGCGCCGTCCAGCCGAGCCGGTTGATGTGGTCCACGTCGACACCCGCCTTGATCAGCGTGTCGACCGTCTCGACATGGCCGCGCTCGGCGGCGGGAATGAGCGCGGTGCCGCCATAGCGGTTGATGCTCTTGAGGTCGGCGCCGTGGGCGAGCGTCAGCTTGAGGATGTCGAGATGGCCGCGCGCGCCGGCATAGAGATAGGGGCTGTCGTTAATGTCATCCTTGGCGTTCACATCGGCGCCGGACTCGATCAGCGCGCGGGCGGCGTCCACCTTGTTGCCGTGCGTTGCGACGAGCAACGCGGTCGCCCCGCTCCCGTCCCGCGCATCGATCTCGGCGCCCTTGGCGAGAAGCGCCGCGATTTCCGCGGCATCATCGGCGGCGGCCGCCTTGTGCAAAGAAAGATCCATGGCGTAGCCCGCGGCAAGAAAGGTAGAGGCTGCCAGGAACAGCCAGGCCGACAGCAGGGCAAGTTTCAGCATGCGCTATCCCATTGGTTTGTGAGCCTGAAATTAGCAGGGGGCGAGGCCATTAGAAAATTAAATGTGTAAATCCACATCATGCAGAAGATGGAATTCGCGCTTGCCGCCGGCTATAAGCGGAAAAGGCCCGGGGCGGCCTGCCGTATCGATGAAGGAGAGGCGAAGCCATGAAGACGGAACAGGGGCTGCTGCGCATTTCTATCGCCGTCACGGTCCTGCTGGCCGGCTTCGGCATCCTGTTCGGCATTCTCTCCGGCTCCTTCGCCATCGTCTTCGACGGTGTCTATGCGCTGACGGATGCGGCGATGACCGTGCTCGCCCTGCTCGTCTCCAACCTAATCGCCTCGTCGGGCGTCGGCGGCGCGGCCAAGGGCCGGCTCGTCAAACATTTCACCATGGGCTTCTGGCACCTGGAGCCGATGGTGCTGGGCCTCAACGGCATCCTTTTGACGGGTGCGGCGATCTACGCGCTGATCAACGCCATCGGCAGCATCATGGAGGGCGGCCGGCCGCTCGATTTCGACCAGGCGATCATCTACGCCGTCGTGACGCTCACGGTCACCATCGCCATGGCGATCCTCGGCAGCCGGGCGAACCGCACCATCAAGTCGGATTTCGTGGCGCTCGACGCCAAGGCCTGGATGATGTCCGCGGGGCTGACCGCCGCGCTGCTCATCGCCTTCGTCTTCGGCTACCTGATCCAGGGCTCGCCTTACGAATGGCTGTCGCCCTACATCGACCCGGTTGCGCTGGCGCTCGTCTGCCTCGTCATCATCCCCATCCCCGCCGACACGATCCGCCAGGCGCTCGCCGACATCCTGCTGGTCACGCCGGCGGACCTGAAGGGCCATGTCGATAAGGTGGCGCAGGCGATCGTCGAGAAGCATGGCTTCCTCTCCTACCGTGCCTATGTCGCGCGCGTCGGCCGCGGCCGGCAGATCGAGCTCTTCTTCATCGTGCCGGAGGATTTTCCGGCGAAGAAGCTGCAGGAATGGGACGAGATCCGCGACCAGATCGGCATCGCGATCGGCGACGAGGGGCCGGATCGCTGGCTGACCATCGCCTTCACCACCGATCCCGAATGGGCGGATTGATCATTCCTTTTCAGAATGCTTGGCATTTTGACTATCTATTTGTGTAATGCATGATCCTGCCCGATCTTCCCTGGAGCCAAAAAGGGGAACGATCATGTTGAAGACCATTCTGTCCTATGCCGTGGCCGCCGGCCTCGCCTTCTCCGCCGTCGCACTGCCGCTGTCCGCAAGCGCGGATGAGCTCGCAACCATCAAGTCCGCCGGCGAGTTCAGGTTTGCCAACAGCGGCGCCTATCCGCCCTTCAGCTTCGTTGATGACAAGAACGAAGTGGTCGGTTTCGATGTCGATATCGGCAACGAGATCGCCAAGCGCCTCGGCGTGAAGGGTGCCGGCGTCAGCACCGCCTGGGACGGCATCATCGCCGGCCTGCTTGCCGGCAAATACGATTCCGTCATCGGCAGCATGACCATCACGCCGGAGCGTGAAAAGGCCGTCGATTTCGTCGGTCCCTATTACAAGTCAGGCCGCGGCGTCTTCGTGACCGAAGGCTCCGACATCAAGTCCATCGACGACCTCAAGGACAAGACCATCGGCGTGACGCTCGGCGAAACCCACGAGAAATGGGCGCGCGAGCGCGGCGGCTGGGAAATCCGCACCTACAAGGGCCTGCCGGAACTGTTCCTCGAGCTGAAGGCCGGCCGTATCCAGGCGATGATCGTCGATGCCGTGCCGGTCTCGATCGCCGTCAAGGAAACCGGCGAGAAGGTCGTGAAGCTCGACGTCGCGGAATTTGCCGGCACCGAGGACAAGATCGGCATCGCCATCCGCAAGGGCAATCCGGAGCTGAAGGCCGCCATGCAGAAGGCACTGGACGACATGATGGCCGACGGCACCTATGAAGCCATCGCCATGAAGTGGGTCGGCTCGGATATCCGCTGATCGTCCTTGAAATGGTGGCTCCGGCCGGCGCGTGATCGCACCCGCCGGCAGCCTCACCGATTGCCGAGGGTCCGTATGGATATCGCTCTTGTCGGCCGCATCATTCCTGTCTTCGTCCAGGCGGCCTGGACGACCGTCGAACTCTCCCTGATCTCGCTTGCCATCGGGCTCGCCGTCGCGGCGCTGATCGCCGGGCTTCGCCTGTCGCATGTGGCGATCCTGCGGTTCTTCGGTACGGCCTATGTCAGCGTCTTTCGCGGCACGCCGGCGCTCATCCAGATCTTCCTGCTCTATTTCGGCGGGCCGCAGGTCGGCATCCAGCTTGAGCCCTTAGCGGCGGGCGCCATCGCGCTGGGGCTGAACATCGCCGCCTATATGGCGGAATCGATCCGCGGCGGCGTGCTCTCGGTCGATCGCGGGCAGATGGAGGCGGCGCGCTCGCTCGGTTTCGCCGAGGGGCAATCCATGCGCTGGATCGTGCTGCCGCAGGCCGCCAAGCTGATGATCCGGCCGCTCGGCGTCAATGCCGTGGCGCTGGTCAAGGGCACGGCGCTCGTCGCCACCATTTCCGTCGTCGAACTGACCTATACGGCGCAGCGCTTCATCGGCTCCACCTACAAACCCTTCGAGATTTTTGCCGTGACGGCGGTGCTCTACATGATCATGGTCTACGGTCTGACTGTTATCATCGACCGTCTCGACCGCGCCTATGCCGGGGAGGCCTGAGCCATGCAGGGACTGGATTTCAGCATCGTTCCGGAATACTGGCCGCTGATCGGCAAGGGCCTGTGGTGGACCGTGGTCATCTCCACCGCCTCCGCCGTGTTGAGCGTGATCGCCGGCATCGGTTTTGCCCTGCTCGTGCTCTATGCCTCGCCCGTGGTGCGTTATCCGCTGCGCCTCTTCATGTGGCTCTTCATGGGCACGCCGCTGCTGTTGCAGCTCTTCCTCATCTATTTCGGCCTCGTGCAGATCGGCATCGACATTCCGGCCATCTGGTCGGGCATCATCGGCCTCAGCCTGCATTTCGCTGTCTACAATGCCGATATCTTTCGCGCCGGCATCGCCTCGCTCGACAAGGGGCAGACGGAGGCGGCGCGGTCGCTCGGTTTCGGCGCCTGGCGCACACGCTTCTACATCGTCGTGCCGCAGGCGGTGCGCAACACGGTGCCGGCCGTCGGCAACATGATGATCGCGCTCCTGAAGGAATCCTCGATCGTCTCGATGATCGGCATTGCCGAATTGGTGCACAGCGCGCAGCTCGTCATCAGCGAGACCTACCGGCCCTTCGAATTCTACCTGACGGCCGCCGCCCTTTACTACATTCTCAATCTCGTCCTCGAAGCCGTCCTGCGCGGGATCGAACGCAAAGTGGAGCTTTCGCGATGACCGATGTCCGTCCGATGATCGAGGTGCGCGGGGCGAAAAAGTTCTTCGGGCCGCTGGAGGTGCTGAAGGGCATCGATTTCAGCGTGGCGCGCGGGCAGATCGTCGCCGTCATCGGCCCGAGCGGCTCCGGCAAGAGCACGCTGCTGCGCTCGATCAATCATCTCGAAACGCTGGATGGCGGCGAGGTCTGGCTGGACGGCGTGAAGGTCAACCAGACGCTTCCCCGCCGCGCCTTCGAACGCCACATCAACCGCGTGCGACAGCAGATGGGCATGGTGTTCCAGCATTTTAACCTGTTCCCGCATCTGAGCGTGCTGGAAAACATCACCATCGCCCCCATCAAGCTGAAGGGCATGGCGAAGGCGGAAGCCCGCAGGCTTGCCCTGAAAATGCTCGACAAGGTGGGCCTCGCCGACAAGATCGATGCCTTCCCGGCCCGGCTTTCCGGCGGCCAGAAACAGCGCGTGGCGATTGCCCGGGCGCTGGCCATGCAGCCGAAGGTCATGCTGTTCGACGAGGCGACCTCGGCGCTCGATCCGGAGCTGGTGGACGAGGTCAACCTCGTCATGAAGCAGCTTGCGGCCGAGCACATGACCATGGTGATCGTCACCCACGAGATGCGCTTTGCCGCAGAAGTCGCCGACCGCGTGATCTTCATGGCGGACGGAGCGGTGGTGGAGGAGGGCAAGCCCGAAGACCTCTTCCGCAACCCGACGCAGGAGCGCACCCGCGGCTTCCTCAAGAAATTCCTCAACGGCTAGATGCCGCATTAAAATCCATTGGACCGATCATGAGCCAGCAACCGACATCGACGGGCGAACGCCCGGCATCGCACCTCTTCTACCAGTCGCGCATGCGCCGGCCGCTCGCCGACCGCGCGGAGGGCATCTACATCTGGGACGAACACGGAAGGAAGGTCATCGACGGGTCGAGCGGGGCGATGGTCGTCAATATCGGCCATTCCAACCGCAACGTGCTCGATGCCATGAAGCGGCAGATGGACAAGGCGACCTTCGCCTATCGCCTGCATTTCGAAAACCAGCCGGCGGAAGACCTGGCACGTCGCCTATCCGGCTATATGCCGGAAGGGCTCGACCGGGTGTTCTTCGTCTCCGGCGGCTCGGAAGCGGTGGAATCCTGCCTGAAGCTCGCCCGGCAATGGGCGCTCGCGACCGACCAGCCGGAGCGCTGGAAGGTCATCTCGCGCTTTCCCTCCTATCACGGCTCGACGCTCGGCGCGCTCGCCGTCACCGGCTATGACGCGCTGAAAAAGCCCTTCCTGCCGATGCTGCGCGACATGCCGCACATCAAGGCGCCGACCGCCTATCTCGACCGCGACAACTTTTCGTTGGAAGAACGCGGCGTGCGCTATGCGGACCTTCTTGAGGAGAAGATCCTGGAGGAGGGGCCGGAAAGCGTGCTCGCCTTCGTCATGGAGCCGATCGGCGGCGCCTCCACCGGCGCGCTGGTCGCGCCCGACAGCTATTATCCGCGCATCCGCGAGATCTGCGACAAATACGGCATCCTGCTGATCCATGACGAGGTGATGAGCGGGGCCGGCCGCACCGGCCGTTATCTCGGCGGTGACCACTGGAGCTGCCGGCCGGATATCATCGCGCTCTCCAAGGGGCTCGGCGCCGGCTATTGCCCGCTCGGCGCGATGATCGCCCATTCGCGGCTGGTCAAGCCCGTGCTCGATCGCGGCGGCTTCGCCCATGGCTACACCTATGCCGGCAATCCGCTCGCCTGCGCGGCGGGGCTTGCCGTGCTCGACGAGATCGAGCGGCAGGATCTGCTCGGCAACGCCACCCGCATCGGCGCTCTGCTGCGGTCCGAGCTGGAGGCGCTTGCGGAACGCTACCCCTTCATCGGCGACGTGCGCGGCAAGGGCCTGTTGCTCGCTGCCGAATTCGTCTCGGATCGGGAGACCATGGCGCCGCTGCCGAAGGCGCTGGAGGCGCACCAGCGTGTCGTCGATATCGCCTATGAGCGCGGCCTGATCATCTATTCGCGACGCACGCGCGGCGGCGTGGAGGGCGATCATTTCCTCGTCTGCCCGCCGATGATCACCACGGAAGAGCAGGTCGGCGAGATCGTGGCGATCCTTGACGCGACACTCGCCCAGCTTGCCGGCGAACTCTCGCTGCCGATCCGCAAATAAGGTGCCGTCATGAAGTCGAACAAGGTCATCATCACCTGCGCGGTCACCGGCTCGGTGCACACGCCCTCCATGTCGCCGCATCTGCCCTACAAGCCGGAGGACATCGCCGCCCAGTCGATCGAGGCGGCGGAGGCGGGCGCCTCTATCCTGCACCTGCATGCGCGAAATCCGGAAGACGGGCGGCCGACGGCCGATCCGAAAATCTTCATGCGCTTCCTGCCGATCATCAAGCAGGCGAGCGATGCGGTGATCAACATCACCACCGGCGGCTCCTCCGTCATGACGCTGGAGGACCGGCTGGCGGCGGCGGTCGCGGCGGAACCGGAAATGTGCTCGCTCAACATGGGTTCGATGAATTTTGGCCTCTTCCCGATGCTCGAGCGGCCGCGCGAGTGGCAGCATGCCTGGGAGCCGGAACTGCTGGAAGCGACCCGCGGCACGATCTTCCGCAACACATTTGCCGATATCGAGGCCATCCTGCGCCGGCTCGGCGAAGGTTGCGGCACGCGCTTCGAGTTCGAATGCTACGATGTCGGGCATCTCTATACGCTCGCGCATTTCCGCGATCGCGGGCTCATTCCCGGCACGCCCTTCATGCAGTTCGTCTTCGGCGTGCTCGGCGGCATCGGCGCCGATCCGGAAAACCTGATGCACATGAAGCGCATCGCCGACAAGCTTTTTGGCGACGACTACCGCTTCTCCGTGCTCGCCGCCGGCCGCAAGCAGATGCCGATGATCACCATGGCCGCAACGATGGGCGGCAGCGTTCGCGTCGGGCTGGAGGATAGTCTGTTCGATGGTCGCGAACTTGCCACCTCGAACGCCGATCAGGTGCGCCGCATCCGCGCGATCCTTGAAGGTCTTTCGCTGGAGGTGGCGACGCCGGACGAGGCGCGCATTATGCTCGGCCTCAAGGGCGGCGATCGCGTCGCATTCTGAGAGGGATCATGCAGGACGATATCCGGCTAAGGCTGGCGGTGGCGGATGACGCCGAGACGATCCATGCCGGGCTGAAGGCGCTGGCGACGAGCATGGATGCGGAGGAGAAATTCGTCGCGACGGTGGAGAACGTCCGCCGCTACGGTTTTGGCGAAGCACCGGCCTTCGAGGTGCTGATCGCGGAGGCGGACGGCACCTTCGCCGGCCTCTGCCTGACCTTTCCCATCTTCTCCACCTGGATGGGCACGCCGGGCATCTACGTGCAGGACCTCATCGTCGAGACCGCCTTTCGCGGCCGGCGCATCGGGGAACGGTTGCTGCATGCGGCGGCAAAGCGCGGCTGGGCGCAGGGTGCGCGCTATCTCCGGCTCTCGGTCGATGTGGAAAATGTCCGCGCGCAGGCCTTCTATGAGCGGCTCGGCATCCGCCACGCCCGCGACGAGCAGATCCACATGATCAAGGGTGCGGATTTCGATGCATTTGCAGAGCGGGAAGAGCCATGAAGACGTTTTTTGCGGACGAACAGAAGCGCCACGATCCGAGCTTCTTCCTCTCGAGCGGCGCGCCGCAGCCGAATCCGGAGCAGCCGGAGCGCGTCGAGCGCCTGCTTTCCGGCGCACGGGCGGCGGGCCTGGAGATCGTGCGGCCAAAGGATCACGGGCTTGGCCCGGTCTCCGCCGTGCACACGCCGGAATATATCGACTTCCTCGGCCGCATTCATGAGCGCTGGCAGCGCATCGAAGGGGCGTCGAAGGAGGTGATCCCGAACATCCACCCGATTGCCCGAACCGGGAGTTATCCGGCGTCCGCCGTCGGGCAGGCGGGATATCACATGGCGGATACGTCCTGCCCGATCTCCGAACATACGTTTGAGAGCGCCTGCTGGAGCGCCTCGACGGCCGTTTCCGCGGCCGAAGCTGTGATGGCCGGCGACGCCTGGTCCTATGCGCTTTGCCGTCCGCCGGGCCACCATGCTTTCCGCGATGTCGCCGGCGGCTTCTGCTTCTTCAACAATTCCGGCATCGCCGCCGAGCATCTCCTGAAGGATGCAAAACGCGTCGCCATCCTCGACGTGGACCTGCACCACGGCAACGGCACGCAGGGCATGTTCTACGAGCGCCGCGACGTGCTGACCGTCTCGATCCATGCCGATCCGGTGCGCTTCTACCCGTTCTTCTGGGGCCATGCGGATGAGCGCGGCGAAGGGTTCGGCCTCGGCTACAATCTCAACCTGCCGCTGGCGCGCAAATCCGGCGACGACATCTTTCTCTATGCCCTTGCCGTCGCCATCCGCCGGATCGAGGCCTTTTCGCCGGACGCGCTGGTCGTGGCGCTCGGCCTCGATGCCTTCGAGAACGACCCGTTCGGCGGCCTTTCGGTCTCGACACCCGGTTTCGCGCGCATCGCGGAGGCGATCGGGGCGCTACGCCTGCCGACGGTCATCGTGCAGGAGGGCGGTTATCTGTGCGACGAACTCGGCGACAACCTGACATCCTTCCTCACCGGCTTCGGGGCGCTGTCGGGATAGGTCCGTTGGTCGAAGGGAATGGCGGCGATCGCCTGGCGCAGTTCGGCCAGCAGGATGTTTTCCGCGCGGCTTCGGCGGGCAGCGCCGTCATAGACGAGATGCACGTCGATGACCGGCGCATTCTCGTAGGGCGGCAGGCGCCAGAGGCGGCCGGCGCGCAGGTCCTCTTCCACGACGTGGATCGGCAGCGGCCCGAAGCCGAAGCCGGCGATGATCAGCCGCTTCACCTCTTCGAGATGCGAGGAGGTGCCGACGGTCTGACCTTCAAAACCTTCCTGCTGGCGCAGCAGCGCCACCGGCCAGAGCGCGCCGGACATCTGGTCCGTCTTGAAGGAGACGTAGGGCTCGTTGCGCAGCGCCGAAAGCGGCAGGTCGGGTATGCCGAACAGGGGGTGCCGCGCGCCGCAGAAATAGCCGAAACTCTCGCGGTAGAGCACCTCGTATTCCAGCTTCGGATGCCGCTCCTGCATCAGGCAGAAGCCGAAGCAGGCGTCGCGATTGAGCACGGCCGCCACCACATCCTGGCTGGAGGCGACGGAGAGCGAGATCGTGACCTGCGGAAACGCGCGGTGGAAGCCCGCCAGGACCTCGTCGAGGAACGGGCAGACGACGTGGCTCGCCAGCGTCATCTCGATATGGCCGGTGAGGTCGCCGGGTTGTTCCTCCATGTGCTGCGGCAGGCCGGAGACGATGTCGAAGAGGGCCACGCATTCGCTGAACAGCCGCTGGCCGGCGGGGGTGACGGCGAAATGCGAGGCGTTCCGCTCGACGAGCCGGCAGCCCATATGCGTCTCCAGCCGTTTCAGCGCATTGCTGACGGTCGGCTGCTTGAGCGACAGTTTCTCGCCCGCCGCCGTCAGGCCGCGTTCCTGCACGATCACCATGAAGGTGCGCAGCAGGTTCCAGTCGATTTCCCAGACGAAACGCCGTCTCTGCCGTGCCATGTGCATCATTCCCTGAATTTATGCTTCCGGCGGTAACTATTGCATGATGCAATCGTCCGTCAAAGGTCTCTCACCCGCACGAAGGAGGTTTGCCGTGCCGCTTCTCACCTATCAGGGCGTCGTCTATCCCGCGCAATGTGACGCGATGGGCCACATGAACGTGCAGTTCTATATCGCCGCCTTCGACCAGTCGCTCTGGCACCTGATGGCCGCTAGCGGCTATTCGGCGGCGTGGATCGCGGAGCGCAGGGAGGGGTGGGCGGATCGCCGCTACGAGATCGATTTTCGCCAGGAATTGCCGGTCGGCAGCCTGTTCGAGATCCATAGTGCCGTGGTGAAGGTTGGGCGCACCTCGCTCACCACCCGGCACTGGCTGACGAACAAGGCGGACGGCGTGCTGTGTGCGGAACTGCTCGCCGTCTCCGTCTATTTCGATCTGGCAGGTCGAAAATCCCTGCCGCTTCCGGCCGCGATCGTGACGGCTGCCGGCGGTCTGGTGGAGGCGGTTACAGCCCCAGCGCCGTAAGGGCGGCGTCCATGCGCTCGCGCGCCTTCCTGGGCAGCTTGCCGGTCTTGACGGCATCGAGATTAGCCGGTGCATCGCCGACGACGACCACGCCGACCATGCCCATGCCGGCATGCGGCGTGCACTTCACGCCATAGGCGCCCGGCTTGTCGAAGGTCACCTTGTAGGTCTCGTTCATCTTGCTCTTGAAGGCCGCAGCACCCTCGGGGATCATGTCCTTGATCGTCTCGACATTGTGCCCCTTGTCCGTCGGGATGAAGGTGACGGTGTCGCCGGGCGCGACCTTCACGAAGGCCGGCTCGAACACCATGGCGCCCTCGGCCCCCTTGTTCAGCATATGCACTTCGAAATCTGCCGCCGCCGCCGGAAGGGCGAGCGCCATGAGGATTGCTGCAGCACCGACGATGCTGGTTGCCATGATACGCACTGGAAGTCTCCTTGCTGCCGAACGTCTCTCGTTCATGGCGAAGGAGGTAGCCCCGCCGCGTCGCGCCTTCTTTGACGTTGATCAAACAAGACCGCGATGGCGCGTGGCGTGCTGTCGCAGGCCTCCGGGTTTTGGCTTACCAGCGCAGCCAGCGGCGACCAAGCAATGCGCCGGCGCCGGTCACGACGCCGATGGCGATCGTGTACCAGGCGGCGAGGAAAAGGGGGCTGTCGTCCGGGCAGTGCCAGGCATAGATGGCGGCGGCGATCGCGCCGGCCGCAAGCCCGGCGGCCGCACCGGCCGCCGTCGGGTTTTCCGGGGCGCCCTGCTTCAGTGCCCAGAACAGGCCGGCAAGCGGCGCCAGCGACAGGACCGGGATGAAGAACAGGCAGAACAGCGCATTGCCGCCGACCATGTTGGCCTTCCACGTCGCCTGCGGCAGCACCGCGAGTTCGGCCGCGACCGCCGCACCGACCAGCAGCGCCGGCAGGCCGAGCAGCAAGGCCGGCAGGCGCAGTGCCTCTCCCGGCCGGCCGATGCGCATGGCGAGCCGGGCGGCGAGCACGGCAAGCGCGATCGTCACGACGATCTTGAACAGCACGCGCGCTGTCTCGAAGACGCTCGCCATGTTGTGCCGCAGGCCGACGGTGATGACGAGCAGCACGCCGGAGACGGCAACGCCCGCGACGAGCGCGATGGCGAGCGCGCGGCCGTAGCGCAGGCCGACGGGCGCGTCTTGCGTCATCAGGGTAATCAGGTCGTCGGTCTTCATGTCAGTCGCTCCGATAGAGGGCGGCGAGCGATTTCAGCGCCCGGTGGAGGGCGACGCGCACCGCGCCCTCCGTCATCTTCAGCCGTGCCGCGGTTTCCCGGATGCCCGCCCCCTCGATCGAGATCGAGCGGACGATATCGCGTTGCGGATCCCTGAGCTGCGCCAGCATCGTCTCCGTATCCAGCCGGTCGGCGGCCTCGTGCGTCTCGTCGCCCGCCTCCAGGAAATCGGAGACGTCGTCGATCGGCACGCTGACCTGCCGGCCGCGGCGGCGCAGGCTGTCGACCAGCTTGTTGCGCACGATCGTCGTCAGCCAGGGGCCGAGCGGCCGGGCCGGATCCCAGGTGCCGCGCTTCAGGTGAATGGCGAGCAGCACTTCCTGCACGACATCCTCCGCCTCGCTCGCCGGCGCACCATACTGGTCGCAGCGCCGGCGCGCCATGCGGCGCAGATGCGGCGTCACCGCCACGAGGAAACGGTTATAGGCCTGCACATCGCCCTTGATGGCGAGACGCAGCCAATCCGCCCATTCCTCTTCGCGCGCCGACTGTTTCACCGTTTCCTTCCCCTACGCCAGGGCACACGATTTTGTTACCGCGTGATCCCGAAAGAAATTCGTAACGCGCCAAGAGCCTGATGCGCCGAGCCTTTTTCTTACGCCGCCGACCTTTCGGCAAGGGGCGCGCGGAAAAAACGACGCCCCAGGCTGTAACGAAGCCGGACCTGTCTCCGTAGCCCCCAATGCAACAGCCAATCGCGGCTGGCCACAAATGGAGACAGACATGAAGACCACGATCGTTACCCTCGCCCTTGCCGGCTCGCTTGCTTCGGCGCTCGCAACCATCGCCATGCCGGCCGCCGCCGAGGATGGCAAGGAAAAATGCTACGGCATCGCAATGAAGGGCCAGAACGACTGCGCGGCAGGCCCGGGCACGACCTGCGCCGGCACCTCGAAGATCGATTACCAGCAGAACGCCTGGAAGCTGGTTCCGACCGGCACCTGCGTCTCGATGAAGACGCCGAACGGCCACGGCACGCTGGAACAGGGCATGGCGCCGGCCTGAGGCCTTCGCTTCGCCCGCAACGGACGGCGTCTTTCCGGCGCCGTCGCTTCCCTTCGAAGAGGTTCGACATGATCCCCTCCCGCCTTCCGCGCCGTGCCGGCGTCGGTTTCAAGCCCGAGCATTTTGCCGATATTCTTTCCGCACCTGAGCCCATCGGCTTCTTCGAGGTCCACGCGGAAAACTACATGGGCGCCGGCGGCCCGCCGCATGCCCAGCTCGGCAAGCTGCGTGAGGATCATGCGCTGTCGATCCACGGCGTCGGCCTGTCGATCGGCTCCATGCAGCCGCTCGACCGCGATCACCTCGCCCGGCTGAAGGTGCTGTGCGACCGTTACCAGCCGGAGAGCTTTTCCGAGCATCTCGCCTGGTCGACGCATGATAGCGTCTTCCTCAACGACCTGCTGCCGCTGCCCTATACCGAGGAGACACTCGTCCGTGTCGTCGAGCATGTCGACCAGGTGCAGGACGTATTGAAGCGGCAGATGCTGCTCGAAAACCCCGCCACCTATCTGCTCTTCGAGGAAAGCACGATCGAGGAGACGGCCTTCCTCGCCGAAATCGCGAGGCGCACCGGCTGCGGCTTGCTGCTCGACGTCAACAATGTCTTCGTCGCCGCGACGAACCACAATCTCGACGCCCGCGATTATATCGCCCGCTTCCCGCTTGATGCGGTGCGCGAAATCCACCTGAGCGGTCATTCCGAGACGGTGGACGATCTTGGCGCGGCCCTGCTGATCGACAGCCATGATACGCCCGTCAAGGATCCGGTCTGGGCGCTCTACGAGACGGTGATCGGCCGCATCGGGCCGGTCGCCAGCCTCGTCGAATGGGACAATGACGTGCCCGCCTGGCCCGTGCTGCGCGACGAGGCGATGGCCGCCCAGCGCATCCTCGATGCGGCCACCCGCCAAAGGGCGGCGTGAACCATGTCCGCCGCCACCCAGACCGCCTTCGCCGCCGGCCTGTTCGCGGCCACGCCGCCGCCCGCCGGGTTGACCGCGTGGAATTCGCCCGCGCCCGAACGCCGCTACGGCGTCTATCGCAACAATGTCTCGGCAAGCCTCACGGGCGCGCTGTCCTCGCGCTTCCCGATGGCCGAGCGCATCGTCGGGACAGAGTTCTTCCAGGCCATGGCGCAGGCCTTCGTCCGGCTCCACCCGCCGCGCTCGCCGCTGCTTCTCGCCTATGGCGATGATTTTCCGGATTTCGTCGCGGCCTTCGAGCCGGCGCGTGACATTGCCTATTTGCCCGATGTGATGCGCCTGGAGGTCGCCCGCGGCCGTGCCTACCACGCCGCCGATGCGGCGCCGCTCAATCCGCAGGCGCTGACGGCGGTCGATCCGGCCTGGCTCGGCGATCTCGTCTTCGAGCCGCATCCCGCGCTGTCGATCTTCTCCTCGCCGCATCCGGCCGTGACGATCTGGGCGATGAATGCCGGCGAGCGCCCGCTGACATCCCTCGACCGCTGGGAGGGTGAAGATGCCCTGGTCGTCCGTCCGCAGATGATCGTCGAGGTGATCCCGCTGCCACCGGGCGGTGCGATGTTTCACCGGCTACTTGCCGCGGGCGAAACGCTCGGGCTGGCGGCCGAGGCCGCGATGGCGGCGGATGAACGTTTCGACCTTTCGACAAACCTCGCGGTCCTGCTCCGCTCCGGAGCCTTCACCGCCATCAGAGAGGAAAACCCCGATGAACACCGACACGATGCCTGATGCCGCTTTGCCGCTGCCGCGCAGACTTTATGACCAGGCTTTGCAGGCGCTGACCCGCATCCCGAACGATCTCATCGCCCTCGTTGCGCGCCTCTCGATCGCCGCCGTCTTCTGGCAGTCGGGCCAGACGAAGGTGCAGGGTTTCATGGTGTCGGACAGCGCGCTCTATCTGTTCGAAAACGAATACAAGCTGCCGCTCGTCGATCCCTGGCTGGCGGCGCACCTTGCCGCCTTTGCCGAACATCTTTTCCCGGTCCTGCTGGTCATCGGCCTTGCCAGCCGCTTCTCCGCGCTGGCGCTCCTGGCGATGACGCTGGTCATCCAGATCTTCGTCTATCCCGGCGCCTGGCCGACGCATGGCACCTGGGCCGCCTGCCTGCTGTTCATCGCGGGCCGAGGCCCAGGCCTGCTGTCCCTCGATGCCTGGCTCGCGCGCTCGCGGTGAGGCCGATCGGTTCGCGCGCATTGCACGGACCGGAAAAATCGAAGATAGAGGCAGGATGACGAAAGTTGCTTCTCTCGACGACACGAAGGATCTGCCGCCACGCGACCGCCGGCGGTCGCTGGCGATCGGCCTGCTCAGGGCGCGCGAGGCGGTGATGAGCCATTTCCGGCCGATCCTTGCCGATCACGACGTGACCGAGCAGCAATGGCGGGTGCTGCGCGCGCTTTCGGAAGCCGGCCTGCTCGATGCGACGGAAGTGGCGGAAAAGGCCTTCATTCTCGCGCCGAGCCTCACCCGCATGCTGCGTTCGCTCGAGGAGCGTGGTTTCATCACCCGGCACAAGGACAAGGACGACGGCCGCCGCGTCCTGCTCAAGCTTGCGCCGGCCGGGCAGGCGATCATCGACGAGGTGATGCCGGACAGCCGCCGCGTCTACGCGGATATCGACGCCCGCTTCGGCGCCGGCCGCACCGAACAGCTTCTCGACATGTTGGAAGAACTCGCCGCCCTCAAGCTCGACGGCAAGGCGGGCGGCGAGGAATAGAGGGTCAATAGACCTTGGCGTTCTGCGGGGCTTTCGCCGGATCCGTGGCCTTGAAATCGGCGAGCAGCTTCGTCGTGGCATTGGCGAGCAGCGTGACATCATTGCCGATCGCGACGAAGGTCGCGCCGAGGTTGAGGTAGCGCTTGGCAAGCCCGAGATCGCCGGTGAGGATGCCCGCCGCCTTGCCATGCGACTGGATTTTTTGGAGCGCCGTCTCCACTTCGGCCTGCACTTCCGGTGCGCCGGGCCTGCCCAGAAAGCCCATGTCGGCGGCAAGGTCCGCCGGGCCGATGAAGACGCCGTCGACGCCCTCCATGCCGGCAATGTCGTCGAGCGCTTCGAGCCCCGCGCGGCTTTCGACCTGCAGCAGCAGGCAGACCTCGTCATTGGCCGTCTGCAGATAGTCCGTCGTGCGGTTGAAGGCGGAGGCGCGGGCGAGCGATGCGCCGACGCCGCGCACGCCATGCGGCGGATAGCGCACGGCCTTCACCATGGTTTGTGCCATCGTCTTGCTGTCGACCATGGGGATGAGCAGCGTCTGCGCGCCGATGTCGAGCAACTGCTTGACGATCCAGGTTTCGCCGATCGGCGGGCGGATGACGGCGTGGCTCGCCGAACCCTTCATCGCCTGGAGCTGCGAGACGAGCAGCGGCACGTCGTTCGGCGCGTGCTCGGCGTCCAGCAGCAGCCAGTCGTAACCCGCCTCGGCGCAGATTTCGACCGTGTAGGGATTGGCGAGCGCCTGCCAGAGGCCGATCTGCGCACGGCCTTCCTTCAGTGCCTGCTTGAAACGGTTTTTCTGAGCGGCCATGGCAAAATCCTTATGCGAAAAACAGGCTGACGGTGCCATAGGGGCCGAAATCCGCGACGATCGTATCGCCGTGGCGCGCCTCTATCGGCCGGATGAAGGAGCCGGCGAGCACGATCTGCCCTGCCTCGATGCCATCGCCATATTGCGCCAGCCGGTTGGCGAGCCAAGCGACGCCGCGGGCCGGCTGGTTGAGTACGCCGGCGCCGAGGCCGGTTTCCTCCACCTCCGCATTGCGGCTGACGATGGCGCTCATCCAGCGCATGTCGATCTGGTCCGGCCGCACAGCACGGCCGCCGGTGACGATGCCGGCATTGGCCGCATTGTCGGAGATCGTGTCGAAGATGGTGCGCGCCTTTTTCGTCTGCGGATCGACGCGCTGGATGCGCGTGTCGAGAATTTCGAGCGCCGGCGTCACGTAATCCGTGGCGTTCAGCACGTCGAAGACGGTCACGCCGGGGCCTTTCAGCGGCGCCTTCATCACGAAGGCGATTTCCGCCTCGACGCGCGGCTGGATGAAGCGGCCCGCCGGCACCGTCGCACCGTCCTCGAACACCATGTCGTCGAAAAGCACGCCGGAATCGGGAATGTCGATGTTCAGCGCATATTGCATGGCCTTGGAGGTGAGGCCGATCTTCCAGCCGATCACCCTGCGGCCATCGGCGATCTTCTTCTTCACCCAGGCGCTCTGGATCGCATAGGCGTCGTCCATGTCGATGGCGGGGTATTTTAGCGAAAGCAGGCCCGTCTGGATGCGGGTGCGCTCAGCTTCGTCGAGGCTTTCCGCCGCAAGGCGGATTTCGTCCGGCGTCATCATGGTCAAACCTCGTCGGCGATGGTGTTGCGCAGCGTACCGATACCCTCGGCTTCCACCTCGACCACGTCGCCCGGCTTCAGCCAGATCGGCGGGTCGAAGCGCGCGCCCGCGCCGGTCGGCGTGCCGCAGACGATGATGTCACCGGGAATGAGCGTGGTGAAGGTGGAGATGTAGTTGATGATCTTGCGGAAGGAAAAGATCATGCGGCCGGTGCGGTCGCTCTGGCGCACCTCGCCGTTGACGCGGGTTTGCAGCTTGATGTCGGCGAGCTGGCTTTCGTCCGTATAGGGCACCAGCCACGGGCCGATCGCGCCGGTGCTGTCAAAGTTCTTACCCTGCGTGACGTTGAACTTGGCATGCCGCACCCAGTCACGGATCGTGCCCTCGTTGCAGAGTGATAGTGCCGCGATGTGGTTCAGCGCATCGGCCTCGGCGATGCGCCGCCCGCCCTTGCCGATGATGATGACGATCTCGCCCTCGTAGTCGAGCTGCGGGCTTTCCGGCGGGCGGATCAGCGGCCGGTCGTGGCCGGTGAAGGAGCGCGGGAAGCGGATGAAGAGCGAAGGATTGGCGGGCGCGGCCTGGCCGTCCTTGTACTCCTCGTTGCGATCGGGAAAATTCACGCCGACGCAGATGATCTTTTCCGGCGCCGGGATCGGGATTTCGTACGTCACATCTGCGAGCGCGTAATCGGCGAGGAGCGCCGAGGCTTCTTCCGCCAGCGTGCCGAGCGCCCCCGCCTCGATCACCTCGCGCAGGCTCGGCCAGCGTCCGCCATGGCGCGCCGAAAGGTCCACGATGCCGTCATCCTTGACGAGACCATATTTTAAGGCACCCTGATGGGAAAAGCCGGCGAGGCGGGGCCGTTCGGTCACGATGGTCTCCTATCTCAATCTGCGGGCGATCTCGGTGATCACCGTAAAGGCGGTGTCGGCGTCGTCGCGGGTCATTTCGAACTGGCCGGCCTGGAAGCGGATGGCGATATGGCCATCGACGCGCGTCTGCGTCAGGTAGATGCGGCCATCGTCGTTGATGGCGTTGACCAGCGCGATATTGTGCTCATCGCCGCCGCCCTTGTGGCGGAAGGAGAAGAGCGAGAGCACCGGCTCGCTGACGATCTCGAAATCCGGTTCGGCGGCAAGCCGTGCGGCCAGTTCCTCCGACCATTTTACGTGGTTGCGGATCATCGTGCGCAGGCCTTCGAGCCCGTGATAGCGCATCAGGAACCACAGTTTCAGCGCCCGGAAACGGCGGCCGAGCGGCACGGACCATTCGGAATAGTTGATGATGCCGTCATGGCCGTGCGTCTTCAGATATTCCGGCTGGATGGCGAGCGTGCGCACCTGATCTTCCGGGCTGCGGATGAACTGCACCGAGCAGTCGAAATTGGCACCGAGCCATTTGTGCGGGTTGAAGACGATGGAATCCGCCGCCTCGACGCCCTCCCAGAGGGATCGGAATTCCGGGCATATCATCGCCGAACCCGCCCATGCCGCATCCACATGCAGATAGAGCCCATGCGCCTTGACGACGTCAGCCACCGCGCGGATCGGATCGCAGGCGCCGATCGAGGTGCCGCCGGTGCAGGCGATGACGCCGGCGGGGATATGGCCGGCGGCACGGTCGGCCTTGATCGCGGCGTCGAGCGCTTCCGGGTCCATGCCGTTCAACGGCCCCTTGGTGGGGATGCGCACGAGGTTTGCCTCGCCGATGCCGGAAATCCATATGGCGCGGTCGATGGAGGTGTGCACCTGTTTCGAGGCATAGACGCGCACCGCCTTGTGCACTGACAACCCCTCGCTGTTGCCCTTCCAGCCGAGCGCCTTTTCGCGCATGACCAGCACGGCGGCAAGCGTCGCAGTCGAGGCGGAATCCTGGATGACGCCGGCAAAACCATCCGGCAGGCCAAGCGCCTGGCGCAGCCAGTCGACCACGCGGGTTTCGAGTTCGGTCGCCGCCGGTGATGTCTGCCACAGCATGCATTGCGCGGCGACGGAGGTGACGAGATAATCCGCGATCACCGAGACCGGCGCGGCATTGGCCGGGAAATAGGCGAAGAAACGCGGATGCTGCCAATGCGTCAGGCCGTCGGGAATGATGCGCTCGAAATCCGCAAAAATCGCCTCCATCGTCTCGCCTGCTTCCGGGGCGGCGGCGTCGATCTGGCGGGCAATGTCGCCCGGCTTCGTCTGCGCGCGCACCGGCCGCTCCCGCAGGCCTGCGCGATAATCGGCGCCCCAATCGGCCACCGTTCGCGACCACTGACGGAATTCTTCGCTGTCCATGTTTCACTCCCTTGTCGGCATTGGTTCTTCTCGGCGCTCGGCCGTCGATTTGCAATGCCCGTCAGGGGGCGATGATCGGTTGCGCCTTCAGGAGCGAATCCGTGACCTCGGTGCCGGCAAACAGGCTGCCATGCTCGAACCACGATTTTGGCGCCGGCGACCCCCAGAGCGTCTGGCGCTGCGGGTCTTTCAGGTCCCATTTGATGGGTTCGAGGTCCGGGTCCACGGTCTGGTAATCCGAGCAATAGATTTCGATGCGGTGGCCATCCGGATCGAGGATATAGAGGAAGAAGGCGTTAGAAATGCCGTGCCGGCCGGGGCCGCGCTCGATGTTGGAAACCCAGCCGGTCGTCGCCATCAGGTCGAGCAGGTCGATGATGTTGAGCGGCGTCGGCACCCAGAAGGCGGTGTGGTGCAGGCGCGGGCCGCAGCCGTTGGTGAAGGCGATGTCGTGCACGCCGCCCTTCCGGTGCGTCCAGGCTGCCCAGAGCCGGCCGGACTCTTCGTCCTCGGTATATTCCGTCACGCGAAAACCGATCTCGTTGTAGAAGGCGACACTGGCATCGACATCCGGCGAGAAGCAGTTGAAATGGTCGATGCGCAGCGGCTTCACGCCGCGATAGAGCGCGTATTTCTGGTGGATCGGCGGCAGGCGGTCCATCTTCGTGTAGAATTCCAGCGGAATGCCCTGCGGATCGCGCGTGCGAAAGGTGCGGCCCTGGTAAGGGCGTTCCACCCATTCCACCGGCAGGCCCTTGCCCTTGAAGAAATGCACGGCCTTTTCGAGATCCTCCTCGTCAAAGACCTTGAAGCCAAGGTCGCGGGCTTCCGGCTTGTCCGATTTTTTCAGCACGATGCAATGGTGGCCGCGCTCTTCCATGGCGCGCAGATAAATCGTGTCCGCCGTCTCGTCCGTCACCTGGAGGCCGAGCGTATCGACATAGAAGGCGCGGGATTTTGCGAGGTCCGTCACGCCGAATTCGACATGGGAGAGCCGCACGATGTTGAACGGCGGGTAGAGGTTCGGCTGGGGTACGGGCATGGGGTCCTCCTCAAGCGCAGTCTTGTCGGGCGGATCAGCCGCCGAGTTTCGGAATGGCGTGGGCGCTGGTGGCAAAGGCGATGTTCTTCGTCTCCATGTAGAAATCGAAGGACCAGTCGCCGCCATCCCGGCCGATGCCGGAATTTTTCACCCCGCCGAAGGGCGTCGGCAGGTGGCGCACATTCTCCGAATTCACCCAGATCATGCCGGCCTCCAGATGATCGGTGAAGCGGAAAGCACGGGTGACATCCGCTGTCCAGAGATAGCCGGTGAGGCCGTACTGGACGTCGTTGGCGAGCGCCAAGGCTTCGGCCTCATCCTTGAAGGGAATGGCGGTCAGCACCGGGCCGAAGATTTCCTCCTGTGCGACGCGCATGCCGTTGTTCGCCTTCGTGAACAGCGTCGGCGAGACGTAACATCCGCTCCCGGGTCCGTCGAATTTTTCACCGCCGGCAGCGACCGTCGCGCCTTCCTCCCGGCCGATCGCGATGTAGTCCAGCACCTTCTTCTCGTGCACCGGATGGATCAGCGGCCCGACGACGGTTTCGGGATCGAGCGGATGGCCGACCTTGATGCGCTTGGCCTTCTCCGCGACAAGCGTCGTGAAGCTGTCATAGACGCTTTCCTCCACCAGCAGGCGCGAGGAGGAGGTGCAGCGCTCGCCGTTCAGCGAGTAGATCATGAAGACGGCGGCGTCGGCGGCGCGTTCGAGGTCCGCATCGGCGAAGACGATGACGGGGTTCTTGCCGCCGAGTTCGAAATGCACGCGCTTCAGCGTATCGGCGCCCTGTTTCATGATCATCGAGCCGGTGCGGCTTTCGCCGACGAAACCGATCGCCTTGATCAGCGGATGTTCGGTCAGCGCCTTTCCGGCATCCTCGCCAAAGCCGTTGACGAGGTTCCAGACACCCTTCGGCAGGCCGGCATCCTCGGCGATCTCGACCAGCAGCCGCGCCGTCAGCGGCGAGAATTCCGCCGGCTTGTGCACGATGGTGCAGCCGGCGGCGAGCGCCGGGGCGATCTTCCAGGTGGAGAGCATGAAGGGCGTGTTCCAGGGCGTGATGATGCCGGCCGGGCCGATCGGCACTCGGGTCGTCATGTTGACCTGGCCTTCGGTGCGCAGCGTCTTGCCGTCGCGGGCTTCCGGCGCGCGGTCGGCAAAGAAGCGGAAGTTTTCCGCCCCGCGCAGTGCCGCCTTGGCCATGAAGCGCAGCGACTGTCCGGTATCCATGCATTCGACGAAGGCGATTTCCTCCGCCCGCGCCACGATGGCGTCGGCGATCTTGTGCAGCAGCTTTTTGCGCGCATCGCCCGGCATGGCCGCCCAATCGGCGAAGGCGAACTTGGCGGCTTTCGCCGCGCGGTCGATATCTGCGGCCCCGCCCTTCGCGACGGTCGCGAGCGGCTTCAGGTCGACGGGCGAAATGGTCTCGAAGGTCGCGCCGTCCTCGGCCGGCAGGTCCTCGCCACCAATGCGGTTGAGAACGCCCTTTTCCTTGAAGCGGGCGAGATAGGCCTCCGCCTTCGCGCTGTTTTCCTGAAGTTTCGACATGGGATTTCCTGTTATTTGCCGCGCAGGCGCGGATGGATGGCGTTCTTCTTCCAGCTCAGCTCCGCGTCGATCTCGCGGATTTCCAGCGAAAGCGCGAAGTGCGGCGTCTCGAAGAGGGGGGCGAGCAGTCGGCTTGCCGTGGCAAAAAGCGCGTCGCCAGTTTGTTTCTTTTCTTCCGCGCTGCGCCCCTTGCCGATGCGGAAGTTGAGGTCGATGAAGGCGTTTTCCGGCAAACGGTCGGCAATCGCGTAGTGATCGGCCCGGAGCGCCCGCACGCGGACGGCGCCGACCTCGAAAAGACCGGTTGCGAGCACCGTCTCCAGCAGCGCCGCACAGAGCGCATCGAGATCGGTGCGGCCTTCAAGATTGGCGGAATATTCGACGGTCAGGTGCGGCATGGTTCCTCCCGGCGCGCAGCTTTTTATTTAACGTGTTAAATATAAGGCCACTTGTCAAGAGGCATCAGCCGCCGAAACTGCCGGCCTGGGTCGGGACGTGCACATAGTTGCGGTCGAAATAGATCAGCGCATGCCCATCGCGCCGGCAGCGTATATCCACGACCTCGCCTATGAAGATATTGTGCGTGCCGACCAGCCGCGCCTCCGTCAGCCGGCAGTCGAAGGAGACGATGGCGTCCGCCAGCGCCTGGTTGCCGGAGGGCAGGTCCGTCCACGCGGCATCGGCATAACGCGCCTCCATGTCGGCTTGCTGGCCGGCGAAGGAGGCGGCGAGTGCCTTGTGCTCCTGTGTCAGCACATTGACGCAGAAGCGGCGGTTCTCGATGAAAAGCCCCGTCTGCGCCGAGCGGCTGTTCATGCAGACGAGCAGCGTCGGCGGCTCGTCCGTTACCGAGCACATGGCGGTGGCGGTAAAACCGCCGCGGCCGGCGGCTCCCTTGGTGGTGATGACGTTGACGGGGGCGCAGACCCGCGCCATCGCGTTGCGGAATTCGGTCTTCGAGACATTGAGGTCCATGACACGGCCCTCATTCGGCAGCGTTGCTGAGGGCATCGTCGTCCCGTGGCGGCAGCCAGGTGTCGCCCGTCCAGCCGGTCTCGTCGTAATCGGCCATGCACTGGTCGACCAGCGCTTCCATTTCCTTGAGGCGCCCGCCGCGCTCAGCACCCTTCAGCACCTGAAGCCGCACCTCTTCCGGCGCGCCGGCATAGTTCAGCTCGTAGAGCGCATGGCGGCCGCCGAATTCCGTGCCGGTCGCATCCCACAACAGCTTCATGATCTTGATGCGTTCTATATGGCCCATGTCGTTCGAGCCGCGGACATATTGCGCGAGGTAGCGGTCGATCTCCGGATTGGCGAAATCCTTGGCGGAGGAGGGCAGGTAGATGAGGCCGGAGGCGACCGTACGGCGCACGATGTCGATGACCTTCGGATAGGCCTCCGACATGAAGGTGCGGTAGCAGAGCGCGGCTTCGAGGTTCGGCAGCACCGCGCCGTTCGCCCAGGGGATCGGGTTATAGGCCATGGCATTGGAGAAGGACCAGAACTGGTGGCGGATGGCGATGACCTCCCCGAGCATCGCCTGGTTGCCGCGGAAGGCATCGCCGCCGGTGGCGCGCAGGGCTTTTGCCAGCAGGCCGGCCAGAAAATCCATCTTCACCGCAAGCCGCGTGCAGCCCTGGAAACAATAGCCGTGCATGAAGCCGGAGGCCGGGTGGAAGGAGAGGATCTTTGCCGCATCGCGCAGCACCAGCACGTCCTCCCAGGGAATGAAAACATTGTCGAGCACGAGGATCGCGTCGTTCTCGTCGAAGCGCGAGGAGAGCGGGTAGTCGAAGGGATGGGCGGCGGTCGCCGCCGTCTGCTCATAGGAGGTGCGGCAGAACATTTTTACACCCGGCGCATTCATCGGCACGATGAACATGACGGACAGCGACGGGTCCTCGGTGACGGTCGCCGAGCTCTGAGCGAGGAAATTGTAATGCGTCAGCGCCGAGGAGGTGGCGACGACTTTGGCGCCTGATACGTAGATGCCGGCATCCGTCTCCCTGGTAATGTGTACGAAGACGTCCTTTACCGCATCGGCCGGCTTGTGGCGGTCGATCGGCGGATTGACGATGGCGTGGTTCATGAAGAGCACGCTTTCCTGCGCGCGCTTGTGCCAGGAAAGTGCATTGTCCTTGAAGGGGCCATACCAGTCGGCATTGGCGCCGAGCGTGTTCATCAGCGCCGCCTTGTAATCGGCCGTGCGGCCCATCCAGCCGTAGGACATGCGCGCCCAATCGGCGATCGCGCCCTGCTGGGCAACAAGATCGGCGGCGGAATGGGCGACGCGGAAATATTTGTGCGTGTAGCCGCCGGAGCCCGTATCGGTCGGTGACGTCAGCCGCTCCTTACGCTTCGGGTCGTGCAGCGCATCGTACATGCGGGCCAGCGAGCGGGCCGAATTGCGCATCGCGGGATGCGTCGTTACGTCGGCGATGCGCTCGCCGTTGATATAGACCTCGCGCCCGTCCCGCAGGCTCGCGAGATATTCGGCGCCGGTGAACGGCCGTGTCTTGTCGCTGCGATGGTCTTCGGCGCGCATGGTGATCCTCCCAAAAAATCCTGGCAAAGGCTAAGTCCGCCGGGCGGCGGGCGCCATGGACAAACCGGGCAATTCGCTGGTACTTTTTCCGGCCATGAGCGCACGCAACGATGTCCCCGCCTTCTTCGTCTACGGCGAGCCGAGCCGCGTGCTCGACGTCGGCTTTCTGCATGTCGAAACGGTGATGGAGCGAAAAAGCCTGCATTTCGGCAGTGTCGCGCCGCACAAGCACCCGCTGATGGGGCAGATCACCTATTGGTTCAAGGGCGAGGGCTGCTACCGGGTCGAGGATCGCACTTGGAATTTTTCCGCTCCGGCAATCAGCTTCGTGCCGAGCAATGTCGTGCACGGTTTCGATGTCGGCGAACAGTCGGATGCGATCGTCGTGTCGATCTCCGACGACCTGCTGCGGGCCATGGCGCCGCAGGTGGACCTGGCGCTCGACGCGCCGGTGCTGCTTTCCGGCGAGGCGGATGCGGCGGGCTGGGTGCGGATCGGCATGCTGCTCGACATGGTGATGGAGGATTATCGCGGCGGTGCTGCCGCGAGCGAGCGGGTGCTGGCGGGGCTGATCGGCGTGGTCCTGTCGCTGATGGCCCGGCTCGGCGGCAATGTCGGTTTCGAAGGCGCATCGCCCGCGGTGGCGCTGGGGCTGGACCTACGCCGCGCGATCGACCGGCACTATCGCGAGGACTGGCCGGTCAGTCATTATGTAGAGCGTCTGGCAACGACGCCGCACCTGCTTGACAAGGCGGCGCGCACGGTTTTCGGCCAGACGGTGAAGGACATGGTTCTGGAGCGCCGCCTGCTGGAGGCCAAGCGCCTGCTGCGCTTCACCATCCGCCCCGTGGAGGATATCGGCCGGGAGACCGGCTTCGAGGATCCCGCCTATTTTTCGCGGTTCTTCCGCAAGCGCACGGGTGTTTCGCCGACCGAGTGGCGCCGGCAGAATTCGGAAGCTGCCGGCGCGGGTTGATCAGGCATCCTGCCAATCGACCTGCAATTCCTCGCGGAAGGCGAAGCGCACGAGGTGGCGCACCACCACGTCCTTCAACTGCTCCATGTCTTCGGCGTTTGGCGCCGTCAGGGAAAGGCGCAGCGTATTGTCCTCCGCTTTCAGCCGGCAGTCGCCGACCGAAAACGAAATTTCGCCGGCCTGCGCGTCGAAGGTGACGGGGCGCTTGTGGGCGAAATGTTTGCAGAGTTGTTGCAGGTAGCGGCTCGCCTGTTCGGTGGCGATGGCGGCTTCGCTCTTGAGAGTGCTCATCAGCTTTTCTCCACGGTCTTGGCCGCAAGGTCGAGTGCTGCGGCGATGGCTTCCGACGCCTCTTCGCTCATTTCCCCGCGCCGGAGGCGTAGCCGCATGGCGAGCTTGAGGTTTTCCATGGCGCGCACGACAGGCGCCGGCACGCCTTCGCGTCCGCCGGGACCCCTATGGCCGGCGCGGGCCATGAGTTCGTCGATGGCGGCGCGGTTGGCGGCGAGGAAAGCCTCGCCTTCCGGCGTGATGCGATAGCGCTTGCGCCCGCCTTCCGCCGGCTCGATCACGGTGTAGCCCATGTCGTCCAGCCAGGCGAGCGTCGGGTAGATGACGCCGGGGCTCGGGCTGTAGCTGCCGCCGAAACGATCTTCGACGGTCTTGATCAGCTCATAACCATGGCTCGGCGCGTCCGCGATGATGGCGAGAAGCAGCAGGCGCAGCTCGCCATAGTCGAACAGGCGTCCGCCGTGGCGGCCACCGCGGCCGCGATGGAAGGGACCCGAACGATCGTCGGGGGGTGAAAAGTGGCGGTGTGGGCCGCATCCCATTCTGTGTCTCATAGTGCCGATATAAATCTCGATATATCGGAAATCAAGATATATCGAGATTTATATCTTTAAAAACATTTGCCCGCCCGCTATCGTCGTATTCTGAAAGATACAGCGTGGGAGATTTGCATGGTGCGGCTGAACGAAATCCGCGAGAACGAGGTCGCGATCACGCCGCCGGAACCGACGGATGCCACGCTGATCTTCATCGGCCGGATTTCGACGCCCTGGACCTCGCGCCTCGAAACGCCACGGCAGGGCCGTCCCGACGGGCCGGTCTGCGAAATCGAGATTTTCGAGCCGTGGGTGGAGGCGCTCGCCGGCGTCGAGCGTTTCGAGCGGCTGGAGGTGCTCTATTGGCTGCACGAGTCGCGCCGCGATCTCGTGCTGCAAAGCCCCGCCTCGAACGGCGAGGTGCACGGCACCTTCTCGTTACGCTCGCCGGTGCGGCCCAATCCGATCGGCACGTCGATCGTCGTCTTGGAAAGGATCGAGGGCAACCGGCTCTTCGTGCGCGGCCTCGATTGCCTGGACGGCACGCCGCTGCTCGACCTCAAGCCGGACCGCAGCCTCTTCAAGCCGATCGCGCCGCCCCAGAAGGGCGATTTCGAAACCGGTGCGGTGCAGATGTGCAAGAAGATCGACGATTAATCGTCGATCGCCACCATCACATCCGATGCCTTGATCACCGCATAGGCGTCGTGGCCGGCGGCAAGGCCGAGTTCGTTCACCGCGTCGTTGGTGATCGACGCGGTGATGACCTGCCCGCCGATATCAATGTGGACATGCGCCGTCGTGGCGCCGAGAACGACTTCGACGATCTTGCCCTTGAGGCGATTGCGTGCGCTGATCTTCATCATTTTCTCCTGTTGTTCGAAAGAGAACCTAGAGGGGAGGTGCCGAATTGGAAGGCGCAGTCGTCCAATGATCCGGCTGTGATTCGTATTTGAATGGATCATTCTTCTGTGGCAGTGTCTGGACGTCTGGAGGAGACCCGCATGATCATCGACACGCACCTGCATCTCATCTATCGCGACCGGCTCTCCTACCCCTGGCTCTCCGGTGTGCCGGCGCTCGATGCGGATTTCACCCACGATGCCTATGCGCGCGAAGCCCGCCGGCTCGGCATCGTCGCGGCGCTGCATATGGAAGTCGACGTGGCTGAGGCGGACATTACCCGCGAGACGGCGATGATCGAGGCGCTGGCCGATGAGGAGGGGAGCCTGCTTGCCGGGGCCATCGCCGCCTGCCGGCCGGAATTACCGGAGTTTCCGGCCTATCTCGAAAGCGTGCGCGCCATTCCCTTCGTGCGTGGTTTCCGCCGTGTGCTGCATGTCGTGCCGGACGATCTGTCCGGAGGTGCGCTCTTTCGGGAAAACATCAAGCGGCTCGCGGGCACCGGGCTCAATTTCGATCTCTGCGTGCTGCCGCACCAGATCGGCAAGGCGATTGCACTTGCCGATCTCGCGCCGGACGTCTCCTTCGTGCTCGACCATTGCGGCGTGCCGGACATCAAGGGCGGCGGCTTCGATGTGTGGAAGGGGCCGGTCGCGGAGATCGCGCGTCGGCCGAACGTGACGGTAAAGCTCTCCGGCATCCCGGCCTATGGCGCGGAAAGCTGGACGCTGGAGGACCTGAAACCCTATTTCGCCCATGTGGCGGAAAGTTTCGGTTTCGACCGCATGGTCTGGGGCAGCGACTGGCCGGTCTGCACGCTCGGCGGCGGGCTTTCCACCTGGATCGGCGCGACACAGGCGCTGCTCTCCGGCGTCAGCCTGGAGGACAAGGCCCGCGTGTTTGCGGAAAACGCCAAACGGCTCTGGAAGGTCTGAGCTAGCGCCAGCGCCCCGTGCGCTCGATCCATTCGCGCGTGCGCGCTTCGGGATTGGCGTTCAGCGTGATGTCGGTCACCACGGCGGCGCTGTCGGCACCGTTTTCGAAGACGGCCTCCAGGCGATCCGGATTGAGGCCGCCGATGGCGACGAGGGGGATGGGCGCGACGCGCGCTTTCCAGTCGCTTAGCCGCTCGAAGCCCTGCGGCGCCCATTTCATTTTCTTGAGGATCGTCGGCCAGACCGGGCCGAGCGCCACGTAGTCGGGTTTTTCCCTGAGCGCGATATCAAGTTCGGCCTCGTCATGGGTGGAGAGGCCGAGCTTCAGTCCGGCGGCGCGGATGGCGGCGACGTCGGCTTCTGCCAAGTCCTCCTGGCCGAGATGCACGAAATCGCAGCCTTCCTCCATGGCGATCTGCCAGTAGTCGTTGATGATGAGCTGGCAGTTGTGGTCGGCGCAGATGGTTTTGGCGCGGCGGATTTCGGCGCGCAGCCTCTCGTCCGGCAAATCCTTCATGCGCAGTTGCACGAGTTTCACGCCGATCGGCACGAGGCGCTCGATCCAGTCGGCACTGTCGACGATGAGGTAGAAGGGGTCGAGCTTCATGAGAAGACGGCCTTTCCGATGACGGGGGTGGAAGGAACCGCCATGTCGCGCGGCTCCAGCGGTACGGCCTTGTGGGCAAGCCGGCCTGCATCGATGGCGAGCGCGAAGGCCTCGGCCATGGCGGCGGGATCACCTGCGCCGGCGACGGCGGTGTTGAGCAGCACGGCGTCGTAGCCGAGTTCCATGACGGATGCGGCATGCGAGGGGCGGCCGATACCGGCGTCGACGATCAGCGGGGTATCCGGAAAATGTGCCCGGAAGGTGCGCAGCGCCATCGGGTTCACCGGCCCCATGGCCGAGCCGATCGGCGCGCACCAGGGCATCAGCACGCGGCAGCCGGCTTCGAGCAGCTTTTCCGCGACGACGAGGTCGTCGGTCGTATAGGGGAAGACCTGAAAACCCTCGTCGGTCAGGATGCGCGCTGCCTCGACGAGGCCGAAGACATCGGGTTGCAGCGTGTCGTGATGGCCGATCACCTCCAGCTTGATCCAGTCGGTGCGGAAAACCTCGCGCGCCATCTTCGCCGTCAGCACGGCCTCCTGAACGCTATGGCAGCCGGCCGTGTTGGGCAGAACGCGCACGCCAAGCTCGCGGATCAGCTCGAAGAAGGCGCCACCGCCCTTGCCGCCGGCCGTCTCCCGGCGCAGCGATACGGTGACGATTTCCGCCTTCGAGCGCCGCACGGCTTCCGCGAGGATGGCGGGAGAGGGATAGCGGGCGGTGCCGAGCAGGAGGCGGGACTGTACCTCGACGTCGTAGAGCTTCAGCATCTCAGCCTCCCTGCATGGGCGAGAGGATTTCGATGCGGTCGCGCGCGGCGAGCGTGAAGGCATCGCGGTCCTCGCGGTGCACCAGCTCGCCGTTCACGGCTGTCGCCAACCAGTCACCCTCGTAGTCGAGGGCGGAGAGCAGGTCGGCGAGCGTCTTGGCCGCGACATCCTGTTCCTCGCCGTTGATGATGAAGGTCATGACGCCCTCCTTTCCGGTTGCTGCTGTTGCGCGACGAGGCGCCGCGCGACCTCTCCGGCCATGGCCGGCGCCAGCAGGAAGCCGTGGCGGTAGAGTCCGTTGACATGAATGGTGTTGCCGTCCTCCGTCACGCGCGGAAGATTGTCGGGGAAGGCGGGGCGCACGCCGGCACCGGTTTCCGCAAGCCGCGCCTCGCCAAAGGTGGGGTGCAGCGCATAGGCGGCGTTCAGCAGCTCCATCAGCGAGCGGGCGGTGATCGGGCCGGCATCCTCGCTTTCGACCATCGTCGCGCCCACCATGAAGCGGTTCTTTTCGCGCGGCACGATGTAGATGGGATAGCGCGGATGCAGTAAGCGGACGGGGCGGGAGAGTTTTATTTCGCCGGTTTCGAGGCAAAACATCTCGCCGCGCACGCCACGCAGCTCCGGCATGTGGCCGATCCGCGAGGCGCCCGTGCAGTCGATCACCCGGTCGTAGCGGCCTTCGTTCGGCTCCCCGGCCTGGCCGAAGAGGAAGCGCATGCGGCCGTCCTCAAGCCCGGCGGTCAAAGCGGAAAGCGCCTTCCGCGGATCGAGATGCGCCTCCTGCCGGAAGAACAGCGCCTTGCGGAAGCGCCCGGCGAGATCCGGCTCCAGAGCCGAAATCCCCGCATCGTCCAGCCATTCCCAGCCGCTAGTGCCGCCAGCGAAGCGGTCGAGTTCGCCGGCATCGCGCCCGCCGGCGACGACCAGCGTTCCCCGGCGGTGCACATGGCCGGGGACGGCCGCTTCCCACCAGTCGGCGGCGAGGCGACCGAGTGTGAGCACTGGCTCTTCCGCGCTTTCCCGCTCGCACCACGGCGCCAGCATGCCGCCGGCGAAACCGGAGGCGCCGGCGCCGGCCTTTTCGGCGCGCTCCCTGATCGTGACGTCGAAACCGTGGCGATAGAGTTGCCAGGCGACCGTGAGGCCGGCGACGCCGGCCCCCTTGACGAGGATGCGCATGGTCACTCTCCGGCTGTTGTTTCGAGCGGCATGTAGAGATCGCCGCCCTCGCGGAACTTTGCCGCCATCGCCTCCAGCCCCTCCTTCTGCGCTTCGGCGCGGATATCGTGCGAGATGCGCATGGAGCAGAATTTCGGGCCGCACATGGAGCAGAAATGCGCGACCTTGTGCGCCTCCTTGGGCAGCGTTTCGTCGTGGAAGGATCGTGCCGTCTCCGGGTCAAGCGACAGGTTGAACTGGTCCTCCCAGCGGAACTCGAAACGGGCGCGCGACAGGGCGTCGTCGCGCAGTTTCGCCGCCGGGTGGCCCTTGGCGAGATCGGCGGCATGCGCGGCGATCTTGTAGGTAATGACGCCGACCTTCACGTCGTCGCGGTCCGGCAGGCCGAGATGTTCCTTCGGCGTGACGTAGCAGAGCATGGCGGTGCCGAACCAGCCGATCATCGCAGCACCGATGCCGGAGGTGATGTGGTCGTAGCCGGGCGCGATGTCGGTCGTCAGCGGCCCGAGCGTGTAGAAAGGGGCCTCGCCGCAGACCTTCAGCTGCTTGTCCATGTTCTCCTTGATCTTGTGCATCGGCACATGGCCGGGGCCTTCGATCATGACCTGGCAGTCCTTCGCCCACGCGATTTTGGTCAGCTCGCCAAGCGTCTCCAGTTCGGCAAACTGTGCGGCATCGTTGGCGTCGGCAATCGAGCCCGGGCGCAGGCCGTCGCCGAGCGAGAAGGTGACGTCATAGGCCCGCGCGATGTCGCAGATCTCGTCGAAATGTTCGTAGAGGAAGCTTTCGCGGTGGTGATGAAGACACCACTTCGCCATGATCGAGCCGCCGCGCGAAACGATGCCCGTGACGCGGTTGACGGTGAGCGGGATATAGGCGAGCCGCACGCCGGCATGGATGGTGAAATAGTCGACGCCCTGTTCGGCCTGCTCGATCAGCGTGTCACGATAGACCTCCCAAGTGAGGTCCTCGGCAATGCCGTTCACTTTCTCCAGAGCCTGGTAGAGCGGTACGGTGCCGATCGGGACCGGCGCATTGCGGATGATCCATTCGCGGATATTGTGGATGTTGCGCCCGGTCGACAGGTCCATGACCGTGTCGGCACCCCAGCGGATCGCCCAGACCATCTTCTCCACTTCCTCGGCCATGGAGGAGGTGACGGCGGAATTACCGATATTGGCGTTGATCTTCACCAGGAAATTCCGGCCGATGATCATCGGCTCGGCTTCAGGGTGATTGATGTTGGCGGGGATGACGGCGCGGCCGCTCGCGACTTCCTGGCGGACAAACTCCGGCGTGACGAAATCCGGAATATGCGCGCCAAAGCTCTCGCCATCGCGGATGAGCGCTTCCTTCACGGCCTTGCGGCCGAGGTTTTCGCGGATGGCGATGAATTCCATCTCCGGGGTGAGTATGCCGGCCCGCGCATAGGCAAGCTGCGTCACCGCCTTGCCGTCCTTCGCCCGGCGCGGGTGGTTGCGGATGGGGAATTCCGGCGTCAGCCGCTCGCCGGTGGCAAAGCCGTTGTCCTCCGGGCGGATATGGCGGCCCTCGTAATCCTGCACGTCGCCACGGGCGGCGACCCAGCTTTCGCGCAGCCGCGGCAGGCCGCTTTCGATCGCAACGACATGGGTGGGGTCGGTGTAGGGACCGGAGGCATCGTAGACCACGACCGGCGGTTCGCCGGCGGTCGGGTGCAGGGCGATTTCGCGCAGCGGCACGCGGATATCCGGGTGCTGCTCGCCGGGAATGTGGATTTTCCGCGAGGCGGGCAGGGCGCCGGTAGTGACGGTGGGGGTGAGCTTTTGGGCGGCAATATTCATCGTGAGGCTCCAAGGTTCAAAGTTGGAGACCCAGTCCTAGAGCCGGAATGATGGAAAGACGCCGACACGGAATCCGGGGAGCGGAATACGAGTCTACAGCGCTTGCACCGTCCCTACGCCAGTATGAACTGGATCAGGTTCAACGGGTCACTGCGCTGCGAAAGCCAGCAGAATCTCAGCCCCTTGTCGGGACCCCCCTGGTGAATGCTTTAAGCAAAGACGCTCGGAGATGATTTGTCAACACGGTAAAATATGTAAGTTTTTACTTACTTTAAGTTGCGCCGCATACAAAAAGAAACGGCGGGGTTTTTCCCCGCCGTTCCCTTTGAAATCATTAGCGAAAACTATTCGCGTTCGCCGGTGAAGTTCAGCAGCAGCTGGAAGATGTTGACGAAGTTCAGGTAGAGCGAGAGCGCACCAAACACAGCCATCTTCTGCTGCGATTCCTGGTCGATGTTTTCGGCATACTGTTCCTTGATGTTCTGCGTGTCCCAGGCGGTGAGGCCGACGAACACGACGATGCCGATCACGGAAATCGCGAACTGCAGGGCGGTGGAGCCGAGGAAGATGTTGACGATCGAGGCGATGACCACGCCGATCAGGCCCATGATCAGGAACGAGCCGAACTTCGACAGGTCACGCTTCGTGACGTAGCCGTAGAGGCTCGTCGTACCGAACATCGTGGCGGCGATGAAGAAGGTGCGGGCGATGCTCATGCCGGTGAAGACGAGGAACACCGAGGCGAGCGACAGGCCCATGACGGCGCAGAAGGCCCAGAAGGTCGCTTGTGCGGTGCTGGCCGACATCGTCTGGATCTTGAACGAGAAGAAGAAGACGAAGGCGAGCGGCGCCAGCATCACCACCCACTTGAGCGGGGAGGAGAAGATCGGCACGTAGAGTGCCGGCGTCGAGCCGACGAAGAAGGCGATGAGGCCGGTGATGACCAGGCCTGCGCCCATGTAGTTGTAGACGCGCAGCATGTGCTTGCGCAGGCCCTCGTCGAAGAGGGCGGCCGACTGCGCCTGCGCGCCATAGCCAAATCGCTGTTGTACGGGTTCCATCATGGGTCTCCTTCGGTGGAACGGTTGATCAGTAAAGCGTGCGCGAGAGGTCCCGCGCGGTCTCTGCCAGGTCGTCGGCCTTGCGGCTTTCCGACACCAGCGCATAGGCGACGTCGCCGATCTGCCAGTAGGCGGCACGGGCATTGTCGGCGTGGAAGAGCAGGACGTGCTGCACGCCGAACGAGTCGGGCCGCACGGCGAAGAGCGACAGGCGTTCGTCCTTTTTCGGCTCCAGCACCAGCTCGACGCTCGGGCCATAGGCCGAGGGGAAGACCTGCGTGTCGACCACGGCCCAGCCCTTCGGCAGGTCCGGCAGGACGATCGCCGTCGCGGAGCGGATTTCGGCCGGGTCGAAGACGGCGGCCTCCGGCTGCGAGCTCATCGCATCGCGGATGAGGGTGGTCTTGTGCGCCCGCACGGCTTCTTCCACGAAGGCGGGCGGCGGGGTGGAGGCGATGACCTCGGTCGCGCCGAAGGGGCCGAGCACGGCATGCGCGGTCCAGCCGGCGGCCACGAACAGGGCGATGGCAGCGGCGCGACGGAAGACGGAGAAGATGCGGCGGCGGGCGAGCGAGCGTTCCAGCAGGCGCGCGGCTTCGCGCGTCGCCTGCCGCGTCACAGCACGGTGATCGGCGAGCGCCAGACGCAGTTCGTCGCGCACGCGCAAATCCTTCATGATCTGTGCGGCGATCTCCGGCCGTTCCGAAAGGTAAGCCTCGACCTCGATGCGCCGGCCGACGGCGAGCTGGTCGTCGACATAGGCATTGAGATCGGATTCGAGGATCGGGTCATTGCTGGTCATCGCCAGTGCCTCCGACGATTCTGAGATGGGGGACGGTCGCGGTAGCACCGTTCTGTTCAAAGGCGCGCAGGCGCTCCCGGGCGCGGGCCACACGGGACATCAGCGTGCCGACCGGAATGCCGAGCGTATCGGCAGCCTCCTGATAGGAAAGTTCCTCGATCGCAACGAGATGCAACGCGGCGCGCTGCTCTTCCGAGAGCGCGAAGAAGGCGTTGCGTAGTTGCGTCAGGCGCACCGAATGATCCTGGTTCGCCGGCACGGAGGTCTCGCCCAGTTCCGCGGCCGCGTCGTGACGGCGCTGTTGCGAGCGGCGCTGGCGCAGACGATCGACATGGGCGTTGTGCAGGATCGACATCAGCCAGTTGCGCACATTGGCGCCGGTGCGAAAGGTCGACTGGCGCTCATAGGCCTTCACCAGCGCGTCATGCACGAGGTCTTCGGCATCGTCCGGATTGCGGACGAGCGACAGCGCGTAGCGCCTGAGCGCTGCAAGCTGTCCGATCACGTTGAAGCCGGGTGTCTTTCCGTTCATGACCCAGTATACGAGAGCCGAACGATCCTCATTCCATCGCGCGCATAAAAAAGTTCACAGCCAGTGCAGCACGATGGCGGCCAGCGCGATGTAGCGGCCGAACTTCGCGATTGCGACCACGAGCAGGAACCGCGGAAACGGCTCGCGCATGATGCCGGCGGCAACCGTCAGCGGATCGCCGATGATCGGCATCCAGCTCAAAAGCAGGCTCCACCAGCCGTATTTGCGATACCAGCGCCCGGCGCGGTCGAGGTTCTTGGCGCTGACGGGAAACCAGCGGGCCTCGCGAAAACGCTCCACGCCGCGGCCGAGCAGCCAGTTGATGACGGACCCGAGCACATTGCCAATGCCGGCGACGAGGATCAGCAATGCCGGCGAGTAGGTTTCGGTCGCCAGCAGGCCAGCCAGAACCGCTTCCGACTGGGCGGGAAGGATGGTCGCGGCGATGAGCGCGGCCAGGAAAAGGCCGCCATAGGCTGCGAGCGTGCTCATTGGATATGGGCTAGGGGCAAGGCAACCGATCCGGAAGGTCAGGGAGGGCACCCGCCGTGGGGGCGGGTGCTTGCTTGCGGATTACATCGCGCACTTGTCGGCGTAGGCATCGCCATGATCGGTGAAGGCCGTGGCGATGATCTTGTTGGTCAGCACGTCGCCTTCCTTCACAACCTCGGTCACGTAGATGTCCTGGATCGGATGGTTGTTCTTGTTGAACTTGAACTTCCCCCGCACCGAGGCGAAATCCGCCTCCTTCAGCGCCGCGCGGAAGGCCGCCTTGTCCTTGACGCTCGCCTTGCCGAGTGCTGAGAGGATGAGGTTTGCGGTGTCCCAGCTCTGCGCGGCATAGATCGACGGCAGGCGGTTATATTCCTTCTGGAACGCTTCGACGAAGGCCTTGTTGGCCGGGTTGTCGAGGTCCTTCGCCCAGGTGCCGGAATTCTTGACGCCCAATGCGGCATCGCCGATCGCCGGCAGCACGTCCTGGCTGAAGGAGAAACCGGGGCCGGTGACGGGGATGTTCACGCCCGACTGGGCATATTGCTTCATGAAGGCGATGCCCATGCCGCCGGGCAGGAAGAAATAGACGGAATCAGCACCGGACGCGCGGATTTCGGCAATCTCTGCGGCATAGTCGGTCTGGCCGACCTGCGTATAGACTTCGCCCGCGAGTGCGCCCTTGTAGTAGCGCTTGAAGCCGGTCAGCGCGTCCTTGCCGGCGGGGTAGCTCGGCGCGAGGATGAAGGTGTTCTTGTAGTCCTTGTTGTCATATTCGCCCATCGCCTCGTGGAAATTGTCGTTCTGGTAGGCGACGTTGAAGTAGTTCGGGTTGCAGTTTGCGCCGGCAAGCGCCGACGGGCCGGCATTCGGCGACAGGTAGATGATATCCTGCGCCACCGTGTTCGGAATGACCGCCATGGCGAGGTTCGACCAGATGATCCCCGTCATCAGGTCGACCTTGTCGCTCTGGATCATCTTCTCGGCGATCTGCACCGCGAGTTCCGGCTTCTGCGCGTCGTCCTCGACGACGAGCTCGATCTCGCTGTTGCCGGATTGTTTGATCGCGAGCACGAAGGCGTCGCGCATGTCGACGCCGAGGCCGGCGCCGCCGCCGGAAAGCGTGGTGATGACGCCGATCTTCACCGGCTCGGCCTGCGCCGCGCCCGCCGTCATCAACGCAAGGGCTGTCACGCCGCTCGTCAGGAACGTCCGCATGCTGTTCTCCTCTCCCGTGTTTTCGCCCCGTTTGCCGGGCGTTTTCGGAGGAGAACTTTTCAGAGTTCCGCGATCAGCGCAACCGTGTGTTTTCGTTTCGCAATTGGAGAAATCCAGGAAGATCGGCGGCGGCCCGCAGGTCCGGGCCGGCCGCGCGATCAGCGCCGCGGAGGAGGACGGCGGCTATGGTTCGGCCGGCGGGCCAGCCAGGTGACTAGCAGGCCGGTCGATTCCTCTCCGGTCAGCAGAGCGCCGACCGGTTCATCAGCATGATATCGCTCGACGTCAGCGTCATGCGCGACGGCTCGTCGATCTGGTCCAGCACGGCACGCAGCGCCTTATCCAGGCAGAATTCCACCACCTCGGCATCCATTGCCTTGGCGGATTCCAGCGCGAAAGCGACGAGCCGTGCCAGCGCCATCATCTCCGCGCCGCGGTCTTCAATTTCCATGGTTTCTATTTTCATGTCCTATGCCCCCGGAGCAACGCTCACTCTCAGCCCCTGCGTCGCAGTATAGGCGTGACATCCGGATGGTGCGCGTGACTCCAGCGTGACACACGCGGAATGGGAAACTGCACGTTTTATGAGGTTTCAGGTTGATCCGCGACGGTCCGCCAGAGTGTCGTTGCCCGAAAGACCCAGTTTCCCCGTTTTGCAGGGCTTTGCGGGGCAAAATCAGCGAGGATTCGCACCAGCGCGACGGCGTCTTCGCGCTTTTGGTTCACGGTTGTTGCGTGGAGAAGTTGCAGGAGGTGTTGCCGCTCCCCGGCCTTGCCGGCCGAATGGATGATCGCGGACCACGTCCTGTCCTTGTAGAAGAGCTGCCGCGCGACATCCCGCAAGCGGGAAATATCCGTCTTATCAAGGGCCTCGTCGGCCTCCAGCCGATCGAGCGTCGCGTCGACATTGACGAGCGGCAGCGAGAGGGCGGGATAGCCGAGTTCGGCCGGGCCGTGCAGCAGGGCGACGTCGGCATCGTCGACGCGGCGGCCGCCGGCATAGTCCTCATAGATGCGGCCGATGCCGATCATGCCGAAGGCATCGCATTCGGCGGCGCGCAGCGCCCCCATACTGGCCGCGCCGAAGACTGCCACGTCCTGGTCGAGCGCATGGAGGATCTCCTTGTGCCAGACGGGCGCCACATGCTCGAAATTGCCGTCGATAATGCCGATCGCGGTGGCGCCTTCGCGCACGGCGGCCAGCACGTCGCCATGCGCAGCCGGCGGGCGGACGCGGATGGCGTCGCCGCAGAGCCTGGCGGCATCGGGCAGGCTGGGACCGGCGAAGAGAATTTTCATGAGGTTCCGAACAACATGCGGGAGAGTGCACGCGAGCCGACGGCATGGCGGCGCGCGCCCTCCGGGTTTTCCAGGGCGGGCACGACCATCTTGACCACCGAGACGGGCAGCGAGGCGTCGGTCAGCGGCACGGCGACGACGGGTACTATGCCGGATGCGGCGAGCACCTCCAGGCAATGGGCGAGCAAGGCCGCGGCGTCGCCCGAGGGGGCTGGGTAGGTTTTCAGCGGGCCGGGCCGGGCCTCGAAGAGGGCGAGGGTTTCCGGCGCCAGTGGCCGGGTGAAGGTTTCGGCGAAAAGATCGTCCCGCGCGCCGCTGATATAGGTGAGGCGCGATTGCGCGACCTCGGTGAGCGCTCGGATGATGGCGCGCGCAGCGACGGGATGGGTGCCGTAGCCGACCGTGGCATCGTGGAAGAGCGGCTCCCTCTTGTCGAGGATGCCGGCATCGCCCAGCACGGCAGCATAGGTCGGGATGGCGAGGTCGCTGGTGATATCGAAGAAGCGCAACTCCAGCCCGGCCTCGCGAAAACGGCCAACGAGCGCATCGACGACCGGATCGTCGAAACCGGCGGGGTCGATGGCGGTCGCGAGGCGCTTGTCGCGCGGCAGCAGGCGCCAGAGACGGTCGGCATCCCGCTCGATGCGCTCCAGCAGGCCGTGCAGGGTTGCCTCGGTTTCGGAATTGCCGGAGGCGAGGCCGTCGGAGGACTGCCAGAAACGCGGTGCACGATCGGTCCTGTCAAGGCAGATCGCCTCGCGCGGCACCCAGACGCGCTCACCCGTGGTGACATCCCGGCCGGCGAGCCAGTCGAGCTTCTCCTCCTCGGCGAGGAACGCCTGCCCAGCCGCAACGAAGATATCGAGCGGCAGGCAGCTCTCGCCGGCATCTGCAAAATCGCGTCGCGATGCGTGGCGCACCGGCACGAGCGGTTCGCCCGCAATGGCCCGTTCCAGCGCCTCCATGGCGGCGGAGACTTTTGCGTCGATATCGGTGATGCCCTTGCCCTGGTTGATGACGATCGAGCGGGCATTGGGACTGACGGCGTTCCAGACGGGGATGCCGATACGGTCCAACCCCGTCAGGCGCGACAGCCGCGTGATGCCGAACCGAGGCAGAAGCGCCTCGATCCGGTTCCAGGTCTGCTCTGGGCCGCAGATGCGGTCCGAGTAAGATAACACAGGCTGAATTTTGCCAGGGCTCACCTGTCCATGTAGCCACCGGAGAGCGGATCAGCCGTTTCGGCCACTGTCGCGAAGCTGACGCCACGCGGAGCCATTTCACCAGCTTTGCGCAGACCATCTGCGGCATCGGCTGTAACCGCCGTAATGGTGCCCGCCTCCAGATCAGCGACCCAAAGACCGTTTTCGCCTTCGAGTCCAAGAACGACGACTTTCGACATTTTCATTCCTCCTAGGTTGGTTGAAGCTGAGAATGTTGATGCTTAGCGCTACTGCAGTTAATCCGCTTCAAGAAAAGCGGGATTCCTTATAGTGGATCACAAGGGGACGGGCACCATCGTGGCTCGGCCCCTTATCCCAAGATTATGTATCGTAAAAGCCGCCAGACAGTTCCGTCAAATTGTTAACGGTCGCGTCAGCCGGCGCGCGTACCGCGAGATTGACGCCTGCTACTATCGTAGCGCCCGCCTTGCGGAGATCGTCTGCTGTTTTCAGGGGGCCGCTGGCCGGCGCGGCGATCTGTGTAACAGTCCCTGCATCGAGGTCGGCGACCCAGAGACCGTCATCACCCTTGGTCCCCAAAACAACGATTCTTGCCATGCTCATTCTCCTTTTGTTTAGTTAATCAAAATCCAGCTTTTTTAAGCCCGTCGTAATAGTGTTTACGCTGCCATTCCTCCTTGAAAGGGATAATCGCGATCCAAGATTCGAGATCGAAATTGGGATTGCTTTCGTAGGTACGACGCACAAACAGTCGAGCCTTCTTGAGGTCCCCAAGCATGGCCCAGCATGCCGCAGATATACGGTGCACCGGCTCCTTGTCCTTCATCCGGTTTATGTAAGCCAGAGACTCCTCATATTTGCCGAGTCCATATGCGGCGCCTGCCGCAGTCCAGAAATATTCATCCGGCGGCAGCGGGTTAAGCTCGATCGCTTGCTCGATCTTTTTTAGGCCGATATCCGGCCGCGAGGCCTGCACAAGCGTATCGGCATAGCTGGCGATGACATTGGCGTAACGAGGACTCAACGCCTCGGCGCGGTCTAGATAGGCGGCGCTTTCGTCAAACTGTCGGGCATAAAGCTTGACAACGCCGAGTTCGCGATAGCCCGAGGACAGGCGGTCATCGGCTCGAATGGTTTCTTCCGCATGATGTTCGGCCTGGCGCAGAAGATCCGCGTCACCGCGCGCCGTTACCAGCCATTCAAGGAAATAACTACGTGCGAGGCCACCCATCGCCGGGGCGAAGCCATTACTGACCTGCAGGGTCTCACGAAAACTCTTGCGAGCACGGCGGATATCACGCAGGTCAAGGCTCTTGAGTTGCCCCTGTCCAATGAGGAAGCTCCGATAGGCGTCGGCGTCCCGCTCATAGTCACCGCGTACCAGTTCGTTGCGTTCCACCTCGGTGGCGATGGCGCCAGCGATCTGGTGGGCGATCATCTGGCGCGAGCGGGCAAGCCCTTCCGCCGACAGCGGAAAACGCTCGGCCCAGATCACCTCGTCGCTGCCGAAGAAGATGAGCTGGGCGAAGAGCGTATGGCTGGCGCCTTCGTCGCGCAGCCGCGTCTCAAGGATATAGCTGATCTTGTGGCGCTCGTAGGTCGTGGCCCGGTCGGCCTGGAGCGAGATCTGTGCTGCGGTGTGCGGCGCGATGATCGAGATGGAGCGCAGCGCGCAGAGCCCGATCGTCACGTCCTCGATCAGCGCTTCGGCAAAACGCGCAGCATTGCGCTGAGTGAGGGTGGTGACCGGCGGCAATAGTACGACACGCGGCGGGTTCTGCCGCGCCGGCGCGATATCACCTTCGTCCGGTGTCAGCACTCGAGCGGGCGGATGGAGGGTCATCAGGCTGGAGGTCGCGGCTGCGTGGCCGGTCAGCAGGGCGCGCACCTCGTCATCCTCTGGAGCGCTTTCGAGCAGGCGGAGGGCGGCGGTGGCGCGGGCGGCCCGAGTTCCGCGATCCCGCGTATGGCTGTCCAGCAGAGCGCTGCGCAACAAGGCTGCGTGGCCCGCCCGCTGCAGGGCGATCCAGTTCGAAAGCGCCCGGTTGCCCGGCTTGATTTGTTTCAGGAAATCGTCGGTCAGGAGGTCGGCGAGCACATCGAGGCTCGCGCCATCGCGCACCTTGTCCACGTCGCTTTCGATGGGCTCCGGCCCGCGCGCGATCGTCGTGTCGGTGAAGGTGAGGTAGGTCCGGTCGAGTTCCCGCTGGCGTTTCTGCACACGGGAGATAGTCTGGCGCAGGCTCGCGAAGGAGGCGGCGCTGTTGGCGTCGTCCCAGAAGAGGTTCGCCGCGTCGGCACGCGGCATGTCCGGCACGCCGCGCGTCTGGAGATAACAAAGGATCAGCAGCGCCTTTTCAGGAAAGACGATGTCCTCACCGCCCTCGTCGAGCAGGCGCAGATGTCCAAGCGTCTGCAGCCGTGCCGGCATTTGCGGTCAGATCCGTAGTTCCGGTGCGTTGTCTGCGCGTTCGTTCGCCTCTGCGGCGGCGGCACTTGCCTTGGAAAGCGCGGTTGCGAGCGAGATGATCGACTTGCGAACGCCCGCATCCTCGATCTTCAGGAAGGCGCGGTTGAGGTCGAGACCTTCCTTGGAAGATACGAAGGTCGAGACGTCGCCCGTTTCGTGGCCGGCACCGGCGGACGGCATGGCGCTGTCTTCGTCCTGGAAGAAGAAGCTCGGCGGCACGCGGAAGACCTCCGAGATCGCCTGGAGGCGGCTCGCGCTGATGCGGTTGGTGCCCTTTTCGTATTTCTGCACCTGCTGGAAGGTCACGCCCAGCCGATCGGCGAGCGCCTCCTGGCTCATGCCGACCATCAGCCTGCGCAGGCGGACGCGGGAACCGACGAAGACGTCGATCGGATTCGGTGTTTTCTTGATCATGAGGCTTTCTCCCCTATAGGACATGCCGGGGCATGGCGAGGCACTGGTATCTCCTCACTCTGCTTGAATCGCCGGTGCGATGCAACTGCCGGGAAGCACATTTCATCACTACCGTAGCGTGAACCTGGGGGTATTCTGGGAGTATCCTAGATATCGTAGCTGTGCGGCGCGCTGAGCGAGGCGATGAATTTTTTCGTGCGGTCGCGCTCCGGCGTCGAGAAGATGGCACGCGGCGGTCCCTGTTCGACGATCACGCCGCCATCGAGGAAGACGACGGTGTCGGCGACGCGGGAGGCGAGGCGCAGGTCGTGCGTCGCCATCACCATGGTCGTGCCCTCGCGGGCAAGCCGGCTCAACACTTCGACCACCTCTTCGGCAAGCTCGGGGTCGAGCGCGGAGGTCGGTTCGTCGCAGAGCAGCACGCGGGGCGAGGGGGCGAGTGCCCGGGCGATCGCCACGCGCTGCTGCTGCCCGCCGGAAAGGGTCGCCGGCCAGGCATCGGCCTTGTGCGCCATGCCGACCTTTTCGAGCAGTTCCAGCGCGCGGACACGCGCCTTGTCGGCCGGCCATTTCAGCACGGTGACGAGGCCTTCCATGACATTGGCGATGGCCGTCTGGTGCGGGAAGAGCTGGAAATTCTGGAAGACCATGCCGGTCTGGCGGCGCAGCTTCTGGATCGCCGGCCAGCCGACCTTGCGGCCGGGCGCGAAATCGATCTTTTCGTCGCCGAGCTTGATTGCGCCCGATGTCGGCGTTTCGAGCAGGTTGATGCAGCGCAGCAGCGTGCTCTTGCCGCCGCCGGAGGGGCCGACCAGCGCCGTCACGGTGCCTTCGGCGAGCGTCAGGCTGATATCGCGCAGGACGTGATTGTCGCCGAAGCGCTTTTCGATATGGCTGAGCTCGATCATGTGCGCGCCTCCAGGAAGCCGCCATAGCGGGCGAAGCGCTTTTCGAGCCTGACTTGCAGCGCCGAGAGCACCGAACTCAGCGCCAGATAGATGAGTGCCGCCTCGATATAGAGGATCAGCGGCTCATAGGTCGTGGCGACGATGCGCTGCGCGGTCTGGAACAGTTCCGGCACGGTGACGGCGGCGGCCAGCGAGGTGTCCTTCACCAGCGAGATGAAGGTGTTGGAGAGCGGCGGCACGGCGACGCGGGAAGCCTGCGGCAGGATGGTGCGGCGCATGGCCTGCGACCAGCTCATGCCGATCGAATAGGCCGCCTCCCACTGCCCGCGCGGCACGGAGGCGATGACGGCGCGGATGATCTCCGACGTATAGGCGCCGACATTCAGCGTGAAGCCGATGAGGGCGGCGGGGAAGGCATCGAGCAGGATGCCGAGGCTCGGCAGGCCGTAGAAGATGACGAAGAGCTGCACCAGGAGCGGCGTGCCGCGGATCACCCAGACGTAGAAGCGCGCGATGGCGGAGAGCGGCCGCGGCCCGAACAGCCGCACGACGGCGGTAACGAGGCCAAGCGCAAGACCGAGCGCAAAGGACAAGAGGGTGAGCGGAATGGTGAAGACGAGTGCGGCCCAGAGGAGCGGCACAAGCGAGTCCAGCATCAGTTGAAGCCACGGCGGCACGGGCAAACCTCCGGAAATGCGGCTGGCCGGGGCGATCCCCGGCCAGTTGATGCGTTTATCTATATGCGAGGAACAGGCCGCCGCGAAGCGGCCCTTGAGGCAAGAATTACTTCGAGACGTCCTGTCCGAAATACTTGTCCGCGATCGCCTTGTAGGTGCCGTCGGCCTTGATCTCGGTCAGCGCCTTGTTGATGGCTTCCAGCAGCTCCGGCTCGCCCTTGCGGATGATCACGCCGGAATAGTCGGCGTCGGCCTGTTCGGCGGCGATCTTCACGTTGGCGTCGGGCTTGTGCTTCTTGAAGTCGAGGAAGGACAGGCTGTCGTTGATCGTCGCATCGGCGCGGCCGGTCAAAACGAGCTGGATCGACTGGTCGAAGCCGTCGGTGCCGACGAGTTCGGCGCCGGCGCCTTCCGCGATCTTGCTGAAGTTGCTGGTCAGCGACTGGGCGGATTTCTTGCCCTTGAGGTCGGCGAAACCCTTGATGCTGTCATCGTCGGCGCGCACGATCAGCACGGCCTTGGAAGCGATGTAGGGCTCGGAGAAGTCGTATTTCTGCTTGCGCGCATCGGTGATGCCGACCTGGTTGATCACGGCATCGTAGCGGTTGGCGTCGAGGCCGGCGATCAGGCCGTCCCACTTTCCTTCCAGGAACTCGGCTTTGACGCCGAGCTTCTTGGCGATCGCCTCGCCGATCTCGACGTCGAAGCCGACCAGCTTGCCATCGGTGTCGTGGAAGGTGAAGGGCGCATAGGTGCCTTCGGTGCCGATCTTCAGCGCGCCGGCCGCCTGGATGGCGGCGAGGTTTTCGCCGGCATGCGCGGGGGCGAGGATTGCGACCTGGAGAGCCGCAGCGGCGGCGATGGTCTTCAACCAGTTCATCTTGGGACTCCGTTTTTGCGTGAATTCGATTGGGTTCTGCGTGAATTCGATTGGGCGATTGATCGCAGAAATCCGTGCAAAACGATGGGCAGAAAACTGCGAATAAATTCGGCGATTTGAAATATTCTTCTCAATTTTTTCGGTGGATCGGGCTTGAGGCCCTCGTTTTGCCCGGTTTGGCGGGCCGCGCGGGAGTTGAGCCGCGGGTGTGCATTTCCTGTTTTTGGGGACTTGCCAAGCGCGAAAACAGGGACAATTGATTGGGCACCCAAAAAAACAACGGGGAAGGAAAACAAAAAATGGCAAACAGACTGATTGGCTTTCGTGCAGCGCTTCTGGCCGGTGCGATCCTGCTTGGCGCAGGTCCGACCCTCGCAGAAACGGTGCTTCACCGCGGTAATGCCGGCGAGCCGCAGACGCTCGACCAGGCGCACACCTCCATCAATATCGAGGAATTCATCCTCAAGGACCTCTATGAGGGCCTGACCATTTATGACGCCGCCGGCAAGATCGTTCCCGGTGCTGCCGAAAGCTGGACCGTTTCCGACGACGGCACGGTCTACACGTTCAAGCTGCGCGAAAACGCGAAATGGTCGGACGGCTCGCCGGTGACGGCGGAAGACTTTGTATTCTCCTTCGCCCGTGTCGAGGACCCGAAGACGGCGGCCGGCTACGCCAACATCCTTTACCCGATCAAGAACGCCGAAAAGGCCAACAAGGGCGAGGTCGACCTCGACCAGCTCGGCCTCAAGGCCGTCGACGCCAAGACGCTGGAAGTGACGCTGGAGCGCCCGACACCCTTCTTCCTCGAACTGCTCGCGCACCAGACGGCACTGCCGGTCTCCAAGGCCAGCGTCGAGAAGAACGGCGCAGACTTCGTCAAGCCCGGCGTGATGGTGTCCAACGGCGCGTTCAAGCTCGTCAGCCATGTGCCGAACGACAATCTGGTGATGGAAAAGAACCCGAACCACTGGGACGCCGCCAACGTCAAGCTCGACAAGGTGATCTTCTACCCGATCGACGACCAGGCTGCCTCGGTGCGCCGCTTCGAAGCCAAGGAAATGGACCTCGTCTACAACTTCTCGGCCGACCAGATCGACCGCCTGAAGACGAGCTATGGCGAACAGGTCCACGTCTCGCCGACGCTTGCGACCTACTATTATGCCTTCGACACCCGCACGGAGCCCTATAGCGACGTCAACGTGCGCCGCGCGCTCTCCATGGCCGTCGACCGCGACTTCCTGGCCAAGGAAATCTATTCGGGCTCGCAGCTCCCGGCCTATTCCATGGTGCCCCCGGGCATGGAAGGCTATGAGCCGGCAATGGCCGATTTCGGCTCGCTCTCGCAGCTCGACCGCGAAGACAAGGCGCTCGAACTGATGAAGGCCGCCGGCTACGGCGAGGGCGGCAAGCCGCTCAAGATCGAGATCCGCTACAACACCAACCCGAACCACGAGCGCGTGGCGACGGCGGTGGCCGACATGTGGAAGAACACGTTTGGCGCAGAGGTTTCTCTGGTGAACCTCGACGTGTCCTCGCACTACGCCTACCTGCAGGAAGGCGGCGCGTTCAACGTGGCGCGTGCCGGCTGGGTCGCCGACTATGCGGATGCGGAGAACTTCCTGGCGCTGAGCGTCAGCACCAACAAGACCTTCAACTACGGCAAGTTCAACAATGCCGACTACGACGCGCTCATGAAGAAGTCGTATGAAGAACGTGACCAGGCGGCCCGCGCCAAGGTCCTGCATGAGGCCGAAGCCCTTCTCATGAAGGAACAGCCGATCGCGCCGTTCCTGACGCAGGCCGACCTCTGGCTCGTTTCGAGCAAGGTCCAGGGCTGGCAGGACAATGCCGCCAACCAGCACCTGAGCCGCTTCCTCAGCGTTTCGGAATGATCCGCTGACGGGTGCGCGGCTCCACCGAGCCGCGCACTGTTTGCTCGGGAGTCTTGGCCATGCTTGCTTTCGTTCTACGGCGCCTCGCTAGCGCCGTGCCGACGCTATTCATCGTCGTCACAATTTCGTTCTTCCTGATGCGCTTTGCGCCCGGCGGACCGTTCAACCTCGAACGACCCCTTCCGCCCGCCACGATGGAAAACCTGATGCGGGCCTACCAGCTCGATCAGCCGCTCTGGCGACAATATCTCACCTATATCGGCAATGCCGTCACCGGCGATTTCGGTCCGAGCTACATCTACAAGGACAATTCCGTCGCCGAGCTCATCGGCAAGGGCCTGCCGTACTCGATCGAACTCGGTTTCTACGCGCTGCTGCTGGCGCTCGTTGGCGGCGTCACCGTCGGTACGATCGCTGCCCTGCGCCAGAACAGCGTGCTCGATTTCGCGGTCATGTCGGTCGCCACCGTCGGCGTCACGGTGCCGAACTTCGTCGTCGGCCCCGTGCTGACGCTGATCTTCGCCATCGTGCTCGCCTGGCTGCCAGCCGGCGGCTGGGGCGACGGGTCGCTGCGCTTCCTCATCCTGCCGATGATCGCGCTGGCGCTGCCGCAGCTCGCCGTCTTCGCGCGGCTTACCCGCGGCTCGATGATCGAGGCCTTGCGCACCGACCATATCCGCACCGCGAGGGCCTATGGCCTGCCGGCAAAATCGGTGGTGATCACGCACGCCATGCGCGGCGCCATGCTCCCGGTTGTGTCCTATCTGGCACCCTGCGCGGCCGCACTCCTCACCGGCTCAGCGGTCGTCGAGACGATCTTCACCATCCCCGGCGTCGGGCGCTATTTCGTCCTCGGCGCGATCAACCGCGACTATACGCTCGTCATGGGCACCGTCGTGCTGATCGCGATCTTCGTCATCGTCTTCAATCTGGCTGTCGACATCCTCTATGGCCTGCTCGATCCGAGGGTTCGCCATGACTGATGCCGTCGTTTCCCCCGTTCCCGACAGCGAGGTGAAGGGGCGAAGCCTGTTCCAGCTCGCCGTCATGCGCTTCCGCCGCAACCGCCCCGCCATGGCGGGCTGCGTCATGCTGGTGCTGATCGCGTGTTTCTCCTATTTCGGGCCGTTTTTCATCAGTCACAGCTACGACCAGGTCTTCTCTTCCTACGTGACCATCCCGCCGAGCCTCGAGCCGCGGCCGGGCGAGGATTCACTGGAAGAGGCGATGAACGGTGTCGCGACGCGCGCCCGCGTCGAACTCCAGTCCTTCTCCGTCGAAGGCGAGACCTTCACGGCCGTCATCACGGCGGCCGAACCGATCGATCCGCGCACCACGCGCTACTTCGACCGCGCCAACGAATTCGACAAGACCGCGGTCACCTCGACCGAGGACGATGGCCGCAAGCTAACGCTGACCGGCGTCGTCGACCGGGAATATTTCCTGTTCGGCACCGATACCAACGGCCGCGACCTGATGGCGCGCGTCATGCTCGGCGGGCAGATATCGCTCGCCGTCGGCCTGCTCGCCAGCCTCGTCTCGCTCGGCATCGGCGTCGTCTACGGCGCGATCTCGGGCTATATGGGCGGGCGCGTCGACAATGTCATGATGCGCTTCGTCGAGATCCTCTATTCGCTGCCCTTCGTCTTCCTCGTCGTGGTGCTCGTCGTGTTCTTCGGCCGCAGCTTCGTGCTGATCTTCATCGTCATCGGGGCGGTGGAATGGCTCGACATGGCCCGCATCGTGCGCGGCCAGACGCTGTCGCTCAAACGCCGCGAATTCATCGGCGCGGCGGAAGCTCTTGGCATGACCGACTGGCAGATCATCCGCCGGCACGTCATCCCCAACACGATCGGTCCCGTCGTCATCTTCGTGACGGTCATCGTGCCGAAGGTGATCCTGCTCGAAAGCTTCCTCTCCTTCCTCGGCCTCGGCGTTCAGGCGCCGCTGACGAGCTGGGGCTCGCTGATCGCAGAAGGCGCCAACAACATCCAGTCGGCGCCGTGGCTGCTCATCTTCCCCGCCATCTTCTTCGTCCTCACGCTTTTCTCGCTGAATTTCGTCGGCGATGGCCTGCGTGACGCATTCGACCCGAAGGATCGCTGACATGGCAGACACCAAAAACACCATGGAACCGATCCTCGCCGTGCGGGGCCTGAAAGTCTCCTTCACGACGCCGGACGGCGACGTGAATGCGGTCAAGGGCATCGACCTCGACGTGCGCCCCGGCGAGACGCTCGCGGTCGTCGGCGAATCCGGTTCCGGCAAGAGCCAGACCATGATGGGCATCATGGGCCTGCTCGCCTCGAACGGTCGCGTCACGGGGTCCGCGAAATATCGCGGCCGCGAGATGGTCGGCCTGCCGCCCAAGGGCCTGAACGAGATCCGCGGCGCCAAGATCACCATGATCTTCCAGGAGCCGATGACCTCTCTCGATCCGCTCTACCCGGTCGGCAAGCAGATCGCCGAGGTGATCGTGCATCACCGCGGCGGCTCGCGCCGGGCGGCCCGCCCGCGCGTGTTGGAACTGCTGAAGCTCGTCGGCATTCCGGAACCGGAACGGCGCATCGACAGCTATCCGCACGAATTGTCCGGTGGCCAGCGCCAGCGCGTGATGATCGCCATGGCGCTTGCCAACGAGCCCGACATCCTGATCGCCGATGAGCCGACGACCGCGCTCGACGTGACGATCCAGGCGCAGATCCTAAAACTGCTCCGCGATCTCCAGACGCGTTTCGACATGGCGATCGTGCTCATCACGCACGATCTCGGCATCGTCCGGCATTTTGCAGAGCGCGTCGCGGTCATGCGGCGCGGCGAGATCGTCGAGCAGGGGGCGACGGCCGATATCTTCGAGAACCCGCAGGCCGATTATACGCGCATGCTGATCGAGGCGGAGCCGCACGGCCGCAAGTTTGCGCCGGCGGACAATGCGCCGATCATCCTCGAAGGCCGCAATGTCGTCGTCGACTACAAGATCGACGGTGGCCTGCTCAAGAAACGCGCCTCGACCTTCCGCGCGGTCGACAATGTCAGCATCAGTCTGCACGAGGGCCAGACGATCGGCGTCGTCGGAGAATCCGGTTCCGGCAAGTCGACGCTGGGCCGGGCGCTGCTGCGCCTCATCTCCAGCAAGGGTGCCTATCGTTTCGGCCGGACGGACATTTCCAACCTCGACCGCAACGGCATGCGGCCGCTGCGCCACAGCATGCAGCTCGTTTTCCAGGACCCCTACGGGTCGCTCTCGCCGCGCCAGACGGTGGGCGAGATCATCACCGAAGGGCTCTACGTGCATGAGCCGCAGCTTTCGCGCGCCGACCGGGACAAGCGGGCGATCGAGGCGCTGAAGGAGGTGGGGCTCGATCCTGCGGCGCGCAACCGCTATCCGCACGAGTTTTCCGGCGGCCAGCGCCAGCGCATCGCGATTGCGCGCGCCATGATCCTGAAACCGCAGGCCGTCATCCTCGACGAGCCGACCTCGGCGCTCGACCGTTCGGTACAGGGCCAGGTGATCGAGCTGCTGCGCGATCTCCAGGCCAAACACGGGCTGTCCTACGTCTTCATCAGCCATGACCTTTCGGTGGTGCGCGCCATGTCTGACTATGTCGTGGTGATGAAGGACGGCAAGATCGTCGAGGAGGGACCGACGGACGCCATTTTCAGCGCGCCGCGGGCAGACTATACAAAGACCCTGATCGGCGCCGCCTACAATATCGGGCCGTAAATCCAGGGGGATCGATGGCCGAGAGCCGCTTGCCGCATATCGTGCTCTTTTCGGGCGGCACCGCGTGCCGCTCGACCAATCTGGCGCTGCTGTCCAAGCCGGTGCGGCTGACGCGCATCGTGCCGGCCTGGGACAGCGGCGGCAGTTCCAAGGTCATCCGCGAAAGCCTCGGCGTGCTCGCCGTCGGCGATATCCGCCAGGCGCTGATGACCATGGCCCACGGCGAGGGCCGGGCGGGCGACGTCGTCAAGGTCTGCAACGCCCGCATGACCAGCGGCAAGGAGGAAGATGCCCGCACGGAATTCGCGCTCTATGCCGAGGGCGTGCATCCGCTTCTGGAGCGCATGGAGCCGGGCCTGCGCGGGGCGATCCTCAACTATCTGCGCACGTTCCGTGCGGCGATCGGGTCGGATTTCGATTTCCGCAACGGCAGCATCGGCAATTTCATCCTCACCGGCGCGCATCTCGCCCATAACAGCGACATCAACACCGCGATCTTCGTCTTCCGCAAGCTCTGCGACATAGAAGGCCACGTCTGGCCGTCGACGGCGGCCGATGGCGTCGATCTCTCCGCCGTGCTGAACGACGGCACGTCCGTCGAGGGTCAACATCGGGTGACGGCGCTCGATGACGCGGAAAGCGACGTCGGCATTCGGGAGATCGTGCTGTCCGGCAAGGACGGGGCGGGGGTGCCGGCCAACGAGGCGGTGATCGAGAGCCTGGAAAGTGCCGATGCCATCGTCTTCGGCCCGGGCAGTTTCTTCACCAGCGTGCTGCCGCATTTCTTCGTCGAGGACATCGTTCCTGCCATGGCGCGCAACGTTCATGCCCGCCGGATTTTCATCGGCAACATCCTGCAATGCCGTGAAACGCGCGGGATGGACGTCGCCAGCATGCTGGAGGTGGCGGCGGAGGTGTGGCGCGCGCGCGGCGGGGCGGATGTGCGGCCGTTCACCCATGTGCTGGCGAACCGCCAGTTGCTGCCCTTCGAAAAGACTGTCGGCCCCTTCGCCTATCTCGGCAACGGCGCGCTGGAGGATGTCGGCACCCGGCTTGGTGCCGAGGTGCTGATCGGGGAATTCGAGGACCCGTGGCAACGCGGCCAACACGATGGCCGCACGGTCGCGGACGTGCTCAGCTCGCTTTTACCGCCGTCGGCTTAGTTTTCGGCATCCATGCGCGCGCCTTGGCGAAGGCGAGGAAATCCTCCGCGCCCATCGGCCGCGCGAAGGCATAACCCTGGAGCGTATGGCAGCCGAGGCGGCGCAGCAGCTCGGCATGGGCGAGCGTCTCGACGCCTTCGGCCACCGTCTCGATATCGCGCACCTTGCCGATCTCGATGATCGAGCGCACCAGGCTCTGCTGCGCGGTCGATTCCAGAAGCGGCTGCACCAGCCGGCGATCGATCTTCAGCCGCTTCGGCGACAGTTCGAGCAGGCTGATGATGGAGGCATGGCCGGTGCCGAAATCGTCGATCTCGATGTCGATGCCGAGCGCCTTGATTTCCTCGATCGCCTGTTTCAGCCCGTCGTCCGCCGTATCGAAGGAGATCGACTCCAAAAGTTCGAAGGTCAGCGTGCCAGGCCTGATGTTCATCGCCTTGAGCTTGGCGATGAGGTTTTCGTCGCGCAGGCGCTGGCAGGAGACGTTGACCGAGACGCGCGGAATGCCGAGCCCCTGGCCCTCCCAGCGCATCGCCTGGAACAGCGCCTGGTCAAGGATCGCCTCGTCGATGCGGGCCACGACATTGAGGCTTTCGGCGACCGGCAGGAAAGTATCCGGCGCGATGAAGCCGCGCTTCGGATGGTTCCAGCGTGCCAGCGCCTCGACGCCGACGATCTCCAGCGTTTCCGCATCGAATTGCGGCTGGAAGAACGGGTGGAATTCGCCGCGCTCCAGGCCGCGCAGGATATCGTCGCTGAGCCGTTTCACCTCCACGGTGCGCAGGCGCAGCTCGTCGTTGAAGGCCTCGACGCGGTTGCGGCCGCGGCGCTTGGCCTCGTAGAGCGCGATATCGGCATTGACGAGCAACTGTTCGGCGGATTCCTCCGCCTCGTTGCGCGTGGCGATGCCGATGCTTGCGCCGATGCGACAATCATGGCCCTCGATCGTCATCGGCTCGCTGATCGCCTCGATGAGGCGGGCGGAAAGCGCGCTGAAATCGGCCTCTGCCGGGTCCCGACGCGACAGAAGCACGAACTCGTCGCCGCCGATGCGGGCGATGAAATCCGCCGCCGGAACATGGGCGCGCAGCACGCCGGCCGCCTGTTTCAGCACCTCGTCGCCGGCGGCGTGGCCGAGCGTGTCGTTGATGTCCTTGAAGCGGTCGAGGTCGATGTGGAGCAGGGTCAGCGGGCGCCCGTCGCCGACGGCACCCGCCAGTGCGAGCTGCTGGTCTAAGAAGCGCCGGTTGGGAAGCCGCGTCAGCGCGTCGTGCAGCGAATTGTGCTCCAGCACCAGACGGGCGTCTTCGAGCGCGCGGTTCTGCCCCTCGGCGTTGAGCTTGGCCTGCAGCAGCTCGGCCTGCAACCGGATGTCTTCGGTCACGTCCCAGTTGGCGCCGACGATGCGTTTTGCGCCGGAGGAGGCGTGGTATGTCATGCCATGCGCGCGAATGTGGCGTGCCGCGCCGCTGGGCGTCAGCACGCGAAACTCGGTGATGTAAGGCTCTTCGGTTTCGATGGCGCTTGCGAAGACCCGTTCGGCTTCCTCGATATCATCGGGATGCAGCGCCTTGCGCCAATCCGCATAGCCGCAGATCAGCTGCTTCGGCGGCACGTTGTAGATCTCGCGCATCCGGGCATCCCAGGTGAGCGTGTCATGCTGCGTGTCATATTCCCACACGCCGACCCGCGAGGCGTCGAGCGCCAGTTGCAGGCGCTGCGAGACGATTTCGAGCCGGTCTTCCCGATCCTGGAGCGCCAGGATATGCCGGTGACGGTCCTTCATCAGATAACCGGCCCAGAAGATCGGCACGACGATGATGAGGGCGATCGCCAGAAGCCCGCCGCGGAAGAGGCCGAGATCGGCGGAGGGCTGCTGCCAGCCCTTGAGCGGCGCGGCCGACAGGGTCCAGGCCTCGTGACCGATGTCGATGGTCATCACGACCGGGTCCGCATCGACGGCGGCCGCGGAATTGAAGAAGACGTTGTTTTCGCTGCCGTCGTGCGCCCGGCTGGAAAGCGACACGGCGATCTTCAGCGCGCTCTTGAAACCGCTTTTCTCAAGCAGCTTGTCGAGGTCGATGACAGCAGACGCGATGCCGATGAAGCCATTGTCCTTGCCGGCATGGATTGGATAGCGCGCAATCACGCCGCGCCCGCCCTGCACGAGATCGACGGGGCCGGTGACGACCATGCGGTCGAGCTCCTGCACCTGCAACGCCGCGGCGCGCTGGCGCTCGTTCTTGCGATAGTCGAGGCCGAGGCTGCGCTCGTTGCCCTTGACCGGATAGACAAGCGAGACGACGAAATCCGGAGCGATGGCCACGCTGCGCAGCTGCGTCTCTTCGCGGAAAAGGCGTCCCGCGAGGTCCGCATAACGTTCCGGCGACATGTCGGGCTCGGTCGATACTGTCGCGACCAAGCCCTGAACCAGCTTGACGTCGCCGAGGATATTGCCCTGCAGGCGGGAGCGCAGCAGGCCGAGCTGTTCCGTTGTGAAGGAGCGCAGATACTCCTCCTCCAGCCGGCGCTTCTGCGCATCGGCCAGCAGGACGGCGATCAACACGGCGAACGCAACGACGATGGCGGGGACGTAGTATCCCAACCCCCGGAAGGATAGTTGCGCATTCCGGTCGTTCATCGCGGTCCGTTCGTCTCCATTCGGGGTTTTCGGGCGGGATTTTTGGCTATCGGGAGACCATTGCAGATGCAGCTTAATATTTACTGACGAGAGGCGGGCCTCTCCGGCCAGGTTGCGGGATGGCCCTATCTTGTCCAACGGGCTTTGCCGGCGGGGCCATTCTGGGGTAGTCCTCGGCACAATCGAAATCACAGGGGGCGGGTTTGCCGGAGAACGACAGGACGGAAAGCGCATTCGGCGCGCTCATCCGGGCGATCATCGAGGAAAGCCCGCTGAAGGCTGCCGGCTTTATCGTCACCATCTATGGCGATGTGGTGGAGCCGCGCGGCGGCGTCGTATGGACCGGCAACCTGATCGAGACCTGCGCCGATGTCGGCATCAGCGAAACGCTGGTGCGCACCGCCGTCTCGCGTCTTGTTGCCGCCGGGCAATTGTCCGGCGAGCGGGAAGGGCGCCGCAGCTTCTATCGGCTGGCAGCGCCGGCGCGCACCGAATTTGCCGCCGCCGCCCGCATGCTCTTCGGCCCGCCGGAAGTGGCGGACTGGCATTTCGTGCAATTGACGGGTTCGGCGCCGGACGAGGCGATGCAGGTGCTGGAGCGCGCGGGCCATGCGCGGCTGGGGCCGAGGCTCGCGGTGGGCGCACGATCCATGCCGTCCTTGAAACAGCCGGCCGTGCTCTTCCGGGCGGAGGTGGTGAGCGGTGAAGGCGACCTCGGCGCCTTTGCGGCGGACCACTGGAACCTTGCGCAGCATGCGGATGCCTATCGCGGCTTCATCGGAAGGTTCAGGCGGCTTGCCGATCTGCTCGGTGGCGGCGTGCGGCTGGGGGCGGCCGAAAGCCTTGTCGCCCGGCTGGTGCTGGTGCATCAGTTCCGCCTCGTCGTGCTTCGCGATCCGCGCCTGCCGCAGGCGGCGTTGCCGGCCGATTGGCCGGGCGAGGAGGCGCGTCGGCTTTTCAACGAGCTCTACCTTCGCCTTTCGCCCGAGGCCGACCAGCATGTGGCGCACCATTTCGTGACGGCGGATGGTGCGTTGCCCGAGGCGAGCGAGGCGACCCTGCGCCGTCTTTCGCTGTTGCGCGACGCCATCTGAGGCACTTTTCACGCGGAAAAACCCTATTTGTGGTATGATATCGGCTGCTGAAATGAAACATCACAGAATCTGGAGAAATTGCCATTGATTTGTGACGCATTGGGTGGTAAATAACCAACCGATCGGTCGGCGAATGTTTCGGGAGAGGCAAGCCGGCCTTCGGTACAGGGAGGAAACCGCGTGTCCGAAGCCTATATCTGCGATGCTGTCCGTACGCCCATCGGCCGTTATGGCGGCCTGTTGTCGTCGGTCCGCGCCGACGATCTGGCGGCCCTACCGCTTTCGGGCCTGATGGCACGCAATCCCGGCGTCGACTGGTCGAAGGTCGATGATCTTATCTATGGCTGCGCCAACCAGGCCGGCGAGGACAACCGCAATGTCGGCCGCATGGCCGTGCTGCTCTCCGGCCTTCCCGTTTCCATTCCCGCCACCACCGTCAACCGCCTCTGCGGCTCCGGCATGGACGCCGTCGGCATGGCCGCGCGCGCCATCCGCGCCGGCGACTGCGATTTCGTCATTGCCGGCGGCGTCGAAAGCATGAGCCGTGCGCCCTTCGTCATGCCGAAGGCCGACAGCGCCTTCTCGCGCGCCAATGCCGTCTATGACACGACGATCGGCTGGCGCTTCGTCAACCCCAAGATGAAGAAGGCGTTCGGCGTCGATTCCATGCCGGAAACCGCCGATAACGTCGCCGCCGATTTTGCCGTCAGCCGCGAGGACCAGGACGCCTTTGCCGCGCGCAGCCAGGCCCGCTGGGCCGCCGCGCACGAGGCCGGCGTCTTTGCCGATGAGATCTTGCCCGTCCATGTGCCGCAGAAGAAGGGCGATGCGTTGGTCGTCGACCGCGACGAACATCCGCGTCCCGGCACGACGGCCGAACAGCTCGGCAAGCTCAAGGGTGTCAACGGCCCGGACCTGTCCGTCACCGCCGGCAATGCCTCGGGCGTCAATGACGGCGCAGCCGCATTGCTCATCGCCAGCGAAGCAACTGCACGGGCGCAAGGCCTAACGCCGAAAGCGCGTGTCGTCGCCATGGCGGCGGCTGGTCTTGAGCCGCGCATCATGGGCTTCGGTCCCGCGCCGGCGGTGCGCCGGGTACTGGAACGCGCCGGCCTGTCGCTCGGCCAGATGGACGTCATCGAACTCAACGAGGCCTTCGCCTCGCAGGCGCTTGCCGTGCTGCGCGATCTCGGCCTGCCGGACGATGCGCCGCATGTGAACCCGAACGGCGGCGCGATTGCCATCGGCCATCCGCTCGGCATGAGCGGCGCGCGGCTCGTGGCGACAGCCACCTATCAGCTCCATCGCCAGGGCGGGCGTTATGCACTCTGTACCATGTGCATCGGCGTCGGCCAGGGCATCGCCATCATTCTCGAACGCGTCTGACGCGCACAGCCTGAGGAGAAGACCATGTATGCACAGATGGTAAAGACTGACGCGGCGCGCGTCCGGTCCCTCGACGAGATGGATCCCGTGGAGCGCGCCTTCCAGGAACGCGTCGACGCCGGTCAGAAGATCGAGCCGAAGGAATGGATGCCGGAAGGCTATCGCAAGACGCTGGTGCGCCAGATCAGCCAGCACGCCCATTCCGAAATCGTCGGCCAGCTGCCGGAAGGCAACTGGATTTCCCGCGCGCCGACGCTGGAGCGCAAGGCGATCCTGCTCGCCAAGGTGCAAGACGAGGCGGGCCACGGCCTCTACCTCTACTGCGCCGCCGAGACGCTCGGCATCAGCCGCGACCAGATGTACGAGCAGCTGCATTCCGGCAAGGCCAAATATTCCTCGATCTTCAACTATCCGACGCTGACCTGGGCCGATATCGGCGCGATCGGCTGGCTGGTCGACGGCGCGGCCATCATGAACCAGGTGCCGTTGCAGCGCTGTTCCTACGGCCCCTATGCGCGGGCCATGGTGCGCATCTGCAAGGAAGAAAGCTTCCACCAGCGCCAGGGTTATGACGCCCTGATGCGTATGGTGAAGGGCACACCGGCGCAAAAGGCCATGGTGCAGGATGCGCTGAACCGCTGGTGGTGGCCGTCGCTGATGATGTTCGGCCCCTCGGACGATGCCTCCGTGCATTCGGCCCAGTCGATGGCCTGGAAGATCAAGCAGAATTCCAACGACGAGCTGCGCCAGAAATTCGTGGACCAGACCGTGCCGCAAGCCAAATACCTTGGCCTGACCATTCCTGACCCGGACCTCAAGTGGAACGAGGAAAAGGGCGGTCACGATTTCGGCGAGCCGGACTGGGAAGAGTTCTTCAACGTGATCGCCGGCAACGGCCCCTGCAATGCGGAACGCCTCGACGCCCGCAAGAAGGCCTGGAATGACGGCGCCTGGTTCCGCGACGGCCTGACGGCGCATGCCGAAAAGGCCGCCGACCGCCGCGCCGCCGCCAAGATCGCCGCCGAGTAAGGGAGAGAGCACGATGTCCAGCGAATGGCCGCTTTGGGAAGTCTTCATCCGGGGCCAGCACGGCCTCAACCATCGCCATGTCGGCAGCCTGCACGCGCCCGATGCCGAAATGGCGATCAACAATGCCCGCGACGTCTATACGCGCCGCAACGAGGGTGTCAGCATCTGGGTGGTGCGGTCATCCGAGATCACCGCCAGCGCCCCGTCGGAAAAGGGTCCGCTGTTCGACCCGTCGAATTCCAAGGTCTACCGTCACCCGACCTTCTTCGACATTCCGGATGAAGTGGGGCACATGTGATGGCGACCGCAGCACTTGAACCGGCGGTCGATCAGGCCGCGCTTCTCGAATTCCTGCTGCGCATCGGCGACAATGCGCTGATCCTCGGCCATCGCGTTTCCGAATGGTGCGGCCACGCGCCGGCATTGGAGGAGGATATCGCGCTTGCCAACACCGCTCTCGACCTGATCGGCCAGACGCAGCTCTGGCTCGGCCTTGCCGGCGAGGTGGAGGGCAAGGGTCGCTCGGCGGACGATCTCGCCTATCTGCGCGACGGCTACGACTTCCGCAACATCCTGCTGGTCGAGCGCCCGAACGGCGATTTCGGCAAGACGCTGATGCGGCAGTTCCTGTTCGATGCCTGGCACTATCTGCTTTTGAAGGCGCTGAAGGGCTCGACGGACAAGCGCATCGCCGAGATTGCGGAAAAGGCCTTCAAGGAGGTTTCTTACCACCTCGACCGCAGCCGCGACCTCGTCATCCGCCTCGGCGACGGCACGGCGGAAAGCCACCGTCGCATGCAGGAGGCGCTGGACGATCTCTGGCCCTATACCGGCGAGATGTTCGCTGCCGATGCGGTGGATGCAGCCCTGGTGGAAGCCGGGATCATCCCCGAACCGCAGAGCCTGAAGGCCGGCTGGGACGAGATCGTTGCGGAAGCGCTCACCGAAGGCACGCTGAAGAAGCCCGCCGACGGCTATATGCACAAGGGCGGCCGGCGCGGCGTTCATACGGAGCATCTCGGCTTCATCCTGTCGGAGATGCAGTTCCTCCAGCGCGCCTATCCGGGCGCCACCTGGTAGGGGGCGGTCATGGACCCGGCGCTCCGTCCCTCGATCGATGAGGTTTGGCACTGGCTGGCTGAAGTGCCGGACCCGGAAATCCCGGTGATCTCGCTCACCGACCTTGGCATCATCCGCGATGTCGCCTGGCGGGACGATACGCTGGTGGTGACGGTGACGCCGACCTATTCCGGCTGTCCCGCCACGACGATCATCAATCTCGATATCGAGACGGCGCTCGCCGAAAAGGGCCTTTCCAAGGTGAAGCTGGAACGCCAGCTCTCGCCGGCCTGGACGACGGACTGGATCAGCGCCGCGGGCCGCGAAAAGCTGCGCGACTACGGCATCGCCCCGCCGATCGACGGCACGGCCGCCGATGGCGTTCTGATGAAACGCGTCGACCGGCTTTCGGGCCGCTCGAACCTGACCATCGCCTGTCCGCGCTGCGGATCGGCGAATACCGAAAAGATCAGCCAGTTCGGCTCGACGCCCTGCAAGGCGAGCTACCGCTGCACCGACTGCCTGGAACCGTTCGACTATTTCAAGTGCATCTGACCCATTAGAGAGGGCCCGCGCATGGCACGTTTTCATCCCCTGACCGTGACCGACGTTCGCCGCGAGACGCGCGATGCGGTCGTGGTCACGCTTCAGCCATCCGACGAGGACCGCGCCGTCTTCGATTTCACGCAAGGCCAGTACCTGACCTTCCGCCGCAAGTTCGAGGACGAAGAGCTGCGCCGCTCCTATTCGATCTGTGCCGGCAAGGACGAGGGCGTCTTGAAGGTCGGCATCAAGCGCATCGATGGCGGCTGCTTTTCCACCTGGGTCAACGAGAACCTGAAGGCCGGCGATACGCTGGAGGCCATGCCGCCGATGGGCGCCTTCTTCACGGCGCTGGAGCCCGAAACGGCCAAACATTATCTCGGCTTTGCCGGCGGCAGCGGCATCACGCCCGTGCTGTCGATCATCAAGACGGTGCTGTCGCGCGAGCCGCGCGCCCGTTTCACGCTGGTCTATGCCAACCGGCAGATCAGCTCGATCATGTTCCGCGAGGAGCTGGAGGACCTGAAGAACCTCTATCTCGGCCGCCTCTCCGTGCTGCATGTGCTGGAGAGCGAGGCGCAGGATATCGACCTCTTCACCGGTCGCATCGATGGCGCGAAATGCGCGGCGCTGTTCAAGAACTGGATCGACCCGAAGTCGGTGACGACGGCCTTCATCTGCGGCCCCGAGCCGATGATGCTGGCGATCGCCGCCGCCCTTCGCGAGCATGGGCTTCGAGACGACCAGATCAAGTTCGAACTTTTCGCCTCCTCGCAGCCCGGCCGGGCGCGGCGCAAGGTGGAGCAGGTCAACGGTGCCGATCACGCCGCCGCCTGCGAGGCGACCGTCACGCTCGATGGCGCGACCCGCATCTTCAAGTTCCCCAAGCACGGCCAGAGCCTGCTCGACGCCGCACTCGAAAACGCCATGGACGCGCCTTACGCCTGCAAGGCCGGTGTCTGTTCCACCTGCCGCGCCAAGGTTCTGGAAGGCGAAGTCGAGATGGAGACCAACCACGCGCTGGAAGATTACGAGGTGCGGCAGGGCTATGTGCTGACCTGCCAGTGCTACCCGCTCACCGACCGCATCGTCGTCAGCTACGACCAGTAGGGGGAACGCGCATGTCCGATACGATGCCGATCGAGGATTATCTGGCGCAAGGCGGCGTGCTCACGTCGCCGGCCAATGTGTCACCGCGCTACCGCGGCGAACTGCTGCGCCTGATGGCGAGTTTCGTCGACAGCGAGCTGGCCGGTTCCGCCGGTTTTGCCGATACGATCAACGATGCGCCGGGCATCCAGGAGCGCATCTCCGCCGCCCGCATCGTGCTGGAAAAGGCTGACCATGCCGGCAAGGTGCTGACGATCATGGAAACGTTTGGCGCGGACGGCGGGCGCTACGCTGTGCATCACCCCTGGGCCGTGCGGCTCACCCGTGACGCGGATATCGGCGCGGCCCGGCGGGAGGGCGACATGCGCCTTTCCGTCTTCCACTATCCGCTGGAAGGCTGGGTCGATGCCGTGGTCATGAACGTGCTGATGGGCCGGGCGAGCGTCGTGCAGCTCAAGGAATTGTCGCGCGTTTCCTACCAGCCGCTCGCCGAGGTTTTCCGCGCCATCCTGCCGCGCGAGACGCGGCATGCGGAACTCGGCCTCGCGGGCCTCATCCGCATCGTCGATAATGCGGAAGGCCGCGCAAAGGCCAAGGCCTCCATCGCCTACTGGTATCCGCGCGTCGCCGCGAGTTTCGGCCATTCCGGCTCGGCCCGCTTCGAGACGCAGTCGCGTTTCGGCCTGCGGCACACACCCAACGAGACCCTGCTTGCCGAATGGCGGGCCGAAGTCGATGCGCAGCTTTCTGCGCTCGGACTGAAGTGAGAGGATAATGAGATGAACGTCATGGCAAACCGGCCGCGCCGGCTCGAAAGCTATGTCGGCGGCCAGTGGGTCGCTGGCGCCCGGGAAGGCGTGCCGCTGTTCGACGCCTCGACGGGCGCCCCGGTCGCCTTCATCGATTCCACCGGTGTGGATTTCAAGGCAGCGCTCGCCTACGGCCGCGAAAAGGGTGGCCCGGCGCTGCGGCGCCTGTCGTTCCACGAACGCGCCACCATGTTGAAGGCGCTCGGCCAGGCCCTGATGGAACGCAAGGAAGAGTTCTATGCGCTCTCGACCGCGACCGGCGCCACCCGCGCCGACAGCTGGGTGGATATCGAGGGCGGCATCGGCACGCTGCTGTCCTACGCTTCCAAGGGCCGGCGCGAACTTCCAAACACCCGCGTATTGCTCGATGGCGACGTGGAGCTGCTCTCGAAGGACGGCACCTTTTCCGCGCAGCATATCCTGAGCCCGTTGCAGGGCGTCGCTGTGCATATCAATGCCTTCAACTTCCCCTGCTGGGGCATGCTGGAAAAGCTGGCGCCGACGCTGCTGGCCGGCGTTCCGGCCATCGTCAAGCCGGCAAGCCAGACAGCTTATCTCACCGAACTGATGGTTCGCCGCATGGTCGAGACCGGCATCCTGCCGGAAGGCGCGTTGCAACTCGTCTGCGGCTCGGTCGGCGACCTGCTCGACCATGTCGAAGGCCAGGATGCCGTGACCTTCACCGGCTCGGCCTCGACCGGCCAGCGCCTCAAGACGCACAGGGCGATCGTCGAAAACTCCGTGCGCTTCACCATGGAGGCCGACAGCCTCAACGCTGCCGTACTCGGCCTCGATGCCGCGCCCGGCACGGAGGAATTCGATCTCTTCGTCAAGGAAGTCGCCCGCGAGATGACGGTGAAGGCCGGTCAGAAATGCACGGCGATCCGCCGGGTCATCGCCCCGCGCACCTATAGCGAGGCGCTGATCGCAAGCCTCGGCGCGCGCCTCGGTAAGACGGCGATCGGTAACCCCGCCGACGAAGCCGTGCGCATGGGCCCGCTTGCCAGCCTCGACCAGCGCGAGGAAGTGCGCGCCCGCATCCGCGATCTCTCTGCCGATGCCGAGATCGTCGCCGGCGATCCCGACAATCCGAGCATCACATCCGGCGATGCGGCGGCCGGTGCCTTCCTCAATCCGGTGCTGCTCTATTGCGACAAGCCGGGTTCTGCCCGCGCCATCCACGATGTCGAGGCTTTTGGCCCGGTCAGCACCGTGATGCCTTATGACACCGCGGAAGAAGCAGTCGATCTCGCCCGGCGCGGCAAGGGCAGCCTCGTCGCCTCGGTCTTCACCAACGATCCGGCTTTTGCCGAAGAGGTCGTGCTCGGCCTTGCGCCGTTCCATGGCCGCGTGATGATCGGCAACCGCGTCAGCGCCAAGTCCTCCACCGGCCACGGTTCGCCGCTGCCGGGCCTCGTGCACGGCGGCCCCGGCCGCGCGGGTGGCGGCGAGGAACTGGGCGGCATGCGCGGCGTCAAACATTACATGCAGCGCACCGCCATCCAGGGCGCGCCGACCATGCTTTCCGCCGTCACCGGCCGTTGGCTGCCGGGCGCTGAGGCGCGGGCGGGCGGCGAGCATCCGTTCCGCAAGTCGCTGGCAGAGCTCAAGATCGGCGACCAGCTGATCACGGCGACACGCACGGTGACGCTCGACGATATCGAGCACTTCGCCAACTTCACCGGCGATACGTTCTACGCTCACATGGATGAGGAAGCCGCCAAGGCGAACCCGTTCTTCGACGGGCGCGTGGCGCATGGCTATCTCATCGTGTCGTTTGCGGCCGGCCTGTTCGTCGATCCGGCGCCGGGTCCGGTTCTCGCCAATTACGGCGTCGACAACCTGCGCTTCCTGACACCGGTCAATCCGGGTGATACGCTGAAGGTGCAGCTCACCTGCAAGGAGATCAATCCGCGTGCCAATGCCGAACACGGCGAGGTGCGCTGGGATTGCAACGTGACGAACCAGACGGGCGCCACCGTCGCGCAATACGATGTTCTGACGATGGTGGCCAAAACGAGAGAGTGACCGCATGACGCCGATCGAGCAGGACCCGCGCCGCCTGGAAATGACCGTCTTGATGACGCCCGAAATGGCGAATTTTTCCGGAAAGGTTCACGGCGGCGCGCTGCTCAACCTGCTTGATCGCGTCGCCTTCTCCTGCGCCTCGCGCTATTCGCAGCAATATGCGGTGACGCTTTCGGTCGACCAGGTGATGTTCAAGGAACCGATCAATGTCGGCGAACTCGTCACCTTCCGCGCGTCGATCAACCATACCGGCCGCACCTCCATGGAGGTCGGTATTCGCGTCGAGGCGGAGAACATCCGCACCGGCCATCGCCGGCACACCAATTCCTGTTATTTCACGATGGTCGCGGTCGACGAAGCCGGAAGGCCAGTGCGGGTGCCGGAGTTGGAGCCGAAGAGCACGGTCGATATCCGCCGCTACAAGGCGGCCGAATTGCGCCGCACGCTGCGGCGCGAGTTCGCAGAGCGGCTGGAATCGGTTGCCGCGACGGGCAAGGATGTCGAGCGGTCGGAGGACGGTTAGGTAAGGCTTACGTAACGGCCTTGACGCCTTCAAGGATCAGCGTCGTCGCGATGTCCGCGTATTCGTCCCGCGTGATCGGCCCGTTCGGGCGGAACCACATATAGACCCAGTTCATCATGCCGAAGAGCGACATCGTGACGGGCATCAGCAGTGGGCGATCCTTGTTGAGGTCCGGGTTGATGTCGCGGATGACGCCGGAGAAGCGTTTGACGATCTGCCGCTCGATTGCCTGCAATTCGGCGAGCTGTGTCTCCGAGAGCGCGCTGGTGCCGTTGAGCTGCACCTTGTGCTCGTTGTCGCGGCCTTCGTAGTTTGCCAGTACGGCTTTTACCAGCAGGCGCAGCCGCTCCTGCGGCGCGACGTCGGGGCGGTCCGCGGCTTCGATTGCGCTTTCCAGCTCCGAGAGATGCGTGCGCACGATATCGAAGATCAGCGCGTCCTTGCTCGGGTAGTAGTGGTAGAGCAGAGCCTTGGAGACGTTGCTGTGCGAGGCGATCAGTGACATGGAGGCCTTCTCCATGCCCATCTCGGCGAAGACCGCCGCGGCACTCGAGAGAATGCCCCGCTGTTTTTCCTCGAAATCCACTGCGCGCGTGCGTGCCATGTCGTCCTGCTCTGCTTATTCCAGGCTGATTGGGTCGCGGGAAGGGCGGCCGCCCTTCCTATACACAGTCAAGCCGGTGCCGGGCTATCCCGGCGTTTCATTCTTTCGGGCGGTTGTCGACCACCCGTTTTGCCTTGCCCTCGGAGCGCGCGACGCCGCCCGGCTCGTGCACGAGGATCTTGGTGGAGACGCCGACCACGCTCTTGATGTGGTGGGCGAGTTCCTTCGCCGATCCCGCGCGAGAACCCTCGTCGGTCGCGTCCAGCGTACATTCGACATGGACCGTCATGTTGTCCATACGGCCGGCGCGGGTCAGCTCGATCTGGAAATGCGGTGCCAGCCCGCGACATTTCAGGATCTGCTCCTCGATCTGCGTCGGGAAGACGTTGACGCCGCGCAGGATCATCATGTCGTCGGACCGGCCGGTGATCTTTTCCATGCGGCGCATGGCGCGGGCGGTGCCGGGCAACAGTCGCGTCAGGTCGCGCGTACGGTAGCGGATGATCGGCAGGCCTTCCTTGGTGAGCGTGGTGAAGACCAGTTCGCCCATCTCGCCATCCGGCAGCACGTCGCCGGTTACCGGATCGATGATCTCGGGGTAGAAATGGTCTTCCCAGATATGCAGGCCGTCCTTCGTCTCGACGCATTCGTTGGCGACGCCCGGACCCATGACTTCCGACAGGCCGTAGATGTCGACGGCATGCATGTCGAAGGCCTGCTCGATCTCTTCGCGCATGGCGTTGGTCCAGGGCTCGGCGCCGAAGATGCCGACGGCGAGCGAGCTTTCGCGCGGGTCGATGCCGTGCTTGCGGAATTCGTCGAGGATGGAGAGCATGTAGGAGGGTGTGACCATGATGATGCGCGGCTTGAAATCCTGCATCAGCGTGACCTGGCGCTCCGTCATGCCGCCGGAAATCGGCACCACGGTGCAGCCGAGCTTTTCCGCGCCATAGTGCGCGCCGAGGCCGCCAGTGAAGAGGCCGTAGCCATAGGCGACATGCACGATATCGCCGGCCCGGCCGCCGGAGGCGCGGATCGAGCGCGCGACGACGGTCGCCCAGGTGTCGATGTCCTTGGCCGTGTAGCCGACGACGGTCGGCTTGCCTGTCGTGCCGGAGGAGGCGTGGATACGGGCGAGCTTTTCGCGCGGCACGGCGAACATGCCGAAGGGATAGGTATCGCGCAGGTCCTTCTTGGTTGTGAAGGGGAATTTCGCGAGGTCCGACAAGGTCTTGAGGTCGGAGGGGTGTACGCCGGCCTCGTCGAAGCGCTGGCGATAGAAGGGGGAATTCTCGTAGGCGTGGGTCAGCGACCATTTCATGCGCTCGAGCTGCAGCGCGGAAATCTCGTCGCGCGACGCCGTCTCGATGGCTTCGAGCTCGCCGGGGCGGGGGGACAGGTCTTCCATGAAAATCTCCTCCGAGAATGCGGGATGGTCTGCCTCACTCCGGCAGATGGGTGCCCTTGACTGTTCGCGAGTGGCCGCGGAATTCCGCGACGTGCTCGCCCTCCTGATTGGTGATGCGGATATCGTAGATGCCGCCCCGCCCGCGGCGCGAGACTTCCCGCGCCGTCGCCGTCAGCCGGTCGCCCCGGAAGGCCGGCGCGAGGAACGACACCGAACAGTGCTGGGCGACGGTGCGCTGGTTGTAGGTGTTGCAGGCAAAGGCGAAGGCGGAATCCGCCAGCGTGAACATGTAGCCGCCATGGCAGGTGCCGTGGCCGTTGGTCATGGTTTCCGCGATCGTCATGGTGATCGTCGCTTCGCCGGGGGCGACGGAGACGAGTTCCATGCCGAGATGGCGGGTGGCGTTGTCGTCGTCCCACATGGCTTTAGCGCAGGCTTCGGCCAGCGCCTGCGGGGAAAGGCTGGCGGCGCTCATTTGCCCTTGAACTCCGGCTTGCGCTTTTCGAGGAAGGCTGAGACGCCTTCCGCATAGTCGGCGCTGCGGCCGGCCTCGCGTTGCAGGTCGCGTTCGAGGTCGAGCTGTTCATCGAGCGAATTGGTGGCGGCGGCCTGGATGGCGCGCTTGGTCATGCCGAGGCCGCGGGTCGGGCCGGCGGCGAGGCGGGTGGCAAGTACCGCTGCCTCTTCCATCAGCGTGTCGTCGTCGACGGCGCGCCAGATGAGGCCCCAGTCGGCGGCGGTTTCGGCGCCGAGCGGTTCGGCGGTCAGCGTCAGCGCCTTGGCGCGTGCCTCGCCGATCAGCCGCGGCAGGCTCCAGGTGCCGCCGGAATCGGGCACGAGGCCGATCTTGGCGAAGGCCTGGATGAAGCGGGCGGAGCGGGCGGCAAGTGTGATGTCGCAGGCAAAGGCGATGTTGGCGCCGGCCCCGGCAGCGACGCCGTTAACGGCGCAGATCACCGGCTTTTCAAGGCTGCGGATGAGGCGGAGCAGGGGATTATAATAGGTCTCGATCGTGTGGCCGAGATCCGGCACGCCCTTCTTCGGGTCGCGGTCGCCGAGATCCTGCCCCGCGCAAAAACCGCGGCCGGCGCCGGTCAGCAGGACGGCGCGCACGCTCTCGTCGGCATGGGCGCGCTCGAAGCCGGCGCGCAGCGCAAGGTGCATCTCTTCGTTAAAGGCGTTGAGCTTGTCGGGGCGGTTCAGCGTGAGGCTGAGGACGCCATCGGCGAGCGCCGACAGAATGGTGTCGGATTGAGACATTTTTCCTCCCTGTCGCCCTTCCCAGCGGCGACCGTAAAAAACTCTTGCATAAACCGACCGGTCAGTCAATTATAAAAGCACTGACTGGGAGGAGCCAGAGATGACCGGACTTTTCGAGCGCCATCGCCCGACGCTGCAAGCGGCCCTTGCTGCCGCCTCCAAGCGTGACTACTGGTCCGCCTATCCCGAAGTGCCCAGCGGCAAGATCTACGGTGAAACCGCCAAGGATGACGGCCTCGCTGCCTATGAGGCGCGGCTCGGCAAGGCCTTCGATCTGCCCGACCATCCGTCGGAAGGCACGGTTGGTGCGGAAGTCTCACCTTACGGATCGTCCCTCGGCATCACCTATCCCGCCGCCTCGGCCGACATGCTGATCATGGCCTCGCGCGCCGCAGCGCCGCAATGGGCTGCCGCATCGCCGGAGGTGCGCATCGGCATCTGTCTCGAAATCCTCGCCCGTCTCAACGCCCGCAGTTTCGAGATGGCGAACGCCGTCATGCACACGACCGGCCAGGCTTTCGCCATGGCTTTTCAGGCCGGCGGCCCGCATGCGCAGGACCGCGGCCTCGAAGCCGTGGCCTATGCCTATGCCGAGATGAGCCGCATACCGGCGCAGGCGACCTGGACCAAGCCACAGGGCAGGGGCGCGCCGATCGTCATGGAAAAACACTGGCGCATTCTCCCGCGCGGCGTTTCGCTTGTCATCGGCTGCAACACCTTCCCGACCTGGAACAGCTATCCCGGTCTCTTCGCCAGCCTTGCGACCGGCAACACCGTCATCGTCAAGCCGCATCCGGCGGCGATCCTGCCGCTCGCCATCACCGTCGAGATTGCCCGGCAGGTGCTGGTGGAAGAGGGTTTTGCCGCCGATATCGTGCTGCTCGCTGCCGACGCGCCCGGTGCCGAAATCACCAAGGACCTCGTGCAGCACCCGGCGGTCGCCATCGTCGACTACACCGGCTCCAACGCGTTTGGCACCTGGGTGCGCGAAAATGCCGGCAAGGCCGATGTCTATACGGAAGAGGCGGGCGTCAATTCCATCGTGATCGGCGCCACTGACAATTTTGCCGGCATGTGCGGCAATATCGCCTTCTCGCTGTCGCTCTATAGCGGTCAGATGTGCACCGCGCCGCAGGATATTTTCGTGCCGCGCGGCGGCATCGAGACGGATGAGGGCCACAAGAGTTTTGACGACGTTGCGGTCGGCATCGCCGCTGCCGTCGATGGCCTGCTCGCCGATCCGGCGCGCGCCGCCGGTGTCTGCGGCGCCATCGCCAACCCGGCGACGCTCGCCCGCATCGCCACGAGCCGGCCGCTCGGCCGCGTCGTGCGCGACTCTGCACCCGTGGAAGGCCTCGACGATGCGCGCACCGCCACCCCGCTGATCCTCGCCGTCGATGCGACGGATGCGGAGGCCTATGGGGAGGAGCGTTTCGGACCGATCGCCTTCGTCGTCGCGGTCGATGACGTGACCGACGGCGTGAACCGTGCCGCCGACCTTGCCGAGCGCAAAGGCGCCATCACCGCCGCCCTCTACGAGACGGACGAGGCGCATATCCTTGCCGCCGCCGATCGTTTTGCGACGGCGGGCGTCAATCTTTCGGTTAACCTGACCGGCGGCATCTATGTGAACCAGAGCGCCGCCTTCAGCGATTTCCACGTCACCGGTGCGAACCCCGCGGGCAATGCCAGCCTGACGGATGCGGCTTTTGTCGCCAACCGGTTCCGCGTGGTGATGTGGCGTCGCCCCGCGGCGGCGTAAACCTTTGTCTTTGTTGGGAGGAGAAACCGACATGAAACTTTCGCTCACCACAACTGCGCTTGCCCTCGTGCTCGGCCTTGCCGCGCCCGCCCTTGCCGACATCAAGATCGGCGCCACCATTTCTGAAACCGGCCCCGCCTCCTTCCTCGGCGATCCGGAAGCGAAAACGCTGAAAATGCTGGTCGAGGAGATCAATGCGGCCGGCGGCGTCAACGGCGAGAAGCTGGAACTCGTTATCTACGACGACGGCGGTGACCCGAACAAGGCGCGCACCTTCGCGACCCGCCTCGTCGAGGACGACGAAGTGGTCGCCGTGATCGGCGGCACGACGACCGGCACCTCCATGGCCATCATCCCGGTTTTCGAGGATGCCGAAGTGCCCTTCATCTCGCTGGCCGGTGCCATCGAGATCATCGATCCGGTCAAACCCTATACGTTCAAGACGCCGCACACGGACCGCATGGCCTGCGCGAAAATCTTCGAAGACATGAAGAAGGCCGGCATCAGCAAGATCGGCATGATCTCCGGCTCCGACGGTTTTGGCGCCTCGATGCACAAGCAGTGCCTTGCGATCATCGGCGACTACGGCATCGAGGTGTTGGCCGACGAGACCTACGGCCCGACCGACGCCGACATGACGCCGCAGCTCACCAACATCAAGGGCAAGGACGGCATCCAGGCCGTGCTGAACCCGGGCTTCGGCCAGGGTCCGGCGATCGTCACGCGCAACTATGCGCAGCTTGCCGTCGGCCTGCCGCTCTACCAGTCGCATGGCGTCGCTTCGGATGGTTTCATCGAGCTTGCCGGCGCCGAGGCTGCGGAAGGCGTGCGCCTGCCGGGCACCGCGCTGCTCGTCGCCGGCCTGCTGCCGGAAAGCGACCCGCAGCGCGCCGTGGTCGTCGCCTACAAGGAAGCCTATGAGAAGGCGACCGGCAAGCCGGTCTCGACCTTCGGCGGCTATGCCCATGATGCGCTGCGCATCCTCGTCGATGCGATCAAGCGGGCGGGCAGCGCCGAGCCGTCGGCGATCCGCGATGCGATCGAGGGCACGTCCGGCCTCGTCGGTACTACAGGCACGGTGACCATGTCGACCGAAGACCATCTCGGCCTCGATCTCTCGGCCTTCCGCATGCTGCAGATCGAAAAGGGCGGCTGGAAGATCGTCGAATAATCCTCTCGTGCCGCCGGCCTGCACGATGGTGCGGCCGGCGGAACCATCGCGCGGACCGCGGAGGCATCCATGCCCGAACTCCTGCAATTCCTTCTGTCCGGGATCACGGTCGGCGCGGTCTATGCGCTGGTCGCCCTCGGCTTCACGATCATCTACAACGCTTCCGATGTCGTGAACTTCGCCCAGGGCGAGTTCGTCATGCTCGGCGGCATGATCACCTTCTTTGCGCATGCCGCCGGCCTGCCGCTGCCGCTTGCAGCCCTCATCGCCATCATCGTCACGGCGGGCATCGGCGTGGCGCTCAACAAGCTCGCCATCGAGCCCGCGCGCGGCGCGCCGGTCGTCTCGCTGATCATCATCACCATCGGTGCCTCCATCTTCATCCGCGGCGCGACGCAGCTCGTCTTCGACAAGCAGATCCATCGCTTCCCGGCCTTTTCCGGCGACCAGCCGATCCTCATCGGCGGCGCGACCATCCTGCCGCAGAGCCTGTGGGTGATTGCCGGCGCGCTCGCCGTCTTCGTCTGTCTCTGGCTGTTCTTCACCCGCACGCTGATCGGCCGCGCCGTGCTGGCGACGGCGAATAACCGCGTCGCTGCGCAGCTCGTCGGCATCAACACCAACTATGTGATGACGCTCTCCTTCGCCATGTCCGCCGCGATCGGCGCGCTCGCTGGCGTGCTGGTGACGCCGATCACGCTGACGAGCTACGATGTCGGCCTTGCGCTGGCGCTGAAGGGTTTCGCCGCCGCCATGCTCGGCGGCATGGGTAACCCCAAGGGCGCGCTGGTCGGCGGCCTGCTGCTCGGCGTTCTTGAGGCGATGACGGCCGGCTATATCAGCTCGCAATACAAGGATGCGGCCGCCTTCGTCGTCATTCTTGCGGTGCTCTTCGCCATGCCGCAGGGCCTGTTCGGCCGCAAGTCGACGGATCGGGTGTGACCATGCGGCTCTCTAGCAAGGCAACCACGCTCCTCATCCTCGCAGCGGTCATCGCGATCGCGCCGGTGTTCTTTCCCTCGTCATATTATTTCCGCGTCGGCTCGCTGATCTTCGTCAACGGCCTGGCGGTGACGGGCCTCGTCATCCTCATCGGCTATGCCGGCCAGATCAGCCTCGGCCATGCGGGTTTCGCCGGCATCGGCGCCTATGCCTGCGCGCTGGCGCCGGTTCATCTCGGCCTGCATCCCGCACTTGCCGCCGTGCTCGGCGCGCTTCTCTCCGCCGCCATCGCCTTCCTGGTCGGCCGGCCGATCCTGCGGCTCAAGGGCTATTACCTCGCCGTCGCCAGCCTCGGCTTCGGCATCCTCGTTTCCATGGTGCTGTCCAACGAGGCGCAGCTGACCGGCGGGCCGGATGGCATGGCGGTGCCGGAACTGGGCTTGCGCGCCGTCTTGAAGGCCATCGGCATCGACCTGTCGAACACCGAATTCTGGTATGTCTTCTCCGGCCTCGTGCTGGTGATCGGGGCTTGGCTGGCGCTCAACCTCTATCACAGCCCGACCGGCCGCGCCCTTCGCGCGCTTCATGGCTCGGAGGTCGCGGCCCGCACGGTCGGCGTCGATGTCGCGCATTACAAGCTCGTCGCCTTCGTCATCTCGGCGGTCTATGCCTCGGTTTCCGGGTCATTGTTGGCGTTGCAGAATAAGTTCATCACGCCGGATGTCGCGGGCTTCATGCATTCGATCGAGATGGTCACCATGGCGGTGCTCGGCGGCGCCGGTTCGGTCCTCGGCGCCATCCTGGGGGCGGCGATCCTCACCACGCTGCCGCAGGTGCTGACGGTCTTCCAGGAATATGAGCAGCTCATGCTCGGCCTCGTGATGATGCTGGTCATGATCTTCATGCGCGAGGGCCTGTTGCCCTCCATCGTGCGCCGCATCCGGGGGAGGGCAGAATGAGCCTGCTTCAGATCGAAGGTTTGGGGATCGATTTCGGCGGCCTGCGCGCCGTCCACGATGTCGGTTTCTCCTTGAAACCCGGTGAGATCGTCTCCGTCATCGGCCCGAACGGCGCCGGCAAGACGACGCTGTTCAACATGATCTCCGGCGTCTACGCCCCGGCGCGCGGCCGCGTCGTGCTGGACGGCGAGGATGTCACCCGCATGCCGCCGCACCTTTTGGCGCGCCGCGGCCTGTCGCGCACGTTCCAGAATTTGCAGATCTTCCAGTCGATGAGCGTGCTCGAAAACGCCGTCGCCGGCCATCACCTGCATGAGCGCGGCTCGGTCTTCGCCGATCTCTTCTCGCTTCCGGCCGCGCGGCGCCGCAGCAAGGCATCGGAGGACAGCGCCCGCGCGCTGCTTGACCGCGTCGGCCTCGGCCGCGCCGCCGAACAGGAGGCGGGCTCGCTCTCCTACGGCGCGCTGAAGCGGCTGGAAATCGCACGCGCGCTGGCGCTGAAACCGCGCGTGCTGCTGCTTGATGAGCCCGCCGCCGGCTGCAATGCCGTCGAGACGGAGGAGATCGATCATCTCATTGCCAAGGTCGCGGCCGAGGGCGTGTCGATCCTGCTGGTGGAGCACGACATGAAGATGGTCATGCGCATTTCCAACCATATCGTGGTGCTCGATCACGGTGAGAAGATCGCCGAGGGCGAGCCCGCGGCGATCTCGCGCAATCCGCGCGTCATCGAAGCCTATCTCGGCGCCCAGGCGACGGAGGTCCAGAATGCTGACGGTTGAGGGACTGCGTTCACGCTACGGCCGCATCGAGGTGCTGCACGGCATCGACCTCGACGTCGCCTCCGGCGAGATCGTCACGGTGGTCGGCGCGAACGGTGCCGGCAAGACGACGCTGCTGAAATGCCTCTCGGGCATCCAGCCGGTGTCGTCTGGCTCCATCGTCTTTCGCGGCGAGGCGCTGACGACCGTGCCGGCGCATGCCCGCGTGCGCCGCGGCCTCGCCCAGTCGCCGGAGGGCCGGCAGATTTTCACCAACCTCACGGTGGAGGAAAATCTCCGGCTCGGCGCCTATCTCTTCGCCGACGACAAGGTGGAGCGCGACATGCAGGACGCCTTCGCGATGTTCCCGATCCTCAAGGAGAAGCGGAACCTTGCGGCGGGCGGTCTTTCCGGCGGGCAGCAGCAGATGCTGGCAATCGCCCGCGCGCTGATGGCGCGCCCCTCCTGCCTGCTGCTCGACGAGCCGAGCATGGGCCTCGCCCCCATCCTCGTCGCGCAGATCTTCGACGTGGTAAAGAGCCTGAAGGCGCTCGACGTCACCGTGCTTCTCGTCGAGCAGAACGCTTTTGGCGCGCTTTCGGTCGCCGATCGCGGTTATGTCATGGAGACGGGGCGCATCACCATGGCCGGACCCGCCGCCGCACTGATCGCGGACGAACGCATCCGCGCCGCTTATCTGGGAATATGACACCATGACCGTCACCATCGCCCGCGAAAACGCCATCGCCGTCGTCACCGTCGACAACCCGCCCGTCAACGCCCTGTCGCAGGCGCTGCGGCAGGCGCTCGTCGAGGCGGTGGCGGAGCTGGATGCGGACGCGACGGTCAAGGCCGTCGTGCTGATCTGCGCCGGCCGCACCTTCATCGCCGGGGCGGATGTCAGCGAATTCGGCAAGCCGCCGCAGCCGCCGCATCTGCCGGATGTGGTGGCGCGCATCGAGGCGGCGAAAAAGCCCTGGGTCGCGGCGATCCATGGCAGCGCGCTTGGCGGCGGGCTGGAAGTGGCGCTCGGCTGCGCCTATCGCGTGGCGGTCGCCTCCGCCAGCCTCGGCCTGCCGGAAGTCAAGCTCGGCATCATTCCGGGTGCCGGTGGCACCGTTCGCCTGCCGCGGCTGATCGGTCCCGCGGCAGCCGTCGATGTTGTGACGAGTGGCAGCCCGGTCGGCGCCAAGAAGGCCGAAGGGCTCGGCCTTATCGATGCGGTTCTTGACGGCGACCTCAGGGCCGGCGCGATCGCCTTCGCCGGGGACGTGGCGGAAAAACTCCTGCCGCAGCCGATCTCCAGCCGCGACGTGCCGGCGGTCGAAGCGGGTTTCTGGGAAAGCGCCGAAAAGGCGGTCGCCGCCAAGGCCAGGCGCGAAATCGCGCCGCTCCGGGCGCTCGCCTCGCTGCGCAAAGCCAGTGAGACAGATTTTTCCAGCGCCATGGCCTTCGAGCGCGAGACTTTCTTGGAACTGCGTGGTTCCGAACAGGCGGCGGCGCTGCGCCATGTCTTCTTCGCCGAGCGTGCCGCGCCGCGCCCGCCGGAGCTTGCCGGAATCACGGCGCGCGATATCCGCTCCGCGGCCGTCATCGGTGGCGGCACGATGGGCGCAGGCATCGCCGCCGCGCTGCGCGATGCCGGCCTGCCGGTTGTTCTCATCGAGCGTGATGCGGCGGCGGTCGAACGCGGGCTTGCCAATGTGCGGGCCATCTATGAGGGTTCGGTGAAGCGCGGGCGCATGACGCAGGCGGTCGCCGATGAGCGCATCAACGGTGTCACCGGTGGCGACGATTATGGTTTGCTGGCCGACACTGATCTCGTGATAGAAGCGGTGTTCGAGGACCTCGCCGTTAAGCGCGCCGTCTTCGAAAAACTCTCTTCGGTCTGCCGGCCGGATGCGGTGCTGGCCACCAACACCTCCTATCTCGATCCGAATGCGATCAGCGAAGGCATAAGCCATCCCGAACGCTTCCTCGGCCTGCATTTCTTCAGCCCGGCCCATATCATGAAGCTGTTGGAGATCGTGCCGACGGAAACGACAGCGCCGGACGTTCTGGCAACCGGCTTCGCACTCGCCCGCCTCCTGGGAAAAATCCCCGTCCGTGCCGGCATCTGCGATGGCTTTATCGGCAACCGCATCCTGAAGGTCACGCGCGCGCAGGCCGAGCGGCTGCTGCTCTCCGGCGCAACGCCGTCCACGGTCGATGCCGCCATGCGCGCCTTCGGCCTGCCGATGGGGCCTTTCGAGGCGCAGGATCTCGGTGGCCTCGACATCGCCGCCTTCCAGCGCAAGGCGGCGCGCGCACGCGGCGAAACACCCTTCGCGCCCGTTGCTGACCGGCTTTGCGCCATCGAACGCTTCGGCCAGAAATCCAGCGGCGGATGGTACGATTACCAGCCGGGCGACCGTGCGCCAAAATCGTCGGAAGCGGTGGCGGCAATCATTGCCGAAGAGGCGGCGGGCCGCCCGCAGCGCGTGTGGAACGAGGCTGACATCGCCGACGCCATCCTGCTGCCGATGGTCAACGAGGCGACGCGTATTCTGGAGGAGCGCGTGGCGCTGCGCGCGGCCGATATCGATCTCGTGAAAATCCACGGCTACGGTTTTCCGCGCTGGCGCGGCGGGCCGATGCATTATGCGGAGGCGCGTGGGCTTGCCGAGGTCGTTTCCGTGCTGGACCGGCTTGCTTCGGACGGCCTTGCCGATCCGCCGTGCGAGGGTCTGCGTCGGTCGGTGGAAGCCGGCAGTTTTTCAGCGCTTGCGAAATAGAGACGATAGGCAAGCGCTGCGGACTGTGATGAGATAGTTTGGGAGTGTGGGCATTCTGCTGGAGCCGGGGAGGGCGCGATGCAGTCGCTGATGACGCCGGGACACAAGCCGGTGGCGGTGGAAATTCTGGAGGCCGAGATCCGCCGGGTCTGCGGCTCGTTCGACCTGGAGCCGATGCGACGGGGCGGTGTCGTCAATGGCGACGTCACCACGCGGCGCGTCGGGCCGTTCGATACGGCGATCGTGGCGCTCGATGCCTCGGAGGTCGCGCGCAACACCCGCTCCATCCGGCAGGATCCCGGCGAGTATTTCTTCCTTCTGGTGCAGGATGCCGGCCAGTGTCGCGTCGAGCAGGGCGATCATGTCGCGGAACTCTCGCCCGGCGACATGTTCCTCGTCGATTCCGTCAAACCCTCGACCTTTCTCTATCGTGGCGAGCGCTCGAACCAGGTGTCGCTGCACATTCCGCGCGACGAGATGGTGCACCGCTTCGGCAATGCCTGCACCGGCGGGCTTTCGATCTCGCGTGACGATCCGCTCTGGCTCGCCATGCGCGCCGTGATCGCCAAGATGCTGATGGAGGAGGGCGCGCAGGCGCAGCTTGGCGAGGCCTTCCTCTGCCTGATGGGTGCCTACCTGCATTCGACGCGCGTGATGGGCGCGGCCAGCCCGGCCGAGACGCTGCTCTCGCGGGCGCTGGCGATGATCGACCGTCATCGCGCAGACCCGGCTTTCGGCCCGCGCGAACTGGCCTCTCGCCTCAATGTGCCGGAGCGCACTTTGCAACGGCATTTCCGGCCGCTCGGTGAGACGCCCGGCCACCGGCTGCTGAACCGCCGGTTGGAGCTTGCCCATGCGCGGCTTTCCATCCGCAAGGGGGATCAGCCCGCGGAAGGCGTCACCGCTGTCGCCTTCGATTGCGGCTTCAACGACCTTTCCTATTTCTACCGCGAGTTCCGCAAGAAATACGGCACGACGCCGGGTGCGGTCGCGCGCTGCCATTGACGCTTTTGTCCAAAAGGCGGGACGGCACCGTCCAAGTCTGACGCCCCGCCAACGCCTATTCTCTGCCACCAGATGTGCCCGCCGGAGGTGGGCCGTTCCTTGGAGGAGGCGGAAATGATGGAATTCAAGGCAACGATTGGCGGCAAGCCGGCCAGTGTCGGCTCGGATTTTGCCGTGTTGAACCCGGCGACGGGCGAAGAAGTCGGCCGCGCGCCGAACATGGGCGGAGCGGAGCTCGATGCCGCCGTCGCTGTCGCCAAGGCGGCGTTCGTGACGTGGTCGGCGCAGAGCGACGAAGCCTTGCAGGCCGCCTGCGCCGCCGTGACGGCGAAGATCGAGGAGCATGCGGCAGAACTTGCCGAGATCATCACGCTGGAGCAGGGCAAACCGCTGAACGGGCTCGGCTCGCGCTGGGAGATCGGCGGCGCCGTCGCCTGGGCGGGTTACACGACCGGGCTCTTAATGCCCGTCAAGGTGTTGCAGGACAACGAGCAGGGCCGGATCGAACTCACCCGCAAGCCGCTCGGCGTCGTCGGCTCCATCACGCCGTGGAATTTCCCGGTGATGATTGCCGTCTGGCACATTCTTCCGGCGCTGCGCACCGGCAATACGGTCGTCGTGAAACCCTCGCCCTATACGCCGCTTTCGACGCTGCGCCTTGTCGAGATCATGAACGAGGTGCTGCCGCCGGGCGTCGTCAATGTGGTGACGGGCGATGACAAGGCGTTCAATCTCGGCGGTGCGATGTCGGCTCATCCGGATATCCGCAAGATCGTCTTCACCGGCTCCTGCGCCACGGGGCAGAAGGTCATGCAGTCTGCCGCCGAAACCATGAAACGGCTGACGCTTGAACTCGGCGGCAACGATGCCGGCATCGTGCTGCCGGATGCCGATCCGCAGCAGATCGCCGAAGGCCTTTTCTGGGGCGCTTTCATCAACAACGGCCAGACCTGCGCGGCGATGAAGCGGCTCTATGTGCATGACTCGATCCATGACGCCGTCTGTGATGCGCTTGTCGCCTATGCGAAGGCGATCCCGGTCGGCAACGGCATGGAGGAGGCGAGCATTCTCGGGCCGATCCAGAACCGCATGCAGTTCGACAAGGTTTTGCGGCTCGTCGCGGATGCGAAGTCGCGCGGCAAGGTGCTGCTCGGCGGCGAGCCGGGCGAAGGCCTGTTCTTCCCGCCGACCATCGTTTCCGGGCTTCGCAACGGCGATGCGCTGGTCGACGAGGAACAGTTCGGCCCGGCGCTGCCGATCATTCGCTATTCCGATGTGGAGGAGGCGATCCGGCTTGCCAATGACAGCCCGAACGGGCTCGGCGGTTCCGTCTGGTCCTCCGATATCGCGGCCGCGAAGAAGGTCGCGAGCCGGCTCGCCTGCGGCTCGGTCTGGATCAACAAACACGGCGCCATCCAGCCCAATGCGCCCTTCGGCGGCGTGAAGGCCTCGGGCATCGGCGTCGAGTTCGCCGAAGAGGGGCTTGCCGAATACACCGATATCCAGGTGGTCTTCGCCTGACAGAACCAAGCAAGAAGAGGGAACGATCATGAGACTTTTCAAACACCTGGCCTCGACGGCGCTGGCGCTGGGCCTTGCCGCCGGTGCTGCGGCCGCGCATCCGCTCGACGGGCTGACGGCCGAGGAATACCAGAAGATCAACCAGATCCTGCGCGGTGAGAAGGTTGCGGACGACAACACGCTCTATCCGCTGATCGAGCTCAAGGAGCCCGCCAAGGCCGATGTGCTGGCGTGGAAGGAAGGCGACAGCCTCGACCGCAAGGCGACGGTCTATTTCACCAGCGCCGAAGGTTTCAGCGAGGCGGTCGTCAACATCACCAAGGGCACGGTCGAGAGCAATGCCAAGACGGCCGGCCAGCCCATGGTGCTCTTCACCGAGTTCATGAATGCGCTGGAAGGCGCGCTCGGCCATCCGGACATGGTGGCGGGGCTTGCCAAGCGCGGCTTGAAGCCGGAACAGGCCTTCTGCCTGCCGCTGACCGGCGGCAATTTCTTCACGGAGGAATACCAGAATTCCCGCCTGATGAAGGTGCCGTGTTACCAGGTGCCGGAAGGCTCCAACTTCTATGCCAAGCCGGTCGAAGGCCTCTTCGCCGTCTACGATATCGGCAAGAAGGAAGTGCTGCGCGTCATCGACACGGGCGTCGTCGAAGGCCCGAAGGATGGCTGGGGTTATACGGAGGAGGAGGTCGCCAAGCGGCTGCCGCTCAGGCCGGAAACCAAGCCCGTCAAGCTCGTGCAGGAAGGCGGCCCTAACTACAAGATCGATGGCAGCCATATCGAATGGGATATGTGGCGCTTCAACTTCCGCGTCGACAAGCGCCCCGGCCTCGTCGTCTCCAATCTCGATGTCAACGACGCCGGCACCTGGCGCTCTGTCATCTACCAGGCGCATCTTTCCGAAGTCTTCGTGCCCTATATGGACCCGACGGAAGGCTGGTACTGGCGCACCTACATGGACAGCGGGGAATATGGTTTCGGCCTGTTCCTGAGCCCCTTGCGCGCCGGTATCGATTGCCCCTCGCACGCCACCTTCCTGCCGGCGACGATTGCCGACGACAAGGGCGCGCCGCTCGTCATTCCGGACGCGATCTGCGTCTTCGAGCGCAATATCGGCGATCCCGCCTGGCGCCACTTCGAAGTTTTCGCGCAGACGCCGGAAAACCCGGTGCCGGCGGAAGGGCGGCCGGCGACCGAACTCGTGGTGCGCACGGCCTCGGAAGTCGGCAACTATGACTACCTGATCGACTACCGCCTGCAGCAGAACGGCCAGGTCAACATCTATGTCGGCGCCACCGGCCTCGATGCGGTGAAGGGCGTTGCCTCCACCTCGATGAAGGACCCGACGGCGAAGGCGGACACGGCCTATGGCACGCTGATCGCGCCGAACCTCGTCGCTGCCAACCACGACCACTACTTCAACTTCCGCATCGACTTCGACGTCGACCAGCCGATCAACCATTTTTCGACGATGGACATCGTGCCCGCCAAGCTCGATGCGTCGAGCCCGCGCAAGTCGATGTGGACGGTCGAGCACAAGATGCCGATGACGGAGCTGGAGGCGCGCTACAAGCTCTCGTCCTCGCAGCCGCGCTACTTCCATATCTCCGACCCGTCCCGTGAAGGGTATCTCGGCCATGAGCCGGGCTACATGATCCACCATGGCGACGTGTCCTACGGCCCGTTCGATTTCGAGAACGACCCGCCGATGAAGCGCAATGCCTATATCGAATATTCGGTGTGGAACACGGTCTACGATCCGGAACAGCGTTATGCCGGTGGCAAGTTCGCCATGCAGAGCGATGGCTCGGATACGCTCGCCGAATGGGTGAAAAAGGACCAGAGCCTGATGGGCAAGGACATCGTCACCTGGTTCTCCGCCGGCTTCCACCACATTCCGCGCATGGAGGATTGGCCGGTCATGTCGACGGAATGGAAGACCGTGCACATCATGCCGCACAACTTCTTCGCCCATAACCCGGCGCTGACGATCAGGAAGTAGCCTCGGCGCTGCCCCTCACAAATGTAAAAAGCCCGGGAGCGATCCCGGGCTTTTCTCATTCCACCGGCTGCATGTCCCCAAACACCGTCGGGATCAGCTCCGCCACCGTCGGGTGGATATGCACCGCGTGGGTGATCGTCGTGTAGGGCTTGCCCGCATACATGACGTCCAGGATGCTCTGCACCGCCTCGTCGCAGCCCGTGCCGAGGAGAGAAGCGCCGAGGATTTCCTTCGTTTCGGCATCGGCGATCACCTTCATGAAACCGAGCGTTTCGCCCTTTTCCTTGGCGCGGCCGACCCGTGTCATCGGGCGGGTGCCGACGAGCAGTTTGCGGCCGGTCTTGCGCGCCTCCGTCTCGCTCATGCCGGCGCGGCCGAGGGGCGGATCGATGTAGAGCGCGTAGGTCTGGATGCGGTCCGAGACCTTGCGCGGCTCGTTGTCGAGCAGGTTGGCGGCGACGATTTCGAAGTCGTTATAGGCGGTGTGGGTGAAGGCGCCACGGCCGTTGCAATCACCCATCGCGAAAATGCCCGGCACGTTGCTTTCCAGCCGCTCGTCGACGGAAATATAGCCGCGCTTGTCCACCGTCACACCCGCCTTGTCGAGGCCGAGGTCGTCGGTGTTCGGCCGCCGGCCGGTGGCAAGCAGGATGTGCGAGCCAACGATCTCCGGCGGGCCGGCCGTGCAATCGACGCCCACCCCGACGCCGTCCTCCTGCCGGAAGAAACGGATGCACTCCGCGCCGGTGCGGATATGGATGCCTTCGCGCTCCAGGATGTCTCGCACGGCGGCGCTGACGTCCTCGTCCTCGCGGGCGATCAGCCGCGGGCCTTTCTCGACGACCGTTACCTCCGACCCGAAGCGGCGGAACATCTGGGCGAATTCCAGCCCGATGTAACTGCCGCCGATGACGACCAGGTGTTTCGGCACCTCGGTCAGGTCCATCATCGACACGTTGTCGAGATAGGGCACGTCGCCGACGCCCGGGAAATCCGGCACGACGGCCCGGCCGCCGACATTGAGGAAGATCTGTTTGGCCGATAGCAGCTCGTCGCCGACACGGACCTCGGTCGGGCTTTCGAAGCGGGCATGGCCACGGATGAAGGTGAGGCCCTGCATGCCTTCCAGCCAATCCTCGTTGCCCTTGCGGGCATCGAAGCGCACCTTGTCCTTGCGGGCCATGACCTTCGTGAAGTCGATCGAGATATCCCCCGTCACCACGCCATACTCGGCGCCGCGGCGGGCGAGGTGGGCGGCGTAGGCGCTGGCGACCATGGCCTTGGTCGGCATGCAGCCGGTGTTGACGCAGGTGCCGCCGACGAGTTTTCGCTCGATGAGGGCGACCGTCTTGCCGGCGGCCGTCAGCCGGCCGGCGAGTGACGGGCCGGCTTGGCCCGCCCCGATGATGATGGCGTCGAACGTGCGCATCAGACGACCGATGAAACGACGAAGAGGCCGAGCAGCACGGCGACGGCGTCTTCCAAGAGCGCGATCGGCAGGTCCCTGCCGCCGGTGGCCGCGACGAGGCGCTGGCGGGCTTCCGCGCCGCCGAGCGTGCCGATGACTGCGCCGATGACGCCGGCAACCAGGCCGCCGATCAGCGCGCCGCCGGCCGTGCCGATGACAGCGCCGCAGAAGGCGCCGCTGACGATGCGTGCGCCGAATTGCTGCGGCACCTTGCGGCTCGGCGTGCTCGGCAACTGGTCCGTGACGAATTCGACGAGCGCCAGGATGCCGAAGATGTAGGGCGTGAAGCGATAGCCCATGAAGGCCGCCCAGGTGCCGGAAACCGGCAGCCAGCCCAGCGCGGCGCCGATGCTGACGGCGGCCGGTGCCGTCATCGCCCGAAGCCCCGCCACCACGCCGATCAGCAAGGCAAGAATATAGATGCTCATGTGTCCCCTCATGAAATCTGCGCCGGACATCGGCCCGGGACGTTTCCCCGGCAAGGTGATGAAATGCGGTCTTTGAAAATGGGAGCGGGCCTTCGCGAAGAGTGTCGGATGCGACCGGCAATTGCAACGCGTTTCTGTTGCCAAAACCGTTCTCGTCGCACAATCTTGAAAGCGCTTTGAACGCGGCAACAAACGTCGTGCAAAGTCTCGCTGGCGCGGTCTATTTTTTGCGATTCACTGCCATATATGAAATGCTTTGCCCGGACGGGCGTTCCCAAACGTGGTCTGAATGCCACTCCGGGTTCCCGCACAGAACGAAAGGTTTTCTCATGCGCCCTGCAGTCAAATTCATCGGAGCCGCTCTGGCCCTCGGCCTCATGGCTGGTGCCGCCCAGGCCCAGGTCGTCGTCTCGTCGAAGATCGACACCGAGGGCGGCGTGCTCGGCAACATCATCCTCGCCGTGCTGAACGCCAACGGCATCGAGACGACCGACCGCGTGCAGCTTGGTGCCACCCCGGTCGTGCGCCAGGCGATCATCGCGGGCGAGATCGACATCTACCCGGAATATACCGGCAACGCCGCCTTCTTCTTCGAGAAGGCAGACGACCCGGCCTGGAAGGATGCGGCCAAGGCCTACGAGCTCGCCAAGACGCTCGATTTCGACGCCAACAAGATCGTCTGGCTGACGCCGTCGCCGGCCAACAACACCTGGGCGATCGCGCTGCGCAAGGATGTGGCCGAGCCGAACAAGCTCGTGACGCTGACCGACTTCGGCAAATATGTCGCCGGTGGCGGCCAGGTGGTGCTTGCCGCTTCCTCCGAATTCGTGAACTCGGCTGCGGCCCTTCCGGCCTTCCAGACGACCTATGCCTTCACGCTGAAGCCGGAACAGCTGATCACGCTTTCGGGCGGTGACACGGCCGCGACGATTGCCGCCGCCGCCAACCAGACCAACAATGCCAATGCCGCCATGGTCTACGGCACGGATGGCGGCATCGCGCCGTCGGGCCTCGTCGTTCTGGAAGACGACAAGGGCGTGCAGCCGGTCTACCAGCCGTCGCCGATCATTCGCGAGGAGGTGCTGAAGGCCAATCCGCAGATCGAGGAAATTCTGAAGCCGGTCTTCGAAAAGCTCGATCTCGTGACGCTGCAGGATCTAAACGGTCGCGTCCAGGTCGGCGGCGAGCCGGCCAAAGCCGTTGCCGAGGACTTCCTGAAGAAGAACGGCTTCATCAAGTAAGCTCGCTTGTCCTCCGCCCGGCCGGGCGGAGGACGTCTCTCCCCGAAAGGTGCGCATGCGGTTCAGGATCGACAAGCTCGGCGTGGTGATCGCCGCATTGCTGGCCTATGGCGCGTTTCTGGCGCCGTTCGCCAATTTTCGGGCTAACCGCATCGTGCCCGGCGAGGCGCGGTCGATCATCGAGGCGCTTCCCGCGGGGCTTGGCGCCGCGTTCCTCGCCTTTGCCATCGTCGCCATCGTTCTCATCGTGGCGAAGACGCCGACCTTCTTTCGACTGGTGCTCGGCCTTGTCGCGCTGCTTGCGCTCGCCATCCTCATCGGTCTTGCCGCCGGCCACCTGACGCCGCCGGAAAATACCTATGCCCGCGTTTCGCCGGCCTCCGGTTTCTGGCTCACGAGCTTTGCCTTCGCCTTGGTGACCACCGATGCGCTGGCGCGGCTGAAGCTCTCGCCGCTTGCCCGGGTCGCGCTGCTCGCCGCCGTCGCTGCGGCTGCCGCGGCGCTGCTGATGTCCGGCGTCTGGGATGGCCTGTCGATCCTCAAGGAATATGGCAGCCGCGCCGAAACCTTCTGGCTGGAGGCGAGCCGGCATGTCGTTCTGGCGCTCGGCTCGCTGGCGGCGGCGGTGCTCGTCGGCCTGCCGCTCGGCATCCTCTGCCACCGCGTCGAGGCGCTGCGGGCCGGCGTGCTCAACGTGCTGAACATCATCCAGACGATCCCGTCGATCGCGCTGTTCGGCCTGCTGATCGCGCCGCTCGGCTGGATCGCGCTCAATGTTCCCGGGGCCGCGGCAATCGGCATTCGCGGCATCGGCGCAGCGCCCGCCTTCGTCGCGCTCTTTCTCTATTCGCTGCTGCCGGTCGTCGCCAATACGGTTGTCGGCCTTGCCGGCGTGCCGCGCGATGCGAACGACGCGGCCCGCGGCATCGGCATGACGGATCGCCAGCGGCTCTTCGGCGTCGAACTGCCGCTCGCCTTCCCGGTCATCCTCACCGGCATCCGCATCGTGCTCGTGCAGAATATCGGGCTTGCGACGATTGCGGCGCTGATCGGCGGCGGCGGTTTCGGCGTCTTCGTCTTCCAGGGCATTGGCCAGACGGCCATGGACCTCGTGCTGCTCGGCGCGGTGCCGACCGTCGCGCTCGCCTTCGCCGCCGCCATCGTTCTCGATGCCGCAACCGAACTTTCCAGCAACAAACCCGGCAGGGCCGCATGATCGAGATCGACACCATTACCAAGCGCTACGGCGAGACGACCGTCGTCGACACGGTCTCGATGACGATCGCGCCGCGCACGATCACCGTCATCGTCGGCACGTCCGGCTCCGGCAAGACGACGCTGATGCGCATGATCAACCGCCTCGTCGAACCGACATCTGGAAAAATCCTGATCGACGGCGAGCCGAACAGCGCGATCCCCGGCTACGAGCTGCGCCGCCGCATCGGCTATGCCATCCAGGGCCACGGCCTCTTTCCGCACCGCACCGTCGCGGAAAACATCGCCACGGTGCCGACGCTGCTCGGCTGGGACAAATCCCGCATCGATGCCAAGGTGAAGGAACTGCTGACGCTCTTCCAGCTCGACCCCGCCGCCTTCGGTCCGCGTTATCCGCACGAGCTTTCCGGCGGCCAGCAGCAGCGCGTCGGGGTGGCCCGCGCGCTTGCGGCCGAGCCGAACATCCTGCTGATGGACGAACCCTTCGGCGCGCTGGACCCGGTTATCCGGGCCAAGGCGCAGGAAGACCTGCTGGCGATCCAGAAACATTTCGGCACGACCATCGTGCTCGTCACGCATGACATGGAAGAGGCCTTCCACCTCGCCGACAAGATCGCCGTCATGGACAAGGGCAAGATCGTGCAATATGCCGCGCCCCAGGACATGCTGGTGAACCCGGCGACCGATTTCGTCGAGACGCTGATCGGCGCCGGCGAGCGGCCGTTCCGGCTGCTGTCGATCGGCACCGTCGCCGATGCCGCGGAGGCCGGCGAGGCGGAGGGGGAACCGATTGCCGCAGCGCTCAGCCAGCGCGATGCGCTTTCCGCGCTGCTCTGGTCCGGCCGTGAGGCCCTGCCGGTCGTGGGCGCCGATGGCGCGCCGCTCGGCCGCGTGACGCTTGCCTCCCTGACGCGCCGTGCCGCGAGGCCGCAATGAAGCGGCTCCTGCCCAATCTCCTGCGACTGGCGGTGCTGGTGATCCTGATCGCCTTCCTCGTGCAGCCCATGCTGTTCGAGCCGTTGCTGAAGCCGCTCGTGCAGGCCAATGCCCCGGCGGTCTATAACCAGGGCAGCCTGTTGTCGCTGACGCTTTCGCATCTCGCGACGGTCTTCACCGCGACGCTCGCCGCGACCATCGTCGCCGTCGGGCTTGCCATTCTCGTCACACGGCCGATCGGCGCGGAATTCCTGCCGCTGTCGCGAAGCCTCGTGAATATAGGCCAGACCTTTCCGCCCGTCGCGGTGCTGGCGCTCGCCGTTCCCGCCGTCGGCTTCGGCGAGAAGCCGACGCTGATCGCGCTCTTCCTCTACGGCCTGCTGCCGATCTTCGAGAATGCCATGACGGGTCTTTCCACCCTGCCGCCGGCCATCGTCGAGGCCGCGCGCGGCACGGGCATGACGGCATGGGAGCGGCTGACCAAGGTGGAACTGCCGCTGGCATTGCCCGTCATTCTCGCGGGCATCCGTCTCTCGGTGACGATCAGCCTCGCCACCGCCACCATCGGCTCGACGGTGGCGGCCAAGACGCTCGGCGAGGTCATTCTCGCCGGCCTGCAATCCAACAACCTCGCCTTCGTGCTGCAGGGCGGCTTGGTGGTCGCGGTGCTGGCGGTGTTGATCTACGACGCCTTTTCCGCCGTCGAGCGGGTGTTGTCGCGTCGGGCTGGACGGGTTTAGTCGTCGGTTTCGAGGTCGTAGACGAGGATGCCCGCGATGCCGCCTTCGGCAGCGGCGACAAGCCGGCCGCCGGTCTGCTTGTGCTCCGGGTCCTCCAGATAGGCGTCACGCGCGAAACTATCGGCGAAGTCGACGATGAAGCCGTCGGCAAAGCCCTTGTCCATGCCCTCTTCCGGGCTGACATTCGTGCCGATATGCACGGCAAGCATGCCCGGCAGGCGCTCCTTCAAGGCGTCGATCTCGTTGAAGAGCTCGGCCTTGTAGTGGGCGGAAATGGTCGGCTTGAAGTGGATGAAGACGCAGTGGCGGATCATGGTATCCCCTATCTTATGTCGGCGCGGGCACGGGGCCGCGCATCGTTGCGTTCATGCAGGAAGACCTGGGCCGGCAGCGCCGGCAGGCCGCGGATGATGTCGGCGCCCTTTTCGCCCACCATGATGGTCGGCGCATTGGTGTTGGACGAAGGAACGCGCGGCATGACAGAACTGTCGCAGACGCGCAGGCCTTCAAGCCCGTGCACCTTCAGATCGAGGCCGACCACGGCGTCCGCCCCCGTGCCCATCTTGCAGGTGCCGACCGGGTGGTGGTCGGTCTTGGCATTGGCGCAGCCATAGGCAAACAGGTCTTCGTCGGTCATCGCCTTCGGTCCCGGCAGGCGCTCGGCCAGCACATAGGGTTTCAGCGCGGCCTGCTGCATGATCTCGCGGGCGAGCTTCAGGCCTTCGATCGACATTTTCCGGTCATGCGGGTCTTCCCAGTAGTTCGGGTCGATCAGCGGCGCGGCGGCGGGATCGGCGGAGGACAGCCGGACCGTGCCGCGTGAGCGCGGATGTAGGTAGGCGGAGTTCAGCGTCACGCCGGCATTCTTCAGCTTTTCGACGCCCGCCTCGATGCCGGAGCCGAGGCCGAGGTGGAACTGGATGTCCGGCGAGCGCGCATCCGGATCGGCATACCAGAAGCCGCCGGTCTCGAAGAGCGAGGAGGCGACGGGGCCGGAGCGGAAGAGCACATATTGCAGGCCGGCCCAGAGCGTGCGGTGCAGCTTGGCGACGCCGTCATAGGTGTGGTCGCCGGTGCATTCGGAAATCACGAACAGGTCGAGATGATCCTGCAGGTTGGAGCCGACGCCGGGCAGGTCGTGTTTGACCGCAACGCCGACGGATTTCAGGTGGTCGGCCGGGCCGATGCCGGATTGCTGGAGCAGTTTCGGCGAGCCGATGGCGCCGGAGGAGACGAGCACCTCGCGTTCCGCCCGGATCGTCTCCATGCCCTTCGCCGTCACCACCTCGACGCCGACGGCGCGCGTGCCTTCCAGCACGATGCGGGCGACGCGGGCGCCGGTGCGGATCGTCAGGTTCTTGCGATCCTTGATCGGCGAGAGATAGGCGAGCGAGGCGGAAGAGCGGCGGCGGTTGCGCTGGGTGAGCTGGTAGAAGCCGACGCCTGCCTGCTGGCGGCCGTTGAAATCGTGGTTGTAGGGAATGCCGAGCTCCTGGCCGGCGCGCAGATAGGCGTCGCAGATCGGCAGCGCCGAGACCGGCATGGAGACGCCGAGCGGCCCGCCATATGAATGGTAGTCGTCGGCAAAACGCTGGTTGTCCTCGGCACGCTTGAAATAGGGCAGGATTTCCCGATAGCTCCAGCCCTCGCAGCCGTCTTCGCTGGCCCAGAGGTCATAGTCGGCCGCATTGCCGCGGGCATAAAGCTGCGCGTTGATCGAGGAGCCGCCGCCGAGAACCTTCGCCTGCGTATAGCGCAGCACGCGCCCCTTCATGTGCTTCTGCGGCACGGTCTCCCAGCCCCAGCTCGCGACACCCTTGGTCATCTTGGCGAAACCGGCGGGCATGTGGAACAGCGGGTTCCAGTCCCCGCCGCCGGCTTCCAGCAGCAGCACGCGCACGCTGGGGTCTTCCGAGAGGCGGTTTGCCAGCACGCAGCCGGCAGGCCCGGCGCCGGTGATGATGTAGTCGTAGGTCATGTCTTCGTCCTCAGAATTTTTCGCGGGCGCGGCGGCTTACAGCCGGCCGATCGAAAGCCCGCCGTCGAGATTGATCACCGAGCCGGTGGCGAAGGCGAACTGGCCTGTCGCGAGCGCGGCGGCGGCGGAGCCGATGTCGTCCGGTTCGCCCCAGCGCTTCATCGGCACGAGGCCGCCTTCGATCAGCGTGTCGTATTTTCCCGAAACGCCGGCCGTCATGTCGGAGCGGATGATGCCGGGGCGGATTTCGAAGACGGAAATGCCGGTGTCCGCGAGCCGCAGCGCCAGCCCCTGGCTGAAGGCGGCGAGCCCAGCCTTGGTCATGCAGTAGTCGAGCCGTTCCGGCGAGGCGAGCGAGGCGGAGACGGAGGTGATGTTGATGACCGAGCGCGGGCCGGCGGCCTGTTTCGAATGCAGCATCGCCTTCAGCACGGCCTGAGTGAAGAAGACCGTGCCGCGAAGGTTGGTGGCGACGATCGTGTCGAAGTTTTCCGGTGCAAGATCGAGGAAATCGCCGCGCACGACGGAAGCGACGCCGGCATTGTTGACGAGGCAGCCGATGGCGCCGAGTTGGTCTTCTATCGCCGCGACGGTTGCGGCATGGCCGGAGAGGTCTGCGAGGTCGGCCTTGAGGTAGATCGCGCGGCCTTCGAATTCAGCGAGCATGGCGTCGGTCGCGGCATCGCTGTCGCCGATACCGGTTATCGCGATGTCGAAGCCCTGCGCCGCGAGCGCTTTTGCGATGCCGAGGCCGATGCCGCGGCGGCCGCCGGTGACGATGGCGACGGGGCGTGCTGGTGTCGTCATGCGGCGAGATCCCTCGATTTGATGCGGTCCGCGACGCGCAGCGCCTGGGCGGCGACCGACAGCGCCGGGTTCACCGCGGCCGAGGTCGGCAGGTAGGAGGCGTCGACCACGAAGAGGTTCGGATGGTCATAGGCGCGGCTCCAGATATCGAGCGGCGCCGTCGCCGGATCGTTGCCGATGCGCACCGTGCCGCACTGGTGCGACGGCGTGCGCTTGTCGAAGGCGCGGGCGAGCACGATGGGAAAGGCGGCTTTCTTCAGCGCGGCCTTCAGCTTGGTCACGAGGTCGAGATGGGCCTGCCAGTTGGTGCGCGTCCATTTCATGACGATGCGGTCGCGGTCCACCGTGATGCGGCTTTCCGGATGCGGCAGGTCTTCACTCATCGCGTAGAAATCGATGGCGCGGGAGGCGACCTGTTCCAGCAGCCATTCCGGCACGGAGGGCATGTTGGCCTTCAGGATCTTTCCCGAGACGCGGCCGAGGAGCTGCACATTGCCGAGCGGCGCGCCGCCATTGCCGTCCGAGAGGTAGTAGTCGTTGAAGCCAAAGCTCTTCTGGTAGACGGAGGTGTTGCGGTAGAACGGCGAGACGCCGATCACGGCGCTCGAATTGTGGTTCATGAAGTTGCGGCCGACCTGATCGGAGCTGTTGGCAAGCCCCTTCGGAAAGGCTTCCGAGGCCGAGCGCAGCAAAAGCACGGCCGATTGCACGGCGCCGGCCGAGAGGATCACCAGTTTTGGCGAGATGCTGTGCGCCTCGCCGTCGCGCATGTAGTGCACGGTCGAGATGGTGCGGCCATGCGGGGCGGTGGCGAGCCGGGTCACCCGGCAATTGGTGCGCAGCTCGACATTCGGGTGCCTGAGGGCTTCGGCGAGCGCCGTGCTTTCGGCATCCATCTTGCCGTCGTTGGCGTTCGGATGCGCATCCCACGGCGTCTTCGCCTTGGCGAGCCAGCGGTCGATATCGACGCCGAGCGGCAGCGAATAGGGATGCAGGCCGTTCGCCTTCATCTTCGCGCGCACCTTCGCGATGGGCGGTTCGTCCGGCACGGGCGGGAAGGGGTAGGGCGCGGAATGGTGCGGTTCGCTCGGGTCCTCGCCGAGCGTGCCGCGCACATTGTAGAGCTTTTCGGCGGCGGAGTACCACGGTTCCAGCTCTTCATAGGGGAAGGGCCAGGCGGGGGAGACGCCGTCGCGGTGGCGCATCTCCTCGAAATCTTCCTTGCGGTAGCGCACGAGCACCGCCCCGTAGAATTTCGAGTTGCCGCCGACATTGTAGTAGTTGCCGGGATTGAAGGCGGTGCCGTCGGCCTCGTACCACATCTCCTTCGGGCGGAAATGGCCGCGCTGGAAGATGGCGCGCTGGTCGCGGTTTTCTGGACGGTCGGGCAGGTGGTCGCCCGCTTCCAGGATGACGATCTTTGCGCCCGTCGGGGCAAGCGCGGCGGCCATGGTGGAGCCGCCGATGCCCGATCCGATGATGACGATGTCCGGCTGCGTTGTCATGGTCTGCTCAGGCGATGCGAAGCTGGCTGGCGGGGTCGAAGAACACGGCCTTGTCGAGGTTGAAGGCGAGGCGCGCGGTCTGGCCGGCGGAGATGCGCACGTCGGCGCGAAGCCGTGCGACTATCTCCTTGCCGCCGAGATGGGTGACGGCGAAGGTGTCGGCGCCGGCGGGCTCCACCACCTCGATCAGGCAATCGCCCTCGGCAACAGTGCGGGCATTGCGGTCCGCGCCGTCCGGGTCCGTCAGGGCTTCCGGGCGGATGCCGAAGATAACATCCTTGCCCTTGTAGGCGGCAAGTCCGCCGGGGGCGTTCGGCACGGACAGCACCAGCGGCTCCGCCTGGTGGCGGGCGAGTGAGACCGCCATGCCGGCGCCGTTCTGCTCGATCTTCGCCGAAAGCAGGTTCATCGCGGGCGAACCCATGAAGTCGGCGACGAAGATGTTGGCGGGGTTGTTGTAGATTTCCGCCGGCGAGCCGAACTGTTGCAGCACGCCGTCCTTCAAGACCGCGATCTTGGTGGCGAGCGTCATTGCCTCGATCTGGTCATGCGTCACGTAGACGATGGTGGTCTTCATGCGCTGGTGCAGGCGCTTGATCTCGGTGCGCATGTCGACGCGCAGCTTCGCGTCGAGGTTGGACAGCGGCTCGTCGAACAGGAACAGCTTTGGATCGCGCACCAGCGCCCGGCCCATGGCGACGCGCTGGCGCTGGCCGCCGGAGAGCTGGCCGGGCTTGCGCTCCAAGAGGTGGCCGATCTGGAGCATGTCGGCGACCTGCTTGATCGCCTTGTCGCGCTCGTCCTTCGGCACGCCGCGAATTTCCATGCCGAAGGCGATGTTTCCGCCGACCGTCATGTTGGGGTAGAGCGCGTAGGACTGGAACACCATGGCGATGTCGCGCTTGGACGGGTGCAGGCCCGCGACCGAGCGGCCGTCGATGGCGATGTCGCCCGAGGTGATCGGCTCCAGGCCGGCGATGGTGTTGAGCAGCGTGGACTTGCCGCAGCCGGACGGGCCGACCAGCACGAGGAAGCCGCCCTGCTCGATCTCGAGGTTGATGTCCTTGAGGATTTCGAGCGAACCGTAGGATTTGCGCAGATTGCTGATCTTCAGGAATGACGTTTGTGTTGAAGACATGGGGCTTATCCTTTCACGGCGCCGGACATCAGGCCGCGCACGAAGTACCGTCCGGAGACGATGTAGACGATGAGGGTGGGCAGTGCGGCGAGGATCGCGCCTGCGAAGTGAACGTTGTATTCCTTCACGCCGGTCGAGGACGAGACGAGGTTGTTGAGCGCCACCGTCATCGGCGTGGTGTTGGCGCCGGAGAAGGAGGCGCCGAACAGGAAGTCGTTCCAGATATTGGTGAACTGCCAGATGACGGAGACGACGATGATCGGCCCCGAGGACGGCAGCAGGATGCGGTAGAAGATCTGGAAGAAGCTCGCTCCGTCGATCTGGGCCGCGCGCACCAGCTCGGTCGGGAAGTTTTCGTAATAGTTGCGGAAGTAGAGCGTGGTGAAGCCGAGGCCGTAGACGATGTGCACCAGGATGAGGCCCCAGAGCGAGCCGGCTAGTCCTAGCATGCCGAGGATGCGCGCCATAGGGATCAGCACGATCTGGAACGGGATGAAGCAGGAGAGCAGCAACAGACCGAAGAAGATGTTCGAGCCCTTGAACTGCCACTTGGTGAGCACGTAACCGTTCAGCGCGCCGATGATGGTGGAGATCGCCACGGCCGGAACGACCATCAGGATCGAGTTGATGAAGAAGGGGCGAAGGCCCGTCGGCTGTACGCCGATCTGCGCGGTCGACCAGGCTTGCAGCCAGGGCTCGATCGTCCAGACCTGCGGCAGGTTCAGCATGCCGCCCTGGCGGATCTCGTCGAGCGGCTTCAGCGAATTCACCAGCATCACGTAGAGCGGCAGCATGTAGTAGACGGCGAACAGGATGAGCGCGGTGTAGATGAGGGCGCGCGTCAGCTTGTTGTGCGAGATGACGTTGTCGGGATTTTGAGCGCTCATCGGCCTTTGCCTCCGCGGATTTCGGAATAGAGGTAGGGGATGATGATCGAGAAGATCATGACCAGCATGATGATGGCCGACGAGGCGCCGATGCCCATCTGGTTGCGGGTGAAGGTGTAGGAATACATGAAGGTCGCCGGCAGTTCGGTCGCCTGGCCGGGGCCGCCGCCGGTCAGCGCCACCACAAGGTCATAGGCCTTGATGGCGAGGTGGGCGAGCACGACGAAGGCCGACAGAAAGACCGGGCGCATCAGCGGAATGATGATGCGGCGATAGATGGTGGTGGTCGAGGCGCCGTCGATCTGGGCGGCCTTGATGATCTCGTTGTCGACGCCGCGAAGGCCGGCGAGGAACATGGCCATGACGAAGCCGGAGGACTGCCAGACGGCGGCGATCACCACGCAGTAGATGGCGTAGTTGCGGTCCTTGATCCAGTTGAAGGCGAAGCTTTCCCAGCCCCAGAGGTGCATGGTGTTCTCAAGCCCGATGCCGGGATCGAGGAACCACTTCCAGGCGGTGCCCGTGACGATGAAGGAGAGCGCCATCGGGTAAAGATAGATCGGTCGCAGGATGCCTTCCGCGCGGATCTTCTGGTCGAGCAGGATGGCGAGCCCCAGGCCCAGCACCGAGCAGATGACGATGTAGAGCGAGGCGAAGATCGCGAGGTTCGAGATCGCCCGCCACCAGTGCGGCAGCGCCCAGAGCTTGGAATAGTTGCTCAGCCCCACGAAATTGTAGGAGGGCAGCATCTTGCTGTCCGTCAGCGACAGGAAGCCCGTATAGGCGATGAAGCCGTAGACGAAGACGAGCACGATGAGGAAACTGGGTGCCAGCACGAGCTTCGGCAAAAGCTCCTGCAGCCGGCTGCGGCTATCCATGGTCGATACCACCGTTGAAATCGGGTTGCAGGGCGGCGCGTGGCCCCCTCATCCGGCTGCCGCCACCTTCTCCCCGCCGGGGAGAAGGGCTTTGCCGCGACGTTCAAATCCCCTCTCCCCAGCGGGGAGAGGGTATGGTGAGGGGCTAGCCCCTTACTTCGCGGCCTCGACGGCGGCCTTGAGTTCCGTCACGGCTTCCTCGGAGGAAAGCTCGCCGTTGAACTGGCGGGTTACGACGTCATAGATGGCGTTCTTAACGGAGGCCGGGTTGGCGTGGCCGTGTGCCATGGAGCCGAACAGCGAGCCGTTGGTGTTGGCTTCCGCGAGGTCCTTGATGGCCTTCTTGCCGCAATCGTCGAAGGCTTCGTCGGAGACGTCGGTGCGCGCCGGGGCAGAGCCCTTGACCACGTTGAACGCCGACTGGAAGGCCGGGCTCTCGATGGCGGATGCCATCACGAGCTGCGAGGGAACCTTGTCTTCGGCAACCTTGAACATCGCGAACTGGTCGGAGTTGAAGGTGACCGAACCCTGCGTGCCCGGGAAGCGCATGCAGACGAAGTCCGTGCCCGGCTTTTTGCCGGCCTTGATGAATTCGCCCTTCGCCCAGTCGCCCATGAACTGCACGCCGGCCTTGCCTTCGATGACCATGGCGGACGCGAGGTTCCAGTCACGGCCCGAGAAGTTGTCGTCCACGTAGGAGCGCAGCTTCGTCATGCGGTCGAAGGCTTCCTTCATCTGGGGGCTGCCCAGCGTTTCCGGATCGAGGTCGATGAAGGCCTTCTTGTAGAAGTCGTTGCCGAAGGAGAGCACGACCGCGTCGAAGATCGTCGCGTCCTGCCACGGCTGGCCACCATGCGCCACCGGCGTGATGCCCTGTTCCTTGAACTTGTCGAGAAGGGCGACGAGTTCATCCCAGTTCGTCGGCTCCTTGCCGCCGGCTGCATCGAGGGCTGCCTTGTTGACCCAGACCCAGTTCGTGGAGTGCACGTTGACGGGTGCTGCGATCCAGTGGCCGTCATATTTCGAGAACTGCTGGAGTGCGGTCGGAATGACCTTGTCCCAGCCTTCCTTGGCGGCCACGTCGTCGAGATTGCCGAGTGCGCCTTCCTTGGCCCAGTCGAGAATGTCGAAGCCGAGCATCTGCACGGCGGTCGGGGCGTTGCCGCCCGTGACGCGGGCGCGCAGAACCGTCATGGCTTCCGTGCCGCCACCGCCGGCAACCGGCATGTCGGTCCAGGAAATGCCCTTGGCTTCCAGATCCTTCTTCAGGACGTCGAGGGCGGCTGCCTCGCCGCCGGAGGTCCACCAGTGCAGAACCTCGACGCCTTCGGCTGCCTTGGTAGCGGACATGCCGCCCATGGTCATCATCACCGCGGCGATCGCAGTGGTTGTCAGAAACTTGCGCATCGTATTCCTCCCGTTTGCAAGTTCGAGGGCGAGAGCCTCCTCCCGCCGATTTCCCCGACGCCCTTGAAGGCATCGGAATTCCGTTTGCGGCTCAAAGTGCCGCGCCAATTTAAAACGTTGTAAATTTGCGGAGTCAAGTCGCTCCGGTAGCGGAGGCCATGTGCTTTCGCAAATGCAGTAAATTCAGGCAGTGCAGGCAATTGCCGCAAATCAGGGCGCTTTTTGCAGTGCACGGAAAACGTTTTAAATTCTGTGCAGCGCAAGATTGCTAGAGGCGGGGTGCGCCGGTATGGTGCCGCCGATCGACGTCCGCCATCCAAAGAAACGCACCCGTGTCCCGCATCGAAAAGCCCGCCGACAGTGAACCCGCCCGCAGCCCGCCCCGAGCCGGCAAGCCGACGCTGAAGACCATTGCCGAACTGACGGGCCTTGCGATCACCACGGTCTCCCGCGCGCTCGGCAATGCGCCGCAGATTTCGGAAAACACCCGCCGGCGCGTGCACGAGGTGGCCGCCGAGATCGGCTACCTGCCGGACCGCGCAGCCCAGCGCCTCAAGACCGGCCGCACCAATGTCATTTCCGTGCTGCTCGACCCGCACGAGGAAATTCTGGGCTTCGGCACGTCCATCATGCATGGCCTGGCGCGCGCGCTCCAGGCGACGCCCTACCATCTCATCGTCACGCCGAATTTTCTCGACGGCAGCAATGTCGATGCGGTCAACTACATCATCCGCAACGGCATGGCCGACGGCCTGATCTTTTCGCGCACCGAACCTTTTGACCCGCGCGTGCGGCTGCTGCTCGAAAACGGCTTTCCCTTCGTCACGCATGGCCGCACGGAATTCTCCACCCCGCATGCCTTCGTCGATTACGACAATTTCGCCTTCGCCTACGAGGCCGCCAAGCGGCTGATCGTCAAGGGCCGGCGCAAGGTGACGATCATCCTGCCGCCGAAACGCCTCACCTTCTACCAGCACATGCTGCACGGTTTCATGACCGCGGTGCGCGAGGCGGGCATCGCCTACGAAATCCCCGAGACGCTCGATCTCGATAGTCCCGCCGACATGATCCGCGACTATGTGCGCCGCCGCAGCGCCGAGCCCGATGCGCCGGATGGCTTCGCCTGTCCCGGCGAAGTCTCGGCGCTCGCCACCATCACCGGCATGAGCGACCAGGGTTTTACGCTGGGCACGGAATACGACATCGTTGCCAAGCAGACCTCGCTGCTGCTCAGCCAAATCCAGCCCAAGGTCGAGACGATCTACGAGGATTTGAAGGCGGCCGGCGAGGCGATGGGGCAGCTGCTCCTTCAGCGCATCGGCGGCGAGCCGGTCGAGGACCTGACGATCCTGCAGGACCCGCAATTCAGCTTCCCGACGCCCTGAGCGGGCGGCGGAGCCGGTCCCTGCCTTGGTTGCCGGGAAGGGTTTGCTCATCGCGGCATCCACCAGCCGGTGCGCGCACCCATATGCATGTTGAGCGTCTTGGTCTCGGTATAGTCCTCCACGGCATGGCGGCCGAGTTCGCGGCCGAGGCCGGACTGCCGATAGCCGCCGAAGGGCAGTTCCGAGGCGCCGTCCATGAAGGTGTTCATCCAGACCGTGCCGGCGCGCACCTTGCGGCCGATCGTCAGGCAGGTGTCGAAATCGCGGCTCCACACGCCGGCCGACAGGCCGTAGTCGATGGCGTTGGCGATGCGGATCGCTTCTTCCGTCGTCTCGAAGGTCAGCACCGAAAGCACCGGGCCAAAAACCTCTTCGCGGGCGACCGTCATGTCGGGCAGCACGCCGGAGAGGATCGTCGGCGCCATGAATTGGCCGAGCCCGAGATCGAGCGCACCGCCGCCAAGGGCGACCGAAGCGCCGGCCTTGGTGGCGCCGTCCACATAGGAGCCGATCTTTTCGAGATGCTGTGGCGTGATGATCGCGCCGACCTGGGTCGTCGGATCGAGCGGATCGCCGACTTTCACCTTTTTCGCCAGCTCCGCGACGCGCGCGGTCACGTCCGCGGCAATCGACTTGTGCAGGATCAGCCGCGAGCCGGCATTGCAGCATTCGCCGGCGTTGAAATAGGCGCCGAAGACGGCGGCGTCGATGAATTCGTCGAGATTGGCGTCGGGGAAGACGATCTGCGGGTTCTTGCCGCCGAGTTCCAGCGAGACTTTCTTCAGCGTCTGCGCGGCATTGGCCATGGTCAGGCGACCGACGCCGGTCGAACCGGTGAAGGAGACCATGTCGACATCTGGATGCGTCGTCATCGGTGCGCCGACTTCGGGGCCGGTGCCGGTGAGGATGTTGACGACGCCTGCCGGCACGCCGGCCTCGATCAGGATTTCGCCGAGCACCAGCGTCGAGCCGGAGGTGAGTTCCGAGGGTTTGACGACCGTCGTGCAACCGGCGGCGAGTGCGAAGGGCAGCTTCTGGCTGACGATCAGGAAGGGGAAGTTCCAGGGCGTGATGATCGAGACGACGCCGATCGCCTCGCGCAGCACGACGCCGAGCGTGCCCTGGCCGAGGGTGTTGTAGCTTTCGCCGTGCAGGTCACGGGCAAGAGCCGCCGCATAGCGCCAGATATCGGCGGCACCGCCGAGTTCGCCCTTCGCCTGGCTGATCGGCTTGCCGCTCTCGATGCAGTCGAGGAAGGCGAGTTCGTCGGCGCGTGCGGCGATGAGGTCGGCGGCCTTCAGCAGGATGTTGGAGCGCTCAGCGCCCGTCATGTTCGGCCACGGACCCTCGTCGAAGGCTTTGCGGGCTGCCGCGATGGCGCGCTCCGCATCGGCCTTGGTGCCGGCCGGATAGCGGCTCACCACGATGCCGTGGCCGGGTGCCACGCGCTCAAGTGCCGGGCCGGCACCTTCCGTCCAGACGCCGTCGATCAGCATGCGGAAATCGCGTGCCTGGAAATTGTCGAGCGCCTTGGGTTTCACATGCGCGGTCATTACCATTCTCCCTTGAAGTCTGCGGGGCGTTTTCCCGTGAAGGCGGCGACGCCTTCTTTGAGGTCCCCGGTCTTGGCGACGAGGATCGAGCCCAGGGCCTCCACCGCCGCACCATTGTCTTCGTTGTTCGCCACCGCGATCATCAGCTTCGACACTTCCGTCGCCGCCGGCCCGCGTGCCGCGATGCGCGCCGCATAGGCCTTCGCGGCCTCGACGGCCGTTCCGGTCTCCACGACCTGATCGACAATGCCGAGTGTTTCCGCTTCCGCCGCCGTCAGCACTTCGCCGCCGAGCAGCATGCGCCGCACGGCCTGCGCGCCAAAACGCTTGACGAGGCGCTGCGTGCCGGACCAGCCGGGCACCATGCCGAGGCCCGCTTCCGGCAGGCCTATCTTCACCTGCGTTTCGGCGATTCGGATATCGGCGGCAGCCGCCAGTTCCAGCCCGCCGCCGAGTGCGTGGCCATTGACGGCGGCGATCAGCGGCATGCGCAGCGTCGCCAGCCGTTCGAAGACCCGGTGGCCGAAGCGCACCCAGGCGTGGCCGAATTCATTGGCATCCATGCCGCCCCAGGCGCGGATGTCGCCGCCGGCGGAAAAGGCCTTGCCCTCGCCGGTAAGGATCGCGACGCGGATCGCGGCATTCGCCTCGACCTCGTCACAGGCGGCGGACAGTTCCTTCAGCATGTCGATATCAAAGGCGTTCAGCTTTTCCGGCCGCGCGACGGTGATCGTCGCGATGGCGCCTTCGATGGAGATGCGGATGCGCGGCTCAGCCATGGTGCGCTCCTGCCAGTTGGCGCGGGGCCTTCTGCGGCAGCGTCAGGCCGATCGGCGCATCGGTGAAGAGTGCGGCATCCATCACCTTCAGGTCAGGCGAAACGATCAGCGCAAATTCCGACTGGTCGAGGATATGTGCCTGGAGATCGACACCCGGCGCGATCTCGGTGAGCACGACACCCTTGGGCGTCAGTTTCAGCACGCAGCGCTCGGTGACATAGGTGATGTCCTGCCCCTGCGCGACGCCGCGCGGGCCGGAGAAGGTGACATGCTCGACCGCATTGACCAGCTTCTTCAGCTTGCCTTCCTTCTCGATCACCAGCTTGCCGCCCTCGACGGCGAGCTTGGCGCCGGCATTGAACATGCCGGAGAAGACGATCTTCTTCGCCCGCGCCGTGATGTCGACGAAGCCGCCGGCACCTGCCGTCACATGGGGGCGGAAGGAAAGTTTTGAGACGTTGACCGAGCCGTCCTTGCCGATTTCCAGGAAGGAGAGCAGCGAGGCATCGAAGCCCGCGCCCTGGAAATAGGTGAACTGGTAGGGCGAGGGCATGAAGGCATCGGCATTGGAGGCGCAGCCGAAGGCGAAGTCGAGCAGCGGCACGCCGCCGACCGCACCCTGTTCGATCACCCAGGTGACGGCGCCATGCAGGCCCTCTTCGAGCAGGATGCGCGGCACGTTGGCGGAAATGCCGAAGCCGAGATTGACGGCGCTGCCGCCCTCCAGCTCCTGCGCCACGCGGCGGGCGATGACCTTCTGGATATTGAATTCCGGCACGCGGAATGTGTCTAGCGGCCTGAAAATCTCGCCGGAAATGGCAGGGTCGTACAACGTCTGCGTCGTCTGCTTCTGGTCCGGATCGACCACGACATAATCGACCAGCACGCCCGGCACGCGCACATCATGCGGCTTCAGCGAGCCTTCCTTGACGATGCGCTTGACCTGCGCAATGACGATGCCGCCATTGTTGCGGGCGGCGAGCGCCTGATCGAGTCCGCCGAGATAGGCGCCCTCGTGTTCATAGGTCAGGTTGCCGCGTTCGTCTGCGGTGGTGGCGCGGATGATCGCCACCTGTGGCGCGATCGCCTTGAAATAGAGCCATTCCTCACCGGCGAAAGTGATCTTTTCCACCACGGGTTCGCGTGCGGCCGAGGCGTTCATCGCGCAGCCTTCGCGGCACGGGTCGACGAAGGTTTCGAGGCCGACCTTTGTGATGACGCCGGGGCGCTTGGCAGCGGCCTCGCGGTGCATGTCGAAGAGGATGCCGGAGGGGATGTTATAGGCCGCGACCTCGTCGCTGCCGATCATCTGCCAGATCAGCGGCGGTTCGGAGGAGGAGGGGCCGGACGGGTAGGAGCCGCCGATGATCTTCTTCAAAAGACCCTTTTTCGCGATGTAATCCACGCCCTTGATGCCGCTCATGTCGCCGGCGGCGATTGGGTGCAGCGTCGTCAGGTTCTTCGGGCTGCCGGTCTCGTCGAAATGTTCGCCGATCGCCTTCAGCATCAGGTCCGGGCAGCCGAGACCGGAGGAGGAGGAGACCGAAACGACGGCGCCGTCCGGGATCAGGTCCGCGGCCTGGCGCGGGGTGATATGCTTGCTCATAGGACTTAAATTCCAGGTTCGATACGGACCGCCCGGCCCGTGCGCGCCGCCTCGACGACGGCAAGCCCCGCCGCGAGCGACCAGACGCCGTCTTCGCCGGTCGCGGACGGTTTGCCTTCGCCCTTGATGGCCGCATAGAAGGCCGCAAGGGCGGTTTCATAGAGATTGCGATGGTCGAGCAGCAATTCCTGCTCGCCGCTCGCGTCGCGCAGCGTCACGGTGCCGGCGGCGCGCTGCGTCATGACATTGCGGCCGATCAGCGAGCCGTCCGTGCCATGCACTTCCAGGCCGGTTTCAGCGAATTTGGTGGTGAAGCCATCGTGGAACTGGGCGATCACGCCATTCCGGAAGCGCAGCACGCCCATCACGGCATCCTCCAGCCCCGCCTTGCCCATGCCGCCGGCCTGCGCGAAGGCGATCGCCTCCGCCGGATCGTCGTCGAGCACGAAGCGCAGCGTGTCGGTGTCGTGCACGGTGATATCGAGGATGACGCCGCCGCCGGCTTCCGGGCGATCGAGCCGCCAGCCCTGCAGGTGCGGCGGCAGATAGACGGCGTGGAAGACGCGGGCGGAGAGTGGGGTGCCGATGCGGCCGGCCTTGATCGCCTCGCGCATCGCCCCGTGCGTCGCCGCATTGCGCAGGTGATGGTTGGTCGCCATGACGACGCCTGCGTCGCGGGCGGCCTGGACCATCGCCCGGGCATCATCGAGCGACATGGCGAGCGGCTTTTCGCAGAGGATGTGTTTGCCCGCCTTGGCGGCGGCCAGCGCCTGGTCGCGGTGCAGTTCATTGGTCGTCGAGATGTAGACGGCGTCGATGCCGGGATCATCGACGATTTCGGCGAGCGTCGTTACCGATTTCGCGATGCCCTGCTCGGCCGCATAGGCCTTGCCGCGCTCGGCGTTCGTGCTCATCACGGAGACGATTTCGCCGCCCGTCGCGCGGATCGCGCCGATCATCCATTCCTTGGCGATCGTGCTCGCCCCGATCAAACCCCACCGTGTCATGCCGAAATCCTCCTCGTCTTATCCTTCAGCCCGGCGCCGCAGCTCTGGCGCACCACGAGGCGCACGGAACTGACGATCGCCTCGGGCTCCACCCGGCCCGCATTGACCTGTTTCAAAAGCATCTGTGCCGCCCGCCGGCCCATGCCCTGCGGATCGACGGACACCGTCGTCAGCGCCGGCACGGCGGTCTCGGCCTCGATCACGTCGTCGAAGCCGACCACACCGAAATCGCGGCCGGGCTCCTTGCCGGCGGTACGCAGGCCGTCGCAGACGCCGAAGGCGGCCGCGTCGTTGAAGCAGAGGGCGGCCGTCGGCGGCTCGGGCAGCGAGAGCGCGCGCTCGATGGCGGCGACCCCGCCGGCCCGCGATGCCGTCGAGCCGATGACGCAGCTGTCGGGCGCGTCGAGGCCGGCTTCCGCCAGCGCATCGCGCCAGCCCTGCACGCGTTCGGCAAAGACCGTGGTGTTCGCGATGCCGCCGAGAAAGGCGATGCGGCGATGGCCGAGGTCGATCAGGTGCCGCACGGCATCCTTCGCGCCGGCATAATTGTCGGAAAACAGCGTCGAGACCTTCGCGCCGACCACGTTGCGCACCACGGCGACGACCGGGATGCCGCTTGCGGCGAGCGGCTTCAGGTCGGACGCTTCCGTGCCGCGGGCGGGGGAGATGATGAGGCCGGCAATACCGTGTTCGCGCATCGAGGCGATGACCTCGCGCTGGCGATCGACGCTTTCGGCGGAATTCGACAGGAACTGCACATAGCCGGCGGACTGCATGACCATGTCCATGCCCACCGCAAGCTCGGCGAAGAAGGAGTTGGTGAGGTCGTTGACGATGATGCCGATGATGCGCGAGGAGGCGGATTGACGAAGGTTCGCAGCACCACGATTGTAGACATAGCCGAGTTCGCGGATGGTGGCGTTGACCTTGGCGCGCGTCGTCTCGTTGACGAGCGGGCTTGACTGGAGGACGAGCGAGACGGTCGATTTCGACACGCCGGCGGCGCGCGCAATATCGACGACGGTCACCCGGCTCTTGTTCACTGTCATCCTCCCTCAGCGGTGCGAAGTCTGCCCGCTTGTTGGTTCTAATTAATTGGATCGTTCCAAATTTGTCAAGCGGGACTGCCAGATATTTTGTCGGTTGGATTCGAGGAAAGGAGTATCGGTTGCCAATGTTCTTCTGAATTGCGCGTGTTTTCGGGAGAGGTCGGAGTTGACATCCTGATCAATATTTTGTGTATTTTCAAATACTTACGGAAATGCTGCGCCACGCTCTCTTTGTTGAGGAGGCGTCATGGTTGGGGACGTCGCGGCGCCAGGCATTAAAAATCACCTTGAAATTTGGAACGATCTAAATTATTGCCGTGGAAAACCCCTTGGGAGGATTTCATGTCGATCAGCCTTACCCTGCCGCAGACGGATGGTGGCCTTGCCCGTTACGATCTTATCGGCACGCCGCTTGCCCGGCCGTCCGCGCTGCCGCGCTTCAACCGTATCGCCTATGCGGCGGCGCATGTGGTCTCCGACCCGCGCCGCGATGTGCGGCCGTGGGAAGCGCCGGCGGTTGACTGGGACGCGACGCTGGCCTTCCGGCACCATCTCTGGTCGCTCGGTTTCCGCATCGCCGAGGCGATGGATACGGCGCAGCGCGGCATGGGGCTCGATTGGGCGGGTGCGCAGGAGCTGATCAGCCGTTCGCTCGCCGAGGCGCGCACGGTGCCGGGCGCCGATCTTGCCTGCGGTGCCGGCACGGACCATCTCAACCCGGCCGATGCGCGTTCGCTGGACGATGTGATCCGGGCCTATGAGGAGCAGGTCGGCTTCGTCGAGAAACATGGCGGCCGGGCGATCATGATGGCGAGCCGCGCGCTTGCCCGCCTTGCCACGTCGCCGGACGATTACCGCAAGGTCTACGGCCACATCCTCGGCCAGGCGAAGGACAAGGTCGTTTTGCACTGGCTCGGCGACATGTTCGATCCGCAGTTGAAAGGCTATTGGGGTTCGGACAGTTTCGAGCCGGCGCTGGATGCCGTGCTCTCGATCATCGAGGAGAACCGCGAAAAGGTCGAGGGCATCAAGATCTCGCTGCTCGAAAACGCCAAGGAAGTGGCACTGCGCGATCGGCTGCCGGAGGGCGTGCTGTGCTTTACCGGTGACGATTTCAACTATGCCGAACTGATCGAGGGCGATGGCCGTAAATACAGCCATGCGCTGCTCGGCATTTTCGATGCGGTGGCGCCGCAGGCCTCCAAGGCACTCGCTTCGCTTGCCGCTGGCGATGTCGAGACGTTCCGCGCCGTCATCGAGCCGACGGTGCCGCTGTCGCGCAAGATTTTCGAGGCGCCGACGCAATATTACAAGGCGGGCGTCGTGTTCCTTGCCTGGCTGAACGGCCACCAGGACCATTTCACCATGCCGGCCGGCATGCAGTCCGCCCGCGGCGTCATGCATTATGCTGATGTCTTCCGCCTTGCCGACCAGGCGAATGTGCTCGACAAGCCGGACTTGGCGGCCGCGCGCATGAAAAGCCTGATGACGGTGCTGGGCGTCGCCTGAGATTAGCTGTGGATGACCGGCCCTTTGGCCGGTCCTCCCGGCCATCCGGCGTTAAACTCCGCTTCCTTTCGCAAGTGCTGGACGGGAGCGGACGATGACGGATGTGAAGATCGGCGAGAGCTGGAAGGCCCCTCTTTCGGCGGAATTCTCCAGCCCCTACATGGCCGACCTCAAGAAGTTCCTGCTGGAGCAGAAGCAGGAGGGGCGGCGCATCTTCCCGAAGGGTGCGGAATATTTTCGCGCGCTCGACCTGACGCCGCTCGACGAGGTGCGCGTCGTCATCCTCGGACAGGACCCCTATCACGGCGAGGGGCAGGCGCATGGCCTGTGTTTCTCCGTGCAGCCGGGCGTGCGCATCCCGCCGTCGCTGGTCAATATCTACAAGGAGATGCAGACGGACCTCGGCATCGCACCGGTGCGCCATGGCTTTCTGGAACATTGGGCCAAGCAGGGCGTGCTGCTGCTCAACAGCGTCCTGACGGTGGAGATGGGCCGCGCGGCCTCGCATCAGGGTCGCGGCTGGGAGCGGTTTACCGATGCCGTCATCCGCGCCGTCAACGAGCAGGAAAAGCCCGTCGTCTTCATTCTCTGGGGCTCCTATGCCCAGAAGAAGGCGGCCTTCGTCGATCGCAGCCGCCATCTCGTGCTGCGCTCCGCCCATCCGTCGCCGCTCTCGGCGCATAATGGGTTCCTCGGTTCCAAGCCGTTTTCGCAGGCGAATGCATTCCTCGAAGAACATGGACGCAAGCCGATTGACTGGCAGCTTCCCGCGACGCCGGAATAGAAATTGCCATGCGGGGCTGCTAGACTTCGCTCCATGGCTCCCTCCGGCTCGGTCATCGACTGGCTTCTCGCTTCGGATCCCGCGATCCGCTGGCAGGTGCTGCGCGATCTCCTCGATGCGCCGGAAGCGGCGTGGCAGGCCGAGCGCGCCAAGGTGGAAACCGAAGGCTGGGGCGCGGAACTTCTCTCCCATCAGGATGCGGACGGGCAATGGGCCGGCGGCGCCTTCATGCCGGCGGATTATTCGGAAGAGAAATGGCGCGAACTCGGCCAGGCCTGGACCGCCACCTGCTTTTCGCTCCAGCAGCTTTACGATTTCGGCCTCGATCCCACATCGGAACGCGCGCAGCGCACGGTGGATCTTATCGGCCGGAATTCCCGCTGGGACCATGACGGCCAGCCTTACTGGGACGGTGAGGTGGAGGAGTGCATCAACGGGCGCACGGTGATAGCCGGGGCCTATTTCGGCGTCGATGTCTCGCCGATCGTCACGCGCCTGCTCGGCGAACGCCAGGCCGATGGCGGCTGGAACTGCGAGCGCTGCAACGGCTCGCACCGCTCTTCCTTCCATTCAACGATCAATGTGCTGGAAGGCCTTCTCGCCTATGAGGAGGCGGTGGGCGCCACGGCCGAAACGCGGGCGGCACGGGCGGCGGGTGAGGAATATCTGCTGGAACGCGGCCTGTTTCGCCGTTTGAGCACCGGCGCACCGGCCGATGAGCGTTATCTGAAATTCCTGCACCCGAACCGCTGGCGCTACGATGTCTTGCGCGGGCTCGAATATTTTCGCGCAGCGTCTCTTGCGACCGGCGCGGCGCCCGATCCCCGCCTCGGCGAGGCCATCGACCATCTGCGCGCCCGCCAATCGCAGGATGGCACCTGGCCGCTCGACTGGCAGCTCAAGGGGCCGGTGTGGTTCGAGATGGAGGTGGTGGGAGAGCCTTCGCGCTGGGTTACGCTTCGGGCATTGCGCGTCCTCAAATGGTGGGAGGAATACGCCGGCCGGTGACGGGCATCGGCCGGCGGGTTTTTCAGCGAACGAGCGTTTCGTCGAGCAGCGCCATCACCTTTTCCGAATCGATGCCGATGCAGGCGTGCTGGCTGGGCTGGTCGTCCCAGTTGCCGGGCGGGAAGCTGCGCGCGTCAGGCTTCTGGATTGTCTGGCCATCGGCGATACCGCCGGCCACGACGCGGATCGCGCCCGAACGGGTGGTGAAGAGGTCGGGTGCCACGAGGTAGATGCAGGCGCAGCTATCATGCACCACCATGCCCTCGTCCTTCACATGCTGGCCATAGAAGTCGATATAGAACTGCGAGATGTCGGAGAGCAGCTTCAGGTGCTTGCCGTTCTGCGCGGTCAGTTCGGCGAGGCGCTTGCGCGTCATCACGGTCTTCATCGTCACATCGAGGCCGACGACGACCACCTTCCACGGCGCCATCATCACCGCATCGGCGGCTTCCGGGTCGCCATGGATGTTCGCTTCGGCGGCGGGCGTGATGTTGCCGGGCACGTCGAAGGCACCGCCCATGATGATGACCTGTTTGACGAGGCCTGCAATCGCCGGGTCTTCCTTCAGCGCATAAGCGAGGTTCGACATGCGGCCGACGGCGATCAGCGTCACCTCGCCGGGATTTGCCCGGACCGTCTCGATGATGAAGCGGGACGCGGAACGCGGGTCGAGCGGCAGGTCGATCGTTTCCGGCACGTCGATATTGCCGAGCCCGTCATGGCCGTGGATCATCACCGGCCAGTCGATCGGGTTGCGCATCGGGTTGTAAGTCTTGCCGTCACCCTTGGCGACAGGTGCTTCGATACCCCATTCACGCTTCAGGAACAGCGCGTTGCGCGTCGTCGTCTCAATGGAGGCATTGCCGAAGACGGTGGTGATGCCGATCAGGTCGATCTCGGGGTGATTGTGCAGGAACAGCAGCGCCATCGCGTCGTCGACGCCGGGATCCGTATCGAAAATAACCTTATGCATGGTCGGTCTCTTGTTTGTTGTTGTTATGGAGATCGCGCGCCTACTGGAAACGGGCGATGGAAAAGGGGGCGAGCGCCGCGTCGCCTTCGCCGGCGAGCAGGCGCGCGACATGGCGGCCGGTCGTTGCCGACAGCGTCAGGCCGAGATGGCCGTGGCCGAAGGCAAAGGCGATGCGCGGATCGCCGGGATGCAGGCTGATCACGGGCAGCGTGTCCGGCGTCGAGGGACGGCGGCCCATCCATTCCGTGCCGCCCTCTTCCTGGAGATCCGGCACATAGCGGCGCATTTTCTTGCGCATGGCGGCGGCGCGCTTGTAGTTGGCGGGAGCTTCCGGCGAGGCGAGCTCCACCGCGCCGCCGATGCGCAGCGCATTCTCGAAGGGCGTGGCGACGAAGCCGTGCTCGGAGAAGAAGACCGGCATTTCCAGCGTGGTCGACGGGTTCATGAAGGTGGTGTTGTAGCCGCGCTCGGTTTCGAGCAGCACCGTCAGGCCGAGATCGGCGACGAAGCGGCGCGACCAGACGCCGGCGGTGATGGCGAGGCGATCGAAGGTGAATTCCCGTCCGCCTTCCGTCCGCACGAGGACGCCGTTTTCCGCGCGCGCAACCGAAGACACGGTGGCGTCCAGCAGCGTCGCCCGTTCGCGCAGCACCGCCTGGAGGCGACGCAGGAAGGTCAGCGGATAGTCGAAGGTCTTGTAGCCGTCGCTGAAGATTGCGCCCGCGAAGGCGCCCTGCAAGGCGGGCACGCGGCGGCGGGCTTCCTCGGCCGTCAGCTTCTCGATATTGCAGCCGATCAGCCGGGCATTTTCCGCCTCATGGGCGAAGGTCTTGTCGCGGGCAGCAGTGCTATCGAAGACGGTGAGCGCGCCGGTGTCGCGCAGATGGCCGCTGATGCCGGCCAGGGTGCCGAGGCGCACATGATCGGCCTCCGCGGTCTTCATGAGGGAGAGCATAGCGGCGCGGCTGGCGGCGACCTTGTCCGCGCTTGCCGAAATCAGGAAGCGGATGAGCCAGGGGGCGAGTGCCGGCAGATCCTGCCAGCGCACGGTGAGCGGCCCCTGCGGGTCGAGCAGCCATTTCGGCACGGACAGCAGCATGCCGGGCCGGGCGAGCGGATCGATCTCCGGCACCGCCAGGATGCCGGCATTGCCGACGGAAGCCGGCAGGCCGCCGGCGTCCCGCTCCAGGATGGTGACGCTGTGGCCCTGCTCCAGCAGATTGAGCGCTGTGGCGCAGCCCATGAGGCCGCTGCCGACGATACCGATATGCGCCATGCCGTCCCGTGCTTGTTCTATCTTTCGTTGCGACCGGCCGCGAAGCACCGCCTGTCGATCGCGCGGGACGATAGACGTAAACCGGACGTCTGTCGACAGACCCCCGCCCGCGCCGGATCAGGTCTCCTGCGCGGGCTTGCGGCTTTGCAGCACGTTCCAGAGGAAGGCGAAGACGAAGAGGATGGTCATCAAAAGCACGATGGTCGGGGCTGGCGCACTGTCGATGATGAAGCTCAGCCAGATACCGAAGAAGGTGGCGCCGAGGGCGACGCTGACCGCGACCATCAGCATGCTCGGGAAGCGCCGCGTGACGAGGGCGGCGATGGCGCCCGGTGCCACCAGCATGGCGATGGCCAGGATGATGCCGACCGCCTTCAGCGCGCCGACGACGACGAGCGACAGCACGGCGAGCAGGCCGTAATGCAGCAGGTTGACGGGCAGGCCGATGGCGGACGCGTGCTGCCGGTCGAAGGCATGCACCAGCAGGTCCTTGCGGAAGAGCAGGATGAAGGCCGTGGATGCGGTGGCGATCGCTGCGGTTTCCACAAGATCGGACACGGCGATGCCGAGCATGTCGCCGAACAGGATATGATCGAGATGGATATCCGGCTGGATCTTGACGTAGAGTACCAGGCCAAGCGCGAACATGCCGGAGAAGACGATGCCGAGGATCGTGTCTTCCTTCACCCGGCTGTTGTCCTTGAGGTAGCCGGCGGCGAGCGCGCAGAACAGGCCGGCGACGAAGGCGCCGGCCGCAAAGGGCAGGCCGACGACATAGGCGATGACCACGCCCGGTAGCACGGCATGGGAGACCGCGTCGCCCATCAGCGACCAGCCCTTCAGCACGAGGTAGCAGGAGAGCAGCGCCATCGGCACGGCGATCATCAGCGTCACCAGGAAGGCGTTCTGCATGAAGGCGAGCTGGAAGGGCATGATCGCGAGTTCGAGCGTCTCGTTCATGGCTGGGCGCCTTCCGCGGGTTCAAGCGCCAGCCGGCCCTTGCGGCGCGCGGCGAGGAGGCCGTGTTTCGGGGCAAAGAGGAAGGCGAGCAGGAAGATCACCGTCTGCAGCACGACGATGATGCCGCCGGTGGCGCCATCGAGGAAGTAGGAGATATAGGCGCCGACGAAGCTGGTGCCGGCGCCAAGCGCTGCTGCGATGACGATGAGGCGCTGGAAGCGGTCGGTCAGCAGATAGGCGGTGGCCCCCGGCGTCACCACCATGGCGATGACCAGGAAGGCGCCGACCGTCTGCATGGCGGCGACCGTGGAGGCGCTGAGCAGGGTGAAGAACAGGATCTTCAGGCCCGTCGGGTTGAGGCCGATCGAGCGGGCGTGGCTCTCGTCGAAGAAGGTGACCATCAAGTCCTTCCACTTCAAAAGCAGGATGAGCAGCGTGACGGCGCCGATAATGGCGAGCTGGATCGTATCCTCCGGGCTGACGGCGAGGATATTGCCGAGTACGATGGTCTGGATGTTCACCGGCGTCGGCGAGAGCGAGACCATGAAGAGGCCGAGGCCGAAGAAGGAGGAGAAGATCATGCCGATGATCGCGTCTTCCTTCAGCTTGGTCTTGCGGTTGAGGAAGAGCATGGCGGCGGCGGCGAGCCCGCCGGACAGGAAGGCGCCGGCCGCAAAGGGCAGGCCAAGCATATAGGCGCCGGCAACGCCCGGCACGATCGAGTGCGAAAGTGCATCGCCGATCAACGACCAGCCCTTCAGCATCAGATAGGCGGAGAGAAAGCCGCAAATACAGCCGACCAGCGCGCTGACCCACATGGCGTTGACCATGTAGCCGTAGCCGAAGGGTTCGAGCAGGGTATCGATCACGGTGTCTTCTCCGTGTCGCGCTCGCCGTAGATGACGAAGGGGCGCTCGTCGTCGGTGATGACCTTGACTGTGCGCTTGTCCTCGTCGTCGTGCAGATCATGGCCGCCGAGGATGAAGTGGCGCAGAACGCCGCCGAAGGCGCGTTCCAGGTTGGCTTCCGTGAAGGTTTCCTTCGTCGGGCCGGAGGCGATGACCGTGCCCTTGACGAAGACGGTGCGGTCGCAGAAATCCGGCACGCTGCCGAGATTGTGGGTGGAGACCAGCATGACGCGGCCTTCGTCGCGCAGTTTGCCGAGCAGCTCGACGATCTGTTCTTCCGTGTTGACGTCGACGCCGGTGAAGGGCTCGTCGAGCAGGATCACCTGGCCCTCCTGCGCCAAGGCCCGGGCGAGGAAGACGCGTTTGCGCTGGCCGCCGGAGAGTTCGCCTATCTGGCGCTTGCGGAAGGCGGCCATGTTGACGCGCGTCAGCGCCTCATCGACCAGGTCGTGGTCGTGTTTGGTGGGGATGCGCAGCCAGTTCATGTGGCCGTAGCGGCCCATCATCACCACGTCCTCGACCAGCACCGGGAAGGTCCAGTCGACCTCTTCGGCCTGCGGCACGTAGGCGACGAGGTTCTTCTTCAGCGCTTCCTTCACGGAGAGCCCGAGGATCGTCACCTTGCCGGCGGCGACCGGCACGAAGCCCATGATCGCCTTGAAGAGCGTGGATTTGCCCGCACCGTTGACGCCGACGAGAGCGGTGATCGTGCCCTTCGGCACGGAGAAGCTCGCATGGCGCAGCGCCGTCATGCCGTTGCGATAGGTGACGGTGACATCCTCGGCGACGATGCCGTCCACCCTCTTCGGCTTGCTGCCCATCATCATTGCGAAAGGCCTTTCACGATGGTTTCGGAGGTCACGCGCAGCAGATCCAGGTAGGTGGGCACGGGGCCGTCCGCCTCGCTCAGCGAGTCGACATAGAGGATGCCGCCATAGGTGGCGCCCGTCTCGGCGGCGACCTGTTTTGCCGGGTCGGCCGAGACGGTGCTTTCGGAGAAGACGACGTGGATATTGTGCTCGCGCACCGCGTCGATCACCGCCTTCACCTGTTTCGGCGTGCCCTGCTGGTCGGCGTTGATCGGCCAGAGGAAGAGTTCCTTCAAACCGAAATCGCGGGTGAGGTAGCTGAAGGCGCCTTCGCTGGTGACGAGCCAGCGCTTGTCTTCCGGCAGCGCATCGATCTTCGCCTTCATCTCCGCGCCGAGCGCCGTGATCTTCTCGCTATAGGCCTTGGCATTGGCGTCGTAGGTCGCGGCATTGGCGGGGTCGAGGGCGACCAGCGCCTTGCGGATATTCTCGACATAGATCAGCGCATTGCTGGGCGACATCCAGGCATGCGGGTTCGGCTTGCCCTCATAGGGACCTTCCACGATGCTCATCGGCTCGATGCCCTCGCTGACCGTGACATTCGGCACGTCGCCGAGATTGGCGAGGAATTTCTGGAACCAGAGTTCGAGGTTGAGGCCGTTCCACAGAACCAGCTTGGCATCCTGCGCCTTGAGGATATCGCGCGGCGTCGGCTGGTAGTTGTGGATTTCGGCACCCGGCTTGGTGATCGATTCCACCACGGCGGCGTCGCCCGCCACGTTGGAGGCGATGTCGGCGATGATGGTGAAGGTCGTCACGACCTTCGGTTTTTCCTGGGCGATGGCGGGTGCGGCTGACAGAAGCGGCAGGCTGAGAAGAAGGGCATGAAACGAACGGCGGAGCATAGGCTCTCCTGATCTGCTTTTGCGAATGAGTTGCATTAAACTATAAGGCGCTTTTGGCGCCTGTCAACGCAATTGCAAATCATTCGCAAAAACGTGCCGAAATCGCACGCATCGCGTTTAAACTTCCGAAACGCCCCGTGGGTAGAGTGCACGGAGTTCGCGCGCTCTCGGCGCGTCCGTGTTCTGCGTTCAAAGAGAAGTTTGTCGCCCGTGAAGCTCCTTCCGACCTCGTTCCGCTTGTCGCGGAAGCTTCTGATTATCGTCGCCGGTGTCGTCGTGCTGACGGGCGCGTCGGGCGCCGCTGCGATCTTCGTCGGCCGTGACGCACTGCTCGGCCCGCCGGCGGAACAGGTTTCCGGCGTCGCCTGCACGACCATCACCACCGTGCGGCTCGACCGCAACGGGCAGCACTGGCTGCGCAAATATGTGCGCTCCGACGCCAAGGACGGGGCGGTTCGCATCAAGACGGCGCTGCGCGTTGCCGGTGCCGTGTCCAATCACGAGGAAGCCGATCTCTACCAGGTCATCCTGCTCGATGCGGCAGGTCCCGTGAACCGCGCCGACATGCGCGGCCGCGCCATCGGCGCCGAGGTGCTTTTCGCCCGCGATCCCTCGTCAATCCCCGGCATGACGGCGCCCTTCGTCGCGCGCTACACGGACGGCACGCCCGCCGGCAACGGCGAATTCTACGGCGAGCGCAAGGAGCTGTCGCTGGACGAGATCAAGACCATCGTCACGGCGATGGACGAGCGGGCCGACTGCGTCGATCCGAATGCGGTGGCGGAAGAAGCCGGCGGCCATGGCGAGGCGAAGGCTGAAGGCGGCCACGAGGCACCGGCGGAAGGCCATGCTGCGGAAGGCGAGGGCGGTGGCGAGCATGCTGCGGCCGAAGAAGGCTCGCATGAGGTTGCCGCGAGCGAACATTAAATGCGCTGAGGCGATTTGCCCCCTCATCCCGCTGCCGCGACCTTCTCCCCGCAAGCGGGGAGAAGGGATATGCGGAACCGACTTCCCGATTTTAGGAGACCATGGAGCTTTGTCCCTTCGCCCCGCTTGCGGGGAGAAGGTGCCGGCAGGCGGATGAGGGGTCATGCCGGCGGCGTGTGGGTCTCAGTCCGCCTTCGCCCGGCGGGCCGGGAAGAGGATGACGTCGCGGATCGACGGGGCGTTGGTCAAGAGCATGATCAGGCGGTCGACGCCGATGCCGAGGCCGCCTGCGGGCGGCATGCCCTGGTCGATGGCGTCCAGGAACTCGTCGTCGAGCTGCTTGGATTTCTCGCCGCGGGCATGGGCCTGTTCGAGCTGCTCGACCATGCGGGCGCGCTGCTCTTCGGGGTCATTGAGTTCGGAGAAGGCGTTGCCGAGTTCCCAGGTGTTGCAATAGGTCTCGAAACGCTCGACGAGGCGCGGTTCGCCCGGCACTTCCTTGGCGAAGGGCGAGATGTCCTTCGGAAAATGCGTGACGTGCGACGGCTGGATCAGCGTCGGCTCGACCTTCTCCTCGAAGATGAAGGCGAGGCATTCGCCCCAGGTCCAGTCCTTCTCGACTTCAAAGCCGGCCGCCTTGGCGGCAGCGCGCGCTTCCTCGTCGGTCTTGATGGCGAGGAAGTCGATGCCGGTCGCTTCCTTGACGGAATCGGGCATCGGCACGCGCTTGAACGGACCCTTGAAGGAGAGTTCCTTGTCGCCATAGGCGAATTCCGTCGAGCCATGGATCTTGACCGCCAGCTCGGCGAAGAGGCGCTCCACGAGGTCCATGATGTCCTCGTAGTCGGCATAGGCCCAGTAGCATTCCATCATCGTGAATTCGGGATTGTGCCGGGTGGACACGCCCTCATTGCGGAAGTTGCGGTTGATCTCGAACACCTTGTCGGTCAGGCCCGAGACCAGCGTGCGCTTCAGGAACAGTTCCGGCGCGATGCGCAGGAACATGTCGAGCTTCAGCGTGTTGTGGTGCGTCTTGAAGGGCTCGGCCGTCGCACCGCCATAGACGGAGTGCAGCATCGGCGTCTCGACTTCCATGAAGCCGTCGTTTTCCATGAAGCGGCGGATGCCGGAGACGATCTTCGAACGCTGCTGGAAACGCAGCTTCGATTCCTCGTTGGTCATGATGTCGAGATGGCGCTTGCGGTAGCGGATTTCGACATCCGCCACGCCATGCCACTTTTCCGGCATCGGCAGCAGGGTCTTCGTCAGCATGACGATCTGCTGGGCATTGATCGTCAGCTCGCCGCGCTTGGTGCGGCGCACGACGCCCGTGACGCCGATGATGTCGCCGATGTCGATCATCGGCAGCAGGGCGCGCGCCTCTTCCGGCGTGGTGTCCTTGTGGCTGAAGATCTGAATCTTGCCCGAGGCATCATGGATATCCATGAACATGCCGGAATTGCGCGAGGAATAGACGCGGCCGGCAACCGTCACGACGTCGCCGCTCTCGGTGTCGAGTTCCAGCGTCTCGTACTTTGCCGCAAGCTCGGCATTGGTCATCGTCCGATGGAAATGCGCCGGATAGACGTCGCCGATGGTCTGGCGAAGCTGATCGAGCTTCTGGCGGCGGACTTCCGTCGGATCGGAGGAAAGGGTGGTTTCTGTCTTCTCGACTGCGGCACCGGAAGGCTGAAATCCCATCAAATCAGTCATCATTTTACTCCTTACTTTCCGCTACCGACAATCGAGGCGACGACCTGCGCCGCAATCTTCAGGCGCTGGCGCACGACGGAGCGGCCGAGGATCGCCATCGAGTCGAACAGCGGCAGCGAGCGCGACGAGCCGGAGACGGCGACGAAGAGCGGGGCCACGACGACCTTCAGCTTCTTGCCGAGCCGGTCGGCACTGGCACGCAGTTCCGCCTCGATGCTCTCAACGGTCCATTCCGGCATCTTTTCGAGGTCCGGCTGCACCTGGTTCAGCACTTCAAGGATTTCTTCCGGCGTGGATTTCACCTTGGCGAAGGCCTCCGGCGTCAGACCGAGATCCGACTTCAGCAGGAAGCCGGTGAGGTCGGGCAGTTCGCCGAGCTTGGAGATACGCGATTGCGAGAGTTTCAGGCCCTGGCGGATACGGTCGTTTTCCATCGCCCAGTTCAGCACGCGCGCCGTGAATTCCTCTTCCGTCAGCTGCTCGCGCAGCCAGCGGCCGTTCAGCCAGTCGAGCTTCTGGATGTCGAAGATCGCGCCGGCCTTGGAGAGGTTTTCCGGGTCGAATTTTTCGGCAAGCTGCTCCATGGTCAGGAGTTCTTCGCCCTCGGCGATCTGGATGAAGAACAGGCCCAGGAAGTTCATCAGCGCTTCCGGCAGGTAGCCGAGCGCGGAATAGTAGGAGATCGAGGTCGGGTTCTTGCGCTTGGACAGCTTCGACTTGTCGTGATTGCGCATCAGCGACAGGTGCATGAAGACCGGCGGTTCGAGGCCGAGATATTGGTATATGAGGATGTGCTTCGGCACCGAGGCAAGCCACTCCTCGCCGCGCGCGACATGGGTGATCTTCATCAGGTGGTCGTCGACCACATTCGCCATGTGATAGGTCGGCATGCCGTCGGCCTTGAGCAGGACCTGCATGTCGACGGCATCCCACGGGATTTCGACCGGGCCGTAGACGCCATCGACGAACTTGCAGGAGCCCTCGGTCGGGATCTTCATGCGCACGACATGCGGTTCGCCGGCATCGACGCGGCGCGTGACTTCTTCCGCGGAAATGTGCAGGCAGAGGCCGTCATATTTCGGCGGCTTGCCGGCGGCGCGCTGGGCCTCGCGCATTTCGGCCAGCCGCTCGGGCGTGCAGAAACACTTGAAGCCGTGGCCGTTGGCGACGATCTTATCGACGTAAGGACGGTACATGTCCTTGCGGTCGGACTGGCGGTAGGGGCCGTAGGGGCCGCCGATATCCGGGCCTTCCGACCATTCCAGCCCGCACCATTTCAGCGCGTCCAGCACCTTCTGCTCGAATTCCGGCGTGGAGCGCGTGGCATCCGTATCCTCGATGCGCAGGATGAAGGTGCCGTTGTGCTTCTTCGCGAAGAGATAGTTGAAGAGCGCGATATAGGCAGTGCCGACATGCGGCTCGCCGGTCGGGGAGGGTGCGATGCGTACGCGAACGCCGGAGGCGGTTCCGGAAGTGCTCATGATATGGCCCGTCTTGACTTATGGGAGGGAGAGCCCGATTTTGTGCCGTTTTAAACGGCGGGAAGAGGCTTTCCGTTGGGCTGGGTTGAGACCATATTCAGCCCGGCGCGTCAAGAAAAACTCCGCCAGCGTTACTTGACCGGCCAGACGGCGAGCAGCGTCGGCACGCTGACGATGACGATGAGGAAGGAAAGCGGCAGGCCGACGCGCGGATAATCGGCGAACTTGTAGCCGCCCGGCCCCATGACCAGCGTGTTGCACTGGTGACCGACGGGCGTGAGGAAGTCGCAGCCTGCGCCGATCGCCACTGCCATCAGGAAGGCCTCGGGCCGATAGCTGAGCGCACCGGCGAAACTGGCGGCGATCGGCGCCATGACGAGCACGGTTGCGGCATTGTTGAGGAAGGGCGTCACCGCCATGGCGGTGAGCAGGATGAGGGCAAGCGCGCCGAAGGGTGGCAGGTGTACGGCGACATCGCCGAGCCAGCCGGCGATGAGTTCGCTGGCCCCGGTCGTGCGCAGGCTGTCGGAGACGGGAATGAGGGCGGCAAGCATGACGAGGATCGGCCCGTCGAGTGCGGTATAGGCCTCGCGCAGCGGCACGGCCTTGAACAGCACCATGGCGACCGCGGCGGCGAAGAAGCCGGTCGCGACCGGCACGAGGCCGAGCGCGGTGGAGGCCATGGCGGCGATCAGGATCAGCACGGGGATGATCGCCCGGCGGGGTGCGCCGAGCAGGATTTCGCGCTGGGCAAGCGGAAGCAGGCCGAGTTCCGGCAGCAGTGTCGGCAGCGTGCGGTTGTTGCCCTGAAGCACGATCATGTCGCCGGGGCGAAGCCGCACCTCGGAGAGTTTTTCGCGCAGGCGCTGGCCTTGCCGGCTGACCGCGAGCAGGTTGATGCCGTAGGAATGGAACAGCGCGATGCTGCGCGCCGAAATGTCGATGAGGCGGCTGTCATTGCCGACGACGGCCTCGATGGCGCTGATCTCGCCCTCTTCGCCCCGCCCGGCGCGGATCGGCTTGCCGGAGAGCGTCAGGCCCGTGGCGGAGACCACCTTGTCGAGCGCGCCGGCCGTGCCTTCCATCAGGATCGTGTCGTTGACGGCAAGCCGCACGTCCGGCAATGGCGCCAGGTGGACATGGCCGCGAATGATGGCGGTCGCGATGACCTCGCCGTCGCCGTTCTTCAATATTTCGTTCAAGGACTTGCCGACCGAGGGCGAGCCTTCCTCCACTGTGGCGTCGGAGGAATAGGCGGCCGCCTCCAGAGATTCTTCGATGCTGGCGCTGCTGTTTTCCCGCTCCGGCACGATGCGGTTGAAGAACAGCATGAAGAGGATGCCGCAGACGGTGAGCACCGCACCGACCGGGGTGAAATCGAACATGGTGAAACTTGTGCCGGTGATTTCTTCCCGCAGCCGCGAGACGACGATGTTCGGCGAGGTACCGATCTGGGTCATCAGGCCGCCAAGCAGCGCCGCAAAGGCCATGGGCATCAGGAATTTCGAGGCCGGCGTGCGGGATTTCCTGGCGAACTGGAAGGCGAGCGGCATCATGATGGCGAGAGCGCCGATATTCTTGATGAAGGCCGACAGCACCGCCACCGAGACGAGCAGCAACGCGAGCTGGGCGCGCCGTTCGGTGAGGTTCGGAAAGAAGCGCTTGACCGCGAGATTGACGATGCCGGAGCGCGCGACGGCGGCGCTCACCATCAGCGCGCTGCCGACAATGATGACGATGTCGTCGCTGAAGCCGGAAAATGCCTTGTCGAAGGGCACGATGCCGAGCGCCAGCGCCAGCAGCAGCGAACAGCAGGCGACAAGGTCGTAGCGAAACCGTCCCCAGATGAACGCCGCCATCATCAGGCCGATGACGACGAAGGCGAAGGTCTGCTCGATTGTCATACTGTTAATGGCCCGTGCGGCAGGACGATGCTCGACATGAATTCCGTCAGGGCCTTTTCGGTTCCACCGTTAAACGACGAAAACCATTCATCAATTTTAGCGGAACAATCCCGCCGCTCAAACGCTTTTCCAGGAGAAGGCGGGTCGTGTCAACCGGACGCGGCGGGGATGGAGAACACGGGGATTTTTCCGGTTTCTTCCCGTGGCCAACGAAACGGCAGACGAGCTCCCAACCCGTCCGTCTCGTCTTCGATACAATTCAAAAAGAACCGGCGGGATGATGGTCCCGCCGGTTTTGTCTTCAGTGGGTGGTGGTGCCCTGTTTCTTCTGGCGCGCGCGCCGCGAGACCATGTTCAGGATTTCGACGAGGGCCGAGAAGGTCATGGCCGCGTAGACGTAGCCCTTCGGTACGTGGAAGCCCATGCCTTCGGCAATCAGCGTCGTGCCGATCATCAGGAGGAAGGCGAGCGCCAGCATGACGATCGTCGGGTTCTTCTCGATGAAGTTGGCGAGCGGGTTGGCGGCCAGCAGCATGACCGCGACGGCGACGACGACGGCAACCACCATGATCGGCAGATGTGGTGTCATGCCGACGGCGGTGATGATGCTGTCGACCGAGAAGACGAGGTCGAGCAGCAGGATCTGGCCGATCGCCGCCGTAAACGACGATGCGACCGCGCCGCCCACCATGTCTTCCTTGTGGTCGACGGGGTCGACATTGTGGTGGATCTCCTTCGTCGCCTTCCAGACGAGGAAGAGACCACCGGCAATCAGGATCATGTCCTTCCACGAGAATCCGTGGCCGAAGGCCTCGAACACCGGGGTAGTGAGCTGGACGATCCAGGCGATGGTGCCGAGCAGCCCGAGACGCATGATCAGTGCGAGCCCGATGCCGATGCGCCGCGCCTGAACGCGGTGTTCAGGCGGCAGCTTGTTCGTCAGGATCGAGATGAAGATAAGGTTGTCGATGCCGAGAACGACTTCCATCACGATCAGCGTGATGAGCGCAATCCAGGCGGCCGGGTCTTGCATGAGTGCAAGAATACTGTCCATCCGGTCTTCCTCTCCATGAATACGTTTTGAGAATGGCCTCCCGTATTTATGCAGATTTCAACCGCTGGCAAGCAGGCCGGCCGCGCTCTGTGCGGATTTCACGGATTCGTCATCCGATCGGCGAGCGGAAGCCAGATTTCCACCCGTCCGAGCCCGGTTTCCGGGTCGAAATCCTCGCCGTAGAATTCGAGCACGTCCGGAAACGCGCCGACCGTGCGGCCGGAGGCCGGCAGCCAGGTGCGGAAAGCGGCGTCGACCGTCGCCGGAATGCCGTTGACATGGCCCTGGTGCTGGAAAATCGCCCAGGTCTGCGCCGGTATCGTGACCGTCTCGAACTCCGCCGGCAGGTCGTCGTCCGTCGAGATGCGGGCGCCGGCGAGGTAGCGGAAACCGGCCTTGCCATCACTCAGCATGGTGCAGAGGCCATAGGCGGTCTTGTCGACCTGTCCCGGGATGTGGCCGAAATAGTCATTGAACTTCTGCCAGAGTGCTGGAATGCCGGCGGCCTTGCCGGGCGCGAAGTCGGCGGCGAGGCCGGTGATGGTGAAGGCATCCAGCGTTTCGATGCGCGGGGCGGGAAGATCGGTCTTTTCGATGGCGGACATGCGGATGGGCTCCTGAAGCGCGAGGCCGGCGAGGTCGCCCTTCGCACGCAGGGCTTCCGGCGTCAGGCCGAATTCCTCGCGAAAGGCGCGGGTGAATGCCTCATGGGAGCCGTAGCCGGCATCGAGCGCCACCGCCAGGATATCCTCGGCACCCGCGGCAAGCTGGCGGGCCGCCTCGGAAAGGCGGCGGGCGCGCAGATAGCGGTTGAGGTTCTGGCCGGTCATCTCGCCGAAGCGCCGCGACAGGTGATGGCGCGACATGCCGGCCATCGCGGCGATTTCGGAAAGCGCGATGGCGCGGCCGAAATGGCTTTCGATGAACCAGATGGCCTTGGCAACGGGATGCATGGACGTGTCGCTCCTCATGGACAGCCATCTTATGGCGTCCCCGGATACTCGTCACTTGATCGCGGTTGCGCTTTTAGGCCTTCGCGCCATAGGCGGCGAGGAAAACCCGGATGGCCGAGGCGACATTCTTCTCGATTGTGGCCCGCGGCGGCACGTCTTCCATGGAGCCGAAGATGCGCGGCTTGAAGAGGCCGACGGTGGTGAGCTCGATGAACTGCTTGGCGGCCTGCGCGGTGTCGTCCGACACGACGATGCCTGCGGCGACCTGCCGGTCGAGATAATCCTGCAGCACGGAGACCGGATTGATCGCCGAGGCGGAGAAGAAGCGGCTACAGAGTTTCGGCAGGCGATGGTTGGCCGCGATCACCATGCGCATGGCGCGGATCGTCTGGTCCGCCGTCATATGGGTGGCGAAGAGCATGCCGAAATCGTGCAGCGCCTTGTCGAGCGGCTGGTCGCTGTCCAGCGCATGGCGCACGGTTTCGGTCAGTTTCCGACGCTCGCGCTCGATCATGTCGCCGAACAGGTCTTCCTTGTTCTCGAAATAGACGTAGATCGTGCCCTTCGAGACGCCGGCCGCACGCGTGATGTCGTTCATGCTGGCGGCTTCGAAACCCTGTTCCATGAACACGCGTTTCGCCCCGTCGAGGATCTGCTCGCGCTTGGCGGGGTCCTCGCCGGCGACGCGGCGGCCCGTCTGCGGGGCGGCCAGTTTTTCTTCCGTCGTCTGCATCTCCGTTTTCCGTGCTCGCAACCTGGTGTAAACTATTTCGAACCGCGTGGTTCGATTTCCTCTTGATATGCGCGAGAAAGAAGACTATGTCAAATCGAACCGAACGGTTCAGTTCGGAATTTTTATCCCAGAGATGGTGGCACGTCCATGTCGACTACCCATGGCGCCGGCACGGCGAAGGTTCGTCCGGTCAATGATGATTTCCAGGCCGAAACCGCAGAGGCGCGGCCGGTGACGACGGCCGAAGCGGCCCCTGCCGCCACCGTCGCCCAGCCCGAGAAGAAAAAGAGCAGCCGCCGTTTCGTGCTGCCGCTCCTCGGCCTCGTGCTCGTCGCCGCCGGCAGCTGGTACGGTCACGAGTGGTGGACGAACGGCCGCTTCATGATCTCGACGGACGACGCCTATATCGAGGGCGACATCGCCTCCATCTCTCCGAAGGTCTCCGGCTATGTCGAGGTGGTGAACGTCGTGGCCAACCAGGCCGTCAAGGCCGGCGACCCGCTCGTGACGCTCGACAACGGCGACTACCGCCTTGCCAAGGAGCAGGCGGAAGCCCAGATCGCGACGCAGAAGCTGGCGCTCGACCGCATCGATGCGCAGATCGAGGGCGCCAAGGCGAGCCTCGCCCAGGCGGAGGCCCAGAAGACGGCCTATCAGGCAGCGCTCAGCGGCGCCGAAGTTGCCGAAAATCGTGCCAAGGAGCTGAACGCCAAGGCGGTCGGCACCACGGCCTCGCTCGACAGCGCCACCGTCGCGCTCGACCAGGCCAAGGCCAATCTCGTCGGCGCGGATGCCAATATCGTTGCTGCCAAGGCCAGCATCGCCGTGCTCCAGGCGCAGCGCAACGAATCCGAAAGCGAGGTCCGCTCTCTGGAACTCGCCCGCGACAAGGCGGAGCGCGACCTCGGCTTCACCGTGCTCAAGGCGCCCTATGACGGCGTCGTCGGCAATATCGCCGTGCAGGTCGGCGATCTCGTCTCGGCCGGCCAGCGGCTTGCGGCACTCGTTCCGGTGCGCGACCTCTATGTCGAGGCGAATTTCAAGGAAACGCAGATCGCCCATCTCGTGCCGGGCTCCAAGGTGCACCTGCATGTCGACGCCTATGAGGACGACGACATTCTCGGCACGGTGGATTCGATTGCGCCGGCCTCCGGTTCCGTCTTCTCGCTGCTGCCGGCGGAAAACGCCACGGGCAACTTCACCAAGGTCACGCAGCGCGTGCCCGTCCGCATCGCCATCCCCAAGGAGGCGCTGGACACGGGCAAGCTCAGGGCGGGCCTGAGCGTGGTCGTCGACGTCGACAGCCGTACGGCGCCGACTTCGACGGCGGTCGCCGCGAAGGCCGAATAGGCTTCATCCAGCAAAGGAGCGCGGGCCATGGCCGCGACCGCTCAACCCACAGCCGGCGCGATTGCGGCGGCGCCCGCCCAATCCGACAAGGTTCCCGTCCGCCGCGTCATCGCGTTCTTCGCGATGGTCTTCGGCATGTTCATGTCGATCCTCGACATCCAGATCGTCTCCGCCTCGCTTGCCGAAATCCAGGCGGGCCTGAGTGCGGGCACGGACGAGATCGGCTGGGTGCAGACCTCCTATCTGATTGCGGAAGTCATCATGATTCCGCTGTCGGGCACGCTCGCGCGCATCGTCTCGACCCGCGTGCTGTTTGCCGTGTCCGCCGCGGGTTTCACCGCCGCGAGCGCGCTCGCTGCCACCGCGACGAATATCGACCAGATGATCGTCTACCGCGCCATCCAGGGGTTCATCGGCGGCGGCATGATCCCCTCGGTCTTCGCGGCCGCCTTCACCATCTTCCCGCCCTCCAAGCGCAGCGTCGTCTCGCCGATGATCGGCCTCGTCGCGACGCTTGCACCGACGATCGGCCCGACGGTAGGCGGTTATCTCAGCCACGCCTTTTCCTGGCACTGGCTGTTTCTCGTCAACATCGTTCCCGGCATCATCGTGACGATCGTGACCTGGAACTTCATCGATTTCGACAAGCCGCAGCTTTCGCTGATGAAGAAGTTCGACTGGTTCGGCCTTGCCGCCATGGCCGTCTTCCTCGGCGCGCTGGAATATGTGCTCGAAGAGGGCAATGCCAACGACTGGTTCAACGACGAGCACATCGTGCTGGGCGCGGTCGCCTCGGTGATCGGCGGGTTGATCTTCTTCTACCGGGTCTTCTCGGTCGAGTTCCCGGTGGTGGATCTGCGCGCCTTTTCCAACCGGAATTTCGCCTTCGGCTCGCTCTTTTCCTTCGTGATGGGCATCGGCCTTTACGGGCTCACCTATATCTATCCGCTCTATCTCGGGCGCATCCGCGGCTATGATTCGCTGATGATCGGCGAGACCATGTTCGTCAGCGGCCTCACCATGTTCTTCACCGCGCCCATTGCCGGGGCGCTGTCGAGCCGCATGGATCCGCGGTTCATGATGATGATCGGTTTCGCGAGCTTCTCCTACGGCACCTGGATCATGAGCAGCCTCACGGTGGACTGGGATTTTTACGAGTTGCTCGTTCCGCAGATCCTGCGCGGTTTCGGCCTGATGATCTGCATGGTGCCGATCAACAACGTCGCGCTCGGCACGTTGTCGCCGGACAAGGTTCGCGGCGCCTCCGGCGTGTTCAACCTGACGCGCAACCTCGGCGGTGCCGTAGGGCTCGCCATCATCAACACAATCCTGACCCAGCGCCAGCAGGAGCACTATGCCCGGCTCTCCGAGCATGTGCAGTGGGGCAATCCGGAAGCCATGGACCAGATGCGCAACATGGCCGCGACCTATACGTCACACGGCCTCGACGGTGCTACCATCGCCATCCAGAAGATGGCCGGCCTCGTGCAGCGGCAGGCGACGATCCTGTCCTTCGCGGATGTCTTCGTGCTGCTGACAGTGCTGTTCGGCTCCCTTGTGTTTTGCGCCTTCATCATCAAGAAACCCCAGGCCGTCGGCGGTGGTGGCGGCGGGCACTGAATCTAGACGCTCAGGGTTCCGCTCATCACCGGCACGCAGGCGCCGCCGATGCGGACGGTGTCCCGGTCGACGACCTCGACGGAGAGCAGGCTCGGCCGCTGCATGTCGATACCCTGCGCCACCTGGAAACGGCGCGGCCTGCCGCCCTCCAGGCTGGCGATCAGCGCGCAGGCTGCCGCTGTGGCACTTCCCGTTGCGGGGTCCTCCGGCAGGCCGTCGAAGGGCGCGAACATGCGGGCGGTGAAATCCACCGTGCCGTCGTCTTCCCGCAGTTCCCGGCAGTAGAGATAAATCGCATCGACGCCATCCGCCGGCAGGATGGCGGAAAAGGCCGAGAGGTCCGGCTTGGCGCGTTGCAGGGCCTCGCGCGTGGCGATTTCGACGATGATGAACGGCAGGCCGACCGAGGCGATGCAGGGCTGGTGCAGGCGGAAGGCGATATCCGCCTCCGACAGCGACAGGCAAGCGGCAACGCTTTCGGGCGCGATGCTGCGCCCGACCGAAAGCGGCTGCGGCGCGGTCAATTGAACCTGGTCGACCTCGCCCTCCTCGCGCAGGATCTGCGCCCGCACGAGCCCCGCCGCCTCCTCGAAGACGAATTCCTCCACCGGTCCGGCCTCTTCCATTGCCGCCAGCACATAGGCCGTGCCGACATTGGGATGGCCGGCGAAGGGCACCTCGACGGTGGGCGTGAAGATGCGCACATGCGCCGTATGCCGGTCGTCTTTCGGGCGCAGCACGAAGCTCGTCTCGGAATAGTTGAATTCCCGGGCAACCATCTGCATCTCTTCGCCGGTCAGGCCATCGGCATCGAGCACGACGGCGAGCGGATTGCCGCCGAACCGGGTCCGGGTGAACACATCGACCGTGTGAAAACGCAGCTTCATCATCCGCCTCCCTGAAAGCTTGGTGGTAACAAGTCGGAAGGCATCGCTCAAGGCTGGATCGTTCGGCCTCTGTACGCCAGCGTCGTCCTGCCGCAAAATGCGGGACATCAGTTTGCGCCGGAGATCCGCATGCCCTTCCAGCCCACCCGCCGCCATCTCCTGACCGGGGCCGCCGGCCTCGGTCTGTCCTTCGCCTTGCCCCGCATGCCCCTTCTGGCGCAGACCGCGCGGCCGGCGACGGATGCGACCTTTCTCTTCTCCTGCGACGTGCATGCCTGCCTCGTCTCGGCCGACAGCCTCAGCCCGAACTGTGCGGATGAGGGCAAGACGGATGCGGCGCTGCTCCGGCATGTCGCGGCGGTCAACACCGTCGGCGGTCTCATCTGGCCGGCGGAGATCGACGGCAAGCCGTCCGGTCTTGCGAGCGCCGGCACGCGCATCGCCACGCCGCTCGGCCTCGTGCTGGGCGGCGACATGACGGACGACGGCGGCGGGCAGGTGAAGGTGCCGGGCGAGGGGCGCCAGCTCCAGCAATTCGCCAGCCGCTACCAGCAGGGCACCGGCCCGGACCGGGTGCACTATCCCGTCTATAACGGCCTCGGCAATCACGATCTCGACCAGGACGGCGTGTCGCCGCATCTCGACTGGTATCGCCGCGAACTGCGCGACTATGTCGAACTGAACCATCGTTCGACCGTGTTCTACAAGGCGCCCGTGCCGGTGACGAATTATGACATCGATTCCGACAACTATTCCTGGGATTGGGGCGGGCTGCATCTCGTGCAGCTCCAGCGTTTTGGCGGGGATGATACGAAGGGCGCGATCAGCGGCTTGCCCTGGCTCCAGCAAGACCTCGCCACCTACGCCGCGGACGGCCGGCCTGTCGTGCTCTTCCAGCATTACGGCTGGGACCAGTTTTCCACCGAGCATTGGGATCCCGCGGCAAAGACCTTCGATCCGCATGGCGCCGGCCCCGCGCACTGGTGGAGCGACGAGGAGCGCGCCGGTCTCATCGCCACGCTGAAAAACCACAATGTCGTCGGCATCTTCCACGGCCACGAACATCCGACGCCGATGATCTACAACCGCGAGGGCTATGACATCTTCAAGCCCATTGCGACCTTCCTCGGCGGCTTCGCGCTGGTCCGCATCACCGACACCGTCATGGACGTGGCGCTCGCCCACGCGGGACAGAATCCGGGCGACATCGTCTTCACCCACGCGTTCAGCAAGCGCCTCTAAAGCGAAAAATGCGCTCGAATCCTTCGCCTGGAAATTTCTGATTTACGTACATCAAAAATTCCTCTAAAGGGTCTCGGACGGAGGAGCGATGAGACCCACGGTTCACGATATTGCCGATACGGCGGGCGTCAGCCTTGCGACGGTCGACCGCGTTCTGAACGACCGGCCGGGTGTGCGCGGCGTGACGAAGGCCAAGGTCGAGGCGGCCATCGCGTCCCTTGGCTATGTGCGCGACGTGGCGGCGGCGAACCTGGCGAAGAGCCGCGTCTATCCGCTCGTCTTCATCCTGCCCGCCGGTGACAATCCCTTCATGCGCGGGCTGGAGGCGGAGGTTCGCCGTGCCGGCTTTCATTCGGCGGCCGAGCGCACGCGGCTTTCCGTCGTGCCGGTGCCGGCCTTCGATGCCGCGGCCCTGGTCGCCGCGATCGAAGCGGCCATCGCCGAGCAGGTCTCCGGCATCGCCGCCGTCGCGGTCGATGCGCCGGAGGTTGCTGCGGCGATCGGCCGGGCGCATGCGGCCGGCGTTCCTGTCGTCACGCTCGTCTCGGATCTCGCAAATTCCGGCCGTGATCATTTCGTCGGCGTCGACAACGTCGCCGCCGGCCGCACCGCAGGCAGCCTGATGGGCCGTTTCCTTGGCAGCCGGCCAGGCTCCGTCGCGGTACTCGCCGGCTCGATGCGCGTGCGCGACCACCGCGAACGTCTCGACGGCTTCCTCGCCACCATCGCGGACATGCCGGTCGGCCGCGCGGTGCTGCCGGTGCTGGAAGGGCAGGATGATCCGAAGCTGTCGCTGTCGCTGGTTTCCGGCTGCCTGGAATCCACGCCGGACCTCGCCGGCATCTACAGCCTCGGCGCCGGCAACCAGGGCCTCGTCGCGGCCCTCGCCGACAGGACGGATCTCTGCGTCATCGCCCACGAGCTGACGGCCCACACCCGCGCAGCCCTCGAAACCGGCATCATTGACGCCGTGCTCAACCAGGATGCCGGCCACGAGGTGCGCAGCGCCATCCGCGTGTTGCGCGCCAAGGCGGACGGCCTGCCGGTCATTGCCGCGCAGGAGCGCATCCGCCTCGACATCTTCATCAAGGACAACCTCCCGGCCGGCCCGGACGAGGACGATAACAACTAGGGAGCAACACCATGTATCTCGGGATCGACCTCGGCACGTCCGGCGTCAAGGCCATGCTGATCGCCGCCGACCAGGCCGTCATCGGCTCCGCCTCCAGCAAGGAGGTTGCGACCACGCGCCCGCATGCCGGCTGGTCGGAACAGGACCCGGCCGACTGGGTCCGCGCGACGGAGGAGGCGATCGCCGGCCTGCGTGCCGCCCACCCGGCGGAACTGGCGGCCGTGCGCGGCATCGGCCTTTCCGGCCACATGCACGGCGCGACCCTGCTCGACGGCGAGGACAAGGTGCTGCGCCCCTGCATCATGTGGAACGACACGCGCAGCCACCGCGAGGCAGCGGCGCTCGATGCCGATCCGCGCTTTCGCAAGATCACCGGCAACATCGTCTTCCCCGGCTTCACCGCGCCAAAACTCGCCTGGGTGAAGGCGAACGAGCCGGATCTCTTCGCCAAAATCCGCTGGGTCCTGCTGCCAAAGGACTTTTTGCGCGTCTGGCTCACCGGCGAGCATATGTCGGAAATGTCGGATTCCGCCGGCACCGCCTGGCTCGATACGGGTGCGCGCAAATGGTCCGGTGAACTGCTTGCCGCGACCGGGCTCGAAGAGCGCCAGATGCCGACGCTCGTCGAAGGCACCGACGCCGCCGGCACGCTGCGGCCGGAGCTGGCCGCGAAATGGGGACTTGGCGACGGCATCGTCGTTGCCGGCGGGGCGGGGGACAATGCCGCCTCTGCCTGTGGCATGGGCACGGTCCGCGAGGGCGCGGCCTTCGTCTCGCTCGGCACCTCCGGCGTGCTCTTTGCCGCCAATGCGACATACCTGCCGAACCCCGAAAGCGCCGTGCACGCCTTCTGCCATGCGCTTCCGAACACCTGGCACCAGATGGGCGTCATCCTCTCGGCCACCGACGCGCTGAACTGGCATTCGCGCGTCACCGGCGCCTCCGCCGCCGATCTCACCGGGGAACTCGGCGAGACGCTGAAGGCGCCATCCGGCGTCACCTTCCTGCCCTACCTCTCCGGCGAGCGCACGCCGCACAATGACGCGGCGATCCGCGGCGCCTTCCTCGGCCTCGGCCATGAGAGCGGCCGCGCGGTGCTGACGCAGGCAGTGCTGGAAGGCGTCTCCTTCGCCATCCGCGACAGTCTGGAAGCCCTGAAATCCGCCGGCACGCAGCTTTCCCGCGTCACCGCCATCGGTGGCGGGTCGCGTTCGCGCTACTGGCTGAAATCCATCGCCACGGCGCTCGACCTGCCCGTCGACCTGCCGGCAGACGGCGATTTCGGTGCCGCTTTCGGCGCCGCCCGCCTTGGCCTCATCGCCGCGACGGGTGCCGACCCGGTCGCGGTGTGCAGCGCACCGGCGACAGCCGAGACCATCGAACCCGAGACGGCGCTCACGGCCGCCTACGAGGACGCCTACCAGCGCTACCGCCGCCTCTACCCGGCGATCCGCGCCGCTTACTGACCGAACAAACACAACAGAGGAGACACCCATGGCCACCGGCTTCTTCGGCGATATCGCCAAGATCAAGTATGAAGGTCCCGAAAGCACCAACCCGCTCGCCTTCCGTCACTACAATCCCGATGAAATCGTTGCGGGCAAGCGCATGGAAGACCACCTGCGCTTCGCCGTCGCCTATTGGCATACCTTCGTCTGGCCGGGCGGCGATCCCTTCGGCGGGCAGACGTTCCAGCGCCCGTGGTTCGAGGATTCGATCCAGGCGGCGAAGCTGAAGGCGGACGTCGCCTTCGAATTCTTCCAGCTGCTCGGCGTGCCCTTCTATTGCTTCCACGACGCCGACGTGCGGCCGGAAGGCAAGGATTTCGTTGAAAACACCAAGAACCTCAACGAAATTGTCGATTATTTCGAGAAGAAGCAGGCGGAGACCGGCGTCAAGCTGCTCTGGGGCACCGCCAACCTCTTCTCCAACCGCCGCTATATGGGCGGTGCGGCGACCAATCCGGATCCGGATATTTTCGCCTTCGCCGCCGCGACGGTAAAGACCTGCATCGACGCCACCCATCGCCTCGGCGGCGACAATTACGTGCTGTGGGGCGGCCGCGAAGGCTATGAGACCCTGCTCAACACCAATATCGGCCAGGAGCTCGACCAGCTCGGTCGCTTCGTCAACATGGTCGTCGAATACAAGCACAAGATCGGCTTCAAGGGCGCGATCCTCATCGAGCCGAAGCCGCAGGAGCCGACCAAGCACCAGTACGACTACGACGTCGCCACCGTTTACGGCTTCCTCAAGAAGTATGGCCTCGAGAACGAGGTGAAGCTCAATATCGAGCAGGGCCACGCCATCCTCGCCGGCCATTCCTTCGAGCATGAACTGGCGCTCGCCAACGCGCTCGGCGTCTTCGGTTCCATCGACATGAACCGCAACGACTACCAGTCCGGCTGGGACACCGACCAGTTCCCCAACAACGTGCCGGAAATGGCGCTGGCCTACTACCAGGTCCTCGCTGGCGGCGGCTTCACGTCGGGTGGCACCAACTTCGACGCAAAACTGCGCCGCCAGTCGATCGACCCGGCGGACCTGTTGATCGGCCATATCGGCGGCATGGATTGCTGCGCACGCGGCCTGCGGGCGGCGGCGAAGATGATCGAGGACAAGGCGCTCTCCGCGCCGCTCGCCGATCGTTATGCCGGCTGGCAGAAGCCCGAGGCGCAAAAGATCCTGTCCGGCGGCTCCTCGCTGGAAGCGCTGGAAGCCTACGTGCTCAAGGACGGCATCAACCCGGAGCCGCGCTCCGGCAAGCAGGAGCTTCTGGAAAACGTGGTCAACCGCTACGTCTGACCGAACACTTCCCGACGATAACAAGAGGGCGCCCTTCCGGCGCCCTTTTTGTTTGCGAAGTCATGCCTCACGTAAGGTGAGATATACTTTTGCCTACGTAAACTGAGTCTCGTACGACCTTCGTATATATTGATGTGTTTGATAACAATAAGCGAGAGATCCATATAAATTTGCGATTCAATTGCGATTTATCAATTCTGGTTCAAGTAATTCATCGGCGACTATAGTGTTTGTTTACTGTCTCCTGCAAAGAATCGCGACAGGCTGGATGCGAGAAACCCGATTCGGGACTTGGCGCCGGCCACCATTCCAACAGCTTGAGGATTTGTCCGATGTCAGCGCAGGATGCCAAGACCCAGCAACTGAATGAACGCCTGCAGTTCGTCGCGCTCGACAGTGGCCAGCGCGATGCCCTGAAGCGGGCGCTGCCGACGATTTCGGCCTCGCTCGACGGCGCGCTCGACATCTTCTACCGCAAGGCCCGCGCCACGCCGGAAACGGCCCGCTTCTTTTCCAGCGAGGCGCATATCCAGAGTGCCAAGGGCCGGCAGGCCAAGCACTGGGAGCTGATCGGCTCGGCGCGCTTCGATGCGCAATATGTCGATGCCGTCACCACGATCGGCCGCACGCACGCCCGTCTCGGCCTGGAGCCGCGCTGGTATATCGGCGGTTATGCGCTGATCCTCGAAGCGATCGTCGAGAGCGTCGTCGCCAAGCATCTCGATGGTTTCCTCTACCGCAAGAAAGCGGCCGCGCTCGGCGAAGAGATTTCGGCCATCGTCAAGGCGGCGCTGGTCGATATGGACTATGCGATCTCGGTCTATCTGGAGGCCCTTCAGGAGGAGCGTGAGAAGGTGGAGGCCGAGCGGCAGGTGCTGAATGCCGAGCAGGAAGAGGCGCTCGGCGCACTCGACACCTCGCTCAACCGTCTTGCCGGCGGCGACCTGACTGCTGCCATCACCAGGCCGCTCGCCTCGCAGTTCGAGGGCCTGCGCTCCAACTTCAATGCCGCGATCGACAAGCTCGACGACACGCTCGGCGCCATCGTGACGGCGGCGGAGGATGCGGCCGGCAATTCCGGCGAGTTGGTCAACGCCACGGACGACATGGCGAAACGCACCGAGCAGCAGGCGGCCTCATTGGAGGAAACCGCGGCCGCCGTGGAGCAGATCACCACCATTTCCCGCGAGGCGGCGCACCGGGCGGAGGAAGCGCGCCGCGTCGTCGGCAGCGCGACCGAAGAGGCGAAACGCTCCGGCGCGGTGGTCGAGCAGGCGGTTTCGGCGATGAGCGCGATCGAGGATTCCTCGCGCAAGATCACGCAGATCATCGGCGTCATCGACCAGATTTCCTTCCAGACCAACCTTCTGGCGCTGAATGCCGGCGTCGAGGCGGCGCGGGCGGGCGAGGCGGGCAAGGGGTTTGCGGTGGTGGCGCAGGAGGTGCGCGAACTCGCGCAGAAATCCGCGGACGCGGCTCGGGAGATTAAGGCTCTGATCGACAAGTCCTTCGAGGACGTGCTGCTCGGCGTGTCGCTGGTCAACAAGACCGGCGAGGCGCTGCACCATATCGGCGAGCAGGTTGTGCATATCAACGGGCATATCGACGCGATCGCCAGCTCGGCCCGCGAGCAATCCGCCGGCATTTCGGAGATCAACAAGGCGGTCGGCAGCATGGACCAGATGACCCAGCAGAACGCCGCGATGGTGGAAGAGACCAACGCGGCCACGCACAATCTGATGCAGATCAGCACGACGCTGAAGGGGTTGGTCGACCGGTTCACAGTGTCGGCGGGGCGGGGGGAGCGGGCGGCCAAGGCGGGCCAGCGCCGCTACGGGTGAGGCTCCCCCCTCTGCCCTGCCGGGCATCTCCCCCTCAAGGGGGGAGTGTTTACACGGAACGCTTTTGAGGTTCTGCTATGGGGGTGATTTGCGTGGAGGCAGGTGATGGATTGCCCGGGCTGTGGTGGTGTCGATCTGGTCAAGCGCGGCAGCAAGGCCGGCCATCAACGCTATCGATGTCGCACCTGCGGCCGCTATAGCACCGACAGTCAGCCCCGGTTTAGCGCGAAGACCAAGGCCATTGCGATCGAGATGTACATGAATAGCATGGGCATTCGGGCGATCGGCCGAGTGCTGGAGGCATCGCCTGCAACGGTCCTGAACTGGATCCGCAAGGAGCATGCTGCCTTGCAGCGCAAAGTGGCCCAGGCCGAGCCGATGGACACCGCCATGCCCGATGTCATCGAGATGGACGAGATTTACACTTATGTCCAAAAAAACAGCAGCGGGCAGTGATCTGGACGGCCTATAGCCGTCGCCACCGCCGGGTCGTCGCATACCATATCGGCGATCAGGGCGTGCGCAGTGCCATGGCCATCTACGCTTTGGCCAAAGCGACCGTCGGCCAGATCAGTACCATCTTCACCGATGCCAACTCCTGCTATCATCTGGCCTTCGAGCGGATCGAGGCGGACGAACCGCATCGGCAGACCAAGGCGCAGACCCACCTCATCGAGTCCTCGAACGCCTCGTTCCGCGACATGCTGGCCCGCTTCAACCGGAAAACAAAGCGCGCCTCAAAGACACTCGAAATGCTCCAGATCACACTCGACATCTTCCTCGCAAGAAAACGCCTCGCGAGTCCAACATGAACACTCCCCTCAAGGGGGATAGGCCTACCGTTTCTGAAACCGCCGCGAGGGCGCCGTCACGGAGTTCCGCACGATCAGGTCCGGCCGCAGCAGGATCTCGGTTTCCGGCGGTTCGCTGCCGGAAAGCAGTTCCAGCAGCAGCGCCATGGCGCTCTTGCCGATGGCGGTGCGGGGTTGGCGGATGGTGGTGAGGGAGGGCGTCATGAAGGTCGCTTGCGGCACGTCGTCAAAGCCGGTGACCGAAAAATCGCCGGGAATGTCGTAGCCGCGAGCACCAAGCCCGATCATCACGCCGATCGCCGTCTGGTCGTTGACGCACATGAAGGCGGTGGGAAGCGTGTCGCGCATGAAGAGCTGTTCGAGCGCGAGGCGCCCGCTTTCGATCGTGCCGTCGCCTTCCAGGATTGTGCGCTCTCCCGGTGGCACGCCTGCGGCATCGAGCCCGGCATCGTAGCCCTGGCGGCGGCGGCTATAGGCGAGGCGCGTGCGCGAATCGCCGATGAAGGCGATCTTGCGGTGGCCCTCGGCGACCAGAAGATCGACCGCCTTGCGCGCGCCCTCGATATCGTCGACGCCGACATAGGGAATGCCGCCATTATAGACCGGCTCGAAGACGCCGACGCTCGGCGGCAGGCGGGCCGTCATGGACTGGTGGCCGAAGGGCAGGATGCCGGTGAACAGGATCAGCCCGGCCGCCTGGTTGGAATTCAGGAATTTCAGATATTCGAGCCCGCGCTGCGGGTCGTTGTGGGTATGGCCGATCAGGATGCCGTAGCCGTGCGAGCGCGCCTCGTTTTCCAGGCCGACCAGGATGTTGGAAAAATTCGGGTCGCCGATATCGGGCGCTACGACGAGAATCATGTTCGACCGACCGAGGCGCAGGCTGCGCGCCATGGCGTTCGTCGTATAGCCTGTAATGGCGATGGCCTGGTTGACCTTCAGCCGCGTCGAGTTCGCCACCTTTTCCGGCGTGTGGATCGCCCGGGAAACGGTCGCGATCGAGACTTGCGCGATCCGCGCGACATCTTCGATCGTGGCGGGGCTGGAAGATGACACTCTATTTTCTCACTCGGCTCGCATTGCGGCGACACTACACAGACTTGTCTGAGGGTCAAACGGCGCTTGGTGAAAATTGCGGATATCCAGTGATGTAAACCTTTACATAGATCATGTAAAGGTTTACATCATGGCTCAAGCGGTCGAGGAGCCGCAGGGAGGAAATCATGAATCCGGACGCTGCCGACGGGGCTCCCGTCGTTCTTTCCGCGCGCCGCATCAGCAAGTCTTTCAGCGGCGTGCAGGTGCTTTTCAGCGTCAATTTCGAGCTTCGCGCCGGCGAAATCCATGCTCTGATGGGTGAGAACGGCGCCGGTAAATCGACGCTCGTCAAGATCCTGTCCGGCTTCGAGCAGCCGACCTCCGGTGAAATCCTCCTCGATGGCCAGCCGGTGAAACTGCCGCCGAACGGGCAGGCGGAATCGCTCGGCATCGTCATCATCCACCAGGAATTCAACCTCGCCGAACACCTGACCGTGACCGAGAGCCTGTTCCTCGGCCGCGAAGTGACGCGCTACGGCATGCTCGACCGCAAGTTCATGCGCGGCGAGACGCGCCGCGTGCTCGACCAGCTCGGCTCGCATGTCGACGAGAATGCGCTGATCAGCTCGCTGTCGATCGCCGACAAGCAGATGGTGGAGATCGCCAAGGCGATCAGCCGCGATGCGCGCATCATCTTCATGGACGAGCCGACCGCCGTGCTCTCCCGCGAGGAGACCAATTACCTGTTCCGCCAGGTGCGCAAGCTGCGGGAAAAGGGCACCTCCTTCGTCTTCGTCTCGCACAAGCTCGACGAGGTGATGGAACTCACCGACCGCGTCACGGTGCTGCGCGACGGGCAATGGATCAAGACGGCGCCGACCAGCATTCTCGACGGCGAGTCGATTGCGCAGCTCATGGTCGGCCGCGAGCTTTCCAGCCTCTACCCGTCCAAGCAGGAGCCGAGCATCGACGAGGAGGTGACGCTCTCCGTCGAGGGGCTCACGACGCATTATGTCAAGGATGCGAGCTTCGAGGTGCGCAAGGGCGAGATCCTCGGCTTTTCCGGCCTGATCGGCTCCGGCCGCACGGAGCTCATGGAGGCGGTGGCGGGGCTCCGCTCGCGCCTTTCCGGCGAGGTTTTGGTGCGCGGTGAAAGTGTGCCTGGAGGCGACGTGCATGCCGCCAACCGCGTCGGCATCGCCTATATGACCAAGGACCGCAAGCACAAGGGCCTGCTGCTCAACTCCCGCATGACCGCGAACCTGACGCTGCAATCGCTCGATCGGCATGGCCGCTATGGCTATCTCAACCCGAAGAGCGAGGCGGAGGCGCTGGAGCGGGCACGCCGGCGCTTCGATATCCGCGTGCGCGACGGCCGGGTCGTCGCCGGGCGCATGTCGGGCGGCAACCAGCAGAAGCTGCTGCTCGCCAAGGTCATGGAGACCGAGCCGGACATCATCATCATCGACGAGCCGACACGCGGCATCGATGTCGGCACCAAGCAGCAGATCTATCACTTCATTTCCGCACTCGCCCGCGATGGCAAGTCGATCATCGTCGTCTCCTCCGAGATGCCGGAGATCATCGGGCTCTGCACGCGCGTCGCCGTGATGCGGGAAGGGCGGATCGTCGGCATTCTCGAAGGCGAGGAGATCTCTGAACAGGAGATCATGCGCTATTCGGCAGGGTTGAAGAAGAAGGCCGCCGCCTGAGCCATCGGCCGGGCGGCATCAAACAACAAATTACGTCGGGGACGAACATGACGGCAGGCGAAGACGCGGTCGAAACGAAGAGCAGGGGCCGCAGCTGGCGGGACATCGATCTGAGGGCCGTCGCGCCCTTTGCGGCGCTGGCGCTGCTTCTGATCGTCGGTGCGCTGGTCAATCCCAACTTCATCGGCATCAACAACCTGGCGAATGTCGCGACGCGCAGCGCCTTCATCGCGATCATCGCGGTGGGCGCCACCTTCGTCATCTCGTCAGGCGACCTCGACCTTTCGGTTGGCTCCATGGTGGCCTTCGTCGCCTCGATCATGATCATCTTCATGAATTCCGGCGCGATCGCCGATCCGGGCCTCATGCTGGCGGCCGCGGTCGTGCTGACCATGGTCATCGGCGGCGCCTGTGGTCTCGCGAACGGCCTCATCACCACCGTCGGCCGGATCGAGCCCTTCATCGCCACGCTCGGCACGATGGGTATCTATCGCGGGCTGACCACCTGGCTGTCGCAGGGCGGCGCGATCACGCTGCGCGAGCCGGAATTGCAGGCGCTCTATCGCCCGGCCTATTTCGGCTACATCCTCGGCGTGCCGGTGCCGATCGTCGTCATCCTCGCCGTCACAGCCGTCGCGGCCTTCATTCTCTACCGCACGCGTTATGGTCGCCATGTGGTGGCGGTCGGCTCGAACAGCGACGTCGCGCGTTATTCCGGCATTCCGGTGAACCGCGTGCGCACAATTGCCTTCGTCATCCAGGGGCTCTGCGTCGCGATTGCCGTGCTTCTCTACGTGCCGCGCCTCGGCTCCACCTCGGCAACGACCGGCATCCTGTGGGAGTTGCAGGCGATCACCGCGGTCGTCGTCGGCGGCACGGCGCTGAAGGGCGGGGCAGGGCGCGTCTGGGGCACGATCTGTGGCGCCTTCATTCTCGAACTGGTCGGCAACATCATGCTGCTCTCCAACTTCATCAGCGAATATCTGATCGGGGCCATCCAAGGCGCGATCATCATCATTGCGATGCTCGTCCAGCGCTCGCTGGTGCGGAAGTCGTAAACCTCTAGCCGGGTCCACAGGTCGCCCGGCCGCGAAGTAAAGACCTGCATTTGGGAGGAAACTCATGCGCAAGAAACTATTGGGCCTGACGGTTGCCGCGATGGCGCTGGTGGCCGGCGTCGTCCACGCACAGGAAGAAAAGAAGGTAACGATCGGCGTTTCGATCCCGGCCGCCGACCACGGCTGGACGTCCGGCGTCGTCTTCCATGCCGAACGCGTCGCCAAGCTCCTCATGGAGCGCAATCCGGGCCTTAACGTCATCGTCAAGACCTCGCCGGACCCGGCAAGCCAGGCGAATGCCGTGCAGGACCTCGAAACGCAGGGCATCGACGCGCTCGTCATCCTGCCGACCGATCCGGATCCGCTGGTCAACGCCATCAAGGAAGTGAAGAGCAAGGGCACGTTCGTCGCCCTCGTCGACCGTGCGCCGAGCACCAACGACAATTCCGTGCGTGACCTCTATGTTGCCGGCAACAACTTCGCGCTCGGCCAGACGGCCGGCGAATATATCAAGACCACGACGCCGGAAGCCGAAGTCGTCGTCATCCGCGGCATGGCGATCCCGATCGACCAGGAACGCCAGGACGGTTTTGACAAGGGCATCGAAGGCTCGGGCGTCAAGATCCTCGACCGCCAGTACGGCAACTGGAACCGCGATGACGCCTTCAAGGTCATGCAGGACTACCTGACCAAGTACCAGAAGATCGACGTCGTATGGTGCCAGGACGACGACATGGCTGTCGGCGTGCTTCAGGCCATCGAGCAGGCCGGCCGCACGGACATCCAGTATGTCATCGCCGGTGCCGGTTCGAAGGACATGATCAAGAAGGTCATGGACGGCGACAAGATGATCCCGGTCGACGTGCTCTATCCGCCGGCAATGGTGGGCACGGCGCTCGAGATGACCGTCGCCAACTTCTACGGTCAGGTTCCGGTGCGCGGCGTCTACACGATCGACGCGACGCTGGTGACCAAGGAGAACGCGAAGGACTTCTACTTCCCGGATTCCCCGTTCTGATCTGACAGCAATCGAGCCGCCCGGGACATGATGACCCGGGCGGTTTATTTTGCTGGTTTGCAAGCCCACGCTCCATTCTCGACGTCATCCTCGGGCTTGACCCGAGGATCCACTCTCCAGCAGAGGCCATGGATCCTCGGGTCAAGCCCGAGGATGACGGAGGAGAGGTAGGAGTGTTGCCAGCCCCAATGTCACAAGCGCTTTTTGCCGCGCGGCGGTGATTTCAGCATTGCCCGACCCGCCAAAGGCCGATAGCTTTCCGCACGTTGCGGTACGTACCGCAAAAATATCTTCGACTGGCCGCCCGGTGCGGTCAGGTCATGGGAGGAAGTCACCGATGAAGACGATCAAGGGCCCGGCCCTGTTTCTCGCGCAGTTTGCCGGCGATGCCGCGCCGTTCAATTCCTGGGACTCGATCACCAAATGGGCCGCCGATATCGGCTACAAGGGCGTGCAGGTCCCGACCTGGGATGCGCGCCTCATCGACCTGAAGAAGGCCGCGGAATCCAAGACCTATTGCGACGAATTCGCCGGCAAGGCGCGCGAAAACGGCGTCGCGGTCACCGAGCTTTCCACCCATCTCCAGGGCCAGCTCGTCGCGGTTCATCCCGCCTATGACGAAGCCTTCGACGGTTTTGCGGCACCCGAAGTGCGCGGCAATCCGAAGGCGCGCCAGGCCTGGGCTGTGGAGCAGGTGAAGATGGCGCTGACTGCCTCCAAGCACCTCGGCCTCGATGCCATGGCAAGTTTTTCCGGCGCGCTCGCCTGGCCCTTCGTCTATCCGTGGCCGCAGCGGCCGGCGGGCCTCGTCGAGACTGCCTTCGATGAGCTTGCGAAACGCTGGAAGCCGATCCTCGATCATGCCGAGGATAACGGCGTCGACGTCTGCTACGAGATCCATCCGGGCGAGGATCTGCACGACGGCATCACCTACGAGATGTTCCTGGAGCGCACCGGCAACCATGCTCGCGCCTGCATGCTCTACGACCCGTCGCACTATGTGCTGCAGTGCCTCGACTATCTCGACAATATCGACATCTACAAGGACCGCATCCGCATGTTCCATGTGAAGGATGCCGAGTTCAACCCGACCGGCCGGCAGGGCGTCTATGGCGGTTTCCAGGGCTGGGTCAACCGCGCCGGGCGCTTCCGCTCGCTGGGCGATGGCCAAGTCGATTTCGGCGCGGTCTTCTCCAAGATGGCGGCCAACGACTTTGCCGGCTGGGCCGTGGTCGAATGGGAGTGCGCGCTGAAGCATCCGGAGGATGGCGCGCGCGAGGGGGCGGAATTCGTCAAGGCGCATATCATCCGCGTGACGGAGAAGGCGTTTGACGATTTCGCCGATTCCGGCACCGATGAGGCCGCCAACCGCCGTATGCTCGGACTTTAAGGAGGAATACCCATGGCAATCGAAGGAAGCGCAAGCGAAGCGCGGGAGAGCCGGATTCGGCTGGGCATGGTCGGCGGCGGCTCCGGCGCGTTCATCGGCGCGGTGCACCGCTTTGCCGCGCGGCTAGACGATCACTACGAACTCGTTGCCGGCGCGCTGTCGTCCTCGGCGGAGAAAGCCGTGCAGTCGGCGCGCGAACTCGGGCTCGATCCGTCGCGCAGCTATGGCAGCTTCAAGGAAATGGCGATCCGCGAGGCGAAGCTGAAGAACGGCATCGAGGCGGTGGCGATCGTCACGCCGAACCACGTTCATTACGAGGCGGCCAAGGAATTCCTGAAGCGCGGCATCCACGTCATCTGCGACAAGCCGCTGACCTCGACGCTGTCGGACGCCCGCAAGCTGAAGAAGCTGGCGGAGGAGAGCGGCGCGCTCTTCGTGCTCACCCACAATTACACCGGCTATCCGATGGTCCGCCAGGCGCGCGAGATGATCGCGAATGGCGAGCTCGGCACGATCCGCCTCGTGCAGATGGAATATCCGCAGGACTGGCTGACGGAAGACATCGAATCGGGCGGCCAGAAGCAGGCGGCGTGGCGCACGGACCCGACGAAATCGGGTGCTGGCGGCTCCACCGGCGATATCGGCACCCATGCCTACAATCTTGGCTGCTTCGTCTCGGGCCTCGACCTTGCCGAGCTTTCCGCCGATCTCGACAGTTTCGTGCCGGGCCGCCGTCTCGATGACAATGCCCATGTCATGATGCGCTTCAAGGAGAAGGACGGTGTCGCCGCCAAGGGCATGCTCTGGTGCAGCCAGGTCGCGCCCGGCCACGAGAACGGCCTGAAGGTGCGCGTCTACGGCACCAAGGGCGGCATCGAATGGGTGCAGGCCGATCCGAACTACCTGTGGTACACGCCCTTCGGCGAGCCGAAGCGCCTGATCACCCGCAATGGTGCAGGCGCCGGTGCCGCGGCCGCGCGCATGAGCCGCGTGCCCTCCGGCCATCCGGAAGGCTATCTCGAAGGCTTCGCCAACATCTATTCGGAAGCCGCGCGCGCCATCCACGCCAAGCGCAACGGCACAACGCTCGATCCCGCCGTCGTCTATCCGACGGTGGACGATGGCCTCAAGGGCATGGTCTTCGTCGATGCCTGCGTGCAGTCCTCGAAGAAGAACGGTGCCTGGGTGAAGGTCTAGGCAAAGCCGCCGGCTGCCGCGCCATCGCGGCGGCCGGTGTTCCCGTCAGGGAAAAATGCTGCCGAGGCGGAGCACCAGTTTCTTGTCGAACAGGTGGCCGCGGTCGTACATCCAGTTGAGCGCGTCGCGCGTCGTCCACGGCCGCTTGTAGGGGCGCGTGCTGGTCAGCGCCTCGAAGACGTCGCAGACGGTGGCGAGGCGGATTTCCGGGCTGAGCTGTTCAGCCTTCAGGCCGAGCGGGTAGCCGCTGCCGTCGAGCATCTCGTGATGGTAGCGGCAAATGTCGAGCACGGTGTCGGAGACGTTGCCCTGTTTCTTCAACAGGCGGTAGCCGATCTCCGGATGGCCGCGCACCAGGCGTCTTTCGTCCGTATCGAGCCCGCCCTTCTTGTTGAGGATGGCGTTCGGCACCATCAGCTTGCCGACATCGTGCAGCAGGCCGGCAACGCCCAGCTCCCGCACCGCGCCGTCCTCATAATGCATCAGGCGGGCCAGCCGCATCATCAGCGCGCTGACGGCCAGCGAATGCACGTAGGTGCCTTCGTCCTTGGTCTTCAGCCGCGTGACCTTCAAAAAGATATCCGGGGCAGCGTCGATGCGGTCGGAAATATCGTCGGCGACCGGCCCGAGTGCCTCGATTTCAAGCTGGCCGGCTTGCGCGGCGGCAAAACTTTCGCGCAGCGACCGGGCGGACTGCGCCACCGTTTCGGTGGTGAGCTTGCGCTCCTCCGCCTGCTTTTGCGCGGGCGAGAGGGCGGTGGCCGTGTCGATGTCGACGGTGCTCTTCTGCGGATTGACCAGCGCATAGGCGGCGGAGGTAGCGAGGATGGCGCGCACGGTCTCATCGGACTGCACGAGGAACCGCCGGTCCGAAAACTCGGCGTTTGGGCATTCCACCGATTCCACGAACATGCCCTTTCGGACAAGATGCTTTGGAATTCGCCGTACCACGTAAGTGTCTCCGTCCCAAGCCATGGACACTTTAAAGGGCAAGGTCCTAACCTTCGTTTAAGGAATGGCTGATTAATACGCGCCTGGGTGAGGTGGATTGACGGTGGCCAATCTGGTCGCGCAGGGCATGAAGACCATTGATTTTTGCTGAAAACGGCAATACTGCAACGTTGCAGTAGGCTCGCGGGCGCCCCTCCCGCCGCATTTCAGAGACGATGACGATGGATCCCAAGACCTTTGCCGGACGTTTTCCCGGTGATTTCGTGTTCGGCGTGGCGACGGCCGCCTTCCAGATCGAGGGGGCGACGAAGACCGATGGCCGCAAGCCGTCGATCTGGGATGCTTTTTCCAACATGCCGGGCCGGGTCTATGGCCGCCACAATGGCGACGTCGCCTGCGACCATTACAATCGGCTGGAGGAGGATCTCGATCTCATCCAGTCACTCGGCGTCGAGGCCTATCGTTTCTCCATCGCCTGGCCGCGCATCATTCCGGAAGGCACCGGGCCGGTAAACGAGAAGGGGCTGGATTTCTACGACCGCCTCGTCGACGGCCTGAAGGCGCGCGGCATCAAGGCCTTTGCGACGCTCTACCACTGGGACCTGCCGCTGATGCTGGCGGGCGACGGCGGCTGGACGGCGCGGCAGACGGCCTATGCCTTCCAGCGCTACGCAAAAACGGTCATCGCCCGGCTCGGCGACCGGCTGGATGCGGTGGCGACCTTCAACGAGCCCTGGTGTTCCGTCTGGCTCAGCCATCTCTATGGCATCCATGCGCCCGGCGAGCGCAACATGGATGCGGCGCTGCACGCCCTTCATTTCACCAACCTGGCGCACGGCCTCGGCGTCGCGGCCATCCGCTCCGAGCGGCCGTCGCTTCCCGTCGGTCTCGTGCTGAACGCCCATTCCATCCATGCTGGCAGCGACGATGCTGCGGATCAGGCGGCCGCCGCCCGCGCCTTCGATTTCCACAACGGCGTCTTTTTCGGTCCGGTCTTCAAGGGCGAATATCCGGCATCCTTCCTCACCGCGCTCGGCCACCGCATGCCGGCAATCGAGCCGGGCGACATGGAGACGATCAGCCAGAAGCTCGACTGGTGGGGCCTCAATTATTATACGCCCATGCGCGTTTCAGACGATCCGGCGGAGGGCGCGGAGTTCCCGGCAACGGTGCCGGCCCCGCCGGTCGTGGACGTCAAGACCGATATCGGCTGGGAGGTTTTTGCACCCGCGCTCGGCGATCTCATCCGCAAGCTCAATGCGGATTATACGCTGCCCGACTGCTACATCACGGAAAACGGCGCCTGCTACAATATGGGCATCAAGGACGGCTTGGTCGACGACCAGCCACGCCTTGACTACATCGCCGACCATCTCGGCATCACGGCGGACCTGATCGGCGAGGGCTATCCCATGCGCGGTTATTTCGCCTGGAGCCTGATGGACAATTTCGAGTGGGCGGAGGGTTACCGCATGCGCTTCGGCATCGTGCATGTGGACTACGAGACGCAGCTGCGCACCGTGAAGAAGAGCGGCCACTGGTATGCAGCCCTTGCCGTCCAGTTTCCGAAGGGCAACCACCGCACGACCTGAGGCTGTTATCCCTCGCATTGTCGCCTGTACCGTAAAGGATTCATAACGGTTCTGCCGCATCATCGCAGCTTGGTCGGAGAAGACGATGCTGCGACTTGCGCGCCACCTTTCTGGCATGATCGGCGCCCGACGACTTGCGGTCGTCCTGGGCGTGCTTGCGTCGTTTGCCGTCGTCGTCAGCCTTGCCACCATTCTCGTCATGATGGCGCTCGGTTTCCTCGCGACCCGGGCGAACGAGCTCGACCAGGAGCGCACGCGCCAGACGGTGTATGGTGCGCTCTCCTCCATGCGCAGTTCCATGGTCACCACCGTGCGGGACTATTCGGTGTGGGACGATGCGGTAACGGCCGTTTACGGCAAGGCCGACATGCCCTGGCTCACCACCAATATGGGGCTCGCAACGGAAGGCGGACCGCTTTTCGATACCGTTTTTATCGTCGATGAGAAGGGCGGCACCATGCTCGCCTATCGCGACGGCGCGCCCTTCGAGGCGGACGCACGCGCCTATGGCGGGGCAGCCTTCGTGGAGATGCACCGCAAGATCCTGCATGCCGGCCTGGAGCCGGGTGAGGAACTAGGCGCCTTCCTGCAGACGCCGGACGGGCCGGCGGTCGCGGCCGTTTCGGCCATCCGCCCGGTTTCCGATGCGGTGAAGGCGCCGGCGGATGCGCTGCGCACGCTCTTCATCATCCGGCATCTCACGCCGGCGCGCATCGCGCGCATTGCCGAAAACTTCCTGATCTCCGGCCTGATGCTGGAGGAGGGGTCTCCCGAGGGGCACAACGGCGTGGTCCTGACCGATCCCGACGGCAAGACGCTGGGCTTCCTTTCCTGGACGCCGAGTTCGCCCGGTGACCAGAGCTATGCGCAGGTGCGCCCGCTCGTCCTGCTGGCGCTTGCCGGCGTGATCTTCTTCTTCGCGCTGCTCGTGCTGACGGGCGCCGCCTTCGCGATCCGCCTCAAGGCCGATGAGAACACGGCGCGCACCCAGGCCCTGACCGACCGGCTGAGTGGGCTCAGGAACCGCACGGGCCTCTATCTCGGCCTCGACGAGTTGAACGCCCGCGCAATCGTCGAGGCGCGCGACGTGGTGATGCTCTATCTCGATCTCGACGGCTTCAAGGACGTCAACGATTTTTACGGCCATGCGGTCGGCGACCGGCTGATCCGAGGCGTTTCTGCCGGGCTGTCCCGCCTCGTGCCGGCAAAGGCTATGCTCGCCCGCATCGGCGGCGACGAGTTCGCCATCGTCTTCCTCGACAGTGCCGACGGCGGAGAGGCCGAGCGCCTCACCCGCTCCATCCTCGACTTCTTCTCAGAACCCTTTGCGATCGGCGAGCGTGTCGCCGTCGTCGGCGCCAGCATCGGCCTTGCCGTCTCGCGCAAGGGCGTGGTCCTGGGCGAGGAACTGTTGCGCCGCGCCGACGTCGCCATGTACCGGGCAAAACATGCTGGGCGCGGGCGCGCCATGCACTACGAAACGCTGATGGACGACGACCGCGACGAGCGGCGCGAGATGGAGGATGCGCTGCGCGCCGCTGTCGTGCGCGGCGAGATCGACGTGGTGTTCCAGCCGATCGTCAAGGCGCGCGGGCGCGAGATCTGCGGCGTCGAGGCGCTCGCCCGCTGGTATCGCGGCGGCACGGTGTCGGTGCCGCCGGATGTGTTCATTCCGCTGGCGGAAGCGACCGGCGTCATCGATGTGCTCGGGCCGCTGGTGCTGCGCCGTGCCTGCGAGGCGGCCCGCAACTGGCCGGAGATCGGCGTTTCGATCAATGTCTCGCCGGCGCAGTTCCGCAATCCCTATTTCCCGGACCAGGCGCTCGGCATCATCGAGGCCACCGGCATCGAGCCGTCGCGCGTCACGCTGGAGATCACCGAGGGCTATTTCATCCAGAATCCCGGCCGCGCCAAGCTCGTCATGGACCGGCTGAAGGCCGGCGGCGTGCGCATCGCGCTCGACGATTTTGGCGCCGGCTTCTCCAGCATCGGCTACCTCATCCGCTTCGGCTTCGATCGCCTGAAGATCGACCGCTCGTTGACCATTGCCGGCGAACAATCGGCAAAGGGCGGAGCGATGTTGCAGGCGACGGTGGCCCTCGCCGCCTCCTTCGACATGCCGGTGACGGCGGAAGGCGTGGAGACCGCGGAACAGGCCGCGTTCCTGCATCTCTGCGGCTGCGACCAGCTCCAGGGCTATTTTTTCGCGCGGCCGATGAGCGAGAAGGCGATCGGCGAATTGCTGGCGCCGCCGACCGACGTGCAGGCGGTCGCGGGCTGATTATTTGCCGAGGTGGCGTTCGCCGCGCTTTTTGGCGAGGTCCATCTGCTTCTGGCGCTGGCGGAAGCGCAGGCGGTCCTCTTCGCTGCGGCTCGCGTGGCAATGCGGGCAGGAGACGCCGGGCTCGTAGAGCGCCGAGGTGGTGTCTTCAGCCGTCAGCGGATGGCGGCAGGCGCGGCAGAGCTTGTGCTCGCCTTCCTCCAGCCCGTGCAGCACGGAGACGCGCTCGTCGAAGACGAAGCAGGCGCCTTCCCACAGGCTCTCTTCCGCCGGCACCTCTTCGAGATATTTCAGGATGCCGCCCTTGAGGTGAAAGACCTCGTCGAAGCCCTGTTCCTTCATGAAGGCCGTGGCCTTCTCGCAGCGGATGCCGCCGGTGCAGTACATGGCGATCTTCGGCTTGTTGTGCAGGCCGGTATTGTTGCGCACCCAGTCGGGAAACTCGCGGAACGTCTTGGTGTTCGGGTCGACCGCGCCCTTGAACATGCCTATCGCCGTCTCGTAGTCGTTGCGCGTGTCGATGACGATGGTGTCCGGATCGGAGATCAGCGCGTTCCAGTCCGCGGGCGCCACATAGGTGCCGACGGAGCGGGTGGGGTCGATATCCTCGACGCCCATGGTGACGATCTCCTTCTTGAGCCGCACCTTCATGCGCAGGAACGGCATGTCGGCGGCAAAGCTTTCCTTGTGCTCCAGCCCGGAAAATTCCGGCTGGCTGCGCAGGAAGGCGAGCACCGTGCGGATGCCGGCATGGGGGCCGGCGATCGTGCCGTTGATGCCTTCATGGGCGAGAAGCAGCGTGCCGCGCACGCCGTTTTCCTCGCAGAGCGCCTGCAAGGGGTCGCGCAGATCCGCAAAGCGCGGAACCGAGACGAAATGATAGAGCGCGGCAACCAGGAAGCCGCTTTCCGGAGCGGGTGAGGAGATCTCGTTTGTCATCGCCGCCACATACAGCTTCGGCGCATTCCAGGCAATGCGGCGCTCTGTTGCAGCTCTCAGGCGAGCTGGCGCAGGCTCGCGCCGTTGCTGGCGCCGAGCGCCATGGACTGGTTGGAATACTGGCTTTCACCGGTAACCTCGCGGCCCACCCAGTTCGGCAGGTCCGGGTCGTCGTGGATCGATGCAAGCTCGACCTCGGCGATCACCAGGCCATGATGGGCGCCGCCATAGACGTCGACTTCCCAGACATAGCCCGCGTGCGGCACCTTGTAGCGCACCTTCTCGATGACATTGCCGATCGCATGGCGGAGCATGTCCTCGGCCTCGTCGCGGTCGATGTCATATTCGTATTCGTCACGGACGAGCACGGCGTGGCCGATCTTGAGGGTCATGCGGGCCTTCCCGTCGCCAAAGATGCGGACGCGGAGCGACCGGTCCTCCTGGGCAACGATATAGGCCTGCCGTATGGCGATGCCTTCATCTGCAAAGGTGCGCCAACGCTGACCGGACACCAGGAACTTCCGCTCGATCTCTTTTGCCATAGGCACGCTTTCGCTGTTTGAGACAGGCTTAAGGCGACGGGCAGACTACACGATAAGTGTGTCATGACAAGTCCATGAATCTTGCTTTAAGCTCGACATGACGTCGCAGACGCGCTATTCGGGTCCCAATTCAATCGTTTTAAAAGGTCATGCCATGAGCGAGAAAAACGCCAAGCTCCTTTCCGTCCTGAAGCTGCAGCCGGTGGTGCCGGTGCTGGTCATCGACGACGTCAAGACGGCCGTTCCGCTGGCGCGGGCGCTGGTCGCGGGCGGGCTGAAGGCCATCGAGATCACGCTGCGCACACCGGCCGCCCTGGAGGCGATCCGCGCCGTTGCCAACGAGGTCGAGGGCGCCGTCGCCGGTGCCGGCACCATCCTCAATGCCGCGCAGTTTGAGGCGGCCGTGGAAGCCGGCTCGCAGTTCGTCGTCAGCCCCGGCACGACGCAGGAACTGATCGACGCGGCGCACGATTCCGACATCCCGCTGCTGCCGGGTGCGGCGACCGCAAGCGAAGTCATGGGCCTTCGCGAAGAGGGCTACCAGGTGCTGAAGTTCTTCCCGGCCGAACAGGCAGGCGGGGCCGCTTACCTCAAGTCGCTCGCCTCGCCGCTGGCCGGCACGCTGTTCTGCCCGACGGGCGGCATCTCGCTGTCGAATGCCCGCGACTATCTCTCGCTGCCGAACGTCATCTGCGTCGGCGGCTCCTGGGTCGCGCCGAAGGACCTCGTCGCCAAGGGCGACTGGGCCGGCATCACCAAGCTCGCCGCGGAAGCCGCAGCGCTCAAGAGCTGAGGCCCAAGTTCAACGGATTTGCAAGCGGGCGGCCTTTGGTCGCCCGTTATGCGTTTGTAATCCTCCGCGCGCATTCCTATCTTGCCTTGCAGTCGGCCCTTGCGATGACAAGAGAACAAGCGAAACGGAGACGCCCTATGTTTGACGCCAAGAAGTTGCTTGACCAGTTCCTCGGTTCGCAGGTGCCCGGCGCCGGTGGATCCGTGCGCGATCGCGCCGGCCAGGTCACCCAGCTCGCCAAGGACAACCCGCTCGCCTCGATCGCCATTGCCGGAGTTCTTCTCGGTACGGGCACCGGCCGCCAGGTGGCAGGCTCCGCGCTGAAGCTCGGCAGCCTCGCCGCCATCGCGGGCCTCGGCTACCAGGCGTACAAGAACTACAAGGCCGGCCAGAACCCGGTTGAGACGACGCAGGGCACGACCCCTGAACTGCTGCCCCCGCCGAGCGATTCCGGCTTCCACCCCGAAGCCGTCAGCACCGATTTCGCCCTCATCCTCGTTCGCGCCATGATCGCCGCCTCGCGTGCCGACGGTCATATCGACGAGGCCGAGCGCGCCCGCATCATGGACAAGCTGAAGGTCTCCGGCCTTGGCGCCGATGCCGCGCAGTTCCTTGAAGAGGAGCTTGCCAACCCGGTCGATCTCGACGCGATCATTTCCGCCGCCACGACCGAAGAGCAGCGCGTCGAGCTCTACACCGCCTCGCGCCTCGCCATCGAGCCGAAGTCGCGCGCCGAACGCGGCTATCTCGACCTGCTCGCCGGCCGCCTCAACCTGCCGGATGCGCTGGTCGACCATATCGAAGCGACGGTTTCCGCCGCCACCGTCTAAGTTCATGAGGGGAGCGGCCGAACGCCGCTCCCTGCTTTCGACATTGCGTGCGCCCGCGCGCTGCTCTATCCCTTCGGCAAAGACCGAAGGAGGATTTTTCATGCGCGACCTCAAGGATTGGAAAGGCTGCCCGCCGCCGGCCCCCGTGGCTCTCGAAGGCCGCACCGTGCGCCTCGAGCCCTATGATCGCGCAAAACACCTTCAGGCCCTTTGGGATGCCTTCGGCGGCATGGCGATCAATCCGCTGCTGAAATATTTCGCACAGGACGATTTTACCGGCATCGAGGGTTTCGACGCCTGGTCCGAGGCCGTGCTCAAGTCCGGCTGGGTGCGCGAGGTCATCATCGACAAGGCGAACGACACGGTCGTCGGCATGGCGCATTACATGCGGCCGGACCCGGCGAACGGCGTGGTCGAGATCGGCGGCATCGCCCATGGCGGCGCCATGTCCCGCTCGCCGCTCTCCACCGAGGCGCAGTACCTGCTCGCCAAACACGTCTTCGAGGATCTCGGCTACCGCCGCTACGAGTGGAAGTGCGACAACCGCAACGAGCCGAGCAAGCGCACCGCGGCCCGCCTCGGCTTCACCTTCGAGGGCGTCTTCCGCCAGCACATGCTGTCCAAGCGCGAGAACCGCGACACCGCCTGGTTCTCGATCATTGACGGCGAATGGCCCGTCGTCGCCAAGGCCTTCGATACCTGGCTGTCGCCGGATAATTTCGATGCGGACGGCCAGCAGAAGCGCAAGCTGGAAGACATCCGCGCCGGGTTGTCGGCATGAGCGGGGATCGCAAGGCAAAGTCGCCGGTGCTGGCGGCACTCGCCATCCTTCTGGGAACGGGCGTGGCCTTCTATTTCCTGCCGCGCATCATGATCGCGCTCGGCGGCGTCTCGCCCTGGCTGGCGGGCATCTTCGGCACGCTGCTCGTGCTCGGCTTCTTCCTGCTGTTCTGGCTTCGCGCGCGCTACCAGCGCAACCACGAAAACTAGGCCTGGAGCGAGGCTCCGAGCAGCAGCAATCCCAGAACCATGACCAGCGCCGCGCCGCCGATTTCGATGGCGGTGCCGACGCGTAAGGCGGCGGAGCCGTTGCCGGCGAAGCGCACGGCAGCACCCTTGGCCGTGACGGCGAGGGTGGCGAGCGTCGAGACGGTGATGGCCGTGCCGATCGACATGGCGAAGACCGCGAGCAGGCCGCCGAGATAGAGGCCGTTCAACAGCGCGAAGCTCAGCACGATGAGCGCGCCGGAGCAAGGGCGCAGCCCCACGGCGACGATCGCCGACCAGGCTTCTCTGAGCGCAAAACGCTCACCCTTCAGGAGCGACGGATCCGGCGCATGGGCATGGCCGCAGGTTGAGCAGATTTCGCCGGCATGATGGTGGTGGTGATCGTGGCCGTGGTGATGATGGTCATGGACCTCGACGGCCTGTGCGCCGAGCGTGGAGGCGCGGCGCGGGGCCGGGCGCAGCTTGCGGAACAGCAGCCAGGCGCCGAAGAGGGCGATTAGCGCGTAGCTGCCGGTTTCGAGCGCGCGGGTGGCGTCGGTCATCGACACGGTCGTGCCGCGCAGGAACAGGAAGGCGGCGCCGACGAGCAGGATGGCGACCACGCCCTGCAGGATCGATGAGAGGAACGAGAGCAGCACGCCGCGCTTCAGTTCCACCTCGTTTGCCAGCATGTAGGAGGAGATGACCGCCTTGCCATGGCCGGGGCCGGCGGCATGGAAGACGCCGTAGCCGAAGGAGAGGGCCACGAGCGTGGAGGCCGCCCACGGGTTTTCGCGCATATCCTTCAGCGCGCCGGTCATCAGCCGGTAGAAACCCTGCTGCTGCGCGTTGATCCAGCCGAACAGGCTGCCGAAGGTGCCGGTCGTGTTGAAGCCCGGCTCCGCCGAGCCGATGCCGAGCGGGGACGCGGCGTGGGCGAGGCCGGCGGTCGCGGCGATGGCGAGCGTCAGGGTAAAAAGCGTGAGGGCGCGGCCGCGGGTCAGCATGTCATCTCCAGACGGGTGGCGAAGAGTTTCGACATGTCGGTGCCGGCCGGGTCGTTGAAGAAGGCTTCCGTCAGGCTATCCTGGTTCTGGGCAAGCACTTCGTCAGCATCGGGCCGCACGACGGCGCGCTTGCAGGCGGAAAACTTGTCGCCGACAGCGACGAGATCGTCATCCGAGGCAAAATCCATCGCGGCGTACATGGTGGGGTCGTAGACGCCGAAGGTGAGCTTGCCCTTGAGCGGCATCGTCTCGCCGGGCTTGACCGTGAAGAACATCAGAAGCTGGCCGTCCTTGTAGTCGACGTTGATCGCGTCCGGCTTGCCGACCTTGATGGTTTTCCCGTCCTCGGTGATCGTCGTGTAGTAGCTGAACTCTTCGAGCGATTCGAGAACGGTCTTGCCGACGTCCGCCAGTTCGTCCGGATCGAGCGCCGCATTGCTGTTCTTGTCGAAATCCATCACGACGCTTGCGGAAAACATCTCGTCGAAGCGCCAGACATTGCGCAGCTCGCTGACCGTGCCGTCCTCGCCCGCCACCACTTCCAGCCGGGCTTCCGCGAAGATGTGCGGATGGGCGAGCGCCGCCGCCGGGGCGGCAAGCGCTGCGCCGGCAAGGAGGAGGGGGAGGAATCGCATGGGTGTCAGTCCTCTCGCGGGCGTTCAGAATCGTCCGGTTGAATGTAACGCAAATGGGTCGGAATTGGGACTTTATCAGGCCTCGATGCCGGGATTGCGACGGAACCAGGCGTGCAGGAAATCGACGAAGGTGCGCACCTTCGCCGGCAGGTAGCGGCGATGCGGATAGATCGCGTAGATGCCGCGGTCGGTGGGCAGGTAATCTTCGAGGATCGAGACGATCTTGCCGGTTTCCAGGCAATGGCGCGCGATGAAGGCCGGCACCTGCGCGACGCCGAGCCCGCTTGCCGCCGCACGCACCGCCGCCGTCGGGCTGTTCACTTCGATATTCCCGCCGACCGGCACGGAAAAGCCGGCCCCCTTCTCGTCGATGAAGCGCCAGTTGCTGTGCGACTTGCCGTTGGTGTCGATGATGCAGGGCAGGCGGGCGAGGTCGCTTGGATGGTTGATCGGGCCGGCCTGGGCGAGGAATTCTTCGCTCACGCAGATCTTTAGGAAGAAATCGCCGAGTTTTCGCGCGATGAGCGCGGAATCCTCCAGTCGCGTGATGCGGATCGCCACGTCGAACCCCTCTTCCACGAGGTCGACGAAGCGATCGTCGGAGACGATTTCCAGCGACAGTTCCGGATGCTCCTTGCCGAAATCGATGATCGACTGGCCGATATCGGCATCGACGAAGGTGCGGGGCGCGGAAACCTTCAGCTTGCCGCGCAGGTCCGTGTTCTTCTCGCGCACGAGATCGGCGAGGTTGTCGATCTCCTTCAGGATATCGGAGGCGGTGCGGTAATAGGTGTGGCCGGCCTCGGTCATCGAGAACTGGCGGGTGGTGCGGTTGAGCAAGAGCGTGCCCAGTTCGTCCTCCAGTTCGCGCACATATTTCGAAAGCAGCGCCTTGGACCGGCCGGTCTTGCGCGAGGCTGCGGAAAAGCCTTCGGCGTCGACGACGTCGATGAAGGCCCGGATTCGGGTCAGAGTGTCCATGTGTCCCCACGCGGCTGCGGCCGAAACGGTGGCCGGTGCGTAATCACCATTCTGTGAAAACCAGTCCGGCGAATGTCGTGGCTGTCAAAATATTTTCAATAGCGACTTTCAAAAAACCTCTTGATTACGACAGCGATTCTTCTTATCTCCCCCTTGCCCAAAGTCGCACGTGCCTGTGGGTGTCCGCCGACCCTCGATTTGGTGAGGAACTCGGTAAGGTACCTGGAATTAACCCCTCCAGTCGTTTCTCCGGCCAACCGGAAGAGCGAGGACATCTTGAAGCAACGACGGTGCGGGCCTTTCTGGTGTCTGCCGGCTTTCCAACAGCCGGGGTTACTGAAGAGGCACACCTTCATTGCCGGACGTGCGGTCGGGTTTTCCCGCCAATCCAAGGCAGACAAAGCCGAATTGAAGCCTAGGCGGGCTTCGGTTCACCGATCGCGCATGATGCGCACGTTTGGTTCCGGGGTCTCCACCGGCTGGTTCCAAAGCGTGCTTGCATTCTGCCCTTTGTCCTCCGGGCTTCCCGGAGCAACCTGGATATGGGGAATACCGAAATGGCAACTGCACGTATTATCGACTTCCTGAACACCCGACGTCCCGACGGCCCGTGCCTCGTGGTCGACCTCGATGTCGTGCGTGACAATTTCAAGGCTTTCCGCCACGCGCTGCCCGACAGCTCGATCTACTATGCCGTCAAGGCCAACCCGGCGCCGGAAGTCCTGCGCCTGCTCGCCTCCATGGGCTCCAACTTCGATTGCGCGTCCGTCGCCGAAATCGAAATGGCGCTCGATGCCGGTGCCACCCCGAGCCGTATCTCCTTCGGCAACACGATCAAGAAGGAACGCGATATCGCCAAGGCGCATGCGCTCGGCGTTTCGCTCTTCGCGGTCGACAGCCATGAGGAAGTCGAGAAGATCGGCCGTGCCGCTCCCGGTGCACGCGTGTTTTGCCGCGTGCTCACGGATGGCGAAGGTGCCGAATGGCCGCTGTCGCGCAAGTTCGGCTGCGTACCGCAGATGGCCGTCGACGTGCTCGTCTACGCCCACCAGAACGGTCTCGTCTCTTACGGCGTGTCGTTCCATGTCGGCTCGCAGATGACGAAGGTCGATGCCTGGGATTCGGCCCTTGCCGATGCCAAGCGCGTCTTCGTGCAGCTTGCCAAGCAGGGCATCGAGTTGAAGATGGTCAACATGGGCGGCGGCTTCCCGACGAAGTATCTTCGCGACGTTCCGTCGGCCGAAGCCTATGGCAAGGCGATCTTCGGTGCGCTGAAGAAGCACTTCGGCAACCAGATCCCGGAAACCATCATCGAGCCTGGCCGCGGCATGGTCGGCAATGCGGGTGTGATCAAGGCGGAAGTCGTTCTCGTCTCGAAGAAGTCGGACAATGACAACCACCGCTGGGTCTTCCTCGACATCGGCAAGTTCGGCGGTCTCGCCGAAACCATGGACGAGGCGATCCGCTACCCGATCCGCACCGCGCGCGATCAGGACGAGATGGAGCCCTGCGTGCTCGCCGGCCCGACCTGCGATTCGGCCGACGTGATGTACGAGAAGAACATGTATCCGCTGCCGATCACCCTTTCGATCGGCGACGAGGTTCTGATCGAGGGCACCGGCGCCTATACGACGACCTATTCGGCCGTCGCCTTCAACGGCTTCGAGCCGCTCAAGGCCTACGTCATCTAAGCCTATCGGCGCTCCCGTTTCGAGCGGGAGCGCCAAATTCACAATTCCTTCCAGATACCGTTTGAATCGGTTTTGAGTTCGGGAGGCCCAACGATGGCCACTGTTCTTGATTCTGTCCGCGCGTTCTTCGCGCATGCCGCCTTTACCATCGACCGGGAAAATGCCGGCGACGTCGTCGCGCGCGAGCGCTTGCTCGACCGGGTCATGGGCGAGGGGCGTTTCCGCAAGTCTTCGGAAAAGATCCGCCGCGGCCGCGTGGCTGCGGAAGGCCTTGCACTCGTCGCCCGCGATGCGGATGGCCATGTCATCGGCACCGTTCGCCTTTGGAATGTCGAGGCGGGCGTCGATTCCGACGGCAATGCCGTGCAGGCGCTGCTGCTCGGCCCGCTCGCCGTCGATTGCGAGCATGAGGGCAAGGGCATCGGCGGCGCGCTGATGCGGGCTGCCATCACCGAAGCGCGTGGCCGCGGCCACGGCGCGGTTCTGCTCGTCGGCGATCCGGAATATTACGAGCGATTCGGCTTCTTTGCCGACAAGGCGCAGCACCTCGTCATGCCCGGCCCGTTCGAGCGCCGGCGTTTCCTTGCGCTGGAGCTGAAGGACGGCTGGCTCGACGGTGTTGCCGGCATGCTCGTCGCCAGCGGCCGCCGCCTGGCCGGCGCGGAGATGCGCAAGGCGGCCTGATTTCCGGCCGGACTTGACGCTTGTCATTGTTTTAATTGTGAAATTGTCAAGATCGGTGCTAATTTCGCACCGATCTCGTCGCCGTTTGATCCATCTCAAGGGAAGGCCTGTTCCGCCAGCTCCATAGTCGCTCCGCAAAGACGATCAGGAGAGACGACATGATTGGGAATTGGATGGGGCTTGCCGCCGGGCTGGTGCTGGTGGGCAACGGGGCGTTTGCAGCAGACTTGGAAGAGCGCATGGCGCCGCCGGAGGCGACCATCGACCTTGCGGCGCAAAGCCCCTGGCAGATCCGCGTGCGCGGCCTCGGCGTCATCACGAACGATTCGGGTGCCGTGAACGGGATCGCGGGGTCCGACCTCTCCTATTCGGATACGGTCATTCCGGAGCTCGATATTTCCTATTTCTTCACCGACAACATCGCGGCCGAGCTCATTCTCGGCACGACCTATGCGCATGTCGATGCGGCCGGCTCGATCGCCGGGCTCGGCAAGGTGGGCAAGGCCTGGCTGCTGCCGCCGACGGTGACGCTGCAATACCACTTCACCGATTTCGGCGCCTTCAAGCCCTATGTCGGCGCGGGCGTGAACTATACGGTCTTCTACAACCAGTCCGGCTCGGGCGATTTTTCAAAGCTCGATATCGAGAACAAGGTCGGCGCCGCCCTGCAGGTCGGTTTCGATTACATGCTGGACGATCATTGGGGCGTGAACTTCGACGTGAAGAAGATTTTTCTCGAACCGAAATGGAAGGTCGACTTCAACGGCACGCCGCTGACCGGCAAGGCGAAGCTCAATCCCTGGCTGGTCGGCGCCGGCGTCACCTACCGCTTCTGAGGAACGCGCCGTTCATGGCCGGTGTACACGGGTTTTCAACACTGCGTGAAGCCTGGCCATCGGCCATGAAATTGCGCCGCCCGTCGCCTATCTGCCTTCCCATGAGGAAGCAGCTTTTCATCATCGGTCTTGCCCTGGCGATGCCGCTCGCAGGCGCCCGCGCGCAGGAGCCCGTTTTCGCCCAGCCGGCGCAGACGATCGCCGAGACGCTGTCTGCGGCCGCCTCGTTGTCGCAGTTAAAGGCGGTCGTCGTGGCGCGCGACGGCAAGATCGTTGCCGAGCGTGGCTATGGCGGGCATACGCCGGCCGAGAGCGCGAACATCAAGTCGGCGTCGAAATCGATCATCTCGGCCCTTGTCGGGATCGCGATTTCCAAGGGCCTGCTCCAAGGCGTCGACCAGCCGATCGCGCCGATCCTCGCCAGCGACCTGCCGGTGGAACGCGACCCGCGGCTCGACCGCATCACCATCGGCAACCTGCTCTCCATGCAGGCGGGGCTGGAGCGCACCTCCGGCGGCAATTACGGCCGCTGGGTCGCCAGCCGCAACTGGGTACGCGCGGCTCTCGCCATGCCCTTCGCCGACGAGCCGGGCGGGGCGATGCTCTATTCCACCGGCTCGACGCATCTTCTCTCGGCGATCCTGACGAAAGTCGGCGGCAAGTCGACGCTGGCGCTTGCCCGCGACTGGCTCGGTCCGCTCGAGGGTTTCCGTATCGGCGCCTGGGATCGCGATCCGCAAGGCATCTATCTCGGCGGCAACCAGATGGCGATGAGCGCGCGCTCTCTGTTGGCCTTCGGTGAGCTCTACCGCAATGGCGGGCGCACCGCGGACGGCACACAGCTCGTGCCGGAGGACTGGATCCGCCAGTCCTGGCAGTCGCGCACCAATTCGCGCTTTTCCAACGACGGCTATGGCTACGGCTGGTTCGAGCGGGTCATCGGCGGCAAGACGGTGCATTATGCCTGGGGCTTTGGCGGCCAGATGCTCTATATCGTGCCGGACCTCGGCCTGACGGTCGCCATGACCTCCGACGAGGGCGACCCTTCCGCCCGTTCCGGCTACCGCGACGACCTGCATGATCTCCTGGCCAAGATTATCGGCACCGCCGAGAGCTGATCAGCTCGCGGCGCGGCGATAGAAGGCGAGCGAGCCGGCAAGCGCCAGCAGCGCCCCGCCGCAGATGCGGTCGAGCCAGGCGGCACCGGATGTCTTGAGCAGGCGCACAGCCTGCGAGCCCAGCGCCGCATAACCGAACATCACCACGAAATCGATGGCCGCGAAGACCAGCGCGAGCAGGGCATATTGCTGCGTCTGCGGGGCGGATGGGTCGATGAACTGCGGCAGGAAGGCCGAGAAGAACAGGTAGCCCTTGGGATTGGTGACGGCGACCAGCAGGCTCTTCGAGAAGATCGCCCGCGCTGTCGTGCGGCCGGTGGCCTGTGCGTCGTCGAGGGCGCGACCGAGCGTGCCGGTGGAGCGCAGCATCTGGATGCCGAGGAAGGCGAGATAGGCCGCACCCAGCCATTTGACGACGGTGAACCAGAATTCGGACGCCGCAAGAAGCGCGCCGAGGCCGAGTGCGACGGCGCCGATCAGCACGAAATCCGACAGCACGGCGCCGACCATGCCGGGCAGTGCGCGGCCGATGCCGTAGCGCGAGCCGTTGGTGAGTGCGAGCAGGACGGTCGGGCCGGGCGTGGCGATGCCGATGAAGGCGACGGCGGCGAAGGCGAGCAGGGTGACGAGGGTCATGGTGGTTCCTCCCGCTGCGATTGCTCCCATGCCTCAGCCGGCGATGCAAGAGCCCGCCATTTGACAGGCGGCGCGCGAAGCCTTATGTGCGGGGCAGGGTGAGAGCCCCTGCCGTCCGCGAGCGTTAGCTTTGGTGAAGTCTCTCTGAATGACGATCGGTCTTCCAGCATCATGCATGCGAACCGGTGGCAATGCGGGCTCCCTCCGAAATGACGCATGCAGACACTGGAGATCCGACATGCGTCCAACATCGACGCCCCTACCATCCCTCGATGCCCTGAAAGACCAGGCGAAGCGGCTGCGTGCGCGTTTTGCCGAAGACGACCAGGCGATTTCCCATTCCCGCGCACTGGAACTCATCGCCGCGCAATATGGCTTTCGCGACTGGAACACGCTGCATGCCGTCGTCGGCAACCGGCCGCCGTTCAATCCGTGGATGCTCGGCTCGCGCGTGCGCGGGCACTATCTCGGCCAGCCCTTCGACGCCGAAATCCTCGGCGTGCAGGCGCTGACCAGCCAGCCCGGCCGCTACCGCATGACGCTGCATTTCGACGAGCCGGTGGACGTGGTGACCTTCGACAGCTTCTCCGCCTTCCGTCAGCGGGTGAACTGCACCGTCGACGAGACGGGGCGCACGACCGAGAAAACCTCGAACGGCCGGCCCCAGGTCGAGCTGGAGTGGTGAACGCTCAGAACGAGCCCGAAAACCGTGCCGCAAGGCCGTCGACCTCGAAGTCGGCGGCCTTGTCGTTTTCGCGGCGCACGAGGTGGCTGTATTCCAGCGAGGCGGTGGCGCTCTTGGAAAATGCATAGCTCAGCGTCGCCGAGATCGATTTCGTGCGCGTGCGATAATCGTAATAGAGCCAGTCGCTATAGGCCTGCTCATAGGCGAGCGCGAGCTTCAGCTTCTCCGTCAGCGCCTTTTCCAGCGAGAGGCCGACCGTGCGCACGTCTTCGCCGAGCGAATCGTCGATGTCGCCAAGCTGGATGTCGCGCGTGATTTTCGCCTTCAGCACGGCCTCATGCGGGAGCTGCCAGGTCAACTCGCCTTTCAGGAAGGGCCGCGCGCGTTCTACGGTCTTGCCGAGATGCGGGCTTTGCACGCCGACCACGCCGGCTTCCGCCATCAGCGTGATGCTCTTGCCGAAGACACGGCCATAGGCGAGCGATCCCCGCAGGGTCTCGGCCGGAAAACGCTCGAAGGCCCTGCGTTCGGAGCTGGCGATCTGGCTTGCACGATATTGCAGCGTGGCACCCACCTCGCCGCCGAAGAGCGGGCGGATATGGCCGCCGGTGACGTCGAACAGGGTGTAGCCCGCTTCGAGCTGGGTCGGCCTCAGCCCGCGCAACGTGAAATGCGCCTTGCCGCGGTCGAGCTTGGAGACGGTTGCAGTCAGGTGGTTGCGGCCGCCCCAGCGCTCGACCGTGATGCCGGCGCTGGCGGTGGCGACGACGTCCACCTTGCGGTAGCCGATCAGCGCGCCGGGCAGGTCGAGAAAAATGTCGCCGGTGCGCCGATGCTCGACGCCGCCCTTCAATGTCAGCTTCACCGTCTTGCTGAGGTCATGGCTATACCCGAGTTCGACGCCGGCGATGCGCTGGTCGGCGAAACGATACTTTGGCACGCGGCGCACACCGGCGCTCAGGGCATAGGCGAGATGGGAATCTTCCAGCGCCAGGCTGCCGCGCAAACCTAGCTTTGCCTCGCTGAAGGCGGCCGAAATGCTGCTTGGGTCCTGGAAAATATTCGAGGTCCAGCCACCGCCCACCTTGTAATCGACGGTTGAATCCGCAGAAGCCTGGTTGTATCCGGCAAGCGCCAGAGCCGTGCAAATGAAGCCACGAAGGAAGCGCATCGGATCCTGCCCCTGTCTGTTAATGGAACAGAATCCTAGAGTTGCATGGTTAAAATTTCTCTCAATGATTGAATTTCGTGTCGATATTGCGATTTTATCTATTATGAGTTGTGATTGGTATCAGATCGTTAAACTTGTCTCTGTTATGGTTAACTATTTGCTACGATTGGGAAATCTGGTTGAGTAAATCGGCGCTTATATTACCTTCAGTTGCGTACCACCGAGGTACACAACCGAAGGAGAGAGAACATGAGCAAGACCCGCACCACCATCCTCATCGCAACCATCTTCGCATTTGCCGGCGCCAGCCAGGCGTCCGCCGGCGGCCTTCTCGGCGGCCTCGGCATTCTGAACGGCAACAAGACGGGCGGCATCGTTATCGCCCCGAGCGTCGGGCTCGGCATCGGCGATATCCTCACCGATAACGACAACAACAAGGTCCTGAATGGCGTGCTCAACGGCACCCTGTCGGGCATCCTCAATGGCAACACGCTCGGCATTCTCGGCGGCAGCGATTGCGGCTGCAAGAAGCGCAAACACTGACCGCACCATCCCCACCCTTGCGGTCCGTGGGCCTGGGAGAGCGTCGCTCTTCCGGGTTTATGCTGTTATCCCGCGATATCGATGACGCCGCAATCGCCGGCTTCGCTGGCGAAGGCGATCAGCTTGCCGCTCTTGCTCCAGGCGATCGAGGTGATGGCGCCCTTGCCGGGGCGGCGCAGCAGCACTTCGCGGCTGTCGGCGAAACGGGCGGCGAGCACCATGCCATCCGAATAGCCAATGGCGACGACCTCTTCCGCCGGATGGCAGGCGACGGCCGTGACCATCACGTCGCTGCGGGTGCCGAGTTCCAGCGGCGGCTTGCCCATCGGGCCGTCTTTAGCGGAGAAAGGCCAGACGATCGCGGCCGGCGCGCCGGAAGAGGCAAGCCACTTGCCCTTCGCCGACCAGGAGAGCGACTTCACCTTCGCCGGATAGCCGGTCATGCGCATGTGGCGGGTATCGCCGCCAGGCTTCGAGTCGAGCTTCCAGCCGTGCAGCGCATTTTCCTGCATGCTGGTGACGACGAAGCGGCCGTCCGGCGAAAAGGTGATGCCGGTATGGGCGCCCTTCCATTCGAGATCGACCGGCTGGGCCGCCATCGCCACCCAGTGCAAAGACGCACCGTTGTAGCGCGCCAGGCCGATCCGCAGCCCCTTCGGCGCGAAGGCGACGCCCTCGACGGAGCGTGCCTCCACGAACTCCTTGATCGTGCCGTCCGCAAGCCGGACGCGGGCCGTGCGGCCCTCCGCGAAGCCGACCACGCCCTGCGGCCCGGCGGCGACGATCGAGATCCACTTGCGCGGCACTTCGGCGACAAGGCTCACGCTGCCGTCGGCGGCAATGCGCATCACCTTGCCATCTTCACCGCCGGTGATCAGCGTGTCGTTCGCCTCGTCGCGCACGCAGGCGAGCAGGCCGTCATGCGCCTCGGTGACCTTGTGGCCATGGTCGAGGCGGTTAATGGCGCCGGAGGCGGAGGCGAAGAACGGCACGTCACCGAGAAAGGCGGCCGCGACGACGTGGCCGTCGAGATCAAGAGGAGCGACAGTCGGCATCAGTAAGTCTTTTCCCCATGCATGACGTTGCCCGAAAACCGTTTCACACTTTTCGGCGTCATGCCTGTGCCTCGCAGGCCTTGAAGGTGCGTTCGATCTTCTCGCGGTCGAGATCGCGGCCGATGAAGACGAGGCGGCTTTCGCGCTTCTCGCCGTCCTTCCAGGCGCGCTGGTGATCGCCCTCGACGATCATGTGCACGCCCTGCACGACGTAACGCTCGTCATCACCGGCAAAGGCGATGATGCCTTTGAGGCGCAGGATGTTCGGGCCGTCGGTCTGGGTGATCTTCTGGATCCAGGGGAAGAAGCGGTCCGGGTTCATCTCGCCGCCGCGCAGCGAGATCGACTGCACCGTCACGTCATGGATCGGCGAGACGCCGTGGTCGTGGTCATGGTCATGATCGTGGTGGTGATGGTCGTGATCATGGTGGTGGTGTTCATGATCGTGATCATGGTGCGCATGATCGTGGTCGTGACCATGATGATCATGGTCATGGCCGCAATCCGGGCCGCAGACATGGTCCGGCGCATCGTGGTCGAGGAAGTGCGGATCGTTTTCGAGCGCACGCTCCAGGTTGAACGCGCCCTGGTCGAGAACCTTGGTGAGGTCAATTTCCGAGCGGGTCGTGCGGTGGATGCGGGCGGACGGGTTGATGACGCGAACGGTCGCCTCGATGCGGGCCAGCTCTTCAGGGCTCACGAGGTCGGTCTTGTTGATCAGCACGACATCGGCGAAGGCGATCTGGTCTTCCGCCTCGCGGCTGTCCTTCAGGCGCAGCGGCAGGTGCTTCGCGTCGACCAGGGCCACGACGGCGTCGAGCTCGGTCTTCTGGCGCACGTCGTCGTCCATGAAAAAGGTCTGGGCGACCGGCACCGGATCGGCAAGGCCCGTCGTCTCGACGATGATCGCGTCGAAGCGGCCGGGGCGGCGCATCAGGCCTTCCACGACGCGGATCAGGTCGCCGCGCACGGTGCAGCAGATGCAGCCGTTGTTCATCTCGTAGATTTCCTCGTCGGATTCGACGATCAGGTCGTTGTCGATGCCGATCTCGCCGAATTCGTTGACGATGACGGCGTATCGCTTGCCGTGATTGCCGGTGAGGATGCGGTTGAGCAGCGTCGTCTTGCCGGCGCCGAGATAGCCGGTGAGCACGGTGACGGGAATGGGCTTCGGGAGGGCTGTTTCGGTCATGGGAACCTCGAGCGATTGCGGGGACGGCTGAGACGTCCGGTTGGCGTCTGATATAGGAGATCGAACGGGCCAGCGCAAATGCGATCCGGCCTTGTCGTTGCGCAATTCCGGACGCAAAACCGCGTTCCGCACTTTTGCTGGAGTTGCTTTAGTCCAGTGCCTTCACATCGAAGGCGGCGACGTCTTCGAGGAGGGCGACGAGGCCGCGCACGGCATGCATGAGCAGCCGCTCGCCCTTTTCCGCGGTCGCCGCACTGGCATCGCCCGCAACGCCCTTGGGGTTCAGGTCGGACATCTTCCAGCCGAAGGCATGCGGCCCGTAGGCGCGCAGATGCGCGAAGCGGGCGGCGAATTCCGCCTGGCGCGAGCCGAAGCGCTGCGCCTTCTCCATATGGACCACGTCGGGATGAAGCGCGAGCATGACGGAGGTCTCGATGTCGCCGCCATGGATGTCGATTGCCTTGTCTTCCGGCGTGATCCAGCCGTCCGGCTGGCCGAAGCGGGTCCAGGCGGTCGCGACGACGAGCATGTCGAAGCGGATGCGCGCCTCGGTCGCGACGATGGTCATCAGCGGGGAATTGCCGCCGTGGGCGTTGAGCAGCACGAGCTTGCGGATGCCGAAGGGGCGCAGGTCCCCGGCTATCGCAAGCCAGCGCTCGATGGCCTCGGCATAATCGAGCGAGCGCGTGCCCGGCACGTCGAGATGTTCGGGCGAATAGCCGACCGGCTCGACGGGAAGGAAGGTGACGGGCAGGTGCGCCGGCAGCACGGCCATCAGCCGCGCGGCGACGCCCTCGGCAATCAGCGTGTCGGTTTCGAGCGGCAAATGCGGGCCATGGCCCTCATGGGCGCCGAGCGGCAGGACGGCGATCCAGTCCGCGCGTGCTTCCGCTGGCAGGTCCGGATCGTTTTCGGTCCATCGCATCTTGGGATGCGTCATTCCTTCCGCTCCGATCCTGACTTGCCGCGCGCCTGTAACCTGAGTCATATGAAGGCGGGGCCCGCGACGCAAGGGCGGCGAAGCATTCGGGAGAGGCGATCGATGGGCAAGAAGCACAAGGACGGCAAGGACGCGAAGAAGAGCAAGAAGAAGAAGTCGCACGATGACGTCACGGGTGCCGGCCTTGCTAGCGCGGTCGTCAATGCGGCCCGCTCCATGCGCACGGTGCTGTCGCGCAATCTTCTGGCGACCGGCCTCTATGCCGGTCAGGACGGCGTGATCCTCGCGCTTTCGGAGGAGGGGGGACTGACCGCCGGCGCGCTCGCCACCCGCCTCGGCGTCAAGGCGCCGACCATGACGCGCACGATCGGCCGGCTGGAGGCGCAGGGTTTCGTGGAACGCCGGCCCGACGAGACCGACGGGAGGCTTACCGTCGTGCACCTGACCGAGTCCGGCCGCGCCACCGTCGAGACGATCACCGAAGCCGGGCGGCTCAGCGAAGAGCAGGCGGCCGAAGGCCTGAGCGAAAAGGATGTGCGCCAGCTGCTCAAGCTGCTGCGCACCATGGACGAGAACCTCCACGCCAACCTGCCGGATGGCCCACGCAACGGCGATAGTGCGGCAGACTGAAGGCATATCGGCTTCCGAAGGTTTCGGGAAATAAGCGCTCAAAAATGGAATTTAAAGAAGGCGGCTCTTTACGGGATCGCTTTCGGATTTCCGATCGCCATCCTTCGTGCTGTTCTGGGCGGCGTGATGCCTGCCAATTTTGCGGAGACGATGGGGTTTCTGACGGGGGCAATGATCTGCGGTGTTGTCCTGTTTGTCGGCGTGGCAGCCATCAGAAACGCCCTGGTGAACAATTCAAACTGACCCACCACTCAACGGCGAAAAGCCTGTTGCCGAGGACATTTAAACTGTTTAAATAAACGGTTTTAAACGCATTCGTCTGGGGAGGGGTCGTGGCCCAGAAAATCAAGCTTTCCACCATCGCGGAGACGCTCGGCGTTTCCACGGCGACGGTATCGCTTGCGCTGAGGGACAGTCCGCTCGTCGCGGCCTCGACCCGGGATCGCATCAAGGAACAGGCCCGCGCGCTTGGCTATATCTACAATCGCCGCGCGGCGAGCCTGCGAACGTCCCGCTCGGGCATCATAGGCGTCGTCGTGCACGACATCATGAACCCGTTCTACGCGGAAATCCTGAAGGCCATCGAAAGCGAGCTCGATCGCGACCGGCAGACCTTCATCCTCTCCAACCATTACGATTCGGTCGAGAAGCAGCGCAATTTCGTCGAGACGCTGCTGCAGCTCGGCGGCGACGGCGTCATCATGTCGCCGGCCATCGGCACGCCGCCGGAGGATATCCAGCTTGCCGAGGACAATGGCATGCCGGCGATCCTCATTGCGCGCTCCATCGAGGGATTGGACGTGCCGATTTTCCGCGGCGACGACAGTTATGGCATTTCGCTTGCTACCAACCACCTGATTGGGCTTGGCCATCGCACCATCGCCATGGTGGGCGGCACGGACCAGACGTCGACCGGCCGCGACCGCTACCAGGGTTATGTCAACGCGCTGCGCAAGGCGAATATCGAGGTCGATCCGAGCCTGCGCATTCCCGGCCCCCGCACCAAGCAGGGCGGCTTCGAGGCGGCGGTGCATTTCCTCTCATTGCCGCAGAAGCCGACGGCGGCCGTCTGCTGGAACGACCTCGTGGCGATCGGCCTGATGAACGGCATTGCGCGCGCCGGCCTCGTGCCCGGCCGCGACGTCTCCGTCACGGGTTATGACGACCTCGAAGAGGCGGCAATCGCGACACCCGCGCTCACCACCGTCTGGAACGGCCAGTCCGAAGTCGGGCGCAATGCCGCGCGCGCGCTGCTCGACAAGCTCTCGGGCAGCCACGAGCCGGACGGCATCCACCTCATCAAGCCGGAAATGCGCATCCGGCAATCCACCGGACCGCTGAAGCCCCATCCGGAAGGCTGAGGCATTTCAGACAGCAGGGAGGTTTTGCCATGGCGGCCAAGACACGCATTCTCGTGCCGGGCACAATCCGCGAGCGGGTGCTCGACCGCATCACGGAGGCCTTCGATGTCGTGCGCATCGAGCGGCCGGATCCGACATTGCTGGCCCGTTCTGAAGCCGCGAGCATTTCCGGCATCGCCGTCTCCGGCGGCTGTGGTGCGGCGCTGATCGAACACCTGCCGGGGCTGGAAATCATCGCGAGCTTCGGCGTTGGGTATGACGGGATCGATGTGGCGCCGGCTGCCGCGCGCGGGATCGTCGTCACCAACACGCCGGATGTGCTGAACGACGAGGTTGCGGACACGGCGATCGGCCTGCTGCTCAACACCGTGCGCCGTTTCCCGCAGGCCGAAAGCTGGCTGCGCGAAGGCCGCTGGGTGCGCGACGGCGCGTTTCCGCTGACGCCGCTCAGCCTGCGCGGACGCAAGGCCGGCATCTACGGCCTCGGGCGCATCGGCATGGCGATCGCCGAACGGCTGAAGGGTTTCGGCATCGACATCGCCTACCACACGCGGCGTCCGCGCGAGGACGTGCCTTATGCCTATTATCCGTCGCTGGCGGAGCTTGCCGAGGCGGTCGATATCCTCATCGCCATCGTGCCGAAGACGCCGGAGACGCACCGCACGATCGATGCGGCAATCCTTCAGGCGCTCGGCCCCAATGGCGTGCTGATCAATGTCGGGCGCGGCTGGACGGTTGACGAGGCGGCCCTTGCGGCGGCGTTGAAGGATGGCGTCATCGCGGGGGCCGGCCTCGATGTGTTCTATGATGAGCCGCATGTGCCGCAGGCGCTTCTCGACCTGCCGAACGTCTCGCTGCTGCCGCATGTCGCCTCGGCGTCGGTCGCGACGCGAGATGCCATGGCCGATCTCGTGGCGGACAATCTTTTTGCCTGGTTCGAACGCGGAACGGCGGTGACGCCGGTGCCGGAAACGCCCTTTACGCGAAAAGCCGGGTAGGCCCTGGAAAGCCTTCATTAACCTTTCGGCAAGTTTGCGGGCGCATGCTTTGTGCGTCGGAACGAGCCGAAAGGAGACCCCATGAAGACGCTGATGATTGCCGCCGCGGCCGGCGTTTTGTCGCTGGGTCTCTGGAGCGTGGTCAGCCGTGAGACGCCGGCGATCGATCCGGTGATCTCGAATTCCATTCCGGCACAGACAACGGGCCACAGCTATACGATTTCCAACGTGGTGGCGAACACCGCCTGCCTTGCCGAGCGGGGCAGCCGGATTTCCAGCCGCAGCGAACGTTTTACGGCCAATGGCGATTGCGAGGCCGTATGGCCGGGCCTCTCGGCGGCGCGGACCTGGATCAGCAATGGCGACGGCACGGTGGTCGTCGCCGACGCGCGGGGCGAGGCGATCCTCACCGTCGTCGATGGCGATGGGCTCGCCTATGAGGCGGTTGAACCCGCCGATGCCATGGTCACGATGATTTCCGCCGACTAGACCAGGCGCGTATCCGCCCACTCAAGCCGGCGTCCATCGGACGCATGCAGCGCGAGCCGCGAGACCGGTGTGCTCGTTGCCGCATCCACCAGAACGGACCGCCGTTCGCCTTCGCGATAGAGGTGGTCTTCCCCCCATTGCCGCAGCGCCACGATGACGAGAAACAGGCCGTGGCCCTTCTCGGTCAGCACATATTCCTGGTAGGCGCTGCCATCGGACGCGGGGGCGAGGTCGAGAACACCGGCTTCCACGAGATCGCGCAGGCGCGTGCTCAGCATGCCCTTGGCGATGCCGAGATTCTGCTGGAACGCGCCGAAACGCCGGATGCCGTCGAAGGCGTCGCGCACGATCAGCAGCGACCACCAGTCGCCGATCGCATCCAGCGTGCGCGCGACGGGGCACTCCGCTTCGCGAAAACTCTTGCGCTTCATCGTCTGCTTTCCTGACATTAAACTGGTCTTAAAATAGAACTGGAATGCGTTTGCCGCAAGTGGTCTCATCATAGGACTTGATGACTGGAGACCGATGATGGATGCGACGACCGCCACACAACAGGCCCTGCCGCGCTGGACGCTGCTGGTCTTTGCCTTTACCTGCGGCGCCAGCGTCGCGAATATCTATTATGCGCAGCCGTTGCTCGACGCGATCGCGGTAACGTTCGGCATATCGCCGGGCACCGTCGGCCTCGTCGTGGCGCTGACGCAGGTGGGTTATGCGGCGGGCCTCGTCTTCATCGTCCCGCTTGGCGACCTCGTCGATCGCCGCAAGCTCATTGTCGCCCAGACGCTGCTTTCCGCCATCGCACTGGCCGCCATCGGCAGTGCGCCCCATGTTTTCGCGCTGTTTGCCGGCATGATCGTGGTGGGCTTGCTGGCCGTCGTGGTGCAGGTGCTAGTGGCATTGAGCGCGACTTTGGCGCGGCCGGCGGAGCGGGGGCAGGCGGTCGGGCTGGTGACGAGCGGCGTGGTGGTCGGCATTCTGGCGGCGCGGTTCGTGGCCGGCGTGCTGGCGGATGTCGGGGGGTGGCGGGTGGTCTATTTTTCCTCCGCCGGCCTCATGCTGGTCCTCGGCCTGCTTCTCGTCCGCGTCCTGCCGCGAAATATTCCCATTGGCAGTTCCGAGCGTTATGCGGCGGTGCTGAAATCGATCCCGCTTCTCTTCTGGCAGGAGCCAGTGCTGCGCCTGCGCGCCGGCCTCGCCTTCCTGGTCTTCGCGAGCTTCAGCACGCTCTGGACGGCGATGGTGCTGCCGCTTAGCGCCGCGCCGTTTTCGCTCTCGCACACGCAGATCGGCCTGTTCGGGCTTGCGGGACTGGCCGGAGCGCTTGCGGCGGGCAGCGCCGGGCGCCTCGCCGATCGGGGTTTTGCGGAACGCGCGACCGGATTTTCGCTGGCACTGCTTTGCCTGTCGTGGCTGGCGATCGGGTTTCTGCCCCGCTCGCTCGTCGTCTTCGCGCTGGGTGTCGTGGTTCTCGATTTCGCGGTGCAGGCGGTGCATGTCACCAACCAGAGCCTGATCCTCGCCCGGCGCCCGGAAGCACGAAGCCGCCTCGTCGGCGGCTACATGGTGTTCTATTCAGCCGGCAGCGCGCTCGGCGCGATCACGTCGACGGCGAGTTATGCGCGTTTCGGCTGGACGGGCGTGTGCGTCGCCGGCGCGGCCTTCAGTCTCGCCGCGCTCGCTCTCTGGTCGCGGGATGCGATCAGGCGGACTTGACGGAGCCGAAGGCCAGCACGTCGGCCTCGGCGGGACGGGCAACACCCTGCTTGGTGGCCGCATAGTCGCGCACCGCCTCGCCGAAAGCGGCAAACAGGCTGTTCGACGGCTGGTCGGAGCCGACCCAATATTCCGGATGCCACTGCACGCCGACTGCGAAGGCCTTGGCGCCGATGACGGAGACGGCTTCGATCGTGCCATCTTCGGCGACGGCCTCCACGGCAAGGCGCGGCGCAATCTCGGAGATCGCCTGCCGGTGCAGCGAGTTCACCTGCACTTCGCCGGCGCCGACGACCGCGGCCAGGCAGCTTCCTTCCTTGACCGTGACCGTCTGGCGGATGCCGTAGGCGACGTCGAGCACGGGCGTGTCCGGCTTGCGGTGGTCCCACATGCCGGGCTGTTCCTGGATCTCGTTGGCGAGCGTGCCGCCGAGCACGACGTTCAGTTCCTGGATGCCGCGGCAGATGGCGAGCAGCGGAATGCCGCGCTCCAGTGCCCGGCGAATGAGCGGCAGGCTCGTTGCGTCGCGCGCGGGATCATAGGGGCCTTCCGCCTCGGTGGCTTCCTTGCCATAGAGCGAGGGGTGCACATTGGTGCGCGAGCCGCTGACCAGAAGCCCGTCGACCCGGTCCAGGATGCCGTCGAAATCGTTGTCGGTTTCGAGCGCCGGCACGAGGAAGACGGTCACGTTGGCGCCCTTGACGGCGGCGCGCACATACTGGTTCGGGGTGGCCTGCCAGACGTTGCCTTCGATTTCCCTGATATCGGCGGGAATGGCGACGACGGGTTTCGACATGATGGACTCCGGAAAAAGAAATACCAATTGAGGATTTGCTATCAAATCCCGTCCCAGTCAATTCCCCCTTTCGGGCGAAATGACGACGGAAGCGCTGTTTCAGGCGGTAGGCGGGTTGGAGGCCCTGTCCTTGCGTGATGATATTTGATAGTCTTACAGCGACAGGTCGTTAACCAAAGGCTTGCAAACAGCGATTGTACAAAAGGTTTTTCTCCCTCCGCTTTCACGCAATACTGTGTCGCAGTGGAGTCAGGAAGTTGCGTCTTTTACTCATGCCAGGTTGAACTTTGCGGGCTGAAACCGGCAATATTGCAATATTGGGTTGAATACCACTTCCATCGGTTGAACTTGCGTGCAATTATGTCGGACTATACCCTCGTTATTGGGTAATTTCCCGAAATCATTCATTAAATTTTGGTCGGTAACCCTCTCTCGTCAAGGGAGTGCCTAGTCCATGAAGGATAAGGGTCAAAACACACTGCCGGCCGATGTCTACCTGTCGTTCGTCAGTTCGCTGTACGGGAACCGCCAGACCCTTTTCGTGGGCATGATTTCGCATGTCATCACGTTCTCTTTCGTATACGCAAAAACCGCCGACCCGTTTTTCCTCGCCTGGAGCGGGCTCGTCGTGCTCATCTGGTCGCTGCGCGCCGTCGGCATGCGCCACTTCGACCGGGTGGACCAGGACGCCCTCGACATGGACGGCATCCGCTATTGGGAGAACTGGTACAATCTCGGTGCCGTCGGCACGACGATGGCGCTCGGCACCGCCTGTGGCTACAGCCTGCTCTTCAGCCGCGACAGTTTTGCGGAACTTGCCACAATTGCCGTGACGCTCGCCACCATGGTCTCCGTCGTCGGGCGCAACTGCGGCTCGAAGCGGGCCGTCGATTACATGACCTTTTCCGCCTGCTTCCCGATGGTGGTGGGCTTTCTCGGCCTGGGGGATTTCTACCACGCGGTCCTGGCGGTCCTCATCCTGCCCTTCGTGATGACGACGCGCATGATGGCGAACGGCGTGCGCGAATTCCTCTACAAGAACGTGCTGGCGACGCGCGAGGTTTCGATCATCGCCGATCGTTTCGACACGGCGCTCAACAACATGCCGCACGGCCTGTTCATGCTCGATGCCGACCACCGCATTCTCGTCGCCAACCGTCGCGCCTGCGAGCTTCTGCATCTCGGCAACCAGGAGCGCCTGAAGGATTGTCACCTCGACGTGGTCCTGCGTTTCGGCGTGCGCAATACCTTCCTGAATGCCGACCAGAGCAGGGCGATCCTGCGCCAGCTCGACGAGCTTCTGAAGGGTGAGCGTTCCCGCGCGCTCGTGCAGGTGACGGACGGCCTCTATCTCGAATTCACCGCTTCCCCGCGCGAGAACGGCGGCGCCGTGCTGATCTTCGAAGACGTGACGGCGCGCGTGCGGGCGGAAAACAAGATCCTGCACATGGTGCGTTACGACAGCCTCACCGGCCTGCCGAACCGCACCTACTTTTCCGATCTCGTGCAGGAGGCGCTTGCCGATCGCAAAAAGCCCGGCATGGTCGGCTTCATGGTGCTCGACATCGACGACTTCAAGCATGTCAACGACATGAAGGGCCACGTCACCGGCGACCGGCTGCTCTGTGCCATTGCCGAGCGGCTGCGCCGGCTTGCCGGCGACAAGGTGATCGCCGGCCACCTGATGGGCGACGAGTTCATCCTGTTCTTCCCGAACGAAAGCAACCGCCGCGACCTCGAAGCCCGCATGCGCCGCTTCCATGAGCAGCTGGGCGGCACTTACGAATTCGACGGCATGACCTTCCTCGTTTCCTTCAGCGCCGGCTGCGTGATGGTGCCGAGCGGCGATTTCCGGCTGGAGGAAATGCAGATCCGCGCCGATCTCGCGCTGTTCGAGACCAAGTCGCGCGCCAAGGGCAGCGTCACCGTCTTCGAGCAGGAGATGGATGCGCGCTACATCGACCGCCAGAAGCTCAAGGACGACCTGCGCGAGGCGCTCGCCACCAACACGCTTTCCGTCGCCTACCAGCCGATGTTCGTGCCGGACGGTTCGCGCATCGAATGCTGCGAGGCGCTGTCGCGCTGGACGCATCCGGAACGCGGGCCGGTGCCGCCGAACGTGTTCATCCAGATCGCCGAAGAGATGGGCATCGTCTCCGAGATCACCCGCTTCATGATCATGCGGGCCTGCGCCGATTGCGCGACCTGGCCGGAGCATATGGGCGTTTCGGTCAATCTCTCCGTGCAGGACCTGCGCGGCACCAGCATTATCGACCTCGTCGCCGAGGCGCTGGCGGCAGGAGGTCTCGCGCCGCACCGGCTGCACCTGGAAGTCACCGAAAGCTGCCTCATGGAGGAGCCGGTCAAGGTGCAGGCGATCCTGCAGGAGCTTCGCGCCCGCGGCATCACCATCGCCATCGACGATTTCGGCACCGGCTATTCGAGCCTCAGCTATCTCGACCAGCTGCCGCTCGACGTCATCAAGATCGACCGGTCCTTCGTGCGCAATATCGGCGAGGACCCGCGCCGCTTCCAGTTGCTTCGCGGTACGGTGAACCTGTCGCGCGAACTGGGGCTGCGGATCGTGGTGGAGGGGGTGGAGACGCGCGAGCAACTCGCCCTTATCAACAAGTACCAGTGCGCCGACCTCGTCCAGGGCTACGTCTTCGCTGCGCCCATGTCGCCCGATGCGCTGCGCGATCTCTACGAGACGCTGGCCCGCAAGCCCGGCGAACCCCGCCGTCGCGGCCGCCGCGTCGCCTGATCCTTCCCGCCGCCATTTCCCGTGATGTGCAAAGTCGATAAGCTATATCAGCTTATTCAAATTTAGCGTTAACCATATATTAAGGTTAATGAATGGTATTTTACACAAATTGTCTTATATCGGCGATTGTAGGTAGGGCAGCGCGGTGGCTGCCGGTGTTTTTCAATCGGGGATACGGGGACTATGGCCAGCGTAGAGACGGCGACCAATCGCTTTTCGGACAAGCTTCTGGGACTGCTCGACAAGATCGAGTACCGCCGCGTCGAGACGGGCGAGGACATGGAAGACGTCGCCCGCATCCGCTATAAGGCCTACAAGGCCGGCGCCGTGATGCATCTGGGCGAACAGTCGGTTCTCATCGACGATTCCGATTTCGACAGCCATGCCTATGTCTTCGGCATCTATTACGAGGAGCGGCTGATCTCGACGGTGCGCCTGCACCATGTGACGCCGGACCATCGCGTCACCTCGTCGGGCAAGGTCTTCCCGGACGAGATCAACGCTTTCCTCGATGCGGGAATGTCGCTGATCGATCCGGTGCGCCTTGCGGCGGACCCGGAAATCTGGAGCGAGATGCCGGCCATTCCATATCTCACGCTGCGCATCGCCACGATGGCGACGGATTATTTCCAGACGGATCGCTGCGTGCAGATGGTCAAGCCTGCCCATGCGGCCTTCTACAAGCGCGTCTTCGACGCCGATTTCGTCGCCTCGCCGAAGAGCAACCAGGGCAAGTTCATCATCGACCTGATGCTGCTGGCGACCAACGTCAAGGAGACGCTGCCGTCGCTCTACCAGCGCTTTCCCTTCTTCAAGTCGGAGCCCTATGAGCGCCGCATGATGTTCGCCCGCGGCGACGACCTGCCGTTCAGCCCACTGACCGTGCGCCCGACCGCCCGCCGCGCCCATTTCGGCGGCGAGCGGATCCAGCTTTCCGGCGGTGCCTACGCCGGATAACTTGCGTTTTGATGTCGCATGCCGGGCCGGTTTCGCAAGAAACCGGCCCGTTCTGTTTCGGAAACGTTACAGGTCGAACGCTCTCACCTTCCATGCCGTTGCGCTTTGCCGATCCATTGTGTAAGGCCTGAAAGACGCGCGCTTGTCGCGCCTGAGGGAATCGCCGGAACTTCGGGTTCCGGCCTGTATTAAGCGCTCATCGGATGGAGTTTTCCGTCTCGCGGGCGTGGTTGCTTAGGAGAAGGTGACTATGGCTGAACATCATTCCGGACCGGTCGAAATGGGCGCTCCGATGGATTATCCCGAGCACGAGAAGACCTACAATTTCTTCATCGGTGCAGCCAAGTACGGCACGCTGTTCTGCGTCGCCCTGCTGATCGCCATGGCGGCCGGCTTCTTCACCAGCGCTGGTTTCTTCAGCGCGGTGCTTCTGTTCATCATTCTCAACGTCGCCGGCTTCTTCCTGCTGCGTTGATCTGAACAACCGCATTTGCGGTTTGGTGGCGGCGCCATCCGGCGTCGCGCTTCAACACGGCCAGTCTCGGGGGGAGGACCACGGTTTGAGTCAGTGTATTTTTGTGGCAAGGGAAAGTGATCCGGCGGAAGGCCGCGTTGCGGGTTCCGTTGAAACGATCAAGAAAATGAAGGGTTTGGGGCTGGAGGTGCTGGTGGAAGCCGGCGCAGGTCTCAAGTCCCGCATCCTGGATGCGGATTACGAGGCCGCCGGTGCCCGCATCGTCGGGCCGGAAGAGGCGAAATCGGCGGATGTCATCCTCAAGGTGCGTCGCCCGACCTCGTCGGAGATCGCCGGCTACAAGTCCGGCGCCATCGTCATCGCCATCATGGACCCCTACGGCAACGAAGCCGCCATCGCCGAGATGGCGAATGCCGGTCTCACCGCCTTTGCCATGGAACTAATGCCGCGCATCACGCGCGCCCAGTCGATGGACATCCTGTCCTCGCAGGCAAACCTTGCCGGTTACCAGGCGGTCATCGACGCCGCCCATGAATTCGACCGCGCCATGCCGATGATGATGACCGCCGCCGGCACCGTGCCGGCCGCCAAGGTCTTCGTCATGGGCGCCGGCGTCGCCGGCCTCCAGGCGATCGCCACCGCGCGCCGCCTCGGTGCCGCCGTTTCCGCGACGGACGTTCGTCCCGCCGCCAAGGAGCAGGTCGCCTCGCTCGGCGCAAAATTCATCGCCGTCGAGGACGATGAGTTCAAGGCCGCCGAAACCGCCGGCGGTTATGCCAAGGAAATGTCCCGCGAATACCAGGCGAAGCAGGCAGCACTTGTTGCCGACCATATCGCCAAGCAGGACATCGTCATCACCACCGCGCTCATTCCCGGCCGCCCGGCGCCGCGTCTCGTGACGCGCCAGATGCTATCGGCCATGCGCAACGGCTCCATCGCCGTCGACCTCGCGGTCGAACGCGGTGGCAATATCGAAGGCTCCGAGGCCGGCAGCGTCGCCGAGGTCGAGGGTGTCAAGGTCATCGGCTATCTCAACGTGCCGGGCCGCATCGCCGCTTCCGCCTCCGCGCTCTACGCCAAGAACCTGCTGACCTTCCTCGAAACGATGGTCGACAAGGAGAAGAAATCGGTCTCGGTCAATGTCGAGGATGAACTCGTCAAGGCGACGATGCTGAGCCACGGCGGCGCCGTGGTGCATCCGAACTTCGGCGGTGCCGTTCAGCTAGGGGAGGGCAAGTGATGGCAAACGAACTTCTGGACAAGGCGATCACCGATCTGGAGCGCGCCGTGGAAGCCGTGCGCACGGCCTCCGACTATCTGCCGGACGCCGCCGCCGCTGCCGCGCATGGCGTGTCGGGCGGGGCAATCGACCCCTTCGTCTTCCGGCTGGCGATCTTCGTGCTGTCGATCTTCGTCGGCTATTATGTCGTCTGGTCGGTGACGCCCGCGCTGCACACGCCGCTGATGGCCGTCACCAATGCCATCTCCTCGGTCATCGTCGTCGGCGCGCTGCTCGCCGTCGGCATCTCGCTTTCGGGTGTGGCGACCGGCTTCGGCTTCGTCGCGCTGATCCTCGCCTCCGTCAACATCTTTGGCGGCTTCCTCGTCACCCAGCGCATGCTGGCGATGTACAAGAAAAAAGAGAAGTGAGGCCGGCCCGATGAACGCAAATTTCGCAGCCTTCCTCTACCTCGTCTCCGGGGTGCTCTTCATCATGGCACTGCGCGGTCTGTCGCATCCGACGACCAGCCGCCGCGGCAACACGCTCGGCATGGTCGGCATGGGCATCGCCATCGGCACGACGCTGCTCTTGGCAACGCCGTCCTTCGGCGGCCTGGTGCTCATCGTGCTCGGCCTGGCCATCGGCGGCGGTGCGGGCGCCTATATCGCCCGCTCGATCCCGATGACCTCGATGCCGCAGCTCGTCGCCGGCTTCCACTCGCTCGTCGGCCTTGCCGCCGTGCTGGTGGCCGCGGCCGCGCTCTATTCGCCGGTCTCCTTCGGCCTCGGCCAGGTCGGCGAAATCCACGGCCAGGCGCTCATCGAAATGGCGCTGGGTGCCGCCATCGGTGCGATCACCTTCACCGGCTCGATCATCGCCTTCCTGAAGCTTGACGGGCGCATGTCCGGCAAGCCGATCATGCTGCCCTACCGGCATGTCATCAACATCGTGCTGCTCGCCGCGATCGTCTTCTTCATCGTCGGCCTGACGCTGTCGGAAAGCCATTTCGACTTCTGGCTGATCGTCATCCTGGCGCTGGCGCTCGGCGTGCTGCTCATCGTGCCGATCGGCGGCGCGGACATGCCCGTCGTCGTCTCGATGCTCAACTCCTATTCGGGTTGGGCGGCAGCCGGCATCGGCTTCACGCTCGGCAACCTCGCGCTGATCATCACCGGCGCGCTGGTGGGCTCCTCGGGTGCGATCCTGTCCTACATCATGTGCAAGGGCATGAACCGCTCGTTCATTTCCGTCATCCTCGGCGGCTTCGGCGGCGATAGCGGTGCCGCTGCCAGCGACGACGGCGTGCAGCGTACGGTCAAGCAGGGTTCTGCCGACGACGCGGCCTTCCTGATGGCGAACGCCTCCAAGGTCATCATCGTGCCGGGCTACGGCATGGCGGTGGCGCAGGCACAGCATGCGGTGCGTGAGCTCGCCGACGCGCTGAAGAAGAACGGTGTCGAGGTCAAATACGCGATCCATCCGGTCGCGGGCCGCATGCCCGGCCATATGAACGTGCTGCTCGCTGAAGCGAACGTGCCCTATGACGAAGTGTTCGAGCTTGAGGACATCAACTCGGAGTTCGCCCAGGCGGACGTCGCCTATGTCATCGGCGCCAACGATGTGACGAACCCGGCCGCGCGCGACGACAAGTCCTCGCCGATCTACGGCATGCCGATCCTCGACGTCGACAAGGCCAAGACCTGCCTCTTCGTCAAGCGCTCGCTCGGCTCGGGTTATGCCGGCATCGACAACACGCTGTTCTACAAGGACGGCACAATGATGCTGCTCGGCGACGCCAAGAAGATGACGGATGACATCGTCAAGGCGATGAACCACTGATCTGGCAAAAGCCTGAAACGAAAAAGCCCGCGAGATGATCGCGGGCTTTTTGTTTGTCGATGATTTTCTGGATCAGGCCGGCTGCTTGGCCGCGGTCGCGACGGCGCCGCGGGTGCGGGCGAGGCCGTCCTTGGCCGGCGTGTAGTTCGGGTCGAGCTTCAGCGCGTGCGAATAGGACTTGGCAGCGCGCGCCATCTCGCCGCGGCGCTCGTAGATCAGCGCCTGGTTCGCCCAGGATTCGGCGAGCTTGCCGTCGAGGTTGATCGCTGTGTTGAAATCCGAGAACGCGTTGTCGTCGTCGCCCTGCGCGGCATAGGAAATGCCGCGGCCGTTATAGGGTTCGGCGGAGTTCGGCGAGAGCGAGATCGCCTTGGAGAAATCCTCGATTGCCGGATCGTGCTGGCGGCGGGCCTGATAGATCAGGCCGCGATTGTGATAGGCGCGCGGATCGGTCGTATCCAGCTGGATGGCGCGGTTGAAGTCGCTGAACGCGTCGTCGAGACGGCCGGCCTGGCGATAGAGATTGCCGCGGCCGATATAGGCGACGTCATAGTTCGGGTTGAGCTGCAGCGCCATGTTGTAGTCGGCCGCCGCCTGCGCCTGCTCGCCCAGGCTGCGCTGCACGAGCGCGCGGTTGGCATAGGCCTGGTAGAATCGCGGATTGAGCTCGATTGCGCGGTTGAAGTCTTCAAGCGCCCGGCGGTGCTGGCCGGCGCGGCCATAGGCCGAACCGCGCACGTTATAGGCTTCCGGGTCCTGCGGGTTGGCGGCGATGACGGCCGACAGCGACGAGATGTTCTCTTCCGAGCCCTGCGCGCGCTCGACCTTCAGCACGTCGGTGGACGTGGTCGACTGGCAGCCGGACAGAAGCAGGGCAAACGAGGTGGCGGCGACGGCAGCCATCAGGGAGCGGCGAATGTGGACGGCGCGGGGTGCCGAAAGAGAAATGCGGTCAGTCCGGAACCCGGTCGATGCAGCCATGTCCAAGTGCGAATCCTCAAAGTGGGCTTCTACCGCGCCTCATGCGCGAAGAAAGACGCTACGCCTTGAAAGCAGTTCCGGCGAAGGAGCGTAGCGGAAGCGCCCGGAATTGCATGGGAAGTCTTTCACAATGGTGAAAAAACATCCGGTCACGTCAAAAAAGGCGGCGGCGAAATGTTCGCCCCCGCCCGGTCTTGCATCCGAAAACGTCGAAAAGACGGCCGATTAACGGGCGCTCGGACGAGCGCTGACGCCGCCGGCTTCGCGCTGGGCGCGCTTGCGGGCCAGCTTGCGGACGCGACGAACGGCTTCAGCCTTCTCACGCGCACGCTTCTGCGACGGCTTTTCATAAAAGTCGCGCATCTTCATTTCACGGAAAATACCTTCGCGCTGCATCTTCTTCTTGAGAGCGCGGAGAGCCTGATCAACGTTGTTGTCGCGGACAAGTACCTGCACGAGAATCCCGTTCCTTCGTTCGTTGTAAGCCCGGGCGAGCACAGGTCGCCAGGCAAATAGATTGCGGTCGCGCAGCCCAACAGGCTGGCAATTGGCGCGTCGGATACCAGATCGCCACGGGAAAGTCCAGCCTTGCACGCCGCGATGTTAAGGATATTTGCGCGTGGCCCTCACAAACGCCGGGAAAAAGCTTCGGCGGGGCTCATGTCGCATGTGGTACAAGGTGCGCCCGAATGCGTCGCAAAGGATACGGCGTCCGCGCGCAAGATTTGCTTTCTATCAGGGCAGGAAACAGCCGGCCGATGCCGGCGAGACGTTGAGGACTTAGGATGCGCAAATATTCGGTTTTCGCCGTCGCCCGCGAGGCGATGCGCGGCCACAAGGGTTGGGAGGCGCAGTGGACCTCGCCCGAGCCGCGCAAGGACTATGATGTGATCATCATCGGCGGCGGCGGCCATGGCCTGGGTGCTGCCTATTACCTCGCCAAGGAGCACGGCATCACCAATGTCGCGGTGATCGAGAAGGGCTGGCTCGGCGGCGGCAATACCGGCCGCAACACGACCATCATCCGCTCGAACTATCTCTATGACGAGAGCATGGACATCTACGAGCACTCGCTGAAGCTCTGGGAGGGCCTGAGCCAGGATCTCAACTACAACGTCATGTATTCGCCGCGCGGCGTGATGATGCTGTCGCACAATGTGCACGACAAGCAGTCCTTCAGCCGGCACATCCATGCCAACCGCCTGCACGGCATCGACAACGAATGGCTGACGCCGCAGCAGGCGAAGGAATTCTGCCCGCCGCTCGATATCTCGGCCAGCGCCCGCTACCCCATCAACGGTGCTGCCCTCCAGCGCCGCGGCGGCACCGCCCGCCACGACGCCGTCGCCTGGGGTTATGCCCGTGCGGCATCCGATCGCGGCGTGCATGTTATCCAGAACTGCGAGGTCAAGGGCATCCGCCGCGGACCGGACGGCGCCGTGACGGGCGTGGAGACCTCCAAGGGGTTCATCGGTGCCAAGAAGGTCGCCGTGTCGGCGTCCGGCCACAACTCGGTCATCCTGTCGATGGCCGACGTCAAGCTGCCGCTGCATTCGGTGCCGCTCCAGGCGCTGGTGTCCGAGCCGATGAAGCCGATCTTTCCCTGCGTCGTCATGTCCAACACGGTGCATGCCTATATCTCGCAGTCGGACAAGGGCGAGCTCGTCATCGGTGCGGGTACGGACCAGTACAACTCGTATTCCCAGACCGGCGGTCTCCAGATCATCACGCATACACTCGACGCCATCTGCGAACTGTTCCCGATGTTCCGCCGCGTCAAGATGATGCGCCAGTGGGGCGGCATCACCGACAACACGCCGGACCGTTCGGCGATTCAGGGCGTCACGCCGGTGAAGAACCTCTTCGTCAACTGCGGCTGGGGCACCGGCGGCTTCAAGGCGACGCCCGGTTCGGCGCATCTCTTCGCGCATCTCATCGCGAAGGGTGAGCCGCACAAGCTGGCGTCGGGCCTGACGCTCGACCGCTTCCGCACCGGACGCCTGATCGACGAGGCAGCGGCGGCGGCGGTCGCCCATTGATGAACGGCGCGCTGCTTGCGGGATTTCTGATGGCGGCCGGTGTCTTGCCGGTCGGCGATATCATCCCGACACCGGGAGATTTTCGGTTTCAGAAGATCCAGAAGGCAGCGGGCGAGAAGGAATGGCCATTCGTCGCCGAGAGCGGGATGTTGAGTTGCATAAGGATATTGGGTCAGCGGACGATCTATTTCGTTCCGGATGAAACGGACTCAAGCCGCGCCTTCAACATTGATGTCGATCTCTTTGCGATGAGTATTGCCAATCTGGGAATGACGGACGTTCTGGCTCCCTATGACGACACCCGGCAGCTGATTTACCGGCTTGCACCCTTCGTCACCATGGGCCGACGACTTTGCGACCAGGACCCAGGCACGTTCGTGACGGGTCCAGAGCTTTAACAGGTAGGAAACAATGCTGCTGATCTACTGCCCCTACTGCGAGGAAGAGCGTTCGGAACTCGAATTCCGCCACGGTGGCGACGCGCACATCGCCCGGCCGACCAACATGGCCGACATCACCGACGAGGAGTTCCAGGAGTTCTTCTTCCTGCGCGACAACCCGAAGGGCCTGATCTTCGAACGCTGGCGCCATATCCATGGCTGCGGCCGCTTCTTCAATGCGGCGCGCGACACGGTGAGCGACAAGTTCGTGATGAGCTACAAGGCCGGCGAGCCGAAGCCCGATCTTTCCGGCAACGCCCCCGCCACCGAGAAAACCGTCGAAACCTATGAAGCCACGGAAGGAACCGCGAAATGAGCGGTGCTAATCGCATTGCCGGTCAGGGCCGCCTGACGCCCGCCAGGACGGCGCGTTTCACTTTCGACGGAAAGACCTACCAGGCGTTGGAGGGTGACACGGTTGCCTCCGCGCTGCTCGCCAACGGTGTGCACCTCGTCGGCCGCTCGTTCAAGTACCATCGCCCGCGCGGCATTCTTTCGGCCGGCCCCGAAGAGCCGAATGCGCTGATCGACGTTTCCCGCGATGCCGCCCGCCGCCAGCCGAACGTGCGCGCGCCGGTGCAGGAAGTCTTCGACGGCATGCAGGTTGAATCGCAGAACCGCTGGCCGTCGCTGTCCTTCGATATCGGCGGCATCAACAACCTGCTGTCGCCGTTCTTTGCCGCCGGCTTCTACTACAAGACCTTCATGTGGCCGAAGGCCGCCTGGGAAAAGGTCTATGAGCCCTTCATCCGCAAGGCCGCCGGCCTCGGCGTCGCCCCGACGGAAGAAGACCCGGACCACTATGCCAGCCGCTACGCCTATTGCGACGTGCTGGTCGCCGGTGGCGGCGTTGCCGGCCTGTCCGCTGCGCTTGCGGCCGCGGAAACCGGCGCCCGCGTCATCCTCTGTGACGAGCAGCCGGAAGTCGGCGGTGCGCTGCACTACGACACGTCGGTCACCATCGACGGCCAGAGCGGCTATGCCTGGGCGCAGGCGACGGCCGCTAAACTCAAGGCGATGGAGAACGTCACCGTTCTCACCCGCACGACGGCCTTCGGCTATTACAACCACAATTTCGTCGCCCTCGTCGAACGTGTCACCGATCACCTCGCGCGTCCCGACAAGAAGCTGCCGCGCGAACGCATGTGGCAGGTCCGCGCCAAGCGCGTTATTCTCGCCACCGGCTCGATCGAGCGCCATATGGTGTTCGCCAACAATGACCGGCCGGGTATCATGCTGGCGTCGGCGGCGCGCACCTATCTCAACCATTTCGGCGTCGCCGTCGGCCGCAAGGTCGGCGTCTATACGGCGAGCGATTCGGCCTATGAAGCCACCTTCGACCTGAAGCGCGCCGGCGTCACGATCGCGGCCATCGTCGACAATCGCGACAAGCCCGGCGAGGCTGTTCTCGCCGAGGCCCGCAAGCTCGGCATCGAAGTGCTCGTCGGCCATTCGGTCGTCGATACCAAGGGTAAGTTGCGCGTCTCCTCCATCTCGGTCGCCCGCAATGGCGGCGGCTCGGCGCGCTCGATCCCGGTCGATGCGCTGCTGATGTCCGCCGGCTGGACGCCCTCCGTGCACCTCTTCTCGCAGTCGCGCGGCAAGGTCGCCTATGACGCCGCCTCCGGCCGCTTCCTGCCGGGCACCTATGCGCAGGATTGCCTTTCCGTCGGCTCGTGCAACGGCACGGACGGCCTTCAGGCGACCATCGAGGAATCGCTGGCAGCCGGCGAGCTGATGGCGCGCGCCACCGGCAACGAGGGCGGCAGCAAGGTCGAGCTTCGTGGCGAAAACGCCTTCGAATGGACCGGCGGCATGGCCGGGGCGGGCGAAGGCGCTGGCGTCGACACGACGGTCAAGGCCTTCGTCGACTTTCAGAACGACGTCTGCGCCAAGGATATCCGCCTTGCCGTGCGCGAGGGCATGCATTCGATCGAGCATATCAAGCGCTTCACCACCAACGGCATGGCGACCGACCAGGGCAAGCTCTCCAACATCCATGGCCTGGCCATCGCCTCGGAAGTGCTGAACCGCGAGATCCCGAAGATCGGCCTCACCACCTTCCGCGCGCCCTATACGCCGGTGACCTTCGGCACGCTGATCAGCCATTCGCGCGGCGACCTGTTCGATCCCGCGCGCAAGACGCCGCTGCATGCCTGGGAAGAGGCGCAGGGCGCCGTCTTCGAGGATGTCGGCAACTGGAAGCGTGCCTGGTACTATCCGCGCTCCGGCGAGACGATGCACGACGCGGTCAACCGCGAGTGCCGCACGGTGCGCAACGCCGCCGGCGTCTTCGATGCCTCGACGCTCGGCAAGATCGAGGTCGTCGGCCCGGATGCCGCCGAGTTCCTCAACCTCATGTATACCAACGCCTGGGATACGCTGAAGCCCGGCCGCTGCCGCTACGGCATCATGCTGCGCGAGGACGGCTTCGTCTATGACGACGGCGTCGTGGGTCGCCTTGCCGAGGATCGCTTCCACGTAACCACCACGACGGGTGGTGCGCCGCGTGTCATGAACCACATGGAAGATTATCTCCAGACGGAATTCCCGCACCTCAAGGTCTGGTTGACCTCCACCACCGAACAGTGGGCGGTCATCGCCGTGCAGGGGCCGAAGGCGCGCGAGATCATCGAGCCGCTCGTCGAGGGCATCGACATTTCCAACGAGGCCTTCCCGCATATGAGCGTGCGCGAAGGCAAGATCTGCGGCGTGCCGACCCGGCTCTTCCGTATGTCGTTCACCGGTGAAGCGGGCTTCGAAGTCAACGTGCCGGCCGATTACGGCCAGTCCGTACTGGAGGCAATCTGGGCGCGGGCCGAGCCGCTCGGCGCCTGCGCCTACGGCACCGAGACCATGCACGTCCTGCGCGCCGAAAAGGGCTACATCATCGTCGGCCAGGATACGGACGGCACGGTCACGCCGCACGATGCCAGCCTGAGCTGGGCCGTCTCCAAGAAGAAGACGGATTTCGTCGGCATCCGCGGCCTGAAGCGGCCGGACCTCGTGAAGGAGGGCCGCAAGCAGCTTGTCGGCCTTCTCACGAAGGACCCGAACGTGGTTCTGGAGGAGGGCGCGCAGATCGTCGCCGATCCGAACGAGCCGAAGCCGATGAAAATGCTCGGCCACGTCACCTCGTCCTACTGGTCGGAAAACTGCGGCCGGTCGATCGCCATGGCGCTCGTCGCCGGCGGCCAGGCCCGTCTCGGCCAGACGCTCTACGTGCCGATGCCCGACCGCACGATCGCGGTCGAGGTCAGCGACATGGTCTTCATCGACAAGGAAGGAGCACGCCTCAATGGCTGATCAAGCACTTCGCAAGGCGCCGCTCGCCGGCCGTCATGGTGGCTCCGCCGGCGCGCGCGTCACGCCCGCCGGTCCCGCAACCCGCCTGTCGCTGCGTGCCGGCAGCGACGCGCTCGGCGCGCTGTCGGCCGCCTTCGGCCTGACGTTGCCGACGCGCCCGAAAACCTCGGCCTCGGCCAACGGTCGCCACGCGCTCTGGCTCGGCCCGGACGAATGGCTGCTGATCGACGAAAACGGCGCGGACCTGATGGCGGCGGCCGCAAGCTCCGGCGTGCTGCATTCGGCGACGGATGTCTCCCACCGCAACACGGCCGTCCTCGTCTCCGGCCCGCAAGCGGCCGGCGCGATTGCCAGCGCCTGCCCGCTCGATCTAGGCAACGCGATCTTCCCGGTCGGTGCGGCTGCCCGCACCGTGCTCGGCAAGATCGAGATCGTGCTGTTGCGCACGGGCGAAGAGGATTATCGTGTCGAATGCTGGCGCTCGTTCTCGCCCTATGCCTTCGGCCTGCTAGCGGAAGGCGCGGAGGACGTTGGCCTCTAACCAGGCCCAGCGGTGGCTCTCACGGTTTCGGCCATCCGAACCAGCGCACCCACCGGCCGTGAAAATCGGCCCGGCCGATCATCTTCTTGCGGCCCGAGGGCCAAGCTTGGAGAGTCAGCGCGGCGCCATCTTTTGGCTGGTCGTCGGCTTCCATCTGAAGGTGGGCGAGCGGCGCATCCACTGTCGCCCTGGCGCCGGCGGCTTCGAGGACGCGCCGGCCGGCTTCACGCTTTTCGGCCGGCAGGTATTGCCAGACGATCGAGTGGTAGACGACGTGCACAGCGCCCGGAAAGGGCGTCGAAAGCCGCCGCTCCAGCCATTCCACGGCGTCGGCCTGCTCGACGGGAAGCTGCCTTTCGGCGGCAAGGGCCAGGCTCTTGCCCGTCCGCTCGATCCGGTCCGCCTGGTCGGCCCAGATATAGGAGAGGAGCCGCAGCCGTTCCTGTGCATCGGCCGGGTCGACCGGCCGGAGATCGCAACCGGCCCGGTCGATTACTTGCATGTCCGCCATTTCGGGGTCGGGGCCGGACCATTCGGGGGCAATGAGGATATCGGAATTCTCGATCGCCCAAGACGATTGGCCGAGCTGGTAGGCGTAGCGATCCCATTGCAGGTTCAGGCCGGCGCTGGCGCCGACTTCCGACAGGACGAGCGGCTTGCCGCAGAGGGCGGCGATGGTCAGGAAACCCGGCAGGAGGGCGCCGGACCGGCGGACTTCATTGGTTTGCGGCGGCGACAGGAGCCGTTCGAGAAGGAGGGCCTCGTCGGTTTCGAAGGCGTTGCGGGCGGATAACAGGCGGCGAGCGCGGGGTTTGTGTGGGCGAGGACCAGCGCATGCAGGGCGCCGGCAAGCCGCAGGGCGAGGGCGTCGTGTTTTCCGGAGGGATCTCCGGGCCAGGCGAGGACGCGCCGGCCCACCGCATTTTCCTCATCGAGCCGCGTGCCGAGAAGCCTGCACAGGCGGGCCGTGAAGGCTGAGCCGAGGGCGGCGCAGGCGGCAGCCTGGTCATCGAACGATGCCCGGATGACCGCGCTGCGCGTGCCCGCCTCAGACATGTTCCGGCCGGTCCTTCGGGTCGAACTGGATGATGGTGATCCAGTCGGCGGTGAGCGCGGGCTTGCGCTCGTCCTCGATTTCGACGGTCACGTCGTAGCGGATCGTCACCATGCCGGCGCCGCGGAAGCGGGCTTCCGCCAGCATGAAACGGCCGCGCACCCGCGCGCCGCTTTTCACCGGCGTCATGAAACGCACTTTCTCGAAACCGTAATTGATGCCCATCGTCTGCTCGATGATGCGTGGCACGCAATCGTAGTTCATCGCGGAGAGCAGCGAGAGCGTCAGGAAACCGTGCGCGATCGTGCCGCCGAAGGGCGTTTCCGCCGCTGCGCGCACCGGGTCGGTGTGGATGAACTGATGGTCTTCCGTCGCCCCGGCGAAACGGTCGATCATGGTCTGGTCGACGGTGAACCAGCGCGACAGGCCGATCTCCGTGCCGACGAGGGCATCGATGTCCTTCAGGTGGATATGTGCTGGCATTTGGCTTTCCCGCCGCTTGATTCGCGCCCCGGCTTTTGCGTCTCGCATGTCGTTGTCGCAAAACCGCGGCACACTTTTGCGCGACATGCTTTAGCGAGGCGGTTTGTCCGGGTAATGAAGATCAGTGCTTTTCGACAAAAATCTCGACGGTGCGTGAATGAAGCATGCCGATCGCGGGATGGTTGGCGGAAAGCAGGCTCGTCCAGTCGCGCCCCTCCGGTGGTGGCAAAGCGAGCGCCTGCTCGCCGTGCGTCCGGTTGATGGCGATCGCGAGATGGACGATCCGCTGCTGTTGTAGGTCGGGCGTCTTGAGGATGGCAAGCAATGTTCCGGCAAACGGCGCTTCCCAGTCGCCGGCCGTCATCGGCGTGCCGGCGAGCGTTCGCCAGTCGACATCGCCGGCACCGCTCCAGAAGGTCGTTTCGCCAAGGGCCGAAAAACGCTTGCGGATGGCCGAGAGCATGCTGGTGTGTTCGATCAGGCCTTCGTCCAGCTGGTCCCAGTGCATCCAGGTGATGGCATTGTCCTGGCAATAAGCGTTGTTGTTGCCCTGCTGGCTGCGCCCGCCCTCGTCGCCGGCCGTCAGCATGACGGTGCCGCGCGAGAGGAAGAGGCTGGAAAGCAGCGCCTTCACGTCCGCACGGCGGGCGGAGAGCACCGCGCCGTCGTTCGTCGCGCCCTCGGCGCCGTTGTTCCAGGAGTGGTTTTCGTTGTGGCCGTCGCGGTTCTGCTCGCCGTTCGCCTCGTTGTGCTTCACCGTGTTCGAGACGAGGTCCATCAGCGTGAAGCCGTCATGGGCGGCGAGGAAGTTGACGCTGCGCGTCGCTTCGCCGCCGTGGCGGGAGAAGATGTCGGAGGAGCCGGCAAAGGCGGTGACAAAGGCGCCGAGCCGGTGGCTGTCGCCGCGCCAGAAGGTGCGCGTGTCGTCGCGGTAGCGGTCGTTCCATTCGAGGAAGGGTGCCGGGAAATTGCCGAGCTGGTAGCCGCCGGGGCCGATATCCCAGGGTTCGGCAATCAGCACGCGGTCCTTCAGCAGCGGATCAGCGCAGATTTCGGAGAGAAGCGCGGACCGGGCGGAAAAACCGTCCGCCTCGCGGCCGAGAATGGTGGCGAGGTCGAAGCGGAAGCCGTCGACGCCGGCATGGCGGACGAAATGGCGCAGGCTGTCGAGCACAAGCTGGCGCACGACCGGGTGCTCGCCGGCAATGGTGTTGCCGCAGCCGGTGTCGTTGATGAGGTCGCCAGGACGATCCTGCACATGGCGGTAATAGGTGAGGTTGTCGAGGCCGCGCATGGAGAGCGTGGCGCCATGGCGGTCGCTTTCGCCGGAATGGTTGAAGACGAGGTCGAGGACGACGCCGATATTTTCCGCCCGCAAGGCTGCGACCGTGTCGGCCAGTTCCTGCATGCCGCCGGGCACGAGGCGCGGGTCGAGCGCCATCAGGGCAATCGGATTGTAACCCCAGCTATTGGACAGGCCGAGCGGCGGCAGGTGCCGCTCGTCGATCCAGGCGGTGATCGGCATCAGCTCGACCGCATCGACGCCGAGGCGCTTGAGATGCGCGAGCACGGCGGGGTGGGCGAGGGCGCCGACCGTGCCGCGCATTGCCTCGGGCACATCCGGATGCAGCATGGTGAAGCTGCGCACGGCGATCTCGTAGACGAAACCGCCGGGGCGGAAGATCGGTGGTTTTACGGTGACCGGCCGGTCGCGGGTGACGATCGCCTTCGGCACGATATCGGTCGTGTCCGTGCCGAAGACGGTGAGCCGGCCGTCATGCACGAAGGGGCGGTCGAGTTCCTTGGCGTAGGGATCGACGAGCAGTTTTGCCGGATCGAACCACAGGCCGTGGTCGGGAGAATAGACGCCCTCGGCGCGAAAGCCATAGCGCGTGCCGGCGGTTGCGCCCTCGACGAAGACGCGGTGGAAGCCGTTTTCATCCCGCCCCATGGTGAGGCGGGCGAGTTCCGTGTTGCCGTCCGTGTCGAACAGGCAGAGCTCGACGCGGCCGGCATCGTGCGAATAGACCGCGAACTCCACTCCGTCGCCGGAGAGCGTTGCGCCCGGTGCGAAGGAGGGGGCGGTGGTCATATCAGGTAATCACGGTCGGCGCGTCGCGGCCGGTTCTGGTCCTGATGCCGGCGATCTCGTCGGCGACGGCGATGAGGTCGGAAAGCGCCTCCTGCGTCTCGACGTCGTGGCGCGCGGCATCGGGCTCGAAGCGCTCGATATAGACGCGCAGCGTCGCGCCCGACGTGCCGGTGCCGGAGAGGCGGAAGACCACGCGCGAGCCGCCTTCGAAAAGGATGCGGATGCCCTGGTTCTTGCTGACCGACTGGTCGACCGGGTCGTTATAGGCGAAGTCGTCGGCCGTCGCGACGGTGAGGGCGCCGAAGCTCTTGCCGGGCAGCGTGGCGAGCTGATCGCGCAGGTTCGCCACCAGGCCGTTTGCGGCGTCGGTATCGACTTCCTCGTAGTCGTGGCGGGAATAGTAGTTGCGGCCGTAGGTCGCCCAGTGCTGCTGGACGATGTCGAGCACGCTTTCCTTGCGCACGGCGAGGATGTTGAGCCAGAGCAGCACGGCCCAGAGGCCGTCCTTCTCGCGCACATGGTTGGAGCCGGTGCCCGCGCTTTCCTCGCCGCAGATCGTGGCAAGGCCCGCATCGAGCAGGTTGCCGAAGAACTTCCAGCCGGTCGGCGTCTCGTAGATGCCGATGCCGAGCTTTTCGGCAACCCGGTCGGCCGCACCCGAGGTCGGCATGGAGCGGGCGATACCGGCAAGACCCGCGGCATAGCCGGGAGCGAGATGGGCATTGGCGGCGAGCAGCGCGAGGCTGTCGGAGGGGGTGACGAAGATGCCCTTGCCGATGATCAGGTTGCGGTCGCCGTCACCATCGGAGGCGGCGCCGAAGTCCGGCGCGTTGTCCGCCATCATCGTCTCGTAGAGCGCGCGGGCGTGCACGAGGTTCGGGTCCGGATGGTGGCCGCCGAAATCGGGCAGCGGCATGAAGTTCAGCACGGAGCCCTTGGTGGCGCCGAGGCGGTTTTCGAGGATTTCCTTGGCGTAAGGGCCGGTGACGGCGCTCATGGCATCGAAGACGACGCGGAAGCCGCCGGCGAGCAGCGCACGGATGGCGGCGAAGTCGAAAAGCTGTTCCATCAGCTCGGCATAGTCGGCGACCGGGTCGATGACGGTGACCGTCATGCCGTCGACGTCCTGCGTGCCTTCATGGTCGAGATTGACGTCGGCGACGTCGGCGATCTTGTAGCTGTCGATCGATTTGGTGCGGGCGAAGATCGCGTCGGTGATCTTTTCCGGCGCCGGGCCGCCATTGCCGATATTGTACTTGATGCCGAAATCTTCCGTCGGGCCGCCGGGATTGTGGCTGGCGGACAGCACGATGCCGCCGAAAGCCTTGTATTTGCGGATGACGTTGGAGGCGGCGGGCGTGGAGAGAATGCCGCCGCGGCCGACGAGAACGCGGCCGAAACCATTGGCGGCCGCCATCTTGATGGCGAGCTGGATGACCTCGCGGTTGTAGTAGCGTCCGTCGCCGCCGATCACCAGCGTTTCGCCGGCAAAGCCTTCCAGCGAATCGAAGATCGCCTGGATAAAGTTTTCCGCATAGTTCGGCTGCTGGAAGACGGGGACCTTCTTGCGCAGGCCCGAGGTGCCCGGCTTCTGATCGGTGTAAGGCGTGGTCGTTACGGTCTTGACGGTCATCGGCTCATACTCTTCAGGAAAGATTGGCTCTTCAGGAAAGGTTGGCTCTCGAAAGAAGGCTGGAATAGAGGTCAGCGTAGCGCGCGGCGCTGTTTTCCCAGGAAACGTCCGACTTCATACCTTGGTTCTGGATGCGTGCCCAGATTTTCGGTTCGTTATAGGCCTTGAAGACGCGGCGCAGCGCCTGGCGCAGGCCCTCGGCATTGATCGGCGTGAACTGGAAACCGGTGGCGACGCGGGCGGAAAGCGCGGCTTCGTTGGCGTCGATGACGGTATCGGCCAGCCCCCCGGTGCGCGCGACGACGGGGATGCAGCCATAGCGCAGGCCGTAGAGCTGGGTGAGGCCGCAGGGCTCGAAGCGCGAGGGGATGAGGATCGCGTCGGCGCCCGCCTGCATGAGGTGCGACAACGGTTCGTTATAGCCGATGACGATGCCGATTCGGCCGCGGTGGCGGGAGGCAGAGGCCAGCAACGCGCCTTCGAGGCCCTGGTCGCCGGAGCCGAGCACGGCGAGCTTGCCGCCCTGCTCGACGATCCAGTCGGCGACCTCGGCGATGAGATCGATGCCCTTCTGCCAGGTGAGGCGGCTGATGACGCAGAAGATCGGGCCGTCGTCATCGCCGAGGCTGAAGCGTTCGGCAAGCGCGCGGCGATTGGCGGCGCGCTGCTTGGGCGCGCCGGGCGCATAGGGGCGGGCGATATGCGTGTCGGTCTCGGGGTTCCAGACGGCGGTGTCGATGCCGTTGACGATGCCGACGAGGTCGCTGGCGCGGGCATTGATCAGGCCTTCGAGACCCATGCCGTATTCCGGCGTCATGATCTCGTGGGCGTAGGTCGGGCTGACGGTTGTGATCGACCAGGCGGTGCGCAGCCCGCCCTTCAGGAAACCGACATCGCCGTAATATTCCAGCCCGTCGACGGTGAAGGCCTCCGGCGGCAGGCCGAGGTCGGGGAAGATATCGGCGCCATACTGGCCCTGGAAGGCGAGGTTGTGCACGGTGAGCACGGTCGGAATGTGCTGCAGGCCGGTATAGCGCATGTAGACGGCGGTCATCGCCGCCTGCCAGTCATGCGCCTGTACGATATCCGGCCGCCAGTCCGGCAACAGGCCGCGGGCGATCTCGGCGCCCGCAAGCGAGAGGGCGGCGAAGCGCTGCCAGTTGTCGACGAAATCCTTGCCGGTGGCGTCCGAATAGGGGCCGCCTGTCCGGTCGAAGAAGCCTGGCGCATCGAGCACGAGGATATCGAGACCCTCGTGTTTGGCGGCGAGGATGCGGGCGGGTTCGCCGAGCAGGTCGTCGAAGCGCGCGACCTCCTGAAGCGACTCCAGCCGCTGCATGACAGCGGGATAACCGGGCATCAGCGTGCGCATATGCACGCCGTGCCCGGCAAGCGCGATCGGCAAGGCGCCGGCGACGTCGGCGAGGCCTCCCGTCTTGATCAGCGGGAATACTTCGGATGCCACCGAAAGGATATTCATCAGGACGACTACTGCTCCAGCTTGTCGATCATCGGTTGGGTGATGAGGCAGATGCCGCCGCTCGACCGGCGGAAGCGCCTGGCGTCGGCTTCCGGGTCCTCGCCGACGACGAGGCCCTCGGGAATGATGACGCCGCGGTCGATCACGACATTCTTGAGGTTCGCGTGCCGGCCGATCCTGACATCGGGCAGCACGACCGCGCCCTCCAGCCTGGAGAAGGAATTGGCGCGCACGCCGGTGAAGAGCAGGCTGCGGTGCAGCGTCGAACCGGAGATGATGCAATCGCCCGAAACCAGCGAGGAGATCGCCGAGCCGCGGCGGTTCTCGTCGTCATGCACGAACTTTGCCGGCGGCTTGATCTCGGCGAAGGTCCAGATCGGCCAGGTACTGTCGTAGATGTCGAGTTCCGGCGCAATGTCCGTGAGGTCGATATTGGCCTGCCAGTAGGCATCGATCGTGCCGACGTCGCGCCAATAGGCCTCGCGCTCGAAATCCGAGCGCACGCAGGAGGAGGCGAAGCGGTGGGCGACGGCTTTGCCGTGCTGGACGATGTAGGGAATGATGTCCTTGCCGAAATCGCGGCTCGACGTCGGGTCGGCGGCGTCGCGGCGCAGGAGGTCCATCAGGAACTTGGTGTGGAAGACGTAGATGCCCATGGAGGCGAGCGCCAGGTCCGGCTGGCCGGGAATGCCCGGCGGATCGGCCGGCTTCTCGACGAAGGCGATGATCTGGTCCTTCTCGTCGACATGCATGACGCCGAAGCCGGTCGCTTCCATGCGCGGCACTTCCAGGCAGCCGATGGTCACCTGCGCGCCGGAATCGACGTGCTGCTGGAGCATCAGCTCGTAGTCCATTTTATAGATATGGTCGCCCGCCAGGATAACCATGTACTCGACGCCATGGTCCTCAATGATGTCGATGTTCTGGTAGACGGCGTCTGCGGTGCCCTCGTACCATTGCGTCTCGGACACGCGCTGGCTGGCCGGCAGGATGTCGAAGCTTTCGTTTCGCTCGGGGCGGAAGAAGTTCCAGCCGCGCTGCAGGTGGCGGATCAGCGAATGCGCCTTGTACTGCGTGGCGACGCCAATGCGGCGGATGCCGGAATTCAGCGCATTGGACAGCGCGAAGTCGATGATGCGCGCCTTGCCGCCGAAATAGACGGCGGGCTTGGCGCGCCGGTCGGTCAGCTCCTTGAGGCGGCTTCCTCGGCCGCCGGCAAGAACATAGGCCATCGCGTCACGGGCGAGGGGTTGAATCCGCTTTTGCTCCATAGTGTCCTCCCGACAGTCGATTTTTTACGCGTCCAGTTCCAGCATCAGCGTTGCCAGCGGGGGCAGCGTGATGGCGGCTGAGATTCTTCCATTTGCCTGTTTCTTGGCCTGAACGGCCCCGCCATTCCCCTTGCCGCTGCCGCCGTAGATTTCGGCATCGGTGTTGAGGATCTCGCGCCACCGGCCCTCCACCGGCAACGGCACCCCGTAGTTCTCGCGGTAGACGGGGGTGAAGTTGGTGACGACGGCGATCATCTTCTCGCCCGGCGCCTTGCGCAGCCAGGCGAAGACCGAGTTTTCGCGATCGTCGGCGATCAGCCATTCGAAGCCGTCGCCTTCGCAGTCGCGCGCATGCAACGCGGCCTTGCGGCGGTAGGTGCCGTTCAGGTCGCGCACCAGCCGGCGCATGCCCTCGTGCAGCGGATATTCGAGCAGGTTCCAGTCGAGCGACTTTTCCTCGCTCCACTCCTGCCATTGCGCGAATTCCTGGCCCATGAACAGCAGCTTCTTGCCGGGATACCCCCACATGAAACCGTAATAGGCGCGCAGATTCGCGAATTTCTGCCAGTCGTCGCCCGCCATCTTGGCGATCAGCGAGCCCTTGCCGTGCACCACTTCGTCGTGGGACAGCGGCAGCACGAAGTTCTCCGTGAAGGCATAGAGCAGGCCGAAGGTCATGTCATTGTGGTGGAACTTGCGGTGCACCGGCTCGCGCGACAGATATTGCAGCGTGTCGTGCATGAAGCCCATGTTCCACTTGAAGCCGAAGCCGAGGCCGCCGTCATGCACGGGTGCCGACACCTTCGGCCACGAGGTGGATTCTTCCGCGATCGTCAGGATGCCGGGATGGGCGGCATAGACATGGGCGTTCATCGATTGCAGGAAGCGGACCGCCTCCAGGTTCTCGTTGCCGCCATATTCGTTCGGGACCCATTCGCCGTGCTTGCGCGAATAGTCGAGATAGAGCATCGAGGCGACCGCATCGACGCGCAGCCCGTCGAGGTGGAATTTTTCCGACCAGTAGAGCGCATTGTTGATGAGGTAGGCGAGCACTTCGGCGCGGCCGAAATTGTAGATCGCCGTGTTCCAGTCCGGGTGAAAACCCTGGCGCGGGTCCTCGTGTTCGTAGAGCGCGGTGCCATCGAACTGGCGCAGGCCATGCGCATCCGTCGGGAAATGCGCTGGCACCCAGTCGAGGATGACGCCGATGCCGACCTTGTGGCAGCCGTTGACGAAGCGGGCAAAACCTTCCGGCTCGCCGAAGCGGGCGGTCGGCGAATAAAGGCCGGTCGTCTGGTAGCCCCAGGACGGGTCGAAGGGATATTCGGTGATCGGCAGGAACTCGATATGGGAAAAACCCATGTCGACGCAGTAGGGGATCAGCCGGTCGGCGAGCTCGTCCCAGGTCAGCATGGCCCCGTCGCCGTGGCGCTGCCAGGAAGCGGCATGCACCTCGTAGATCGAGATCGGCTGGCGGCGCGCATCGGCGGTCGCCCAATGCTTGAGATGCGCCTCGTCCTCCCATTCCTGCGCGATCGGCCCGGTGGTCATCGAGGCGTTGTTGGGGCGCAGTTCCGAGCGGCGGGCGAAGGGGTCGGCCTTCAGCGGCAGGACCTCGCCGTTAATGCCGACGATCTCGTATTTGTAGGCATGGCCTTCGGTAATGCCGGGTAGGAAGATTTCCCAGATGCCGGTGTCACGGCGCAGGCGCATCGCGTTGCGCCGCCCGTCCCATTCGTTGAAATTGCCAACGACGGAGACACGCTTGGCATTCGGCGCCCAGACGGCGAAATGGAAGCCTTCGATGCCGTCGAGCGTCATCGGATGGGCGCCCAGCTTGTCGAAAAGGCGCAGATGCGAGCCTTCGCGGATATAATAGTCGTCCATCGGGCCGAGCACCGGCCCGAAACTATAGGGGTCGATCACCACCCACTCGCCGCCCTCGTTGCGGGCGCGATAGCGGATCGGCTGGAGTTTCTTGAGGGAGACCTCGCCGGCGAAGATGCCGGCCGGATCGACCTGGGTGAGCGCGCCGATCTCCTTGCCCGCCAATGTCTCGGCGGTGACTTCGGCGGCACCCGGCAGGAAGCAGCGGGCGATATATTTGTCGCCCGCCGGATGGGGGCCGAGCACTGCGAACGGATCCCAGTGCCGGCTTTCCAAAATTGCATCGATGTCCGCTTTTGCCAGAAGCTCTGACGGTTGGTCCGTCGTGCCTTTTTTCGGCGGTGCGGTCATCAGGCTCTCCAGATTTCCTTGGCGTATTGGCGAATGGTGCGGTCGGACGAGAACCAGCCCATGCGGGCCGTGTTGCGCACGGTCTTGGAGTACCAGGCCGTCTTGTCGAGCCAGATGGCGTCGACATCGCGCTGGGCCTTTGAATAGGCGTCGAAATCGGCCGCCACCATGAACCAGTCGTGATTGTAGATGCCGTCGACGAGGCCGGTGAAGCGGTTGCGGTCATCCGGCGAGAAGACGCCCGAAGAAATCGCGGCCAGCGCCTGCGACAGTTCCTTCGACTGCTCGATGATGGCGCGCGGATTGTGCCCTTCGGCCCTCACCTTCGCCACTTCTTCCGCCGTCATGCCGAAAATCACGATGTTCTCCTCGCCGACATGGTCACGCATCTCGACATTGGCGCCGTCGAGCGTGCCGATGGTCAGTGCACCGTTCAACGCGAACTTCATGTTTCCGGTTCCCGACGCTTCCATGCCGGCGGTCGAAATCTGCTCCGAGAGGTCGGCGGCCGGCACCATGATCTCGGCGAGCGAGACATTGTAGTTCGGCACGAAGACGACCTTGAGCAGGCCGCGCACGGCGGGGTCGTTGTTGATCACGCGCGCCACGTCGTTGGCGAGCTTGATGATCAGCTTGGCATTGTGGTAGCTCGGCGCCGCCTTGCCCGCGAAGAGTTTGACGCGCGGCACCCAGTCGAGTTCCGGATGCGAGCGGATCTGGTCGTAGAGCGCCACGGCCTCGATGATGTTGAGGAGCTGGCGCTTGTATTCGTGGATGCGCTTGATCTGGATGTCGAACATCGCGGCGGGATCGATGCGGACCCCCATGCGGCTACCGACCAGGTTGGCGAGACGGTTCTTGTTCTCCCGCTTGATCGCCGCGAAACGCTCCTGAAAGTCCTTCTTGTCGGCGAAGGCGTCGAGCGCCTTCAGCGCCTCGGCGTCGTCCATGAAGGCTTCGCCGATCGATTCGCGGATCAGGTTGAACAGGCCCGGATTGCACTGCATCAGCCAGCGGCGCGGCGTGATGCCGTTCGTCTTGTTGTTGATGCGGTTCGGATAGAGCTTGTGCAGGTCGGCGAAGACCGTTTCCTTCATCAGCTCGGTGTGCAGCGCCGACACGCCGTTGATCGAGTGCGAGCCGACGAAGGCGAGGTTGCCCATGCGCACGCGGCGCTCGCCGGATTCCTCGATCAGCGAGATGCTGCGGATGCGCTGGTCCTCGAAACCTTTTTCCTTGCGGGCTTCGACCAGGATCTTGGCATTGATCGCATAGACGATCTGCATATGCCGCGGCAGCAGCCGTTCGAGCAGCGGCACCGGCCAGCTTTCCAGCGCTTCGGGCAGCAGCGTATGGTTGGTGTAGGAGAAGGTGCGGCGGCCGATATCCCAGGCGACGTCGAAATCCAGCCCGTGAACGTCCATCAGCAGGCGCACGAGTTCGACCACGGAAATGGCCGGGTGCGTGTCGTTGAGCTGGATCGCGACGGCGTCCGGCAGGGACGTGAAGTCCGGATATTGCTGGAGATGGCGGCGCAGGATGTCCTGCAGCGAGGCGGAGCAGAAGAAGAACTCCTGGCGCAGGCGCAGTTCCTGGCCGGCGGGCGTGGCATCGGCCGGATAGAGCACGCGCGTCAGGCTTTCCGCTCGGTTGCTTTCCTTCAGAGCGCCGATGTGGTCGCCTGCATTGAAGGCGTCGAGCAGGATCGGGTCGATCGGGTTGGCGGCCCACAGGCGCAGCGTGTTGACGCGTTTGCCCCGCCAGCCGACGGCCGGTGTGTCGAAGGCGGTGGCGATGACGCGCTCGGCCGGCTTCCAGACGAAACGCTGCTTGTCCTCGCCGATATTGATGGTCTCAACGGCGCCGCCGAAGCCGATTTCGTAGGAGCTTTCGCGGCGTTCGAATTCCCAGGCATTGCCGTGGGCGAGCCAGGTTTCCGGCAGCTCGACCTGCCAGCCGTCCGCCATCTGCTGGCGGAAGAGGCCGTGCACGTAGCGGATGCCGTAGCCGTAGGCGGGCACGTCCACCGTCGCCATGCTTTCCATGAAACAGGCGGCAAGGCGGCCGAGACCGCCATTGCCGAGGGCGGCATCCGGCTCCAGCTCGGCGATGATGTCGATATCGACGCCGAGGGAGGCGAGCGCGTGGCGCATCTCGTCCATGATGCCGATATTGGTCATCGCGTCGCGCATCAGGCGGCCGATGAGGAATTCGAGCGACAGGTAGTAGACGCGCTTTGCGCCCGTCGCATAGGTGCGGCGGGTGGAGTCCATCCACTTGTCGGTGATGCGGTCTCGCGCCACCAGGATCGCGGCCGTCAGCCAGTCATGGGGCTTGGCCACTTTCGGGTCTTTCCCGATACGGTATTTGAGGCGCTCCAGAAGTTCGGTGGCGAGTTGTTCTCGGTCCGAAGATCGGAGGGCCGGGGCGAGATCGTTGTTGGTAACCCGGTTCATCATGGTGAACTTTTGTCCCCTCGCATTTGGTGCGTCGTTCTCGCGAAAGTCGCGTTTAAATCAATTTATGCATCTATCCGAAGCGCTTGCAATACGCCTTTTCAAGAAAGGCCACATGCATTTTCGACATGCCTGAAACACGCCGAACATGCTAAAAAACCCGCCGCGCAATGCGCGGCGGGTCCGTTTTGGCGATGGTTTTGCGGTTTACTTGGTCAGGCGGGCAACCGCTGCGGCCGTGCGGCTACCGATCTCCTTGAAGGCGCTGACCAAACCCGCCATGTTCGTCGCTTCAAAATAGTTCGATCCGGTGGTGGCGCAGGCTTTCAAGAGATCCTGGCCGCGCTTTGGCGCCATGAAAGCCACGGTATAGACCTCGATCTTGGCCTCACGGGCAGCCTGGCAGCTCTTCTTCGTTTCCTCGTCTGACTTTGTATCGTTCGGGGAACCGTTATAGTGGGTGTTCTCGCCGTCGGTCATGAACACGATGAAGCGTGTCGGGGTCTGGCCGCTCTTATTCTTGTGGATGGTGTCTTCCGCGGTGTCTTTCACCTTTTTCAGGCCCTGTGCAAAGGCGCCGCTCGAATCCGTGCCGCCCTGCGGTACTGCCGCAATGGCGTTGACATAGGCGAGCGCGCCCGCCGTGCCCCAGGCGAGATCGACGGTGGTCAGCATCTTGTCATTGTAGGATACGGCGCCGGTGCGGACGTATTTTTTGTCCGGATCGGCGGTATTCAGCTGCGTGACGAGGCTTGCCACCGCAGTCTTCAGCGCCGCGATCTTCGAGATATAGCACGGCGAGGTTTCCTTCAGATTGGCTGTGTACCAATTGCTCGACGTGTGATTCTGGCACTTCTTGTTCGGGGTCGGGTCCTTTTCGTTGGTGATGAAGGACATCGAACCGGACTGGTCGAGCACGAGGAACATCGAAACCGACTGTTTCTTTTCCGCGGTGCCGCTTTCGGCCGTGCTTCTCGCATGCATCTGGGTCGATGTCTGGCCGAGAAGGCGGGTGAAGGGATTGAAATCCAGCGTATAGCTCGTTGCCACATCCACCTGGAACGACTTGGCGGTGCCGGAAAGCACGGTCTCCTTGATGTCGATGACGGTGGAGGTCGAGTAGTCGTTCTTGTCCTTGTCCTCGTGTTCCCCTTCGGCATTCGCGCTGCCGCCGGTCGTCATCTGGCTCTTCAGGAAACGCATGGCGAGTTCCTTCGCCTGCGCGACGGTCTTGCCATCATTGGCAAGCGAGGAGGCGGCGGCGAGGGCGGCCGCGTCGGTCGCGTCCTGCAGCTCGGCCTTGATCATGACCATCTTGGTGAGGTCGATGGCGACGCCGCCGGCCGCCAGCATGACCGGGAAGACGAGGGCCGTCATCATTCCGAAATTACCGCGACGATCCCGCAGGAGGCGGGAGAGCCAGGACCGTTTTTCCGTATTCTTCGTCATGAGCGTTCACCCAGCATCTTCATAATGTGGGGCGAAACTAGCAGCGAAGTGTTATTTAACGGTTCGGGCGCGTGGTATAGTTTTCGTAAAATTGCGCCGATCCCGCAGTTCCGGCTTTTCCCGTTGTTTCCAAACGGGATTTCACGCGGTCTGGCGCACCGGGATGACGTCGACGGCCTGGGTCGTCTTGTGCTGGCCGTAACCTTTCAGGATGCCGATGACGGGGGCGACGTCGGCGTAGTCCCGACCATAGGCGACGACGATATGGTCGGTGCCGGCGGGGATGTTGTTGGTCGGGTCGAGCTCCATCCAGCCGTTCACCCGGCCGCACCAGAAGCGCACCCAGGCATGCATGGCATCCGCCCCTTCCAGCCGCTCCTTGCCCGCAGGCGGAATGGTGCGCAGGAACCCGCTGACATAGCCGGCGGGAATGCCGAGGCTTCTCAGCGCCACGATCATCACATGGGTGAAATCCTGGCAGACGCCGCGCTTCAGCTTGAAGGCCTCGCGCGGGGTGGTGTCGACATTGGTCGCCTTCGGATCGTAGGTGAAATCCTTGTGGATGCGGGCGCAGATGGCGGTCGCGATGGCGCGGATCGTCATGTCCGGCTTGGCGATGGCGCGGGCGTATTCGGCGATCTCGGGGCAATCCTTCAGCCGCGGGCTCGCGCCGGTGTAGTGATGGGGCGAACCGGCATCGAGCGACCAGTAATTGGCGATGTCCTCCGGCAAGTCGGCGACGCGCGGCGAAAAATCCGCGGCCGGCTCCGGCATGTCGACATGGACGCGGGCCTGCATGCGGATGTCCAGCCGCTCATGCGCGTTGCGAAAGAGGATCGAGCTCATCGGGTTTTCGAAGAAGTCGTTGTGGTCAACCCGCTCGCCGGGGCCGGGATTGACGCCGACCGTGCCGGCGACCAGCCGCTGGCGGCCGCCGATCGACAGGGGCAGCACCCGCACGATATGCCGGCCGCCGGAAACCGGCGTGTCGTAGAGATAGCTGATCTGGAGGTTGACGTCGTAGAGCATGGTCACAGCGTCTCCTCCCTGTTCAGCTCAGATAGGTCTGGGCGAGGATGTCGGAAAGCTTTTCGAGTTCGGTCTCGAAACGCTTGTAGACCGCATCCGTCATGGTTTCCGGCGTCATTACCGCCAGCCCCGCATGAAGCCGCATGGCCTCGCGGTAAAACGGCGACATCTGGCCATTGGCATAGGCGTTCGGCAGCTGCTCGACCTCGTTCTTGATCTCGTTCAGCTGGTAGAGGATCGAGCGCGGGTTGAGGGCGTCGAGCGCCAGTAGGTCGGTGACCGTCAGCCGCGCCGTCGCCACGTTATAGCGGCGGCGGTGGGTCATCACGCTGTCGCCGATCTCCAGCAGCATGTCGAGTGCGCCGTCGGGCGCGTCTTCGCCGGACATGTGGCCAAGCAGGCGCGTCATGTGCAGGCCGCGTTCGAGATAGCGGCCGATCGAGAGGAAACGCCAGCCGGTGAAGCGGTACATGTTTTCGTGCACGAGGCCGGCGAAGCCCGCGAGCTTGCGCAGGAGCACGGTCATGGCGCGCGTGGCGTCGTCGCCGGGCTGGACGCTGACATGGAAGCGGCGAGCGGTCTTCGACAGGTCGTTCAGCGCCAGCCAGCCGTCCGGCGAGAAGCGGTCGCGGATGTTGCCGGCGGAAAAGACGGCGCTGTCGATGCTGCGGATCAGGCTCGTCGGCATGGCCTCCGCCGTGTCGATGCCGAGCGCGTCGAGATAGTCGCTGACGTCCTTCAGCAGCGGCTGCTCGGGATTGGCGTATTCGGCGTAGCGCCCGTGCCAGGCGCGCAGCACGCGCAATGCGCCTTCCGCCCGCTCGATATAGCGGCCGAGCCAGAAGAGGTTGTCGGCCGCGCGGCTCGGCAGGCTGCCGGGCATGTTGCGGGTGAACATCTCTTCGGCCGGCAGCAGCGAGGTGCGCTCGACCGGCTTGCGGCTGACGATCCAGACATCCGCCGCGGAGCCGCCCTCCTGCATGGCGATCGCTGCGACATTGTCGCCGGCGCCGATGCGGGCAAAGCCGCCCGGCATGATCTGCCAGCCGCTCCGCGTGCGGGCAGCGAAGACGCGCAGCGACATCGGCCGCGGCACGAGCTTGCCATCGACGAAGGCGGGCGTGGTGGACAGCGTCACCGCTTCCTGGCCGACCAGTTTCACGCCGTCCGTTGCCAGCCATTCGGCGATCGACTGTTTGGCCGTGTCGCGCAGCGAGGAGCCGAGCACCGACTGCTCGTTGTCGTCGAAGAAAGGGCGGGTCGAATAGGCGGGGCCGATGACCATGCGCTCGATATTGGCCGCGACGTGTTCGCGTTCGCTCTTCTGGCCGCACCACCAGGTGGCGACGGAGGGCAGCATCTGGTCCTCGCCGAGCAGTTGGCGACAGATGTTGGGCAGGAAGGCGAGCATGGCGCGGGTCTCGACGACACCGGCGCCGAGCGCGTTGACGATGCTGACGGAGCCGGAGCGCAGCGCCTCGACGATGCCGGGCGTGCCGATATGGGAGTTCTGGTTCAATTCCAGCGGATCGGCAAAGGAGGCATCGAGGCGGCGCCAGAGCACGCCGACCGGCTTGAGGCCGGCAACGGTGCGCACCATGACCTTGCCGCCGACGACCGTCAGGTCCTCGCCTTCCAGCAGCATGAAGCCGAGATAGCGGGCGATATAGGCGTGTTCGAAATAGGTTTCGTTGGCGAGGCCCGGCGTCAGGACCGCGATGCGGTCTTCCGCGGATTTGTTGCCCTGCAGCGTGCTGCGGAAGGCGCCGAAGAAACCGGCGAGGCGGTGGACGTGGGTTTCCGCGAAGACATCGGAGAAGGCGCGTGTCGTCGCCACGCGGTTTTCGACCGCGAAGCCGGCGCCCGATGGTGCCTGCGTGCGGTCGGAAAGCACCCACCAGTTGCCGTCCGGCCCGCGGCCGATTTCGAAGGAGACGAAGTGCAGGAAATGTTTGCCGGCGGGCTGCACGCCGACGAGCGGGCGCAGGAATTCGCTGTTAGAGGCGACGAGGGCCGGCGGCAGCAGGCCGTTGGCGACGAGTTCGTTCTTGCCGTAGATGTCGGCGACGACCGCCTCCAGCAGTTCCGCCCGCTGGATGAGGCCGCGTGACAGGGTCTCCCACTCGGCATCGTCGATGAGCACGGGAATGTGGGAGAGCGGCCAGGCGCGCTCGGCGCCGGCCTCCTTACCATAGGCCCGGTAGAAGACGCCGGCGTCGCGCAGGTAGCGGTCGGCACGGGCGAAGCGGCCGGCAAGCTCGGTCTCGTCCATCTTGCCGAGTGCGGCGAGAAAATGCCGCCAGACCGGCCGTACTTCGCCGTTCGTGTCGACCATCTCGTCGGCGACGCCCGGAGGCGGTGCATAGGCGCGCGTCGGCTTTTGCGCCGTACCGGCCTTGACGCGTTCTGCCTCCACACTCGTGGTCTTCAATTCCTGTACTCCAATGGAGGGCTAGATGCCGGACGGCCGGCGCAGATCCAGCGTCAGCGGAAAATCCGCCGACGGTGGTTCCGGCCACAGCGTATAGCCGCCCGCCCTGTGCCCCCAGGGCTCGAATCGCGCCAGCCGGCGCGCTTCAGCCTCGTTTCCGTTCACCGGGAAGGTGTCATAGCTGCGTCCGCCCGGATGGGCAACGTGGTAGATGCAGCCCCCGATCGCCCGCCGCGACCATGTATCATAAATGTCAAATGTAAGCGGTGTGTTGACGGGCAGCGCCGGATGCAGGCCAGAGGCGGGCTGCCAAGCCTTGTAGCGCACGCCGGCGACGGAGACGCCCTTGGTGCCGGTCGAGCGCAGCGGAACGGGCCTGCCGTTGCAGGCGACGGTGTAGCGTTCCGGATTGGCGGTCTCCAGCTTCACCTGGAGGCGTTCGACGGACGAATCGACGTAGCGCACGGTGCCGCCGACCGCACCCTGCTCGCCCATGACATGCCACGGTTCCAGCGCCTGGCGCACTTCCAGATTGGCGCCCTCGTATTCGACCTCGCCGCAGAAGGGGAAGCGGAATTCGAGCTGGGCGGCGAACCATTCGGATTTGAGGTCGAAGCCGTTGGTCTTGAGGTCCGCCAGCACGTCCAGGAAATCCTGCCAGACATAGTGCGGCAGCATGAAACGATCGTGCAGCGTGGTGCCCCAGCGCACGAAGCCGCCATCCGCCGGGTTCTGCCAGAAGCGGGCGATGAGCGCGCGGATCAGCAATTGCTGGGCAAGGCTCATGCGGGCATTCGGCGGCATTTCGAAGCCGCGGAACTCGACGAGGCCGAGGCGGCCGGTCGGGCCGTCCGGCGAGAACAGCTTGTCGATGCAGATTTCCGAACGGTGCGTGTTGCCGGTGCCATCCGTGAGCAGGTTGCGGAAAAGGCGATCGACGAGCCAGGGCAGCGGTGCGGCACCCTGGCCGGGCGGCGGGACCTGCGCGAAGGCGATCTCCATCTCGTAGAGCGTGTCGTGCCGCGCTTCGTCGATGCGCGGCGCCTGGCTGGTCGGGCCGATGAACATGCCCGAAAAGAGATAGGAGAGCGACGGATGCCGCTGCCAGTGGAGGATGAGGCTCTTCAGGAGGTCCGGCCGGCGCAGGAACGGGCTGTTGTTGGGGTTGTCGCCGCCGACGACCACATGGTTGCCGCCGCCCGTGCCGGTGTGGCGGCCGTCGATCATGAATTTGTCGGCGCCGAGCCGGGTGAGGCGGGCCTCCTCGTACGCCGCGGTGGTGATGTCGACGCAGTCCTGCCAGTTGGCGGCGGGGTGGATATTGACCTCGATGACGCCCGGATCGGGTGCGACCCGCATGACGTTGATGCGCTCGTCGTGCGGCGGCGCATAGCCTTCGATATGGACCGGCAGGCCGAGATCGGCTGCAGCCTTTTCCGCGGCGGCAATCAGGTCGAGATAGTCCTCGATGCGCTCGACGGGGGGCATGAAGACGCACAGGCGGCCATCGCGCGGCTCGACGCTGAGAGCGGTGCGCACGGCGCCGCGGATGTCGCCCGTCGATCCGGCGATGTTCTGTTCGTTGCGGTCCTGCTGGGGCTCGCTCGCCCGCAGCGATGCCTGCGCCAATGTCCTCGCCGGGGCGCTGTAGTCGGGCAGCGGCTCCCGCGGGATCGAGGGGTCGGCCTGGTGGATATAGGGATATTGCGACGGCGGCACGTAGGGCAGGGTGCCGAGCGGCATGCGGAAGCCGATCGGCGAATCGCCGGGAATGAGAAAGATCTTGCCGCGGCGGGTGCGCCACCGTTCGCTCACCCAGCGCCGCCCGCCCGCCTTGGCGTTCCAGGCCTGCACCGGCAGGATATAGCCGGTCGCAGTCGTCAGGCCGCGCTCGAACACCTTGGCGATGCGCGCCCGCTCTTCCGGGCTTTCGAGCTTGGAGTTCGACGGGTCGACATTTTCCGGCAGGCTGCCTTCCTTGATGATCCATTCCGCCGGGTCCTCGAAGGCGGGGATGATCATGTCCGGCTCGATCTCGAGCTCGGCGGCGATGCCGGCGAGAAGCGCCTCGGCCTGTTTTTCGGTGACCTCGGTGTCGGCGCCCTCGGTGGCGATCAGGTCCGGATTGTGCCAGATCGGCTTGCCGTCCTTGCGCCAGTAGAGCGAGAAGGTCCAGCGCGGCAGGCTTTCGCCAGGATACCATTTGCCCTGGCCATAATGCAGGAAGCCGCCGGGCGCGAAACGCTCGCGCAGGCGCCGGATCAGCTCGTCGGCCTTCTCGCGCTTGGTCGGGCCGACGGCAGCGGTGTTCCATTCCTCGGATTCGAAATCGTCGATGGAGACGAAGGTCGGCTCTCCGCCCATGGTGAGGCGCACGTCGTTGTCCGAAAGCACGGTGTCGACCTTGCGGCCCAGCGCATTCAGCGCCTCCCAGCTCTCGTCGGAGAACGGCTTGGTGATGCGCGGGTGCTCGGCGACACGCGCCACCGTCATGGCAAAATCGAATTCGGTGTTCGCCTCGCCGAAATAACCGCCGCTGATCGGCGCTGCATTGCGAAAATGCGGTGTGGCGGCAAGCGGGATGTGGCTTTCACCGGTGAGCAGCCCGGAGGTCGGGTCGAGGCCGATCCAGCCTGCGCCCGGGAGATAGACCTCGCACCAGGCATGCAGATCGGTAAAGTCGACCTCGGTGCCGGAAGGGCCATCCAGCGCCTTCAGGTCGGGGCTGAGCTGGATGAGATAGCCGGAGACGAAGCGGGCGGCGAAGCCGAGATTGCGCAGGATCTGCACGAGCAGCCAGCTCGAATCGCGGCACGAACCGAGCGCCGTCGTCAGCGTCTCCTGCGGCGTCTGCACGCCGGGCTCCATGCGGATGACGTAGCCGACCGATTGCTGGACCTGTGCATTGAGGGCGACGACCATGTCCAGCGTGCGCCGGCGCGAGCGGTCGATCGTCTTCATATAGGCTTCGAGCGCCGGGTCCATGGGCTCGGGTGCGCGATAAATCTTCAGGTCTTCGCGCAGATCCTCCGGATAATCGAAGGGCCAGTGCTCTGCCTCTTCCTCGATGAAGAAGTCGAAGGGGTTGTAGACCGTCATGTCGGCGACGAGGTCGACTTCGATCTTCAGCTCGGTGACCGGATCGGGGAAGACGTAGCGGGCGAGATAGTTGCCGTAGGGGTCCTGCTGGAGGTTCACGAAATGGTTTGCCGGCGAAACCTTCAGCGAATGGCTGATGACCTTGGTCTTGGAATGGGCGGCCGGCTTCAGCCGGATGATCTGGGGTCCGAGCCGGACCGGGTTGTCGTACTTGTAATGGGTGAGGTGGTAGATACCGGCCTTGATCGACATGCGCTCTCTTTTTCCCCTCGGTGACGGTCTGTTGCCGCCATCGAGGAGAGTTTGTGCAATGCGAAGAGAGATTGCAAGCGGGATCGCTGCCCACCGTCACCGTCGATCAGGCGATGGCGCGCAGGTGCGGCCTTGCCGCCGGTTGGCGCGACGCCTCGCTGGGCGTCTCGAACTGGCCGACGAGGCGCGCAAGCGTGGCGGACTCGTCGGAAAGGCGGTGCGTGACGGCGCTGCTTTCCTCGACCATCGCGGCATTCTGCTGGGTCACCGCGTCGAGTTGGCGGATCGTCGTGTTGATCTCGTGGATGCCGACGGACTGGTCGCGGGCGGCGCGCGCGATCTCCTTGATCTCCGTATCGATCGCGTTGATCTTGCCGGCGATGTCGCGCAGCACGCTGCCGGTCTCGCGCACGAGGCCTGCGCCGCGCGCCACTTCGTCGGCGGATTTGGTGATCAGCGCCTTGACCTCACGCGCCGCACTCGCCGTGCGCTGCGCCAGTTCCCGCACTTCCTGCGCGACGACCGCAAAGCCCTTGCCAGCTTCGCCCGCCCGCGCCGCTTCCACGCCGGCATTCAGCGCCAGAAGGTTGGTCTGGAAGGCGATGTCGTCGATGACGCCGATGATATTGCCGATCTCGTGCGACGATGTCTCGATCTTGCCGATGGCGCTGACGACGTTGTCGACGACCTGTTCGGATGTGGCCGAGCTCTTCTTGGTGTCGGAGGCGAGGCGTTCGGCGACCGTCGTGCGCTCGGCGGCGGACTGCACGGCCTGCGTCATTTCCGCAAGTGCCGTCGCGGCCTCGCCCAAAGAGGCGGCCTGCCGCTCGGTGCGGCTGGAGAGCTGGACGAGCGCCTCCTGCATCTCGCTGGAATCGTCGCGGATGCGGTGCGTGTTGACGCGCACCGTCGTCATAGCCTCGGCGAGGCGCTCGATGGAGGCATTGTAGTCGGTGCGAATACGGTCGAGCGCGGGCATGAAGGGCGTGTCGATGCGCTGCGTAAGATCGCCGCGGGCGAGGTGCTGCAGCGCGCCCGCGAGGCGCAGCACGGCCGCCTCGGTCTCGGCGTCTTCCGCCTGCTTGGCCTCCTCGCGGGCCGCCCGTTCGCTGTCGGCCTCCTCGCGGATCGTCGCGGTTTCGCGTTGCAGGCGTTCCTTTTCGATTGCCGCGTCGCGGAAGACGAGCACGGAGCGGGCCATGTCGCCGATCTCGTCGCGCCGCGCCTGACCGTCGCAGGCAATCGTCGTGTCGCCGCCGGCAAGCCGGTTCATGTCGGAGACAAGAGCGGTGATCGGGCGTGAAAGGCGGCTGGCGAAGAGGAAACCGACGGCGGCCGTCACCACGAGCACGCAAAGCGAGACGAGCAGCGTCCAGTGGATGAGGCGGGTGAGGCCGGCGAAGATTTCGCTCGATGCCATGACGGCGGCGACGGTCCAGGTGCGGCCGAGGAAATCGAAGCTGGCGGCGGCGAGTTTCACCTCGCGGCCGCGGTGATCGGGCAGGGTGGCCTTGGCGATCGCACCGCCATCGGCGGCCAGAAGCTCCGGTGCGATGCGCATCGAGAGCACGTCGGCATCCGTGCCATGCGAGGGGCGGGTGAGGAGGGTGCCGTCGGCGTTCAGCAGCATGGCTTCACCGGTCTCGCCGAGGCCCACCGGATTGTTCAGCCGGGCGGCGATGCGCTCGGTCGGCAGGGCCACGACGAGCACGCCGATCTTGCCGGCGACGGAGGCGACGGGGGCGGCGAGGAAGGCCGTGGCACGGCCGGCCGGCGCATAGGCCTGGTAGTCGCCGAAGGCGACGATGGCGGTTTCCGTGCTGGGGGCCGCCTCGGCGAAGACCTTGGCAAGGCCGGTGCCGGCGAAGCGTGCGTCGGTCGTGAGGTTGGCGCCGAAATCATCGTGTTTCTTCAGCGAATAGACGACGTCGCCGCTGAGATTGACGAGCAGCATGTCGTCGAAACCCTGCGCCTCCGCCTGCCGAAGGAAGAAGCCGTGGTAGCGGCCATGCATCTGGTCGAACTTGTCGATCTCGGCGGATTTCAGCTCCGCCTTGCCGCCATAGCGCCGCTGCAACTCGGCGGCGCGGTCGCCCCCGATCGCGCCGAGTTCACCCGAAAGATCGTCGAGCGCCTTGGCGACGACCTTCTGGCCGGCCAGGTCGCGGGTCTCCTTGACGATCGATTGCAGGTACTGCGCCAACTCGTTGCGCCGGCCGTCGGCCAGCGTTTCGAGCTTCGTCACCGCCGCCTCGGTCGACTGGCTGGCGCTGAGATAAAGGCTCGCGACGCTGGTTGCGGAAATGGCAATGACGGCCAGCAGCAGGGCTGCAAGCGAAAGCTTTATGGAAAGACGCATGGGGATGATTTCTGAAAAATACGCAGCTACAGATCATGCCGATAGCGGCTACCAGAAAGCGCATCCTGCGGCCGGGGCGAGACCCGGTTCTGACCGTCGTCAATATGGCCCTTGGTCATGACGTGTCTGTGACGGTTTTGTGAAAGCTGCGTGGAGCAGGCAAGGCCGCCCCACGCAGAACAGAGTTCTAGCGGGTCATGGAGACCAGCGAGAAATAGGCGCCCTGCGGATCGACGCAATTGAGAATCCAGGCGCCGCCGGGCACTTCCATCGGCTCCATCATGAGGCTGCCACCGCCATCCGTGACGCGTTTGCCGGCGGCATCGAGGCCTTCGACCACGAAATAATAGCCCCAGGCCGGCGGCATGGGCATGCCGGGCGGAGTGGTCATCATGCCGCCGATGGCGTTGCCGCCGCCCGCGGCGAAGGTCTGGTAGATGCCCATGCCGGCGTCCGACATGTCGACGGCCTGGTCCTTGGTCCAGCCGAAGGTCTTCGAATAGAACGCCCAGGCGGTGTCGAGGTCGCCGGCCATCAGCTCGTTCCAGCCGATATGGCCGGGCGTCATCATTTCGGGCCGGGCCGGGCTCTCGTCCTGGGTAGCGAAGAGCGAGAAGACGGCGCCGTGCGGATCGGCGACGACGGCGAAGCGGCCTATGCCGGGAATGTCGGCCGGTTCGCGCATGACCGAGCCGCCGTTTTGGGTGATCTCCCGGGCGGTCTCCTCGATCCGGTCGGTGAAGATATAGCCCATCCAGGCCGGCGGCATGCCACTCGCTTCCGCCGGCAGGGCCATCATGCCGGCGATCTGCGTGTCGCCGGCATAGGCGAGCAGGTAGTTCATGTCCGGCATGCCGGAATCGCGGATCGACCAGCCGACGACCGATGCGTAGAAACGCTCGGCGGCCGCGACGTCGTTCGTCATCAGTTCGTACCAGCAGAACCGGCCATAGTCCTTGTGCATGTCGTCGTTCCTTCGTTGTCTTCTGGGCTTAGTCGCAGCAGGAATGCGCCTTCGGCGCATCGTCATATTCGTCCTTGCGCTTGACGAAGCTGAGCGTTCCCGTCTCGTTGCGGCCTTTTGGTGCGCGGTCGAGGATCATCAGGGTGCCGAGCGCTTCTTCGCCGCCGCGGGCATAGTCCGAATAGGTGTGGTAAACGATGCCGTCTTCGTCCTTGAAGAAGGCGCTGAGGCCCGGGAGTTCATCATGCGCATCGGCGGCGTCGGTCTCGCGGAAGTTATACATCACCTTGCCGCGGGCCAGCTCCTCCTTGGTGAAGGAGACATGGTAGTCGAAGTTGAAATCGCTGCCGAAGGACGAGACCCAGGGGAACTCCCAGCCCATGCGCTTCTTGTAGGCCTCAAGCTTTTCCAACGGCGCGCGGGCAACGGCGACCATCGTGACGTCGTGATTGTTGAGATGCGGCAGCATGCCGTCGATATGGTCGGCCATGAAGGAACAGCCGGGGCAGCCGGCATCCCAGTCGGGACCATACATGAAGTGGTAGACGATGAGCTGGCTGCGCCCATCGAACAGTTCCGCCAGCGTCTTGCGGCCTTCGGGCGTTTCGAAGGTGTAGTTCTTCTCCACCTTGACCCAGGGCAGGGTGAGGCGCTCGGCGCGCACCTTGTCGCGCAGCTTGGTCTCCTCCTTCTCCAGGGCCAGCAGGGCCTTGCGGGCGGCGAGCCATTCTTCCTGGGATACGATCTCGTGGTTCGGTCTCATGCTCGGGACTCCTCTTTCACGGGCTTTCGACAAATAAGTTGGTATCAACATTTATCGCCCGTGTCAAAGCATCGACCGGTTTCAGTCGTCCGGCACGGACTGTTTCTCAACGACCTGTAACGCCGTGATGACGGTCTCGGTTGCCTCGCGGAGCTGCTTTTTATCGAAGAGCTCGCCGAGGGCATTGGCCCAGACGGCCTGGCGGGTCTTGATGGCGTCGAGCGTCGTCTTTCCCGCGTCGGTCAGCACCATCAGCTTGGCGCGCTGGTGGGCGGGGTTTTCCGCATAGAGGATCAGGCCGTCCTTTTCGAGCAGGTCGGCGACGCGCTGCACGCCCTGCCGCGTCATACCGAGCGCCCGGCCGGCGTCTGCCACGGACATCGGCGCATGGTCGGCGGCGGCGAGCACCTGCCAGCGGGCACTGGTCTGGCCGGCGGGTTTGGCCAGCGCATCGCCGGCCGTCTGCAAGTGCCCGGCAAGGCGCAGCACGGAAATGGCGAAGGCGGCGAAAGCGTCGCCGGCGGGGGTGCGATCCGGATTCATATTGACAACATGTTGTCATTCTGCAAAAGTGAATTTGACAGCATATTGTCATTTATGGGCGCGTGGCGCAAGCGAGGAAACATCATGTTGAAGACCTACAAGGGAAGCTGCCACTGCGGAAAGATCCGCTACGAGGCGGATATCGACCTCTCGCAGGGCACGGGCCGCTGCAATTGCTCGATCTGCTCGAAGAAGCGGTATTGGGGTGCCCAGATCAAGCCGGATGCCTTTCGCCTGCAATGCGACGAGGCGGATCTCGGCGACTACCAGTTCGGCACGATGAGCGGGCACCACCACTTCTGCAAGAACTGCGGCGTCTCGCCGTTCGGCCAAGGCTATGTTGAGGCGATCGGCGGCGCCTATGTCTCGATCAATGTCGCCTGCCTCGATGATATCGAGCACAGCGAGCTTGCGGCATTGCCGGTGCAATATTTCGACGGGCGGAACAATGCTTGGTGGAACACGCCGGAAGAGACGCGGCACCTCTGAGACGAGACCGGGCGCGAGGAAAACCTGGCGCCCGGCAAAAGCTTATTCCGGCAGGATGCGCACGGCGCCCTTGTCGGCACTGGCGGCGAAGGCGGCATAGGCCTTCAGCGCGGTCGTGACGTTGCGCTTGCGCGGTGCTGCCGGCTTCCAGCCGAGCTTGTCCTGCTCGGCGCGGCGCACGGCCAGCTCTTCCTCCGAAACCGCGAGGTTGATCGTGCGGTTCGGGATGTCGATCTCGATGAGATCACCCTGGCGCACGAGGCCGATCGTGCCGCCCTGGGCGGCTTCCGGCGAGGCGTGGCCGATCGACAGGCCCGAGGTGCCGCCGGAGAAGCGGCCGTCGGTGACGAGCGCGCAGGCCTTTCCGAGACCCTTCGACTTCAGGTAGCTCGTCGGATAGAGCATTTCCTGCATGCCGGGGCCGCCCTTCGGGCCTTCGTAGCGGATGACGACGACGTCGCCGGCCTTCACCTCGTTGGCGAGGATTCCCTTGACCGCCGCGTCCTGGCTTTCGAAGACGACCGCCGGGCCGGAGAACTTCAGGATCGATTCATCGACGCCCGCCGTCTTCACGATGCAGCCGTCGAGCGCGATGTTGCCCGAAAGCACGGCGAGACCGCCGTCCTTGGAGAACGGGTGCTCAACGGAGCGGATGACGCCGTTTTCGCCGTCCGTATCCAGTTCGTCCCAGCGGGCCGACTGGCTGAACGCGACTTGCGTCGGGATGCCGCCCGGCGCCGCGCGGAAGAAGGTGCGGACCGTCTCGCTGGTCGTGCGGGTGATGTCCCAGCGGTCGATCGCGTGGCCGAGCGTTTCGGCATGCACGGTCGGCGTGTCGCGGTGGATGAGGCCGCCGCGGTCGAGTTCGCCGAGGATGCGCATGATGCCGCCAGCACGGTGCACGTCTTCCATGTGCACGTCCTGCTTGGCGGGCGCGACCTTGGAGAGGCAGGGCACACGACGCGACAGCGCGTCGATGTCGCTGAGGTCGAAATCGATGCCGCCTTCATAGGCGGCGGCGAGGATGTGCAGCACGGTGTTGGTCGAGCCGCCCATGGCGACATCGAGCGACATGGCGTTCTCGAAGGCGCGCTTGTTGGCGACCGAGCGGGGCAGGATGCTCTCGTCGTCCTGCTCGTAATAGCGGCGTGCGAGATCGACGATCAGGTGGCCGGCCTCGACGAAGAGGCGCTTGCGGTCGGCATGCGTCGCCAGCGTCGAGCCGTTGCCGGGCAGCGACAGGCCGAGGGCCTCCGTCAGGCAGTTCATCGAATTGGCCGTGAACATACCGGAGCAGGAGCCGCAGGTCGGACAGGCCGATCGTTCGATGACCTTGACGTCCTCGTCGGAGATCTTGTCGTCGGCGGCGGCGACCATGGCGTCCACGAGGTCAAGCGCAACCGTTTTGCCGTGCAGCACGACTTTACCGGCCTCCATCGGTCCGCCGGAAACGAAGACGGCGGGGATGTTGAGGCGCATGGCGGCATTCAGCATGCCGGGCGTGATCTTGTCGCAGTTCGAGATGCAGACCATGGCGTCGGCGCAATGCGCGTTGACCATGTACTCGACCGAGTCGGCGATGATCTCGCGCGACGGCAGCGAATAGAGCATGCCGTCATGGCCCATGGCGATGCCGTCGTCGACGGCGATCGTGTTGAATTCCTTGGCGACGCCGCCGGCAGCCTCGATCTCGCGCGCGACGAGCTGGCCGAGGTCCTTCAGGTGCACGTGGCCGGGCACGAACTGGGTAAAGGAGTTCACCACCGCGATAATCGGCTTGCCGAAATCCGAATCCTTCATGCCGGTCGCGCGCCAGAGGCCGCGGGCACCGGCCATGTTGCGGCCGTGGGTGGTGGTTCGGGAGCGGTATGCGGGCATGGTTCCATTCCTTGACATAGGACGTTGCTCGCATATGGCCCTTCGAGGGCCGGATTGCGAGCCTTGAGAGGGTTTCCCTAGCGCAAAACGCCCCGCGCGTCACGAAAGGAATGACGATTTTTTGACGGTGCGGCGCAATTTCCTTGCTGCCTACTTGCGCCGGACATGACCGTTGTCGGCATAAGGCATTCATGCCATGGTCCGCGCCATGAACGAAGCGGGTCAGGTTTTGGCAGAGACGGGCGCGGAAAGCGCCGAAGCGGCGCTCGACAAGAGCCCGCTTTACCTGCGCATTCGCGATGTCTTGGCCGATGCGATATCCGCCGGCCGCCTGCCGAGGGGGGCGCTGCTGCTCGAAGGCCCGGTCGCCGGTGTTTTTGCCTCAACGCGCACGCCCGTCCGTCAGGCCTTCGCGCTGCTGGAGGCGGCGGGTTCGATCCGGCGTTTCGATGGGCGCGGTTTCCTCGTGGGGCAGGGGCGCAGCGGTCCGAAGCGCGTGGCGCTGACCGCCGAGATGCTCGGCCTCGACGAAGAGGCGCCGGGCCTGCGCAAGGCGCCCGGCTGGGAGGCGATCTATGAGAGCCTGGAGCGCGAGATGGTGCATATCTCCGTTTTCGGCCGCCACCGCATCAACGAGGTGGAGCTGGCGCGCGCCCGCGGCGTCGGCCGGCAGGTGGCGCGCGATGCGCTGACGCGGCTCGAAGCGCTCGGCATCATGGAAAAGGACGAGCGCATGCGCTGGACGCTGGTGCCGCTCGACGAAAGCCGCATGCGCGACCTGCACGATATCCGCGTGGCGCTGGAGCCTCTGGCGCTGACCCGGGCGGCGCCCTTCATCCCACCCGCCGAGCGCCGTGCGATGACGCATCGGCTGGAGGAGGCACTGGCGGTCTATCCGGACCTCTCGGTTCCGGCGATGGACGATCTCGAAACCGACCTGCACATCACCTGCCTCGGCTATTGCCCCAACCGGGAGCTGCTGATCGCGCTGCGTCGCGCGCGGTTCATGCTGAATGTCAGCAAGCACATCATCGGCGTCTCGCATCGCATGCCTGAAAGCGAGCCTTTCATCGCCGAGCATCTCGCGGTGTTCCGCGCGCTCGACGTGGACGACAGCGAGCGTGCCGCCGAGACCCTGCAACACCACATCACCGTGTCGCTGCCCAAGGTCATCCAGCGCGTCGCGGAACTGCGCGCGGCGCACCGGCCCGACATGCCGGTCTATGCCAGCCCCATTGCGCGCTGAGGAGGTCGTCGTGAAGGTCAAACGCATCGTCGCGAATGTCGAAACAGCCGACCCGGCGGCCGTCGCGAAATTCTACGGCGACGTTCTCGGCCTCGATCTTCTCATGGATCACGGCTGGATCGCCACCTATGGCACCGGCGGCACCATGCCCTTGCAGGTGAGTTTTGCCTCGGAAGGCGGCTCCGGCACGCCGGTGCCAGGCCTTTCGGTCGAGGTGGACGACGTGGAGGCGGCCTATCAGGCCGCGCTGAAGGGCGGTTACGCGATCGAATACGGTCCGGCGGACGAGCCCTGGGGCGTACGGCGTTTCTTCGTGCGCGATCCCGCCGACACGCTCGTCAATATCCTCATGCACGTCTAATGGTCAGTTGAATGCGCTGGTCTGGGGGCAGGTCGAACCCGCCCCCTTTTTTCGAGCCTATTATTGCGTGCGGCAACGGCCCGTCTTGGTCGTTTCCTTGTCGCCGTCGTCATAGGCGATGCCGATCTTCTCGCCGGCCAGCGACGCGATCGTGCCGCCGTACCATTCGCCCTGGCCCTTGTAGTTGCATTCGACCTTCATGCCGATCATCCAGTCATAGGGCCGGACGTCGTTGACCGATACGGTTTCGCGGTCGCCGTCGTCGTAACGAATGGTGATCTGGCCACCGCCCATCTTCTCAACGACCCCCGGGAACCAGTAGCCGGCGCCCTTGTAGTTTCCGAGTACCCAGTCGCCCTTTGTCTGGGCGTGAGCGATTGCGCTACCGCAAGAGAACAGGCCTGCGGCAAGCACGAACATCACCAGTTTCTTCAAGAAAGTACTCCTCTGGGCTCCCGCCCGTCCTCCCCGCCAAAATGGCTGGGGAAGCCGCACCAGGCATGTTTGGTGGCGGCATTAACAGAACGGTTTGAAACTGCTGATAATTCACTGTTTTATAATGGATATTTCAGGGGAGATTCATTCTCTTCGTGTGATGTCTTTTGGAGGCCGCCTCAGGTGATCGCACCGACCTGCCAGGGGACGAATTCGTTGTCGCCGTAGTCGTAGGCTTCGCTGGCCGTCTTGCGGCCGGAGGCGGTGTCGATGACGAATTCGAAGATGCGGCGGCCGGCCTGTTCGATCGTCTCCTTGCCGTCGACGATCGTGCCGCAATTGATGTCCATGTCTTCCTTGATGTGCTCGTACATGGGCGTGTTGGTGGCGATCTTGATGCAGGGCGCCGGCTTGTAGCCGGAAACCGAGCCGCGGCCGGTGGTGAAGGCAACGAGGTTGCAGCCGCCGGCGATCTGGCCGGTGACGGCGGCAGGGTCATAGCCGGGCGTGTCCATGAAGACGAAGCCCGTTTCCGTCACCTCTTCGGCATATTCGTAGACGGCGTTCAGTGGCATGGAGCCGCCCTTGGCGACGGCGCCGAGCGATTTTTCCAGAATGGTGGTGAGGCCGCCGGCCTTGTTGCCGAAGGACGGGTTGTTGTTGAGTTCGGCGTCGTTCCTGGCGGTGTAGTCGCGCCACCAGTCGATGCGGGAAAGCAGCTTTTCCGCGACCTCCGGCCGGGCGGCGCGGCGTGTCAAAAGATGTTCGGCGCCGTAGATTTCCGGCGTTTCGGAGAGCACGGTCGTCGCCCCCTCCTTGACCAGGAGGTCGGAGGCGACGCCCAGCGCCGGATTGGCGGAAATGCCGGAATAGCCGTCGGAGCCACCGCATTCGAGCGCGAGCCTGATGCCGGAGAGCGGCTGCGGCGTGCGGCGGATGCGGCCGACATCCGGCAGCATGTCGTCGATCATCGCGCAGGCCGCCTCGATCGTCTTGCGCGTGCCGCCCTGTTCCTGGATCATCATCTTGCGGAAGGTCTTTCCCTCCTCCAGCCCAGCCTCTTCGACCAGCGGGCCATACTGAAAGGTCTCGCAACCGAGCCCGATCATCAGGATGCCGCCGAAATTCGGGTTGCGGGCATAGCCCTTGAAGGTGCGTGTCAGGATGCGCCCGCCTTCAGATTTCAGGTTCAGCGCGCAGCCGCCGCCATAGGTGAGGGCCACCACGCCGTCGATGTTCTCATGACCGGTCTCGCGGAATTTGCGGGCATAGTGCTCCGCCACATAACGTGAGACCGTGGCGGAACAGTTCACGGTCGAGAGGATGCCGATATAGTTGCGCGTGCCGATGCGGCCGTTGCCGCGGTCGTAGCCCTCGAAGGTGCGGCGCTCGGCCTCCGGCACCATCACCGGCGGTGCATTGTCGACACAGAATTCGTGTTTCAACGCGACGTCGAGAATGGCGAGGTTCTGCAGGTGCACATGTTCGCCGGGACGGATCGCCTTCGTCGCGTAACCGATGATCTGGCCGTATTTAAAAATAGGCGCGCCTTCGGCGATCGGCGCGAGCGCCACCTTGTGGCCGCGCGGTATGCGCTCGGCGGCCGTCACGCCGTTGACGAGCGCTCGGCCGGCATCGACATTGCCGGGCGCGACCCCGACATTGTCTTTCGCGTTGAGGACGAGAACGGCGGGAAGTTCGGCGAGCATGGCGGCTCCTGCGGTTGGGTTCGGCGCATTATGCACTCTGTCAGCAAAAGTCAATATCAGGAATTTTACGCACCGATACGGCCGGGTATCTTGGCGCTTGCCATCAATTTGTCGTATAATTATTGACTAATTGTATGATGATTTAGCGTGGCTTGCGGGAGGCACTTTGGCTGACAAGGCAACGAGACAGGCGCAGCGGTCGCCGGCGCGCCGGCCGCGCGTGCGCCACAATGTGACGGCGGCGATCGGCGCGGATATCTGCGGCGGGCGTTTTCCGCCCGGCACGGTTCTGCCACGCGAAAGCGACCTTTGCGAGACCTATGGCGTCAGCCGCACGGTTATCCGCGAATCGCTGAAGGTGCTGGAGACCAAGGGCCTCGTGCGCGGCCGCCCGCGGGTCGGCACGCTCGTCTGCGACCGGGCGGAATGGAACGTGCTCGACGCGCAGATCCTCGAATGGATGGGGCCGGACGTGCTGTCGGCGGAACTGCTCGGCTCGATCCTCGAGGCGCGCCGCACGGTCGAGCCCGCTGCCGCCTTCCTCGCGGCCTCGCGCGCCACGGCGCAGGAAATCGCCGACCTGGAACGGGCCTGCGACGACATGGGCGATGCGGAGGGTGACCTCGAAGCCTTCACGGCCGCCGATGCCCGCTTTCACGAGACCCTGCTGAAGGCGAGCCACAACAAGGTCTTCCACCAGCTCTCCTCGATCATCCACGCGGCACTCTCCTATGCGCTGCACGCGTCCAACCGCGCAGCGGTCAAGCGCGACGAGGCGCTCGACGTGCACCGTGAGCTCGTCGATGCGCTGCGCCTGCGCGATGGCGCGCGGGCGGAAACCTGCTCGCGCCACGTTCTCGATCTCGCCGCACGCGACCTCTCCCGCCTGATGGGCGACGCCGGCGATTTGAAGACAAACTGACGAGGGACGCAAACCCATGAAGATCACGAAGCTGACGACCTATATCGTGCCGCCGCGGTGGCTGTTCCTGAAGGTGGAGACGGACGAGGGCATCGTCGGCTGGGGTGAGCCGGTGGTGGAAGGCCGCGCGCTGACGGTGCAGGCGGCCGTGGAGGAACTGTCGGACTACCTCATCGGCAAGGACCCGCTGCTGATCGAGGACCATTGGCAGGTCATGTATCGCGGCGGCTTCTATCGCGGCGGGGCCGTGCATATGTCGGCGCTCGCCGGCATCGACCAGGCACTCTGGGACATCAAGGGCAAGGCTTACGGCCAGCCGATCCATGCCCTGCTCGGCGGCCAGGTGCGCGACAAGATCAAGGTCTATTCGTGGATCGGCGGCGATCGCCCCGCCGACGTCGCCAACAATGCCCGCGAAGTCGTCGCTCGCGGCTTCAAGGCGATCAAGCTCAACGGCTGCGAGGAGATGCAGATCGTCGACACCTGGGACAAGGTCGAGAAGGCGGTGGAAACCATCGCGACGATCCGCGAGGCCGTCGGCCCCTATATCGGCATCGGCGTCGATTTCCACGGCCGCGTGCACCGGCCGATGGCCAAGGTGCTGGCGAAGGAACTCGAACAGTTCAAGCTGATGTTCATCGAGGAGCCGGTGCTGTCGGAAAACCGCGAGGCGCTGAAGGAGATCGCCAACCATTGCTCGACACCGATTGCCTTGGGCGAACGGCTCTATTCGCGCTGGGACTTCAAGTCGGTATTGTCCGATGGCTACGTCGATATCCTGCAACCGGACCTGTCGCATGCCGGCGGCATCACGGAATGCCGCAAGATCGCGGCGATGGCGGAGGCCTATGACGTGGCGCTGGCGCCGCATTGCCCGCTGGGGCCGATCGCGCTTGCCGCCTGCCTCCAGGTCGATGCCGTCTCCTACAATGCCTTCATCCAGGAACAGAGCCTCGGCATTCATTACAACAAGGGCAACGACATCCTCGACTACATCTCCAACAAGGAGGTGTTCCACTACGCCGACGGCTTCGTGTCGATCCCGCAGGGGCCGGGCCTCGGCATCGAGGTGGACGAGGCTTACGTCATCGAGCGGGCCAAGGAAGGCCATCGCTGGCGCAACCCCGTCTGGCGCCATGAAGATGGCAGCGTGGCCGAGTGGTAAACCCGCCCTCGGAACGAATTGGAGAAGCCCGGCCCCGCGCCGGGCTTTTTCATGTCCGCACCTCGGTAGACGGAAGCGCTTCGCATCCCTATGTCATACGGGCAAACACAAAGGAGAGGCACATGCGCCCCATATCTGGTTTCGTCGTCGCGGCACTCGCGGTTCTGGTGCTCGCAGGCTGCAGCACGACCGCAGCCAACAACACGACCTATGCCCGGCCCGCGGATTCGGGCGGCTTTCAGATCCCGCTGAACTGATAGGCGCCATGCAGTTCCGGCCGGATTTCGCCGGGACTGCACCCTCAGACCATTCGAAGCGGCAGCTCGATTGAGGCGCGGTAAAGCCCGCCCTCCACCGGGCCCGTCGAAAAACGCCACCGGTTTCCGAAACGCGCCTGCAACCGGTCGGCGATGTTCCTGAGACCAACCCCCATGCCCGCGGGCTTGCCATAAGCCAAACCCTCCTCCGGCAGCCCGTTTTCGACGCTCAGCAAAAGACGATCCGCCTCCCGCCGCGCTTCCAGCACGATGGTCACCGGTGTGCGCGATGCGGCAACGCCGTGTTTCACCGCATTCTCGATCAGCGGCTGGAGAATGAGGCTAGGAACGAGCGCCGTCTCCAGCCCGGCCGGCAAGCGGATGTCGAAGGCCATGCGGTCCGCAAAGCGCTCGCGCTCGATTTCCAGATAGTCGCGCTGGAGCGCGATCTCGTCCACAAGCGGCACATCATGCAGCGGGTCGAGCGTGAGCGTTGTCTGGAGGAAGCGTGAGAGCGACAGCACCATGCGGTCCGCCCGCCCGCCGGATCCCTCCTCGATGAGGCCGGCAATGGAATTCAGCGTGTTGAAAAGGAAGTGCGGATTGAGCTCGTAGCGTAGCGCCCGCATTTCCGCATCGAGCTTTCGCCGCTGCGCGTTGAGCAGCGAGATTGCAGCGGCATAAAAGCCGAACGCGACGGTGTTCCACATCAGGCCCATACGGAATTGCAGGATGGCCTTGTCAAAGGTGTCGGCGATCGCAAAGCCGGGCACGCCGGTGCCGCCGGGAAGCACATGCGGGCCGATCATCATGATGGCGGTGACATCGAAGGCGGCCTGGCTTGCCGCCGTTGCCATTACGGCCATCACGCCGAAGCCGATCGCCTGTTGCCGCGGCAGGTTTTCCAGGCGTTGCAGCACCTGCGCCAGCAGGAGGGCCAGCAGGATGCTGCTTATCCAGCCGGGGGCGAGGATAAGAAAACCGCCCGGCAGCAGCAGGAAATCGTTGATGGAAAGCGCCGTCCAGAGCGTGACCGCCAGAATGAGCGCCTCGCGCGCCCTCATCATGCCCGCCATGAATGCTCCCGAAGCCGCGGTTTCTTTCCCCTGCTATGCCTTGTCAGCGGGCGCAAGAAAATGCCGTGGCCCACATTGGGCATTAAAAAACCCGGCTCGCTCGCGGCAAGCCGGGTTTTCCCGAAGAGCGTGGCTTGCCTAGTGGCTGTCGGCCAGGCGGGCTGCTTCCACGGCGTCGGCCTGCTCGAAGCGGACGCCGTTGAAGAAGGCGTTCAGCAGCACGGCGACGATGGAGGCGAGCACGATGCCCGATTCGATGATCGGGTGGATCGCGTGCGGCATCCACATCAGATAGTTCGGCGCAAGCAGCGGGATCAGGCCGAAGCCGACGGAGACCGCGACCACGAAGAGGTTGTTGCGCGAGGTCTTGAAGTCAACATTCGAGAGGATGCGCACGCCCGTCGCCGCCACCATGCCGAACATCACGAGGCCGGCGCCGCCGAGAACGAAGGTCGGCACGGCTTCCACCAGCGCGCCCATCTTCGGAATGACGCCGAGAATGATCATGATGATGCCGGCGGCGACGCAGACGTAGCGGCTCTTCACGCCGGTGACGCCGACGAGGCCGACATTCTGCGAGAAGCTCGTATAGGGGAAGGTGTTGAACAGGCCGCCGATCATCGTGCCGATGCCATCGACGCGCAGGCCGGCGGTGAGCTGCTGCTGCGACACCGGCCTGTCGGTGATTTCACCGAGCGCCAGGAACATGCCGGTCGATTCGATCATGACGACGATCATCACCAGCGTCATGGTGGCGATCAGCACCGGATCGAAGATCGGCATGCCGAAGCGCAGCGGCGTGACCACGGCGAACCAGCCGGCATCGGCCACACGGTCGAAATGCATCATGCCGAGGATCGACGCGGCAATGCAGCCGATGACGACGCCGGCCAGCACCGCGATATTGCTGATGAGGCCCCGGCCGTAGCGGGCGATGACCAGGATGGAGATCAGCACCAGCGCCGAAAGCGCGATGTGGCTCGGCTCGGCATAGACCGGGTTGGAAACGGTCGGCGCGATGGCGAAACCGTCCGGAACCGCCGGGCCGCCGGTTTCGGCAAGCGTCTTCATCTGGGCGAGCCACTCGGTGTGGGTGGGGTCTATCAGCTTGGGCGCGGTCGGGCCGAAGGGGTTGCCGAAGGTCCAGTTGATGCCCACGCGCATCAGCGACACGCCGATGACGAGGATGATGGTGCCGGTCACCACGGGCGGGAAAAAGCGCAGCAGCCGCCCCATGATCGGCGCGATCAGGAGGGCGACGAAACCGGCCCCGATGATGGCGCCGAAGATCATGCGCGCCCCTTCCGCTCCGGGGGCCATCGTCGCCATGGAAACCATCGGGCCGACGGAAGCGAAGGTAACGCCCATCATGACGGGCAGGCGGATGCCGACATGGCGGCTGATGCCGAGCGACTGGATGATGGTGACCAGGCCGCAGACGAAGAGGTCGGCGGAAATCAGGAAGGCCACGTCCTGCGGGCTCAGCTGCAAGGCCCGCCCGACGATCAGCGGCACCGCGACGGCGCCGCCATACATGACGAGCACATGCTGGATGCCCAGCGTCGCGAGCCTGCTCGCAGGCAGCTTCTCGTCCACCGGGTGTATGCTGGATATGTCGCTCATGGATACTCCTCCCATCACGTCGACCAACCACAGCCCGTCCTCCAACGGGGTGCGCTATCTTTCGCGCGGCGGTGGAGAGCTCAAGCATGGCCAGGCAATAAACACTTTACGCATTCATGGGGTAATCGCGCGGTGGGAAGCCTTCGCCGCGTGCCGGCATTTTCCGGAATTTGAGCGCCATTTCATAGTGTTGGCACTGGAATAACGACCTGAACCAAGGTTCATTTGAACGCAAAATACCTTCCGCCGTCAACTGTTTCCTGAACGGCATATGTGTATTTCCGCGCAACCGCCTGTTGCGGTGCAAAAACTGCCTGAAGGGGCGGCGAATGCCTCGAAAATAGCCTGAAAATCCCAGTGAGTCGAAAGCCTCGCCCTCGCGTAAAAGGGAATCGAGGCCGGCATTGACGGGAACCATGCCGAAGCGGCGAAATACAGCGCGGCCCTCTAAGAGATTGGCACCCATTGGCAGAGCATCGCCACCTCAAAAATCGCGCTCGACTGATGCTCTTCCTACAAAACGCCCCTGCCGGCGCACTGGCCAACCGGCAAAAGAAAAAGGCCTCGCGGTTTCCCGCAAGGCCTTTCGAATTCGAATGGTGGGCGTGACAGGGATTGAACCTGTGACCCCTACGATGTCAACGTAGTGCTCTCCCGCTGAGCTACACGCCCATCCGATGCGGCGGATAGACCACAAAACCTTGGGCGCCGTCAATAGCTTTTTGAAGCTTTTTTTACGGCCCGATTTTGTGGTGTTTTCCGGGTCTTAGGCGGCCAGCATCTTGTTGACCTCGTCGACGAGATCGCGCAAATGGAAGGGTTTCGAGAGGACCTTGGCATCCTTCGGGGCCTTGGAATCCGGGTTCAGCGCCACGGCGGCAAAGCCGGTGATGAACATCACTTTGAGATCCGGATCGAGTTCGGTCGCGCGGCGCGCCAGCTCGATGCCGTCCATCTCCGGCATCACGATGTCGGTGAGGAGCAGCGAGAAGGGTTCTTCGCGAAGCCGGTCATAGGCGCTGGCGCCGTTGTCGTAGGACAGCACCTGGTAGCCCGCCTTTTCGAGCGCCTTCACGAGGAACCGGCGCATATCGTTGTCGTCTTCTGCGAGGAGAATCTTGGGTGTCATGGAATTCGGGAACCGTTGCTAAGGTTGTCGGCCCGCGGACGGGCGGTTCTGTTACAAGAGCGTATTCCGGTAAATATCCGGTGAATGGGGCAGGGCAAGCCCCTAATCCCTCGTTTCTCAGTATGGACACGGGCGGGGGGCGCTGGCAACATGGGTGACGGTATGACTTTCAGGCATGGTAAAGGACGGCAATGGCGGAGGCTCTGAGCGAAAACAGCCACTTCGAAGTGCTGGAGCCGGTTTCGCAGAGCGTGCCCCTCGTCTTCAATTCTCCCCATAGCGGCCGGCGTTATCCACAGAGCTTCCTCGCGCAGTCGCGCCTCGACGCGCTCGGCATCCGCCGTTCGGAAGACCATTATGTCGACGAACTCTTCTCGGTCGCTCCGGCCCTCGGGGCGCCGATGCTGGTCGCGCATTTCCCGCGCGCCTGGCTCGACGTCAACCGCGAGCCCTACGAGCTCGACCCGCGCATGTTCGAGGGCTCGCTGCCGTCCTATGCCAATATCAGCTCCATCCGCGTTGCCGGCGGGCTTGGCACCGTGCCGCGGGTCGTGGCGGAGAACATGGAGATCTATCGTAACCGCTTTCCGGTGGCGGACGCGCTGGAGCGGGTGGAGACGGTCTACAAGCCCTATCATGCGTGCCTGCGCCGTCTCGTCGTGCGCACCCATGTAACCTTCGGCTTTTCGGTGCTCATCGATTGCCATTCCATGCCGGGCAATATCCGGGTTTCGGGCACCAGCGTGCGGCCGGATTTCATCATCGGCGACCGCTACGGCACCAGCGCCTCCGGGGAGCTTTCGCGCACCGCCATGCGGCTCTTGGAGGACATGGGTTTCTCCGTCGTGCGCAACAAGCCCTATGCGGGCGGCTTCATCACGGAGCACTATGGCCGGCCCGCCAAGGGGCTGCATGCGTTGCAGATCGAGGTGAACCGCGGTCTTTACGTCGACGAGACGACGCTCGCCAAGAAGCCGGATTTCGCGGTGTTGCAGACGGCGATTTCCGCCTTCCTCCAGGATTTTTCCGACCATGTTGAGGAATATGCCGCGGACCGGGCGCTGGCGGCCGAATAGGCCACGTTCCTCTCAAAAAAAACCGCGCTTTGGGCGCGGTTAAGTCTAGGGAGGAAACACCCAAGGAGGGTATTTACAGTCACGAATGACTGTAAGGAAACAATAATGTTGCGCTGCACAAATGTCAAGCGCAACTGCGGGACAAATTTGAGATCCGTTAAGCAATTTTCCTGCGCGGGGCTGCGGACATGTTCTGCGTCAATCCGGTTCCGTTTTGCCGCGCGATAGCGTAAGGGAAGGGCAGTCCGCAGTCCCCTCCGAGAGATCCCCCATGTTGCCTGATCGCGCCTTTTTCGACCGCCTTGCCGATGCTGCGGCCAAGGAGACCCTGCCGCGCTTTCGCGTCGGCGCCGATGTCGTCAACAAGGAGGCCGCCGGCTTCGATCCGGTGACGGAAGGCGACCGCGCCGCCGAGACGGCGATCCGCGCGCTGATCGAAGAGCATTTTCCCGAGCATGGCATCCTGGGCGAGGAGCATGGCTCGGTCGGTCTCGACCGGGAATATGTCTGGGTCATCGACCCGATCGACGGCACGCGCGCCTTCATTTCCGGCGTGCCCGTCTGGGGCACGCTGATCGGCCTCTATCGCAATGGCGAGGCGGTGATGGGCCTCATCGACCAGCCCTTCACCGGCGAGCGCTATTTCGCGGATGGCAAGGTTTCGCATTATGCCGGCCCGGATGGCAGCAAGGTGCTCTCGACGCGGTCATGCGAAAGGCTTTCGGACGCGATCCTGTTCACCACCTCGCCGCATCTCTTTACGGACACCCGCAAGACGCGGTTCGAGGCGGTGCAGGACAAGGTGCGGCTGTTTCGTTATGGCGTCGATTGTTACGCCTATGCGCTGCTCGCGGCCGGCCATGTCGACCTCGTTGTCGAATGCGGGCTCAAGCCCTATGACGTCGGCGGGCTGATCTCCGTCATCGAGCAGGCGGGCGGCATCATCACGGCGTGGGATGGCGGGCCGGCGGAAATGGGCGGCGAGATCATCGCGGCCGGCAGCCGCAAGGTCTATGACGAGGCGATGGCGCTTCTCAAGGCTTAATCGAACTTCAGGCGCCGAGGCTGGTGTCTTCGGCGTCGCTGCCCGGAATGAAGGCCTCGATCGCGGCCAGCGCCTGCGCGCGAAAACGGTCGGCTTCCTGAAACAGTTCGTGTTTGGCGCCATCGATCTCGATGAGGCGGGCGGCGCGGAAGATGCGCGCGAGGTCACCGATCGTCCGGCGCGGCACCAGCGCATCGGCGGTCGGGCAGAGCAGCAGGGTGGGGATGCGGATGCGCGTCAGGTGATCCTGATGCGTCACGCGGGCCATGGTGCGCAGCGTCTCGTTCAGCCAGCGCGCGCTTGGCCAGCTGATGGAAAGCTCCGGATGTTCGGTGAAGATGGCGGCGTTGCGGATGAAGCGGCGCTCGTCTGAGGTCACGACATTGCGCGGGAAATCGTGTCCGGGATCGCCCTTGCGGAAAGTATGCTTGCCAAGCCCGAAAAGCGAGGCGAGGCGGGCGATGACGGTGATCTTGCTCTGGCTCATCGACTGGCCGGCAAGCGCGATGAAGGGGGCGGCCAGCACCATGCGCTCGATCCGGTTTTCCAGATAGGGCGCCTGCGAAAGCGCGACGAGCGCCCCGGTCGAGTGTGCGACGATGAAGAAGGGCAGGCGGGCGTCCGGCAGCACGATCTTTTCAAGGAAGAGCGAGAGGTCGGCCTCGTAATCGGCGAATCGCCCGATATGGCCGGCGCGGTTGCCCTTGATCAGCCGGTCGGAACCCGCCTGGCCGCGCCAGTCGAAGGTGGCGACCCACAGGCCGCGGGCGGTGAGGTCGTTGATCGTCTCGAAATATTTCTCGATGCACTCGCTGCGGCCTTGCAGCAGCACGACCGTGCCCTTGGCCTCACGCTCCTTCGAGCGGAACACGGCATAGCGGATCTTCACGCCGCCGCGGCCTTCCAGGAAACCCGCGAAATGGTTCTCCGGAACGGGATTGTCGGCGGTGGCGTGCAGGATGGAATCCATGGCGCGGGGCGGGTCTCGGCGGGAATTGCTTCCTGGATGGATAGGCGCTGGGTTTCGTGCCGTCAAAGAAAAAAGCCGGATGCATGGGGCAACGGGGGTAGCCCTCATGCAGTCCGGCGCAATTTGACCAGGGAGGAAGGGACGTTGCACCCCGGTCTCAGAAGTTTTCGCTTCCGATGATGCGGTTCTAGCAAGGTGAAGCTGAACGGTTTCCGAAGCGGGCGTTCATCCGCCGTTCATCTCGAAAATTTCTTCACCGGGCAATTTTCGGCCGTCCGGCACCCCTTGAACCGTCGGAAAAGCGTTCCCATTTCATCGTCACGGGCGCCGAAAGGGTCCGTCGAGGCTTCCGTCGCCAAAGAGGGTCGGACGCCGGATGAACCGGGCTGCACCTTCCAGAAATCGGGTGCCGCCTTTTATCGATCGCAACCGTTGCTCTGAAGGAGGACACCATGCGTCACGTCGATTTCTCCCCCCTCTATCGTTCCACCGTCGGCTTTGACCGTCTCTTCACCATGCTCGATAGCCTCGGCCAGCCCGAGCAGGCCCAGACCTATCCGCCCTACAACATCGAACGCACCGGCGAAAACACCTACCGCATCACCATGGCGGTTGCCGGTTTCGATGAAAGCGAACTGTCGATCGAGGCGCGCGAACATGCACTGACGGTCAAGGGCGAGAAGAAGGACGAAACGGCTGAGGAAAGCCAGTATCTCTACCGCGGCATTGCCAAGCGCGCCTTCGAGCGCCGCTTCCAGCTCGCCGATCATGTGGAAGTGCGCGCCGCTTCGCTGAAGAATGGCCTTCTCCACATCGATCTTCTGCGCGACATTCCGGAAGCCGCCAAGCCGCGCCGTATCGAGATTTCGGCCGTCAACCGCGAAGCCAAGCAGATCGAAGCGCAGACCAACTGATCTTTCGCTTCGTTTAGGAATGAAGAAGGGCGGTGCCGCAAGGCACCGCCTTTTTTGTTGTCGGTTTTCTTGGTGTGCAAGGCGATCCCCCACCCACCGCGTCATCCTTATCTGTGGCAGCCGCATGATTTGGTAAGATGCAGCGGTGGGCAGCGTACCATTGTCATCCCAGGTCT
>NZ_JBXASL010000006.1:484254-510060 GCF_058809275.1 Shinella sp. GW821-FHT10F02 | reverse complement strand
CTCGTCGCCCTCAATGCAGCCGTGAGGGACAACAGAGCGTTCCTGTCTTGACATCACACAACACAGTTGCTCGGGCTTGACCCGAGGATCCACGCCACAGCTACGGCGAGAAAAAGAACTCTCAGGGCGCTCAAAAACAAAACCCGCACCTTGCGATGCGGGCTTTGCCATTTTGGAGAAACTGTTTGTCGATCAGCCGCGCAGGATGCCGCGGCCGGCGAACTTCGCCTGCGGGCCGAGCTGCTCCTCGATGCGGATCAGCTGGTTGTACTTTGCGGTACGGTCGGAGCGGGCGAGCGAGCCGGTCTTGATCTGGCCGCAGTTGGTGGCAACGGCGAGGTCGGCGATCGTCGAATCCTCGGTCTCGCCCGAACGGTGCGACATGACGGCGGTGTAGCTCGCCTTGTGCGCGGTCTCGACGGCGTCGAGCGTCTCGGAGAGCGAGCCGATCTGGTTGACCTTGACGAGGATCGAATTGGCGACGCCCATCTTGATGCCGTCGCGCAGGCGCGCCGAGTTGGTGACGAACAGGTCGTCGCCGACGAGCTGCACCTTCTTGCCGATCTTGTCGGTCAGCGACTTCCAGCCGTCCCAATCGTCTTCCGCCATGCCGTCCTCGATCGAGAAGATCGGGTATTTTGCAGCAAGCTCCGCCAGGTAGTCGGCCATGGCTTCCGGCTCCAGCGTACGGCCTTCGCCTTCGAGCACATACTTGCCGTCCTTGAAGAACTCGGTCGAGGCGCAATCGAGCGCGATATACATGTCTTCGCCCGGTTTGTAGCCGGCCTTCTCGATCGACTTCATGATGAAGTCGAGGGCGGCAGGCGCAGATGCCAGACCCGGCGCGAAGCCGCCTTCATCGCCAACGTTGGTGTTGTGGCCGTCGGCAGCGAGCTGCTTCTTCAGCGTGTGGAACACTTCCGAACCCATGCGCACGGCATCGCGGATGTTGTCGGCGCCGACCGGAACGATCATGAATTCCTGGAAGTCGATCGGGTTGTCGGCGTGCGCGCCGCCATTGATGATGTTCATCATCGGCACCGGCAGGATGCGGGCGTTCGGGCCGCCGACATAGCGGTAGAGCGGCAGGTTGGCGGCTTCAGCGGCGGCCTTGGCGACGGCGAGCGACACACCGAGGATGGCGTTGGCGCCGAGGCGGGCCTTGTTCGGCGTGCCGTCGAGTTCGATCAGCGCCTGGTCGATCAGGATCTGGTCTTCGGCTTCAAGCCCACCGACTGCTTCGAAGATTTCGCCGTTGACGGCGGCGACCGCATTTTCGACACCCTTGCCGAGGTAGCGCTTGCCACCGTCACGCAGTTCGACGGCTTCGTGCGCGCCGGTCGAGGCGCCCGAGGGAACGGCGGCACGGCCGAAGCTGCCGTCTTCCAGATGCACGTCCACTTCGACGGTGGGGTTGCCGCGGCTGTCGAGAATCTCGCGGCCGATGATGTCGATGATAGCGGTCATGGATATCGTCCTGTTTCTGGGTTTATAAATCGATTAAAATCTCTCTTAATCGATGATGCGGAAATTACAATGGCTGAGCCGCGCCGAGCGGCAACGGATGACACGCCTCTGTGTCATCCGTTTGAAACCGTCACGCCTTGGTGAGGTCGTCGAAGGCGATGAGCTTTTCGAGAAGCCGCGGCATGTCCTTCAGGTGCACCATGTTCGGGCCGTCGGAGGGCGCGTTGTCCGGGTCCTCATGCGTCTCGATGAAGAGACCGGCGACGCCAACGGCAACGGCCGCGCGCGCAAGCGTCTCGACGAATTCGCGCTGGCCGCCGGAGGAGCCGCCCTGCCCGCCCGGCTGCTGTACCGAATGGGTCGCATCGAAGACGACCGGCGCGCCGAGCGAGGCCATGATCGGCAGCGAGCGCATGTCGGAGACGAGCGTGTTGTAGCCGAAGGAGGCGCCGCGTTCGCACAGCAGCACGTTCGGATTGCCGCTCTCGGTGAATTTCGCCAGCACGTTCTTCATGTCCCAGGGGGCCAGGAACTGGCCCTTCTTGACGTTGATGGTGCGACCCGTCTTGGCGGCAGCGATGAGCAGGTCCGTCTGGCGCGACAGGAAAGCGGGGATCTGCAGGATGTCGGCCGTTTCGGCGACGATCGCGCATTGTTCCTCGGTGTGGATGTCGGTCAGCACCGGAAAACCGAAATCCTTCTTGAGGTCGGCGAAGATTTCCATGGCCTTTTCAAGCCCGATGCCGCGCTTGCCGGACAGCGAGGTGCGGTTCGCCTTGTCGAAGGAGGACTTGTAGACGAGGCCGAGGCCGAGCTTGTCGCAGAGTTCGACGAGCGTGCCGGCGATCATGTAGGCGTGGTCGCGGCTCTCCATCTGGCAGGGGCCGGCGATCAGCGAAAAACGCTTGTCCTGGGCAAAGGTGACCTTCTTGGCGCCTTCGCCGACGACGACTGTGGTATTGGCTTTCATCTCATTCTCCGAAGACAAAAAGGACGCCCTGCCCCGGTGCCGGTGGCACCAGAAGGCGGTTGTCCCGTTGATGGAAGGTGACACCGCGCTCCGTCAGCAGGCGGTGACATTCCGTTAGATTTTCGACCGTGAAGACGACCGCGCGTCCCTTGAGGCCGCGGTCCGTGCCGGCAAGCGGCGAAAGACCGTAAAACCCTTCGAGCCCCGCGTCGTTCAGCACCGTGATGCGGCCGCGCGGCGTATCGACGGACATGCCGAAGGACAGAGCCTCGACCTCGCGCTCGTCCGCCGCTTCCTGCACGAGATACTGGAAATCGGTCGGGTTCTGCTCCGAGAGCACGACCTCAGACAGGGCGATCACGCCATTTTCATGGCTTTCCAGCGCCTTGCGGTCGGAGGGCAGCGGCAGGATGCGCTGCGAGGCGAAGAAGAAGAAATCCGGGCTGCGCAGGTCGGCGGCAAAGGCCAGGCGAAAGCTGCCGGTCGCCGACGTGCCGTCGGGCAAAAGCATGTCGCGAGAAAACTCCAGAACCTCGCCGCCGGAAATGCCGGACGACGTGTAGCGCTGGTCGTCCTCCCAGGCGTCGCCGCTGGCCATGGCGATGGCGGAAAAGCCTTCGGTACCGCGGCGGAAACGAAAGGCCTGGTCGCGCGCGACGAAGACATTGCCGCCGCGGGCGGCCGCCTCGCACTCTTCGCGATTGGCGATGCCGAGCGGCTCCAGATAGCTGCCGTCGGCGAGGAAAACGCAACAGTTTTCCGTGCCGAACGGGTGGCGGGCATCCTTGGCGACGGTGAAGCCGAGCGCCGTCAGGCGGTCGCGGGCAATCCCGAGGTCGGACACCGGCAGCACCAGATGATCGATCGGGCGGGGCGTTCTCGAACTCACGGTCATGGGTAAAAATCCGGTCGTGTTTCAGGCGCCTCGTGCTTTGCCTGCTTTCCGCCCGCAATGCAAGCACCAGCGCCGCGCACGGCCGGCCGCTGGAACTTTTCCGTCGCCCGGCCATTCCGAAAGACAACTCTTGACCGGAGCACTCCCATTCTCAAGAACAACGAGATTACCCGGCAGCGCGATCTTCACGAGTCACGCCCTGTCTGGGCCGGTTCGCCGCGCATTACGCTCCGCACCCGCAAGAAGCCCGCCCGCGACACCTATGACGTCATCATCGTCGGCGCCGGCATTTCCGGCGCGCTGATGGCGCATGCGCTGGCGGATGGTCGCCGCTCCGTGCTCGTTGTCGACCGCCGCCGCCCCGTGCATGGCAGCACGCTCGCAAGCACCGCGATGATCCAGCACGAGATCGACATTCCCCTGCATGTGCTCACCGGCATGATCGGCGAGGAGAAGGCGCGCCGCGCCTGGCAGCGCTCGGGACGCGCCGTGGAACAATTGACGCGCATCGTCACGGACCTCGACCTTTCCTGCGGTTTCGAGCGCAAGAAGACGCTGTTTCTGGCCGGCGACGAATATGGCAGCCGCGCCCTGCGCACCGAACTCGACGCCCGCCACGCCGCCGGCATCAAGGCGGATTTCCTCGACACCGCGGCACTTCGGGACGGCTTCTCCATAGACCGCACCGGCGCGATCCTCAGCGACATTTCAGCCTCCGCCAACCCCGCCCAGATGGCTGCCGGCATCCTGCGCGCCGCCGTGTCGCGCGGCGTGGAGGTGGTGAGCCCGCTGGAAATCACCGATATGCGCTCGACAACGCAAGGCGTCTTCCTCGCCACCGCCGACGGCAAGATCATCTCCGCCGGCCATGCCGTCTTCTGCTCCGGCTATGAATTCCTGGAGGCCGTCGCGCACAAGGACCATGCCATCATCTCCACCTGGGCGATCGCCACCCCGCCGGCCATCGACCTGCCCGACTGGCTGAAGGAATGCATCGTCTGGGAGGGCGCCGATCCCTATCTCTACCTTCGCCGCTCCCGCGACGGACGGCTGATCGCCGGCGGCGAGGACGAGGAGGACGAAGAGGCCTTCGCCTCGCCGCAGAAGCTGAAGAACAAGGCGAAGACGATCCGCAAGAAGGCCGAAGCCCTGCTCGGCATTTCGCTGCCGGAGCCCGACTATTCCTGGGCCGCGCCCTTCGGCACCACCCGCACCGGCCTGCCGCTCATCGGCCGCGTGCCCGGCATGGACAATGTCTTCGCCGTCATGGGCTTCGGCGGCAACGGCATCACCTTCAGCCAGATCGCCGCCGAAATCGTGTCGTCGGAGATCGCCGGCCATGGGGACGCGGACGCCGACCTTTTCGCCATCCGCAACGCCGATTCCTGACGATCGGCAGGATCACCGGCGCGATATTCCCCTTCCGTCGAATGGTTGCCGGCGGCAAGGCGCGGTATGGTCGCCGCCATGCTCATCGCCATCCTCTCCGATATCCACGCCAACCGCGAAGCCTTCGAAGCCGCCCTCGCCGCAGCGAATGCGGCGGGTGCGGAGCGTTTCGTGCTGCTCGGCGATATCGTCGGATACGGCGCCGACCCCGAATGGTGCACGGAACAAGCGATGGCAATGGCCGCAGACGGCGCCATCGTGCTGCGCGGCAACCATGACCACGCCGTCGGCAACGCCGCCGTCTCGATGAACGCGACGGCGACCCTGGCAATCGAATGGACGCGCCGGCAGCTCGGCAGCGAGGCCCGCGCCTTCCTGGCCGGCCTGCCCATGAAGGCACGCGAGGGCGATTGCCTCTTCGTTCATGCCGATGCCAGCGCACCGGCGGACTGGAACTACGTGCTCGATGCCAGCGATGCCGGCCAGCACCTCGGCGCCTGCGATGCGCGCGTCAGCTTCTGCGGCCATGTGCACAAGCCGGCGCTTTATTGCACCGCGCCGGGCGGCAAGGTCACGCACTTCCGCCCCGTCGCCGCCACCCCGGTGCCGCTTCTGCCGCAGCGCCGCTGGCTTGCCGTCATGGGCTCGGTCGGCCAGCCGCGCGACGGCAATCCCTGCGCCGCCTTTGCGCTCTATGACACGCAAAGCGCCGAGCTGCGCTTCCTGCGCGCCGCCTATGATGTGGAGAGGGCAGCGCAAAAAATCCGCACGGCCGGGCTGCCGGCCTCCCTCGCCGATCGTCTGTTCGAGGGGCGCTAGATGGTCCATGCGCGGCTGAAACCCGGCGACGAAATCGACGGCTTCGTCATCGAGGGCATTGCGCACAATGGCGGCATGGCCCGCATCTGGCAGGTCAGCCGGCCGGATATCGATTTCCCGACCCTCATGAAGGTGCCGGTGATCGGCGAGGGCGACGATCCGGCGGCCATCGTCGGTTTCGAGATGGAGCAGATGATCCTGCCCCGCCTTTCCGGCCCGCATGTGCCGCGCTTCGTCGCCAACGGCGATTTCGCCACGCTGCCCTATATCGTCATGGAGCGCCTGCCCGGCACCTCGCTCTACCTCCTGCTGGAGCGGCTTCCCCTGCCGCGCGAGGAGGTGGCGGCACTCGGCGCGACAATCGCGGTCGCGCTCGATTCGCTGCACCGCCAGCACGTCGTGCATCTCGACCTGAAACCCTCCAACGTGATGTTCCGCGAGAGCGGAGAGGCCGTGCTGATTGACTACGGCCTCGCCCGCCACGTCCACCTGCCGGACCTGATGGACGAGCAGTTCCGCCTGCCCTACGGCACCGCGCCCTACATGGCGCCCGAACAGGTGCTCGGCACGCGCAGCGACTTTCGAAGCGACCTCTTTGCGCTCGGCGTCATGCTCTATTTCTTCGCCACCGGCGAGCGGCCTTTCGGCGATCCGCAGCGGCTCAAAGGCTTGAAACGCCGGCTCTGGCGCGATCCGCTGCCGCCGCGTGCCCGCAACGCCGCCATTCCGCCCGCCCTTCAGGAGATCATCCTGCGCTGCCTGGAGGTGAACCCCGCGTGGCGCTATCCGAGTGCCGCCCAGCTCGCGCTCGATTTGCAGGATCTCGCCTCCGTCAAGCTGACGGCGAGGGCGGAGAAGATGAAGCGCGATCCGCTCGGCATGGTGCTGCGCCGCTGCTTCAATCCCGTGCCGATCGAGACGGTGAAACCTCAGGCTGCCGAAGCGCAGCTTGCCAATGCCCCTATCGTCGCCGTGGCGATCGACTTTTCAGGCGGCACGCCGGAGCTTGCCGACGCCATGCGAAAAACCGTCACGCGCATCATCGAGAACACGCCGGATGCCCGCATCGCCTGCCTCAACGTGCTGAAGATCAACCGCATCGCCATCGACACCTCGCTGGACGAGGCCGGCCGCAACAAACATGTGCTGCGCCTCGTCGAGCTGCGCAACTGGTCGACCGGCCTGCCGGCCCCCGGCGGCGGCATTACCTTCCATGTGCTGGAGGCCGTCTCGCCCGCCGATGCCATTCTCGATTATGCCCGCGAAAACTATGTCGATCATATCGTCATGGGCGCGCGCGCCGAATCGGCCATGCGCTCCATGCTCGGCAGCGTCTCCGGCGAGGTGGCGGCGCATGCGCCCTGTACCGTCACCGTGGTGCGCAACCGGCCGCGGCCGGACTGATCGTCATGAGCGGAAGCGCTTGCGGTATTCCCCCGGCGTCAGCCCGACGATGCGGGCGAAAACCTTCCGGAACGCGCCGGGATCGACATAGCCGACATCGACGGCGACGCTCTCGACCGAACGCGTGGTGAATTGCAGCATCTCCTGCGCCTTCGCCACGCGCAGCCGCTGGCAATAATCGGTCGTCGTCAGCCCCGTCGCCTTGCGGAAACGCCGCAGGAACGTGCGCGCCTCCAGCCCCGCCTGCGCGGCAAGCCCGTCGAGGCCGATCTCCTTCGCCTCGCTCGCCTGCAACCAGTGTTGCACCTTCAGGATCGCCGCGTCGCCATGCAGCAGGCGCGGCGAGAAGGTGCTGTAGTAACGCTGCTCGCGCCCGGGCGGGTCGATGACGAATTGCCGGGCGATCTCCAGCATGATCGTCGGCCCGAGAAAGCGGTCGATCAGCTTCAGCCCGAGATCGACCCAGGCCATCACGCCGCCCGCCGTAAAGATATCGCCGTCGTCGTTGAGCAGGCGGTCCGTATCGACATGCACATCCGGAAAGCGCATCTCGAACGTCTCCGCGATCACCCAGTTGGTGGTGATCGTGCGGCCGGTCAGAAGCCCGGTCTCGCCGAGCAGGAAGGCGCCGGCGCAGATCGAGGCGAGCTGGATGCCGGAGGCGTGGCACTCGCGCAGCCAGGCGGCGAAGGGTGCTGCATCTTCCCGGCGGATCGGATCGCCCAGTGCGGGCGGCAGCACGAGCACGCAGGGCCGCGACGCTCCGTCGATAACACCGCTGGCGTCGGTGCGCACGGGCTGGCCGTCCTCCAGCCGCCAGTGGCTCACCACAAGCGTCGGCCCCGCCCGGCCCTTCTCGCCCGCCAGTTCCGTCGCCGAATTGAAGAGATCGGTCATGCCGAGCACGGCGGCCATCTGCACGCCGGGATAAAGCACCAGTCCGATCTCGGCCGCGTCTGCCATGTCACTTTCACCCTGTATTATGTCGGTATCGCCAATGGCGAGACATGGCAGGGCAGAGGCACAATGTCCATGACATCAAGCAACAGGGAAAGGACACCCCATGAGCAAACGCGCCGTCATCATCGTCGACCTCCAGAAGGACTATCTCGCCACCGGCAATTTCGCGCTGACCGGCATCGACGCCGCCACCGCCAATGCGGCCCGCGTCGTCGAGGCGGCCCGCGGCAAGGGTGACCGGATCGTGCATGTCCACCACGTCGCCAAGGACGCCGATTCACCGCTCTTCGCCCCCGGCTCGGATGGCATCAACCCGATCCCGGCCATCAGGCCGCAGGATGGCGACACGGTCATCGTCAAGAACTATCCGAACTCGTTTCGCGAGACGACGCTGCAGCAGGCCTTGCAGGCGGACGGCATCGAGGAAGTCGTGGTCGTCGGCGCGATGAGCGACGTCTGCATCGACGCGACGGCGCGCGCGGCGGCCGATCTCGGCTACGGCCTCACCGTCGTGCACGATGCCTGCGCCACGCGCGACAAGGCCTTTGGTGATTCGGTCGTGCCGGCCGCCCAGGTCCATGCCACGATCATGTCGGCGCTGGAATTCGGCTATGGCAAGGTCACGACGACCGCAGACTTCCTCGCATAAGCCTGAAAAACCGGACGAAAACCGTCACCTCCGCCCTCGGCGGGGGTGACTGCCGCCCGTCCACCGGCAGGCTTCAGGCCGCTCCAGGGCGCCCCGTCATTCCCGTGTCATGTGACAATGGTGTTTCTTCCCGCGTGAATGAACCCGGCTGCCGCCAGCATGGCCCGGCGCCCTTCGGAGTACGCGTGAATGGACATGGCTCAGGCCTTCGCCCTTGCCTCGGGCGCTCTCGTCGCCACCAATGCCGCAAGCATCCTCATCGCCGGAAGGCGGCTGAAAGCCGTCGATGCCGCTCCGCCGGAAATCGAGGAAAAGCCGCCGGTATCGATCGTCGTTCCCGTGCGCGGCATCGAGAACTTTTCCGCCGAGACGCTCGCCCGCGCCTTCCGCCTCACCTGGCCGGACTATGAACTGCTGTTCTGCGTGGCCCATGCCGGCGATCCTATCATCCCGGAAATCGAGAAGACGGCGGCGGCGCATCCGCATGTCGCGGCCCGCATCCTGATCGGCGACGACCGCATCAGCGCCAATCCGAAGCTCAACAATTGCGTCAAAGGCTGGCAGGCGGCCCGCCACGACTGGGTGGTGCTGGCCGATTCGAACGTGCTGATGCCGCCGGATTATATCCAGCACCTGATGGGCGGCTGGCGGATCGATTCGGGTCTCGTCTGCTCGACGCCGCTCGGCTCGCGCCCGGATGGGTTCTGGGCGGAGGTGGAATGCATGTTCCTCAACACCCAGCAGGCGCGCTGGCAATATGCCGGCGAGGCGATCGGCCTCGGCTTCGCGCAGGGCAAGAGCATGCTCTGGTACAAGCCGATGCTCGACGCGAATGGCGGCATCCACGCGCTGAACGCCGAGATCGCCGAGGACGCAGCCTCGACGAAACTGGTGAGCCGCCTCGGGCTGAAGGTCCACCTCGTCTCCTCGCCCTTCGAGCAGCCGTTGGGACGCCGCACCGGCCAGGAGGTCTGGTCGCGCCAGTGCCGCTGGTCGCGCCTGCGCCGCGTCACCTTCCCCGGCTTCTTCACCCCGGAAATTCTTCTGGGCGCCCTGCCGCCACTGCTCCTGGCGCTGGTCGCGGCTCTGATCGGCGACGCGACGCTCGCGCCCGCCGCCCTCCTGGTGCTCGCCGCCATCTACCTGCCGGAGGTCGCCCTTGCCATGGCCAAGGGCTGGCGGCTTTCCGTCTGGTCGGTGCCGGCGATGATCGTGCGCGATAGCATGATGCCGGCCGTCTGGCTGCGCAGCTGGGTCGGCGGCAATATCGACTGGCGCGGCAACACGATGACCATCGGCACGACCGTCTGCGAATTGAAGGAAGCGCCGGCGGGCTCGTAGCCCGTCAGGCCTTCACCCGCAGCCCGTCCAGCAAGGTCCGGAACCCGCGGACCGCCCGCTTCGACGTCTCTTCCGGCGTCTCGGACTTGGCGATCCAGAGTGCCGCATGGCTGCTCGCCCCGTTGATCAGGCGGGCGGCCGTTTCCGTGTCGATATCGGCCATCACGCCGTCGTCCTTCAACCGCTCAATGCTGTGGCTCAGCGCCGCGATGCAGCCGTTGCTGGTCGGCCATTGCGAGACGTCGCCGAGCACCGCCGGCCCGTCGCGAAACATGATGCGCTGGATTTCCGGCTCCAGCGCCATCTCGATATAGGCGACGCATTCCTCGACAAACCCGTCCCATCGGCTCGGCGCCCCGGCCGAGATCGTGTGCAGCCGCGCCGTCATTTCCGCATCGATCTGCTGGATGACCGCCTGGAGCAGCCCCTTCTTGTCGCCGAAATGATGGTAGAGCGCGCCGCGCGTCAGCCCCGCCTCCGCGGTGAAATCGTCCATCGACGCCTCCGCATAGCCGACGGTGCCGAAGGCAAACCGCCCCGCGGCAATCAGCTTGGCTCTCGTTTCGGCGATCATTTCCTCGCGCGGCTTGCGCATGGCAGCTCCTTTTTACATACGCCGCGTATTTTATTTGACATACGCTGCGTATGCAACTATCTCTTCGACATACGCCACGTATGTAAGTGGCTGACCATTCATTTGCGAGGAGCAGGCCATGGCCAACCCGTATAAAGAGATTTTCAGCGTCCCAGGAACCGTGGGCTTTTCCGCCGCCGGCTTCCTCGCGCGCCTTCCCATCGCCATGGCGCCGATCGGCATTGTCGCCATGCTGTCGCAGACGCGCGGCGAATATTGGCTCGCCGGCGCCGTCTCCGCGACCTTCGCGCTGACCAACGCCCTCATTTCGCCGCAGGTCTCCCGCCTCGTCGACCGCTACGGCCAGGCGGCCGTGCTTACCCCGGCAACCATCGTCTCGGTCGTCGCCTTCCTCCTGCTGATTGCCGGCACCAACCAGGGCTGGCCGGTCTGGACGCTCTTCGCAAGTGCCTTCCTCGCGGCCGCCATGCCGAGCATCCCGGCCATGCTGCGCGCCCGCTGGAGCGAGATTTTTCGCGATCGGCCGGAGCTCAACACCGCCTTCGCCTTCGAATCGGCGGCGGACGAGCTGGTCTATATCGCCGGCGCCTCGCTGTCGGTCGGTCTCGCCGTCGCGCTGTTTCCGGAAGCCGGCATGCTGATCAGCACCGCCTTCCTTGCCGTCGGCAGCTTCTTCTTCCTGCTGCAACGCGGTACGGAACCGCGCATACACTATGTCGCCGGCAGCAAGCCGCAGAAATCCGCGATCCGCCTGCGCCCGGTGCAGATCATCACGCTCGCGCTGATCTTCGTCGGCTCCACCTTCGCAACCGCCGAGGTGAGCGCAGTCGCGATCACCAAGGAGCTCGGCCAGCCCAATGCCGCCAGCCTCGTCATCGGCGTCTACGCCATCGGCTCCTTCATCGTCGGCCTCGTCCTCGGCGCGCTGAACCCGAAGATGGCGCTGCAAAAGCAGCTGATGATCGCCGTCGCCGTGCTCGCCCTCACTGCCCTGCCGCTGCCCTTCGCCGGCACGGTGCCGCTGCTGGCCGCCGCCGTCTTCCTGAGCGGCATCGCTATCTCGCCGACCTTCATCACCGCCTTCGGCCTGGTCGAACGCCGCGTGCCCGGCGCCATGCTGACGGAAGGCGTCACCTGGGTCACCACCGGCATCGGCATCGGCATGGCCCTCGGCGCCTTCGTCGCCGGCTGGGCGGTCGATAATTTCGGCGCACAGAACGGCTTCTGGGTCTCCGTCGCCGCCGGCATCGGCGCCCTGCTGACCATCAGCCTCGGCCAGCGCACGCTCGCCGGAGAAGATTGCGACGACAGCGTCTGCCCGCTGGTGCAGGCCGCCGAGTAACCCTCGCCCCTGAACATAAAAAGCCCGGCCTGCGCCGGGCTTTTCCGTTTTGACGATGGCGTCAGATCACCTGCCCGCCCGACACCTCGATGCGCTGGCCGGTGATCCAGCGATTGTCATCCGACAGCAGGCTCGCGATCATCGGGCCGATATCGTCCGGCACGCCGACCCGGCCCAACGCCGTCATGTCGGCGAACACCGTGTTGAGATCCGGCATGTCGCGCACGGCACCGCCCAGGAAATCCGTCTCAATGGCGCCCGGCGCGACCGAATTGACCGCAATGCCGCGGCTGCCGAGCTCCCTGGCGAGGTAGACGCTGAGGATTTCCACCGCGCCCTTGGCCGCGGCATAGGCCGAGAAGCCGGGATAGGAGACGCGGGTGAGGCCCGTCGAGAGATTGACGATGCGCCCGCCATCGGCAATCAGCGGCAAAAGCGCCTGCGTCAGGAAGAACACGCCTTTGAAATGCACGTCGACCAGGCTGTCGAACTGCGCCTCCGTCGTCTCGGCAATCGCCGCCATGTCGCCGTGACCGGCATTGTTGACGAGATGGTCGAAGGTCTCGCGCTGCCACGTTTCGGTGAGCGCCTTGCGCAGCGCTTCGACAAAAGCCGCAAAGCTGCCGACCGCGCCGGTATCGAGCCGCAGCGCGACGGCCTTGCGGCCCAGCGCCTCGATTTCGGCGACGACGATGCGGGCATCCTCCTCGCGGCTCCTGTAGGTAATGACGACGTCGCCGCCGCGGCGGGCGATGCTGAGGGCCGTATTGCGTCCGAGGCCGCGGCTGCCGCCGGTGACGAGAGCGATCTTGGTCATGGGAAACTCCTTCGGTTGGAATGGCCGATTGATATCAAGCGCCCCCGCCGCCGGTCGTTACCGGAAGCTCGCCGATCCTTGCCTGATCCTCCAAACCGATTTACGCGGGCGCCGGACGCGGTTAGGGTGACGGCATGACAGAGACGCTCCTTGCCACCGTCCGCCGCTATGTCGAGGCCAATGCCGATGCCGCGGGCATCGCCCGCACGCCCGTGCCCGGCCTCACCACCATCCGCACCACGCAGCCGACCGGCCTCGACTACATGATCGCCCGCCCGCTGGTCTGCCTCGTGCTCCAGGGCAGCAAACATGTGACGATGGGCGCGACCAGCTTCACCTTCCACGCCGGAGATTCGCTGCTGATCACCGCGGACGTGCCGACCGTCAGCCAGATCCTGCAGGCAAGCCCCGAGGCGCCCTACCTGTCTTTGGTGCTGGACCTGAACCCCGCGGTCATCGCTGAACTCTGCGTGGAGATGCAGGCAACCGCCGCGCCCGGCGGACCGCCGATACGCTCTGCGCCGACGGACAGCGAGGTGAGCGATGCGGCGCTTCGCCTGATGCGCTTGCTCGATCGTCCGGCCGCCGTGCCGGTGCTGCATGCGCAGCTCGTGCGCGAACTGCATTACTGGCTGCTCGAAGGCCGGCACGGCGCGGCAATCCGCCAGCTCGGCTATCCGGATGGGCAGGCGCAGCGTGTCGCCCGCGCCGTCGCGCTGCTGCGGGCGGAGTTCGCCCAGCCGTTGCCGGTCGACAGGCTCGCCGCCATCGCCGGCATGAGCCCGTCCTCCTTCCACCAGCATTTCCGCAACGTCACCTCGCTGTCACCCCTGCAATTCCAGAAGCAATTGCGGCTGATCGAGGCGCGGCGGCTGATGCTGTCGCAGGGCGCCAATGCCAGCACGGCCGCCTATGCCGTCGGTTATGAGAGCGTGCCGCAGTTCACGCGCGAATACCGTCGCATGTTCGGCCTGCCGCCGGCGCAGGAAACCCAGACCGCCCGCAGCCTGACGCTGGAATCGGCCTGACGCAAAAAGCCCGGCAAAAGGCCGGGCTTTGTCATTCTCTCATCTCCGGTGTCAGACGAGCCGGCTCTGTTCCAGCGCCGCTTCCACGAAGCTCGCGAAAAGCGGGTGCGGATCGAGCGGGCGGCTCTTCAGTTCCGGGTGATACTGCACGCCGATGAACCACGGATGATCCGGATATTCCACGGTCTCCGGCAGAACGCCATCCGGCGACATGCCGGAGAACACCAGGCCGCAGCCTTCCAGCCGGTCCTTGTAGTCGACGTTGACTTCGTAGCGGTGGCGGTGGCGTTCGGAAATATCCGTCGAGCCGTAGATGTCGGCGATCTTCGTGCCGCCCTTCAGCGAGGCGCGATAGGCGCCAAGGCGCATCGTGCCGCCGAGGTCGCCGGAGGCCGAGCGCTTTTCCAGCTCGTTGCCCTTCACCCATTCCGTCATCAGGCCGACGACCGGATCGGCGGTCTTGCCGAATTCGGTGGACGAGGCCTTCTCGATGCCGGCGAGGTTGCGCGCCGCTTCCACGACCGCCATCTGCATGCCGAAGCAGATGCCGAAATAGGGCACCTTGCGCTCGCGGGCAAAGCGCGCCGCATTGATCTTGCCCTCGGAACCACGCTCGCCAAAACCGCCCGGAACGAGGATGCCGTGCACCTTCTCAAGGTACGGCGCCGGGTCTTCCTTCTCGAAGACCTCCGACTCGATCCATTCAAGCTTGACCTTGACGTGGTTGGCGATGCCGCCGTGATAGAGCGCCTCGATCAGCGACTTATAGGCATCCTTGAGGCCGGTATATTTGCCGACGATGGCGATCGTCACCTCGCCTTCCGGCGTCTTGATGCGATCGGAAACCGTCTGCCAGGCTTCAAGCCGCGGCTTCGGCGCCGGCTCTATGCCGAAGGCGGCAAGCACTTCGTCGTCGAGGCCTTCCTTATGATAGGCGAGCGGCACGTCGTAGATCGACGCGACGTCGAGCGCCTGGATGACGGCGGTCGCACGAACGTTGCAGAACAGCGAGAGCTTCTTGCGCTCGGCTTCCGGGATTTCGCGGTCGGCGCGCACCAGCAGGATATCCGGATGGATACCCATGGCCTGCAATTCCTTGACGGAATGCTGCGTCGGCTTGGTCTTCAGTTCGCCTGCGGCCGGAATGTAGGGCATCAGCGTCAGGTGGACATAGACGGCCGTGCCGCGCGGAAGATCGTTGCCGAGCTGGCGGATCGCCTCCATGAAGGGCATGGCCTCGATATCGCCCACCGTGCCGCCGATCTCGCAGATGACAAAATCGTAGTCGTCATTGCCTTCGGTGACGAAGTTCTTGATCTCGTTGGTGACGTGCGGAATGACCTGCACCGTCGCGCCGAGATAGTCGCCGCGGCGTTCCTTGTCGATGATGTTCTTGTAGATGCGACCGGTGGTGATGTTGTCGGTCTTAGTGGCCGAGCGGCCGGTGAAGCGCTCGTAATGGCCGAGGTCGAGGTCGGTTTCCGCGCCGTCGTCGGTGACGAACACCTCGCCGTGCTGCGTCGGGCTCATGGTGCCCGGATCGACGTTCAGATAGGGGTCCAGCTTCCTGAGACGCACGCGGTAACCGCGGGCCTGAAGGAGAGCTCCGAGTGCTGCGGCGGCAATGCCTTTTCCGAGGGAAGAAACCACGCCGCCTGTGATGAATACATATCGCGCCATGGGAGTCACCGGATACCTTTTCAAAATCGATTCCGCCACCGAAAAATCACCTTGGGCGTGATTTCGGAAGACGCAATCGTCGTTTTACACAAGAAGAAGGCCGGTTGGATTTCGCCAACCGGCCGGTTTGTTTTTCAGCCCCTGCGGCTTACTGGCCGCTCGGGACGCCGGAGTTCTGCTCCGTACCCGTTGCGCCACCGGTCGTGCCGGTGCCCGTCGTCGTGTTGCCCGTACCGGTCGTCGTGTTGCCGGTGCCCGTACCCGTGCCGGTCGCAGCGCCACCTTCGGTCGGAACGGTGTCGGTGCCGGTCGTCGCAGGCGTCTGGTTGTTGTTCTGCGTGCCCTGGTTCTGCTCGGCGCCGCCGAGCGCGTCAAGAACGCCGCCCGTGCCGGTCGTGCCCGGAATACGGTCAAGAATGTCGGTCGGCTGCGTTTCGTAACGGGCAAGGATGCCCATGCCGAGCGCCAGCACGAAGAACAGTGCGGCCAGGATCGCGGTGGTGCGCGTCAGGGCATTGGCCGTACCGCGGGCCGACATGAAGCCGGAGCCGCCGCCGATGCCGAGGCCGCCGCCTTCCGACCGCTGGATCAGCACGACGCCGATCAGCGCGACGACGACCATGAGATAGATGACGAGCAAGATGGTCTGCATGTTTCAGGATCCCGGCCAGACGGCCCAAATTTCAGGTTTGCGGCTCAATATACCAAGCCGCGCACCATTCCAAGCCCTTACCGGCCAATCCGCCCGCCCTTTTGCGGGCAGGCCATTGGCGTCTCAGGCGGTGAGCTCTTCGTATGCCCGGTAGATGGCAAGGAAGTCGTCGGATTTCAAGCTCGCGCCGCCGATCAGCGCGCCGTCGACATTGGCCACACCCATCAGTTCCTTGGCATTGCCCGGCTTCACCGAACCGCCATAGAGAATGCGCATCGTGGCGCCCTCGCCGGCAAAACGCGCCGTCAGTTCCGCGCGCATGAAGGCATGCGCCTCCTCGACGTCGGCCGCCGTCGGAGTCAGACCGGTGCCAATCGCCCATACCGGTTCATAGGCGATCACGGTGTTCTCCGCCGTCGCGCCGTCCGGCACGGAGCCGGCAAGCTGCGTCTTCAGCACGTCCAGCGTCTTGCCGGATTTGCGCTCGTCGCCGGTCTCGCCGATGCAGACGATGGCGACGAGGTCGTTCTGATGCGCGATCTCGGCCTTGGCGCGCACCAACGCGTCGCTTTCCTTGTGGTCCGTGCGGCGCTCGGAATGGCCGACGATGACGTGGCTGCCGAAGCAGTCGGCGATCATCTCGGCCGAAACGTCGCCCGTATGCGCGCCGGACGCCTTTTCATGGCAGTCCTGCGCGCCGATCAGCAGCGGGCTGTCGTCGCAGAGCGCGGTCGCCACGTAGAGCAGCGTCGCCGGCGGGCAGATCAGCGTCTCGACCTTTTCGGAAAGCGGTCCCTTCACGCCTTCGGCCATCGCCTTGATCTGGTCGAGCGACGCGCGCGTGCCGTTCATCTTCCAGTTCCCGGCAACGAGCGGGGTTACGTCCGGTGTCATGAGGCCTCCCTGTCCTTAAAGATTGTTGGCTTGCGGCGTAGCAAATCGAAGCCTACTGCGCAAACAGCCAGTTGAGCGTTTCGCGCCAATCGGTCATGCGCACCGGCGTGCCGTGGCCGCCGGTCTGGAACAGCACGAAGCGCGCCGGGATGCCCGCCTTGCGGAGCTTGCGGAAGACGGCGATCTGGTCGTTCGCCTGGTAGACGCTGTCGCTGTCGCCATGGGTGAAGAAGACCGGCAGCTTCGCCTTGAAGGCTGCGGTCTTGGCATAATCGCCATCCGCCGCCCCGCCCATCAGCACCATGCCGGCAAGGCTCTTCACCGCCACCGGATCGCGCGCGACGCGGGCGCAGATGAAGCTGCCCATCGAGGCGCAGGCGAGGATGACCGGCGCATCCGGCGAAAGCGCCTTGGCGGTGAGGATGAGGCCGGAAATACGCGCCGCCCCCTTGTCGTCGAAGGAGGGCACGCTCGCCGCATAATAGACCCCGCCATCCCGCACCGCGAGGTTTTTGAGCCGGTTGAAATTGCCGCCGAAATTCCAGTCGTTGTTGCCGAGCCGCCGGTCGCCGCCGCGGCCGTGGATGAAGATGACGGTGAAGGCCGCCCCCTCGCCCTTGCCGGTCATCGCCACGTCGATCGGCCCGGCGGGCGTGTCGAGCGTCGCATTCTTCTGCGCCGTCTTCACCGCCGTCGAGACATAGGCCGATTTCACCCGGCGCTCCGGCACCTGGTCGCGCCCGTTGATGTCGCGCATCTCCTGGTAATCGACGACGCTGAGCGCGCCATCATCGGAGGTCTCGATCACCGTGCCATAGCCGAAAAGCTCGTCCTTCCAGGGTTTCAGCGTCAGCGCCGCCGCGTCCTGAACCGCAAGACCGGTGAGGATCGCGGCGAAAACCAGCCGGCGAAGGCAATGAACTGTGGACTGAGGCATGAACTGTCGCTCCCTGGGGCTGGCGATACTTGCCATCCGCCCGCGCGCAACGCAATCCTCGCCCAGCGGTTGGCGCGGCCCGGCATCGCGAAAACCCACGGAATCTGGCAGAGTCGCGAGTGATTCGCTTGACGACTTCATTTGTGCCAAACCCCGATCTTCCCGGATCGGCGGGAGAAAATGGCAAACGGAACAAAATCTGAACGGCCCATGCAAGACGACAGCAACGACCTTTTCGCCAACGTTCCCCCCCAACCCGCCGCCGCGTCGCCCGCACCGGCGGCAAAGCCGGCTGCCGCGCCGCCCCGCGAGGCGCGCGCCGTGCAGCCCATCAGCGAGGGCTCCGGCGGCTATGATGCCTCGGCGATCCGCGTGCTGGAGGGCCTGGAGCCCGTGCGCATGCGGCCCGGCATGTATATCGGCGGCACGGACGAGAAGGCGCTGCACCACCTCTTCGCCGAAGTCATCGACAACTCGATGGACGAAGCGGTCGCCGGCCACGCCAACTTCATCGACGTCAACCTCGACGCCGAAGGTTTCCTGACCGTCACCGACAACGGCCGTGGCATCCCGGTGGAAAACCATCCCCAGATGCCGGGAAAATCGACGCTCGAAGTCATCCTCACCGTGCTGCATGCCGGCGGCAAGTTCGACGGCAAGGCCTATGAGACCTCGGGCGGCCTGCACGGCGTCGGCGTCTCCGTCGTCAACGCGCTGTCCGACCATCTCGAAGTCGAGGTCGCCCGCAACAAGAAGCTCTACCGCCAGCGCTTTTCGCGCGGCAAGCCGGTCGGCGGCCTGGAAGAGCTCGGCGACGTGCACAACCGCCGCGGCACGAAGGTACGCTTCCACCCCGACCCGGAAATCTTTGGGGCGCACGCCCGTTTCGATCCCGGCCGCGTCTTCCGCATGGCCCGCTCCAAGGCCTATCTCTTCGGCGGCGTCGAAATCCGCTGGAGCTGCGACCCGTCGTTGCTGCTGGAAGGTTCGGAAACGCCGGAAAAGGCGGTCTTCCATTTCCCCGGCGGCCTGAAGGATTATCTCCAGGCGACGCTCGGCAAAGACTACACCGTCACCCGCGAAATCTTCGCCGGCAAAAGCGAAAAGTCCGGCGGCCACGGCTCGCTCGAATGGGCCGTCACCTGGTATGGCGGCGATTCGCTGATCCACTCCTATTGCAACACCATCCCGACGGCCGATGGCGGCACGCATGAGGCGGGCCTGCGCATCGCGCTCACCAAGGGCCTCAAGGCCTATGCCGACCTGACACAGAACAAGCGCGCCAAGGACATCACCACGGACGATGTGATGATCTCGGCGGTCGGTATGCTGTCGGTCTTCATCCGCGAGCCGGAATTCGTCGGGCAGACGAAGGACAAGCTCGCGAGCGTCGAGGCTCAGCGCATCGTCGAAAACGCGCTGCGCGACCCCTTTGACCACTACCTCGCCGACAATCCCGGCGAAGCGGCCAAGCTGCTCGAATGGGTGATCGAGCGCGCGGAAGAGCGCATGCGCCGCCGCAAGGAAAAGGAAGTCAGCCGCAAAACGGCCGTGCGCAAGCTGCGCCTGCCTGGAAAACTGGCCGACTGCTCGCAGAACTCCGCCGAGGGCGCCGAACTCTTCATCGTCGAGGGCGATTCGGCCGGCGGCTCGGCCAAGCAGGCGCGCAACCGCGCCAACCAGGCCATCCTTCCGCTTCGCGGCAAAATCCTCAACGTCGCCAGCGCCGGCCGTGAAAAGCTCGGCGCCAACCAGCAGATCTCCGATCTCGTGCAGGCGCTCGGCTGCGGCACGCGCACGAAATACCGCGAAGAGGATCTGCGCTACGAGCGCGTCATCGTCATGACCGATGCCGACGTCGACGGCGCGCACATCGCCTCGCTGCTCATCACCTTCTTCTACCAGGAGATGCCGGATCTCGTGCGCGGCGGCCACCTCTTCCTCGCCGTCCCGCCGCTCTACCGCCTCAGCCAGGGCGGCAAGACGCTCTACGCCCGCGACGACCCGCACCGCGAGGAGCTGATGCGCACCGAGTTCAACGGTCGCGGCAAGGTGGAAATCGGCCGCTTCAAGGGTCTCGGCGAGATGCTGCCGGCGCAGCTCAAGGAAACCACGATGGACCCGAAGAAGCGCACGCTCTTGAAGGTCGCGATCGACGACGTCGATTTCGAAGGCACCCGCACGGCCGTGGACGACCTGATGGGCACCAAGCCGGAAGCCCGCTTCCGCTTCATCCAGGAGCGCGCCGTCTTCGCCGACAACCTCGATATCTAATGCGGTGCAGCCGCCTCAAAGTGCGACCGCACCCATGGTTTTCGTGTCGAAATCCGTCCAGCCGTCACCATAGAGGCCGTGCACCCGCACGTCCTCTCCCGCCTGCGCCTGCCATCTGAAGAACCTCATCGCCGCCTCGTGCACGTCCGTCAGGCTGGAAACTGTGTATCGTCCATCGTCGAGCGCGTGAATAAGCTCATCGAGTTCGACAAGCCGCTCGGCAATGGCGGCGGCATGCCGCGCCGGCAGCGCGCAACCCGGCAGGCTTATCAGCAGGAGAACGAGCAGCGGCTCGTCCGGGGTTTCCGACCATTGCCCGGCACGCATCGCGTCCGTGATTGCCATGGCATGCGCGCCACCGATCGAATCAGCCCGTACCACATCCAGCCGTTCCGGCATCCGGTAATCCGGCACGGTTCGCGTTGCCCGGAAAGGCGCTGCGTGCACCCGATAGACGACCGTGGCACCGATCATATCGGCCAGTGCCAGCCGCCACGGCTGAAAATCCTTCCACCATTTCCCGTGGTAGAACCGGTCGATCGAGAGCCTGAGCAGGCCCGCACTCGCCGCTTGCTTTTCCGTCCCCATCCTGAATTCCCTTGGCCTCGATTTCATCCTGACGAAGGCACCCGGCGAAAAATTCTGCCATGCCGTCGAAAAGCGCGTGAGCGCCTGCAAGCCCCCGGCACGCTTCGCGCCTTATTTTCGCGGCAATGCCTGCCTCTAACCGGCAGCAACGAAGGCGGAAAGGACGGCCATGAAAGCTGCGCTCATCGTCATGACGATCATGGGCTGCGACGACAGCGCGACCCAGTGCCACTATATCGATACGGTCGGCAAGAGCTGGCAGACCGTGGCGCTCTGCGACGCGCAGGCCGAGACCTATATCAACCGCCACCAGGACAAGAACTATCCGGTGATCGTCGCCGTCTGCGAAAGCTCCGGCGACCGCATGACCGCGGATGTGGCAAAGCCGACACCCGAGGCCAAGCCCGCCGAAACCGCGACCACGGCCGAAGTGCCCACGCCGGCCGAGACCGCAGAGGCCAGGCAGGGCCTCGCCGCCCGCACGCTGAATTTCGTCAAAAAAGCCATCCCCGACAAGGCCGCGCTGAAAAACGCCGTCACCACGCCGGTGCGCTATGCCGAGGACGGCTATTCCTGGGTGGTGAAACGCTTCGCCGACTGATCAGGCCGCTTCGCGCGCCGCAATGAGCGCGTAGCTGCGCGCCGTCTGGCGCTGCTCGGCGATGGCCAGCCGCTCGACCAGTTCCAGCATGGACTGGCAGGAGGCATTGCCCGCCGCCCGTGCGCGCGACAGCAGGTGCTCGGACACCGAAAGCCCGTCATCCTCGCCCTTCGCCTCGCGGCGCCAAAGCATGGTCGCCTCGGCGAACAGCGCGCTGATATCCCGCCCAAGCCCGGCCGTTTCATAAAGCGCCCGCACCGCCGCCTCGCGGCCATCCGACAGGATGGAGCGCACACGCCGCTCCGCCTGCCCCGAAAGATTGGTGATCGCCGAGGCGAAGAACTCGACGCGACCGGTGCAGAGCGCATGCATGAGGAACACGGGCGTCAGTCGCCCGGTCAGGCGCAGGTGTTCGACCAGGGCCGGCATTTCGGCCGCGGCCACCTCGCCCACCATACCGATCGTCGCCACGTCGCAGGCTTCGCGCGTGATGCGCTCAACGCGCCCGGTGCCGACGGCGGCCTGGATGAGCCCGAAGCCGGCCAGCGCCGTGCCGATCTTTTCGACCAGCGCATGGCGCGCATCGCTCGGCAGGTCCTCGCGGTCGAGCAGCAGCGCGCGGATTTCCGCATCGTCGCCGAGACGGTCGGCGATGCGCGTCAGGCTGCGCCGGGAGACGACCGCGCCTTCGTTTTCCAAAAGGGCCAGCACATCCGGCACCTCGCCGATCTCCGCAAGCGCTGCCGAAACGGCGCGCGAGACGAAGGAGCGGTTGGCGATCAGCATGCGCGTCACGTCATTGCCCTTGGCCGCCAGATCGACGAGATCGGCATCCGTCAGCAGCGACGAACATAGAATGATATGGGCGGCGATTTCCGGCTGGTCCTCCGCCAGCGGCAGGATGACGGCGCGCGGCGCATCCTCGCAGTCGGCCAAGGCTTCGGCCAGGGCAAGCCGCACCTTCGGTGCCGGATCGTCGAGCAAAAAGATCATCGCCATCTCGGCGGCGCGGCGATCATCCGCACAGATCCGCGACCGTGCGTAAGCGCGCGCCAACACACTGGCCGCCTTCGCCCTATCGGCTGCCCGGGCTGTCTCGACCCAACGGAGGAAAGCATGAACGATCAATGGACGCCCCAAACGCCTGCACCACAACTGCTACGAAAAACACGCTAGCGGCAAAGTGTTTAAGATTGGTTCACCATATCCGTTAACCGGATGGTCGTTGCCAGGAGCGGGCGCAAAGCCCTATGAAAAGCCATGGAAAAGCTGCCCCACGCCCTGCTTCAGACTATCCCGCCCCCGGCGGGACACGGCGCGCTGGTTTATGCCGGCGACTCAGGCATCGAAAGTCGTTTTGTCGTCGTTGAGCCCAACGCCAGCCTCGAAACGCTTCGCCAAGCCTTAGCAGGCGGTGCCACCGGCATCGCCCTCACCGGCTGCCGCGCGGGTGCCGACATCCAACGGCTCGCCGTCCTGCTCTCCGTAGCCGAAGCGGAAGAAAACCTCGCGGAAGGCAGGACAACGCTTCTCGCGATCGCCGACGGCATCCTGCCGGCCCCCGTCTCGCCGCAAGGCTTCTCCGACAAGTCCAGCCGCCTAACCGGTCTGGTTTGGGACCAGAGGGGCCTTGTAAAAACCCTCGGCGTAGAACCGACCCGCACAGAAAGCGGCGAATGGCCCCCCACCTTCGCCGCAGCCCGCGCCGCCGTCCTGCTCACCGCCGCAGCCGCCGGCATCCCCGCCTACGATTCAGCCTCGGACCTTCTGGGAGAGCTTTTCGCGACAGATTGCGAGCGCTCGCGCGACGACGGCTTCTTCGGCCGCCTTGCAAGCGACCCAGAACAGATGGCCATCATCCAAACAGTGTACGCAGGTGGCCGTGGATCCTCGGGTCAAGCCCGAGGATGACGGAGTGTGTGGGAACGGCCGGCGAAACAGCATCGTCATGCGAGGACGACGGCCTGCGTGAGAACAGCGGGCAAAACAGCACGGGAGTGCGGGGCATCAAGGGCGTCGGGTATATCGATGGATGCGCTACCCCGCGCCGCGGCGCTCCCCAAACACAGGGCACCACCTCTCCTCCGTCATCCTCGGGCTTGACCCGAGGATCCACCCTTACCCAACCTTTGGCCGCCCCATGGCGAAGACATCCACCCCGCCGTCGCAATAATCCATATAGCCCATGCGGCCGAGCGGGCGGGCGACCGCCATGTCGATCCTGCCGTCGCGCAGGATTTCCGGGCTGACGTGGATGCCGACCACCTGGCCGAACACCACCCAATTGTCCGATTCCCGCCCGTCGAGATCGACCGGCCGCAGGATCTGCGTCGCGCGGCATTCGAGCGCCGCATAGGCCTCGCCGACATAGGGCGCATCGACGAGACGGCCGGTCACCGGCGTGAGTTTGGCGATGTCGAATTCGTCCACGCCATAGGGAACGGCGACCGAGCTCGCATTCATCTCTTCCGCCAGATGCCGGCTTGCCAGCGAGCAGGTGAAGACGCCGGTCGCTTCGATATTCGTCACGCTGTCCTTGTGGCCGCTCGACGAGAACATCACGAGCTTCGGCCGGTCGCTGACCGCGTTGAAAAACGAATAGGGCGAGAGGTTCAGCCGCCCATCCGCCGCCTTCGTGCCGATCCAGCCGATCGGCCGCGGCGCGACGATCGCCTTGAAGGGATCGTGCTTCAGGCCGTGGGCGTTGTCCGCCGTCTCATAGAACAGCGCGTCAGGTGTCATCGCCCACCCATGTGACGATCTCGGCCAGTTCCGGCCGCGGCCGCTCGGTCGGCGGTACGGTGGGCGTGCCGATATGGATGAAGCCTGCGATCTTCTCGCCCTCGTTGACGCCGAGGATCGCATAGGCGCGCGGGTCGTAGGCATACCACTCGGTCAGCCAGTTCGAGGAGAAACCATGCGCGTTGGCCGCCATCACCAGGTTGAGGCAGACGGCGCCTGCCGACATGAGCTGCTCCCATTCCGGGATCTTGAAATGCGGTGCGGCACGGCTGACGACGGCAACGACGACCGGCGCGCGGGTGAGCCGCGTGTTTTCCACCTTCACCATTTCCTCGGAAAGCTCCGGCTTGTCGCCGATCGCGATCTTCGCGAGTGCCTCGCTGATGCGGCGACGCTCCTCTCCGCGATAGACGATGAAGCGCCAGGGGGCGAGCTTGCCGTGGTCCGGCACGCGCGAGGCGAGCGTCAGCATGGCCTGCACCTCGCCCTTCGAGGGACCGGGTTCGCCCATCTGGAAGGCAGGGATCGACCGGCGGGTCGAAAGATAATCGATCAGCTTGATTTCGGTTTTCATCGGGAGGGAGTTCCAATATCTTGGCCCGCGGATGCGGCCTTGAAAATGCCATTAGCCGGGTCTTCAAGTGGAGCCTTACAGTCAGGAAGTCAACCGTCCCCATGCGCATGCCGCCCCATTCCGCCCCCCATTTCGGCATTGCCGTGAGCGTCGCGATCGTGACCCTTCTCTCGTCCTTCGCACCGGCTCGGGCGCAGGAATCGCTGGACAGTTTCTCCCAGATCGGCACGCCGCTGAAGAGCGGCAAGCTCACCTCGTTCAACCCGATCGTCACCGGCGAGGCGACGCCCGACAACCTGCGTGACGTGACCTGCGAGGCGCTGCTGACCAAGGACGGCAGCCCCATGCAGCATGGCCTCACCTGGCGCGTCTTCTCGCCCATCCCGGGCGCTGACGGCAAGCTTCCGCTGCTCGCCACTTCCGAGGGCGGCTCGGCCGCCTTCCAGTTGGTGCCCGGCGAGTATTTCGTCAACGTCGCCTTCGGCCGCGCCGGTGCCACGAAGAAGCTGCTGGTGCCCACGGACGGCGATGTCGACAAGCAGGTCATGGTGCTCGATGCCGGCGGTATCATGCTGAATGCCGTTTCCGGCTCCGACGTGCGCATTCCGCCGAAGGAACTGAGTTTTTCGATCTTCGCCGCCGAAGTGCGCGAGGATGGCGAGCGCAACCTCGTCGTCGCCGAGGTGAAGCCGAATTCCGTGGTGCGGCTCAACGCCGGCACCTACCACGTCGTTTCCGACTACGGCACGGTGAACGCCGTGATCCGCGCCGATATTCAGGTCGAGGCGGGCAAGCTGACGCGCGCGACGATCCAGCACCGTGCGGCGAAACTGACGCTGAAGCTCGTCTCCGAGCCCGGCGGCGAGGCGATCGCCGACACGGCCTGGTCGATCCTCACCTCGTCGGGCGATACGGTCAGCGAAAGCGTCGGCGCCTTCCCGACGCTGGTTCTGGCGGAAGGCAGCTACATCGCCGTTGCGCGCAACAAGAACCGCATCTACCAGCGCGATTTCGCGGTGAAGGCCGGCGTCAACACCGATGTCGAAGTGCTGCTCGACGAAAACGCCAACGAGCAGAAGGCCGCCGCGGAAGACGTGGTGGACTAGGACCAATCGACATTCAGCCCAGGCCGTGCCGAAAATGGTGAGTTTCCGTGACCCGGAGCGCAGCGTACTTTCGGTACGTGAG